>DAIRGA010000009.1:0-151005 GCA_036794825.1 Bacteroidales bacterium | reverse complement strand
TCCCACTTTTTGGCTACTTTTGCCTTGAAAACGATGAATAAAATGCTTTACGTTAGCGTTCATGCAGTTGAGAGGCCCTAAGTTCAATAATCAAAATTGATATGAATACAGAATCAAGCTCATATAAAAAGTACAAACAATTTTTTGAGAAAAATCAAAACAATCAGGATGATTCTTTTTTTTATTCACTTAAAGATTTTCTTGATTTTCATGCTTTAGAAACACTAGGTCCAAATGTAATCACTGAGCTTTCTTTTCGAGAAAGTAAATTTGATTCTGATGGATTTATGGAGACTCTTGGTCAAAATAGACAAAGAATCAATAAAATAACTGCTAATTATTTATATCACAGATGGATAAGACTTATTTTAATCAAAAAATATTCAAAGGATGAGTTTGATAAAATCAAAAGCATACCATTGGTATATCTACCTCAAGTAAAAGAAGGCCCTAAGGCTATTCTAACCACTCAAGGCTCTTTAGTTTGCTTCAGTCAGTGGTATAATGATTTATTGTCAGGTACATTCCAGACAATAGTGAAAGCTAGTAAATTTAGTTCCACAAAAACAAAAACACCTCAAATATCCTACGAAGAAGCTGCAGATAGAATTATTATGGGAGCTAAATTTTTTATTAATGATTTCGAAGGAGAATTACCTTCATCTCTTAATTTGGAGCCTTCTCATATTTATCTTAGTGACTTAATCAATAATTATTTACAAATGTTTATTTTATCACATGAATACAATCATATTTTATTAGGCCATTTGAATAACTATCATAAATATGAGATATCACCTTCTGAAAAATTACAAATTGAAATTGATGCTGATATTAAAGCCGCCACTATATTGAAGTTGCCAAATAATTCTAATGAGAACATTCAACAAAATTCACTTTTATTAAGTAGTATTATTTCACATTACTTGGTGACC
Source organism: Bacteroidales bacterium (assembly GCA_036794825.1). GTDB lineage: Bacteria > Bacteroidota > Bacteroidia > Bacteroidales > 4484-276 > RZYY01. Next base: position 150,070 of record DAIRGA010000009.1, on the reverse strand, counting down.
GATTTGTGCAATAAAATAATCTATCGTAGAAGCAAACCCTCAAATACCAGTGAGGAAAGGTTTTCAAAAATAATTGATTTTTTCACAAATGATTTAAAAGAAATCCATACTATACCTGAGATAAAGATTTTTGATATTGCCTTGGAAAAGGTTTAAATTATAATAATTATGAGTAATAAAATTGAAATATATTATAAAGAGATGGAAGACAATTCATTGCCAAACCATCTTGAACGTGAAGGACTAACCTGTTCGTATCCACAAAATGGATTAGGCTTTGATTTAATGACACCTGAGATTCTTGTTATTGGTTCAAATATCCTAATAACTGTTATAAATGCATTATTCACTTTCCTGAAAAGTAAGCAGGGAAAAAAGATAGTAATAAAAGGTAAAAACAATTGGCAGATAGAGGTTCCTGCATCCTCAACAAAAGAAGAAATTGAAGAATACATCAAATTAGCAAATAGTAATGATGCAAAACAGATTATAATAATAGATAAATGATTAAAATGTACATAACATAAAATGCACGAAACGCTAACAATGTGTATAATTCATAAGGGTTTCAGAGGTTTTCGAGCGGCATCACCCGCATCAATTTTGGGTGGTAATTTGATAGGTTTGAAGCCCGCATTCCCTTACGAAATCATACACTAAACGTTGGGTGCAATACTAAGAGACAGACAGACTGCAAGTTCGTTAGTAACTTTTGAAAACTAAAAAATAAGGATAGAAGGATTTTAAGTACCTTTGCAAAAAAATAGGACATTTTGATGAAAAAAATAATAACAGATAAAGCGATAAAAAACAGACAATATTGGATTGAAGAAATCCGAAATTTGAGTGGTAATTTTGGAGATGACTCCGACAAATTAGAAAAGGAATTAGAAACAGAAATCAAAAAAAATGGAATATCTTCTTTGATTGACCATTTACGTCTTTGTGGTAATATTCCTGAAAGTTATGGACACGACACGAGTGAAGAAAAACTTTACTCAAAATACACAGATTGTTTGCTTTCTTTAGCTTATTCTTCATTAGGACTAAAAAGTTTAGTGTTAAAAGAGAGAGCACAGATGCCGCAGATGTTGAGGCTTTCGCTAAAGATTACAGCTTTGTTGCAGACGCAAAGGCATTTAGACTTAGTAGGACTGCTAAAAATCAAAAAGACTTTAAAGTGCAAGCTATGCACGGCTGGAAACGTGGGAAACCTTATGCAATGGTGGTTTGTCCAATATATCAACTGCCAACCTCTTCAAGTCAAATTTATCAGCAAGCTACAACACAAAATGTGTGTATTTTTACATATTCACATTTAGCATTACTTCTTTCATATTCGCAAGTTGAAGGACAAGTAAAAGCACAGCAACTTTTAAAGAAAATATTTGAAACGATAAAAGCTCTAAATCCCTCTAAAAATGCTACTGATTACTGGTTGGCGGTCAACAAAACAATTCTTTCTTTTTCAAAGAAAATCCAACCAATATGGGATATCGAAAAAGGAGTAGCAACTGAGAGTATTTCAATTGCAAAAGAAGAAGCACTAACATTTTTAGCCCAAGAAAGAGAAAAAATAATGCGAATGACCCATAAAGAGGCATTGAAGGAACTTATAAAAGTTCACAAAATTGAAAGCAGAATTAAAACAATCAATGCAATTTCGGACAATGGTTTGTTTACATTAAAATAAGGAAATATAACATGGACAAATATTTAAATAAAATAGTAGAAGGTAATTGTGTTGAAGTTATGCGAAAGTTTGACGACAATGTAATTGACCTTACAGTTACTTCACCGCCTTATGACGATTTGCGGAATTACAAAGGATTTGTTTTCCCTTTTGAAGATATTGCAAAAGAACTTTACAGAGTTACAAAACAAGGGGGCATAGTAGTTTGGGTTGTTAATGATGCAACGATTAACGGCAACGAAACAGGAACAAGTTTTAAGCAAGCATTATATTTTCAGGAAATTGGCTTTAATCTTCACGATACAATGATATTTAAGAAGGCGAATCCAATTCCTCAAATCTATCGCAAACGATATAATAACGAATTTGAGTTTATGTTTGTGTTTAGTAAAGGAACTGTTAAAACACATAATCCATTGATGGTTGATTGTTTACATGCAGGTTTAGAGCTTAACGGAACGACTTACAAAAACTTCTCTAAAAACGAACAGACCAGAGAAAAAATGGCAAAGCCAGTTAAAGACAAAAAAATTAAAGGGAATATTTGGGAGTATGTTGTTGGAAAAAAACAAGAAGACCAAGAGGCAAAAGGGCATCCTGCCCCTTTTCCATGTCAATTAGTAAGAGACCATATTATTTCATGGACAAATCAAGGTGATATTGTATTAGACCCAATGAGTGGAAGTGGAACAACAGCAAGAGTGGCAGCAGAAATGGGTAGAAATTACATTGGGATTGACATAAGCCATGAATACTGCGAACTTGCAAGGAAAAGAGTAAAACTAATTGAAATGCAACCAAGATTATTTATTGTTGAAGAACCAGAAGAAGTACTGCACCCAACATCGTGTATAAGTAATGGCGGGGATTGTAGCGATATTTAGCATCCTACCTCGCATCAAGTTCAGTATAATTTGACAGTGAAGTGCTCCGAAGTCCGCCACTACTCATACACGTAAACGTTATGTGGCATAAAAATATAAACACTTATACTTTCTATATGAACAAAAGGAATGAGAAACTTTATAGATCATGTGAAATTGGCTCATTAAAGAGTGTGAAAAAGTATTTAAAAAAGCCGTTATTTGGAATATGTGCCGATATTAATTATCGTAAACATTCTGATTTTAATGATACGCCATTACATGTTGCTGTTAAAAAGGGCTATAAGGAAATTGTAGAATTGCTTATTAACAATGGTGCTATTATTAATATAATAAATGACCAAGGTTATACTCCATTATTTAGTTCATTCAAATATGTAGAAATCGTTGAATTACTTTTGAAAAATGGAGCTGAAATTAATATAAGGGCTTACGAAAACCAAACCCCTTTATTCTATGCATGTGGACATGGATCGAAGGAAATCGTTAAATTACTTATCGACAATGGTGCTGATGTTAGTATAAAAGATGACCAAGGAAAAACACCGTTATTTTCTTGTATATCAAATGAAAATAGCGTAGAAATAGTTAAATTACTTATTGAGGAAGGTGTTGATATTAATGCAATAGAAAGATATCTGAAACAATCTGCATTATTTAATGTTTGCTTTTTTGGTAATGGAGGTGTTGCAGAAATACTAATCAACAAAGGAGCTAAAGTGGATTTAATTGATGATGATGGTTGTACTCCGCTTTACTATACAGTATATAATAAAGAGTTTGGTTATGAAATCGCTGATTTGCTAATTAAAAATGGCATTGATGTTAATAATGTAAATAAGAACGGTGACACAGCCTTAGATTGGGCAATCAATAATGATAATGATGAAATAAAGAAATTACTTATTATAGCAGGGGCAACTCAAAATAAAAATATTGACAAACAAATCAAATCAGAACCTTCTGTTGTTTTAATATGTAGTTTTTGTGGTGCGATATTATCAGGCTTTTCACCAAGTGAGGTTTTAACTTTACCAAATAATAAACTTCATGAATTTGAAATTGATTTAGGTAAGCAATTAAGTCATCCGCCTGGTCTTAAAGATAATAATGGGCATAATAGATATATAGTTTGTAATCTCTGCATGAAACAAGCATTATCAAATAGGCATTATAAATAATTTTTGCCATTAGTGTTAATAATAATACGCCACATAACAACAATGCTATATGCAATAAGGGTTTCAATGGTAATTCAATAGGCCTACCCCGCTCAAACTTCGGAGCTGGCGGACAGGAATGAAGCCCGCATTCCCTTACTGCATATAGCCGCAAACGTTATGGCCAATAAAATGAAAAAAAACTCGCTGATAGATGATAAGAAAATTAAAAATTTGCTTAGTCTTTTATAAGGTGCTATTACTGATTAATCTCGGATTCTCGACAGCTATTTCCGTAATAATTTTTCCAATATTTTTGCAAATATTTCCTTTGGCATTTTTGACAGGAGGAATCGTGATAGGGATATTATATATTGAATTATCAAAAAATAATCAATATTATTTTTTCTACAATTTAGGACTTTCAAAGAAGTCTCTTATCTCATTCAGCGTAGTGATTAACACGCTTATTGGGATTTCTATTTTGATTTTGATCCATGTCTGATATACTTGAGATTGATAGCGTAATAAAGTCATTTGATGTCAAACAAATTCTGACAGATATATATTTAAAGTGTCAAACTGGAGATATAATTGGAATTTTGGGCAGAAATGGCACGGGAAAATCAACACTGCTAAAAATATTATTTGGTACATTAAAAGCTGAGAACAGTTTCATTAAAATAAATGGAAAAGTTTATGATAGGCCATATCTGACATCTGGTTTATTGACATTTCTTCCACAGGAAGATTTTATTCCCAAACAATTGACATTAGAAGGAGTTTCAAAATTATATCTTGGTAAAAAGGCAAATAAATTTTTCACGGGTGAAGAAATGCTTGAGAAAGTAAGATATTCAAAAATAGAAAATTTATCAGGGGGAGAACTGAGATATTTTGAGATTAAATTATTACTGAATTTATCGACAAAGTTTGTTTTATTAGATGAGCCTTTCAATGGGGTATCTCCATTAATCATTGAGAAGATTAAAATAATGCTAAAAAATTGCTCACAAAACATTGGGATAATATTGACCGACCATGACTACAGAAATGTAATTGATATTTCCAACAGATTGATACTACTACGTGACGGAGGATTAAGAGCTATACAGGACAAGACTGAATTAATTAATTGGGGATATCTCCCTGAATCAAGATGAAAAAATTACTGGCTATAATATTGTACATAAGGCATGGCGGGCGATACAGGAGGTTTGAGCGACGTAACCCGCATCAACATTATCTTTTACGATACGACATCGCTACGCATCCCGCCACGCCTCATGTACATTCCCGTTATGTGTAAGTTGAGAAAATCGAATAACAATTTATTGTTTTTTTATTAGAAATGCGAAATGGAACTTAATAAGCAAGAATTGGCGATTTCATCTTTAAAATCTATAATTGGAGCTATACCATATGTGGGCTCACTTCTAAATGAATTATTCTTCGACTACCATTCAAGAATCCAGCAAAATCGTATTAATCGTCTTGTAAAAGAAATTAGCGATAGATTGTCAATTATTGATGAGCAATTGATAAATAAACATTACCTTGAAAGTGAGGAATTCTATGACTTGACTATTAATGTTTTTACTCAAGCACGTAGAACTAGCCAAACTGAAAAGATTCGTGTTCTCGCCAGTATTTATATTTCTGGTTTACTGAACCCTAAGGATTTGGAGAATGATAGACATAGTATTATAATGGACATTCTTTTATCAATAAAACCAACTCAGTTTGAAATTTTGAGATTCATTGCTAATAATGAAACCGCACTTGTTCAAATTGATAAATTTGAAAGTTTATTGGAAATATTTCAAAAAGTTACTACAATTCGTGAAATTGAAAAATACCAATTTAAGTATTATGTCACAGACTTAGAAAACAAAGGTTTAATAACTTCAGAAGGTGGTCTTTCGGATTATAATGATAAATTGGTTAGTATAACGACAGAAGATTCAAGCCCTCCTTCTATATATCTAACAGAAATGGGCAAAGAATTTATAAGATTATTGACTTAGTAGCATATTTAAGTTGTGATTATTCATAAATCTATGGTAATAGCAACCTACACATAACAGCATCTATGCCCAATAGCCTATGAATGAACAATTTGAAACAGCGTACCCCGCAGAAACATTGTACCTTTGGACAGTGACAAACCCCGCAAAACGGCTACTGGGCATAGCTGCGGAACGTTGGGCATTGTAAATGACAACCTTAGAAATCAAAAACAGAAGAGATTTAGACAATGGAAATAGTAAATATAGAAACGAAACGGCTTATAATTCGACACCTCGAATTATCTGACTTATCTCACTTTCATATTTATCGTTCTAATCCAGAAGTTACAAAATATCAAGGTTTTGAAGTTATGACAATTGAACAAACCGAAGAATTTATTAAAGACAACTCAACAAAACATTTTGGAAAAGCAGGAGAATGGGTACAGTATGGCATCGAACATAAAGTAACGAGACAAATTATTGGCGACTGTGCAATTAAACTTGACCAAAACGACATGAGAAATGCAGAAATCGGAATAACAATTTCTCATCTCGAACAAAAAAAAGGTTTCGCAAAAGAAGTTCTAATTGGAGTTTTGACTTTTCTGTTTGACACAAAAAAAATACACAGAGTAGTTGAAATTACGGACTCAGAAAATATTGCTTCAATTAACCTTTTGAAAAGCATAGGATTTAGACAAGAAGGTTACTTTATTGAAAATATTTTCTTTAAAGGAAAATGGGGAAGTGAATTTCAATTTGCAATGCTAAAACGAGAATGGGACGAGAGAAAAAAGCTTTAGTTGACAAAAAACATCGACCCGCTAACACGGGCTAAATTACAATTGGCCGTCAGAGGAATAGTTTTAAAAACCAATAAATCTACAAAAAATGAGAATGAAATTAAGACTTGTCGTTTTGAACACGCTTTCACTGGTAATTTTTGTGTGTTTAGCAACACCACAACTGGCCGGGCAAAATTCAGACTCCCTGAATTTAGCAAAAGAGAGTCAGCATTTCAGGTTTTATTCAACCAGTGGCGACATTAAAGTTTTGGATACACTGGCAAAAACTTTAGAGAATAATTATTCCAGAATTACAAATCAGTTAGGAATACAAATTGACAAAAAAATCAATGTGAAAATCTATCCGGATATTAAGACCTATCATCTCGCAATTAATTATCCGGATGCACCAGACTGGTGTGTTGGCGGCATGATGAATGGAGAGGAACTAATGATGGTATCACCATTGAATCCGGGGAGTATTCATACCTACGCATCTCTTATGCAAGTGATTGTCCATGAGTTTGCACACATTGCGGTTTCTTATGCACGTGGAGATAAAGGCTTTACCGGGTTACCAAGATGGCTTGCCGAAGGATATGCACAATACGAAGCAGGTCAGATAAATGATCGCATTCGAAATATGGCAGAATCAAACCTGACAGGAATGACACCGCCAACATGGACACAGCTTGCAACCGTGTCGGATATCGAATTTGGCAACATGAACGGTTATGCACTTTCGGTTACGATTGTTGAATTCCTTGTTGTTACTTATGGTATTGACAAATTGGTTTTACTGATAAAAGAGCCTGAAAATATTGAAACCATATACGGGTTGCCACAACACACCCTGGAAAAACAATGGATTCAATATTTAAGACACGAAAAAGCACAATAAGACCTGCTAACAAATTGAACTTAAACTAAGCCGCAAATGATGGACTGTGCTGGCAGTTTTGATGAATCTGCAGCTGCTCCCAAATAACTAAACAGGGATTTAATCCAGTGCCGGGTGTATATAACTAACATAAACTATATCCCAAATTTTTAATATGGTAAACGATGAAAGAATAAAACAGATAAGGAATATAACTCTTCAGGGTTCATTCATAAATTTCGTATTAACAATAGCTAAAATAATTGCAGGAGTTGTCGGGCATAGTACAGCTATGATAGCTGACGGGATTCACTCTCTGTCTGATTTTATAACCGATGTGATTGTAATTGTTTTCATAAAAGTTTCCGGAAAAGAAAAAGACAAAGGGCATCATTACGGACATGGTAAGTTCGAGACTTTTGCCACTATGCTGATTAGTTTTGCCCTGATAATTGTAGGGTTAGGAATTTTGATTACAGGGGCTGGTAAAATAATTGATTCACTAAATGGAGAATTGATTGAACAACCGGGAGTTATTGCTTTTTATGCTGCACTTATTTCAATTGTTTCTAAAGAAGGACTTTTTTGGTACACAAAAATTGAAGGAAAAAAACTGAATAGTCAAGCGATGATTGCCAATGCATGGCATCACAGGTCAGATGCATTTTCTTCGATTGGCACAGCATTGGGAATTTCTGGGGCAATACTATTAGGAGAAAGCTGGCGTATCCTTGACCCGATTGCCGGTGTAATTGTGAGCTTTTTTGTTCTAAAAGTTGCCTGGGATATTGCAAAACCGAGCATTGATGAACTACTTGATAGTTCGCTCCCTGAAACAACAGAAAAAGAACTTGAAGAAATCATAAAAGGAACAGAAGGTGTTGAATATTTTCATAATTTAAAAACCCGCAAAATAGGAGCAATAATTTCAGTTGAAGTTCATATAAAAGTTGATAAAAACATGACAGTTGAATTATCTCATCAAATTGCAACAGAGATTGAGATAACTGTAAGGAAAAGATTTGGGGAACGGACACATATCATCGTACATGTTGAGCCTTATAGAGCTGACTGAAAAGCATTAATCCATCTTACTAATAAGACTTAAACCGCAGTTGCTGGACATACCTCGTCCATTTTCGGGAATCTTCCGGGCGGCCGCTGTTTAAGGCGGTTTTGTGTGCAACTGTGAAGGAATACATACACATCCAATCATGAATATAAAAAGACAAGATAATGAACCTCCATTGGCAACATCAGAATGGGGTTGGAGATATCATCATATGGCAATTCCTACGGATAAGGTTTTTGAAGCAGAAAGATATATTCCTCAATTTAAATTTTATGTTTCCGGTTTTAATACAAGTCCATACGGAATTGAATGGATGCGGTTTGAGAATGATAGTCCTGTTAATGATCTGATAAAATTGGTTCCTCATATAGCCTTTGAAGTGGATAATCTGGATGTTGAACTATCGAGGCGAGACTTCAATATTCTTACACCTCCGAATTCGCCGGTTGAAGGAACCAGAGTTGCAATGATCCTTTATAACGGCGCCCCGATTGAGTTAATTGAATTTGAAAAGGAAAAGAAAAACAACTGTACAAAACAAACATGACTTAAACGCGGGCGCATCTGACGTTCTGCACTGGCAGTAATGGTGAATTTGTTCCTCCCTGCCTGTCGGATACAAGCTCAGACCGGGATTCCGGTGTTGAACTCCTGACCGGTTCTCCGGTGAGATGGATTAATAGTGTTTGACAACATTTTTTTAAAAAATCAATAAGGGGTGCTGTTGTTGCCTCACCGCCAGTGTGCAGGCTGGCAGCGAATCACTCCGAAACTTTCAACTGAAGCAATACACAAGCTTGCAGCAGAAACCGGATTGTAATACAATTTGACTATAAACGCGGTATGCTAAAATGATTTCGACGAGTATTTCTGAAAAAATGAGAAAGCAATGAGAGTGGAAAAAATTACCAGTAATAAAAAGCAATACCTTGATTTATTGCTATTGGCAGACGAGCAGGAGGATATGATTGACAAATATCTGGAAAACGGCGACATGTTTGCACTGTATGATGATGACCTGAGGAGTGTTTGCGTTATTGTAGAGATAGATCAGGATACCTGTGAATTGAAAAATATAGCAACCTTCAAAAATTATCAGGGTAGAGGATATGCCAGTGCTCTGATAAAATATGCTTCAGATTATTACAAAAACCATTACAAAACAATGCTTGTCGGAACTGGCGAGACGCCGGCAATCCTGTCGTTTTATGAAGGATGCGGATTTGAAAAGTCACATCGTTTGAAGAATTTTTTTACGGACAATTATAACCATCCTATCTTCGAAGGCGACATACAACTCGTTGATATGATTTACCTTAGAAAAGACCTATAAGACTAACGGGAAGCGTAATAAACGAAATAACACACTGCACATTCGGGCCTTAACGCCAACAATTAACGCAGATATGTTTATGGTAAAATTTATACCCGGCTTTCGGTTTGTATTTCTAAATTCCTCACTGCTGCAAATGACAAAAGGTTGATTGTAAATTCAATAAGACAAAATAATGGAAATAAAATCGCTTGAAAAAATTGACTTTGAAACAATAATCAGGGCATTTCGCCAGGCATTTGCTGATTACGATATTCAGATAAATGCTGAGGAACTCAGAACGATGTTGAAAAGACGTGGTTTTGATCCCTGTTTATCTTTTGCTGCTTTTGAGGGTGGAGATATTGTTTCATTTACGCTGAATGGAATCGGGATTTTCAACGGGATAAAAATGGCCTATGATACAGGAACCGGAACTTTAAAAGATTACAGAGGAAAGGGATTGGCAACGGAAATATTCAATTATTCAATCCCCTTTTTAAAAGCGGAAAGTATCAGTCATTATCTGCTGGAAGTATTGCAGCATAACACAAAGGCAATTTCAGTGTATCGAAATATTGGTTTTGAAGTAACCCGGGAGTTTAACTACTTTGTGTGGAAAAATGAAGAGCTTAAAAATGAAATTATAAACACTGAAATTCAATGTTCTGTTGAAAAAATTGATATTGAAAATTACCATTCCGTATCATCGTTTTGGGATTTTTATCCGTCGTGGCAGAACAGTTTTGAATCCATCCATCGGGTAATCGGCGATTTTATCAGCCTGGGGGCATTTGTTGACAGGAAAATTGTGGGGTATTGCGTGTTTGAACCCAATACCGGAGATATTACTCAAATTGCTGTTGATAAGGCATTTAGAAGAAAAGGAATAGCTTCATTATTGCTTCATGAAGCGACAAAACACAACAAGATTACAAAAACCAAATTATTAAATACGGAAATTTCCTGCAATTCAGTTGTGGGCTTTATGAAAAAGAAAAATATTGAGGTAACGGGGAAACAATATGAGATGATTAAAAAGCTATAATAGCCTGTCACCAGCGGTATATGATCTTCCGGATTTTATGTTGATCCAGGGACTGTGCCGGTTCATAATGTTAATTTGTTGAGGAATAGACGGTGGCACAGTTCATCACAACGCATTCTCTTATCCATCAGCATCAGTATATTAGCCGAAATCACATCGTCAGCAAAAAGTAATATAAATATGAGTTTTAATAGTAGTTTTTTCAACTTAATGCTAAGGAATGGACACCTGTTGAGGGGAAAACTGAAGAAAGAAGTTTTTGATTTTGACACCTCTATCACCGGTTTCAGAGAAAGATGCGAAAAAGGAGCAAGACGATTTGGTAAGATTCCTGAAAGGATAACAGTTAATAAGCAGATAATCGGGGGAATGGAATGTGAGTGGCTTATACCCCAAGGTTCTGACCCAGAGAGGGTTATTCTCTATTTTCACGGGGGAGGTTATGTTTCCGGTTCATGTAACGACCATCGGGGATTAATTTCGAAATTTGCTGTTTACAGCGGAATTGCGAACCTGGTGTTTGAATACCGGCTTGCCCCTGAAAACCCTTTTCCCGCTGCAGTTGAGGATTCGTTGATAGCTTACGAATGGCTTCTATCCAACGGATACAAGCCCAAAAATATACTTTTTGCCGGAGAGTCGGCAGGAGGAGGACTCTGCCTTGCCACGCTGCTTGCCCTTAAAGACCGGAATATCGTTTATCCTGCAGCAGCCATCGCCATTTCGCCATGGACCGACCTTACCTGTTCAAGCGATTCATACAGGACAAAAAACCGTGTATCACCGGCGCCTGTTGATTCGTGGACTGTTTTCAGCAAATATTACATTGGCGCTGACGATGGGCGAAATCCATTGATCTCTCCTCTATTTGGGAATTTACATGGTTTACCGCCAATATTTATCAATTCGGCCATGGATGATGAATTGTATGAAGACGGAGAGAAATTCTATAAAAAAGCAAAAGACTCCGGTGTTGATATAACATTCAGGGCTGGCAAAGGGATGGTGCATTGCTACCCTTTACTGGCGCCGATGTTCAGGGAGGCCACGGAAGCAATGAATGAAATTGTGGAATTTGCAAGGAGAAGTTTAGGTATTGATGGAAACCAGCTATGAGACTTTAACGCAGCAAAGATACATGGTTCTTCCATTTCCACGAATTTTTCGGGTGCACTTTACCTGTCTCACTCCTGTACAGAAAAGGATTTAAGTCGGTTATAAGAACTCTTTTGAAATTTCTAAAAGTTTTTGCCTGATCAAATTTCGGATTAATTTCTTTGAGCTTGCAGAATAGTGCTGACCTGAAAATAAGAAATAACTTTAACGGGAAATACAAGCCCAGCCATTGAAAATTATCAGACAAAAAAAATCAATAACGCTGTAATCCATGAAAACAATGTATTATCAATTAATTACCTTCTGCATGCTCATTTTTGCAGGGCCTGTTTATCCTTGCACAACATTTCTGATTGCAGGCAAATATACGAGTGACGGGAAACCAATTTTGTTTAAGAATCGTGATACCGAAACGATGCAAAACTCATTGGTTATCTTTAGCGACGGCAAATATAAGTATTTAGGCCTGGTTGACGGAAACGATGAATGGGAGAAAATGGTTTGGGGTGGATTTAACGAAACCGGATTTGCCATCATCAATTCAGCAGCTTATAACAATAATATCGGCGATACTGCTCAATTTATGGATCAGGAAGGAGTAGTGATGAAACTTGCTCTGCAAACATGCAAAACCTTAGCTGATTTCGAAAGTTTGCTTAATTCTTTACCCAGGCCAATGGGATTGGACGCCAATTTTGGAGTTATTGATGCTTTTGGTGGTGCGGCATTTTATGAAACCGGTAACTATGATTTTACAAAATATGATGCCAACGATCCTGATATTGCGCCAGCCGGAATGCTAATCAGAACGAATCACTCTCTGCGGGCAGACCCTGAAGAGGGTTTTGGCTATTGCAGGTTTAATACTGCCACAGCTGCACTCGAAGATTTACTAACCGCGAAATCGTTAAAACCAGCGGATTTGTTTGGCGCAACATCACGGAACCTTTTTCATTCGCTGACAAAAACCGATTTAAGAGATAATGTCCCATTAAAAAGAGACCTTCCCGAATTTCGTTTTTTTATAGATTACATTCCAAGAGAATCTACCTCCTCTGCAATTTTGATTATTGGCGTAAAAGACCAGTCGAACGCAAAAGACATAATGGCATATACCATATTGGGCTTCCCGTTAACCTCTGTTGCAATTCCAGCCTGGATAACCGGGAATCTTTATTTACCTGAAGCTGTTGCAATGCGCAGCGATTTAACGTCACCCATTTGCACTGCAGCTCTCGCTCTTAAAGACAAGTGTTTTCCGGTTAAACACGACAGGGGATGGAACTATATTAATCTTTCGGTTGTGATAAACAAAGAAAACAACGGATATTTGCAACTGCTTGCACCTGTTGAAACGCAAATCCTGAACGAAACTGCCGACTTAATAACTCAGTTGGAATTGGGGAAAAAAAACGAAAGAGATATTCTACTCCTGTATAACCGTATTGACAACCTTCTGGAGAAAAAATACAAGGAATTGTTTGACATCACTTTATTTGATTGAAATGCTATCTCAAACCGGAGCATTAAAAAACGATTTTGTCTGCAAACAAAAGAACAAACCACTACACCAGGCTTCTGCACAATCATGGAAAATCAGATCGGCAAGGCTTCCTGCAGGTCAGTTTGATGCTGATAGTTCCTGCTTGATTGGTGTCTGACCTTAATGTACTAAAAATGATTTTTATCAGTTTATTGACTCCATCCTTTTAGGGAGTAAACTATTAAAAATCAAACTCCTTCAAGGGTTGGGATCATCATTATTTACAAGAATCAAACTTTATTGACAGACACAAATTATATCTCAAATCATTATTTATCATCAACAGATAATCAGAAAATAAAACATTATGGCCATACCAACATCCAGAACAAAAGAAGAGGCTCAGGTTGTGACGCATCCTGAAATCTGCAATGGCTGCGGACTTTGCGTGAGTGTTTGTAAAGCTTTCAAACTGGCGATCGAAAACAAAAAGGTGGTCATAAGCAATGCTTCCACCTTTGGCTGCATCGGGTGCGGCCACTGTATGGCGATTTGCCCGACCGGCGCAATAGAGGTTTTTGGCAGAGAGGTTTCGCCACAGGACGTTTTTGAATTGTCCTTAAAAGCTGGCATTGCTGATTTCGACCAGTTATTGACCTTATTGCAAAATCGCCGAAGCATCAGGGAATTTTCAGACAGAAAAATTGATCCTGAAGTCATTGAAAAAATATTGACCGTTGCAAAAACAGCCCCTATGGGTTTGCCTCCATCGGACGTCAATGTGTTGATTATTAACGGAAAAGAGAAAACAAGAGCCTTTGCAACCGATTTTTCCAACTATCTGAAAGGTTTGAAATTCATGAGTTCACCGTTTTTTCTGGCATTAATGCGCCCCTTCTGGGGAAAAGCAAATGATGAGGTCTTCAAAGGATTTATCAAACCGCTTTTTAAAGCATATACCGATGATATGGAGGAGGGTAACAACTTCATCAATTATGACGCTCCCCTTCTGATGTATTTTTACGGCACCCCCTATGCTGATCCGGCCGATCCAATTGTGGCAGCCACTTATGCGATGATTGCCGGGGAATCGCTGGGTTTGGGGACATGCATGCTTGGGGCGGTTCATCCTTTTATCCAGAATGGAAGGAAGGCAAGGCGATTCAGGGAAAAGCACAATATTAAAAGCAAAAGCAAAGAGGGACTTTTTGTTGCTTTTGGTTATCCGGCGGTTAAATACAGAAAGGGTATTAACAGAACCTTTGCTTCGGTATATATGTCCTGATATTAAACTGATTATTCCGAATCACAATCTCTCAGCAATTGGCAAAATAGTGAAAATCGTTTCTTTCCCAAGACTTTGGGTTCAAAGCGGAAAATTTGATTAACCAGAATGAGAAACCCGAAAAGTACGTATCTGATTGTACTTATTTCCATTTTTGTTGGAATGTTGCATTTTGTTTTTGGCCCTGATTATCAGGGATTTTTCAGGGATTTTATCCGTGGATATCTTATTGATATTCTGCTGCCCATGAATTTATACCTATTGCTGCAGATTTCGCTGAGAAGGAATTTGCCGGTTCATAAAGCCCGGATCGCAGGGGCGATAGGCCCCTTTGCCTTCGGAACAATGGTGGAAATTTTTCAACTTTACGGAATTGAATTTCTGGGCAGAACCTATGACCCATGGGATATTCTGATGTATGCCATCGGTGTTGGCCTGGGGGTTGTAATTGATTTGACAATCATCAAAAAGATGGAGAAATCAGGTGATTAAAACTGGTAACACCATCACTCCAGTCATTTATCAACAAACCGGAGGTTGTGATTGGCTAAAACACCACAGGTGAATCCGTTAGAAAGCATTTGGAAAAGTTCTGCAACATCGTTTAAGAAAAAATATGTGCAATGGATGAAGAAAAGAAGCCAACAACGTCAAATCGGCTGATTCTGATAGACAAGGATAGGATATTCAGAATTGACAGCAGAAGGATCGCATTCTTCGTCATATTTTTGGTTATGTTTATTGTCACCGAAATTGGAAGAAAAATATACAGACCATTCATTTACGCGAACGACATTTTTGATTATTGGATAGCCGACACCATCGGAAATTTCACCGGCACTATTGCGATTGTATTTTTTGATTTGGCAGGGATTAATCCGGGCTACAGGCAGGGAAAGACTTTCATATTGATTATCACTTCAGGATTGATTGTTTACGAATTGCTGCAATATTTCTCACCAAAAAGCATTACCGACTGGAGAGATATTGTCGCAACCGTAGTTGCGGGGCTGATTTCATGGGGCATTTACGAACTTCTATCCAAAAATAAAAAGGAAGTGAACCATGCAGGCAAAATGTATTAAAGCCCACTGAATACCGAAAATGATATGGTTGGCGACAGGTTTTCAGAGCAGTCTAATGCCCCGTTTCATCAATAAATCCTGAATTGGATTTACACTGATTTTTTTCAAAGGGTTACTTTTGTTCTTCGATATATCAATTGATTAATAAAATAGATTAAAAAATGAGCAGAATTAACACTTTTCTCCTGGTATTCATGGTGTTATCAGCGTTTTATGTTTTGGGTTGCAAAAAGGATAAAGAGACCAGCCTGATTGGTACTTTCGGTCGTACTCAGCAGTTCGGGACAGAATTTTACAAGGTTGAACTGCAGTTTACAAGCGACGGGCTTCTGATCTGGACTCCTGTGGACGAAATCCCCGGCCACACAGCTTCGACGGTGAAGTACGACAAGCCGGCAGAAGACAGGTTCAGGATATACGACGACCCGGATTGCGGAAATGAAGGTACTTACTTTTATTCTGCAAACGAGGATGGCCTGGAAGTCACTGCTCTGACCGATGAGTGCGACCCGAGAAAGAATGCCATGTCGGGCTACTGGGAACGCAAGTAACTCAACCAGGAAAAGGTAAAGAAATTTCCCCCTGTGAGATAAAAACTCTGGGAGGATGAGTTGGGCGCAAGAATCCGACAAACAGCATTTGTTAGTCAGCAGTCTCCAGTGGGCAGTCTCCAGTCCCCAGTTGTCAGTCGGCAGTCAGCAGTCTCCAGTGGGCAGTCTCCAGTCCCCAGTTGTTAGTCGGCAGTCCATCTTCCCCTCACTCCATCTCCCCTCGTCTCTGCAAGCGTAGCGACGCAGCCTCACCCACCACCCCAATTCCCCATTTTCCCACTCCTCCATGAGATTCAAACTGTCAATTCAGCATCTATGGGAGTTGGCGTTGCGAACTAAGTTCCTGATTTTTAGCAAGCAACTTTGAAATCAGCTGTTGGGTCAGCTTTTTCAGCTTACTTTGAAATAAGAAACTGACTTTTTCGCTCAGGATATCATCCTGAATGTCGGTATTGCGCTTAATGCTGCCGGTTTTGGTTTCATTTTCCGGAAACAGCATCAAACCGAAAGGGGGTGTGGCTTCTGCTGCTCCCCCTTTTTATTTTTTGGTTGAGATTCAAAGTTTTCTTAAAAATTTCCTGCGCTACTGCTAAACCAATATGCTTGTTTATGGGTTTCTTTGAAATATGAGTTGACTATGGAAAGACTGGTTACTTCGGATTTGAAGCTTGGTATCATTGCCGGCGGGCAGCTCGGGAAGATGCTGATCCAGGAGGCAAGCAAATGGGACATCATTACCTATGTGCTCGACAAAGGCGAAACTTGTCCGGCAGGTAGCATTGCATCTCACTTTATGAAAGGCAGCAATACCGACTTTGATGCAGTGTACCGGTTTGGAAAGATGGTGGATGTCTTAACCTTTGAAATTGAGAACGTTAACATTGACGCCCTCAAAAAACTCAAGGCTGAAGGACTTAGAATAGTACCCGATCCCGACATCCTTGAGATGATTCAGGACAAGGGGCTTCAGAAGGATTTTTACCAGAAAAACCACATCCCTTCGCCATCATTCAGAGTCTACAAAACTAGGGATGAGATTCTGAAAGCAGTTGATAATAATGAGATTGGATTTCCTTTCGTACAAAAGCTGAGGAAAGGGGGCTACGACGGACGCGGAGTTGCTGTGATCACTGATAAATCCGGTCTGCCGAAATTGCTTGATGGCCCCTCGGTGATCGAGGAAATGGTGGATATCTTAAAGGAGATTTCGGTGATTGCCGCCCGCAACCAAAAAGGTGAAATCCGGTGTTATCCTGTTGTGGAAATGATATTTGATCCTCATGCCAATCTGGTGGATAAATTGATCTGTCCATCGTCGGTAACTGTGGAGCAATCGGAAAAGGCGACAGGAATAGCGGCCGAAATCATCGAACTGCTCAACATGGAAGGACTGCTTGCTGTTGAGTTGTTTGTTAACACGAAAGGCGAAGTGCTGGTAAACGAAATTGCACCGCGGCCTCACAACAGCGGGCATCACACGATCGAAAGCGTTATCACTTCGCAATTTGAGCAACATCTGCGGGCAATCCTCAACCTGCCCCTCGGCAGCACGAAGATCAAAATGCCTTCGGTGATGATAAACCTGCTGGGTGAGGAAGGTTATGAAGGCGCAGTAAAGTACCTGGGATTAACCGAAAGCATGGCTATTGATGGGGTTAAAATCCATCTTTACGGTAAGAAGGTAACCAAACCCTACCGGAAAATGGGGCACGTAACAGTACTTTCGTCATCGCTTGAGTGTGCAATGAAAAAAGCTGAAAGAGTAAAAAAATTAATCAGTGTAACATCATGGAACAAAAGCCAGTAAGTATCGTCATGGGCTCCGACTCCGATTTGCCGGTGATGCAGCAGGCGGTAGAAATACTCAGTCACCTGGGTGTCGGTTATGAGTTGGATATTGTCTCCGCTCACCGCACACCGGAAAAGCTGTTCGAATTTGCTTCCAATGCCCACAAGCGAGGTATAGAAGTAATCATTGCAGGCGCCGGCGGAGCTGCCCATCTGCCAGGCATGGTAGCAGCTATCTCTCCCCTACCCGTTATCGGTGTCCCCATCAAATCCACCAATTCGATTGATGGCTGGGATTCGGTGCTTTCGATCCTGCAAATGCCAAGCGGCGTGCCGGTAGCTACGGTTGCCCTCAACGGCGCTAAAAATGCAGGCATTCTTGCCGCTCAGATGATTTCAATTAAGGATAACGCTCTCAGGGAGAGAATCATCCGCTACAAAAATGAACTCCGTGAGCAGGTGATCACCAAATCGGCGAAAATGAGGGAGAAGGATAAGTAGCGGTCGTGAAGAAGGTATGGGGGGATGGGGGAATGGGTGAATGGTTAATTGGGTTTGGGGTGATGGGGTGATGAAGTGATTGGGAGATGGACTGCCGACTGGAGACGTCGCCTGTGGATTGGAGACTGCCGACTGGAGACTGCCGACTTATTGCACTGAAATCAATCCCCTAAAAGTTCTTCCTTTGAATGGTGAAACAAAGAGCTTTATACCCCGAAAACACACAGCAACCTGAACATTCCTGTTGAAATGGGGTTTGGTGTGCTGAAGACGAAGGTAAATTAGTTATGAATGAACAAAAAACGGGTCATGATTCAATAGCCACAGCCGCCCGGTATATCCGTGAGGGAAAGTTGGTTGCATTTCCTACCGAAACGGTTTACGGAATTGGCGCTGATGCGCTGAATCCCACCGCCGTTGCCAGAATATTTGAGATCAAGGAGCGTCCCTCCTTCGATCCGCTCATCGTTCACATTGCAGCAATTGAAGAGCTGGAAAGGCTCGCATTTGGGCTGACCGATGACGTATTTCGCCTTGCTGAGAAATTCTGGCCGGGGCCGCTTACCCTCGTTCTGCCAAAAAGCGCTTTGGTACCTGATATTGTTACTTCCGGATTACCCACAGTCGGCATCAGAATACCACAGAACGACATTGCCCTGCAGCTCATCAAAGCCTCAGGATGCCCGATAGCAGCGCCAAGCGCCAACAAGTTCGGCCGTATAAGCCCTACCACGGCCGCCCATGTCAAAAAGCAACTTCCCGATATAGATTTTGTGCTCGATGGCGGCAAAACGACCGTGGGCATCGAATCTACCATCATCCTGCTAACATCAAACGGTTTCCGGATTCTGCGAAATGGCATTATCACCAGAGAAGAGATAGAAACTGTGGTTCCTTTTGACCACAATCCCGCCGATGAAGCCGTCCTCTCCCCCGGAATGGTCAAATCACACTACAGTCCTGCAAAAAAAATGATAGTCGCCGATCAGTCTCTTGCATTCAGCATCAGCCTCGATAAAGCCGGCCTCATATCTTTTACGGGCAGGCACGAAATGGGCTTTCACCGGGTGATACGGGTGTCGGAGAAGGAAGACCTGAAAGAGTATGCCGTGAATATGTTTGAGGCGATGCACGCCCTGGAGGAGGATCCGGAAATTGACGTTATCGTGGCTGAGCCGGTGAGCGAAACAGGCATCGGCCGCGCCATCATGGACAGGCTGAGAAAAGCAGAATACAACTGGCGGAATGGCTGAGGCTGCGTCGCTACGCTTGCAGAGCCGAGGGGAGATGGGGTAATGGGGTGTGGTGGGGTGAACTGCCGACTGGGAACTGCCGGCTTTTAGGTATGAATACAATCCTCAAATGGGCTATTCTCTGAAAGTAGAAACCTCGCATCTCCGAAAAAAAAAGTATTAGGGTCTGCCTTAGGGAAATTAAGGGAAGCCAGCCCTGATCTTTACACAAATAATTTTATCCCGACCATAATGCAAGGGATGGCAGCCCTGAATCTTCGCTCAACTTAGCTGCTTCATAAAGTATCAGTAATGTCCGGGTAAAATTAATTAATCGTCCTGAAACCCTTGATTTATTTAACCTCTACGAGGTATTTTTAGAATTAGGGTGACCTTTTCCTACAATACTTCACCCCGTGCGTACGGGGATTCCGCGTAGCGAATAAAGTATTGTAGCAGAGAATTTTACAATTAGCAAAATTTCCACGTAGTGGATTTACAAATTTTTGTCGGTCAGCAGTGATAAAGTATCTCTAACAAAGCTCCAGGGAATCCATCCCTTGCAGGGCTGGCTTCCCTATACATAAAGTACTAGCGTCTGCCAAAAAAAGTATTAGCATCTCAGGTGTTAGCCACCCAATGGGTTAAGCCACACATAAATGACTCATATTCTTTGCCATTATTGCAATACGATACTTCTCAACGCAAAAGCCTCATACTTTTTGCATCACTCCTCTCCATCACTGAACAATAAAGCCTTTCCGGGTGTTAATGTCACAATATAAAAGAGCGAATTTGATAACATTGTAAACCACCAAATCAAACAACAACATGGAACACAAGGAACTGACCGGATTAACCGACCAGGAGTTGCTGGAGGAGGCAAAAAAGCTGAAATCATTTTCGATAACCAATGCTTTCATTATTGGATTTCTTTTCGGAATAATCCTTTACAGCATTTTAAAAAGCACCTTTGGTTTTTTGATGCTTATACCCTTGTTTTTTATTTACAAATTTTCGAATGATCCCAGAGCAAAGCGAAAAAAAGCCGTGGATGAGCTGTTAAAGCAACGAAAATTGAAGTAACAGTTCCCGGAGTTTGTATACAGTTTTAATCAAATGATGAACCATTCGCAGCCGGAAACATAACGGCCTGGAATTGTTGCGATATCGCATTGGATTTCTCTATTTGTTCACACCTGCGCTGCGAAATAGAGTACCGCGATTTTCATAACCTATGCGCAGAGTGCAATTAATGCATAGCACAAGAACAATCTATGTCCTTTCTCATTCTCATGTTGACAATTTATGATATTTGAACTATATTTGCAAAAAATTGAAATTTTGAGTAAAACAACTTTCATATTATGTTTTCATTAACAGATTTCTACAGTATGAAATTGGAATGATATTGAGATGTAAATAAGCAATGTAATTGATTATAAACCAGATATCGAATGAAATGAAAAACAAGTTAACACGGCAGGTTATTCACGCTCTGCTTGTGGTTTTTGGGCTTGCGCTGATGGTTGCAGGAATCATAACCGGGAAGCATGGAGCAACGGTTGTCGGCATAATTGTAGCGGCAATCAATTTTCAGCAATGGATACAATGGATTAAAAAGCATTAATCTCATAATTATGAAATACAGGGTACATCGCATCGGGGTAAACAGCTCGGATATGCAGGAAAAACTCGAACAGTTTCTGAACAAACTGGATGGAGCCGTAATTTCGGTGGTTCCCAACATCAGTCCTTCATTGATGTTTTTGGGTGGATCGGCCAAAATTGACTATTTACTGATTATCGAACAGCTCAAATAATTTTGGTCTGTCACCCTCCTCTGGCGAAGAGTTTTGCTTGCCTGGAGTAGGATATAATTTACTTATTGTTGTACCTGAATGTAGTTGTATTACACTGGCAATCAGTCTAAAAAACAATCAATCAGCAATTTAAAATTACTCAACAAAACACATTTTCTTCGTCGAAAAGAAATTTTGAAAAAAAGCGGGAAATCCTTTGGTGGTTGGCTTTTTAAGTTGAATCTTTGCATTTAGTTCTCTCAAAGTTATCAACCTTCAAAATTTTTATGTATGAAAACTGACGAAATGTTTACTTTTTCCATCCGGAAAATGGTGATGACAGGAATTATCTTCCTTGCGATTTTCGGACCACATGCCCTGCTGGCTCAGGTGCAATTTCCACAAACCACAAACGCAGATTTCCATAAAGGGGCCTATAACGACCTTATCGTGGCATCTGACAATGTTAATCTTCCATTTCAGGCTACAGCCGTGGGAACATGGCTTACAACCACAGTTCTGCCTCAAACCCTTATGGGACACAAAACTGCTACCTGGAACAACCGGTATGTTTATGTGGTTGGCGGCTTTAACGATGCCACTTATTCCAATGCGGTTTACCGGGCAACCCTGCAATCCGGTGGTATCAGCGGTTATACAGCGTTGAATCCTTTACCCGCAGGACTTAGAGATCATGCAGTGGTTATTGGTACAAACACCATTTATGTACTTGGCGGCCGAGATGGAACCAATCTGTACAACACTATTTATTACGCCAACATCAATACCGATGGATCTATCGGTGCATGGCAGACATCATCGGTTACACTACCCGCAACACTCTGGGGACACACTGCAGCTTATTGCAATGGATATATTTATGTGGCAGGTGGCGCTAACAACCTCACCAGCACAACAGCAAGAAACAATGTTTACTATGCAAAAGTCATGGCTGATAATACATTATCTGCATTCAGCAATGCCACCAACCTTACAGCTACCCGCAACGGGCACTCTATGGTAGTTCAGGGAGATAAGATTTATGTGTTGGGTGGATTTGCCAATGGCGGCACAAAAGCCAATACGGTTTATACGGCTACTTCGGGGAACAACGGTGCTCTGGGCGCCTGGTCAACAGCTACTGCGCTGCCCGTTTCCATCAGTAATCATTCATCGGTTATTATGAATGGTATTGTTACCGTGATGGCCGGCGAGAGTGGCGGTACATTGAAAAATACCGTCTATTGGGCTGATGTTACGGCGTCGCCACTGGTTTGGAACCTTGCCACAGATGTGATGTACGATTATACAAAAGATGGTGCCGCTTTCGCTTCAAATGGTCAGATTGGGTATTGCGGTGGTGAAAACCTTTCGGGCGCTCCCATTCACAATACAAGATATACCAATCTCACTTTATCTCCGACCAACCTTAAAAAATCCGGATTTTTTGTTTCAAATCCGTTTTATGAATTAGGCGCCGAAAGACTGATTTCGCAGCTTACATTCACAAATGCCGTTCCTGCCGGTTCCACCATCGCCTATTCATACCGGACAGCTGGTAATGACCTGATCTGGGGAGATTGGACTGCTCCAACATCCACCAGCCCGATTGCTGTAAATCAGACCAAAAGGTACCTGCAGTACAAGGTCATTTTTACGAGCAATGCCACTGCCGCACCGGTGTTCAACGAACTGGTACTGTTTACACCGGGAACACAGCTTGCCGGAAACCTGAATGCCATGACAACTTTCACCCAGGCTTCAAGCCCCTACTGGGCAACGTCAGATATTTCGTTCACTGCCGGAACTCATACGTTCCAGGCTGGCACAACCATACTTTTCCTTCCCGGAGTTACGATGTCCGTAGGCCAGGCCAATCTGATCTGCAACGGTACGGCAGCCGACTCGGTGAAATTCATGGGTTATACCAACAATGCAGGGCTTTGGAACGGGATTTATTTCAATCCTGACAGCGATAATGGCGTCTCATCACAGTTTTATTATACGGTGATCGCTCATGGTGGTAATGGCGGCAATGCAGCCAATTTGTATTGCAGTGGATCCAACGAACCGCTGTTGAACAATTCCACAATCAGGAATTCTTCAGCAAACGGCATAAGGCTTAATGGATCGCATATCAACCTGCAAAATACGATGATAAAAAGCAACGGTCAGAATGGATTGTACCTCGAAAATTCCAACCCAACTTTTGTATCCTGCAATATCAACAACAATGGAGCAGCGGGAATTTATTACACTTCCAGCGCATCTGTGCCGACTTTCTCAAACACTACATGTCAGAACAATCTCTATGGTCTTCACTTTCCGACTCCCAATCTCACCATTTATCCACCAAATGGGACATTGACTCTTACCGGGAATACAAATAACGGGATTTGTATCAACGAAGGTTCTGTGAATGATAACCAGCGGTGGTATTCGGTTAATTATGACTACATTATGCTTGGACATCTCAATATTGGCAAGTATGATGGGGTTTGCAGATTAACGATTGAACCAGGAAATACCATTAAATTTCCAGCCGGAAAACAACTTAGGGTCGGATATTTTTCAAGTTGGCACCATGGAGGTGAACTTTATGCCATCGGTACCAGTGACAGCTTAATTGCGTTCACTTCAATAAACGGGAATGCCGGTGGCTGGGAAGGGATGTATTTCGAGGATAGAAGCGATTACTGGAACGCAACATCTGTGCTTAATTATTGCGTGATTGAAAAAGGAAACGCGTATAATATTTTTGTCGAAAACAGCAACCAGCCCTCCATGAATCATTGTACTGTAAGAAATGCCCTTCAGGACGGGATAAAATTCTATAATGCATTTAACTCAATAAGTAGTACAACCTTCCAAAACAACGGCCGGTATCCGCTAAATTTTGCTGAACCGCTTACATTTCCAACCTTGTCGGGAAATGCTTATGTTGGCAACGCTATTAATCTCATCGGATTTTCAGGTGGTACCATTTCGGAAAATCGCACACTTCAGAACGATGGCATTGATTACTACATTCTTAACGATATAAAGGTTGGCAAATATGACCAAAAATGCCGTTTGACCGTTGCAGCCGGTTTAACGTTATATTTTGAAAGTGGAAAAGGAATTCAGGTGGGATTCTCAACATCCTGGCACAATGGTGGAGAGTTATACGCTATCGGAACACCAACAATGCCAATAACTTTCACACCTTTTAGCGGAATAACCGGCGACTGGAACGGAATTTACTTAGAAGACCGTAGCGACATGTTTGGTGCTACCAACAAACTGCATTACTGTTCGATTGAAAAAGGAAATAACTTCAATGTATTTTGCGAAAACACAACAACAGTCGAAATAGACCATTGCTCAATCCTCGATGCTGCTGCAGATGGGCTGAAATATTACCAAAGCTACGGGTCATATAACAATTGCGTTTTCAGCGGAAACGGGCGTTACCCGGTTTATTACACTGACTGGTCGTGCGAGCCTTTGCATGCAAATAACACCTTCTATGGCAAAGGATTAAATTACATTGCACTGTCCGGGGGTACCTATTCAGATAACAGGACCATCTTTTATGACAACGTTGAGTACCTGGTGCTTGATAACATCACCATTGGAAAATACGACTCAAAGTGCAGGCTGACTGTTCAACCAGGTGTAATTATAAACTTTGCGGAGGGAAAATCGGTTAAAGTCGGATTTGTATCAAGCTGGGTGAATGGTGGTGAGATAAATGCAGAGGGAACTTCTGATCTTCATATTGTTTTCAGACCATATAACGGTCTTGCCGGTGGTTGGGGCGGATTGTATTTCGAAGACAACAGTGATTTCAGCGGAGCAGTAAGTAAGCTATACTGGTGCAAAATCGAAAAAGGCAACCAGTATAACATCTATGCCGAAAGCACTACGCAGCCTATGCTTGAAAATTGCGTCCTTTCCGGAGCTGTTGAAACCGGATTAAAACTGATGAACTCAACACTGACCATCAAAAAGTCGAGTTTCATCAGTAACGGCGCTTATGGTATGTATCTCGACGGAAACAGTTCGGCAATAATCGGTAATACCGCTGAGTTTACCTGTAATTTTTACAACAATGCCGGAACGCATGAACTTTACAACAACACAGTAAATAACATCAACGCCCGGTATAATTTCTGGGGAACAGCCGACTCCACAATGATCGCCGCCCGGATTTATGACAAATACGACAACTCAGCAAAGGGGATTGTATATTTCACGCCATTTGCCCAGTTACCGGTATTGCCAACCCCGACAACCGCAATGACCGGTTGGGTGAAATATGCCAATGCCGGTTCCAACCCAATGAAGAATGCAGCTATGGCAGTAAAAACCTTTGCAGGGGCAAATGTCGCTACAGCCACCACCAACACTTCAGGCAACTACACTTTTGCTCCATTCGCTTCAGGTAATTACCAGATGACAATTACCCCAACCAATGCGTGGGGAGGAGGCAACTCAACGGATGCGCTGAAGATTCTCAGGCATTTTGCTCAGCTTGAGCCGCTTACCGGTATAAAACTGGCCGCTGCCGATGTAAATAAAAGCGCTACCGTGAACGGCACCGATGCGCTCTTCATCATGAAACGCTTTGCGACACTGATCAATTCATTCCCGTCAGGAGATTATTTGTGGCACAGCGAAGCCCTGACAGTCAATGGAAATCAGATTACCAACAACATCAGGATGCTTTGCTTTGGCGATGTGGACGCTTCTTATGCCCCGGCAAAAAAGGACGACCCGCTGGTACATGTGATTTACAATGGAAATATAACCATAGGTTCATTTACCGAATTTGATGTTCCTGTTAAATTAAAAGATGGTATGAAAGTCGGCGCCATTTCTTTGGGTTTCACTTATCCTGAAGATTATTTTGAGGTGCTTGGAGTTGAACTGATGAATGGTTCGCAAAGCTACTTTTTCAATGCATCTGACGGATTGGCCAAAATTGCCTGGTGCGACCTCAATGCAATGAGTATGGGCAATGACGATGTGTTGATTACATTGAAGATGAAATCACTGGATTTATCAGGGCTTAATGGCCCGGTTTTACTCGGTATTGATGAGTACAGCGAACTGGCTGATGAATCGGCTACTGCCGTTCCCTCCTGGATAGAAGTGCCGGAAATTGTTTGTCAAACCACTGGAATTGGTAACGATTATCTCAATGAGCCTTTTGTCGTTTACCCGAATCCGTTATCAGCAAATCAGTTGCTGAACATTAACCTGCAATCCGAAGGCATTGTGAGAATCAGCATTATCAACGAAATCGGCCAACTGGTTAAAGAGATGACCGAAACCAATCTGGCTCCCGGAAATCATGAAATAGAAATTGATAATAGTTTATTGAGATCAGGAATTTACCTGCTTAGGATCGAAATCCAACAGACTGGCTTCACCGGCTCGAAAGTGGTTAAAATGGTGGTAACCGATTAATACTTTCAGCCATGAAAAAGTATTATGTAAAATTCCTGCCGGTACTTATCCTGCTTACGATGCAGGGTAATTTACTGGCACAAACCATCAACACTACTGCGGGCTCGGTTACATCCTGTCCGGCTGAGATTCTGGTACCTGTAAATGTGACCAACTTCAATAGTGTGGGCGCCGTTTCGCTGGTGCTGAATTTTGATTCCAGCGTGCTCACCTTTCTGGGTTATCAGAATTTGCACGCTACTATGGCTGCAGGGCAACTGGTGGTGAACGCCGCCGGCAACTCGGTGTATATCATCTGGGTCAGTTCATCCGGAGCAACCATCGGAAGCGGAACGATGATGAACCTCAGATTTGATGCGGTTCCGGGAACAAGTAATCTTACCTGGGATACGCAAACACCAGGCAATTGTGAATACACGCATACTAACGGAACTACCATACCGGCAACGTTTGTCAATGGATCTGCAACAATTCAGCAACCTCCGGTAATTACCTCCCAACCGGGAAACCGATCGGTACTTGTTGGTCAAAGCACGAGTTTTCCGGTTACAGCCAACGGCACAAACATCACCTACAAGTGGTATCTGAGCACAAATGGCGGGGCAAACTGGAGCCTGATCAACAATGGGGGCAATTATTCGGGTGCAACCTCCCCTACCCTGTCGGTTACGAATATTCCACTGTCGTTCAACAACTATCTCTACCGCTGCGAGATATCCGGCACTTGCTCTCCGGTAGCGGTGACTACCAACGCATTGCTAACTGTCACAAAGCCGCTGATCACATCATTTGATGCTCCCAATGTTTGCCCCGGTAGCATCCTGATTCCCGTTCTCACTTCAAATTTTACTGATGTGGCTTCATTTTCACTCTCATTTGCCTACTCTTCAGATGTGTTGAGTTTTACCGGTTACCAGAATCTGAATCCACAGATTCCATCCGGAAATTTCGTGTGCAATGCATTGGGTGGAATGGTTTATATGACCTGGGCAGGTACATCTCCGGTAACATTTACAAGCGACACGACACTGGTAAAATTGAAGTTTGATGCTCTGACAGGATCGGCTAATCTTTCGTGGAACACAGCTCTTTCCGGTCAGTGTGAATATACACGATTGTCAGGGGAACGGATAACTACCGTTTTCCAGAACGGCGCTTTCACAATTTTCCAACCACCTGCAATTACCACTCAGCCAGTTGATAAGCTGATCCCTGAACTTACCAACACCAGCTTTACGGTCACCGCGCAGGCATCGGGCATAGGTTATCAATGGCAGATCAGCACGAATAACGGGAACACCTTCACCAATTTGTCAAACGGGGGATTTTATAGTGGGGTTAATAATGCAACACTTGGAATTACCGGCGCCACTTTAAGCATGAATGGTCATTTTTACCGGTGTGTCATTAGCGGAACCTGCTCTCCGGCAGTAATTTCCAATCCGGCAAAGCTGACGGTTTTACCAAAAATCACCACAACGGTTGCTACCATTTCAGGTTGTCCTGGCAATTCGCTTGTTGTTCCAATCAATGTTGAACGGTTTATTGACGTAGCTTCATTTTCACTTACGCTGAATTTCAATCCGGCAATACTCACGTTTACAGGCCACCAGGCATTAAATGCAAATTTAAATGGCGCCAATATGATCATCAATGCAGCCAATAATAGTGTTTTATTGACCGGCTACTCCACTTCACCCGTTACTATTGGAAATGGATTGCTGGTTGAACTGCTGTTTACTGGTGTGCCGGGCGCTTCTGCTCTGACCTGGAACACTTTGCTGCCGGGCGCCTGTGAATACGTTACCATTGATGGAACAACCATTTTCACAAGCTTTGTCAACGGGAATGTTACCGTTCATCAACCTCCGGTTATCAACACCCAGCCTGTAAATAAGACCATTTATACCGGCGGGAGCACAACTTTTACGGTGGGTGCTTCAGGAACTTCCGTTGGGTATCAGTGGCAGGTTAGCACAAATGGCGGAGCAACCTACACAAATCTTCCCAACAGCGCTCCTTACAGCGGCGCCCTGAGCGCAACGCTGACCATCAATCCTGCTGCAGCAAATCTGAATGGCAACTGGTACCGTTGTTATGTAACCGGAACCTGCAGCCCGTTTGTTTATTCTGATCCGGCAACACTCACTGTTACTCAAATCCCAATTTATACCACAGCCGGCAGTGTTTCCAATTCGTGCACCGGAAACATCAGCGTGCCAATAACAGTTACGAATTGTAATAATGTTGGAGGCATTTCGCTGGTACTGCTTTTCGATCAAAGCAAACTGACCTATGCCGGTTATCACTCTGTTCATCCTGAGTTAAACCAGGGATTTATGGTAGTAAATCAAAACGGAAACAAGATCATCATGAGCTGGGCATCCCTTGATCCTGCTGATATTGGTTCAGGTGCATTGATTGAATATAAGTTTATTGCAAACACCGGGATATCCACTACGCTAAGCTGGGATACACAAACTTCAGGAAACTGCGAATACAGCGATATCAACGGCAACCCGATTGCGGCTTTTTACACAAATGGAACCGTATCCACGGCAACCAGCGCTTTGATAGTGAATGCCGGGCCGGATGTCATGATTGCACCCGGCGGTTCAACCCAACTCTTTGGAACGGTCACAGGCGGAGTTGCGCCTTACACTTATGCGTGGACTCCAACTGCAGGCCTCAGTAATCCCAACATCCTCAACCCGATAGCCTCGCCAGCTGCAACAACCACTTATAAACTTACTGCGACCGGCAACAATGGCTGCTCAGGTTGGGATGAAGTTAAAATCACCTTGGGAGTTACTTGTCCGGCTCCAACTGCGCTCATTGTCAGCAACATCAACACTAACAGCGCTGCGCTGAACTGGAGTATTGGAGGCTCTGAGAATCAGTGGGATATACTTTGGGGAAATTCAGGTTTTGATCCATTGAATCAGGGAACTTTAATTACAGGAGTATCAGCAAGACCCTACATTCTCGGCAACCTACAGTTCGGAACCCAATATGATTTCTACGTAAGAGCCAACTGCGGCGGAGGATACACAAGCAGTTGGGCAGGCCCCCAAAATTTCAAAACCCTGAATGTTCATACCCTTAGTATTCCTCAGGGATGGAGCGGGATTTCATCTTTCGTTGCGCCTCAAAACAGCGCTGTCGAAGTACTATTTCAGCCCGTGATTTCTGACCTGGTAATTCTCCAGAGCCTGGAAGGTGCATATTGGCCGGGACAAAACATCAACACCATCAGCAACTGGGATAGTCATGATGGTTATGCCATAAAAATGCTAAACGCGGTTCAGCTTGATTTTGTCGGGAGCACCGAGGATGATGTCACGCTGCAACTCGCCGCAGGTTGGAATCTGATTCCCGTTTTATCATCCTGTGAGGTAAACCCTGTGCCGCTCTTTACTGGTAAAGACCTTATTATTGTCAAGGAGATGGCAGGGTGGAAAGTTTTCTGGCCATCCTGGAACATCAATACTATCGGGAATTTAACTCCCGGAAAGGCCTACCTAGTAAAGATGGGCACTGCCGGCAGTATTATCTTTCCTTCGTGCAGAGCTGTTGAACAGGAATAAAGCAACATAGCTTTGAAATCAAAACCCCAGTGGTAAATTATTGCCATTGGGGTTTTCTTTTTCAACAATCCCTGGCCATTATGATGGTTTCTTTCATTTCTGAAAGGATTCCTGAAACTCCTTACAATCGGGCTAAGAATCTTTTTATCAAACGTTTAGAGTTAAAATATCCTAAATTAAGCAGGATAATTCGACTGTTTACAAACATCCAAACCCAATAATTCGTTCTAATTAAGTTTTTTGATACCATTTTACTTTTAAAATTTTATTCATTAACAATTAAACCTTACTGCTTATGAAAACTTTTAAATTTTTACACATTTTGATGCTCTTTCTGTTCCTTGCAGGGCTTACTTTTCAGGTCAGCGCTCAACCGGAAACGAATGCAAAAGCCTTTCCGGTTGCGGAGTTGATGCAGACTCACCCAAACCTGGCTCAAAACCTGATGGCATCAGAGCTGGAAAACAAAGTTATCCGGCTGACGAACAAAAAATTGGAGGAATCGAAAATCCTTTACCTGGATGAAAATGGTTCAGCGACTTCTCTGGCTCTTGCAGATCTATTGTTGTCAGGCAGGGTTTCATCTTACAAGATTGTTACTTCCTGGCGCGCATTTGATATTGAATTCAGCAAAGGTGGCTGGAATTTTCTGATTATTAATGCTGACAAGAAATCAACGCCTCCCGGGTTTTTATTGGACAAGATCAATGATTACCTTTTGAACGGAGATGGAAAACTGATCATGTCGTTTCCAAATCTTTCGGCCTACGCCAATCATTCACTCTTCAAAACGCTTGGCATTCAATCAGTTTCAGATCAAAATGAGTTGAAAACACTTGAATTAAGCGATAATAGCTTTCGCGAAAAAATTGAATCATTATGCGGGAAATCTGTTCCGGGAGCATCCCAATCATTGGAGGTTAATGGAATTGAGATTAACGCAATTCATGGTTCTACTATCCTTGCTGATTTTGCGGGTGTGCAGGTTACTTCGCCGGCTATCCTTCAAAACCCAATGAAAAATGCCATTTTCAATAACTTTTCCATAAATGCTGATGAAGGAAGCTTGTTGAATAACCTTTTAAAGGCTCAGATGGAGCATCTTTCGGGCGGAAGATGGAGCAGTCAGTGTGAGACTGCTTCGTATATGTCGAACCTGTCATTTTATTACGTCGGAACTTTTGAATATTCGGACGATGAGGCCTGGTTTTATTTCGAACTGTCTGATTATACTGAGGATGTTACCGTTTCGCTGTGCAACTCAACTTTTGATACCCAACTTAGTGTTTATGATGAATGTGACGGTAATGTGCTGGGCTATAACGACAATGGTGATTGTGATCTGAAAAATCCTGAGGTAGCTTTACAATCCAAAATTGACTTCGATTACCTTGACGCCGGTACCTATTACATTCGCATTCAGGGGAATAATGGTGAAACCGGTGATTATTCGCTGAAGGTAGACGCTTTCCAAAACTTCCCATCCATTTTTCTACCATCAACTTACCTTTATCAGACGCTCGGCGCCAATCAAACCGGACAGCAGGATTTCCTGATTATTAATTTCGGTGGCGCTGATCTTGATTTTAGTTTTACAATTGATTACCTTAATAAGGCGAATAGAGAATCCAATATTGATAAGCCTGAAAGAAACCCACATCCAATCACCAAAAGTATTGCCCCTGCCGCTTTGAACAAACTGAAGGAAATCAGGCAGATGGAGAGTACACTGTTCTTTGATGATATGGAAAGCGGTTTAAACGGGTGGACTATTCAGGAATATACGGGGAACAGCCTGAATGACCTTTGGCACCAATCGAATTACAATTATGGCAGCTACCAGACCAGTTGGTGGTGCGCAGATGAAATGACCGGAAATTATGAAACAGGTGAAGCATTATCAACAGCGCTGATCAGTCCGTTTATAGATTTGACAAGTGAACTTGGAAATGTTTACCTTTATTTTTGGGAAAACTTTGATACTGAAGAGGGCTGGGATCGTTGTATGGTGGATGTTTCAACGGATGGCGGCTTTAGCTGGGTACAAATGCGGGGAGATGGCCTGAGTGGCAACAGCAGTGGCTGGCAATTCAGCGAAATCAATCTCTCAGCCTTTGCCGGCCAGGTAATTCAAATCCGATTTTATTTCGATACCGGTGATGCTATAGGCAATGATTATCCGGGGTGGTTTATTGATGATGTTTTTATTAGTTCCGACTCTTATTCCACCGATTGGCTTTCCCTATGGTCTTTCAGCTATACGATCCCGCCAGGTTGGGGTTATTATGTAACTGCCTCTTTTGATTCGAATGACCTCTTGCCGGGAACTTATTTTGCCAATATCAACATCTTAAGCAACGACCCAGTTAATCCAATGGTAGTGCTACCGGTTGAGTTATTGGTAACCTCAGAATCAGGCTTTAGCTGTGAAGAGGCACTAAATTATGGGACAGTTAGCGACCCTTCGCAATATGGCTACCTTGTTGACAACAGCGAGGTCTGGTATCGGTTCGATGTTTATCAGACTACCCCTGGAGTAGCAGTATCCCTTTGCGGCTCCGATTTCAATACTGTTCTCCAGGTCTATTCGGATTGCTATTGGACTTTGCTCGGAGAGAATGATGATGCTGATTGTGGCTTTGGTGAAGATAAAGTAGCTTCCCAGCAATCGGAATATATTTTCAGCAATCTTTATCCAGGCACTTACTTCGTCAAAATTACAAGTGGATCTTTTGGGGGGAATTATGTACTTTCGATTGATCAGAGGCTCAATCTGATGCCTCCGGCAAACCTTGAAGCAACTCTTGACAACCAGACAGGGGAAGTATTCCTTGATTGGAATAATTTCTCAGGTGATTATGTATATGAAGATTTTGAAGATAACATAGCCGACAATTTTCTGTTTTCCGACTTTCGGCTTTCTGTTGCTGCCGGGAAACTGCGAATGGAAGGAACATCAAGCAATAGTTGGGCAAGTACTTATTACAAAGATATTTATACCGACTTCTCTTTAGAATTCGAATTTACCAGGACAGAGAGCGATAACACCAATGCATCAACCATCGGGGCTTTTATCCGGTCAGACGGGTTTATGTCATACAGATATCCTGTAAATGGTTACATTGTTGCATTCACTGTTTCGGGATATTACAGCGTATGGTTGGAATTAAACGGGGCCGAATATGGAGTTATTCCATGGACGGAAACGCCTCTGATCAACACAGTGTTGGGTCAGACCAACAGCGTTTTGATAAATGCCAATGGTACAATGATTGACATTTATATAAATGGAAATTATTTAAATAGCTTTACAGACAGTAATTTCATTTCTGGGTATGTTAACCTATGTACTTTCGATAGCAATACCGGGATTAACGAAGTTTTATTTGATAATTTCGAGCTGATCCCTTATGGCTCTGAATCATTATCTGGTTTGGTTAAACCAAAGCAGCAGGGCGGCGCTACTCATTCCGGTAATGCAGCGCAGTGCTTCGGCCAAGCCATACAAAACCCATACAACGAGCCAATTCGACTCCTCAACGAATCCATGAAATCACAAAACCGGTATTTGACAGGTTATAATGTTTATCGTAACGGTTTTTGGATTGCATCCACCACAGAAAGCTATTATTATGACTATTTGCCGGAATCGGGCAGCTATTATTATACCGTGACCGCCCTTTACAGCGAAGGTGAATCAAGCCACGTCGGGCCAGCCTGGGTTTATTGGGAGAATTATCCTGACATTTTCGCTTATCCTTTTTCACTTGAAGAGGAGTTAATGCCCGGACAGGAGGATGCGCAGCTCTTGTTTATTCACAATTTGGGAATCGGACAATTGGATTTTGGTATTCTTTTATCGGATGGAAGTAAATCAGTGCAAAGTGCAGATATACCCAAAGCCGGGTTTGCAAGGAAATCTGAAGGTAAGTCAAGTAATGTTCAATATAATGAACCGGCTATCTCGGTTCCTGTGATTAACTACTCAAAGAGTCCTGCGGTCAATGTGTTGGTTTTCAGAGATCAGCTTGCCTGGGGTTTCGATGTCAATGTTCCTATATTGCAGGCGCTTGGCGCTGATGTTTCGGTCGCTTCATCATCTGAAATGGCATCCATTGACTTGTCGCCTTACAGCGTAATTGTTTTTGAGTCGCAGCAGCCCAATTCATTCTACCAGACCTATAGTGCAAATCAAACCAGGTTTGCAAATTATGTTTCTCAGGGCGGGATAATGTTCTTTAACGCAGCCACATACACTGCGATCAGGATGCCTGAAATACCCTTCCCTGGTGGTATGAAAACAAGGAATACTGAGCAGTTAAGTCTTTACAACTGGGTGAACTACCCCACACACCCAATAGTGGCCGGAACTCCATCTCCCTACTATACAATGTATTCCAGCCATGAATCATTTGAAAATGTTCCGCCTGGCGCAAGTATCCTAACAATAGATGAATGGAACAATCCAACGCTTGTAGAATACACACATGGAAACGGGAGAGTAATTGCCACTGGTCTGACGCTCGAATTTGGCTATGCTTTAGGAGAAAATTATTCCAACGTGCTTATCAACGAATTCAAATATGCGCTTGAACTGGCTGGCAATTTCTGGCTGAAAGTTCTACCCTATTCAGGAAGTGTTCCCCCGGGCAACAATTATCCAGTTCTTGTTACATTCAGCGCTGATGGACTGTTTCCGGGCGTGTACAATGCAAACATTGATATTTACAGCAATGATCCGGATCAGCCGCTGGTTACTGTTCCCGTTACACTTACCGTTGGCGGCGAGCAGATGGTTTTATCGTTGCCCCAGGGCTGGAGTGGCATTTCCACTTACCTGTATCCCGGTAACAATAATGTGGAAGCCATGTTCATGCCTGTGGTTTCTGATCTAATTATCCTGGAAAGTACCTATACAATGTATTGGCCGGGAGAAAATGTTAATACGATGGGTTCATGGGATTCGCATGCAGGTTATAAGGTTAAAATGGCCAATGCTGCAAGCCTCAACTTGGTTGGGATGAATGTTATAGATAAAACTCTTTTTTTGTTTACAGGATGGAACCTGATCCCGGTTATCTCGGAATGCCCGGTGAATGTGGCTGATTTTTTTGCAGGCAGCAATGTTATTATCGTAAAAGAGGTTGCCGGCGTTAAGCTCTATTGGCCAGCTATGGGGATCAACACGCTTGGAATGCTGCAACCCGGCAAATCATATTATGTAATGATGAGTGGTTTCAATACACTCACCTACCCTTCCTGCAGTAGCAAGAATATAACTGGCAGCCATGTATCTATGGAGTCTGAATCTATGACTAACCGACTTATGCAAAACCTAGTCAGGACACCTGTTACTCATTCCATTGCTTTTCCAAAGCAGGTTGCGACCCAATTTGCTGAGGGTGACATAATCAGCGCTTACGACCACAATGGAAGTTGCTACGGATTAGTCGTTTGGCAAAATGAAACCACTGCCTTAACCATATTTGGCGATGACCCGACCACAGCAGTTAAAGATGGTTTCAACCCAAATGAGACAATCATTTTCAAATTGTACGGAAACCCGACAAATACCGAATACCTGCTTGACCTGACCTTTGACGCAGCATTGCCAAACAGTGGCGAATGGTTCGCTGATAATGGTATATCCGCCGTTAAAAGCATTGACATGGAATCAACCGCTATCCAGTCGCTTATATCTGACAAGCAAATCCAGGTAGTTCCTAACCCGGCTACGGACGAGTTTGTGTTGCAGCTTCCGGTCGAAGAATTCTCATCAACCAGGCTGGAGATATACGGAATTGACGGGCAGGTGGTTAAGTCCATACTGCTGACCGAAAAATCTCAGAAAATTGACATTCGTCAGCTCTCTGCTGGTATTTATGTTCTTCAGATCGAAATTGATAACCAAAAGTTCACAAAACGACTGGTGAAGTATTAATTCATTGAGCCATTATCCAAAAGCGCCTCTCTTTGCGATGCCTTGCAAAAAGAGGTGCTTTTTTTTGTCCAGGGGTTACCACAAAGTAAGTTTCTTCCTGGGTGTACCAAAGCAGAATGTATTTCTGAACATTGAGATCGTACCCAACGTTTTTCCACTGATTGTCAGAATTTTATACCTGAAAATTTAATCAGGATTTATATCGGTGAACAGAAAAAAAGCCGATAAAAGCTTGTGTTATGAAGGTTGATAACGTAGTATCAAAACTAAAAAAGAGTATTTGAACGATAAAATAAACAGTAATAAAACGGGTTAATCGTAATGAGTTCATCAATATTAATGATAAAACTTCCAGAAGTAAACAGGTAATGTATGATAGAGAGTGATAACTAATTAAAGAAATCAGAATATGAAATGTCCTATTTGTTCGAATGTAGATTTGTTAATGTCTGAAAAACAAGGGGTTGAAATTGATTATTGCCCAAATTGCAGAGGTATCTGGCTTGACCGTGGAGAGCTCGAGAAAATTATTGACAAAGCCCTGGCCACCGAAAAAGATGGTCCATTTTATCAGCCCCCTCAGCAAAGCAGCAAAAATTACAAGCGTTACGACTCAGATGATTATCACAAGTATCGCAAGAAGCACTGGCTGAGTGATTTGTTTGATTAATCCAATTCAGAGTTGGCATCGCTTTAATTGAGACATGACTTAAATCGTGTTAAAACACACTGATTTTGAGTCATGTTTAGGTTTAAATGGATACATTTTCCAGCAATATCTTTTATGTCATTCCAAAAATCAAGGGAATCGCAAAAACAACAAAAATTGTCCAAACTGCGTAGATGGGCAGGTAAGTGGCAATGGTCGTTTCGACCTGTTGAATTTCCGTTGTTTTGAAGTTGGCACGATAAAGGTCAATCAATATCAGTGCCAGGTTGCCGAAAATCAGCAGGTTAGAGCCAAGCACAACCGTACGGTTTGGGGTAAATCCATATTCGCCCAGCCGGTAAACGATGGCAGAGAGAGCAACCATGTCAACGACCAGCGTAACGATTACCAGCGCAAACAGCGTGATTCGGGCGAATCGTTGCGCTTTCCCGTCCGAAAGTCCCGACACCGCAAAAACAATGATGGCCATAACTCCCACCAGCAAAAGGTTGAAGGCAATCAAAAAATCACGGTCGTTATAGGGATCTTTCCCGGTTATAACGATGCTGACCAGGTAAACCACCAGGGTTATCAATACAAGCGGGCTGAAAATATTGGCGATTACGGGGGCGATTTTCCCTGCAACAGAGGGGAACTCACGGATAATCCATGTGGCAACCACCGGCGCTGAAACGGCTCCGATGATAACCACATTTTCGAAATAGAACTGCTCGATGTTGAGCTCAATCGCCGAAAACAACCCGATAGTGACGGCAGTTAATATACCGCCGGCAATAGCAATCAGGGGCAGCAAA
This sequence comes from Bacteroidales bacterium, assembly GCA_036794825.1. Classification (GTDB taxonomy): domain Bacteria; phylum Bacteroidota; class Bacteroidia; order Bacteroidales; family 4484-276; genus RZYY01. Next base: position 111,935 of record DAIRGA010000009.1, on the reverse strand, counting down.
ATTGCCAGATCGCCGTTGTATTTCACAAAATCCATCCGTTTGCTTTTCTCTTTTATACCAGCGCCGATGAAAATGAACCCGTAATAACACCACATCAGCAGCGGCAAATGCAGATAAGCCAAAACTACGGAGTCCCGTTCCCAGCTTGCCGGAAGGAGATTGATGTAAACTGCAGAGAGAACAAAGACTGTAAACGAAATGAGCATTAGCCTCACATCTAATAAATCCCTCTTCAATAATGCGAAAAGCGACAAGCCAAAAAAGACGATAAGTCCGGCATTTTTTTGGTAAAAAAGCGTTGCTTCAGCGTCAAATCCTATGATGTCGGGCAATTTGATTAAAAAACCGGCTACTGCACAACTCAATGCGACGTAAAAAAGATCCTTCCTGCTGATCAGCGCAACATTCTGTTTACCGGCGCCATATTCAAGGCGGGCTTTCCAGAAAGCAGCCATTTCGTGATGAGATATTTCCGGGTAAAGCTCATTGAAAGCCTTCTCAAAACCACTTTTATCAGACCGGTACACTTCCTCGAGCTGTTTCGGATTCCCCAGACTTGCCCGGATTTCGTCCTGCATAATGTTTTAATTTTGATTGGACATTCGCAAACGTTTATTTGTCGTCATTTAGTGCCGAAACCTGCTATTAAAAAAAGTCGTGAGCGTTTCGGGAAGGGTAAGCTATTTTGCCTGATATTGGTTCGGATTATTAATGTATGACCGTAATATTCTCCTTTATGATAAATTCAGACAAAGGCAGAAAATAAAAAAAATTGTAATATGTAATACTAAATAAACAAGCGTTATAAAAACAAAATAAACTATTGATAATAAGTTCGTTACAAAATTGAATGGAATGTAATAGCATGAAATGAATGCCATTGAAAAGTACAAATTAAGTCATTTGTTAAATTTTTAAAAAAAATTATCCGTAATAGAGTTGTGTAATGGAAATCTGTAATTTTGCAACAAGAATTTTTAAACTAATTAAATTAAACAGCCATGACAAACATTTTCAGATCCCTAATTCTGGTGGTTCTTGCCGTTTCAAGCATCAACGGTTTCGTTTTTGCAAACGATCAATTTGAAAGAAATCTCAATATGGAGAGATTTCCTGAAGACCACAATCTTAAATCAAGTTCTCACTTTGATATCAAAATCGGGTATTTGTCCGATGGTGCCATTACATTTATCGCCAATCCGGATAAGTTGAAAATGCAGTGGGAAGAAGCAATCAAAAATGCATCAGACCTGAAGCTAAGTTTTGATGAAATTGATTTTTCATCTGAAGGTGATGAATATTTCCTGAGAGCATATGACAGGCAGAACAAGGCGTCAGCCATTATAAAGCTCGCTCTGGACGGAGATTTCCTTTACGAATATAAGCACTATTTTCAGGATAGCAAAGAGTCTGGCTCCGGATATACCGTAATCTGCTCCGGATGTAAAAGTTCAGGTCAGGGATCGGCAGCAGAGTGTAAAGTTGATTTTAATCCGGGTGTGGGTTTTTACTGCAGTGACTGCATTGAAGGCGATTGCATTAAAACTTCGACTTTAATCGAAGGTGGTGGAATATTTGACTAAGTTCTCAAACAAAAATTATGAAAATTATCTTTTCCAGCGCTTACATCTGCTTACTTTCGCTTGTGTCTAAATCAAAAGATACTTTTGTTCTGATCTAAGGATTGCCCGTATAATGGATACGAAGCTACCACAACTTCTTATGAAGAAATGAGATAGCATTCCCTTAAGCTGCTTTAAACCAATACTATGGCCTGTTAACAACAACTTTCCTGGTGTAAACACCCTCTGCTGTATTTAACTTCAGAAAATAAACGCCCGGAGGTAGATCTTTCAAATCAAACTCACATCTGAAATTTCTGGCTGTTGACCGGCACACGAAATCACCCTGAAGGTTCAGTATTTCGGCATATTCCAGTCCGGTGCAGGTAACGGTAATTTGGTCGCTTGCGGGATTAGGGAAGACTATGATTTCATTATTCTGTAGCTTGTCCTCCCCGATGCCCGTATAAATATTCGACTGCCAGTCAATCAGATCCCAGCAGTGGCTTATACCCTGGCCATCTATCCAGGCTTTTCTGATGATACCCACGCCGGGAGAGAAATAGAGATCGGTGTCGTAATCAAATTCGTGCTGGTACTGCTCGTTTTCGAATATACGCGACCACACCACATTATTAAACGTGGTTCCATTCACTTCGAAGCTGGGAAAAATGTCCATGATCTGATAACCATTGAAGCCATTTCCCACCTGCGGATACCAGGGGTACCCCGCAATATGCATAACCGGTTGACCAAGCTGACCCCATTCTCCTCCACCATTTCGTTTCCAATATAGCGTGATAATGAACTCGTTGAAATTGTATCCAAAGCTGTGGCTATGGAAATTCATCTTATAGTATTCCTGGTAATCCGGATTGCCCGGATTGGGGTAGATGTAATTATGGATGCAGTTTACCAGCGTGATGCTGTCCTGCGCATGAGTTGCCGTATCCCTGTAAACCCAGTATCCCGACTCAAACACAAAACCATTCCTGAAATAAGAAGCAACCGGAACAATTTGCTGGGAGTAAATACCGCCAATTGCTAAAGAGATGAGAAAAAGGACTGTTAAGCGTTTCATTTTCAATTGATTTTATGTAAAATGTTACTATTCAAATTGCATTTCATCTATTTCAGAGCTTAAAATGTTACCCTTCAAAACCCACGAAATTGATCAAACTGAGAACAAATTATCATTTGCATTGATGAGCAGATCAGGAAATCTTGTGTAAGCGGGATACAATTCTGAATCCAATCATTTGCTGACTATTTTTGGCAAAGTTACCAAGTTTCTCCATTCACAGAAAAGCTCTTTTGGCGGTTGCCTTTTAAGAAGTCGGCAGTCAATAGTCGGCAGTCAACTGTTCACCCCAATGCCCCATCTCCCCTCGGCTCTGCGAGCGTAGCGACGCAGCCTCACCCAATCCCCCATTCACCCATTCACCCATCTCCCCATCTCCCCTACTCCACCGGCAACTGCCGCACAAAGCCCTCTTCGAGCGAGATAAAAGTTTCGGTGGCCACAATTTCGATGATGGATTGGATTTGCTCTACGATGATCTTCTTGAGGTGCTCGTTGTTGCGGGCTAAAATCTTGATCAACAAAGAGTACTTTCCGGTGATGTGATGACATTCCACAATTTCCGGAATTTGTTTGATCTGTTGAAATACCTGTTCGTGGGTTGTACTCGAAGTCAGGTTCACCTGGATTCCGATAAATGCGCAGGTGAGATACCCCATCCCTTTGGGCGAAAGGTTGAACTGTGTACCGGAAATTACTCCGGCCTCCACCATTTTCTGCACCCGCTGATGAATGGCAGCGCCTGAAACTTTGCAGTTGCGCGCCACCTCCAAAAACGGCATCCTCGCATCAGCCGTCAGATAGCTCAGTATCCTTTTATCCAAACTATCAAGATGAAAGCTATTGGCCATAAATTTTTGATTAAGAATAATAGATTTTTCAAAAATAGATGTTTTTGGTTTCAATTTTAAAATTATTGAAATAAAATTGCTTGAAATTATTTTTAACAGACTAATAATCAGCACATTTTAATATTTTTGTCCCTAAACTTAAGTAATCGTTAACCAACAAAATGAACAGGAGGATACTATGGAAAAAAACGGGATAAAGCGTTATGTGGAGGCAGCCGGGCGTTCGGCGCAGTGGCACGCCAATTACCTGAAAGAGATGCGCAGCAAGCGTTTCGACACGATTGCAGTGCATGGGGTTTACTCGATGCAGGAAGCGCTCGACTTTAACCAGGGCTCGATCATCGAACCCATTTACATGTCAACCTCACAGGCTTACCGCGATTCGGACGAAATGGAAGCTGCGCTCGGCTACCAGATTCCCACCTGGTGCTACTCGAGAATCGGAAATCCAAGCATGTACTACATCGAAGGGGTACTGGCCTTGCTCGAAGGGTATGGCGCCGATTGTGAAACATCATGTATTGCAACAGCCTCGGGTATGGCAGCCATCCAGACTGCTGTTGATCCTTTCCTTTTGCCCGACCCGAAAAATCCATCAAAGCCTGTCAATTTTGTGGCAACAACGCAGATTTACGGTGGCACGTTTCAGCAGTTTGGCGTCAGAAAAGAAAAGGAACGCTATATCACCTGGCGTAAAGTGATCAATTCGGCTGATATCAACGAGTGGGAAAAACTCATTGACGAGAATACCCGTTTCCTCTATGGCGAAATGCCAAGCAATCCGGGGCAGGCATTTTTCGACCTGAAAAAGGTAATTGACCTGGCACATAAATACGGCATCCCAATGATCATTGACAGCACGGTGGCAACGCCTGCTTTGCTGCGGCCAATCGCTCTGGGCGCCGACATTGTTGTTCAATCGGTTTCGAAAACAATCATGACCAGCGGTTTTGGAATTGCCGGGGCGGTAATTTCACGCAAAAACCTGACTTCCAATGTGGACAATCCGGAAATGAAAGCCGACTTTGCCATGTACGTCAAAACATTGCCCAACCGAGATAACGGCCCTAATATCTCCCCGATGAATTCAATACTGGCGCTGAATGATGTCCGTACACTGCGTTCGCGCGTTGATATTCAAAGCCGCTCAACGCTAACCATTGCCAAATTCCTCGAAAGTCATAAACACATTGAAAAAGTGGAATATCTTGGCCTTGAGACACATCCGCTGCACAAGCTGGCCTCGCAATACCTCTGGCTGGTGGATGCCGAGCATGACGAACAATACGGTCAACCGGTGAACCGCTATGGTCATTTGATGTCGTTCAACGTAAAAGGTGGCACTCAGGCTGCACGCGATGTGTTCGACGCCTTCCAGCGCATCTGGCGGGCTACCGACCTTGGAAGAATCAAGTCGGTGGCCACGATTCCCGCCATTTCAACGCACTCGCAGCAGGGCGAGGAAGGCCGCAAAATGGCCAACATACCGCCAAACCTCATCCGCCTGTGTGTTGGCGCCGAGCATCCCGACGACATCATCGCCGACCTCGACCAGGCACTGGCCGTTCTCGACGGGAAGAGATCACACAGCACCTCGCCGGAGTTCTCTGCCGGAGGAGCTTCATCTGCAACATTAAGAAGATAAAGGGATGGAACAACCTATCTTATTCTATTCCACCAACCTGAAGTCGCCCTCACTGCCTTTCGACCAGGCACTCATTCGAGGCCAGGCGCCCGACAAAGGTCTTTACATGCCCGGAATAATCCCTCATATTGACCCACCAACATTAGGTAAAATGAAAGCGATGGAGTACTACGAAATCGCTGACATAATCATCAGTGCATTTTTAAAAGGCGTAATCGTTGGAAATGACCTGAAAATGATGGTAAAGGATGCTTATGATTTCGATATCCCGCTTGAGCATGTGGTTGATAAAAAATATGTGATGCGGCTGGATCAGGGACCTACGGCCTCGTTTAAGGATTTTGCGGGAAGGATGATGGGTAGGCTGATGAACCATTATCTTAAAGAGTCCAAAGGCGAACTTCTGATCCTCACAGCCACCTCAGGCGATACTGGCAGCGCCATTGCCAATGCGTTCTACGGATTCGAAAATATCAAAGTAGTGGTGCTTTTTCCGAAGGCTGAGGTAACCCCGCGGCAGCGTAAGCAGATGACAACGCTCGGTAAAAACATTACGATCATTGGCCTGGATGCCAAATTCGACGACTGCCAGGCTTTAGTTAAGCAAGCATTTGCCGACCAGCAGCTTGACCATCTGAACCTTTCATCCGCCAACTCCATCAATATCGGCAGACTTATCCCGCAAATAGTCTATTATTTTTATGCCTACTCGAGGTTAACCAATAATCCGGGTGAAGAAAAGGTGATTTTCTCCGTACCATCAGGCAATTTTGGCGATATGATGGGCGGCGTGCTTGCCATGAAAATGGGACTTCCGGTAGAGAAATTTATCATCGCAACCAATGAAAATGATGAGTTTCCAACTTTCATGAGAACAGGCTCTTATCAGAAAATTGAACCTTCTAAAAACTGTATTTCCAGCGCCATGAACGTTGGTCATCCAAGCAACCTGGCACGGCTGGTAGCGCTTTATGGTGGAGCGATGGATGAGAAAGGGTTCGTTAACAAGATGCCCGATCTGGAAAAAATGAATGGCGAGCTTTTCGCCGTAAGCGTATCGGACAGCGAGACCAAAGCAACCATCAAAACAGCGTGGGAAAAATATCGCTTGTTACTGGAACCGCACGGCGCTGTTGGATGGAAAGGGCTTGAAGATTTCCTGGCAAGCTTTCCCGAACTAAATACACCTGATCAGGTTTGTATCTCGCTCGAAACTGCTCATCCGGCCAAATTCCCTGAACAGATCATCGAAATCCTCGGCTTCGACCCCGATCTTCCCCCAAGCCTCTCAGGGCTGGAAGAAAAGCCGGAGCAATTTGACGAACTGAGAAATGATTACTCCGCCTTCAGGGACTATCTACTGGAGAATTTTGGCAGATAACGACTTTGAGGGATAAAACTTTGCAGAATGTTTTAATCAGTTTGCAGTAATCTACAGGCGACTAGTATTATCATCATATGCCATTAAAACAGGAAACTATCGGGCAAATACTATGTAATTGCAAGACAACTCAATAGAAAAAATAAACTAAACTACAAAAATATGTACGTAATCTGCTCTGACCTCGAAGGCGTTTTTGTGCCGGAAGTATGGATAAATGTTGCCAACCGCACAGGAATCAATGAACTACGGTTAACCACCCGCGACATCAGCGACTATGATGTGTTGATGAAACAACGGATTAAAATTTTGGCTGAACACGGTCTGAAACTCAAAGATATCCAGGATGTTATCGCTACCATCAGGCCATTGGATGGCGCTCTTGAGTTTATCGGCTGGTTGAAGGAAATCACTCAATTGATTGTGGTTTCGGACACTTTCCGCCAGTTTGCCGACCCGCTGATGAAGCAGCTCGATCGCCCTACCCTCTTTTGCCACAACCTGATCGTTGATGAAAACGACAATATCATTAGCTATAAACTCCGTCAACCCGACCCAAAAAGAAAAACCGTCCAGGCGCTCCAAAGCCTCGAGTACAAAGTGATCGCTTTCGGGGATTCCTACAACGATATCTCCATGCTCAAACAGGCAGAAGTGGGAATTTTATTCAGACCGCCACAGAATGTCATTGACGATCATCCAGAGCTACCGGTTACCTATGATTATCAGCAGCTTAGAGGACTGATTGAGAAATACCTGATGGTGGAGTAAATCTATTTGATAATCAGGGTTCCCTGGTAAACCACTTCGCCATCGCGCACCACAGCAATCTCGACAGGAGAAGATAGTCCGGGCTTATAAGATAGTACCGATTTGTAAACCACCTCATTAGCAGCAACAAAGCTTACATCACCTGTATTTACATTGGCTTGTGGTGAAATGCCGCATCCCTGGCAGGTTGAGTTGGTGATCCTGTAAACCTGGGGATCAATGCGCATGTTGACTTCTACTTCATAGGCGGAACGCACACTAACAATAAGGTTGACCTCCGCTACATTTAGCACGGCAGTTGCGTTGATCTGCCAGTTATCACCACTATAGTTCAACGTTCCTCCTGCCCTCGACGAAAATGTCCCGGACATATTTTCGCCGGATGGACTCAAATTGCCACTCATCAAAACATAGGTTAATGCCGATCCAATCAGCAATCCTGCAAGAAAGAGCGCCACGTACTTCAAAATTTCATTTTTCATTGTGTTATGTCATTGATTAATATCTACTTAGCTTAGAAACGATAGACATTTCATTTGCAGTATTAAAAAAATAAATGAGTAATACTTTTGGCAAAAATAATCCATTTTTCACTAAAAACCATCTTGTCTTAATATCCTTAGCTAAGTTGGTTTAATTTCCATAAATCCCTGTAGCTAATCCGGATAAGAGGTTGTAGCGCCAGTTCTCCTGATTTCCCGATATTTTTGCGTAATTGCTTTATTTCCGCCAATTTATCAATCGTATCCGGCTCAAGAATCACTTCGAAACCGGTCTCTTTGAGCAGCATGTTTCTTTTGGCCTTAATGGACAATTCAAGGTAAAGACTGATAAAACAGTACAAATCTACAATGATGTCCGGGGAAAAGTGATTTCGCAAGGTGGCAAAAAATTTCCCTGACTTCGTTTCGGTAAATTGCCCTGACTTTATCATTCTGAGAAGCTCCACTTCGTTCATAAATTCCAATTCGAGCCAATGCTGCATTTTTCGGTTTGTATAGGATAGGGCAAAATAAAAAGTCAAAGGAAGCAAAGTGATGATTAATATGGCTTGAATTAACGGATTGACAATGAAATGATTAAAGGCACTGTGAAGCAAAATTGCCGTCATTAATCCCGGCGCGTACACAATCAATATTTTGTTGGAACGATGGACGGCTTCTATAAATATCATCGCAAAAATCGCCACAGTACCACCATGCATAATTGCTGTTCCGAAACCTCTTACGATTGCAAGCATTGTATCAGCATCGGCAAATGGTTGGGTGATATAAAAAATGTTTTCTATTTGGGCAAATCCGGCGCCAATGGCAAAACCATAAATCGCCGCATCAATCATGAATCCGATCTGCTTGCGGGAAACCAGCAGCAAAATTAAAAGCGATTTGGTCACTTCTTCGATCACCGGAGCTACATACCTTGAAAGAGTTGAGAAGGAAAGATTCAGACTTTCTGTTAGTTGTGAATTTATCACGAAGCAGATTCCCGCGCTCATCAGCCCCCAGCCAAAAGATACCAAAAGCAGTCTCACCTTAACCAGTTTGAAACTGTCGAGCAGAAACAAACAAGTGAGAAAAAGCAGAACTGGTAACAATCCAAAAATGAATGCCATTGAATGCGGATTTTCGATGGATAACTCAACCTATATGCCGCAAATTTATCCATTTCCGGCACAAATGGAAGTTGGTTGACAAATTCTGCTACTTATGAAAAAGGCTGGAAATGATACAATTCTTTATCTCTGGAATCTTCAGATTTGCTAACTGCTTATCAGGGAAAAGTAACCGTACCAGGAGCAGACATCTTTACCCAGTAGGATTTCCCGGGTCGCAAAACCTGCAGTGTGTTGATATTCATCCCTGGCCAAAAAATTCCTGTTCCGACAGCATCTTTAACCACTTGCAATGCAGGTAATACCGGACCAAAAATTTGCGATACTGTAACATTTTGAGTGGATAAAACCGGAATAAGATTCCATCCCTGGATAAGCGGGACAGACTTTTGTGTAATCTGAATCCCGGACATGGTCATTTCGGCATCCTGACCAACTTTGATCACATAACCATCAAAGCTGTCCCAGTTTACGATCGTATTAACATTGCCACCAGGCCAATAAACCTCAGCTAAATTCTTCAAAATAATGAAGTTAGCGCCGAGTGGCGAGAGCAATTGTTCTACACTGGCGCTGGCAGGTTGGATATTGGACGAAATTCCGCTCCATCCGGCATCAAGGCTGATAATCTGATTAGAAAATGGATGAGCCTCCTGGATGAAAGTAAAATTAATCCCGGTAATCTCGTCCACAAGCAAAATATTGTCGAGGTTCCAGTCCCACATATCCCAGCTGTCGCCCTGGAAGAAAAATGAGAGTCTGAAGTGCTCGGATCCAGCAAAAGGCTCATCAATCTCCATTTCAATGGTTTCCGGCCCTACATTGCTACTCACCGGAACCGACCACAAAGTTTGCCAGGATTGGCCTGCATTATTCGAAACAGCCACACCCACCGTAAAGCTATTGCTGTAATGGCTGGCAAAATGTTTGAAAACCAGGTTTAATTTCTCTGCTCCGGTTGTATTGATGGTGGGCAGAACCATTCGGGCAAGGCCAACAAATTGAGGTTCCCAGTTGAGTTGTAGCATTGGCGGTGGAGAGCCAGCCAATGCCGCATCCACAATGCGCCAGTTAGTTGTGCCCAAGCCCTGCGCCTGCCATGCAACCGGAATAATGTTATCCGAAAAATCCTCCCAAATTAAAAAATCAGTATCAGTGTTTTCCGGCGAATCACCTGAGGCTTTCGCCGGGCTGGTGATCATTACCCCGATGTTAGCAGATCGTTGCTGAGCCATTTGATTTTCAGCGTAATTGACAATAAAACTGCCATTACCTGAACCAGATGGAGGTTGAACGGAAAGCCAGTCAACGCTTTCATTTACACTCCAGTTTTTGTTGCTGGTAATACTAAATTGCTGAAATCCAGCTTCCCAGGTAACAGTGGGATTAGACGGTGATACATTTAAAATGGCATTCTGAAGTGGCAATAACTCGATAACTGAAACTGCGTAATGCTGTAATCCGGCGTAAGTCTGGCCCCAGTTCATTTCGTGCAGATCATAATCCCAGGTATTGTGAAGATAGATTTTTTGTCCGGCGTCATCATATCCAACTCCCAGCACAGTGTGGCCGGAGAGTTGAATCATCACCGGGCGACCGCTGTTGATCTGTGCTTTGTAGTCGTCGAAGGTGAAACCTTGCGTGTTCCCGTTGTGGCCCTGGATTAGCTGAGTATGATAACCAAAGACGTCGTAACCTCTTGATTCACAAAACAAACGTATTCCGTAAACTCCATCTGACCCTCCCGTGCCAGTGTAAGCCCCGCCATCAACATAATAGGTAATTATTGTTGACCCATCCGAATTGCCGTATTCTGACTGGTTGGTTTTCATGAAGTCGCCGGTACAATCTCCGTAATCATGGGGCGACCAGTTACCAATGTAAGGATCTGGGGCTGCACTTCCGGATTGTACCCAGAAATCATCAACATGGCCCTTTGTTGCTCTTCCATCGAGATTTTTGCGCGTTGCACTCAATGGACATTGCTTTAGTGTTTCACCATTGATAGCCACTGTACCCCAGACGCTGTTGGTCATCGGAGCATTTCCACCGTTGGTCTGCCCAGTGTACATATCCGGGTAGCCGGTTAAATCGTAATAACCCGCCATCATTGCAGCAGCAGTGGCCATGCAGCCAAACGACCAGTCATAGGCCGGAACATTGTTCAGCAGAACAGAACCATCGGTTGGCTCAGCTACTGCCGTCGTATGAATACCCGGTTTAACTCCCGGTACTGATACTTCGACCACCTGACGTCCGGTGGCATCAATAAATGTGTTTTTTACCAAGGGATTAAGAAACACTGTGGAATCAAGGCGGGCTGCAATCTCAACTTTTAGAGAGTTTTGCTGGTTCTGTGAAAAGGCATTAGCTACAAGGACAAATCCCAATAACAAGAGCATCAGCACTTTAAGGTGCTGATGCCGATAAGTCAAACATTTCATAAGAAGAATTTTTAGGTTATGTTATCAGATAAGAACTTTTGGGTTCCTACAATCTCTCCAGCCTGATCTTGTGTCCGAGAGAGTCCATTAACAGCGAATACCTGATCAATTCGGAGTTTCGCACGATTAACTCATAGTTCATGTTATCGGAGGCGTAAACCACGATGCAGCTCATAATTTCGTAATCGGGTTCGATGTTGGACTTCACAAAGGAGGGGATATCAGTAAAAGAGGTATTGATACGACATTCAACCAATTTCCCATTTTGATCAAAACGCGCTATTTTTTCCACTTCCTCATCGTAAAACATAGCTTCGTACAATTCGTTGTATCTGCTCCATTCCACATTTTTGGCCTTGGGAAAATGTTTTAAAAGACTGTTTTTTAGAGTCTTTGGTGTACGAGCTTCACCTCTATTAAATAAATTTCTGAGAAAATCCATCTTAAAAATCAACTTGTTGTTTTGACGGCTAAAACGCTAAAAGTAACAGGCTGATCAAACATAATTGCCATAAAAAGTTTTGTACAAAAAGACCAACCTTGCCCTGGCCCTCATCAGACGCATTTTAACAGCGCTTTCGGTAAGCCGCATCGTTGTGGCGATTTCTTTAAGCGACAAGTCATCCTGATACTTCATTAGCAGCATCGCCTTTTCTTCCGTATGAAGCTTGTCCAATAATTCAAGCAAACGTGAAAAATGCAGGTCGGTTAGATCTTCTTCCGTCACATCCACTATCTCTGGCAGCTCCTGATCACGATCCCATTCCGGATAATGAAGTTTTTTATTGGTTCTCAGATAGTCAATACAATGATTATAGGTAATGGAATAGACCCAGGAACTAAAAGTGGAATTTCCTTTGAAACCGGGCAACTTTTCGAAGATACGCGAGAGAATATCCTGGGTGAAAATTTTAGATAATTCCTTGTTTTTGAGCAAGCTGTTACACTTTTCCAAAATCTTCAGATGATACCTTTTATATAGAATACTGTATAAATCGGTCAAACCATCCTGAGTGATCCTGGCTACAAGATCCTCATCCGAAAAATTTTCGTAATCTTTGGTTTTAACAATCATTTCGTCTGCGAAAATAAAAAAGTTCTCAAATTTAAGATTTGTTGGTTACTTTTTACTTGCCTGCCGTCTAAATAGTAACTAAAAAGTTTGGTTTTTAAGGAATTTTAAAAGTTGAATTTTTTAAAAAGCTGAAAATTAACAAATTACATTTATTTAATTAACATTTTAAACATTATCAGAATCATGAAAAAGCAAGTTTTAATGGTGTTCGCAGCGCTCGTAATGGTCGCATTAGCTACAAGTTGTCAGAAAGTTCCTCAAGAGCAGATTGATGCTGCAAAAGCTGCAATCGAAGCAACAAGAGCTTCACAGGCAGATCTTTATGTACCTGCAGAATTCAATGCACTCCAGGATTCAATGTCAGCAGTAATGGCTGCAGTTGAAGTTCAGAAATCAAAAACTTTCAAAAATTTTGACAAAGTGCGCGTTTCTCTGGACGGTATCCTTGCTGCTGCACCTCAGGTAAGTGCAAACGCTCAGGCTGCAAAAGAGCAGGTGAGAATTGCCACTGAAGAAGAAGTAGTTAGCATCAATACTCTTCTGGAAGAGAATAAAGTACTGATGACCAAAGCCCCAAAAGGTAAAGAAGGCGCTGCTGTTCTCGAAGAAATCAAGAACGAAATGGCTATGATCGAAGCTGCTGTTGCTGAAGTTGGTCAGATGCTCGCAGCTGGCGATTACCTGAAAGCACAAGCCAAAGCTAAAGCTGCTAAAGAAAGTGCAATGGCTATCAATACCGAACTCAATGAGGCAATTGCCAAAGTTAAAGGCGGTAAAAAATAATTGATCACCGAAATAGTCTTTTCGAGAAAAACCCCGACAATATTGCCGGGGTTTTTTTAGTTCTTTACCTGAAATTTAATGCAACTAAGCAAATCGCCCGGTTAGTTGTTTATCAAAATTCAAAAGCCAATTGATAATTTAAGGTGAAATTATTTAAAATGAGGAAGATCTGGAAAAGAACAATCATTCTTGTAATGATACTGGTTGTGCTGTTTGCAGCAGGTTCTATCATTGCAATCAATATGAAACCCGAGCCGCCGGTTCTCGAAATCGAGCAGGCAAGACAAGCACTTGCTCTTGCGCGCACGGTAAAAGCTGATACATACGCTAAAGAAACTTTTGCTCAGGCACAACTGCTCTATGATTCAGCAATGGCATTCTGGAACAGGGAAAACGAGAAGTTTTTTCTGAAAAGAGATTTTACTGCTGTAGCCCAAACATCTGCATTGTCTGCACAAATTTCGGAAAGAGCAATTGAAGAATCTAACCGCTCAATGAATGACCTTGAAACCTCAATAACAACTAAAATAAAGAAGCTCAATCAATTAGTTGATGAAGTTAAGGTATTATCCAGATTCCCACTTCCACAGAGGATTTCCGATAAAATGGCCAAGGGGAGACTTGCTCTCTCCGAAGGAGAAGCGGCATATGATGGCGAATTACTCATCCAGGCAAATATGAAACTTACCGAAGCTGAGAGCAATCTTAAAGCTGCACACAGCGATGCTTACAAGCTGATAAACAACTACTTTAACAGTTACAATTCCTGGAAATCATGGAAGGAGAAGACCATCAGAAATAGCCGGAATGGAAATTCAACAGCAATCCTTGTGGATAAATTTGCCGGTAAATGCTATCTTTATAAAAATGGATCAGTTACACATGAATTCGATGCCGAGTTAGGTAAGAACTGGATCGGCGATAAACGTCAGAAGGGTGACAAGGTTACACCCGAGGGACTATACAAGATCACCGATAAAAAAGAAGGCGCACGCACAAAGTATCATAGAGCTCTGCTAATCAATTATCCTAACGATGAGGATAAAAAACGTTTTGCTGCTGAAATAAAGAACGGAACACTCCCGAAAAAATCAAAAATCGGGAATCTGATCGAAATTCATGGTCATGGCGGCAAAGGAACCGACTGGACTGATGGATGCGTTGCCTTGACCAACAAGGATATGGACAAATTGTACAAACTTGTGCAAAACGGAACACCTGTGACAATCATTGGATCATCTATAACCCTTGACGAAATTTTAAAAAGCCAGAAATAGTCAGGATTAATCCTGATTATTGACAAATTAAGATAATCATTGAATTCGTAACATTTTTTGGAGGACATTCAAATGGCATCAAATAAAATCAAAGGACTGATAAAAGCCGTAAAAATCATTTTAGGTATCACCGGAATCATATTTCTTTTCGTTTTTGTAATTTGGTTTCTTTATTTTGGGGCGCCTGTAATTCAGGATTCAATGGTTGATTCAAAAGAATCCGGTACAAAAGCTTCGGAGGAAATTACTAACTCAGACCTCTATAAAAAAACCATTACCGGAGCGCAAAAAGAGTTACAAAAGCTTCAAACCAGCTATTCAGCGCTCACTCCCAATCAACCTTTTCTGGTAATCAACACTGTGAAAAATCATTTTTTCCTTTACAAAGCAAAACAGGAACTGTTCAGAGAAGGATTTTGCAGCTCGGGAAGCTACGTTCAGCTAATTTCTAATGATGATCGCGAATGGATTTTCAAAACACCAAAAGGAATGCGGACAGTAAAAGGAAAAACCCGCGCTCCTGTGTGGAGAAAACCCGACTGGGCATTTATAGAAGAAGGACTTCCTGTCCCCTCCGCCGATCATCACTCAAGGTACGAAGCAGGTGTTCTCGGCGATTACGCCCTTAGCCTTGGCGATGGCTATCTTATTCACGGAACAATTTACAAAAGGTATCTTGGCATGCCGGTTACACATGGATGCGTGCGACTTGCCGACGACGACCTCGAAGCTGTTTACAATACCCTAAACATAGGATCAAAAGTTTATATCTACTAAAAATGGAAAAAGCGGAAACACAATCACCACAGGAAAGCAGAAAAAAGGGGAGCAGTAAGTTCAAATGGATTGCTATCTCCCTACTTTTTATCGTTTTACTCTTTGTGGCCTATTATTATATCATGACTGCAAAAGCTGCCAAAAACTGGGTGGCTGATTTCGATGCAAAATATATTGAAACTATTAAGCAGAGTGATTCTGCTGTTATGCAGTTATTTACTGATTCAACGTTCAGAGCATTACAAAAGAAAATCGCTTTTACCAAAGCAAAACTCGAATTGACAAAAGCTGACCCGATTGGTTTGAGCATTGACCTTACTGACAGCATCTCCAGGCTGGAAGTAAACGGTGTAACCGTGCATTCTTCACAGATTAAGGAAATTGACATTTGCCAAAGTCTTTATGGTGTTGAGCCGTATTTTTTATCCCTCGAATTATCAAAGCCTTTGAAAATTGCGAGCGAATTTGCAACTATCCCCAAAGAACCAATCCTGGTAAAGACTGCACCCAAAGATACTATCGAAGCAGCGAAGGCAGCCTCAGTACCCGATACGGCGACCACCGGCCCGGTTTATTTCGAGATGACTTTCGAGAATGGGTTCCGGTTGTTGGTATTGCAGGAGTCTGATAATAAGAGTTTTATAAACAGGGATTTAATGAAATTTCTCTATTCGATCAGAGCCGCCCGCGTTCGGAGTAATCTAAAAAGTATTCTGAAATTTAAGGTTCCGTCATATTCTCCTGAAATTGTGCTTATTGTTCCAGGATGGGAAGCAAAAACAATCTATCGGGCAGTACCGGAAAACGGGCTTGTTGCACTGAGGATTTACTGATCCGGTTAGTGCTTAGTACCCAATTTTGATTTCTGCAGAATTTATGGCTAAATCAGTCTGAGTTATCCAACTGCGGAGGCTGAGGCGCTTCTTCATCATCTGAATCTGCCTGAAATCTGAAGCCCAGACGTTTACCGGTCTTAATTTTCATATTATCAAGCGTAGTCTGGATTTCATAAACACTGAGGATCTTTACTTCCTCGTAAGGAGGGGTTAAAAGGTCGAAGTTAAGGGTGTAAGTAATAGCAGACTGGATGATGCTTTTTGCAGATTCGTCTGACATCACCGCAAGGTCGAAACTGCGGTAAAGGAGTCCGATTTCGCGCTTACCCTCGATGAAATAATGATTGTCCTTGTTGATAAAGACCCGGCCAATCAGATACCCTATATCATTGATCCTCTTGTATTTGAATGAATCGCCGAGAAAATTATAGATATTGATAATTCCGCAGTAAGACCGCTCTTTGTCCTCAGTGATGTAAGGCAAACTCATGAGATCGTGCGTTCGCGGAAACTCAAACACATTGGTGTGCATCATGAAAATGAGTATGTCACCTCCGAATTTCAGTTCTACTTCAAACTCACCCCGGTTTTTGTATTCAAACGGAATATAGCGTTCTCCCTGGATATCAAGATCATGATAATCTTTGACCAGCTTTTTTACAATCTTCTTGAACTTGTTAAAGGTTTCGTAAGTATTGTAGTAAACGTGCTGTTTGAGGGATGACTTCTTGATGATGGCATCAAAAAGCTGCAAAGTATCACTTGTAGGCTCCATAAATTTGAAAATGTAATGAATGAAAATTATTCGAAGGTAAAAGTAAGCATAAATATCTTCGACTTGAGACTTTCGATGGCATCGGTGTACATATTGTTCTCTCTCAGCAGGATATCCCTCATTCCGTAAGACATCGAAAGCTCAACTCCAAATTTAAACCAGTTCATGTAGATATCAGCACCGGCACCAAGCACATAATAGCTGTCGGATTGATAAAGTTTTGGTTCATAGTTGTTTTGCTCGGTTTTGTTGGCCTGAGAAGCCAGATCGAAGGAATATTTCAGTCCGGTGTATATGTAGCCCCGCACATTGTGTACCCTCTTCGATTTGTATTTCAGATAGAGTGGAAATTCAACGAACGTTGAGTTCACTTTCTGATTGAGGACACGCCTTGCAACTGTATCTTTTTGGGTGCTTTCATCCTTAGAGAAGGCCCGTACATCATAGGACAATTCGCGACTTCCGAAAGAAAGACTGGGAATGAATCTTAGATTAAAGTATTCTCCGATTCTCTTGTCGCCCACAATACCTACTGTAAATCCTAAATTGGGAATGGCCTCAACTCCATAAACCATGGCTGAATCGGCCGGAATTTTTAAGTCACGCTCAGGAATTTGTAATCCTTTAAAATAGATTTGATGAATATCGTCCCTGGTTTTTATTACAAAATCCATTTGATTGGCTGCAAGGATAAATCCAAAGTGCAGCGGATCAGAGTCATACAATTTAAGATTAGGAACTTTATTAACCTGAGCGGATAACGAAAATGTAACCAGAAAGAAAATGGCGGAGAGTAGTACTGGTTTAATCCTTGTCCGATTCAAATGCTGCTTTTTTAAAATTCCCTGAAATAACGACTGTTACTTGCTTTTATTTTCGACAGGTACTTAGAGATTGCGGGAAACCAGTTCTGACATCAGTTTTGAGCGATTAACAGGAACAACTCCGACACTCTCGCATACCTGCCCTCCGGCGAGATTGCTTATTGCGGCAATTTCGTAATCGGACAAACCCGATGCCAGGGCAAGGCATGCAATGCTAACCACAGTATCGCCGGCGCCCGACACATCAGCAATAGAGCGCAAGTGAGCCGGAATGTGATGGTCGTCGAAATGACCGTCTCCATGCCAATGGCTTATAAACACGCCTTCTTCCGAAAGGGTTGTAAAGATCATTGGTACATTCAACTTCTCATGCAGCAATCTGACGGCCTCCTGTACTTTGTTGATACTAAAACCTTCGGAGGCAATGCCAAGCCCTTCAAAAAGCTCTTTCAAATTGGGTTTGAACAGATGCACGTTGCGATAGTGATTAAAATTTCGCTTCTTTGGATCCACAACTATTGGGATTTTCTTTAGTTGAGCCAGTTCGACTACCTGAGCAATCAATTCGGGAGTAATCACTCCTTTATCATAGTCCTGAAAAATTATGGCATCTACCCTGTTGCTTTCGATGATATTAAAGATGGATTGAAAAAACGTTTCCTGGTCAGCCGGCTGAAGTGCTGAATCCACCTCTTCATCTACCCTCAGCATCTGGGCATTGTTACCAATTATGCGGAATTTTGTGGTTGTAAGCCGATGATCAGATTCAAGAATCCCTTTGGCGCTCAGGTTATTGTCCTTCATAAGGCTCTGAAAAACAGCAGCCTTGTCATCCTTTCCTATCACAGAGCATAAAAAAGTTGTTGCACCAATGGCTTTGAGGTTAAGAGCTACATTGGCAGCGCCTCCAAGCCTGTTTGCACGCTTTGTAACGGAGACAATCGGTACTGGTGCTTCGGGAGAAATCCGGCTGACTTTTCCCCAGATATACGAATCTATCATCACATCGCCGATTACCATAACCGATAAAAGACCGAACTGTTCGAATATCTGGTTTACGCGGGCAGGTGTATAATGAATCATTTTTTCAGGCATAGGATCAAATTAGCTGAGTCGTCCAAGCGCTTCCTTAATCCGTTTTACCGACTCCGTGAGGTCATCTTTTGAGCAGGCATACGAAAACCTAATGTGATCGCTGCAGCCGAAAGCCGAGCCAGGAACAAGCGCCACATGAGCTTTATCGAGCAGGTATAGACAAAGGTCAGTATCATCCTTTATTATTATATTACCATCCGACTTCCCAATATAGTAAGTTATTTCGGGAAAAACATAGAAAGCGCCATCCGGGATGTTGGTTCTAACACCGGGAATTTCAGCCAGCATCTTTAACAAATAGTCGCGTCTTTCGCGGAATTGTTTCTTCATCTCTGCCATCTCGGTTAATTCGGTGGAATCAGCCTGAAGTGCTTTCAAAGCAGCCATCTGCGAAATAGTGGCCGATCCGCTTGTGTATTGACCCTGCAGAGTATTGCATGCATCAGCAATAGCTTTATTAGAGGCTGAATACCCGATTCGCCAGCCGGTCATTGCAAAACCTTTGGAAACACCGTTAATGGTTACCACCCTATCCTTGATAAAATCAAACTGAGCAATGCTTTGGTGCTTTCCGTTGAAATTGATTTCCTCGTAGATTTCATCAGAAATGATGTAGAGATCCTCCTTTTTGGCCAGTACCCTGGCCAGAGCTTCCAATTCGTCTTTGGTAAAAACAGTTCCGGAAGGATTACACGGTGAGCTGAAAATGAATACCTTAGACTTGTCGGTGATATGCTTTTCCACTTCACTGGCCGTTACTTTAAAATCGTTTTCGATTGTGGACGGGATAATTACAGATTTCCCATCTGCAAGTTTTACCATCTCAGGGTAAGAGACCCAATAGGGCGCTGGTATCAAAACTTCATCTCCAGGATTTACCAGGCAGATCAGCGCATTGGCAATAGATTGCTTGGCTCCGCCTGAGATAACAATCTGGTTCATTTGGTAATCGAGATGATTGTCGCGCTTGAGTTTGGCAGCCACGGCTTTGCGGAGATCGTTGAAACCGGCGACCGGTGGATAGTGTGTAATATTCTTGTTAATAGCTTCAATGGCAGCCTCTTTAACACATTCGGGGGTGTTGAAATCCGGTTCGCCAATGCTAAGGTTGATAACGTCAATGCCGGCTTCTTTCAATTCCCGGCTTCTTCGGGTCATCAGCAATGTGGCCGATTCTGACAAGCTGTTTACGCGGTGGGAGAGATGGTGATGAATCATTACAATACGTTTTGAAAAAATTAATAAAGGCACAAAAGTATTAAAAATCGCCATGCAAATTGAGTTGAAGATTGCTAAAAGTAAGTATTCACAAGTAATTTGTCCAAAGGTGCATCTGAAAGAGTTTGAGCAAAAAGCGGAAAACCCAGTTATCGGGAAATTCTACTTTTGTGAATCATCAATAACAGGTTTCAAAACTCATGGAAGCATTCACCGAAATTCTCAAAAGTACCTTACCTGCCTTAATCATTGGTGGAGTTGTGCTGCTGGTTATCCGCATGTTTTTCGACCTTGAAAGGAATAAAACCAGGTCGCTTCAAATCACCGAGAGAACCAAAACAATTTTGCCGCTCAGATTACAAGCCTGCGAACGGCTAATTCTTTTCCTTGAACGTTCGGACCCATCGCAAGTTGTTTCGCGATTGCTCAATCCGCAGATATCCGCCCGGGAGTTGCACCGCGATTGTCTTGCAAGTCTCAGGGAGGAATTTGAGCACAATTTCACGCAGCAGCTTTATATCTCCAACGGCGCCTGGGAGGCGGTGAAATTGGCCAAGGAATCGGTGGCTCATCTTCTCAGTAAATCATATGGAGAATTGCCCGGAAATGCAACTGCAGGTGACTTTGCCCGGAAAATCATCGAGATGGAAAATTCAATAGCCATACGAAATATTGGGGTTGCAATCAACGAGGTGAAAAAGGATATTCAGGGCTTATTCTGATGAAATCTTGTCTCTTTAAAAATCATTTATCCCCATTAAATTCCAGGCCTGGATATTTTTTCTCCATACCCTCATAGCGCGGCAACCTCAGCCCTTCGATGGTTTTTGTCACCAGGTTACATTTCCCGGTTGCCACCAGTTTACCTTCCAGATTTTCTACTTTCATACCCACATTCAAAACGGTATTTCCTTCCCTCAGAATGTTGGCGGTAACTGCAATAGTCTGGCCTTCGTTAACCCCCATCAGGTAATCAATGTAAAAGTTGATGGCAACATATAGTTTGTCTTTTCCCAGGCTGTAAACTGCCACGCCAAGCGTATCGTCCATCATAGTGGCAAATACGCCACCCTGAAGGGTTCCAAGCGGGTTGGTCATTTCTTTTCGGATAGTGTATTCAATGGTGGCTTTCCCGGATTCGATGGCTGTGAGTTTTCCATTCAGCCAGGCGCCAACCGGCGAAGGTGACGTATCGAGATTCTTGCCAACCAGGGTTTTTAGAAATTCAAGTACAGGATTATTCATGAAATAAGTGATTAATTATAAGCAGTTTAGTTACCATTTTCCCCATTTTTTGTGTAATAATAAATGCTCTTGAGGATATGATCGTACTTTTTGTAGATTACGTTCCGCTTTAATTTCAAAGTTGGAGAGAGTTCACCGGTTTGAGGCGTCCATTCTTCGCAAACCAGTCTGAATCGTTTGATTTTTTCGTGTTCTCCCAGTGTTTTATTAGTTGCATCCACCTCTTTCTGGTACCTTGCGATTACTGCTGAATTTCTCACCAGCTCCTCATTATCGCGGTAGTGAACCTTATGTTTTGAAGCCCAGAAGTGCAGATGGTTAAAGTTGGGAGAGATCAGAGCGCTGGCAAATTTTTCGTTTACACCAACAACCATAATCTGCTCGATAAAAATGGATTCTTTAAATTTGTTTTCGATCAATTGCGGAGCAATGTATTTGCCTGAAGATAGTTTGAAAATTTCCTTTTTCCGGTCGGTTATTTTCAAAAATCTGCCCTCCTCAAGGTAACCTATATCACCGGTGTGAAACCAACCTTCATTATCAATAACTTCGGCAGTGTAATCGGGGTCTTTATAGTAGCCAAGCATCAGGTTTAGACCTTTGACCAGAATTTCGCCATCCTCTGCAAATTTCACTTCAACACCCTCGAGGATCGGCCCGACGGTTCCAAATTTGATATCAGGCCAAAAGGGATACCCAACGGCTATCACAGGTGATGTTTCGGTAAGACCATATCCTTCCACAACTTTGATTCCGGCGGCCCAGAAAACCCTTGAAAGCCTTGGCTGCAATGCAGCTCCTCCTGAGATAATGACCTCGATCTGCCCGCCAAGAGCCTCCCGCCATTTTCTGTAAACCAGCCGGTCGGCAATTTTCCGCTTAAACTCATAAACAGCGCCGTTTTGACCATCTAATTCATACTTCAGTCCTAATTTCAATGCCCAGTCGAATATGGCTTTTTTGATGCCGGGAAGGTCTTTTCCTTTGGCAACAATTTTATCGTAAACTTTCTCGAGCATCCTTGGCACAGTTGTAAAACCGTCTGCTTTGATCTCACTCAGGTTCTGGGCAATCGTACCCATATTTTCAGCATAGAAAATACTGATGCCAAGGTACTGATAGTGATAATTCAACATCCGCTCGTAAATATGGCAAAGCGGAAGGAAACTCAGCACCTTGTGCCCATATTTGAGTGGCTGAACTTTTGATGTTGCAATGAAATTTGTTACCAGATTGCGGTGCGACAACATTACTCCTTTTGAAACACCGGTGGTGCCTGAGGTGTAAATTATGGTAGCCAGATCGTCGGGTTGGATGGAATCCTTTGTGATATCGAATTGCTCCTGCAACTGTTTCTGATTGGCTTCGCCAAGGTTAATGATTTCAAGCCAGTGCGAAACACCCTCCAACTCGTTAAATGTAAATATCTTTTCAATGGACTCCACTGACCTTATTATCTCTTCCAGTCTGGAGTAGAGCGACTTATCTGAAATGATTACTGCTCTTGCGTCTGAATGTCTCAGAATGTGACGGTATTCATCGGGACTGATGGTTGGATAGATCGGCACATGAACTATTCCGGTCATCAACATCCCCATGTCCGCGAAATTCCATTCTGGCCGGTTGTTGGTAACAGTAGCAATTTTATCACCCTTTCTGAAACCGTTCGCGAGCAACCCCAATCCAAAAAGTTTTGACAGCTTCACATATTCCCTGGTACTGTATTTGACCCAATCACCATTTTTTTTCCCGGCCAGCGCGGCGTCACTCGGGTAGTTTTGTTTCAGATGATCCAATAAGTCGAAGATGCGTGTGATTTCCATTCCGGATTTTTTTACCGCAAAAGTAAATTCTTTTCTCAGTTTTCCAATCATGGTGTTTCTGGTCAAACAGGTTGTATTGCCATTCAGAACACTAGTTGTTCTTTGCTTATTAATCAACGAAGTGATGTTAAAAATCACAAATTATTGATCCTCATGGCAACCTTTCGGGGAAAAAACATCTTAATTGCACTAACCAAGTGATGAAATAGAGTTTTAACTGATTTACCAGACCAACAATTGCGCCTTGTTATAACTTTACCTTCAGGTTTCAAACCTGTGGTTCTGATTTATTTTTTCCTATGGTTTTCCAATTTGCAGTTAACCACTGCCCAGGAAATGTATGGCTTGTCGGTGAGTAATTTCAATGGGATTAATGGAGTTCATTTTAATCCAACTGCCAGTGTCAATTCGAAGGTTTATCTAGATGTAAATTTATTAACTGCCGGGTTATCAGCAGAAAACAATTTCGTGTTCTACCATAACCAGGATTTCAGGTTTGTGAATTTGTTAAAGCGCTCTCCCCTCCTACCCTCGGCAGAAGTTCGTGGTGAAGGGTTGGATTACACAACACAACATGATAATGTGTCGGGGTTCTACCAGTCAGAGATTATCGGTCCTTCATTTTCGATGCACGTTGGTCGTCAGGCATTTGGTATTTTCACCAAAGGTTTGATTAACACCGACTTCAACAATGTACCCAACAATCTGGCTGTGCTATTTTTCGAGGGAATTTCCTATGAACCACTTTATGGAGTTGACATTAAAGGCGAGAATGTAAACGCTGCTGCTCTGGCCTGGACTGAGGTTGGACTGAACTGGTCGCACGTATTCAAGAAGGATTATTTGAACAACTGGTCGTTTGGCATCAATCTCAAAAGATTATCTGGCAACTCAGGCGCCTACGTTGTTGCTAATGACCTGCATTTAAACATAGTGAACAAGGATACAGTTGATTTTATAAACCTGAGTGCTGATGTCGGCTATTCTCTTCCACTCGATTACAACACGAATGAATTCACCGGAACTGATCCACTTTTCAGGGGCAAAGGAACCGCCATTGACCTTGGGTTTTCTTTCGTGCGAAATCTTGATGTTTCAGCAAACCAAAGATACAACCGGCAATGCGAAGCCAGTTTTCAACCTTACAGGTACAAAATTGGCGCTTCTGTCTCCAACTTAGGAAGAATCGCTTTTGATCAAAATACAAAAGAACACTCATACTACAATGTCTCTCAATTATGGCAAAGCATTGATACTATGGAGTTTTCGAACGTCAATGATCTGATGGCGCAGTTCAGTACCGTGTTTTATGGCGACCCGCAGGCATCGCTGAAAGACTCTAACAATATGAAAATTCATCTTCCGGCCAAGATTAATCTTCATGCTGATTATCAGTATTTTCCCAACTGGTATTTATCAGGCGCATTCATTTTTCCATTGAAACTGGGTAATTTTCAGGTTAGAAATCCAGCAAATGCAATTGTTGGCGTGAGGTACGAAACCGATAACGTTGAATTCAATTTTTCCGGTTCTTTCTATGATTTTCAAAAACTCCACCTTGGATTTTATGCCAGGTACAAGTTTTTAAGCGTGGGAACGGACAAATTCGGCATTTTACTTGGTGCTTCGGATGTCTATGGTGCAGATATCTATGTCTCATTAAAATTCCATCTCCGCAAAGGTTACTGTTATTCCGATAAGCCCTTCAGGGATTGCGGGCGATTTCAATTCTAAATAATTGTTTTACTGGCCTTTACACAGAAAAAGAACTATATTCTGTTTTTCATAGAATGATTAAACAGGTAGTCCTGCCGGTTGATTTTGAATTATCTCAAAACTGCCGATTGGAAGTTCAGATTTTAAACTTTAACCAACAACTAATTACCAATCACCATGAAAAGTTGATTTGATTAGTATTTTTCTCACTGTTTGATGGATAAAATCAAAAAGTATTATTTTTGCCGCACGTTCTTTGATTGATTTCCTGAGGTAAATATTAAAGGAAACAGATTTCATGACCACATTTGAAGACAGAAATACACATGGTGCATGTAGCTCAGCCGGTTAGAGCATTGGATTGTGGTTCCAAGGGTCGTGGGTTCGAGTCCCATCTTGCACCCTCACCCCTCTGAATGAGGGGTTTTTTTATGCCTTTACAATTCCGGATTTTTTATAGCAAAGTTCTGAAAAACAATGAATAAGGATTTATTCGGAGGCTTTTTCAGGTATACTTAGTGTATAAAGTAATGACTCAAGCTGGCGGACAAGATTTTTTTTATCCTGGTTAGGATAGTAAACAAAACCATCCAATGTGATTATCCTGCCATTCTTCTCATCCACAACGGTGTAGTTGATGAACGGCCCACCCATAAAATCACCTTCCAGTTCCCACATTCCGCGCATCTCAACAGCAAACAACCCGTTGAAATCAATTCTACGGGTAAAGGGTGGTTCGATCAACGACACTTTCATAAATGATTCCGGAGCAGGCCCCGGAACATTTGACTTAGTAAATTCATCCCTGCGTCTGATAATTTCATCGGGAACAAAAACCAAGGTATCAGTATATGGAAACGTATAGATCAGGATTCCCTGACTGAATTGCTGGGCTTCTCTTCTCAACCATACAAAATCTTTGGCATCTTTTGCAATGTAGAAACTCTTTGGAATCATCAGGTTGATGTCAAATTTTTCGCTGACAAATTTCTTGATCTTAAGGTCTTCAATAGTTCCAAAAGCTTGTATTGCCCGCCGGCGCTCGTTGGCATGAAAAAACTCCATGAACGCCTCTTTGTGAAGATCAAACTCAACCAGGAAAGTCGAATCGTCGGGTACGGTCATTTTAATAACCCGCTGAGGTTTTGCCCAGAGGTCGGAATGGGTTTCAAGCACTGGCCTGGTAAATTCCGGGTTGATATCCACAATAAAAATGTTGTGGTGGGTCTTGAACATCTGGCTGAAACCAGGTTCGGTAACAAAAGCCAGATCGTAAGTCTTTTCGGGCTGCGGAAAGCCATCCATGATCTGTGCAAAAAAGTCGCTGATTGATGATCCGACGCTACCTTTCTGAACGATCTCACTATTGGTAACCACCAGCATTTCGTTGGTTTTTCCGGTTGAAGGCTGCAATCCTGACGAACCGCTAAAACAAGATACTAATGAAAGGGCAAAAAAAACCAAAACCGAGCCACAACCAATCCTTCGTAAGATACGCATTTTGAATGTTTTATGTGTTTAGCCAGCGCTGGCTATTTTTATCTTCTGCCCAACTTTTAGGGACTGTGAATTGGTGATATTGTTGAGTTTCTTAAGTTCTTCCACAGTAACGCCATTGTATTTTTTGGCAATATCCCAGAGTGTGTCGCCGGGTTTCACAATGTGATAGATATAACCGTCAGCGCTTTTACCAGTCACGCTTGCTGAAGCGTCTTGTGCATTTTGTGAGGTGGCCGGTTTGTAAACCACAAGTTTCTGATTAATATGAATAGTATTGGATTTCAGGTTGTTCCAGCTTTTTAAATCGTTAACTGTGCAGTTATACCTGGAGGCAATGCTACCCAGGTTTTCGCCTTTCTTAACCGTGTGTGTGGATTTTTCGCCTGAAGCAGCATTGGAGGTAGAAGAGGAGGCAGTTGCCGTGGAATTAGAAGCCTTGGCCGGTGTACCGCCGCTTTTAGGGGGTGTTCCGCTGACATAAAGCTTCTGCCCGGGATGGATGGTCGTGCCTTTCATTTTATTGAGGGATTGTATCCCGGACACTGAGGTTTTGTATTTTTTGGCAATGCCGCCCAGGGTTTCACCACTCTTTACCGTATGCACCTGATACTTCGGCATTTCGTCAATTTGTGTAATTAGTTTCTCACGCTCAATACCTTTCTGAGTTTTGTGATTATAAATTTCGGATTCTTTTGATACATAATACCCTGATAATGAACGTGGAAGGCGTAATACATACTTATTGTCGGATGTAGCCGGGATGATACCCTCTTTGAACGATGGGTTCAGGTATTTCAAGTCTTCTTTAGATATACCCAAAACCTCTGATATCTGTTCGAAAGACAGGGCGTCGTGAACATGAACGGTATCAATTGCGTTGTAGAGAATTCCGGGATGGACAGCATATAGGTTATGCTCGGCGGTATAGTTCATCAGATAGGAAACCGCAATAAAAGCGGGCACGTATCCTCGGGTTTCTCGGGGGAGATAGGGCCAGATTGCCCAATAATTTTTCACGCCACCTGCACGGCGGATTGCCTTGTTTACATTACCCCCTCCCGAATTGTAAGCTGCGAGTACCAGCCACCAATCCTGGTAAATATCATAGAGATCCTGCAGATGCTGACAGGCTGCAATTGTTGATTTATAAGGATCGTAGCGGTCGTCAACATAAGAGTTTAACTCAAGGCCATACATTTTTCCGGTTCCGTACATAAACTGCCACAAACCTTTGGCACCCACAGGCGATCCGGCTAGTGGGTTTAATGCAGATTCCACCACAGCAAGGTATTTCAGTTCGAGTGGGAGGTTATATTGATCGAGAATCTCTTCAAACATGGGAAAATAGACTTCGGCAAGACCAAGTATCCGGGAGGTCAGGCCACGTTTGCGAACTCCGTAAACTTCGATATAGCTCTTAACTGTCTCATTATATGTGAATTCTAACGGAGTTTTTCGGTTTAACTTTTCAATACGCGAACGATAAACAGAGTCGCTGTAAATGGGAACAAAGCCTTCCTCAAAATTGAAAATGTTTTGCCGGTTTCTGTCAAACAGGTATTCATCATCCTTGAAGAACTTAAGCGTGGTCAGGCTGTCGAGCATAAACAAAGACCGTGATTCTTTAACCAATTCCTCAGCAATTTTTGAATCGTTCATTTTGGCATAAGAAAAACTCAACAGGGAATCTGCAAACTCATGCGACTCAATGATGATGGTTGAGTCATTATCTGATTCAGGGATATTGTCCATAGCGGTTTCTTCAAAATCCTCCGAGCTGAAGAGCCTTGAGCTTTTATCGCTATCGTATGATTTTTTGATGCTTTTGTATCGTTCCTCGGAGTGATCTTTACCCGTTGAAGATGTATGTTGTTGACTTGACGTCTTAAAGGTTGAGCAACTTATTGTTATTGAAATGATTAACAGCAGGGAGAGGTATTGGATAAATTTTGATTTAATGCTCATCAGTAATATTTATTTCAATTAACGGCCATAAATCGGATTAATTTTCAACTGCAAAAATAATCAGTTTTTAAAAATCAATCTGCACATGGAAATGGTCATCCAAAAAGGCTTTTTGCTATTAAAAAGGTTGATGAAGACCTCCCATTAACTACGTTCCGCTTAGTCCATATTCGCGATTAAAAACACAGGTAATTCATTAAGTCTAAATATCAATGTCCCGCAATGTGAGTCACAAGACTTTATTACGATGCCAAAGCGCTTTTTAAGTCAGGGAAAATTGAGAAAACCATATTAAAACCCGAAACTTCAAAGATCTCCTTGATAATGGGTTGCAGGTTGCAAATTTTGAATTTTCTGGTTGCTGTACCCATCTTCTTCTGCACAATTAGAAAAACCCGCAATCCCGTGCTGCTTATGTATTCTAAACCGCTGCAATCGAGAATAATTTCCCCCTTTGTGCCTTCAAACACTTCGAGCATTTGTTTTTCAAAATTATCCGCATGAATTGTGTCAAGCCTTCCTTCCGCCTTAACTATTGCGTGGTTTTCAGTTTTGTTTATGGTAATATTCATCTGGAAATTTGTTTGGTAAGTATTAGGTAATTTTTATTGTCTTTTCGCTGATAATCAACCGAATCCATAAATTGTTTTATCAGAAAAATCCCCAAACCGCCAACCTGTCTATCCTCAACCGGCGCTTCGATGTCAGGATCGGTTTTTTGGGTTGGGTCATAACTCAATCCATCATCAATCAATCTTATCTCCAACCATTGGTCATTTTTTTCAAACTCAAGTAAAATTTCATGAGTTTGATCGTCATCAAATGCATATTTAACAACGTTGGTAAAGGCCTCTTCGAGAACCAGATCCAGGGTAAAACCCATAGCGGCAGGGATTTCCCATTTGTTCAATAATTCCCCCACCGTCAAATGGATTCGTTCCAGTTCACTGATTTTATTGGCTAAAGCAAGCCTGTAAAAGTTATCTTGTTTATCCATTGTATAAAATTGACATCATGGTAATATCGTCTGATTGCAGAGATCCTTTGACATGTGCATCAATTGCAATTTCCATTTCAAGGATCAGATCGCCCGGGTTATTTGATTTTTTGAAGTTTCTGATAACATCCACCATTTTCGATTCACCAAACAATTGGGATTGCTCGTTTTCCGCTTCAGTAACCCCATCGGTGTAAGCGAATATCATATCACCGTTTGTAAGATCAATTTCGGATGCAGGGTAAACAAAATCTTCAAAAAGACCTAAAGGAATGGCTTTTGCTGTTTCAAACAAACTCACTTCCCCATTACGTTTTATGAGAACCGGCGGGTTATGCCCTGCGTTGGAAAATTGCAATTTTCCATTTTCAAGGTCAACAATTCCCAGGAAAAAGGTCACGAACATGCTCGATTCATTGTTGAATGCCAGTGATTTATTGAGGTTTTCCATAATCTCAGCGGCTGAGGAAACTTTGTCAGCTACAGATCTTAACAGGGTTCGTGTAACAGCCATAAATAATGAAGCCGGAACCCCTTTCCCGGAAACGTCTCCTATTGCGAAGCAGAATTTGCTTTTATCAATCTGGAAGAAATCGTACAAGTCGCCGCCAACCTCCCTGGCGGATTTCAGCCTGGCAAAAAGTGAAATCTGCGGCAAATCGGGAAATGGGGGAAATGAATGCGGAATCATGGAGAGTTGTATTTCGCGGGCAATGCGCAATTCACTCTCAATCTTCTCTTTGGCCGACGTAGTCTCTTTCAGGTTTTCGATATACACCGCCAGTTGATCCTGCATGTTGGTAAAAGCCGATTGCAACTCCATCATTTCATCGCTTGATTTTACCTGAGGAATCTGCACGTTAAAATTACCTTTGGCAATCAGGTTGGCTGTTTTTGAGAAATGTACCAGCGGGGCAGCCAATCGTTTGATAATGCCAGTGGTTAGAAGGGTCAGCAATATTAATCCGGCAAGGGTGAATCCAATCAACATGGTTTGCATTTTATTGATGGGTGCAAACATCTCCTCATCAGGGAATACTGCGCAAATTGACCACATATTGGAGCTCAGGTTACGATAATAGATCCACAAATCTTTCCTGCCTGGGATGTTATATTCCCTGAATCTGCTGTTTCCGTTCATCAAATCCCTCCCTATTTCTCTGAGAAGAGGCGCATTCCATTCCACCGAGTTGGAATAAATGCTCTTGTTCATAATCATGGTTTTGTCGGGATGGGTAACTGCCACTCCGTTTCTTGAGAGAACAAAAGCGTAACCGGTCTCAAAAATTTTTACCCTTGAAACTATGTCAGTCAGCCACTCTAATCCCAGATCAATGGTGACAATACCAGCGAGTTTTCGTTCATTGCCCACCTTTAAATAAAAGGGCACTGAATAAGTGGCCATTAAAATATTACCGGCGCCTTCGTCGTAGTAGGGCTCCGACCAATGCGGAACCCTAAGCATGGAGGGAATTTGGTACCAGTCCATGTAGAAATAATCATAAGTCTCTCCCCCTAACAGCGTAGTTTCGATTTTGTCGTTGTGGCTGTAGGCGTAAAGCATGTAATACTCGCCTTTTTCCTGGTAAAAGTATGGTTCGAAAGCAATACAGGTTCCATACACTTCGGGATTTTTGTAAACAACCGATCGCAGAACGGTAAATATCGAATCCGGGTGAATCAACCCCAATTCCATTGATGTAGCAAGCATTTCAGGAATTTTCTCCATGGGTTGCAGCACCTCTTCAATTTTTCCGGCGATGTTTCCACCCAATTCAATGGCGTATTCCTGCGTTGATTCACGGATCAATTTCCTGGTGTATCGCGAATGGCCTGCCAGGAGAACCACAAAAAGAGTGATCGTAATTAACAGCACCCTTGAAATAATCCGGAATGATATTGTATTTCTTTTGACCATCACGCTTATTCAATAACTAGATCTGGTGATACAGGAATAAAAAACTGTTCGTATGTTCCACGAAATGGTTGACCAGAAAGGCTTTCGATGATTTCCACAGCTTTTTCATAATCAGATTTGAGCAACTCAGTCGGCCTGACTTTCTTGTTGGTTATGCTTTGCACTCTGAGGATTTTGTCAAGCATCCACTGCTGATGAGCCACATTGGAAGGTATTTTGGCATCCCGCATTATTTTGACAACCAGGTCAACGGTGGACTTGCGATTAGCTGCTGCATATTCCCAGCCCTTCATTGTGGCCTGCACAAATTTGCTCAAATCATCCTTGCGGTTTTCAACAGTTGTTTTCAGGGCATAAAGCCCATCTTCCGGCACATTATAACCATAATCTGACATGAAGAAAGTGTACAATTCGTCCATATCAAGTCCGCTCAGGTAAATCTGATGAAACTCATTATACCACATTACGGTCATAGCATCAATACCACCGAGCAAAAACAGGTTGACCGTCGAAAGTATAGGTATCCATTCCACTTCAATGCCATTGCTTTTGAGCATTGCCTCGGGCACTTCATGAAATCCGCTTCGCCAGATTCCTACTTTTTTTCCCTGGAAATACTCAAGTGACGAAATACCGCTGCTTTTTTTGGTGACAAACATAATGGCTGAGTGCTGCGAAATTTGGGCAATGTTTACCAGTTCGTCACCTTTCTGATAGGCATCGAGACCAGAGATCAGAAACAAAGATATGATGTCAGATTTACCCTCTTTAAGAAACTTCAATGCATTTACTGAGGCTGAAGGATGGACGATTTCGACATCGAGACCTTCTTCTTTGTAAAAACCCTGTTCCTGAGCAACATAATATCCTGCAAACTGAGCTTGCGGGATCCAGTGTGGCGTAAAAACCAGTTTATTTTGTGATTGAGTTAGTAATGGAACTAAGGCAATGATGCAAACAGCGATAAGTCGTATGTTATTCAATATCTGTATTTTACAAAACAATATGTTATTGTGTTGGTTTGCGGGCAGGTAATTGAAGAATGCCGGAATGTATTTTTCTCTTAAAGTCATAGGCATAGTTTTACTTCCATTTTGTGTAGCCTGCGCAAAAGCTGATGAATCATGGCTCAAAGGTAAAGATTTTGAAAAATGGCGGGTTTTTTTGTAAAAATTTTAATCATTTCATTTCAATTTATCCCAACTAATTCAGAAACAGCGACTTTCGGCACTACTAATCGGTCGGTTCACAACAAAGAAGAATTATTGAATGTCAATAAAATACATATCAATGAAACCCTTATTCTTTGCTTCAAGTTTTCCACGGTATGTTGCTGAAAACTTATCTTTTACACGTTGCCAGGTTGTTTGGGAAATATTGATTTTGCCGGGTTCGGAGCAGGACTCAAGCCTGGAAGCAATATTCACTGTGTCTCCCCAAATATCGTACTGGTATTTTTTGGTTCCAACCACGCCGGCAATCACCGGCCCTGTGTGTATTCCGATCCTCATCTCGAAATAGGGTCTGCCACTTGCCAATCTTTCTTCTTTTAGCTGGTTCATAAAACGTTGCATAACAATTGCCGCACTCACCACATCGGTCGCATGTGTATCATTTACAACCGGAAGGCCGCCGGCACACATATAGGAATCGCCGATGGTTTTTATCTTCTCGATATTCAAATTGGTAATAATGAGATCGAAATTCTTGAAACAATTATCGATTTCACCAACAAGTTCCTCCGCGCTCATGGTTTCAGCCATCCTGGTAAACCCGACAAAATCCGTAAAAAGCACCGTAACCTCCTCAAAATGTTTGGCTTCGGCACGACCCATCGTTTTTAACTCCTCAGCGGTTTGCGCTGGTAAAATGTTGAGCAAGAGCTGTTCCGACCGATCCCGCTCATTTTTAATTATGGTATTTTTCTCCTCAAGCTCATTGTTGGTTTTTGTAACGTATCTATACCTGTGCAACAGTAACAAGGCCATAATCAGCATCAGGATTCCAACTACAAGGGCTGCATTTCTGACGATTTTCTGCCGCCGGATTGTGAGTTGGTTGATTTCCGAATCTTTGGTCAGCAGTTGAATCTCCTTTTGATTTTTTTCGTTTTCGAATTGCTTGATGAGCTCCAATGCTTTGTTTTTCTCCACCGATTGAATGGAATCTTTTTGGGTTGTATATAATTCCTGGTAAAAGAATGCCTTCTGGAAATCATTCATTCGTGCGTAAACTTCACCCATGTCTTTATAAAGCCCGACAAGGTATGACCGGGCACCGATCCTTTGTGCAATACCAAAAGCGCTGTTCAGCTTTTCGAGCGCATCTTTCAATTTTCCCAGGTTCATCAGAATTCTGGCTTTTCCCTGCAAAATGGTTATGATTCCCAGTTCGTCCTGCAATTCAAAAGCAATTTTGTAAGCGCGGTTTTCGTAATCCATCGCTTTGTCATTTTGCCCCATTTTGCTGAAAACCTGCCCGAGCGAATGCAGCGAAATTGAGTATTCCAGCCTGTTGACCAGTGTATCCTGCATTTCGAGTGATCGTGAGAGGTAGTCAAGAGCTTTTTGATGCTCCTCCATTTCATAATAGAGGATGCCGATGTTTCCGTAATTTCTTACCAGCCTTACGGTGTCGCTGGTACGCTCGTTAATAGTGCTGGCTTTGAGGTAATAATCAAGAGCGGTTTCGTTGAACCCTAATTCGCTGTAACGAAGTCCAAGGTTATTATACACCTTTGCCATCCGAGTGCTGTCAACGCTTCTTTCTACCAGCGTCAGCGCTTTCAACGCATATTCAATCGAAGTGCCCATCTGGCCAACAACAGCGAGGGTAATGCTGTAATTATTCAATATATCTCCCTGTATCAATTCGAGATTATGCTCACGTGCTATTAGCAAACCGGCATCGAATTTCAAAAAAGCCGAGTCGTACAAACCTCTGAAGTCATAAGCAATGCCTTCGTACATAAACATTGTGGCTGTAAGTATATGATTCTTATGACTTTCAGCAAACTTTCGTAATCGTTGGGCTTCAGTGGATGCAACTTCAGGGTTTTTATAAATTTCACTGAAAATCCTTCTTGTGATCGAATCTACAAGCTGATTATTTGCCGGGTCATTTTCAAGCCTGCTCATCAAAGCGTTGTCAAAATCTTCATTCGATTGCCCTTTAAGCGACATGGGTATTGGAAAATTCAGCAGCAAAACAAGCAGAAAAAGTAAGTTTCTTATCTGTTGTATTTTCATAAAATAGCCATCATATTGTTGATTGAATTGGGTAAAAGTAATACATTTGCGAAAATTCGTACTACTATATCAATTTAACACCTAAATCATTATGTCAGTTACTCAGGAAAATTACCAGGATCAGATACAGCGTGAGCGCAGCGAAAGAGACCGTTCTTTCAGGGAAGATGCCAACTCCCCCATTCCACCAGCCGTTTTAAGCAGTTTCAATGGCTTGAAGTATTATCCGGTAAACGAAAAGTTTAAATTAACAGCTACTATTATTCCCGATCCGGTTGGTTCTGCAGTTGCCTTGCGCACTACCAGTGGCAGGAATCAAAATGTTGAAAGATATGGAGTTGTAAGATTCAGGCTTGATAATATCAATTTTGAGCTGATCGTATTCAAAACCGCTGAAATTGCAGATCTATCCTGCCAGCCTGCGCCATTTTTCATTCCTTTTAAAGACCTGACCAATACCACTGATACAAATCCCGCCGGACGGTATCTGTTTTTCAGAATTACTCCGGGAGCCAACCAGGTTGAGCTGGATTTCAATCGCTCCGAAAATCCAAAAAACGGGTTTTATACAAAATACGAAAGCCTGTTGCCTCCTGCTGACAACTCGGTAAACAATTATTCCTTTACCGTGGGGGTCCGGAAGTTCGAAGACCGGGTTTAACCACGGTTTTTTAATATGTAATTGGGGTTGTCTCGAAAGACTGGATTTAGCCCAAAACCTTGAAAATCTTGATTGTTCCAAGCTTCCCGAATATTTTGGGATAAACACCGGGAGCCTGATTTTCAATATTATCTCATTTGCGTAGGGAATCATCCAAAGGAATTCTTCGGAGTTTTGGGAGAGGATAAAGGGTGAAAAAACGTTGGAAATCCAGATGAAAGTCTTGTCAGGCAGACTCTTTTTTGCATCCACCTAAAGAAATAGTACCAGGTTTTAACTTCAACGTATAGTAAAAAGGGAGGATAGACGCACCTAATTGGTTATTACAGCCGGCGTTTCCCCCGGACAAAATGCGTATCCTCCCTAAAAGTTTAAGGCAGCCGAAATGGACTATTCCTCGTCTTCGTCTTCCATCTCATCGTCTTCAAAATAGGCGCCCCAGTTAACATTTACGAGCTTACCATCCTGAAAAAGAAAATCAATGAGCGCATCCTCGAAGGAAATCCATTTATCCACTTCATCTTCTGTTTCGTCAGAATCCATTTCGTCAACCTCATACTCCTCATAACCATTGTCTTTCATGAGGTTGATAATTTCATCTTCCGACATATCAAAAACTTTAGCTCCAAAGAGTGTGGACTCCTCGTTGTCGGTTTCAAAATTAGTGAGGATTGGGTCTTCAATGTCATCGTAATAGATCGTGATACCGGTTTCGTCGAAGTGCTGAATGAGTGTGTCCATCAGGTCTTCGTCTTCTTCCAGTACTTCCTCTTCGGTAGGTTCGCCAAGATAGTGCACGGCGTCTTTCGGGGTTGATCCAAATTCAAGCTCACCAAATCCCTCAAGTGGCTTAATTTCAAGTGTTAATCCTTTCATAAGTTTTACTTTAAAATGGTAATTTATTTAATCGGTGAATTGATCTCTTTAGACATGTGGTTGTAAACCATTTTATCAAGCATTGCGGGGAAAAGTTTACTAAGGAAAACGGTCAGTTTCCCCTGAGATGTCAGAATCAGCGTACGTTTCCTGATACCGACGGCATCTGCAATCTTTAAGGCTACTTCTTCAGCAGACATCATTTTGGTTTCATCACGCGGCGATTCTCCCTGTTGGGAGCCATCGGCGGCAAGAGCAACAGAACGGATGTTGGAAGCTGTAAATCCCGGGCAGGCTATTAAAACATGTAACCCTTTCTTCAAATTCTCGGTACGGATTACTTCAAGAAGTCCCTGCATGGCAAATTTTGAAGCGCTGTATCCTGCTCTTCCGGGCAATCCTACGTAGCCTGCAATGGATGAAACACCCACCAGCGAACCTTTGGTTTGCAATAGATAAGGTAGTGCGTATTTACTGCAATAAACAGTTCCCCAGAAGTTTATTTCCATCACTTTTTTAATGACCTCGAGGTCGAGCTCCTCAAAGAGTGCGCGCATTGAAATTCCGGCATTGTTAACGAGGACGTCAATCCGCCCAAATTTCGCAATGGTTTGCTGAACAAGGTTTCTACAATCAGTTTCGATACTGACATCGGTTTTCAATGTCAGGATTTCTTTTCCGTCTGCTAAAAGTATGGATCTGATTTCGTCCAACTGGTCTGCTGAACGAGCTCCTGCACTAATTGTGGCTCCGCGCCGCGCAAATTCGAACACAAGCGCTTTCCCGATACCTGACGAGGCGCCTGTGATCAAAACTACTTTATTATCAAACCGTTTCATGGTTCGGGATTAGTGAATTGAAGGTATTTTAACTGCAGCAGTCAAACAGGCGTTTATTATTAACAGTGGCAAATATATTATTAATGTTGATAGTGGGACAAATCCAAAAGTTGTTTTTACGTTAAATTTTTGACTTTCACTTGCTATCTAGAAGTTTGCTCGCTTCGTTGCGGGCGTCTGTCTTTAACTTGTCCGACTGGCGCTGAGCTTCACCAATTATTTTGTCAGATTGATTTTTGGCTTCTACCACCATTTGTTCAGCTTTTTTGTCGGCTTCCTTTCGTGCCTGTTCAGCGGCTTTTTTTGCTGCAAGTTCAGCAATTGGGCCTTTCTTTTTAGCCTCGGCCACCATATTGTCGGCTTGTTTGTAGGCTTCAGTTTTCAATTTGTCAGCCGACTCCCTGGCGGCTTTATTGATGGCATCTGCCTGCTTTTGGGCTTCTTCCATGATTTTCGTTGCCTGCAAATCAGCATCAGCGATAATTTTATCTGCCTTCTGTTTCAATTCGGCTTTTTGTTTTTCCAGTTCCTGTCGTGCCTGCTCCTCCAGTTTCTCCCGCTGACGATCAAGTTCCTCCTTTGCCTGCTTTTTCAGGTCATCAATCAGCGACTGGCCTGACCCGGCCACAGGTTGTATCTTCACCACCGGATCGGTGGCTGTTCCGGTAATTTTGGCTTTCACATTCACTATATCGCCGATGGAGAAGTTGGCGCCGAGTTTATTGGCTTCGTTAACCAGATTATCGAGAACTGAATTGGCAGCGCTGCCGAATTTTGCTCTTGGAATCGAGATAATCATATCAAAATCAATGGTTTGATCGAAAGAAACCCAACCGAGTGTGTTAGCGTTGATATCCTGGAATTTGGTATCGAAGGGTTTAACATACAATTTTCCGTCAATGAATTCATAGGATAAATTTATCGGCGAAAGCATCAAACGCTTGAGGTCAGGCATTTTCAAAAGGTCGGCAATCTTGTCGGCAGTGTTGAAATTTTGGATCACAATGTCGGTGGTAGAGAGATTTCCTCCACCATTCATCGAATTGTAAACCGGCATCATCTGGTTGTTGAGCAATGCTTTAACATTAAATGAGGTTGAAAACTTTCCAGATGTTTTTTGGGCAATGGGAGCAAACTTTTCGATGGTTCCAAACGTGGCATAGGATTTCTGAATGTCAAGCCCGCTGATGTTGAGATTAAATTCTGCTATGGGTTGTGCCGGGTCTTTGGTTTCGTATTTGCCCGAAACCCCCATCTTACCATCAAGCAGCTCCATATCGAGCTGGTCAAGGGTCAATGTCTGATCGGTAACAATGAGTTTACCGGCCACATTTTTCATTTCTATATCATTAAAG
This sequence comes from Bacteroidales bacterium, assembly GCA_036794825.1. GTDB lineage: Bacteria > Bacteroidota > Bacteroidia > Bacteroidales > 4484-276 > RZYY01. The sequence continues at coordinate 73,785 of DAIRGA010000009.1, read as the reverse complement.
ATCAATTCCTTGAAAAATGATTGGATGGTAAAATCAATATTTCCCGGAATTTCGACGACGGTCATGGCCGTGGTGTCGGTGGTTGATGCTGTTTCCTCTGATTCTGGGAGCAACTCACTGACGTTAAGATAATTACTATTAAGTTGCAAGTTTCCTTTCAACATACCTTCAGCGAAAACGTAGGGGACAAAATTTTCCAGTTTGCCTGTTGCTGCGAAATCGTTGTTGCCTATTTTCAGGTCAAATCTGGACAGGTCAACGTAACGGGGTGAGAAAGTTAACTGAGCCAGACTGATTTCCACAGGCTTATTAAGCGTCGTCGAAACATATTCAAATGATTCCATCTGCATCGAACCGCTCAGGTTAAAGTCCTCGTATTGTTCCTTTTCGATGGTTGACATCCGGCCATCAAAAGCAACACCAAGGCTGATTTTTCCTTTGAGGTCTTCTCCTTCAGGAAGAGGGTAAAAGTCCTTGACCTCGCCGAGGTTCACTATGCCATCAACTTTTCCTTTCAGGTACATATCGCTGATTGGGCTACTAAGATAGAAAGCAATAGTGAGTTTATTCCCTCCCATGAACATACTGAAATTGGGGATATCTACCACCATGTTGTCGAAATCAAGGCCGCCGGGGTAGTTGATCCGCATTTCTGCATTGATCTCATCAACCGACTTAGGAAGGTCAGGATAGTGGAAACGCGCGTTGTTGATGAGAATATTTAATTCGAATCCCGGATAGGTAACATCGTTGTAAATCCCTTTAACCGTGCCATTGATGATAGCGTTCCCGGCCGTTTTGACGTTTTTCAGATCGGTGGCATACATTGCTGGCACCAACGACAGAAAATCCTTAAAATCAGTACGTTTGGAAGAGTAGCTAAAATCCATCACATAATCCCCGTTATCCGGCATTTCAAAAACACCCTCGAACAAAAAATAAAATTGATTGAGCCGTAATTCGCTGTTTTTAATCGTAAAAACGAATTTATTCAAATCGGCCTCCACGGGTGCATACAACTCAGCATTTACTTTTTGAAGGTATTTTATCCCTTCATAAGCTACTGTCAGTGACTTTATAGTTGTGTAGGTTTGGAGGGTCGTAAAATCGAGGGTAAAATCGCCGGAAAGTTCATGGTTTAGCCCTTCGAGCACGACATAAGTTGCAAGACTTTTGTCGTCGTAAACCAGGCGCGAATCACTGATGGTAACTTTTCGCAGTTTAATGAGCAAGGGTGACGAATCACCAAACTGATCGGTTTCAGTCTCAGGCTCAGCGGATTCCAGCGCAATGTCCCAGTTAGCCATCCCTTCGCTGGTAACCAAAAGATTAAAAACCGGCGCACTAAGTCCGACCTTTTTCAATTCGTAAGCTTCACCTTTAATTACACTCATCAGTTCAATCGTAATATCAAGTTTTGGAATGAATGCCAGTGTATCTCCCTCAAAAGGTTGATTATTAATCACCACGAGCTCGTTAAGCCTGAAATTGAAATCAGGAAAACTGCGAAAAAGGGAAAGGCTGAAACCGGTAAAATCCACTTTGGCATTGATGTTCCTGTTGATTTCTTCTTTAATGATCGCAACGATTTTGTCCTTGTAAACATAAGGAACAATGACCATGAGGGCAAGAATCAGGGCAACAACAATTCCCAGAATTTTGAAAATCTTCTTCATGACGCTTACATTTTGTGATTTCGATAACGATTAACTAACGAAACAAGCAACAGATATGTTTTTTACCAAAGGTATGACGGCCACCACAGGCTTTACGAATGGCTGATTGCAAATATTGGCAGGAATCGCTTTAACACTGCGAGAAATGATGTAAACAGGAAAATATGAGGTAAAAACATGAGATTCACCTGTTTTGGTGAATCTCATTGATTTCAGGAACATATTACCCGACATGGGTCAGAATTTTATTTTCAAATAATTGAAAATCAGCTCGCTACTTCGATAAGAACTTCAATTTGGTTTCGAGAACGCTCAATTCGTTTTTGGCTTTTTCAATCTTCTTCTCAAATTCGATTTTGAAGATGTTGGCATTTTTGGTGTCGGCCAGGAAACCAATGTTATTTTCCCAGAGCATGATATCTTCACGCAGTTGCGTGATTTTGTTCTGGATAAAGTTTTGCTCACGCTGCATCTGACGGTTGCCGTCGGAGGTTCCTTTCACATTGTCGAAGCGAGAAATATAGCTCGAAAGCGACATTTCGGAAGTGCTGATGTTTAACTGATCCAGTCTTTTGTTGATAGAATTGCGGAAAGCAGTCTGCAACCGGTCTTTGTCTTTGAACGGCACAAAACCTATCTCAGTCCATTGTCGCTGGTAATCCTTCAATACCTCAAGATTTTTTGATTTATCGGTGCCAAATTCGTGATTCTGGACTGCGGCAATTAGTTCCTCTTTTTTGCGCAGATTCTCAGACTCTTCAGTTCTGACTCCGGAGAAATGGGCGGTCTTTTTATTGAAAAACTGGTCGCAGGCTTCTCTGAAACGTTGCCAGATTTTGTCAGCATACTTGCGTGGAACAGGCCCAATTTCTTTCCACTGTTTTTGCAGTTCGATGAGTTCGCGTGAAGTATTGCGCCAGTCATCAGAATCTTTGAGTGCTTCGGCCTGAAGGCAGAGTTCCAGCTTTAGGTTGTAGTTGTTTACCTGCTGCTCTTTAATTTTGGAAAAATAGTCCTTCTTTTCGGTGAAAAACCCATCCAGAGATGCTTTGAAGCGATCCCAGATCTCGTCGTTCTGCTTTTTGGGCGCCTGGCCAATGTTTTTCCAAATCCTGAAAAGGTCATTGAACTGACGCGTGCGCTCCTGCCAGCCTTTTATCGAATTAACTTCTTCAGCAAGAAGGCTTTCAGCTTTTTCGCAGAGTGCAACCTTTTGAGCTAAGTTGGTCTCCTGCTCCTCCTGCATTTGTTTGTAATGATCGCGTCTGCGCTGATTTATCTTATCGGTGGTGGATTTAAAGCGATCCCAGATTTCGTCTTTTTTATCATCAGGAACAGGACCAATCTCTTTCCACTGCTCGTGATATTGTTGTAACTGCCTGAATGACTTTATAATAGATGTTTCGAGAAGTAGCTCTTCTACTTTTTCGCACAACTCGATCTTCTGCTCCAGGTTCTTTTTCAGGTCAAGGTCTTTTAATTCTTTATTAATTTTCACTTTATCAAAGAATTTCTCGACCAGGAAGTGGTAATTCTGCCATAGGTTGTTCACCTCAGTTTTGGGAACCATTCCTACGGTACGCCATTGCTCCTGCAGATCGCGAAAATCGTCGTAAGTCTTTTTGAGGGTTTCTTCCGAACTGATGAGATCTTTCAGTTTATCAAGAATTTCCTGCTTCTTCTTCAGGTTGACAAGTTTGTCATTTTCAAGGTTCTCAAGGTAAACAGCCCTTTTCTGGCGATAGATTTCGAAAAGTTCATTAAACCTGGTTTCGAGTGCATCGGCTAAGGGTTCTTTTTCCTCTTTTTCTTCTTTATCGCCCGGTTCGCTAAGTATCTCCTGGTACTTAATCTCTTTAAGCTCTTTGGTTTTACGCATAAAGGCAACTTTAATCAAAGCGATCCTGGCTTTCACACTGGTAACATCCTCTTCATTTACAAGGGATTCAAGATTTTCGACCAACTCTTCACGGGTCATTTCATCATAATTGTGATGAATAACTTCAGCATGCTCTATGTGATCCTCATCTTCCTCTTCCTGATCCTCTTCACGAATCCCGGCTACGCTGGCCGGTTCTTCAGAAGCAGGAATTTCAATAGTTTTCTCCACTATTTCAGGTTCAGTGTCAGCTACCATAACTGCCGGCTCTGTTGTCTCTTCAACCTTCTCCATAAGTGGTTCGGCTGGTGTTTCAACTTCAGTAACAGATTCATTACGTATATCTTCAATGGCTGTTTCAACACTGGCTTCCACAGCATGAACTTCTTCATCAACTTCTGATACTAAATTTTCCCCGGCAGTCGGTGCAACTTCCGGCACAATCTCCTCCGGCAGGTCATCGGGTTGCGGGTCTAGGTCAGAGAGATCATCAATTACGGTGAAAAGCTCAGGTAATTCAGTGCTTTCGATAGCTGCTGTTACAGCGGTTTCTGCTGTTTCGGGAGTGGTTTCGGTTAAGGATTCCTGAACTTCGTCAGTTAATAGAGTTGCTTCAACATCAATGTCCTTTACTTGTGAAGTCTTCTCATCCCGGATATCATTATCGGCATCAGCGGGAATTTGATTTAGTTGATCTTTGTTTTCCATAAAAAGTAGAAATTTAAAAATTTTGTGGTGTGAATTCGGGCTTTTTCTTGCTAAAAACCTGATTGTTAGTAATTATCTTAAAAAAATTGAGCCGCAAAAATAGCAATTATTCAATAGGAGCGATTTTCTCGGCGTAAAAAGGCTCTTTCAACAGCAGCATTTTGAATCAAAATTTCCGGCGTGATATGAAAGATTTATGCTCTGCTGATGGAATTCAGACCTGAATCTCGGCTCTAATGCGTCCAGAATCCATAAAACATGACATGCGTCACTATCCTATTGCATCAGAAAGCTTGTTGATCGAAAAGTCAAAATACCTGGCAGTTGATCTTTGGAGAGGGGGACAGGTCGGGTACTCTAAAATTGATATCTTTGCGCCCTCAAAATTTCAACCACAAAAGATTGATAAATGGACAGGAATACGATTATAGGGCTTGTGTTGATTTTCGCCATCTTTATTGGTTTTTCGATTTTCAACCAGCCTTCCAAAGAAGAGATTGAACGGCAAAAGTTTGTTCGGGATTCGATTGCGATGGTGAAGCAAAAGCAGGATTCATTGCTTAAGACCAAAATCGCAGAAGCCGAAAAAGAGGCTGCCGAAGAAATTTTACCAGATACAACAACCAGTGAACAAAATGTTCAGGCTAATCTTGACAGATTAGGAGCATTTGCTCTCGCTGCACAAGGCTCACCAGAGGTATTCATCATCGAAAATGATTTTTTAAAGATAAGGCTATCTAACGTTGGTGGCAAAATCATTAATGTTGAACTCAAAGATTATCAGACATTTGATTCACTACCGCTTGTTCTTTTCAATAACGACGACCTGGTTTTTGGTTACACTTTTTTCGCCAACAGCCGCCGGATCAACACCAATAATCTTTATTTCCAACCTTATTTTCGTGGTGAGACGATCCAGACAAATCAAAATCTTACCGTGAGCGGTGGAGATTCTCTGCAATTTGCCCTGCGGCTTTATGCTAATCTGCCTGACGGAACATTGGATGAAAGCCGCTACATCGAGAACCTATATACGATTTATGGCGATGATCACATGATCGGTTATCAGTTGAATATGGTTGGGATGAATAAAGTGATTGACACTGGAACCGGTTTTATTGATCTTACCTGGAATACCGAAATGCGCAGACAAGAGCAAAGTCTTGATAATGAACGCAGTGAATCCACTATTTACTGGAAATTTGACAAGGAATCCGTAGATTATCTGTCGGAACGTAAAGATGCCACCGAATCGCTGAAACTGCCGGTTAAATGGGTTTCTTTCAAAACCAGATTCTTTGTTGCCACACTGATAGCCGAAGCTAATTTTACAAATGCCGAGATCAAAACGCTAACCGATCCTTCCAAGACCGATAGTCATTACCTTAAGACTATGTCGGCTCTGGTTGCTATTCCTTTCGGAAATGCGCCTGACCAGAGCTTCGATATGAATTTTTATTTTGGGCCAAATAAATATAAAACACTGAAACAATACAAGTTAGACCTTCAGCGTCAGATTCCGCTTGGGTGGAGTTTCTTTTTGATGGCCTGGATCAATATTTATGCAGTAATCCCGGTCTTCGACTGGTTGGGTGGATATGGGCTTAACTATGGCATTGTGATCCTGATTCTCACCATTTTACTAAAAATTGTCCTGCTACCCATCGCCTATAAGACCTACAAATCATCGGCGAAAATGCGCGTCCTGAAACCGGAGATCGAGGAGATTTCCAAAAAATTCCCCAAACCTGAAGATGCGCTCAAAAAACAACAGGCCACCATGGCTTTGTACAAAAAAGCCGGCGTGAACCCGATGGCAGGCTGCGTTCCGATGCTTTTACAATTTCCGATTTTGCTCGCCATGTTCCGGTTTTTCCCCTCTTCCATCGAGCTGAGGCAACAGGCTTTCCTCTGGGCTCACGACCTTTCGAGCTACGATTCAATTGTTGATCTGCCTTTTAATATCCCATTCTATGGCGCACACGTCAGCCTTTTCACCTTACTGATGACCATTTCGACCATCATTTACACCAAGATCAATAATGACATGATGGGATCGTCAACCAACCAGATGCCTGGCATGAAAACTATGATGTACATCATGCCCGTGATGTTTCTGGGTATTTTCAACAACTTTGCCTCCGGACTGAGCTATTATTACTTTCTGGCCAATATCTTTACCTTTGCGCAAATGTACCTGATCCGAATGACGATTGATGAAGATAAAATCCATCAGCAGATACAGCTGAACAAAACCAAACCGGTGAAGAAATCAAAATTCCAGGAGAAACTGGAAGAGCTTACCAGACAGCGTCAGCAACAAATTTCAGGGTCCAAAAAGAAGCAGAAATAATCCGGCTTTATGCACGAAATGATATTGATCCTTGACTTTGGTTCGCAATATACCCAGCTGATTGCCCGCAGGGTTCGCGAACTTAACGTCTATTGCGAAATTCATCCGTTTAACAAAATCCCACCGCTCGATTCGGTGAAAGGAGTAGTACTTTCCGGCAGCCCCTATTCTGTCTCAGATCCTGATTCACCAAAGCCTGACCTGGCGGATATCATGGAAAAGAAGATACCTGTTCTCGGACTTTGTTACGGCGCCCAGTACCTCGCAAAAATAAACGGCGGAACTGTGGAACCATCAAAAATCAGAGAGTACGGACGGGCTAATCTGCACGAAATAAACCAATCCAACGCATTGATGCATGGAATGACCCCCGGTTGCCAGGTCTGGATGTCGCACGGCGATACGATTTTATCCATACCGGAGCACTTCAGTGTAATAGCCGGAACACAGGACGTGGAGATTGCCGGATACCAGGTTGGCGAAACCAATGTCTTTGGCATTCAGTTCCATCCTGAAGTTTATCATTCGACTGAAGGCATGACGCTGCTTTACAATTTCGTGGTTGGAATTTGCCATTGCAGCCAGAATTGGACTCCGGCCGGTTTTATCGAAAGTACTGTTCAATGGCTCAGGGATGAACTGAAAAACGACAAGGTTGTCCTGGGGCTTTCGGGTGGGGTGGATTCTTCGGTGGCTGCGCTGTTACTGCACCGCGCCATCGGCAAAAACCTTCACTGTATATTCGTTGACAACGGTCTTCTCCGCAAGTATGAATTCGAAACCGTTCTCGAAGCCTATCACGACATGGGATTGAACGTCAGTGGGGTTGAATCTGCCGATCGTTTTTACAGTGCTTTGCATGGTAAAGTTGATCCCGAGGATAAAAGGAAAGCTATTGGACACATTTTCATCGAAGTATTTGATGATGAAGCACATAAGATTGAGGATGTAAAATGGCTGGCGCAGGGAACCATTTATCCGGATGTGATCGAATCGGTATCGGTAAAAGGACCTTCGGCCACAATAAAATCCCATCACAATGTTGGCGGATTACCCGATTTCATGAAACTCAAAGTAGTAGAACCTCTAAAAAGCCTTTTTAAGGACGAGGTTCGCCGCGTCGGACATGAACTTGGGCTGAAACCCGAAATACTCAACCGTCATCCTTTTCCTGGTCCTGGGCTGGGCATACGCGTTCTGGGAGAAATCACTCCTGACCGGATCAAAGTTTTGCAGGATGTGGATCATATTTTTATCCAGGGTTTGAAGGATAATGGCCTGTACGACAAGGTTTGGCAAGCACTTACCGTCTTGCTGCCAGTGCAGTCGGTGGGTGTGATGGGCGATGAGCGGACTTACGAAAACGTAGTGGCACTGAGGGCTGTAGGATCAACAGACGGGATGACTGCCGACTGGTCGCATCTTCCCTACGATTTCCTTGCTAAGGTTTCGAACGACATTATCAATAAAGTTAAAGGTGTAAACCGGGTTGTGTACGATATCAGCTCAAAACCGCCTGCCACCATCGAGTGGGAATAAGAGTCGTGTACCCATCAATCCTCATTTGCAACAAAAGGATTTTAGAGTTTTCGTTTTTTGGTTGGGAGGCGTTTGAAATAAAATCGGGTAAATGCTGTTTTTCATCCTGATTAAATTGAAATTAAACCGGTTACAAAATTTTCGACGTATTTTAAAAGTGCTTTTCATTAGTTAATACGATCAAAATGAGATTGAAAAGTATAATTCTGGTTCCGTTACTTCTCATGCTTACCATTGCGTTAAGCGCCCAAACTCCTGTTCAAAAATCAAAAATCACAGAAATTCTAAATGGAAAAGAGTACATTGTCCACACTGTCGAACAGGGACAGACGCTATATTCCATTTCAAAAGCTTACGAAGTTGATGTAAGAAATATTTATGAGTCCAATCCTGGACTGGAAGAATCCGTGGCTGCTGGTAAAAAACTCTACATACCCTTAAAATCCAATGCAGAGGGCCAGTCAAAACCGATAAAAACCAGCACCAACATGCGTCGTGTAGCCAAAGGTGAAACCCTTTTCAGCCTCTCAAGAGAGTATAATGTTTCGATTGATGACATCAAACAAGCCAATTACGGGTTGCCGGAAGGGTTGAAAGAGGGAATGATTATCGAAATTCCTGTTTTAGGATCAACAGCAGGTCATTCGACAGAAACGCCGAAAAGCCAGCCTGCTTCATCTGGTCAAATTTCACCACTTAATGTAACGCCCTCTATAACAGTTAATAACGATCCAATTCAACAGGAAAAACCACAAAGGGGTTATTTTGAAATCCAGGAACGTAACCGGGAAACGATCTATGAACTGGCAATTCGTTATCGGGTAAGTATTGATAGCATCACCAGCCTGAATCCAGGACTTGGCGAGCAACTTTCAAAAAGTCAGATCATTAAAATACCGGCCAATCCTACCCAAAAAGACTTCATAACCCAAAACATTAAGCAGCGAATGCCACTTTCGAAGCTTGCAAGAAATTATGGCCTCACAGAAGGGGAGGTAATAAAAGTCAATCCATACATAACCAAACAGTTACAACCAGGACTGATGGTAAAAATCCCACTTCCGCCGTTGAAAGTCGGCGAAACTGAGACAAATAATATTGTCGTCATCCAAACCGACCCCATACAGGAAGAATCATCAGCAGCACCCACAAGCATGGAACTTTGCAGACAGCGCCCGGGGAAAGCAACCTACAACATCGCACTGCTAATCCCCCTGTTTTTTGATGATTTTGACCAAAAGATTCAATTTATCAGTTCAACAAACCCGGAAACACCAAATCCGGTTAACTTGAAGGCATTTCAATTTATCCGGTATTACGAAGGTTTCATGCTTGCGGTGGATTCGCTTCGTAAAACTGGTTTGAATGCGGAAATTCACATTTTCAATGTCGAAGATAATGTGTCGCAGGCGCAAAAACTCATTCAAAACAAGCAGCTGGCAAATATGCACCTGATTGTAGGGCCATTTTACAATTCAAGTTTCAGGGTGGTGTCCGAATTTGCAAAGGAACAGGGCATTCCGATCGTAAACCCGTTGTCATCCCGTGCGGATGTTATCCGGGATAATCCGTTTGCAATTAAAGTGATTCCGGCCGAAAACAGGATTTACGGCACTGTTGGCGAGTACATTGGATATAAATTCAGGGATGCCAAAGTGTTTGTTGCCCGCCAGAGCGCAATACGCGACGAGGAGCCGGTTGCCAGGCTGAAATCCTCCATTGGCAACCATTTGCTAATGGGAGAACTCGGAGTAGTGGAAATCAACATCAACCGCGACAGCCTTAGTCCGTTCCTGAGAGAGGCATACACGGATAAACCCAACGTGGTGGTAGTTTACTCTGATAATAAGGTAGTTATACTCGATTTTCTTCGTAAGCTGAATCTGCTGAGAAATAAATACGACATCACCGTGATTGGACTACCCAACTGGATGGAAATGGAGGGGCTTGATTACAACCACCTGGGGAACCTGAATACCCATTATATCACTACGGATTATGCAGATTATCAGTCAGATGCTGTAAAGAATTTTGTACGTAGTTTCAGGGAACTCTATGCTGCCGATCCTGAAATTTATGGTTTCAGGGGCTACGATACTGGACTATTTTTTCTGAGCGCGCTGATGCAATACGGGTTGAATTTCAGAAACTGCCTGCCTTACCACGATATCCCGCTGCTTTATACCAACTACCGTTTCAGGCAAGGTGACGGCAGTGGATTCGAAAACCAGGAGTGGAAAGTCCTCCGGATGTCGAATTTCAGGCTGTATGAGGTTACGGCTCCAGCTATCCGGCGTTAAATCAACATTTTATACTTCCATTTTCATTGATAATTTCCTACCTGGTCAGAATCCTGATTGGTTTATCTCCCTCTGTAAAACTGTATCAATATCAGGCCTGCAAGCAAAATCAGAATACCCAGGATACGGTTGCGGCTCAATTTTTCCTTCAGCAAAAAAACCCCGAACATTACAGCAAACACGATCGAAGAAAGCCTCAACGGAACAGCAATGCTGACAAATACGTGTTGCAAAGCCACCCGGAAAGTAGTAAAGGAAAGCATGAGCACTGCGCCCGCTGCCAAAATCAGGCTGATGTTTTTGCCGGAATAACCCACAATGGCTTTTCTCTCGAAGAGTGCCGACCATAAAATCAACTGCAGAGCCATGAAGATCAAGAGCAGATTCAGGTAGATCAATATATGAAATTCTCCAATTTTTGATTTATCCAGCACCGAACCAAATGCATACATAAACGAAGCCAACAGTGCTATCCGGGCTGTACGATAGTCTTTGCTTAGCCGGATCATTTTCTTCAACTCATGAAATGTTAAGGAGCTAATTTGGATAAGGAAAACCCCTCCAATCGTTATGAAAATCCCTATCCAAACATAAAAAGGGATTATTTCGTTAAGAAAAATCATCGCCAGCACCGGGATAAACAGCGGACTAAGCATCGCCAAAGGATAAACCAGGGCAATGTCGCCTTTTTCAAAACCTTTGGAAATAAAGACCTGGTAAAGAGTATAGAAAAGGGCTGCAAAGAAAACGTTGGGCACAGCTTGCCATGGTATTTCAATCGGAACACCTGCCACAAATGTAACCACCACTGAAAATATTGCTCCGGCAATAAACATCCCTGTGAGAAAGATACGGCTGCCTTTCTGCCTGCGCATCAGGAAGTTGTAAAAAGCATGAAGCAAACCCGAAACGGTGATTAACAATAAATAAACTGTAGTCATAAATCCTCGAAGATAATTCGGTGGAAGGAAATTTCGATGGATGCAAAGGTAGATGAATCGGGTAGAAACAAAACTTTTACCATTTTTGCAGCATTTGAGAAGAAGCGATCAACATGGAAAAAAACCTCATCAAAACCAGCTACAAAATTCCAGGCATGGATTGCCCATCTGAGGAGAGGATAATCAGGATGAAACTGGAAGGTAAATACGAGATCAAAAAACTCGGGTTTGACCTCAGCAACAGGACTTTAGACGTTTTTCATACCGGCAGCACTCCGGAGATAACCGCTTCACTTGACTCACTTGGAATGGGAGCAAAATGGGTTGGTTCAGCCGAATGTGAAATGATTATGGAAGATAGCAATCATCAGCAAAAGAGAGTTTTATGGGCAGTGCTGCTGATCAATTTTGGGTTTTTCTTGGTAGAGATGATTACCGGCCTCCTATCCCGTTCGATGGGGCTTGTGGCCGATTCGCTTGACATGCTGGCTGATGCGGTAGTTTACGGTTTAAGCCTTATGGTTGTTGGCCGATCTGTGCTCAAAAAGAAAAGGGTTGCCCTTGTTAGCGGATATTTTCAGATGGCGCTGGCGATCATAGGGTTATATGAAGTGATACGGCGCTTTACCGGCCATGCTCCCCCGCCCGATTATCTCGCCATGATCCTGGTATCTGCCTTTGCACTCGCAGGCAACACCGTGAGTCTTATCCTGCTTCAGAAAACATCAAGAGAAGAAGCCCACATGAGGGCAAGCTGGATTTTTACGTCCAATGATGTTTTGGCCAATATTGGGGTTATTGTGGCCGGAGTTCTGGTTCTAGTCACTCAATCAGATCGGCCTGATCTTATCATCGGTATTATCGTGTTTGGGCTGGTAATAAAGGGTGCATTCAGAATTCTGCAACTGGCAAAATAAAGTTCCTCTTTATCCGATCGGTGGTCAATAAATCAATTTTAATACTTTTGCGGCGGTTTGACCATTTCAAACCATCAATCAATTGCGCCAGACAATGATCTATCTTGCTCCATTGCAAGGTTATACGGAGGCTGAATACAGGTTGGCATGGTCTTCATTTTTCACAGGGATTGATATCGCTGTGAGTCCGTTTGTTCCGCTTTCGGAGAGCCTGATTTTCCGGGCAAAACATCTGCGTGATGTAATGCCGGATAAAAACCTGAAAATGCCTGTCATACCTCAGGTTTTGGGGAATGAACCAGGAAAATTTATCCGTCTTTCGCAGCGATTGGCCGACCTTGGGTACGAAACCGTGAACTGGAACCTGGGCTGTCCAAAGCCAGCAGTTGCCCGAAAACAGAGAGGTTCAGGGATTTTACCTTTTCCGGAAAAGATCAGGTCTATCCTCGATAAAATTATACCGCACCTTCCGGTAAGTCTTTCCATCAAAACGCGACTTGGCTACCAATCGCCTGGAGAATTTTATGAATTGGTGACGGTTTACAACGATTATCCGCTCGAAAGCCTGATGATACACCCGCGCATTGGCACACAAATGTATGAAGGTTCGCTGCATCTCGGTATCCTCGATCAAACCATCAACAGCATCAGGCACCCGATAGTGTTCAGCGGTGATATTGTTACACAAGCTGATTTTGAATTGATCAGCAACAGATACCCCTCCATTTCCCGGTGGATGCTTGGACGCGGAGTTCTGGTAAATCCATTTCTGCCCGAAATCCTGCTGAAAGGCACAGACCACCTCAGCGGTGAGATTATCCGCACAAGACAGTATAATTTTATGGATGAACTCTACTGCGAAATTAAGGACAAGTTTCAGCGTGAAAGGACAATTTTGAATAAAGTCAAAGATTACTGGTCCTATTTTTCACGGTGGTATGACGGCGACGTTGAAATTTTCACCCACCTGTCAAGGCTGAATACACTGAACGAATTCATCCCCGCTGCCAGGCATTACATGATGAATCAACCCCTTGCACCATTTGAAACAAGAATCGGGCGACCTGTTGGTAAAACCTCAGAAGTATAGCATATTGAGGGTTAGACTTTTCATTTCTACTGTTTCCAATAATGTCATCTTTAAAAAACAACCAGAGTGAATTTCAATAGGGATAAGCTTTCCGGCTCCTGATGATTAACTTTCAGAGGTTCAATTGCCCTGTTTTAGGATTTCAGAGATGATACTGCTTTTTTGCTAATTTTGCACCCCATGAAAAACATCAGAAATTTCTGCATAATTGCCCATATTGACCACGGTAAAAGCACCCTGGCCGACCGATTGCTCGACATGACCGATACACTCACCGACCGTGAAAAAAAAGACCAGGTTCTCGACAGCATGGATCTGGAGCGAGAACGCGGCATCACAATTAAAAGCCACGCCATTCAGATGGTTTACAATCATAATGGAAAGAGCTTCCTCCTTAACCTCATTGATACACCCGGTCATGTTGATTTTTCTTACGAAGTTTCCCGCTCGATAGCTGCCTGCGAAGGCGCGTTGCTTATTGTGGACGCCAGCCAGGGAATTCAGGCTCAAACCATTTCTAACCTTTATCTTGCACTCGATCACAACCTGGAGGTTATACCTATTCTCAACAAAGTTGATCTTGAAAATGCAATGCCAGAAGATGTTAAAGATCAGATTGTTGACCTATTAGGATGCCGCCGTGATGATATCATTGAAGCCAGCGGAAAGACGGGTTATGGTGTAGATAAAATTCTGGATGCTATCGTGAACCGCATTCCCGAACCAAAAGGAGACCCGGATGCCCCGCTTCAGGCGCTGATTTTCGACTCGGTATTCAATTCCTACAGAGGAATCATTGCCTACTTCAGGATTTTCAACGGCACGCTGCGACAGCACGAATTTGTGAAATTTATGGCCACCGGCAAGGAATACGATGCTGACGAAATTGGCGTACTTAAACTGGGTTATATGCCGCGTAAAGAGTTGAGTGCCGGCGATGTGGGTTATATTATTTCAGGGATAAAAGTCTCAGCCGAAGTAAAGGTCGGCGACACAATCACGCACACTGAAAATCCAAGCGATAAAGCGATTGCCGGGTTCGAGCATGTGAAACCAATGGTTTTTGCCGGGATTTACCCGGTGGATGCTGATGATTATGAGGAACTTAGAGCCTCTATAGAAAAACTGCAACTCAACGATGCCTCACTCACTTTCGAGCCGGAATCGTCGGCAGCGCTGGGGTTTGGCTTCCGCTGCGGCTTTCTGGGGTTGTTGCATATGGAAATCATCCAGGAGCGCCTCGACCGCGAATTTGACATGGATGTAATTACCACCGTTCCCAACGTGTCGTACAAAGCATACACACGCAAGGGCGAAATGATTGAAGTGCACAACCCTTCAGGCCTCCCCGACCCCAACTATCTGGATTTTATTGAAGAGCCATACATCGTCGCACAGATCATTTCCAAGTCGGAATTTGTAGGCGCTGTAATGAAACTTTGTATTGACAAGCGCGGTATATTAAAAAACCAGGTTTACCTCACCAGCGAAAGGGTTGAAATCACCTTCGAAATGCCTCTTGCAGAAATAGTGTTTGATTTTTACGACAAACTGAAGAGCATTTCGCGCGGTTATGCATCATTTGATTACCACATTTCGGGCTATCAGCTGGCCAAACTTGTACGGCTCGACATCCTGCTTAACGGCGAAAAGGTGGACGCTCTTTCAACGCTGATCCACCAGGACAACGCTTACAATTTCGGCAGACGAATGTGCGAAAAGCTGAAGGAACTCATCCCTCGTCAGCAATACGATGTGGCCATTCAGGCTGCAATCGGTGCTAAGATTATCTCCCGCGAAACTGTGAAAGCCCTCCGGAAAGATGTAACAGCAAAGTGCTACGGCGGCGATATCACCCGAAAACGTAAACTTCTGGAGAAGCAGAAAAAAGGTAAAAAACGCATGCGTCAGGTAGGCAATGTAGAAGTGCCGCAATCGGCGTTCCTCGCAGTACTCAAGCTGGATTAATAACCAAGTATCTCTGAACCAGGTAGTTGAAAAAACAGGAGAGGGAAATTGATTCAATCCGTTGAGAAAGAGTTGATTTTATTGAAACAAAACCTACTGAATATCAGCACTTTATTCAGTTAATTGTCAAGATAATTTACACAGTCATTTTATAGATATCACTATGAACGAGCCTGATAACCTGATATTTGGCATCCGTCCTATGATTGAGTCACTGAAAGCAGGGAAGGAATTTGATAAAGTTTTCGTGCAGATTGGCCTGAAAGGCGACCTATCGGGTGAGTTGTTCCGCCTCATGAAATTGGGAAACATTCTGTATCAAAAGGTTCCGCTGGAGAAACTCAACCGGATCACACGTAAAAACCACCAGGGAGTCATTGCGTTTGCTTCACTGGTTTCTTATCAGCCTGTCAATGAGATTGTTCAAATGGCTTTTGAGAAGGGTGAGTCACCATTGTTGATTGTTCTTGACCGAATAACAGATGTCAGAAATTTCGGGGCTATTGCCCGAACAGCAGAATGTGCCGGTGTTCATGGCATCATCATTCCGGCGCAAAACTCAGCCCAGATCAACGCTGATGCAATGAAGACCTCAGCCGGGGCATTGAATTTTATCCCGATTTCCAAAGTGCAGAACCTCAGCCGCACGCTTGATAGCTTGAAAGAGAGTGGCGTGCAGTTGGTCGCCGCCACCGAAAAAGCTTCAAAATCATACACCCAGGTGGATTTTAGCCTGCCCACAGCGCTAATTGTTGGTTCTGAGGAAGATGGCATCTCACCAGCATTTCTCAAAAAAGCCGATCAAGCCGTAAAAATTCCAATAACCGGTAAAACAGAATCACTAAATGCTTCAGTGGCTGCCGCCTTGATGATTTATGAGGTGGTAAGGCAAAGAGGAACTGTGTAAAATATAGTGGCCCGGGAAGCTATTTTTCATGTGATAAATCATTCCAAATCAAATCATTTCATTTGCTTTAATGGCTCGAAAGGAAACTTCAGGTTCTCACCTTTAGTAAAATAGGCCTTCACTGAACCGACCAGGATTTTTGCCTCAACCAAAATCGGGATTTTGTTTCTGTCGTCGGTTACCCAAACAAAAAGATCTTCGCCACCGCTAAAAATCGTTCCCTCGACCAGCAATGCGGAAAATTTATGGCATCGGTAATTGTTTCCATCGAAGTTTTCGACTACTTCCAACCCGTGATATCTGCCATAGATATCGTAAACCTGATTACCGATAACCAGTTTGAAATCAATCTTTTCCCCAATATTCATCTTATTGAAATCCAGGGTGCGTGCATAATAAACGGCAGTTTGAACATCCAGAACCCCATCCTGGCAGGGAACCTCCGATTTTATTCTTTGATCTTTGTTCGTTTGCTGTTGAATGGAAATTTTACCTGATTTATAATCAAAATTCAATTTTTCGTCCAGATTGTAACTGCCCTCGTGCACCGACCTGCGAAACCAGAATGGCTTGAAAGTCAATGCATCTGCCATCGATTCAAACTCATCTCTAACCTTGAAAATCCAGTCAAAGACAGGAAGCGTTTGCCCGGAACTTTTAAACCACCAGGCCGGTTTGTCGCCATAAGAGGTGCTATCTGCAACGAATTCTGCTTTTCCGGCCTCAACCCATACAAACTGCCAGTTGTAAACCACCTTGTAATATAGTTTTTCCCCGGTTTGAAATGGCAGTTCACCTGGTTGCGCAAGTATCTGGAAATGAATTAATAAGAAACTAATAAGCAGCAGTTTACTGATCTTTCTTTGTGTATTCATGCTCCTTGAGCTTCGCAATTTTGATATTCATAAAACCAAAGAAAACAGTCATCAGCGGGCTAATAAGGTTGAAGAAGCAATAAGGCAAAAAGGTTAATGTGGGAATACCGAGTACCGTGGATTGTGTGGCGCCGCAAGTGTTCCAGGGAACGAGCACCGAAGTAACCGTCCCGCTGTCTTCGAGGGTTCTGGAGAGATTTTGCGGCGCCAACCCCCGCTCGCGGTAAGTATCAGCAAACATTCTGCCGGGAACTACGATACTGAGGTACTGGTCGCTGGCGGTAATATTAAAAAAGATACAGGTTCCGGCGGTGCTTGCGATCAGAGATCCCTGGTTGTAAGCCAGTTTGATAACCGACTGTGTAATGCGGTGCAGCAATCCGGCCGATTCCATTATTCCGCCGAAAATCATGGCGCAGATGATCAGCCATACGGTATTCAGCATACCGCGCATCCCGCCGGTTTGCAACAAACTGTTTACCATTTCGTGGTCGGTTGTTACGCTGATGTTGGAATACATTGATTTCATTATTGCAACGTAAGCCGCCACATGGTATTTCCCCTCTATTCCGCTGACCTGTTCGATAATCTGAGGTTGAAAAATCAGCGCAAATAAGCCACCGGTAAGCGTTCCGGTGAGTAAAGCGGGCAAAGCTGGAACTTTCATCACGATCATGGCAATAACCAGAACCGGCACAATAAAGAGAAGCGGAGTGATCTTGAAAGCGCCATCAATTGCTGACAAAATGGGTTGAACATCAGCGAGTTCATCGGGTTGAGTACGGAATAAACCGATTATTAGAAAAAGCACCAGCGTAATAGTCAATGTAGGTGCAGTTGTTAAAACCATGTACCGGATATGCGTGAACAGGTCGGTTCCGGCCATTGCGGGTGCAAGGTTGGTGGTATCGGAGAGAGGGGACATTTTATCACCGAAATATGCACCAGAAATAATGGCTCCGCCAATAATGCCGTCTGGAAGCCCGAGAGCCCTGCCGATTCCCAACAAAGCCACCCCTAATGTAGCTACCGTTGACCAGCTGCTGCCGGTAGCCAGTGAAACAATGGCGCTCACCACGCAGGCGGCAAAAAGGAAAATGGCTGGATTTAAAATCTGGAGACCGTAATAGATCATCGCAGGCACAATTCCGCTCAGCAGCCAAGTTCCGGCCAGAGAGCCAATCATAAGTAATATGAGTATGGCAGCCATTGCCGATCCAATGCTCTTCACAATTCCCTGATTGAGCTCTTCCCAGGTGGTTCCGGTACGCATGGCAACGAGTGCTGCCACGGTAGCCGACAGTATCAATACCATCTGATTGGAACCTGAAAGTGAATCATCACCAAAAATGAAGACATTGATCGAAATCAGCGCTGTAAGGAAAACCACAGGCGTTAGGGATTCCAACAATGTTGGCGGACGTTTAATTCTGGCCATAATGCAGGTCTGATTTGGTAAATCTCAATTGATGGGTAAAGAAAAGGGATTTTTTTTAAATGACGAATAGCACCCTCTGGATCAATCTGTTTAAAATATCAATTGTGACTATTGTATAAAATGCTGGTTTGTAATAATTTCAGCCACCCTGGATAACTGGGTTGAAACCGTTCGCATCAGCAATCGAAATCTTTAATTTTTCAATCTAAATTTAGATTGCTTATAAATTGCTATTCAATTGATTAGACAAGGTAAACAATACGTACTTTTATGGCCTCAAAAAATACAACTACATCATGCGCATCGAAAGAATTAATACCCGGACGGAGGTGCAGGTAAACGATCCCATTGACCTGGCACAGATAGATCACCTGATCGAAAAATACAAGGGTAAAAAAGGCAATATGATCCCACTACTGCAGGGCGCTCAGACGATTTACGGCTACATCCCGAAAGATGTTTTCGAAAAAATTTCGATCGAAACCGGCTTAAGCCTAAGCGATATGTATGGGGTTGCTACCTTTTACGCACAGTTCAGGCTCAAACCGGTGGGTAAATACATCATCAAAGTATGCCACGGCACCGCCTGTCATGTGCAGAATGCATCGAAGATCAGTGAAGCGCTCGAAGAAGCTCTTAAAATCCATGACGGCGAAACCACCGAGGATCGGCTTTTCACCCTCGAATCGGTGGCATGCCTGGGCTGCTGTTCATTGGCGCCTGTTATGATGATTCAGGATAACACCTACGGAAAACTCACCGGCAATGAAGCAGTGAGAATTATTAAAGATATCAGGATCAATGAGATGAACACCAATAATTAAACCTAAATTTAAAACACCGATACTCATCCTAACTAAAATGACAAAAACCAAAGTAATTGTTGGCCTTGGCAGTTGCGGAATTGCTGCCGGCGCAAACAAGACCTATCAAAAAATTGAACAGCTGCGCAAAGCCGAAAACCTTGATTTCGAGTTGAAAAAGACCAGCTGTATCGGGATGTGCTTCAGAGAACCACTGGTAGAGATCATTGACGAAACGGGTTCTTACATTTATGGCAATGTTGACGAAAACCGGGCTGTGGAGGTTTTGGAAAAGCATGTGGTTAACCATGAACCTGTTAAGGAACTGGTTGTCAAAACCGACCTTTTCGAAACCCCCGATAATCTGTTTTTCGATAACCAGGTGAAGATCGCTCTGCGGCATTGCGGGTATATTGACCCGGAATCGCTGGAGGAGTATGAAGCCCACCAGGGATACGAAGCCATTAAAAAAATTGCCGACCAGGGAATTACCCCGGATCAGGTAATCGAAATGGTTCTTAAATCAGGGTTGCGTGGTCGTGGCGGCGGAGGTTTCCCGACAGGGATGAAGTGGCGCTTTGCACAAAAAAGTGAATCCAGGGAAAAGTACATCATCTGTAATGCCGATGAGGGCGATCCCGGGGCATTTATGGATCGTTCGCTGCTGGAAGGAGACCCGCACGCAGTACTCGAAGGGATGATTATCGGCGCTTATGCCATCGGAGCAAATGGGGGTGTGATTTACTGCCGCGCTGAATACCCGCTTGCCATCAAACGACTCAACATCGCCATCAACCAGGCACGTGATCATGGCTACCTGGGAGATCATATTTTGGGAATCGAGGGTTTTTGTTTTGATATCTATGTAAAAGAGGGTGCCGGAGCTTTCGTCTGCGGTGAAGAAACTGCCTTGATTGCTTCTATAGAAGGCGAGCGCGGGATGCCCAGAAAAAGACCTCCATTTCCCGCTATTTCAGGCCTTTGGAAAAAACCCACCAACATCAACAATGTCGAAACCTGGGCTAACATTCCATGGATCATTATCAATGGTCCGGAGGCTTATTCGAGGTATGGAACCGAGAAGAGCAAAGGCACCAAAGTGTTTGCACTGGCCGGAAAAATCAAGCATTCTGGCCTGGTGGAAGTTCCGATGGGAATTTCCATCCGTGATATCATTTTTAAGCTCGGAGGAGGAATCCCAGGCGGAAAACGGTTTAAGGCAGTTCAGCTGGGAGGCCCATCTGGTGGTTGCATACCCGAATACCTTGCCGACACCATAGTGGATTACGATTCAGTGAACGCCACCGGGGCAATCATGGGTTCAGGAGGTATGGTGGTGATGGACGAAGATACCTGCATGGTGGACGTCGCCAAATTCTTCCTTAATTTCACCCAGTTGGAAAGCTGCGGAAAATGCACCTTCTGCCGGATCGGAACCAAAAGAATGCTCGAAATATTGCAGCGCATCACCGAAGGAAAAGGAAAAATTGAAGACCTTGAAACACTCGAGGAACTTGCCCACCAGATCAAGGATTCATCCCTTTGCGGGCTGGGACAAACAGCTCCCAATCCGGTTCTGACCACGCTTAAATATTTCAGGGATGAATACACGGCTCACATCCTCGAAAAAAAATGCCCTGCCAAAGTTTGCAAAAGCCTGCTCACGTATGAGATAATCGCCGAAAAATGCACCGGCTGCACGGTTTGCGCCAGGAAATGTCCGGTTAATGCCATTACCGGTGAGAGAAAATCACCTCACTTCATCAACCAGGAAATCTGTATAAAATGCGGAGATTGCTACTCCCGCTGTAAGTTCGATGCCATTATACTTCGTTAATTTTCACACCAAAACTAAGCCTGACCAACAATGACCGAAACTTTTAATACCATCCTCAACGGCAAAATTGTCAAAGGTACACCCGGCGAAACCATTCTTGAACTGGCCGTCCGAAACGGAATAAATATTCCAACGCTTTGCAGCGATCCACGGCTGGAGCCATTCTCCTCCTGCTATGTTTGTGTGGTTGAGGTGGAAGGGATCAAAGGGTTACAACCCTCCTGCTCTACCAGAATTTCCGAAGGAATGAAAATCGAAACCGATAATGACCGCATCAGGAAAGCAAGAAAAATGGCGCTCGATCTGATGGCCGGCAACCATTACGCCGATTGCATGGCGCCCTGCAAGGAGACCTGCCCTGCCGGAGTAGACGTACAGGGATATATTTCGCTGATCGAGAAGGGATTATACTCCGAAGCCATTGCACTTATCAAAGAGGTAAATCCGCTACCAGCCATCTGTGGGCGCGTTTGTGTAAGACCCTGCGAAGCTGCCTGTCGCCGCAATTTGCTTGGCGAAGGAACCGGTGTTGGCATTGATTATTTGAAACGATTTGCCGCCGATATTGATTTAAATTCTCCCAAAAGGTTTATCCCCGAAGTTGCGCCATCCACCGGAAAAAAGGTTGCCATTATCGGAGCAGGTCCTGGAGGTCTTTCCTGTGCTTACTTTTTGCAGCAAAAGGGCCATCAGTGCGATATCTTCGAGGCATCAGCCTCGCCTGGCGGGTGGCTGAGGTACGGCATTCCGGAGTATCGGCTGCCCAACGATATAATTGACAAGGAAGTGGCAGCTGTTACCGAGCTTGGCGCACGGATATTTTACCAGCAGAAATTTGGAGACAATCTGCATTATGCTGATTTACAGAAAGAATACGACTCGGTAATATTGACCATCGGATCGCAACGGGGATCTCTGCTTGGCTGCGATGGCGAAGATGCCGGAAATGTATTTTCGGGGATTGATTTCCTCCGGAATATGGAAATGACCGGCCAGCGATACGATTTTAAAGGTAAAACGGTTGCCGTAGTCGGCGGTGGAAACACCGCCATGGATTGCTGCCGGACATCTATGCGATGCGGCGCTGACAAGGTGTATGTGATCTATCGCCGCACAGAGAAAGAGATGCCGGCCAATCCCATCGAGATTCACGAATCGAAACTTGAGGGTGTAGAATACATGTTCCTCACCAATCCAAAAAAGGTAAATAAAGACGAACACGGGAACGTAGCTTCGATCACCTGCCTGACCATGGAGTTGGGAGAGCCGGATGCTTCAGGACGCCGCAGACCTGTACCTAAAGAAGGTTCCGATTTTGATGTAAAGGTGGATTACATCCTGGCAGCTATAGGGCAAAAAACCGATGTCAATTTCCTAGAAGATGTGAACTCATCAGCAACCAGCGGCCAGTTGAAAGTAAATCGCTGGGGTGATATTGATTGCAACCGTGAGACACTTCAAACCGGCATCCAGTCAATGTTTGCCGCCGGAGATGGGGTTACTGGCCCCGCCACGATCATCGAAGCCATTGCCCAGGCTAAAATCGCTTCCCGCAGTTGTCACCAGTTTCTAACCAACCAACCTTTAATACCTGAAAAGAAGGAATTTCTAAGTAAAAAAGCCAATTTCCACGAGCAGAATCCAGAGAGTTATGCAGGCAGGTACCAACGACAGTTGCGCCAGGAAATGCCAACGCTCGATCCAAACCAGCGCCTGAACTTTGACGAAGTGGAACTTGGTTATGAAAATGAAGAAATTGCCCGTAAAGAAACCGCAAGATGTCTCGAATGCGGATGCGTTGAATTATTTACCTGTGATCTCAAAAAGTACTGCACCGAATATGGCGCTGAGCAGAACCGCTTCGAAGGCGCCCACAACGAATATGAGGTTGACTTCCGCCATCCTTACATCGAAATTGACAATAATAAATGTATACTTTGTTCGCGTTGCATCCGCATTTGCCGCGAGGTTGCCGGCGCCAATGCTCTCGGTTTGGTAAACCGGGGATTCAGCACCTTCGTGGCGCCAACTATGGGCAACTCGCTGCTCCACACCACATGCGAATGCTGCGGGCTTTGCATCGAAACGTGCCCCACTGCAGCCATCAGTGAGAATGTTCCGTTCAAACCCGGCCCGGTGAAAATGGAGACCATCGAAGTGATTGACAACATGGGATCAGAGGGTTTTGAAATGCAACTGCATCATAAAGCCGGATTCTTTATGCGTGCATCGGGTAAATTAGGCGAGGTGAATAAAGACGGAAACATAAGTCGCCAGGCTAAATTCGGGTACAAATACCTGAACGACCCCACCCGGATAATACAACCTATGCGCAAATTGGACGGAGAATTCAAACCAGTCTCCTTTAATGAGGCCTTTAGCCTGATAGTCAATAAAATAAAAAACGTTGATCCAGAGCAAAGCGCATTTTTTGCCGGAGCACGCTTAACCAATGAGGAGATTTACCTTATTCAAAAACTTGCCCGTGCCGGGGCTAAAACCAACAACATCAGCAGTTTTCAATATTTTGGCAGAGGTGATGGCTATGGCAGTAATGCAACGATTTCGGTTCCTTTTGAGCAGATTAAAGAAGCAAGCAGGATTTACCTGTTAGGCTCCAACCTGCATATGGATCACCCACTGGTTAATCACATGGTTTTCAATGCCCGGCATTGTTATCATGTGCCGGTTGAAATCATCACTACTTCTGACGAAACCAGCATTGAGCACAAAGTTGACAAGGCTTATCATATCAGCTCTTACTACCACTTCTTTAAAGCAGTCAACTATTACCTGTTGCAGGGTGAACAACAGAATCAGCTCTTTATCAACGGAAGAACGGAGGGCTTCGAAGATTTCCGCAAAGCGCTGCTGGCAGAGGATTTCGATGAATTTTTTGAAAAATCAGGTGTTGGTTGCATGGAATCACTGGCACAGTTTGCCCGCACCTTTAATGAGGAAAAGAACGCCATCCTCATCTTCCCCGAAAAAGAGATATCCTCTAATACCAATTACGAACTGATTAATCTTTCACTCATCACCGGAAAAATGGGAAAAACAGCCCAGGGATTAATAGCGTTGAAGGAAAAAAATAACTCTCAGGGTGTGATTGACATGGGCGGATGCCACAAAATAGCTCCTGGTTTCCGCAACCTTGACTCACCGGGGGTGATCCAAAATCTGCAAAAGAAATGGGGTGTCAATGATTTGCCAGGCCAGATCAACAGCCCTTACAAACTAATGATTAGCGGATTACTCAAAAACATCTTCATCTTTGGAGAGGACCCGGTCGGTTGTGCCATCAACCGCCTTCAGGTAAGCGAATGGCTTGGAAAAGCAGAATTTCTGATGGTTCAGGATTATTTTATGACCGATACCGCAAAAATGGCCGATCTGGTTTTACCAGCTTCCCTACCCTTCGAAATTGGCGGAAGTTTTACCACAACCCAGCGCAAGTTGCAAAAATTCGAAAAGCAGATGCAATCGGCAATGGAGAAAACTTCCTTTGACCAGTTGATTGCCCTGATGAAGGAATTCGGGTTGAATGGGATTGCAGACAAAGAAGATGCTCTCAACGAATTTATCAGCCTCCTTCCGCCCGCATCAGACAAAGAAAAGATGACCTACAATTTCAAAATCACTACAAATGATAATTACAACCTGATGTTCCGCCACGGCTGCGACATCGTCAACAAACGGTTTGATGAGGAGTTTGAGATGATGACTAAAGAAAAATAGATCACAAACAACTATTTTACAATAAGTTAGAACAGGAATGATTTAATCGTTCCTGTTTTTTAATTCTACCAACCTTGGTGATCACAGTCCGGCCAGTGTGAACAAAATAGTCTAAATTTGCGCTTGTATTGTCAAAAATCATGGAAATCAGGAGTGACATATTTTTAGGGGATTGCCTTGAAGAACTTCAAAAACTGGAGGAAAATTCCATTGATCTGATCGTAACTTCACCACCATATGCTGATCAGCGAAAGAACACTTACGGTGGTATTCATCCCGATAAATATGTCGAATGGTTTCGGCCAATTGCTGCTGAACTTCTGCGAGTCCTGAAGCCAACCGGCACTTTCATCCTCAATATCAAGGAAAAAGTGATGAATGGCGAGAGAAGTACATATGTTATCGAGCTCATTCTTGAAATGCGTAAGCAGGGTTGGTTGTGGACTGAAGAATTTATCTGGCACAAAAAAAACTCCTATCCCGGAAAATGGCCTAACCGTTTCAGAGATTCATGGGAGCGGTTGCTGCAATTCAACAAAAGCAGGCACTTTTACATGAACCAGGAGGCAGTGATGGTTCCGATGGGTGATTGGGCAAAGACACGTTTGAAAAAATTGTCAGAAACCGACAAAATCAGGGACAATTCGAGAGTTGGCAGCGGCTTTGGAAAAAACATTTCTAACTGGCTTTCGAGAGATATGGCCTACCCTACCAATGTACTTCACCTGGCCACAGAGTGTAGTAACAAGAACCACAGCGCTGCATTTCCCGAAGGCCTGCCCGAATGGTTTATCAGGTTGTTTACCAAAGTTAATGACACAGTTTTAGATCCATTCGCAGGTTCTGGAACAACGTTGATTGTGGCTAAAAGGATGAGAAGGAATTCCATCGGAATCGAAATCGTGCCTGAATATGTCGAAATGGTTAAAAGCCAGATAGTTCAACCAGAGTGGGTACTTTTTGATTCTCAGACACTTTACGGGCAAAATCCAGATGAAAAAGCTTAAAATATTCCTCATTAGGGCTTTTTCTATCGAAGCTTTAACCCATGATACCGAATTTGCTGTAAAATTCTCCGAATTCTTTATAAACACTCCAAAAGTTGGGAGCAATCAGAAGGAACAAGTTGAACACAGTTTTTCAAATCAGTTACCTAACTATTTGATAAACAGGATTTAAACATAAAAAACACTACATTATGAAGCAGTTGGAATTAGCAGATGTATTTGAATATGTTGAAAAGAATATCGAAGTATTTCACAAGAAACGAATTGAAAAGCTCAATGGGCTCAAGCTTTCAGATGTTTTAAAAAGGAAAAACCCTTACCTCTTTAAAGCAAAATATATTCTGACTTCTGAGCAACTTGTCAAGAATCTGGTGGATGCGTTTATTTCGTCAAATGAGGAGACCATTTTTGGCGACTGGCTCGAGGGTCTCGCAATTTTTGTCAATTCGAAGGTTTATAATGGCTATAAGTCAGGTATAGAAGGAATTGATTTGGAATTTGAAAAAGATGGATTGCGTTTTATCATTGCAATAAAATCAGGGCCAAATTGGGGAAATGCTTCTCAGGTCAAAAAAATGATTTCCGATTTCAGGACTGCAAAAAAGACCTTACGGACAAGCAATTCTAACCTCAATATCATGGCAATCAATGGTTGCTGCTATGGAAGAAACAACAATCCGGATAAAGGAGACTATTTCAAGTATTGTGGTCAGCAATTCTGGGAGTTCATTTCAGGCAATCCAAACCTTTACCTTGACATTATCAAACCTTTGGGTCATACGGCAAAAGAAAGAAATGACGATTTCAATGTTTCTTACGCTCAGATGATCAACAAGTTTGTCTTAGAATTCGCAATAGATTACTGCAAACCAAGCGGCGAAATTGACTGGGAAAAAATCGTAAAATTTAATTCTGGCAAATAGCCCTTGTCCAACCATACCCGTTCTTTTTCGCTGCATCATCACCCATTCCCCCTGTTTCCTTACTTTTGCGGGCGAAATTTAAAAACTGAAAAATCATGAGAAAAAAGATAGCCGCCGGTAACTGGAAAATGCATACCACGCTGGAAGAAGGAAAAGCCCTGATTCAATCTATTATTAAAGGTGTAGAGGAAAATCCTCCGCGTCAGTCGCCGGATGAGTTGCTGGTAGTGCTCGGTACCCCGTTCATTACGCTCGAAAGCGCTGTAAAACTCACCAAAGACCAGAAGCAGGTGAAAATTGCTGCCCAGAATTGTTACAGCGAAGAAAAAGGCGCCTTCACCGGCGAAATCAGCACAGCTATGATCCGCTCAGTTGGCGCTGACTTTGTCATCATTGGCCACTCCGAACGCAGGGAATATTTTGCTGAAAGCCATGCCATGCTGGCCAAAAAGGTTGACCTGGCGCTGAAAAATGGCCTAACTCCCATTTTTTGTTGCGGCGAGAAACTTGAGGTTAGAGAGCAGAACACCCACTTCGACCTGGTGAAAAGACAGGTTGCCGAATCGCTATTTCACATTGATGCTGAAGCTTTTACTAAGATCGTGATTGCTTACGAACCGGTGTGGGCCATTGGAACAGGGGTTACCGCTACTCCCGATCAGGCACAGGAAATGCACGCTGTGATCAGAAATCTGCTGGCCGAAAAATATGGGAAAACAATAGCCAACAACACTACAATACTCTACGGTGGTTCGGTTAATGCCAAAAATGCCCGAGAACTCTTCTCCCAGCCCGATGTTGACGGTGGCCTTGTTGGTGGTGCATCGCTGAAAGCCGATGAGTTCCTGACGATTATTCATTCTTTTTAAAGAAATCAATTCATTCTCCACAGGATATACAAAAAGTATATACCTTTGTGCTTCATTTAGAGTCACAATATGAGAACAATCTCTTTAAAAATTGATGATGCTATCTTTTCTGAAACCGAGCAGTTGTTATCTATCATCAACAAACCCAGGAACAGATACATCAACGAGGCAATAGATTATTACAACGCCATTCAGAAAAGAAAGATGCTTGAAGCGCAGCTAAGGAAAGAATCGTTTTTGGTACGTGAAGAGTCAATGCAGGTTTTAAAGGAATTTGAAGCAATTGAACATGAGGAGTAAGCAATTTGAAATCTGGATAGCTGATCTGAATCCGCAATTTGGTACCGAACCCGGGAAAATCAGGCCGGTACTTGTGATTCAGACCGATCTTCTGAACAAAATTCCTCACACATCAGCAATCATCTGCCCGATCACAACCAATATCAAAACTGAGTCGAAATTACTGAGGGTTCATCTGGAAAAAGGCAAAGCCAATGTAGCAGAGGATTGCGATGTGATGATTGACCAGATCCGGGCTATTGACAACGCCAGATTGATTAATAAAGTGGGAACGCTGCCAGAGAACCTGATTGGAGAAGTGAGCAGGAATTTAAAAATCATCCTTGACCTCGATTAATTTTTCATTAAAACAAATTGTCCAGGAAGATAATGTATTCATTTTCAGTATATAGATTGAAAGGTACAAATCCGGGTATATTAATCTCCGGTTTTCTGAATAAAATCCTGTTAAAATAATTAAGTGGATGCTTGTCCAAAAACCAATAACTACGCTGATTTTCGACTGGGGCGATACCATCATGCGCGACTTCAACCTGCCTGGTCCTATGAAGGATTGGGATAGAGTGGAGTGGATTCCCGGTGCTGAAGAGTCGCTGCAATTGCTTTCGAAGATCTTCACATGCGTGATAGCCACAAGCGCCGACCATTCAGGAACGAAGGAGATGATTGCAGCCCTCAAACGTGTTGGCGCTGACCGGTACTTTCATCATTTCTTTTCATCCCAGGAGTTGGGTTATAAAAAACCTGATCCACGGTTTTTCAGCGCAATTGTTGATATGATCAGCACTACTCCCGAAATGTGCGTGATGATTGGCAATCTTTACGATAAAGACATTGTTGGCGCTAAAGAGTCAGGACTACAAACCATTCTCTTCAATGAAAACATGATTGTGGGTGAGTATCCCGCAGCCGACGAAATCATCTTCGATATGAAAAATTTAATCTGTGTTATTCCATTTTAATTTCATGCGATTTTTCCTTAAACACCTGATTTATTTTCTTTTTCTGATAACAACCCTGCTGAGCGGCCAGGAAAAGTACCCGAAAGATGATTTTATTTCACCGGTTGACTTTCCGATTTCGTTGTCGGGAACTTTCGGCGAACTTCGAACCGGCCACCTGCATTCTGGCATTGACATCCGCACGCAGGGTGTTGAAGGTAAGCCTGTTAAGGCTATTGCCGATGGGTACGTCTCAAGGATTGTTGTTTCACCATTTGGGTATGGAAAAGCCATTTACATAGATCACCCTAACGGTTACACTTCGGCTTATGCCCACCTTCAGAGTTTCTATCCAGCTGTGAATGAGTTCGTTAAAAATGAGCAATATCGTCGGGAGTCTTTTGCCCTCGATATTAAGCTGTTAGACAAAGAATTCGAAGTAAAACAGGGTCAGGTAATTGCAAAGTCCGGTAATTCAGGTTCTTCAGGCGGGCCGCATATTCATTTCGAAATCAGGGATACTGACGATGAAATTCCCATCAACCCATTGTTTTTTGGGTTTAAAGTGAAGGATTTCACACGGCCGCAGATTCAGCGACTGCTGATCTATCCTCATGGACAGGGCAGCAGGGTGAGTGGAAAAACCCGTTACCGGGAAATAGAACTCGCCGGATGGGGACCTGTGTATCGCCCTAAGCCCGGAAACGACACAATCTCAGTTAGCGGTAGTATTTACTTTGGAATCGAAGCCTTCGACCGGCACAACGATTCACAGATGAACAACGGTGTCTATTCGGTGAAGCTTTTGATTGACTCAGTTTTGGTTTACAGCCACCGAATGGACAGATTTTCGTTTGATGAAACCCGCCAGATGCTTGCCCTAATTGATTATGCTTACCTTGTCAAAAACAAAAAAAGAATCCAGCGCACCATCGTTATGCCCAACAACCAGCTTTCGATTTACGAGAAAGTGAAATACAATGGGATTTATAATTTCTTAGAATCGCGGATTTACAGACTACAATACGTTGTGGGCGATGTTGAGGGCAACGAATCGGTTTTAACATTCCACATTAAAGGCGGACAAAGTGATGAATCCCAATCTGCTCAGGGTGCAACTTTGCCTGAAGGTGTTGTGCTAATGCGCTGGGACAGAACAAGCACCTTTGAAAGAGAGGGTTTTATCCTCGAAATTCCGGATGAAGCGCTTTTTGATACCATTCATTTTAAGTACTCAGCCGGCAAGCCGATCTCAGGTGGATACTCCCCGGTTTACAACGTTCATAATCAGTACACTCCAATATTGAAAAGCTGTAATCTATCTATTAAACCGCAGGACTTTCCACCTGAAAAACGCGATAAGCTCCTGATTGTCAAAGTTGATCAGGCTTCAGGGAAATTCACTGCTGCAGGAGGAAAGTGGGATGATGACTTTCTATCGGTAAAAATCAGGGAATTTGGCAATTACACGGTTGTAGCCGACACAAAACCACCAATAATTACCCCTGTAAATGTTCAGAACGGGAAAAATATCTCCGGGCAATCAACCATAAGGTTTAATATAAACGACAACCTTGCTGGCATCGAGACTTACCGTGCCACTATGAACGGAGAGTGGATACTGATGGAATGGGATCCCAAAAACAACCTGCTGGAGTACAAAATTGATGAGCGGACTAAAAAAGGGAAAAATCAACTTAGGCTGACTGTAACCGATACGAGTGGCAATGAAGCTGTGTATGAGGCGAGTCTGGTGAGGTAAATGATTATGAAACTTCTCAAACTAACGACCAGTCTATAAATGAACACCAGGAAGAAAATCAGAGCATTATAGCTAACAAAATCTCTTGAAACAAGAGAAAGATCATCTAAACGTCAGGAAAAACTTCAATGCTTTAAAAAGCCACACAAAATGACAAATAACCACGACCTCAAAGAGTTGGCCAAGTTTTTTCTGAAACTCGGAATAATCGGCTTTGGCGGCCCTGCAGCCCATATTGCCATGATGCAGGAAGAGGTCGTTCGAAAAAGAAACTGGATGTCAGGGCAACATTTTCTTGATCTGGTAGGAGCAGTTAACCTGATTCCCGGTCCAAACAGCACCGAAATGGCCATCCATATCGGGCAGGAAAAAGCAGGCTGGAAAGGGTTGATCGTTGCCGGACTTTGTTTTATTATGCCGGCAGTAATCATCACCGGAATTTTTGCATGGCTATACAAGGAATACGGACAATTGCCTGATGTTCAACCTTTTGTTTACGGTATAAAACCTTCAATCATAGCAATTATTCTGGGAGCAATTTTCCCTTTAGCCAAAAAATCATTGAAATCGGTGGAACTGGTAATTATCGGGGTTGTGGTTTTAACAGGCTCGCTCCTTAATTTCAACGAAATTTACCTGATGTTTGGGGCTGGTTTCCTTGCCATGCTTCTGGCTGCCATCCGTAACAACAGACTCACTAAAACCCACTCATTTTTCCCATTTGCGATTTTGCCGATAACTGGAACTACGCTGCTTTCAGCAACCAATACCAGTCTGTTTTTGATATTTTTGAAAATCGGCGCCATTCTTTACGGCAGTGGCTACGTGCTGTTTGCTTTTCTTGATGCTGAACTTGTATCCACCGGTTGGCTTACAAGAACTCAACTCATTGATGCCATAGCTGTCGGGCAGTTTACACCAGGTCCTGTCTTATCGGCGGTAACATTCATCGGTTATCAGATTAATGGCCTGAGCGGCGCCATCGTTTCGACACTTGGAATTTTTCTGCCTTCGTTTGCATTTGTTGCCTTGCTGAAACCG
Source organism: Bacteroidales bacterium (assembly GCA_036794825.1). Lineage (GTDB taxonomy): Bacteria > Bacteroidota > Bacteroidia > Bacteroidales > 4484-276 > RZYY01. The sequence goes on along the minus strand of DAIRGA010000009.1, from coordinate 41,973 downwards.
CTGATGAAAAAGATGAGAAATTCCAGACTTTTTTCGGCATTTCTGGATGCAGTTAATGTGGCTTCAGTTGCTATTATTGTTGCGGTTTGCTTTGTGATGGGTAAAGAGGCGATTACTGACTGGCGGACAATCCTGATTTCAGTTCTGAGTATTGCTGTGGCATTCGGGTACAAAAAAATCAACAGCGCATTTATCGTACTTGGAGGATCAATACTTGGATATTTGTTATCAATTGTCTGATAACCAGCATTTTGAAAAATTAAAAGGTCAATTCCACCTGGGATAAAAAGTGATTTCTTGTGTGAAAGAAAGCGGTAATTTACACTGGTTCTGATTGTAGAGCAATACAGTTGACGCTCAGTCATTGAAAATATTAAAAACTGATCTTCACTCCTGCCCAAACACTTCTTCCATAGCCATCCACCCCGGAGCCATGCGTGCGGTATGCTTCATTAAAGATGTTGAACAACCCGGCAGTGAGCGTAACAAACTTCCATTGGTAGCCCATCTTTAGGTTGAAAAGTTCCCAACCGGGGGTTCCGCCTTCCGGAATTCGGGTGTCGTTTTCATCTGCGGATGAAAGCCTGTCCTGCTTTGCAGCAGCCAGGAAATCGAGGTTTGCCCAAAATCCCGATGGGTCGTTGAACTCAATTCCCAGTCGTCCATTGAGTGGCGGTATGCGGGTCATAGGTTCATTGAGTGTTTGGTTTTGTCCATAGGTATAAGTCAGATTCCCATTGGCAATCCAATTGGGAGTGAATTCGTAACGGAGGTTAAGCTCGATACCTTGAACTACTGCTTTGGCAAAATTGGTTTTTGTGTAAACCTTTTCACCGTCAATGGAGTCCTGACCGTCGTAGGTGTCTTTCATGCGCTCAATCATATCTTTCAGGTTGGTCTGGTAAAGGAAAAGAGAGCCTGAAAATTTTTCCCAGCGGCTTTTCAGGCCAATTTCAGTGGTTAGTGATTTTTCCGGGTCAAGTTCGGGATTTGGAACTTCAATTCCGTAGTTGAACGACCCAAAACTACTCAGGTCGTTGATGTTAGGCGCTCTGAAGGCTGAGTAAACCGAACCGATAATGTGGTGATTTTCAGTCAATTTATAAACCACCGATCCATTTCCCACAAGTGCCACCGGTGAGTTATCCACATCTCCGAAAACCGGGTCTTCAACTTTAATCTTATAAGCATTTATCCTTGCTCCCACCGAAAAAATAAACTTTTTCAAACTATAGGAATGTGAAGTAAAAAAAGCAAAAGAAGAAGATGTGGAGCCATCGGGATAATAACCCCTCTTTTCGGTTTCAACTCCATTCTGACTTTCGGTTTTTGAACTGCCCACGCGGTCATAATAGAAATCAACACCAGAATTGAATGACCAGCGATCACCAGGTTTGGAGAGTATTTCCACGTTACCTCCCCAGGTATCAACCACATCCTCTTCGGTAGTCAATTTCGAAGAACCCTCTTTTTGTAGCAATCTGGTTTCGTCCGAAAGACCGTAAGAAGCAGTGTAAGTGATCTGTTTAAACCATCTGCTATTGTTTTTGGTGTTAAACCTCAAATATCCCAATTGCCTGTTTTGTGGATCAAAATGGTATTTCTCATAACCGGTGATGATTTTATCGTACCTCGGAACATCCTCTTGATTGGAATATTGATAAGCCATCACCAATTCGTTTTGCCGGCCGATTTTGATTTTGAGTTTTCCATCACCCGAAATTCCGGAATACCCTGTCGGACTCTCTTTACCAAGTCCATCGCCTGCCACTAAATCGCCAAAATCGCTGTAAGTGAAACCTCCAAGAAATGCGATGTTTTTGTCTGAAACTTCCACTTCAGCGCGGCCGGTATATTCCATTTCGTCGCTCATCCATTTTCCGTAGAGATTTCCTCCGGCCTTTAATCCGCGTGAACTATACCTGGGATTTTTGGAGAAAACCTGAACCACACCGCCAATAGCATCACTGCCATGAGAAACCGACCCCCCACCCCTGACGATTTCGATCCGGTTGACCATGAAAGGATCAACCGTTGCCAGGTATTGGTTAGGGCCATATCTGAAAGTCGCATTGTTCAGCCTGACCCCGTCCACCATCAGTAGCACCTGGTTTCCGGTAAGCCCGCGCACAAAAGGCGAGCCTCCGCCGTGATTTGTTTTTTGAATAAACACTCCAGAAGCCCCTGACATTGACTCAGGAACCGATCTTGCCATCTCATTTTCAAGGTATTGCTGATTTAAAACCGTCATAGCTTCCGGTGATGAAAAATCGGCTGACTCAACTCTGCGTGCGGTGATTACAACCTCATCTCCAAGTTTGATATTGACCGGTTGAAGGTAAATCTCGAGAGTAAGATTCTCATCAGCAGCCAGTTCGAGTTTTTTTTCGTAGGGCAAATAACCAACCAGCGACGCCCGGAGTGTGTAAGTTCCTGGGCTTGATAACCGGATCAGGAAAAAGCCATCAATGTCTGATCTTGCGCCTTCTGCTTCATTTTTCGGGTAAACATTGACATTGGAGAGTGGGCGGTCGTGCTTGGCATCGGCAACAATTCCACTAATTTGCTGTGCTGTGCACAAAATAGTTAACAGAAAAAACCACAGCAAAAAAATGACTGTTTTCATAAAATCAGGATTTTCAAATTTTTACTTGTAAGCCTCCACGAAGAAATCTCCCGGCTGCCGGGTAGAGTTGCTTGACCCCATAAACCATGTAACCGGTTGAAATATAGCCATTGTCAAATATATTTTCGATATCAAGAAAAATGGTCAGCCAGTCGTAGCGGTATTCCAGTCTGGCGCTGAAGACGCCGTAAGGGTCAAGGGTTTGGGTATTTTCGTCATCGAGCCGGATTCCTGAAGCGCCATGATGGACAAGGCTGGCGCCAAAACCAGTTTCAGGTGCATAGGAAACACCAATTGACTGCGACAGCCGGGGAACTCCCTTCACATAATTTCCTTCATTTTCGCCGGACGTGAGCTTAACCTGAGTGCTGTTGAAGTTGATGAAACCTCCCCAGTTCTCCCTGTATTTCAAATTGATAAAAACCTCAAGACCAGCATGGCGGGTGTTGAGCAGGTTGGTGTATTTCATCTGGCTAAGATCGAAATCTATTTCATCCTCAACATCAATGATATAGCCTATCAGACTGATTTCTCCGGCAAATTTCTCCGAAAATCTGAAATACTGGTGAGTACCCAGCTCATAGTTTTTGCTGTACTGGGGTTTCAGATCTGCATTCGAAAATGGAATTCCATCAATGATTGCCATTTGATAAGTGGGGCCTGCCGGAAAAAATACCACATAGGACAATGATTTAAGGTCGGTTCGCTGGTCAACGGTCGGCGCCTTAAAACCACCACTATATCCTCCGAAAATGCTCCCTTTATACTTTTCAGTTTCCCCTGTGCTGAGGTTCAAGGAGATTTTAGGGCTAAAGGCCCGGTAGGTTTTATCCATCGAAGTATCAGCCATCGGGATGTTGCTGTTTATTGCATCCGAAATATAGTCGTAGCGCAGCCCTGCGAGCAATTTCATTTCATCAAAAATCCTTATTTCGCCACTTGCGTAGAGCGCCGTTTTGAAGCGAAATCCTTCAGAATCAAACTCTGGCTTATTTTCAGCCACATACTCGTTCTGGTAATCGTTTTGAAATCCCCGGAAAATCTCATTTACCTGGTTGTCGAGGTTTCCGTAATCTGCTTCAATCCCGCCGGTAATTTTTGCACCAGCCTCCGTGTCCTGATGGAAAATCCGGAGTGCAAGATTTGCCTGATTGGTATTGATATCCCTTTTCATCGAATTACCATAAAGGGTAGTATCATAAATCCCGACTGGCTGGTACGTAAAGGGATCGAGAATCAACGCCGGTTCTACGTAGGTGCGGGTTTCATCTGAGTTCTTCCGTTGATAGGTCAAAGTGGCATCGAGGTCAGTTTTTTTATTGAGTTTTTGCCGGTAACCTGCACTGACCATATATTTGGCGTATTCCTTACCGTCTTCCCGATAATAGGGTGAAGATGATGCACGATCGTCGGCCAGGCTGATCGTATCCAGAGGCCCAGGTGTGTCATACTTCAGTAATTGGTTAACCGACCTGATGCTGAGAGTGCCATTTCTACCCAGTGCAAACTTTAGCTTTCCTCCAAAAGTGGTTGACCTCCATTGGCTGTTTTCCCTGAATCCGGCCGTTCCCTGGTCGCTGGCGTAAAGCTCGTACGAACCTTTCCCGAATTTACCGCCATGATTGATCCCCAGATTGTAGCTTTTAAAAGTCCCAAATCCAATGAATGCGCTTGTGAAACTTTGGTCTGCCTTGTCCGATATCAGGTTCAGCACACCGCCAATAGCCACGTCACCGTAAAGTGCTGATGAACCACCTCTGAGAATCTCAACAGAGTTCATATTCAACAAAGGCATCATGTTCCAGCTTGCAAGCCCGTTTTCAGGATCGTTCAGCGGTAATCCATCCACCATCACGGTCATATATTCCGATTCTCCCCCGCCATAAAACCCTCTGATGTTGACCTGCGGAACCAGTCCCAGTCCATCAGTGGATGAGCTGTAAACCCCGGGCAGGTATTTCAATGTATTGGAAAAATCAACCACCGGCAGTTTCTCAATCTCCCTTGCCCTGGTTGCACTCACCGAGGCCCCGGAACTGATGATCCTGTTTTCGAAACGGTTGGCAGTGACTACAACACCGTCGAGTGAAATGGAAGTAATTGTGTCGGTTCTGATCTGAATATCCTGGGATTTAGTCGTTTGGAGCGATCCCCAAATCGCCGCAAAAAGAAAAACAAACCGAACTAAACGGAAAGTAATTATTATAGCTTTCATAAAAAATAGGTTAATGGTAAATCAGATAAGCAAATTTATGCTTATTATTTTGACATGAAAGCCAGACCCAAGTTTTTTTTAAAAAAAATCCCTGATTCCTTGCATTAGTCATTTTATTGGCAGAAATTTCGAAAAAATTTCAAACCCTGAAATTATGGATATGGTCTACAGAAGATTTTTATTTATTATTTTGTTGATAATCAGTATTTTATTTCCTTGTCTAAATTTGCAGGTAGCAGGTCAGGATTTGGAGAAAATCATCACAAAGGTGAGCGATGATTTATATCAATTAAAGGAGATTGAAATCAACACCCGGCTAAAAACGGTCACCTTTCCCTGCACAGTGAATATGACTTCGGGGTTGATAGAAGTAGTTCTGTGCCGGCCTGAAGGAAAAACCCATGAAAGCCTTTTAAAAACCAATATTACACCGGTGGAACTTCAAACCGCCCTCCTGCTTCTCGGGCTCGATCCCGTGAACGAAGTACCTGAAAATGAATCAGAAGAAGACCCGTTGAGCCCTTACAAATCCATAGAAACGCCCGGCGACAGCCTGCGGATTTGGGTTGAACCGGTTTCGGGAGTAAAAACTGAGCGAAAGCCGGTTGAATACTTTATCCTTGATGAAAGAACCGAAAAGGATTTACCTCCATGCTCCTGGCTATTCCGGGGCGCTGTAACGCACAAAAGTGGAATAGTGTTTATTGATCCTGAACTCACCATGGTAGCAACATACCACGATCCGCTTGCATTGATAGAGCTTAACAATGCTGACAAATGGGATGATGAACTTTTCTATGTGAATACTAATGCAGGCTTAACTGAAAACCAACCTGTTAAACTGATATTCCAATTGATTTCCAAATAATTACATTGCTTATGCTGAAAAAAACTCTCATTATTTTATTGTTGATTCTCTTTACCAATCAGCCGGTTATGACCGGTGATGGTACTACTTCGAAAATAGACCTTTCGCTTGCCAAGGAGGTAGATCATTCGATTAAAATCGGGTTGAAGTGGCTTTATGACCAGCAGGAAGAGGATGGCTCCTGGCAGCAATACCCGGCCATTTCGGCACTGGTTCTGTCTTCTTTTCTGCGTGCGCATCCCAGCATCACTACCGATGAGCCTGTTATTGACAATGGGTTCAAATTTCTGATGGCTTGCGTAAAACCTGACGGTGGCATATACCTGGACGATCTCCCGGCATACAACACAGCTATTTGCCTCACTGCTTTTAAAGATGCCAACCAACCGGAATTCAAAACCATAATTCTAAATGCGGAGAAATTTCTGATGGGCATACAAATGGATGAAAGTGAGGATTATAATCCCGACAGCCTTTACTACGGCGGGGTTGGTTACGACAGCGACAACCGGCCGGATCTTTCCAATCTTCAGTGGGCCATCGAAGCTTTGGCGCTTGATGATTTCAAGCCAGTTGACCCGGAAACAAAACTCACAGAAGAGGAAATTCAACGAATGGAAAGCAAGAAACTCTTCTATGACAAAGCTTTGGTGTTTTTATCCAAAGTTCAGAACCTACAGTCTGTCAATTCAGAATCCTACGCTGTAAACGACGGCGGATTTATGTATGAGCCCGGCTCGAGCAAAGCCGGTGGTACGAGTTCTTATGGCAGCATGACCTATGCAGGATTGAAAAGTTTGATCTACGCAAAAGTGGACAAAGACGATGAGCGGGTCAAAGCAGCTTTTAACTGGATATCCAGTCATTTCACTGTACAAACAACCCCGCTTATGAAAAATCAGGGATTGTTCTATTATTACCAAACAATGGCCAAGTCGCTGAATGCTTATGGTGTGGAGGTTATCACTGATCAGACCAGCCAGTCTTACCAATGGCGATACGAATTGGCCAATCAACTCCTGAAAATTCAATCACCCGAGGGATTTTGGGTAAACGAAAACGGGCGATGGTGGGAAAACAACCCGGTGCTGGTTACTGCCTACAGTATTCTTGCGCTGGAGGAGATTGCCGGCCTGCCCGAATCTACAACCATAAAAAAACGAAAAAGTTACTTTTTAAACTAAAACACTGTATTTTAATAAATTAACAATCAAAAAGGAGGATGAAATGAAAATCAAGACTCTAACAATGTTATTAACAGGATGTTTGATTGGTTTGACTCTGGTGGGTCAGCCACAAAAAGGCAACATCCTGATTGATAAAGGACTGGCCTATCTGGCTTCAGTCCAGAGTACAACCAAAGATGGGGTAACGTTCGGCGCTACCAGCATCAACCCCGGTGGTGTTATTCCGGAGGAGAGCAAGGTTCCCGGAAACTGGGGTGGATCCGGTATTACTGCGTTATGCCTGCAGGCATTCCTGCAAAACGGACACAACATTGACGACCCGGTGTATGGAACCGTGGTAAGCAATGCTATAGGCTACATCTTATCCACCCAGATCCTCTCCGGCGGGCAATATGGTGCATTTTACGGCTATGGAGGTGATTCGTATGGTTATGAAACAGCCATGGCTATTTTCGCTCTTAATCTTGCATTGAAAACACCCTTGTATGGTGGTGGCTACATTTCAGGAGCACAGAAAACCACTATTGAAAATGCTATTGCGCTGGCAGTCAATTACTACACTCAGGACATCAATGTAGGCTGGTCGCGTGTAAGTTGGCGTTACCACCGCGGATATACCAGCGAAACAGGCGGTGATATGTCGGTTAACCAGTGGGTTTACCTTGCATTGGATTCCAGAGATTACGAAGAAAAAGGTGTATGGAATAAAATTTATGGCTACCTGAACTGGCAAAAATGCTTATCAGGCAATGCTGCCAGAGTTGGTTATCAGGATTGTAACACACGTCCCCAAGGAATGACATGCGCTGGTGCATGGGGAGCTGTGCTGGCCGCCGACCATGGCGTTGCCGCTGCGTCTACTTTAAAAGATCAGTTTTACAACTATTTAGGCAACTTCACACTGGCACAATTGGTAAACCCGGGCAGCATTGGAGGTAATCAGATTTATGAGGGTGGAGGTTACTATTATTACCTTTATGGTTTTGCAAAGGCTATGGCTTTAGGTAACAAAACCATTTTTGGCGGAGGAAACTGGTACGACTATATGTATTCTGCCATTGAAGGCCAGAGGAAAATTGACGGCAACGGCAATTACTATTGGGACCAATGGGGAGGATATGGCGGTCCAAAGATGGAAACAGCCCTGGCTTTGCTTTGTCTGCAGACAGGAACGGTTCCTCCGGGCAGCAAATTCACCATTTCATTAGACCTGGATGTGGCCAAAGACGATTGTCTTGAATTTTCTATTTTTGATGAATTAGGAAATGCAGCCGGAATAACCAGCACATCCAATTACAACAATATCCCGGAATCCAGCTGGACATCAACAGGTGCAGATTATTGGGAATGGTTGAAAAACCTGCAAACCGCAGGCAACTACAATACGCAGATCAAAAACCTCTGCCCGTCAACCAAAGAGATTGAGCTCTGCTTCAGGGCCTTTACACTTGACGATGTGCTGGTGGATGAAGAGTGCTTCATAATTGACCTTGATCCTTACAGAACCATTGCTGCAAGTTCGTTTGTAAATGCAATTGGAGGGTTGAATGTTATTATCGTAAATCCCCCGTCTGAGATTCCTATTATGGAACTTTCACCACCTGTCATCGGTTACAATCCCTTTGAATACAGTCATACTTACAACTTCACCTTCGATGTAAACGAAACTGGAGGAGAATCGGCCCTGCTCAATATTGATATTTTTGCATCGGCGCTAACTGATGAGTTTGGCAATGTAATACCAGCCGGAAGTTTCACCTTTACTCCCAACCAGATCGCTGCCATCGCTCCAGGTGGTACCGTACAGGTTCAGGGGACTTTAATCACTCCGGCCACTTTCAACAAAAACGGTGTAGGCCTCTTCCAGGGGGTAATCACTGCACAAACCAACCAACAGGCAAAAGCCATTAATTTTGAAATCGGAAAACCTACCCTGATTGTGAATCCTGAAGTGATTAATGTCGGATACCTTGCCGGTGTCACTGGTTTCGAAATCGGATTTAGCGGTTTCATTGGTTCTGACTGGTCAATTAGCGTTGCTGATCCCTGGCTTGCTGCAGCGCCAGGTAACGGAAGTGGCAACAGCGCTATAGGAATCACTTTTGATCAAAATGATACGGGTTTCGACCGCACTGCCATCATCACCATTACAGCACCTGATGCATTGAATCCCGAGGCGATTGTCACTCTCAACCAATCTGCAGCTCCTTTCCCATTCTTCCTTGATGCTGACCTGATCGTTTCGACCGATAAATCGGCATGGGAACCTGCAGATGGCAACCTTGCCGACGGATTTGTGATCGGACTGGATGCATTGATTGAATATTATTATCTTGACCTTGGACCAAACACACAAACCAATGTGCCTCTGATGGAGAGCTACTTCCCGTTCTACCTTAATACCGGGAGCCTGCCGGCAAACTTCTATCCTTACTGGGCAGGCAAAGGTGTCTTTGAAGGTTGTACAGGCGCCTGGCAGCCGATCATGTGGCAGATTATCAGCGGAGAACTGCCAACATTCTACATCCGCTATCTTGCCGGACCAAAAGTTGCCCCGTTTATGCTGGTTGATGGTCTGCAATACCTCCTCGGCCAGCCCGATGACTACCTCAGAGTAAATGGCGTTTATCCATTTGGCACTTATCAGTACACTGGATTTGTTCAGGATGTTACCGGAAACATGTCCGATGAGGTTCTGGTGAAGATAACTTTCACAAGCGAAGTTTACCAGGAAATTGATCTTCCTGCCGGCTGGCTGGGCATTTCAAGTTTCATAGTTCCCGAAAATCCGGATGTTGAAATACTTCTTGCCGGAATTGAGGATTACATGGAAATCATCCTGCGCTTCGGAGGATTCTACTGGCCGCCGCAAAATATCAACCTGTTTGGCGACTGGAACGCTTACGAAGGATACAAGATCAAAATGAACCAGGGTGCGTTGCTTGAAGTCTTCGGAAGTCCGGCAGAACCGGAGGTAGCATTTTCTGCAGGCTTGCATTATCTGCCGGTGCTTTCCGCTGTTCCGGTGGATGCTTCAGATGTTTTTGATCCTGTTGGAAATTCGCTCCTCTTTGCATTCAACATTCAGGAAGGTTTGATTTACTGGCCTCAGGGACAGCTATATACGCTCGAAACACTTGAGCCTGGCATAGGATATCTTGTCAGACTGCTGCAACCAGCAACTTTCAGCTTTGCAGGCAAGAATGCTGTTAATCCGCAGTCAACCGTCCCGCTGGTTAACCCAACAAATTGGAACGATCCGCTAAACACCGGCATTGCTCACATCATCTCTGTTTCGGCCAGCGCCCTCGCAAGCATCGAAGCCGGGGATGTAATCGGAGTATTTGCCTCCGATGGTGTGTGTGTTGGAATGTCGGCTTATAAAGGATATGAAACCAACCTTGCCATGGTAGCCTGGGGTGATGATTTTACAACCATTTCAACCGATGGTTTGACCGAGAACGCAGCGTTGCATTTCAGACTCTACAGGCCATCAACAGGCCAGCAGGCCGACCTTACTGCAACGTTTGATCCTGCTTTCAATACCGGCCAGTTTGAAGAAAATGGCCTTTCTGTCATCCAAACCCTGAAAGTAGGTTCATTGTCTGTAAATTCAAACAACCAGTTACCGGTTTCAATCTATCCTAACCCATCCGATGGAAAGTTCCTGATAGCAACTGACATCAAAGCCACTGTAAATGTTTTTGACACAAAAGGACAGATCGTTTACAGCGGAACTTTGGATGGCGACACACAATTGGATTTGTCGGCGTTGAGCCGGGGTGTTTATTACCTGAAAATCAGCACCAACGAATTGCAGCTTGTCGAAAAGATTGTGATCAGGTAGAGATTTTATTTACAAAAAAAGAGTCCCGGCTTAGTCCGGGATTTTTTTTATGTTTTTTTTCAACCCGGAGTTCAGAATTTTTTTGTAAACTTGCTCAATCTTTCAAAAAGCGTATGTCAAATTAAGATTTTTCGCCTATGAGTAAACCTTTTCTCCCTCCGGAAATATTCCAAAAATACACCAAATTTTTCCTTGATTATTCATTTTCAATTATTTACTAACTAAAATTTTACGTTTATGAAAAAAGTTACAAGTTTACTTTTTATGTGGCTTTTTGTGCTCGCTTTGGGATCATGGGCACAAGTCAGCACTTATTCATTCTCAAGCGCTGCAGGAACTTACACTGAAATCACAGGTGGAACGGTAGTTGCAACTGCTACAGGCGCATCCGGCGCTGCCTCCCTCGACGATGTGGTTTACACTTTACCTGCCGGAACAATTCCGTTTACCTTTAATTTTGACGGAAGTGGATACACGGGTTTCAACCTGAGCACTAACGGTTTCATCACTTTTGGCACAACTGCACCTTTAGGAGGTACATATACCCCAATCAGTGCAACTACTAGCTACGCAGGCTGTATTGCCCCAATCGGCAGGGATTTAAATTCATTGTTCAATATTTCAGGGTACACAGGTGAGATCAGATACCAAACACTTGGCACTGCACCGAACAGGGTATTCGTCGTTCAATACAAGAATTTCCGACCCTACAGCACATCAACCTCAACAACGCCTATCTGGCGATGGAATTTTCAAATTCAGCTATTGGAAACAACTAATGCAATCAAGTTTGTTTATGACTTTAATTTTGTGGGCGCACCAGCGTCAGGGACTGGCCAGGTTGGATTAAGAGGTCCAAACAACACTTTCCCGTTGAATGTTAACAACAGGATGATTACATCAGGAACCCATACCTGGGCAACCAGTGTTCCTGGAACGACCAATTCTTCCTCATGTGCTTACAGTACCACTCTTCTGCCTGCTTCAGGGTTAACTTATACTTTTTCACCACCAGTAATTACAACGCCACCAAACTGCGCTACGATAGTATCACCAGCTAATGCGGCAACAGGGATTTCCAAATATGCTTCACTGAACTGGGCATCCGGTGGCGGTGGACCAACAGGTTACAAACTCTATTTTGGTACGGACAATCCGCCAACCAATATCCTGAACGGAACCAATGTTGGCGCTGTAAACACCTACAGCCCACCAATGGGTTATTCTACAACCTATTACTGGCAGGTGGTTCCTTACAATGACAACGGCGACGCATCCGGATGCAGTGTGTGGAGTTTTACTACAATGGCTGATCCTACGATATCCAGTTTCCCCTATTCGGAAAATTTTGACGGAACATGGACTGGATCACCCGCAGCTCCTACAAACTGGACTGTAATAAATGCTAACAGCGATGGTTATTTCTGGAAACAGGCAAACACCTACATCACTCCAACGCATTCGCTACCTTATGCTGCTCATGGTATGGGTAATACAAATGACTGGCTGATTACTCCACCCTTCAATCTAACAGGAATCAATACACTAATTAAATGGTGGGACAAGGTGGAGAGTGCCAGCTATCCAAACAAATACAAAGTTTTAGTATCAACAACCACTCCTGCAATCGCCTCATTTACAAATGAACTGGGGGATTTCAACTGCATCAATACTGCATGGACAGAACATACACTGGATTTAAGCGCTTTCACTGGGCAAACAGTTTATGTTGCATTTTACCAATATTATTCACAATCAACTTTTTATGGCTTTGGGATTGATGATTTTTCAATTTCAGAAAAACCGACCAGCGGCACTTTAGCTGGAACCGCTTATGATGTCAATAACATGCCACTTGAAGGTGTCCTTGTTACAGCTGACCTCGCCAAAGCATTCACCACAACGGACGTAAACGGTGACTACACCTTGGAATTACCCGTTGGTACTTATGATGTAGTATTTTCGAAAGTTGGCTATTCTTCGCAAACAGTTGTGGGTATTGATATCCTGGGTGGAGAAACAACCTCACAGGATGCAATTCTTGAGGAATTAGCCGGTAGCAATTGCAGCAACGCCATAGTGGTAGGCAATTTCCCGTATGAGGCACTTGACCAGACCAACTGCGGCTATGGCAACTTCTACAGCGAAACCTGCCTCGGTTTATATGACGATGGTGAAGATATTTTGTATCAATTTACTTTGACCTCAACCAAAGATGTGGTTATCACCGTAAATCCCAATGGAACACAGTGGGCTGGTATATTATTGGCCAGTGACTGCCCGCCGGTTAACTGCGTTGATTTTAAGACCAACGGTAGCGCTACAACTCCAATGGTGATCTCTAAAAGGCTTGAGGCCGGCACTTACTATGTTATGGTTGACACATGGCCAACACCAAATTGCATCCCTTCCTTTGACCTCACCATCACCGCACAGGACCCGCCTCCTCCAGGCAAAGTCACCGGTTTGGTATTTGACCTGAATGGTAACAGATTGCCTAATGTTAAGGTTACATTGGGCAATGCAAAAGAGGTAGCATACACCAATGCCCTCGGACGATACACTTTCTTCCCTGTCGAGCCAGGGTTGTATGACGTAAGTTTTGAAAAAGCAAACTATATCACGCAACTAATTGAAAATGTAGAAGTTGAACCTGCAGGAACTACCGAATTAAATGTAAACATGGCACTAGTTCCTGCACCAGATTGTCCAACTTTGGTTTATCCGGCCGTTGATCAGACAGTATTACCCAACATTTCGCTGCAATGGGCGCCGGGTGGTAACAATGCAGCTACCGGATACAAACTTTACCTTTATAACGTTACAAGCGATATCTGGATCGAAGAAAATACTGATCTCGGGAACGTTACTTCCTACACTCCGGCCGAACCTTTCGAATCGGGATCATATTTCGCATGGTTGCTTGTACCTTACAATTTCTCCGGTGAAACGTTGGGATGCGAACCCTGGTTTTTCTATGTTTCCTATTATGGGCAACTTACCGGCGTGATCACAGATAATTCAACGGGTCTGCCGGTTGAAAATGCAGCAATTTTTGTTCAGCAAACATTGCCCGGAAATTACAGCACAACCATTTACACAGATGCAACTGGTACTTATAATTTTGATTGGGAATCAGGAAATTACAATCTGACAATATCGAAGTATGGCTATGCATCGAAGACGTTGTCAAACGTTCCGATCAATCCGAACCAGACTACCGTAATGAACACTACCTTGAACCCGGTTGTACCCTACACTATTCCGTTTGTCGAAAACTGGGGATCAGGAACATTTGCAGCGCAGCAATGGACGGTGGTGCCTTCATCTCCACAATGGAGCGTTCAATCAACTGTAGGTAATCCTGCACCTACTGCACGTTTTTACTGGGATCCACGCGTTTATAATTATTCCAGAAGATTACAGAGTCACTTTATTAATGGGGTTGGCAAGGATAAGATTTATGCGCAGTTTGACTTGCTGTTGCAGAACTACTCAAAATTAACCATTGAAAAACTCATTTTTGGAGTTTATGATGGTACGCAATGGCATGTTGTAAATACATTCAATAATCAGGGCGCAGGCACTGGAAGTATCCCGTGGACAAACTTCAGCTATGATATTTCCCAATTTGCTGCCGGGAAAATGTTCCAACTTGGATTCACTGCCGAAGGTGGTGACAACTATAACATTGACTGGTGGTACGTAGATAACATCTACCTGACTACCAGCCTCATGGAAGTTCAGCCTCCGGTGATTTCAGATCAACTCAGCACGACCGGAACATCTCAGTGGCCCATCACCATTTCAAATCCGGGCGCTAAAGCGCTGTTCTGGAATGCCACACTAAACCTCCCGCAACCCTGGGCAACTTTAAGCGCATTGAGCGGAGTAGTTTCAGCCGGTGGCCAGCAGGTTATCCAATTGAATTTCAACGGCGCAGCAGTACCTCCGGGTGTTTACCAGGGTCAGGTTGTAATAACCGGCGCCAGCGGAGCAGTATCTGAAGTTATTGATATCCAGCTCGAAGTGTTCGACATGGTGATTAATCCAATGACAATCTATGATGAATTACAGATTGGTGAAACATCAGTCTGGAACATTGAAGTTACCAATCCTGGACCTTATCCACTTCCATGGAGTGCAGCTTTCACCGACAAATCCGGTTGGGCTTCGCTGGATAAATCAGCAGGTGAAATCCCTGTTGGAGCAACCGAAATGCTCCAGTTAACCCTGGATGCTACTGCACTTGTGTCAGGATTTTATGAAACAGAAATTCTTTTTACGGGCGCCAATGGACTGATTTCAAAAACTGTTGATGTGTCAATGGATGTTTACAACATGATGGTTTCACCGGGAGGGTTGTATGACGCTCTGCTTGTTGGCGAATCCTCTACATATCAAGTCGTTATCACAAATCCAAACAGTATAGCCATTGACTGGATTGTTGATCTTAACGAAACATGGGCTTCATTAAGCGCAATTTCCGGAACTATTCCACCACTTGGTTCAACAACGCTCGATTTCACTTTTAATGCAACAGGGATGTTGCCGGGAGCATACTATTCAAGCATGACATTCTCAGCATTTGATGGTGAGCTGGAAAAAGTTGTGCTTATTGGGCTTGAGGTGTTTGACCAACCCTTCCAGAAGATTCCGATCCCTGCTCCAAATAGCTGGGGATACATCTCGACCTATCTGAACCTGGACAGCAAAATGACACTCGAAGCTGCTCTGGCTAACATCAACGAAGAGATGATTATCATGATCGGATTCGATGGAATTTACTGGCCGTCTCAAAATATCAACACGATCGGTAACTGGGACAACCTGGTAGGCTATAAGCTCAAGATGGGAGCTGAAGGACTGCTTGTATTTACTGGACCAGAGATTGAAAACAAGACAATAACCTTCCCTGCCGGAACCTATCTGATTCCTGTACTAAGTAACTCCGCAGTGCCTGCTGCCTCCATTTTTGGTGGTAAGGACATCGAGTTTGCATTTGGCCTCGACGGTGCAATCTGGTGGCCATTCGGTAACGTTTATACACTTGAAACGCTTTATCCCGGCTATGGCTACCTGGTGAAATTCAACTCGACAACAACGCTCAACTTCAATGTAACCAAGAGCGAAATAATTCCGAATTCGGTTGCAGTTTTCGAGAACACCACACCGTGGAATGATGCCTACAACACCGGAAATGTCCACATCGTTGGCGTATCAGCAGAAGCTGCCAGTACGTTGAAAGCAGGTGACTTCATCGGCGTTTTCAATGCTGAAGGAAGTTGCACAGGCTTAACCAGATTCTCCGGCAAAAATGAAGCCTTCGTAATCCCGGTTTATGGTAATGACCTTACCACCGACAACCTGGATGGTATGAAAGAAGGTGAATTCATGGAAGTCAGAATTTTCAGCAGCAACGAAGTGATCGTAGCTGAGCCTGTATTCAGCACGCAATTGGTTAACACCGATCTGTATGCGACTAACGGACTTTCCTTAATCACCGATCTGAAAGCCGGAGCTACCGGAGTTGGCGGAAATTCTGGCAATGCGTTGAGAATCTATCCGAACCCGTCAAATGGTCTGTTTAACATTACCGGCGCTGATGCTTCATACAATGTAACCGTTATGAACAGCCAGGGTCAGGTGGTTTACAACAGAAAGCTGAATGCCGGCAGGATTGACCTCACAGATCAGCCTTCCGGAGTTTATTTCATCAGGCTGGTGGGTAACGACCAGACCATCTCCCAGAAAGTTGTGATCAGGTAATCTGATTTCAAAATCTTACAAAGAACCTGTCCGGGCAATCGGACAGGTTTTTTTTTGCCTAAACCTACCACGAAGTTGATCTTTATTTCATTCAATTTCAATTAATTATTCCTCTTTTTGACCATTGGAATTCTAATGAACCGATGGATCAGTGTTTTGTTTAATTTCTTTACCCGTTTGCAACCCAACAAAATTTCCATTGTCATTGATTATTGAAAATCCTCTAACGGACTTAAAAAAGTGTAAGGATTTGTCAAAGTTATTGAAATACAGTCGTTAAGTTTATGACGTTACTCAATACCTTTACGGAAGACAGTTACGAAAACCTAAAAATCTGTTTGATAATGCTCTCAAAATCGAAGATCTTAGCCGTAGTTACTCTTTTTCTTTGCAGCTCCCCGGTTTTTTCTGATGTGAACCCGGCTGCCAAAAAGTACACCATAAGCGGCTACATCACCGACAGTAAAAACGGAGAAACACTGTTGGGCGCCACTGTGTACGTTGCTGAGCTGCAAACCGGCACTGTAACCAATGCTTACGGGTTCTACGCAGTAAGCCTACTACCCGGCGACTATACGATTACCTGGTCATACATAGGCTACCAGTCGGTTAGCAAAGTGATTAGTCTTTCAGGCGACGTCAAAATAAACATTGAACTTACATCATCGGAAAAATTGCTGGAAGAGATTGTCATTGTTGGTGAGCGGGCGGATAAAAACGTCAGAGCGCCTGAAATGAGCGTCACACGCATCGAAGCCAAAACAATTAACCAGATACCAGCTCTCTTTGGCGAGGTTGATCTGATCCGGGCGATACAGCTTTTACCCGGAGTTCAGACCATTTCTGAAGGATCAACCGGTTTCAGTGTAAGGGGAGGCAGCGCTGACCAAAATCTGGTTTTACTCGACGAGGCCACGGTTTACAATGCCGGTCACCTGCTCGGGTTCTTCTCGGTGTTCAACAACGACGCCGTAAAGGATGTAGCATTATATAAAGGTGATGTTCCAGCAACCCACGGCGGCAGACTTTCGTCGCTTATGGATGTGCGCATGAAGGACGGGAACAGCAAAAAGTTCTCCGGAACAGGTGGCATTGGTCTGATTTCCAGCAGGCTGACAATAGAAGGCCCGATTCAAAAGGATCAAACATCCTTTATTGTCTCTGGCAGAAGAACTTATGCTGACATTTTTTTGCCACTCTCGAGAAACGAAGATATTCAGGACAACAAGCTTTATTTTTACGACCTTAATGCGAAAGTCAATCATACCATCAATGACCGGAACCGAATCTTCATCTCATCCTATTTTGGAAGAGATGTTTTTAAAAACGAGTTCGCCGAAATGACCCTCGGAAACAGCACTGTCACAGTGCGTTGGAATCATCTGATTTCCAGTAAAATATTTGCCAATTTCACGGTACTGAGATCTCAGTACGATTACGAGCTTGGGGTTCCTGAAGGAGAGGCGGTATCGTTTGAATGGAAATCAAGGCTGGTGGACTATAGCGCAAAAGCCGACTTCACCTATTTTATTGATCAGAACAATACACTAAAGTTTGGCGCTGCCAGTACCTTTCATACTTTTGCACCTGGAGATGCCAAAGGAATTGGTGAAGAAACTTTCTTCAACGAATATGTGGTACCTGAAAGCCACGCCATCGAATCTGGTATTTACATCAGCAATGAACAGAAAATTAACGATGTACTTACCCTGAAATATGGACTAAGGTTTTCCTTGTTTCAAAATGTAGGTCCTGGAACAATTTACGAGTTTGATAAGAATTATGCAACCATTGACTCAGCCATCTACTCAAAAGGCAACATTTTCAATACATACAGTCATTTGGAGCCTCGCATAGGAATAACTTATTTGCTCAACGAAAGATCCTCATTGAAAGCAAGTTACACCCATAATGCCCAGTACCTGCACCTGGCGCAAAACTCCACAGCCGGAACTCCCCTCGATATCTGGATTCCTTCAAGCCCAAACGTAAAGCCACAACTTGCTGATCAGGGTGCTGTGGGCTATTTTCGAAATTTCCGGGATAATTCGCTTGAGTTTTCGGTGGAGACTTATTACAAGTTCATCAGGAATGCCATTGACTTCAAGGATCACGCCGAGCTGCTGCTAAATAAAGAGATTGAAGGAGAACTGCGTTTTGGAACAGCTGAGTCTTATGGAGTTGAGTTGATGTTGCGAAAAACCAAAGGCAACCTGACCGGTTGGATTGGATACACACTTTCGAAAGCGGAACGGGAAATTGAGTCCATCAATAATGGAAACCCTTACTCAGCTCCTTATGATAAACCACACGACCTTTCGATCGTAGTGAACTACGAATTGAGTGAGCGCATTTCCATGGGCGCAAACTGGGTCTATTCGACTGGCCGGCCGGTCACCTACCCCACCGGCAGAGCCTATTGGGGAAATGTAGTTGTTCCGATTTACTCCGACCGAAATGCATACAGACTCCCTGATTATCACCGGCTTGACCTCTCACTGACTCTAAGACCACGTCCAAATCCGGATCGTAAATGGTATGGCGAATGGAATTTCTCGGTTTACAATGCCTATGCCCGCAAAAATGTCTGGACTATAAATTTTGTCCAGGAGCCTGACGATCCCTACAGCACCTATGCGGAATCCACTTATCTGTTTTCATTAATACCAAGCATTACCTATAACTTTAAATTTTAATCTCAACTTCCTAATCTGCAGATCGTTATGAAAAAAATATTTTTCGCAGTTTTCGCTGGTTCATTGCTATTCTCCTGCACCGAGCGCATTGACCTGAAGCTTGATGGCCAGGAGTTTGCGAGATTAGTCGTGGAGGGGTATTTCACCACTGATACTACTTCTCATAAGGTAATTTTAACGCAAACCGCTGATTATTTCGATAACAAGGCGCCCGAACCGGTCACCGGAGCTCAGGTTACTATCTCAAACGACAACGAATTTTACGTACTAACCGAAACTCCAGCCAAATCAGGTATTTACCTCACAGCGCCTGATGTTTCCGGAACAACAGGCCGCAATTATAAGCTCAGAATTTCGCTGGATGAAGAGATCGGAGGAACAAAAGAGTTTGAAGCCACCTCTAAGATATATCCTGTCAACCAGTTGGATTCCATTGCTTTGAAGTTTCAGCCATCCTGGGGCGAAAATGGTTTTTGGGAAGTGCAATGCTATGTTTGGGACCCTCCCACTGAGGATTACTATATGTTCCTGACCTATGTGAATGGCCGGCTGGTAAATGACACAATCAGTAAAGTTTTTGTGGTGGATGATCTGCTTTACAACGGTAACTACACCAACGGTGTAAGTGTTTACTGGCTCGACCAGAGCTTATCAGGTGAAGCTGTGATGACCGGAGATACCGTAACTTTGCGTGCTGCCCGGATTACAAAAGAACAATGGGAATTTACCTACAAACTGCAGGAGGAAATCAGCTATCAATCTCCGTTGTTTAGCGGCCCTCCGGCCAATGTACCCGGCAATATTTCGAATGGTGCATTTGGCTTTTTTGGAGCCTATTCGTCCAGCTTTGCCAGCGCAATTGTAAAAGATCCGGACGAACAAAAATCGAATTAGGGTGTTTTTGATTCCTGCAAGTAGTTCAGAAATCCTGAATATTTGACTAAAACACGCTAATTCAATCTCTTATGGAAAGGCTTCGCGATAATGGACCGGTCTACTACGAAACCGATCTCGATCATCTTTTTGTCGAACCCTGGAATGCAATTTCTTCTTTAACCTTCCTGATTCCTGTCATTTTCCTGTTAATCAGGCTAAAAGGGCAATACCATCACTACTGGTTTTTGATTTTCGTGGCGGCCCCACTGATGGCTATTGGCGGGCTTGGCAGCACGCTGTATCACGCTTTCAGGGCTCATCCTTTTTTCCTTTACATGGATTTTGTTCCTATTGCTCTCATGACGCTATCCATTAGCATCTACTTCTGGTACAAGGTTTTACCCAATTGGTTTTACATTTTGCTCGTCGTAGCTGCTTCATTCCTGCTCAGATTTGCAGCTTTTGGTTTTGTAAAAGGTCATACTGCCATCAATCTTTCCTACTTTCTTACCGGAGTCATGATTTTTCTGCCTGCTCTGATCTTTCTGTTCCGAACGCACTTCATCGAAGTAAAGTACCTGATTTACAGTATTCTATTTCTTATTATCGCACTATTTTTTCGCTATGCAGATAGTTGGGAAAATCACTTTTTCTCTTTCGGAACACACTGGCTTTGGCATATCTTTACCTCAACCGGCGCCTTGACATTAGCAACATATCTGATTAAAATCCAAGATATTAAACCAGACAAAATCGGTCAAGAAATAAGTTGAAATCCCAAAGAGAACATCAGGACCCAGTTGGCTTTGAATCAAATTGACCAAAACAGGTGATTTGATTAATCTATTTCTTTCTATTAGTTGAGCAATCTCAACACGATCGCTGGCAAATTTAAATTCATCTGACCTTTTTGCTTTTCATTGGTAACTATTTTTGCAAAATAAATTACAGCAAAAATGAAAACGTTAAAAAAATTAGGTATTGTCCTGTTGGTACTGGTTTCATTAGTGATTGTTCTTATTCTTGGCGGAGTGGGATATCTGAAGTTTTTCCTCCCTGATGTAGGCGCTGCCCCTGAACTCGCCATCCAACAAACAGATAGCCAGATTGAAAGAGGGCGATACCTCGCCAATCATGTCATGGTTTGTATTGATTGTCACTCGCAACGCGACTGGAGTTTATTTTCCGGACCACCGGTTAAAGGTTCCGAAGGAGCCGGAGGTGAAAGATTCGGAAGAGAATTCGGTTTTCCGGGCGAGTTTTATTCACCGAATATTACTCCTTACAATCTAAAAAACTGGACTGACGGGGAAATTTTCAGGCTTATTACTACCGGGGTAACCAAAAATGGAGAAGCCATTTTTTCGGTGATGCCCTATCTTAGTTATGGGACTTTGGAACAATCGGATATTGAGGCGGTTATTTCCTATATCCGTACACTTCATCCGCTTGAAGCTTCATGGCCTCCAAGAGAGCTTGATTTCCCAATGAACCTGATCATCAATACAATACCCAAACCAGCGTCATTTTCACAACGGCCTGATCCTTCCGATGCCGTGAGCTATGGCCATTACCTGCTAAAAGCTTCTGCCTGCGCCGATTGCCATACGAAAATGGAAAAAGGACAGATAACCGGCGAATACCTTGCCGGCGGGTTTGTATTTCCCTTCCCGGATGGCTCTGTTCTACGGTCGTCGAATATAACTCCGGATGCAACGGGAATAGGAGGCTACACCAGGGAATTCTTTATCCGCAAATTCAAGGATTATACTGATACTGCATACACCCTGCCAACAGTTCAACCAGGTGAATTTCAAAGCATTATGCCATGGTATATGTATAGTGGAATGACCGAAGAAGATCTCGGAGCAATTTACGAGTACCTTCAAACTGTACCACCGGTTAAAAATGTAGTCGAAAAATTGACGGTTAGCAAAAAGTAACAAACGGCCATCCCGTTTTAGATTCCGGATCCATTGCTGAACGATTGATCCATAGGCTTTTGCTGAGTAATTTTTGAGAAGGGTGGCAAATCCTTTGTAACCCAGATGTTGCCTCCGATTACAGATCCTTTGCCAATAGTTATCCGGCCAAGAATGGTCGCATTGGAATAGATGATCACATCATTTTCCACTATTGGATGACGCGGGATGCCTTTGATGGGGTTACCGTTCTCATCGAGCGGAAAACTTTTAGCGCCAAGCGTTACGCCCTGGTAAATTTTCACCCTGTCGCCAATAATTGTGGTTTCGCCGATTACAACACCCGTACCGTGATCTATAGCGAAGTACTCGCCGATCTGAGCCCCGGGATGAATGTCTATTCCTGTTTCGGAGTGCGCCATTTCGGAGATGATACGCGGTATCAGCGGGACTTCAAGTTTATACAATTCGTGGGCTATCCTGTGAATAGTCATCGCCCTGATGGAGGGATAGCTGAAAATTACTTCCCCCTCACTATTGGCTGCCGGGTCGCCCTGGTATGCTGCTTTTACGTCGGTAGTAAGTAACCGGCGGATCTCAGGCAGACTGGAAATCAGCCTGGAAGCTTTGTCGAGTGATTGCCTTTCACCACACTCAAAATCGTATTCATTATCCTGGCTGCACGAAAAACATATTCCTTTAAAAATCTGGTCTTTAAGCAGCCTGAAAGCGTGATCCACATTAACACCCAGGTGATAGGAGTAGTTGTTTTTGTTGATGAGGGAATTGCCAAAATAACCGGGAAAAAGGATTTCCCTGAATATCTCCACCAATTCGCCAAGCACCGCGACCGAAGGCATGCTGCGGCCGTGATGTGGCATGTAAACCATCCTGAAAGTTTCGCTCCGGGCTAACTCTTCGGTGGTTTTATTGATCACTTCGTTGTGCAGGGCATCTTCAATCATTTTATTCTCGATTATGAGGTGATTCTGAATACCAATGCTAATCTATTCTTGTGTGTAAAGGGATGTACTGAGGTAACGCTCCCCGGTATCGCAGGTGATCAAAACAACATTTTTTCCCTGGTTTTCGGGTCGCTTACCCACCTCCATGGCCGCCCAAAGTATTGCGCCGCTGGATATTCCACTGAAAATACCCTCTTCTCGGGTCATACGCCGTGCCATTGTGAAAGCGTCGTCATCTTTTACAGTGATAATTTCGTCGAGGATTGATGTATTCAACACTTCAGGGATGAAGCCAGGCCCTATCCCGGCGATTTTGTGCTTTCCGGGCTTACCACCCGAAACCACAGGTGATCCGGCGGGTTCGACACCAATTATATGTATCGTCTCTTTCATTGATTTAAGGAATTCTCCGCTTCCTGTCACTGTTCCTCCTGTGCCCATGCCCGCCACAAAAATATCTACCATTCCACCGGTATCCTTCCAGATTTCAGGCCCCGTGGTTTTGCGGTGCATCTCTACATTGGCCATGTTGCGAAACTGATAAGGAATAAAACTCTCTTTTTGCTGGCTACTCAACTCGATGGCTTTGTCAATGGAGCCCTGCATCCCTTTCCCGGTTTCAGTAAGCACCAGTTCAGCGCCATACGCCCTTATCAGCAACCGGCGCTCCATGGAAGTTCCTTCGGGCATGGTAACAATCAATTTGTAGCCCCTTGCAGCACATACCATTGCCAGTCCAATACCTGTATTTCCGCTGGTCGGCTCAATAATTACCGTGTTACGGCTGATGAGTCCTTTTTCTTCCGCATCACGGATCATCGCCCACGCCAGCCTGTCTTTTACTGATCCTCCGGGATTCTGGTACTCCAGTTTGGCCAAAAGGTTAGCTCCGCATTCCCGGCTGAAAGTCCTGAGCCTTATCAATGGTGTCCGTCCTATCAGATCGGTAATATCATTGGCTATATTCATAGGTTTTCATTTTGAACTATAGATTAAACAATTCCGGTTTGAATTGTTCAAAAGAAAGCCGGTGTAAATCAGCAAAAAGGTCACCGGGATGGCATTTTTCATTTTAACGAAAATTTAACGATTTATATCTTATTGATAATCATTTGAATAAGTTATGCTTTTAGGACTTAACATATTTTAATTACGTATTGTGCTTCCGATTTACTTGTTTTGCGGCAAAATTGAAAAAGTCATACCTATTAACCTAAAAATCAAATTAATATGAGTGCAGTTAGATTTACTTTCGTTTTAGTTTATTTAGTGCTGAATTTCGGCACTTTTGCCTCTGGTATTGCATTGGCTCAAACCGAGTATTCGGAGGATTCATTAATTCGGAAAGTCCAGGCGCCAGACCCGCAATCCTTAAGATTTTCCAGAAATTCAGGAAATGAAACAGATTTTGAAGAAAATGGCAGCAATCAATTTGTACCAGCAGATCACTCAAAATCTTTTCCTGAGGTAACCTATTGCGCCGCTTCCGGCGGATGTTCCGAATACATCAGCCGGGTGCAGTTCGGAACTTTGGATAACCTGAGTGGTTGCACTGGTTATGCTGATTATTCCAATTCCTTACCTTCGGTCTATTTACCTCATACACCCACGTTGGTGACAGTTACAAACGGTGCGCCCTATCCTGGCGACCAATGCGGTATTTGGATTGACTATAACGGAGATGGGGATTTCGACGATGCTAATGAAACCCTTACTGTTAGCGGTAGCCCCGGCGCAGGCCCTTATACTGCGCTTATCAACCCTGTTTTAGGATATATCGGCATTAGAAAAATGAGAATAAGAATAACCTGGACAGGTGCTCTTAGTCCTTGCGGTAATACAACCTATGGGGAGGTAGAGGATTATAAATATATTCAAATCTCACCCTATGAAAATGTTTGGCTGGGGACCTTTGATCAAAACTGGCACAATCCGGCAAATTGGTTGCTTGGTATGGCGCCCACTCAACTTGACGATGTGATTATTCCCTCAGCCGAATCTGTTGCAAGAACCCCGATAATTAACAGTAATGCTGAGTGTAACTCTTTACAAGTATACAGTGGTGGACTTTTGCATAATGCAGGGACATTAAGCATCTCAGGATCTTTGTACGATTTTTATGGATATTACACAGCCGGTAGTAGCGCCACCCTTTTATTCAATGGGACAAACCTTGCATATTGGGATATGTCTCAGAACAGCAGTTACAATACAGTTGTAGTGCAGAAGCCCACTGGTTCGACATTGCGAATTAACAGTGGCGGAGGTATTATAAACAAGCTTGATATCAGAGGAGGTATACTTGAATTAATGTCGTGGGCTCAACTCGTTGTCGGATCAGGTATGGGTTCAGATGCCTTAATCATTCAATCAGCAACGTTTCCCGCTTCAGATGGCGCTTTGAAACTTAATGGATACGCTGATATTACCATAGTTGGCGATCTTTATTGTAAGAAAAAAAGCAACATTATTATGAATGGTGGCACCATCTTTTGCAGTGGAAATATCATTTTTATTAATGATGCCGGGTACAATATTAACCTCTCGGGGGGGAAATTCTATTTTCAGGGTTATTTGCATGAACAAAAAATATTACAAACCAATTTTGCTACACTCACATTCGGAGATGTTGTCGTTGATAAAGGGTATAATTGGGGAGTTTTTCTCTCTAATAAAAACCTGACAATTGCAGGAAATCTGCAGATTATCAGTGGCAGACTGAGTTGTGGGAATGACGGATGGCCCACCGCCTGGTATAACATCAATATCGGAGGGAACTGGACGAACCAGAATTTTCCCGATGGATTTATTCCTGGCTCAGGTAAAGTCATTTTTGATGGAACAGGAGCACAAAGTATTACGACTTCGGAAAATTTTAATACTCTTGAAGTAAACCGTACCGGAGCAATTTCAATCAATTCCGCCGGAACAAACGTAACCTGCAACAGCTACAACTGGATCTCGGGCGGACTGGAGGTGCTGAACGGCGCCACCTTCACTGCCCTTGACCTGGCTCAGCAGGGGCTTTTCGGAAGTTACCGCGTTAATGCGGGGTCCACCTTGAATTTATACCAGGATAACACCCAATGGGTGGATCTGGATGCGGATGTCTTTTTCGATGGCGGTGGAACCATTAATGTTTACGGCGGCAACGGCGACAGTTGGTGGGCGTTTTCGCGCAATGCATCACTTACAATGAATGGCGGTGTGCTTGATTTTAAGGATAATGGAATCACCGTCAATAACTCATCCTATTCGCTCAATGTTATGTTGACAGGATATTCAGTGATCCGGACAACAGGCGGGCTAAACATGAACAGAACCGGATTTGCTCCTGTGGGCGGTACTTTTGAGTTATATGGCAGTTTAGACCGGACAATTTCTATGGGAACCACCAATTCGCTGCCGAATGTCATCATCAACAAATCCTCAAAAGGGGAAGGCGACAATCTGCCTGTTGAACCAGTTTTCGATGCCAGGAGTGGTTCAATGCTTACTGATGGTTCGAGGGCTAATCAGGTTTCGTTAACCACAAATGCCCGTATCACCGGTGATCTGACCGTACTTGCAGGTACACTTGCTCTCAATGGCAGAACCCTGACGGTAGACAAAAATGTCACCGTTTATGGAACCCTGAAAATGACCAATGCTTTGGATGTCCTTAATGCAGGTACTTCACAAGTGCACGATCTGGCGTTTAAAAACGGTTCGGTTGCCAGTATAACTCAGGGAAATCTGAACGTTTACGGATGGCTGACCACTGAAGATGGGTGCAGTTTTATCCTGCCCGAAACAGTTTTGGTGTCTTTTAAAGGTAATAATGGTGGCGGACCCGACAACCGGGAACTCTCCGCCCGGTATGGCTCGGTATCCATCGATAAAAATCCCGGGCATGCAGCCTATATTTCCAACTGGTCAACAGAAACGGTTATTTTATTGGGAAACCTAAGCGTAAAAGCTTCGAATACGTTTTACATGCAGAATCAGGGCTTGGTTGTTTTCTCCAATTTTTATGATACACCAACCAGTACAGTGTTTCTGTCCTTCGCCTCCGCGTCGGCCCATGCCTCCGGAGAGGGGTCCAGAACGGGAAATCCGGGGAGCCGGGGCGGGTACCTGGCGTTTTACAGTGACGTTACCCTTAACGGAACGCTGAACATGGGCGACGCAGAACTGGTAGCCTATGGGCTGTTCAATACAGCTCCCACCAGTAATCTTATTATTCAAAACGGCTACTTCCGGTCGGAATTGGTTCAGCCGGATGCCTGGAATGTTTTTTCGGGAACCCTAACTATGACTAATGGTATTATCGAAATTGGAAACAGCGTCCTTGTATTGAATGGTATGCCCAAAATTATGAGCGATGGCTTCATAGTACTTGGCAGTAATTTTATTGCCAATACTCCCGGGATATTTCAACCAACCGGCGGTACTGTATCTTTCGAACCAAAGATTGATTATCGTCAATTAACTTGCAGCAACGGTAACTTTTTCCACAACCTAACCATAGAT
This sequence comes from Bacteroidales bacterium, assembly GCA_036794825.1. Lineage (GTDB taxonomy): Bacteria > Bacteroidota > Bacteroidia > Bacteroidales > 4484-276 > RZYY01. The sequence goes on along the minus strand of DAIRGA010000009.1, from coordinate 14,490 downwards.
GCTTTAGACCTGGATTACTATCTGTTTATAAATCAAACTGATCCATTGAATATTGCTAATGATTTTAATAATTACAGCGGGGAGCTATATTCAAACGGAACCGATATCTATGTGGGTGGTAACTGGTTTAATTGGGGAGGGTATCACCCAATGGATAACATGGTAGTTTTTAACGGCAGTTCAGATCAGAGTGTAACAGGAATCAATACATTTTATGACCTGCAAAACGACAAGTCTGGTGGTAGTTTGCAGTTTCTTGATATAGTGACAGTTGACAATATTTTTTATGCTAACAACGACAACACGATCAACGCACCTTATTTTCATATTGTAAACAGCCTCGATTTATCGTCGGGCAGCCTGCAAATTGACAACGGTACCGAAGGGAATGTAACAACCAATAGCTTTCTGATGGGAGGTTCACTGGAAGTTCAAAGTGGTACTTTTACAGCCAATGATCTTGTAAACAGTGGGATTTTTGGAAACATTTCCATCCTGGGCGCCGATGCTGTTTGTTATTTAAATCAGGATTTTTCGCAATATACCGATCTGAACGGAAACATTACCATCAACGACGGAATGTTGAAGGTGTCGGGAGGTAGCGACATGAGCTACTGGCCTTTTTATGGCAATGGCTCGCTGACGATGAACGGCGGCACGCTTGACTTTAACAACACCGGAATCTATATCAATACAACCGGGAATTTCACCAACTGGATAAGCGGGGGTACCATCAGAACTTCAGGCAGTTTCATAGTGGACCGGAACGATTATAACCCCTGGGGCGGAATGACGGAACTCTACTCTGATGTTTATGCTTATGTTAATACCATGGGAGGCAGCAACCTGCATCATCTTACCATCAATAAAACTCCAGAAGAAGGTTACATACCGGTATCATTTACGGATCGTAACGGCAAAAACATTACGATGAACCGCGGAGGTATGGTGGAGATGACAGCCAATTTAAACGTTGCGGGTATTCTGGATATACAGGAAGGCACGCTGAAAGCCGGCTATCCGGGAATTGAACTCACCTGCGGAACGAATACCGGAGCAGCTTCCGTAGTTATAGGAGATGGGGGTACTCTCGAATTGGGGCCATTGACTACCCTGAAACTGGACCAGGGATTGATTGTTGAGCCATCAGGGAAATTCTCCGCTCTCGGATCGCCGGAAGGTGAGGTGCTGATAACCAGGGCGGGAGTGAACAATTATTATTTCGATGTTAATGCCGATGCGTCTTTTGCTGCTGATTACACTATTTTTGAACATATGAATGGTGATGGCATCCGGTTTTATCCAAATTCTTTTGTCGAGCCTGATCACGCCTTCAATAATTGCACATTTAGGAATGGATCACCTGGCGGAACTTTGCTGGCTATCAATAATAACCAGGATCTGGTGAGTATCGGGGTGAATTTTCCTCAAAACACCACTGGAAGTTTATCAAACGTAAGCAAAACTGAAAACCAGGGATATATAACCTTCATTGGTCATACCGGTAACTTTTCAGGCCAGGCATTCGAAAATGATCCATTCAACCGGATTGAATGGTACAGCACAACACCCACCCAAACCATCAGCCTGCCGGCCGGCTGGAGTGGATTATCCAGTTATATCATGCCATATGAAACCTCTCTTCCGGAACTCTTTGCCCCGGTGGGTGCTAATCTCACCATCCTTCAAACGCTTTCGGGTGTATATTATCCGACCGGGGGGATCAACACAATTGGCAACTGGAGCAGCCAGTCGGCCTATGCTGTGAAAATGAATGCAGCTGCCGCAATGCCGTTAGTTGGCTTGCCCGATCACAACAAAACGATGGCGCTGTCTGCCGGGTGGAGTATGCTGCCGGTAATCAGCAACGCTGATGTCAATGTTTCATCACTGGTAAGCGGCCTGGGTAGTTCATTGCAGATCATTAAGGAAATTGCCGGCAATCGAATTTACTGGCCAGCATTTGGAATTGCCACGCTATCGCAGCTTAACACCGGGAAAGCCTATTACATAAGGATGGAAGCACCGGGAAGCATCACCTTTCCGAACAACCTCGCCGACAATTCTGGCTTCCCCGATCAGCCTACTGAAGAACTCAACACGCCATGGAATCCCGTTAACCGAACCAGTTCGGGTCATATCATCGGCATTGACTTTCCTGCAATGGAGTTGCTCGAAAACGGTGATATAATCGGTGTGTTTACTCTTCAGGGATTGTGTGTTGGAGCAGTGGGCATTGATGACCGGTCCACAAATCAGGCATTACAGGTATTTGCCGATGATCCGCTCACCCCCGAAGCTGATGGTGCTGTGACGGGTGAATCATTGTCTTTCAAATTATTCAGACCATCTTCGAGTCAGGTAATTCCTCTTGAAGCCATATTCGATGAAACCTGGCCGGATCAGGGAAACTTCAATCCCGAAGGCATTTCGGTGGTAAGGCAACTCTATAATTCTTCGGTCGGTTTTGATGATTTCAACATCAGCTCAGTAAATATTTATCCTAATCCTACGGTTGGAATGGTATGGATTACAGGATTGGCTAACGTTGAAAGAATTGAACTGCTTACTCCGATGGGAATTGTGATTAAGAGTATAAAAACAGGAGATGAAACTCAGATCAGCCTTGATCTTGAGCGCTTACCTGCCGGAGTTTACCGGATCAGATTCATCTCAAACAACGGAACTACTATCAAACAAATAGTAAAAATCTAAAAACCAGGCATTTTGGTGATTTAGTAGTTTATGTTCTCATAACTTTATCATAAAATCAAATTCGCCAAAGCAATCATAAAACAATCAATTTTTGGAATCAAACAATTTTTCAATATGAAGGTAAATTTGTTCAAGTTGAGGATTTGGGTGGCAGTAGTTATGTTTACCCTTTACAATAATTTATATTCCCAGAGCGCATTGAATTGGGAGGAAGTGTCGGTGGATGTGGAGGAATATGACTTCAGCAACAGGTCAATAAACAAGGAAAAGCCCAAGTTATACTGGTTGTCCAGTGATCTTGGCACAGATGAAATTCACACGCTGGACAGTTTATCTTTGGCTGAAAGAAGGTTGATCGAGGAGAGTTTCGATCCACCCTTAGTAGGTGTTATCAGGAATCTGGCCAAACCATTGATTTTAGATCTCGGCAAAATATCCCTACCCGATGAAGGCGAAACATCAATAGCCGGCGGAAGGTTATCGAGGATTCATGAGGATACCTTGTTGTTCACCACCAGGTTTCAGTCGGGGAAGGCTGATCAGCTGCGGGTATTCTTTGAGAGCGGTTACTTCCCGGCCGGGGTCAGGGTCAATGTGTTTGGCGATAACGATCAGTCGTTTCAACAGACTGAACTGATTGGACTGCTGGATGAATACGGGTTTTATACCACATCCGTATTTTCCGGATCCGTTACCATTCAGGTAGTGATTCCTTTAAACAGCAGGGATGAAAGGAGCCTGTCGTTTACCATCACCAAAATCATTCATGTGGATAACCGGTACATCGAAAAGGAAAATTTCCGCGATTGCTATATTGATGCCAATTGTCCGTATGCCAATGAATTCACCTATATTAATCAGCTGCGGCGTTCCACCGCTTTTCTGTATTTTCCGGTTGGCGCCGGATATGGAATATGTTCAGGAGGACTGCTCAACGATGCCCGCACAAAAGATGCCCAGCCTTACCTTCTTACTGCCAACCACTGCTTCGATAACCAAACTTCGGCCGCAGGCCTGGAAGCTGTGTTTTACTACTATTCAAAAGCCTGCAACAACGATACGGTTAGTCCCGGAATCGTGGTGGTGAATGGCGCCAACCTGATTGCCACCAATCCGGATACCGACTTTACTCTGGTCTTGCTCAGAAACCTCGGGGGTGACGTTTACCTCGGCTGGACCACCGCTAACGTGGGTAATGGTGAAACCCTGCATGCAGTGCATCATCCCGGAGGACAAAAACAAAAATATTCACGGTATAAAAACCTGTATACTCCAGAGTATGATTGCAACAATCTTCCCATTTCGAGGTATTTCCACACCACTACCTATGCCGGGCAGAGTTCACCGGGAAGTTCAGGAAGTGTAATTGTGAATACCAGCGGACATGTGGTAGGTCAATTGTATGGTACATGCCATAACCCATCCTGGGATGAGTGCAATTTTTCTTCGTTTGACGGGATATGGGGAAAGTTTCAACTTTCCTATCCCAACAACAACCTTCAGTATTGGCTGAACAGTTCCCTCGGGGGCAACGGCGCTGTGCTGACTACCATTCCTTCCTTATCGTGGGATTTTGGCATTGCCGATGTGGGAGGCGCAAATACTTTTCCGTTCTCGGTCAATAATACGGGAACCCGGCCCAATAATCTCAACCTCGAAGTTTACAATATTACCATATCCGGACCCGATGCTGCTGATTTTTCCATCATCGGTGGACCTTCATTCTATCTGAGTCCGGGTTTCGGAGGTTCGTTCCAGGTGCGGTTCAGCCCGTCCTCTTCCGGCCCTAAGTCGGCACAATTAGTTATCACCCACAATGCCGACAATGTGGCTTCCCCAAAAATAATACCCCTTACCGGTTATGGCAATCCCTGCTCTGGTTTTATCGATATGGGCTACGGCGGTTTTGCCAATGTGCAGCTTTTCACCCGAAGTGGAACCGGTATCTGGAATACAGGTACCAACTCGGCCTGCGGCTATTCCTGTCCCGGGGTGGAGCAGATTTACACTTTTACCGCTCCCGAAACCGGCATCTACCGGCTCGAAGTACCCCTCACCAACAATACCTGGGTGGATTACATGTATCGAACCGGTACCTGCAGTTCATCCGGCTGGACCTGTATTGACGATGTGTATTCGCAGGGTACCTATGGTTCTCTGAACCTCATCAAAGGAGTTCAATATCAGCTGCTTCTCGATCCGGAGACCACGTCTCCGGTAACCCATGCGTTTTATATTGCCTGGGATCCCTGCCAGAACATCATCAACATAGGCGGTACCGGCTCCTCCTACCAGCAAACCTATAATGGCGGTTATAACGGCAGTTGGTACACCAATTCTTCAACGCCTTGCGGTACCCTGGCGGCGGGATTGGAGCAGATCTATAGCTTTACCCCTATCACAACAGGCAATTACTCCGTTCAGGTGAGCTCCGCTTCCGGTTCGGCAGCCTATCTATGGAAATCGGGTTCCTGTTCCTCAACAGTGTGGAACTGTATTCAGAATATCAGCGGGCCGGGTAAATACGGCACCCTGGCGCTAACCGCCTTTACTACCTATTATTTTATGGTGGTGGATGTGGACAATACCCCCGGAGCCCACAAATTCTATATCGATTTTGCCGAAGCGCCCGGCACCTGGAAAGGCACGGTAAGTAGCGACTGGCACAACCCGGCCAACTGGAGCGCCGGAATACTTCCAACATCAACCATGGATGTGATTATCCCCTGGTCGCCACCCTACCAGATGCCTGTGATCAGCAACAACAATGCATCGTGTCGTTTCCTGGTGATCAACCCTTCAGCCACCCTTACGATTGGGAATTACAACCTCAACGTTAACCTCGATGTAACCATTCATGGCAGCCTGGTGATGAACGGCGCAACAGGCAAACTGAACGTGTTGCGCGATGTATTCTGGGAAAGCGGTTCGATAGCCAATTTTTCGGCAGCGGCTGAATGTTATGTAAACGGCGACTGGAGGGTGAACGCCGGAGCCAATTGTAACCTCATGTCAGGAACAGTACGGTTTACAGGAGAAACCCCGTCCGTTATCATAAATTCAGGGAATGGCAATGAACTGTCGTTCAATAATGTGAATGTGGAAAAAACCGGCGGTCAGTTGGTTACCATTGCCGGCGGATCACAAAATATTACCATAAAAGGGAACCTGTACATCCAAAACGGGGCTCAGATGAATATCTCCACACTTCAAACGGTTTATATCCATGGTAACATCAGCAGCAATGGCACGCTGAATTGTTCAGCCGGTACGGTTGCGCTGAAAGGGACGAATCAGTTCATCAAGCCCAATCTGAATGATTATTTTAACCATCTTGAATTTAACCAGACCGGTATCGTGCTGATTGACAACATACAGACCTCTGTCCTTAATGTTAAAGGCAATCTTACCATTACATCAGGAATTCTCAATGCACAAAACCGAACCATCCAAGTGGGCAGAGACTGGAAGAACACCGCAGGCGATGCCGCATTCCTGGAAACGGGCAGCCGGGTAGTATTCAACGGGTCAGCCAATCAGAATATGCTCAGCAGTGAAACTTTCAACATACTTGAAATCAATACCGGTGGCCTGTTCAAAATCAATAACCCGGGGATTTTGGTAAACTGCAGTCAGTACGACTGGACTTCCGGGGGCATTGAAGTGCTGGCCGGTACCTTTACGGCCGGTGACCTGTTCGATAACGGTATTTTTGGAAACTACACTCTCCACGAGGGCGGTGTTATCAACCTCACCAACGACCAGTGGATTGATCTAAACGGCAACCTGCTGATCAACGGCGGCCAGTTCAATGTGTACGGAGGCAGCGCCGACAGCGACTGGCCATACGCGGCCAGCGGCTCGCTCACCATGTACGGTGGCGTACTCGATTTTAAGGACAGGGGTATCAGGATGCTTGATCTCCCAAATTATACTTTCGATACTTATATTGAGGGAGGAATCATCCGCACGGTGGGCAGTATCAACAACATGAACCCGGGGTTTGTGAATCTGAGCAGTACCTTTGAAATGTATGGCAGCGCCGATGCCAGCATCGCTACGGCTTCTGATTGTCAGTTTGGAAATGTCATCATCAACAAAGGCACATTCGACGGAGAAGTAACTTTACCCGTCATAACTGACAGGAAAGGCCTTAAAATTCCGCAAACCAGAGCCAGTACCGTTTTCGTTTACAGCAATCAGCTTAGAATTGACGGCAACCTGATGCTTAATGCCGGAACTTTTGATCTTAACGCCAGTACGGTAACCTGTTACCAGGCGGTTTCCATCAATTCTGCCACCCTGAAAATGACCCAGGCGCCTGATTATCTCAGTACTCCGGACATTACCTGGAATGAGGGCTCCCAGGCTGGGATTACCCATGGCACCATTAGCGCCACCCACTGGAAATTTGCCAACGGTACGCAAGCAAAACTGGGAACGGGCAATACGGCCATAATCCGGAATCTGTCTCCTTCGGAGGATGATGATGCCGAATTCGGCAACCTGACGATAGTGTCCTCCTCATTTACAAATCCGTTGAATTTCAAAGAAGTAACCGGATATTATCCCACCCGGGTGGCAGGTAACCTGCTGATAGAGAACGGAGCGATTGTCCCTGACCTCGCTACCGGTCTTCTGGTCGGTTTTAACACCACCATTCAACCCGGGGTGGTATTGTCGATGACCGAAGGGGCTGACATCTCGGTTGGAGGAAATCTGATCCTTGAGGGCACCCTGAATCTTTCATCAGGATCTGTAGCCGATGTATATAATGATATTTCCCTGCCCGCAACGGGAGTTCTGAATGTAGGTGCCGGATCGTTCGTCAATCATGGTTCCAACGGCATAGTTTCCCTGAACGGAACGATGATCCTGACCACCGGTATTGTCGAATTTCCCAACCGCAGTGTAACCCTTGGAGCCACTTTCAATGACCAGATTTCGGGAGGAACCCTTAAGCTGGGAAGAAGCCTGACAGCACAGGCGCCGGGCACGTTTCAGCCATCGGCCGGAACCGTTGAGTTTGTCAACCTGAGTCCGGGGGATTATATTCAGGCAGTTGGCGGGAATTATTTTAGTAATGTGGTGATTGATAAGCCAAGATCCTCCATCATGGTTTACGATGATGTAATAATAAACGGAAACCTGGAAATTTTACAGGGAACCCTGAATGCGAACCACAAAACAATTTCCATTGCAGGCAACTGGAACAATAACATTGGCGATGCCGGTTTTGAGGAAACCACCGGAAGCGTTGTTTTCAACGGAACCACCACTCAGTTCTGTTCCGCCGAAAACTTCCACCACCTCGAAATCAATAAACCGGGAGGAGCTAAAAACGTTACCCTTGTCCCGGGCACAAACCGGAATGGCAAAACCGGTCTGGTATTTACCGGTAATGATATGAACCTGGGCGGCGATCTGAGGATTAACGGGAACCTCGATATCCTTAACGGAAAACTCAATACGGGGAGTCAGGCATTTAAGCTCACCTGTAATGGTGCCGTTACCATAGATAACGGAGGTATGCTTGACATGGGTGCCTCTTCGGTGTTGAAACTGAACAGTAATCTGACCGTTTACGTTGGCGGTACCTTCATTTCAACCGGATCAGCCGGGCAGGAAGCCCTGGTTACTCAGGCGTCGGCAGGTAACTATTCATTTTCGGTACAGCCGGGCGGAAATTTTGGGGCCGAATACACGGTATTTGAACACATGGGCAGCGACGGGATATACATCAGTGAAGGTGCGATGATGGATCCGGCCAAAGTTTTCAATTACTGTACTTTCAGGCAGGGACAGCCTTCCGGCGTATTGCTCACAATGAACAGCAGCCAGGAATTGGTAAGTACCGGCGCCATCTTCCCGGAAAATACCTGGAACGGCCAGTACAATGTGGCTAAAACTGTGAATTCGGGAAGCATCACTTTCATGCAGTACAGTGGCGAATATGCAGCTGAACTGTTTGAAAACGATCCCTTTGACCGCGTCAACTGGCAGGGAACCCCTGCGATTCATCACATTACCCTGCCGGCAGGTTGGAGCGGATTATCGAGCTATATCATGCCAGCCGAAACCTCGCTTCCGGCCCTTTTTGCCCCGGCTGGGGATAATTTCACCATACTCCAGAATCTTTCCGGGATTTATTATCCGGGATCGGGTATCAACACCATCGGAAACTGGTTCAGCCAGTCGGCGTATCTGATAAAAATGGAAGAGGCATTTACTTTGCCCTTTGCCGGCTTACCGGAACATAACAAAACCCTGAACCTCACCAACGGATGGAACCTCATCCCGGTGATCAGCAATACTGAGGTAGGTACTGTGGAGTTGTTCGATGGTTTGGGAAGTAATCTTCAAATCGTAAAAGAAGCAGCAGGTAGCAAAATCTATTGGCCGGAATTTGGAATCACCACACTGGAACACCTTTCACCTGGCAAATCCTATTTTGTTCGCATGAACTCATCAGGTTCGGTTATTTTTCCAAACAACCTGGATGGTAAATCATTCACCTCTGCCGAGCCAGAAAACGATCCTGTGACACCCTGGAATACTGTCATCAGAACAGGTTCAAGTCACGTTATCGGAATTGAGGCAGATGCCTTAAAGATTTTGGACGAAGGTGACATTATCGGAGTATTTACACCTGATGGGCTTTGTGTTGGAATTTCCGAAGCCGGAAATACAACTCAAAATACTTCTTTATCAGCTTATGCCAATGATGTGCTTACCCCTGTGAAAGATGGATTTAATGCCAATGATGAGATGCATTTCAGGATTTTCAGGCCGTCAACCAGCGAAGAATGGATGTTGAATGCCGTTTTTGATAAAAATCTGCCCAACCACGATGGAACATTTTCACCTGAAGGTTTATCCATGATCATGGAGTTGAAAAGGGAAACCACCGGGATCGGCAACAACGCATTGGTATGGTCGGTTTTCCCTAACCCAGCCACGTCCATTGTGACGATCCAAAGCATATCCGGTATTGAAAACATTAAAATCTATAACACGGTGGGAGCGCTTAAAATGGAAATCATTGGGAAAGGTCAAACCCGGGAAGTGGTTGATTTGTCTGGATTTCCAAGGGGGATTTATCAGTTTAATATCACCCTTAATGAGGGTATGATCATATCAAAAGTAATCAAACAATAATAATGCAATGATTTAATTTCATATCAATCCATCAATGTTTAACAATGAAAAAAGTATAATATGAAATCACAGTTTAAATCAATCATTCTTGTAATTGTATCACTTCTTTTTCTTCAATTGTCAGGAACCCTTTCTGCCCAGGGGGTAGCCATCAGCGAAAGTGTTTCCACACCCGATCCATCGGCAATGCTGGATATCCAGTCGACCGACAAGGGAATGCTGGTACCCCGCATGACGCTTATCCAGCGTGATGCCATTGAAAACCCGGCAACCGGGCTGCTGGTTTATATTACCAACAACAATAGTTTTTACTTTTATAATGGCACTTCCTGGACAAACCTCTCTCAAACTTCTTCGGGAGGCTGGGGATTACTGGGCAATTCAGGCACCGCTACGGGCACAAATTTTATAGGTACTACCGATGCGCAGGACCTTGATTTCAGAACTAATGATACTCTGCGGGTGCGGTTTACCAGGAAAGGGCAAATGGAGGTATTCAATACCGGCAAATCGCTGTTTCTTGGCCAGGATGCAGGGGCCAGCGATGAACGGGACGATAACCGGAATGTATTTGCCGGGTATCGATCGGGATATTCCAATACCGCAGGTTCGCAAAATACAGCCCTTGGCTCCCTGTCACTATTCAGTAACCTTGAAGGGAGAGGAAACACGGCCATTGGCAGCGATGCTCTTTTTGAAAACCAGATGGGTAACAAGAATACAGCAGTTGGTGATTCTGCCTCACATTCACTCATTTATGGAGAATTTAATACTTCTGTCGGGGCAGGAGCGCTGCTTACCAACCGGTATGGCAGTTACAACACAGCCATTGGCGCTTTTGCCCTTGGGAATTATGATGGTGAGGGCGGCTCAACAGCAGTTGGATATGCAGCGCTCAGCAATGCACAAACCGGCGGGAATTCAGCCTTCGGAAGCGTGGCCCTGACCAAATTGACCACAGGTAATAGTAATGCGGCCTTCGGAGAAGACGCCATGGCAAATAATACTACCGGCTCCAATAACAGCGGATTTGGAATATCGGTCCTTACTGCTAACATTACCGGGTCACGCAATTCGGCCTTTGGAACAGAAGCCATGTATGGAAATACTGACGGTTCAGATAATGTTGCAGTGGGCTTTTTTGCCGGCAGGTCGGTGAAAGGTAGCAGAAATATTGCCTTAGGTTCGGGTTCACTTTACACGTCCGGCGTGGGATCGGATAATACGGCCATTGGTTACCAGGCCATTCATAATAATTCAAACGGCGACAAAAATGTTGCCGTCGGATCTTTGGCATTGTTTTCCAATTCGGCAGGATATTTCAACGTTGCGGTGGGTGCAGAGGCGCTTTACTCCAACCAGATGGGACAAAACAATGTTGCCCTGGGCTACAGAACGATGTACTCAAATTTATTTGGACTGTCAAACAGCGCCGTTGGTCATGAGGCTCTTCAGGCAAATACTTTTGGTTCCAACAATGTGGCTATAGGTTCAAGGGCTATGTACAGAAATATCAATGGAATTGAAAACACGGCAACGGGCGTATCGGCTTTGGAACAAAATACCGGCGGCAGTGGAAACACAGCTACAGGTTTCACGGCTCTGGCCAATAATACAGGTTCATTTAATACCGCTACCGGCTCTGGCGCTTTGTTCACCAACAATGTTGGTTTTGGTAATACAGCCAACGGTTACTGGTCGCTTTATTACAACACCGGGGGTATTTATAATACTGCAACGGGTTATTATGCACTTGCCAACAATACTGTGGGTAATTATAACGTAGCAAGCGGCTATTATGCCCTTCATGCAAACATCGACGGGGAGTATAACACAGCCCTCGGAACGTACGCCCAGAAATCGAACACCGAAGGCTACTTCAATACAGCCGTTGGCCATGAAGCGTTGAAAGACAATACATCGGGCGATTATAATACCGCTATTGGTTTTGGATCGCTTATCCATAACACCCAGGGATTAAGTAATTCTGCATTTGGTGCATTGGCGCTGTCACAAAACAAAACAGGTCACGATAATACGGCAATTGGAAGTGTATCACTCTCTGGTGTACAACTTGGGAGTTACAATACTGCCCTGGGTTCTCAGGCATTTCTTTTCTACGATTTTGACAATTCCACTGCCATCGGAGCTAATACTGCCGTCACTGCCAATAACCAGGTGCGTATTGGGGACGGATACATCACCAGTATCGGAGGTAAGGTTGGCTGGACCACCCTTTCGGACGAAAGGTTCAAGAAAGAAATTAAGGAAGATGTTCCCGGGCTTGGATTTATTATGAAACTAAGGCCGGTAACCTACCATTTCGACCATGATGCTTATGCCGGCTTTCTGAAATTGCCCGATAGTATCAGGGAAAAAGAAAACATTGTTGGCAAATCTGACAGGCCAATTACAGGCTTTGTTGCCCAGGAGGTAGAAGCAGCTTCCAAAGCTGCAGGTTTTGATTTCAGCGGAGTGGATGCACCAAAAAACGAAAATGACTATTACGGGCTCCGTTATGGCGAATTTGTGGTTCCACTTGTGAAAGCTATTCAGGAACAACAGGCGCTCATCATGGAGCAACAGACCATGATTGAAGATCAGCAACGTTCCATTTCCGTTCTGCAGAATGAAATGGATGCGCTCAAAAAGCGTATCCTGGCAGTTGAGCAAAATGCAGCAACAGGTACAAACCGATAAAGACACCGGGCTATGAGGAAATTAATAATACTTTCACTTATCATTCCTCTAATCGCCGAAAGCCAGGTTTACCAGCAGGGTGTTTCGGTGAATCTGGTACCGGGAACCAATTTTATGGTAAGCGGTGAACTGAGTATTCAGTCTGGCGTTTTCAGGGTGAGTCAGGGAGCCACCCTGTACATGGGCAATAACAGTTCGATCAGGGTTGGAAATAGTGGTTCCATTGATTTTTCAGGTACATCTGAAGCCAATGCAATGATAACTTCACCCGGTTATTATGAGTTTTCTATTCTTGAGGGAGGAACCTTATCAGCCAATAACACAATTTTCGAAAAAATGAATTCTGAGGGGGTGAATATTACCCAGGGTGCCCTGGTAAATCCGGATCGAGCCTTTAAACACTCTATTTTCAGGGAAGGTACGAACGGCGGCGTGTTGCTTACCCTGAACAGTGGTCAGGAACTTACAAGTACCGGCGCCATCTTCCCCACCAATACCTGGAGCGGTCTGTATAATGTGGCCAGAACCGTGAACACGGGAAGTATCAATTTCACCCAATACAATGGTGCTTATGCTGGTCCTGTGTTTGAAAACGACCCGTTTAACCGGATTTTATGGGGTGACGAATCAACCACTCACAACATCAGCCTTGCTGCCGGCTGGAGTGGCCTGTCGAGCTATGTCATGCCTGCAGACAATGCGATAGTAGAGGTGTTTGATCCAGTCAGCAGCAGTTTTATCATAGCCCAAACCATGACGGGTGCCTATTATCCGTCCGGTGGAATGAACACGATTGTGAACTGGGAAAGCCAATCGGCCTATAAGGTAAAAATGAACAGTCCAGCGACCCTTCCTATTGTCGGCCTTGAAGAACTCAATAAAACCTATAATCTTACCAGCGGATGGAACCTGGTTCCGGTAATATCTGCTGCGCCGGTTGATGTAGTTGCGCTATTCAGCGGCACTGGTCTTGTAATTGCAAAGGATATTGCCGGTGTTGGTGTCTACTGGCCGGATTATGGCATAAACACAATCGGCAACCTATTGCCTGGCTCAGCTTATTATGCCCTGATGAATACATCTGGTGCAGTGACTTTCCCATCATCACCAAAAAATGGCTGGAACGGAGAACCACCCGCTGTAAAACATCCAGCTCATCCATGGAACAAAGTGAATATGTCCCCCTCATCGCACCTTATTGCCATCGAAATTTCCGGATTGAGTGGCTTAATGGCCGGAGACATTATCGGTGTCTTTGGTTCGAACGGTGACTGCTACGGTGTTACCGAAATTACATCCACTACCATTAACGCTTTCATTACGGCATATGCAGACGATGAACTGACTATTGAAAAGGACGGTTTCGGGGAGTTAGAACCGATGGCCTTTAAAGTTTACAGACCCTCCACCGGCGAAAGTGGTGATTTAGAAGTGGAATATAACCTGCATCTGCCACAAACCGGCTACTTCACTGGTGAAGGACTGTCGGCCATCAAAATGCTTAAAGTTTACTCGACAGGGATCGGGAATTCAGACGAATCCCAGGTTAGCATCTACCCAAATCCCACAGACGGTTTGATATGGATCACCGGTATTGATGGCTTCAGTTCGATTGATATCATTGGTGGTCATGGAACTTCTGTAAAGACGATTTCCACCAGCGGACTACATTCGCTGAGTATAGATATTTCCGGGTTGTCGTCCGGAATTTACCAGGTCAGGATTTCCGGTGTTGATGGAATTGCTGTGAAAAGATTAATCAGGAAATGATCATCATTTAACTATTGTACTTTGATTTCGCAAGAGCGATCAACCAAATACTTCCCATTATCGTGATACGAAAAAGCGGGAATCAGCAAGGACGCTGAAACCCGCTTCTACTCCGTCGGGGTAGTAAGATTCGAACTTACGACCTCC
>DAIRGA010000008.1:0-152925 GCA_036794825.1 Bacteroidales bacterium | reverse complement strand
TGTTGTAATCCGACTGCGGACCGGTAACGCTTAACCAGATGCGGTCAAGGTCTTCCTGCTCTTTATAAAAGTATGCATCATCGGTAACACGCATTGCATTGGTAAAGGTAATGGTTTTATCGGCATTGACACCAAACGGAGACGATTTAACCTGAACCATAAATCCCTGACCCGGAGCAATAAAACCAGTTGGATTTAGTGGATTGCTTCCACCGACTGCAGGCGCTGTTCCAACACCACCAAGTAGAGAATAGGTAGCATAGTCGTTACGATCGCCTTCATAATCAGCAGCTTCATCCCAGAAATACAGGCCATAAATATCGGCATGAGCATTCAGCAGAGCATCAGCATCCAATGCAGTTGCATAAGGATTACCAGTCAGGTTAAAGCCGCGATGATTCCAAAAGGGAGAACTCGCACCAGGTGTGTATGTCGCATCGAAGGTAACATTGCCAACATTAAGAGTCCCAACGAACTCCTTTGTATAATTCGCATCGCTGTAAGCAACGGCGTATCCTTTACCGGGAGCGAGAGTACCAACTGGAGGATTGTTGTAAGGATAATTCAAATTTACCCAAAACGGTGGTTCACCAGGTACTGGATTACGCTCAACCCATTCGAAAAAATCAGCAAATGCTGGTGGTACTGGCAAAGGCGCCTGGAACAAAGAGTAAGGCGCGTTTGTAACGGGTGATGATACGTAATGATATTTCCCCTGAGAAAGGAACCTTTCAACAGTAGCAAGAACTCCAGAATTATTGTGAATAAGATAACCAGTACCTGTGGCATCGCTTTCTATGGTAAGTGAACCTGGTGTCTTGTAGTAAAGGTTTTTGATTGTCACTTTTGTTGAAGGTGAAATAACAGCAGCAACACCGATAAGCGCATTGTTGAGTGCCACTGGTTTTTGACGGTATGCCGGATGGGATGAAGCAACCGTGTTATTCCAGTTTGCATTGGTTGCCCAGTCGGTTCCTGTGTTCATGTAATACCCGGCCAATTGAAAAGAAGGATCTATTGAATTTGTTAAGGTCTTAGCTGCAACTACACTGGAATTAGCATCCAAACGAAAATAGCTTCCTCCATCTTCATAGTAAGGACATTCTATAACATATACCTGATTGGAAACAAATGCAAGATTCAGTGCAACATCGGCAAAATTGTTTAGTGCTGTTCCATTTGCAACGGTGCTAAGTCTTAACCTGAATGTACCGATCATCTTCCAGGAATTATCATCAAAGAGTGTGGTCTCTTCATCGATTCCAAGAGGGTCAGTAACCCATTGTAAGAGAAGCTGGTTAGAAGTAAAATTTGTTGATACAGGTACAATTCTGCTTCCTGAAAGTTCAGATGTTCCAGTAACATAAGTCAGATAGCCATTTCTTAACCCTCCGCCATTCATCATTGCAGTATTAAAACTGAATTGCCATTGAATAGCTTCGATAGCAAAAGGCTCGACTGGATTTGAGGTGTTTCTCATACGCACATCGAATGTGAACTCTGTTTCGTTTACTTGAACAAGGTTTAGCACTTCCATCTCATATGACTTTGCAGCAAATGATTGGAAGCCTAGAAAAAGTAAAAGAAATAGGATAGTTGATAACTGTTTCATATTCAATAAATTTTAAATTATTACGGTGTTATTTTGACTACAAAATTCAGCAGTCCGGTTTGTACTAATGAGCGATCAAGAACGTTCACGTTACCATCACCGTTAACATCTTCCACTACATAACCATTAATCAAGGCAAGCAGGGCTGACTGCACTAACGAACGATCCGCAACATTTATGAAACCATCCTGATTCACATCGCCGGCAAAGATACCAAATTTTCCATCAACAAGCTCTTTTAAATTATTTCCGTAAGCTTTTGTTGCGGCGTCGGTAAAATCATAGTTTACTGTGAAAACACCGAAATTTACCGGTGCAGAACTGACAGTCTCGAGATGGTTACGATGTTTCAGTGTCAGGTAATACTCACCATTGTACTGGCTGGGCACCTGAAGTGACGCGGTTCCATCGGCATTCAGATCAACATCAGCCTGCGACCAGACAACAGTTCCATAGGCAGTATTATCATGTAGCTCCACGGTGAATTTATCAGCAATTGTGCCTGCAAACTTATCTTCCAGTGCTGAGCCATTCCATTCCTGAGCTTTTCGCATAACATCGCTTCCAAGATAGAATCCCTCGAGGTAGAACTTAAGGTTAAGAGTAACAAAACTTGCTACCCAACCATCCACCAGATTAACAGGTATTGGAGTACCGTTCACCCGGTTGACAACCGTTCCGGTTTCGAAGGTGATATCGGATGTGCCACTGTAATAATCAAACTTCAGGGTAAAGAGCACGGTATTATCAGGAATCAGTAATGGTGTTGCGCTGATGCGTGAAAACTGAAGGTAACCGGGATTCTGAACAACCGACCAGCCTGCGCCGAGCGGTCCATTTACAAAACCGGTGTAATTCAATCCGATTTGATTGTTCATCTCCTGATCGAAAGCAATTTTCAGCTCTATAGCCCCAACATCAATTCCAGTGAAATATTTAGCAGTTACGGGAACCAGTACGGCAACCGGCTCAAATTCCTGTTGTCCCGGAGGATCGGGCAGGTTTACCCACTGACCTTCCGCTGAAGAAACCTTGGCAATTTTGATTTCGCCCGGACCGGTAATGTCAATGTCAACATACCCATCGTCGAAAAGAGTAACCAGTGGAACGCCATTGTTATCCTCAACTACACTGCCAGGAAGGAACTCAATATCAGCCTGTCCTCCGCCAAGATAGGTAAAGTTTAAATTAACGCTGTAAGGAAAACCAGCCAATGGGGTAAGAGAAATCTTTTGAAGGTTGATCTCGCCATTGGAGCCTGATACGCTGAATCCAATTCCATTATTGCTGACGCTATTAAAAGTAAGTTTAGCGGCATCATAAGCAACTCTTAAGGTAATGGAGGAGGCAACCCCGGAGAATCCACCCAGATGAGCCAAAGTCAATGGAACTGAAACATCAGCGCCTGCGATGGCTGTGACTTCACCAATGGTAGCTGAACCATCCGGATTAGAAAGATCGGGTGTGATCGTTCCATCAATGTAGGTGCTTGGTATCGGATCTCCATCCAACTTCAAAATCTCACATACGTCCGTATCGAAGTTCAGTTCAGCAGGAAATCCACCGTTGTACTCAAACTTCAACGTGATAAAAGTACCATTGATGGTATTTCCATTAAAAAAGTCATTGGTTAGCCATGCTACACTCAACTCTGACCCGGACTGGTTAATAAAGTAGTTGGTTCCCAAACCGGCACCGGGAGTATAATTGCTGTAGGTCAGCAAATACTCATCCAGCTCTATTTTGAAATCCAGGCTACCTACGTTAGTGTATCCGCCGGTCATGTTAATTGTGACGCTGACAAGTCCCGGCTGGGCATTGTTAACATCCACAATTTCGACCTGCTGACCCACAACGGGAATGGCAAGGAGTATTGCCAGGAATATCTGTATTATTTTTTTCATCATATTGTTATGTTTTTACGTTTGCTAATCTTGTTTTCATCATACTCTATTGTTTTTGATCAGGTTCTACCTTTTGAGCAACTTCACCGTTTGAAGGGTGCGGTTGCCCGATTCTATCTGTAGAAAATAAATACCCGGCGCCAGGTGTTCCAATTCCAACCGGCCGGAACGATGAAGCGGATAGTCATTGAAAACGACATCACCCATCATATTGACTACTTGAAAATGAAAATCAGGTACCGGAGCATTCACGTCAAAGAACACATTGTCGGTAAACGGGTTCGGATAGATTGTCAGCAGTGATTTAGCTGCCTGGCGGTCGTCGAGCACCGAAAGTGGTGAAACCGTCAAAGTAACCTGATCACTGATTGCAGAACAATCTTCGTAGGTCGCCACACAACGATAGGCTGTATTGTTGAGGGTTAAAGGCACAGAAGTAATGGTCAACTGATTGGATTGAACGCCGGAATACAGCGCTGTCTCCTCAAGATCAACCCATACGTCGTTTGTGAAAGTCTGCCACCGGAACAACTGATTGCCTGTGTGGCTCATTTCCAATGTAAACTGTGCCTGTTCACCTTCGGTTACAGTTATTGACTGCGGTTGCTGACCAATCTCTATCGCAGGTAAAACCAATCCATCGGTATAGACAACATTCTCCAGTATAGTTCCATCGCTCAACGACATCTCACAATTATCGGTAAAGCTCATTGCTGCTTCACCACTATAATAGGTCATCTTCAGATCGAAAAGCTTATCGTTAAGGATATTGATTCCGGTCATAGAAAACCATGTAAGGCCAATGGACGAGGTAGAGGGGATAAAATTGGTTATTATTCCATTCCCTGCCATCTGACTGTTGGGGTTTTCGACGGAGATGAACCTGAGTTGCAATGTATCAATGGTAATGAAGAATGTAAAAGTTCCGATATCCTGAAATCCGGCTGCATAGACAGGAACCAGCGTACTGCTCTCCTCACAGCTAAGATGATTGCCGATGGTAACCGAAGGCTGGCCCTTAAGCCCTCCTGCGATCAGCAACAGCAAAAACATCAGCCCGAAGGCCTGCTGTCTGGGGATTAGTATGTTGAAAATTCTGTTCATGAAATCTTTTTCCAGGTTTATCAATAACAACAGATCAAATAGTAATAAGGTGTATCCCGAGTGTACGGGACACACCTTATATTATTTGTATTATCTGATCAAGATCATGCTGTTGGAGGATGAATAGTCGCTGCTACCACCCTTAACCTCGAGCTTGTAGTAGTAAACGCCAGGACCATTAAGATCGGTGCTGTTAACCATTACCTGGTGCAGGCCTGCATTCTGGTAATCTTTAACCATCGTCTTAACAACCTGTCCCATCTTGTTGTAAATGATCAGGCTAACATTTCCGGCTTCCGGTAAGGTGTAGGAAATGGTGGTCTGAGCATTGAACGGATTCGGGTAATTGGTTGCTGCAAATGAACCGGTAGCCTGAGCTGCATCGGTAGTGAGCGAGAATGATTTGAAGTTAACACCTTCAACGGTATTCAGGTTGCGGTCAACCAGTTCGGTGTAGCCGGTGAGTTCGAACAGGCGAACTGAAGCATCAATGTCGGCAAGAACGCGAACGGTGAGCAATACCACAGGAGCATCAGCTTCGAACTGCTGTCCGTCAAGTGAAGCCCATCCAAGGCGTACGCTTCCTTCTTCGTGGTTGATCATAGCATTGTCCTGGCCGTAGCTGGTGGCAATAACTTCAATCAGATCCTTGCGATAGGTGAGGCCAATGCTCATTGCGCCAAGATCGGCAAACTGGTCGAGACTTACCGGAATGGTAACTTCGGTACCCTTGCCTGCAACAATCACATCGGTGTAGTTGAGTTCCATTGCAGGAGCTGCTTTCCAGAGATTAAGATTAGGAACTGTCCTTGACCTTACATCACCCACATTGTTGTAGAAGATGTTGAAATACTTCCAGCCAGTACCAAATTCTGTCCTATCGGTATAGTAGTTATGATCTTCAGCCAATGTTGAAGCTTTGTACAGTTCACCTCTCTTTGTAAATTCAATCTCCGGAAGAGTTGTGCACCAGTAATTTACATCAAATGCGCTGAAATCGCCGTCCATAAGGTCATTAACATCAAGTTCATCCATAATACCCATTACTGCAAAGTTTGGCTTGCGGTACTGCGGGCTGGTTGGCCAATTGGGAATCAGACCCAGCGAACGACGCATGGTGAGCAATGCATCGAGAGATGTGATCGGATTTGGACCACCACTGGCGTTCACATTGGCAACATCCTGTGCGTAGAATCCATATTTAACAGGTGTTGCATTATTTGCTCCGATATGACACATATTCGGGAAGGCATTCACCTGATTATTAACCGCCATGTGCATAATCATCAAAGCATCACCGGCATTGATCTTGCCTTCGGAGTTCCAGTTGTTCCATGTCCATGAGTAGAGCAGCTGTGGTGAACCAACCCAATTTGGGTCTTCTTCAAAGAAACCGCCATCCCAAACAACGATTCTGTATTCTGCATTGGGATTAATGTTGTAGTCGAACATAAATGCGGCCTCTAAGAAAAAGTCTGATTTATCAGGTGCTTCCATATCAGGATAAACCGTCTCGATCTTTTGTGTTTCAATTACACCACCATTTTTAAATCCACCATAGGGTGACTGAACTTCAACATCAAAAGAACTGGAAACAAGTGAAACATAGAAATAGTCCGTAATTTCACCTAGTGGCGTTTGAGCAGGATATGGTGAAGGCATCGGACTGTTCTGGCTGTTGTAATATTTCAACTGGCCAATCATTCTGTTCTCTAAAATATCAATGGTTATGGTTTCGCTGGCTACGCAAACACCATCATTAATCACGACTGTGAGATCAACCTCATCATAAGGCAGCGGATCATCCCAAATGAAGGTGAGGGAAACCACTCTTGCTGATGGATTAGAGATACTTACGGCAAGCGCTGGATCTGCACTCCATGAGTAGGTTGGATAAGTTGGGAGGTAATCCATAGGTTCTTCTACTTCATACTCCTCAACAGCGCCGCTGAATACCTGTAATGGTCCGTCAATTGTCGGGTCGATAGCTTTGAATACGGTGATTGGAATCTCTGTTAACGGTGTAACCTGCTCAAGGTCATAATCTTCGCCATCCAAAGTAGCGATCGGAACAATGAATAAATTATAAACAGGGGAGGCAATGCCAACGCGATCCAGTCCTGTTATCTTTAAACTCCAAACAACAGTAAGTCCATCATGACCGGCCAATGGTGTCGGAGCTGTAAGTAGTGGTGCTGGAACGCTATTGTTGATAATTTCGGATAGCTTAATAATCTGCAAGGCAGGTAATGCTGACGTGAAGGTGTATTTTGAATATGGGCTACCATTGTATGACCATTCGAGTTCAACACCAGCATCAATTTCATAGTCCACCTGAAGGCTTGCATCAGTTAAAATTTCAGCCGGGTTGTTCGCGGTAATTTCTGGGTAAGTGATGGTAACGGTAAACTCAGCAACCTCACCTTCGCAGATAATGTCAGGAGTGGTACTGCTGGTTACAAGGTCAGCCCAGGTAACCACGATTTCATCCTCAGCCATTACTGAATGGCAAACATTGTAATCAACATAAGCAATGGACTTGATAGTAGCGGTAACTGTTCCGGCAACATCCACACCGGCAATGGTGAGTGTCCAGACATCAGTCAACTGATCGTGAGGATCAAGCGCATAAGGTCCTGAACCAATTAATGAAGAAAGCAATGTGCTGGTTATGCCACCGATATCATCATTAGCCAAAGTAACAGGGGAACCATTGTAGAGCAATTCTACGATATAAGCCCCTGCAGGTGTTGGAGCGTCGAACTCAATCAAAGCATCCACCAATACCGAAGGATCTATGTTTTGTGAAGCAAGATCGCCATAGGCTACTTCCACTTCAAAGATAACCGGAGCGCCGGTAACGGTTTCGATGTCATCGCCAGCATCAACATTAACACCAAGAGCGCCTACAACAATCAACTTAGCATTATCAGTGTCGTAAACGTAATCATTATATGTGGTAGGTGGTCCTGTCTCCAGATCCAGTCTTGCCATTGCCTCAACAGTAATGTTGTAGGTACCGGGATACAGATCACTGATGGTAAATTCCCAGTTATCCGTTATTCCGTCATGACCGGCAAGAGGAGTCGGTGTTGATCCGAGCAGTTCCGAAAGATAAATCTGTACCAGTGGTAATCCTGTTACGGTATAGGTTGCAGCGGGATTTCCATTGTATTTAACAGCAATTGTTGCTCCTATGTTAAAGGCTTTGTCCGTTTTCAGCAGAGCATCTGCTTTAACCCTGTTGTCAACATTAATTTGCGGATAAACAATTTCGGCATTCACAACGAGATCATCATCAGGATAACAAGCTGTGTAAGTGCCTGTCAATGTATTGGTGGCTGTGTTGCCAATGATGTCGAATGTCTCTTCATCAAGAACCGCGTAACAAGTGTTTGTGTACGTACCAATATAGGTAACTGCATTGATGCTCATTGGAATAGTCATTGGATCACTAACTCCATCAACAAAGATTTCCCATTCGATGGTTCTGTTGCTGTAAAGAGTTAATGGATCAACCTGGCCAAGTACCCAACTGAGAAGGAACTCTTCTTTATCACCGATATTTCCGTTAACCACCGGAAGTGTAATGAAGTTGGGCATCGGGTTAACTTTGTAATTCACTTTAATGATTTCTGCACCGGCTGGGAAGTTTCCTACGCCATCATATTTAATAAGTGCATCAACATTAATGTTTGCATCGCTGGTAGATGTATTTCCATAAACTGTTTTGGAATAGATTACTGCTGCAGTACCGGCAATGGTGTAAATATCACTGATAGGATCAATGTTTGTTGCATCAGCAATTGTACCTTTAAGGAAAGTAACTTCAACTTCATCTGAATCTACGCAGATGCCGTTGGTTTCAGTCCAAGTGAAGGTATATTTTCCTGCTACATCAACAGTAACAGTGGATGTGGGTGATGTTGTGCTGGCAAAGATAGCTGTACCAGGTCCACCTGTTTGTGTCCATTCACCAGAGCTTCCGACAACTGAATATTCTGCATCAAGCGTATAAGTGGCTTCGGTAACACAGAGCGGGTCATCACCTGCGTCAGCATTCGGATCATGACGGAAGTAGATATCAACTTCAACGTCAGAGAAACATCCATTGTCCGATTTGACAGAGCCGGTGTATGTGTAAAGGCCTTGCGGGTAATCACCGTTAACTTTTAAATGAACAGTTTGATTGAAGAAATCTTTGTACAAACCATCAACAAGCATGTAGTCCGTTCCATCGAAATCCAAATAGAACTGGGGTTCAGCACCTGTGATAATTTCATACATATGGCCCTGCCATCCTGCGGCGCCGGAGATGACTCCCTTAGCAGCCCACCATGTATAAAAATCAGCTGGTAAGTTGGTAATATCAAGATAGAAAGCATTCAGGAAATTATCATCAAGATCATCATCAGCGTCCAGCGAGGAAACTCCAAGGTAATAGTATTGTTCATTTTCGTTGATGCACAACTCATAGCCAGTTCCAAGATCGCCAGAAATTGAAGACGGCGAACTTAAATCATCAACCAATGAATAAATCATATCAATTTCATTCACAACAGGTTCCTGATGAATTATGATATTGAATTCATAACTGTCCAGCGTAGCTTGTGTGGCTACACAACCCTTGTCATCAACAAGGCTGGTGATGGTGAGGGTGTAAGTGCCAGGCAGGAAGTCGGTGAGATCGTAAGTCCAGGTACCTGAAACGCCACTCATCACATCCGAGAAGTTCATAGGTCCGGTAACTGACCAGCCAACTGTCCAGGGTGCAGTTCCTACCGTACCAGCCATGGTAATTTCAATTACATCGTCAAAGCAGAAATCCAAATCAGCACCATGAGCAATATCACCATCAACCTTTACTTCAAGCTCGGGTTCGGGATGAACAATGGCGGTAGCGGTATAAGGAACATAGGTTGAAGGTGAGCAGCCCTCTGCATCAACAATGCTTGTGATCTGAACAACGTATGTATCTGGAGTAAGTACATTGCTGAAAAGCTCATCGGTTATGAAAACATTGGTAGCTGTAGCAGGAACACCATTTACAGTCCATGAAATATCAAATGGCGCTGTACCTGACCAAATGTGAGACAGAGTAACAGTAACTGTTTCATCATAACAGTATTCAAATTCGGATCCTGTGGCAGCCAGATTTCCATTGAAGGAGAAGCCCACTGCAGGCTCAGGATTTATTGTAAGGTAGGCAAGCCATGGTGAATAATCATCAGGTGAACAACCATTCGCATCAACAATAGATGTTACTGTAATGGTATAAGTACCAGCAGGGTAAACAGCATTCCATAAATTATCGTTTAAACCTCCTGTAAAAGTGTAAGTCACTGGTGCAATACCATTATCTACCATCCAGTCAACCGTAAATGGGGCATCACCTGACCAGATATCCGATAACGAAACGGTAACGATATCATCATAGCAATATTCGAATGAATCCCCTGTTCCGGCAAGATCTCCATTAAAGGAGAAACCAACTGCGGGTTCGGGATGGACTATGATGGTGGTAACGTAATCAGCCAATGTTGATGCAGAAGTTTCGCATCCGTTGCCATCAGTAATTGACGTTATGGTAAGTGTGAAAGTTCCAATTCCAAGTGGGAAAACATCTGCATCGAAGAGTTCGATATCACCGGCATCGTCGCACCAGCCGGTACCATTGAAAGGATATCCGGGACCACCACCCACTTTATCAATAGTGAAGGTAAAATCCCAGTTTTCAACTCCGGCAGTTCCATTGTATTCCAGTTCAATAACATCGCTGAAGCAAAATTCAAAGGTCTCGCCAAAAGCAGGATCGCCATTAACAAGGAATTCCATTTCAGGCTCTTCAAAAATCTCGATAGTGAAATAATAAATGCTGTAATCAGAAGGTTCACAACCGTTTGCATCTTTAAGCTCCGTGAGAGTGACAGTGTAAGTTCCTGCAGCTATTGTGGCAGGTCCAAAAAGAATGTCACCGGCTGACACATTTGTTAGTGATCCGGATAAAGCGTGGTTGGGATCACCATTTACTGACCATTTTACACTTTGGAAAGGAGCTGGACCTACCAAAATCTGGCTAAGTTTAACTGTGACCTCTTCATCATAGCAAAATTCATAGTGAGTTCCGGTGGAAGCATTCACATCATTAACTGAGAATAATACGGCTGGCTCAGCATATTTGATCACTTTCACGATATTGGATTGTGCGAAGCAAACATTAGGGTTAACAGCTACTACACGGAATTCAGTCTCCTGTTGGGCAGTTGAAGAATGGAGATCAACCTTAACATCTTCGAAAACGATGGGATTGGTAGTAGTAGCGGTTATCACATCTACCAATATATCACCAGGATAGGTGAATAAACGGTATTCATTAGCTACTTGAATATTTGAAACGGTAAGATCTACACCATCAGTTCCGTGACAATAATAACTGAGATTCGGAGAAATTGATGGCGGAATGGGATTGTTGTAAACATTCACAAAAAAGATATCCGACTGAGTTCCGCCACAAGCATTTGCTGCGGTTACTCTGACCCAGGATGAATTTCCAACAGCTCCGGCGAGCCATTGTACAGAAACAAAATCAACACCTGCATTCTGACCACCACCAACGACTAGAGCGTGTAATGGGCTACTGGTCGACCATGTGTAAACTTCACCGGGGATTATGGGTGTGGTGTATGTGGTTACTTCATCAACACATGCCTTTGGGGCACCTGCAATACTAGGCTTAGGGGGAGCGCTTGTAAGCACTGAGACCGTTGTATTGTATACATTTCCATTACAGGATCCACCTGCAACGGTAGCTGTGTAAAGTCCTGCATTGAGCACCGTCATGCCAGGAAGCGTTACGGAATAAGGAGAAGTGTTGTCAATGATTGGCAGTGTGCCATAAGGACCATTGAATGTAACCGAGGTAATTCCGGTACATGATCCAGGATTAAAAGTAAGGGTTAGTGAACCCCCTGCACAAACCGGACCACTATTAGTGAGGGCTTGTGCCATAAGTCCACTCGTTCCCAAAAGCAGCATCACCAATAGCAACGCCACTTTCTTGAATTGATTTTCGTAAAATCTGCTCATAATTTTAATTTTTAAGTTAGTGATAAAATTGATTTGCTTAAATTCTTAATTTACTGATTTTGTATTAGTTAAAAGGATTAATTCACTGATTTGAATTTTGATAAACAGGTGGATGGATATGAAAAGAAAGAGTCTCCGTAACTGCAAAAGCAGTTTGGAGTGGTTGTGGTTGTCTTGCGCTGGTTGAATGCAGTGGGCAAGAAGGATAGTTTAACAGCGGAAATGGAATTTCCCACTGCAGCATACAGCGCATTTGCTGTAAAGGGATTGCGCAATTGCTGGCGCACTGAAGAGGCATCACAAGACGTACCGGTGGGGAGGAATGCACCGGTGCAATGGCTTGCTGGCATTCCGGCGCCTGTAAAAAGAATAACTTTGATGATGCCTGTAACGGCAATCATCAAAGCCAATGCAATGAATATCAATGAATAGGTGTAAATACCGATCATTATTGTAGGTAAAATTTGTCAGAGCAAAAATAAGTAAAATCCTTTGCTAATCAAGCTAC
The DNA here is from genome assembly GCA_036794825.1 of Bacteroidales bacterium. Lineage (GTDB taxonomy): Bacteria > Bacteroidota > Bacteroidia > Bacteroidales > 4484-276 > RZYY01. The sequence goes on along the minus strand of DAIRGA010000008.1, from coordinate 140,711 downwards.
AGGTGTTAAATAGTTGTTAAATTGATAAATTTTAACAAAAAAAGTCCCTTTAAGCACCTTCTGGCCTGTTTCAGCATAAAATTCTTTACAGAGTTCAAATGTACTAAAACCGATGAAAAAAAACGGATACCCACTAACTAATTATGTTTATTTAACAAATCATGCCTTTTCAAAAGAAGGATCAAACAGCCTGAGCGGATGATTCGTCTCAGGAAAAAAAAGACCCTAAGTTTGATTTTCAGTGATTTTATTGAAAAAAGTCGGAAGTCGGTGGTTTACAGTCGCCAGTGGGCAGTCGCCAGTCGGCGGTTTATAGTCGCCAGTGAGCAGTCGGTAGTAAGAAGTATTTAGCTTGTAGAATTCAATTACGTTGAACACTGAACAACAAACACTGAACAACAAAATAGATGCTCTCGATTAAAGAGAAAGTCCCATTCCGAGTCCAAAGCGGAAGACCAGGATGGCTACGATAGCCAGAATTACGGGAATCCTTTTGAGCCTGAAGCTGTCGCGGTGGCGGGTGAACTGAATGGATTGGAGTTTCTCGATACGGAAAAACACCGAGATGACGATGATGACCATGCTTAGAAGCACGAGGGTATCAATGTATTCAAACTTGGCCTGGTGAGGAAGTTTGAGGATAAAGATCAAAAGATTGCCAAGCACAAACGGGATGATGAGTTGTGCGTAAAAGAAGGGTTCGATCTGGGAGATACTGGCTTTGCGCAGGTAGATATTTAAGGAGATCAGGATGTTTTTTGCCGAAAACTGGCCGATAACAAAAAGCATGATCAGACCGGTGATACCTATAATAACTCTGAACACCATCGGAACATTCATGTAATTGAAAAATGCGCCGGGCATGTAGTTGATGAAAGCGCCAAAGACAATGTCGCCGAAAAAGATCGTGTATGCAATCAGGTAGCCCCAGAGCAGAAACATCTTGCCGTGACCCGAGCCTTTGCGTACCTTCTGGTACATGATCTGAAACAAAACCCCGAACAACAGCGCCAGCAATACACCTATAAAGAATATGAGCACCACGGGTTCGAGCGTCCAGGTGAAATCCTTACGGTCAAGGTCAAATCCGTAATGGTACAACGTGCCGTGCAGCCCGTAGAAAACCCTGGCCATCACCATCGAAGTAAAATTTATGAGCGTGATCACAAAAATGTAGGCCAGCATAAAGTACGCTGTTGAATTGATGGTGATAATCAATCTTTTATTGGCGGTTAATTGCGAAGATTCTGACATTGGATAACAGGTTTTAGTGAAAAATGATGGGGCAAATGTAAGGGAATAATCAATATTCGGGAATATTTATGGCCAAATCCTTAAGAAATGATAAAACTTAAAAATGTTAATGACTGATTTTCAGGGCATCATAAAACTACACAACCCTTTGACAGAAGTGAGGGTAACGCCAATTTTTCTATTTTCGCCGCTCATTTACAAAACCAGTCCTAACCAAAAATTGACAGAAACAGCTCCAAAAAAGTCTTCCGGACAAAATGTAACTAACAAATCATAAAAAAGAAGTCTCATCCTGAATTATTAAGGTAATTCAACAAAATCAAAAATAAAGAATTGAGCAACCAATGACGGGTTTCAAACTTGAGTTTTTAAAATTTGGAATGTATTTGTCAATTGATAATTGTGTTTTGGGATTTCTGTTTTTAAAATTAACTATCTAAAAATCAACTATTAATTCATTACTTCTATGTTAAGATTTTCAGCACTTGAAAAGGTTTCGGAGAGGAAACCTATAAAAACCCAGATACCTGTTGGCAAGATTTCTGACTATTTCGGCGAACTGACCTTCAACGATGCAGCAATGCGCGAATACCTGACAGTGGAAGCCTACCGGAAGGTAAAAAACGCCATCGAAAAAGGCGAAAAGATTGACCGCCGGGTAGCCGACCAGGTAGCAGCTTCGATGAAAGCATGGGCTATTGGCAAAGGCGCAACACACTACACACACTGGTTTCATCCGCTGAGTGGCACGACCGCCGAGAAACACGATGCTTTTATCAATCCTGTGGACGGAGGAAGAGCTATTGAAAATTTCCGCGGAAATGAGTTGATCCAACAGGAGCCGGATGCTTCGAGTTTCCCGAGCGGCGGTATCCGCAACACCTTCGAAGCCCGCGGCTATACGGCCTGGGATCCGACTTCACCAGCTTTTATCCTCGACAACACCTTATGTATCCCTACCATTTTTGTCTCTTACACCGGCGAATCGCTCGACTACAAGACACCACTGCTGAAAACGCTGGCAGTGCTTGATGCAGCAGCGACCGATGTCTGTCATTACTTCGACAAAGACGTAAAAAGGGTGATTGCGACCTTAGGATGGGAACAGGAGTATTTCCTGGTGGATTCAGCCCTTTTCAATGCACGCCCTGATATGATCCTCACGGGCAGGACGCTTTTCGGTCATTCCTCTGCCAAAGATCAGCAGCTTTCCGATCACTATTTCGGTACCATCCCATCAAGGGTTATGGAGTTTATGAAGGATTTTGAGCATGAGGCCTATCGTCTTGGCGTTCCTATCAAAACCAGGCACAACGAAGTAGCTCCGGGACAGTTTGAATGCGCTCCGGTGTACGAAGAGGCCAACCTGGCGGTAGATCACAACCAGTTGCTGATGCACCTGCTGAAAAGGATTTCGTCGAGGCACAACTTTACGGTTCTGTTGCATGAAAAGCCATATGCAAGGGTAAACGGTTCAGGAAAACATAACAACTGGTCGCTGCAGACCGACACCGGTATCAACCTGCTCTCGCCGGGCAACGACAGCCGTTCCAACCTGCGCTTCCTCACTTTCCTGGTAAACATTCTGAAAGCACTGCACGACCACTCGGATCTGATCCGTTCAGCCATTGCCACCGCCAGCAACGACCACCGGCTCGGCGCCCACGAAGCGCCTCCGGCTATTATCTCCGCATTCATTGGCACACAACTTACCGAGGTGCTTCATCAACTGGAAATCCAGGGAAAAGTAAACAAGGGGAGCAACCAGGCGCTGCTGAACATCCCCAAAATCCCGGAAATCCTGCTCGACAACACCGACCGCAACCGTACTTCGCCATTTGCCTTCACCGGCAACAAATTCGAGTTTCGCGCCGTGGGCTCATCCGCCATATGTTCCAAAGCCATGACACCACTCAATCTTATCCTGGCAAATCAACTGAAAATCTTCAAAAAAGAGGTTGACCTGCTGGTAGCACAAAAAATCCGTAAGGAGGATGCGATACTCCGTATTTTAAGAGATTACATCATCTCAGCCAAAAACATCCTCTTCGAAGGTAACTCCTACAGCGAAGAGTGGGCTGAAGAAGCCAGACGCAGGGGTTTATCGAACATCACCTCCACACCTCAGGCGCTTATCAAGGCATTTACCGACAAGGAAATTGCCCTGTACGAAGAAAATGGAGTGCTGACAAAAAGAGAACTGCAAGCCAGGCATGTAATCAAAATGGAAAAGTATGTAAAACAGATTCAGATCGAATCGCGTGTGATCGGCGACCTGGCCACCAACCACATCATCCCGGTTGCCATCGAATACCAGAATATCCTCATTAAAAATGTGAGGGGTCTGCAGGAGGTTCTCGACAATAAAACCTTCGTAAAACTATCGAAAAACCAGCTGCAGGCGCTGAAGGACATTTCGCTGCATATCTCTGAGATCAAAGAAAACGTTATCCTGATGATTGAGGAGCGAAAAGTGGCCAACAAAATCGAAGACCCTGAGGAACAGGCGCTCTATTACAACGAAAAGGTGTTTCCGTACTTTGAAATCATACGTTACCATGCCGATAAACTGGAACTGATGGTAGATGACAAGTTATGGCCGCTGCCGAAATACAGGGAGTTGTTGTTTTTGAAGTAGGTGGATGAGTGTTTCGTGTTCGGTGTTTGGTGTTTGGTTATGTTAAATATTGGGTAGTTGTTGTTTTTGAATTAGAAGTCAGCAGACAGTAAGGAAAAGAGTTTGAAGAGTTGAAAGGTTGAAGGGTTGAAGGATTGTCCAAAGGACACCTATGGAGAAGGGTTGTACTTTTGGATGCCAGCCCCCGCGTTTTAGCCTTGTGCTATTGCGTTCCTTGGGAATACCTTTCTCCCTGGAATTGACTCCCTAAAGTGATCAAAGAGGAGATAATAAAAACATCGTAACTTTGAGACCTGTAAAAAGACTGACCGATTGAAGCAAAGGATTTACATAGACACCTCAGTTTTTGGAGGATATTTTGACACTGAGTTTTCGGCTCATACAATTCCTTTTATCAACAGAATTAAAGCCGGCGATTTTATCCTGCTTTATTCTTCAGTTACACAGGATGAACTTGAAAATGCGCCCCAAAAAGTAAAAGAGCTTGTCAAAAGCCTGAAAGCTGAATTTACAGAGTTTATCGAAATAACTGATGAGGCAATTAGCCTTGCGTTTGATTACATATCCGAAAATGTAGTTGGAAAATCCAGCTATGCTGACTGTTTGCACATCGCTCTGGCAACAATTAACCGGGCAGACTTTCTGGTAAGCTGGAACTTTAAACATATTGTAAACATTCAAAGAATCAGAGGTTACAACTCAGTGAATATTAAAAAAGGTTACCGACAATTAGAGATACGTTCACCAAGAGAATTTGAAAATTATGAAGACGACTGAAAAAAGTTTTGATGCTGTTAGATTCATGCGCGAACAGAGAATCAAATTGAGCGAGAAGTTAGCCAAAATGACTAAAGAAGAAATTTTGGAATACTTTAAACAACGCAGTATACAGACGACAGTAAAGCCTTGCTCCTGATGTACGATATCCTGATAATAGCAGACTCCGTCCTTTGATGAAGGGCAAGTCAGGTTTATTGCCGGATTTATAATAATTGAAAGATATGAAAAATTGGATTGTTGTGATGACGCTGATATTCAGCGTGTTGATTACCAGCCTTTTCGGGCAGGTGAACGTCATTTCGGTGAATCAGCCGGTGGGAAGGCCGGCCGGAAACGGGATTTATTACACCTTGCCACGGACAGTACTCAGGGTGGACGTGGAGTTGAAGGTAAAAGACAAACTCAGGGGGCCTCTATCGGATTATGCCGAGAAATTCCTTGGAATAACCGATGCAATAAAGTTTGACGACACTACCTATGAAATAAGCAATATTACGCTGACCGCTGAAGCAGAACCTGACCCCGACGAAGTCTATTACATCGAAATGGGTACCCGCGACTCACGCGACCCGAGGCTTATAAGCATCGAAATTAACGAAAAGGGCTTTCTTCTGGCCGTTAATAACATTGATGCCCAAAATCAAAAGGTAGTGCAGGGAAGTAAAGTGGTGGAGATTGATGGAGCTCCATTTTCCTCTTCCCCCGACAAAGACTTCATTGTAAGCGGTAAAGTTAATATCTCCATTGATACGGTAATTCGCAGGGTAGCAGTGGATACCATCATGGTAGAACAAATGAGTTTCCGCACCCGCGCATTGGATAAACCCGGCCAGGATATGGCGGTTGAAATGGTGGACAAAATCGAAGAACTGAGAGCCGCCAGGGTAAAATTGCTCACCGGTTTCCAGGAGGTTGCCTACGATCCCGGAACCATGAAGTACATGGATAGCCAGATCAGAGCTTTGGAGGAAGAGCACCTTGACCTGTTCCGTGGAAAAGTCTTTACCCACTTCGAAAATCACACCTTTTATTATATTCCGCCCAAAAAACAGGACAAAACTCCGGTAGCCATCTTTAAATTTTCTCCGGTGGAGGGTGTGGGTACGCTCCGAGGCGGATCCGGTGATAATGTGGAGATTGTCATCGAATCTGCCGGAACGGCTGCCATGCTTGAGGGGTTTTCGGGTTCTCAACGCGCTGACCTGCCGCAAAACGGAGTTGCCTACAGGATACCAGCCGTTGCAAATGCCACTTTGAAACTGGGAAAGGAAGAAATTGCCAGTCAGAAGGTTACTATTAACCAATTGGGGGTTGTGCGCAGGTTGCCACCGCAGAAGTTCAGGGTGGAACTCTCACCGCTCACCGGCGGCATTAAAAGCCTGGTGGTTGAGTAATGAAAGCGAGTGGCCCCGTGAATTTCACCAAAGAACCACCAAACCAGAAGCTTCCTTGCTCGTTGCCACAGATTCACGGGGTGACTTTTAAAATTGTCTGACCTTATACCCAGAAAAATCAGAATTCGATGGTGTAATCATAAGATTGATTTCCAGATACTGGTTTTGCCGGTGGAACGGGTGACTTGGGTTTAGGTACGGGTTTTACTTCATATTCAAACTGAACGGGAATCGCCTCAGGCAGCTTGAAGTTGATCCGGGTTTTCATCGAAGCAGTAACCCTTAATCCCCGGTTTTTGGCTTTTTCATACTTCAGGAGCCTTATCACCCTGAGCGCCTCCTCATCGCAACCATATCCGAGGCCATGTGTAACTTCGGCTTCGATCACATTTCCCAGGCCATCCACCCGGTAGGTAACATGCACCGCACCTTCGATTTTGTTTTCTATTGCTTCGGGCGGATAACGAAGATTCTTTCGAATAAATTCCTGAAAACCAGGCTTTCCACCCGGATATTTTGGCAAATTGATAAACTTCTTTTCTCTTTTGAATTCGCTCATAACTGATGTGGAAGATGAAAAACAAATGTAAACCAAATTAAATATCCGGCAAATCAGATTGATTATCTACTTGATTTATAAGTGGTTCATGCAATATTTTTAAACGCCATAACTCCGGATTTTTATCACCACATTAGGCATATTAGGACACAATAGAAGCAGGCATTTGTAAAAAAGGCTGAGTTAACCAAAGAAAACTAATATGCTCTATTGTGCCTATTGTGGTTACATTTGATTCACCCATTTTCAGGTCTATAATATTCTGATGAAGTGTAACCGAAAAGTCCATACCAATCACAAATTTACTATTTTTGCTAACGCTTTGCCTCAGGCAAACTTCCATCGCAGTTAATTAATCAATAAAAAATAAGACAATGATTGACTTTTCATTAACCAACGACCAGCTCGGTATTATTGAAAAATACCGTGATTTTACCAACAGGTGGATCATTCCGAACCGCCTGAAATATGATGAACTGGCTGAATTTCCGTGGGAAGTTGTTAAAGCCGCATACGCCGAAGGCATTATGAACGGCCCCATGGCAAAACAATACGGCGGGCATGACCACTCGCTGCTGGATGGCGCCCTTGCTTCAGAAGAGCTCGGGGCAGGCTGTATCGGAATCGGCATTTGCATTGATGCCAATACACTGGCGCTCACCCCGCTGTATATCGCCGCATCGGATGCGCTGAAGAAAAAATACTTCGGACTGATTAACGAAGTGCAGGGTGTTGCAGCTTACTGCCTCACCGAGCCCAACGCCGGCTCCGACGTGCAGGGAATCAAAACCACCGCCCTAAAAAAAGGTGACAAATACATCATCAACGGGCATAAACGCTACATCACCAACGCCGAAGCATCAACCTTCCTCACGGTATTCGCCCTCACCGACCCTGAGAAAGGCTCAAGAAGCCTGACGGCATTTCTGGTTCCGACTGATTCACCCGGCGTGGAGATGAAACCACGAATGAAGAAAATGGGGCAAAAAGCAAGTGTACAAAACGAAATTTTGTTCCATGATGTGGAAGTCCCGGCCGAAAACATGATTGGCGAAGAGGGACACGGGTTTATTATTGCCATGAAAACCTTCGACCGCACACGTACGGGAGTAGGTGCATTGAGCGTGGGAAATGCCCGTGCAGCTTACGAAACGGCTAAAAACTGGACCAAAAATCGCCGTCAGTTCGGGCAGCCGATCTCAGCCAACCAGGCCATTGCCTTCATGCTTGCCGACATGGCCACCAAAATCGAAACCGCCAGAATCCTGGTCTGGTATGCCGCCTGGGCTTACGACCACGACAAGAAAAAACTCAACAAGCTCTCAGCCATGTCGAAGCTCTATGCTTCTGATATCGGAATGGAAGTAACCACAGATGCCGTTCAGGCAATGGGCGGCGAAGGTTACACCTGGGACAATGCGGTGGAGAAAATGATGCGTGATGCCAAACTCTGCCAGATCTATGAAGGTACTAACCAGATACAAAGGCTGGTAATTTCGAAAAGTATATTGAAAGAGTAGAAGAGATTGGGGTGTTGGGTAATTGGGGATATATGTTAATGGAGTAATGGGGTGATTTGGTTATGAAATGATTGGGGTCATTTGATTCCCAAGGTTCTGTTGCTTTTGTTATAGATAATAAAGTCGTTTAATGAGGAATTACGAATGATTTCAATAATTGTTGCTTTTGCATCGAACATGGCGATCGGCAAGGATAACCGGTTGCTTTGGCACATTTCGGACGACCTGAAACGCTTTAAGCAACTCACCTCCGGCCATACGGTAATTATGGGTCGAAACACCTGGCTTTCGCTGCCTAAACGTCCCCTGCCCCATCGTACCAATATCGTAATCACCGATAACCCCACCGAATGCTTTGAAGGTTGCGTTATGGTCAACTCCATCGAGGCAGCGCTGGCCAGATGTAATCCTGCGGATGAGTCATTTGTAATGGGAGGCGCATCCATTTACCGGCAAATGATGCCATTAGCCCACAAATTGTACATTACCCGTGTTGACAAACCTTTCGAGGGAGATACATTTTTCCCCGAAATCAACCCCACCGAATGGGAACTCAACGGTCACTCCGAATGGTTTGAGATGCCAGACAGAAGTTTCAGCTACCGGTTTGAAAATTACTGCAGACTAACAAGGTAAATACATCGCAGTTGAAGTTGGGATAGGATTAGCCAATGCAAAATCACCTGACAGATCTTACCTTCCGGTGAGTAGATGACTTCAGCCAGAGGGTCCTTTTTAATACCATCTCTATACCATCCCTATACCATCTCTATGTACGTACATCCTACAAAACTGAATGTCAATGAGTTGGTTATGTCTTGCATAGAGAAAACATAGAGAACACAGCCAGAATCAACCCCGAATCCATCCGAAACTTGAGTTTAGACGGAATTTATCTCACAATCAGTTTTTTATATGCTTTTCCTGCATTCCACTCAACCTGAACAAGATAGACTCCCTTTTTCAGGTTCTGGAACTGGTGAGTATTTTGACCAGGATCGAACTGATGCTGGTGGAAAATCCTTCCGTCCATCGTGCAGATCTTTAGGTTCAGGCATCCGGGGGTCGCTATTGTGGTAGCACTTCCGTCAGAAGGATTTGGAAAAATATCGAATTCATGAGGTTTTATTCTTTCTCCGAAAGCTGAAGGGAACATTTGAAAACCGGTAACCGCCGTCATTCCTCCGGCAACAAAAACTCCTTCAGCATCAGGCATAAAAGGATCATATTCCGGCATTAAAACATGCTCTTTTTCATTTTCTTCATCAAAAAACCTGAAGGAAAGCGCATCTCCTTCCTCAGCGCCGTCTTTCTCAGCAGTCGTTTCATCATCTCCATAACCAACGAGCAAAATGTTACCGTTGTTATCCAGATCAATCGGTGACATTCCGATGCAATTTCCCTGTGCGTCAAAAACACCTAAAACTCCTCTGTTCAATGTTGTTTGTGCCTGGCGCCCGATGCTGAAAAAATGAATAATCCCGGTTGATTTCACTTTCCAGGGGAAATCCTTTCCAGAATTACTTTTACTGCTTTTTTGGGAGAAAAAGAATGACTGATAATCAGGGAAATAAACGGTAACCGGATTGAGAAACCAGGCTTGGTAGCCCTGACCCGGCCAAAGGGTTGAAAGCGTATAAATACCTCCCATCGGCCAGTAAATCAATCCGTTATAGAGATCAAAAAGGTAAAGAATGTCGGTATCCGGATTGGTGAAAAGTTCCTGGATGGAGGCAGGTTGATTACTGAGATATGGCAGAATATGATAACCGGCTGCAAGTTCCAGGTGATTGTTTCCCGGCAGATCGCCGCAAAAAGGGAGTTCATCATCGGTAATCATTTTCAGTTTATACCCCGAAGAACTGTTCCAGTTGCCAATAGTATTTACATTTATTGGCGGGGGCGCATACATTCCACCAACATTCTGCAAAACAACAAGATTGTCGCTGACACTGCCAAACATGATTTCCACCTGAGGTTCATCCGGGAGCAGGAACCCCGAAATCACCGACCAGCCTTCCGGTAAAAAGAGGTTTTGCAGGCTACAGATTACTTCGATCTCATCCAACGCCATAACCAGGCTGGCTGCATCCTTTGCCCTCGCCTGCACTGTATTAATACCTGGGAGCAAAGTCACAGTTGCTGACCACGTTCCGCCGGATCCGGCTGAAATCCAACCTTCGCCGTTGAGGTTGACCTCTACCGCAATCAGGTCGCCGTCAGGATCGGATGCGGCGCCAGTAATGGTAAGCTCATAGTCGCATAATTTTTCCTTATGCTGAGGAAAAATCAAATTTACGAGTGGATATCTTAAAATACTGATTTCCAGTGTATCGGTAGCTACAGGATAGAGTGGTGGTAAACCGGTAACATGAAGTACGATCCGGGCAAATCCATCGTCAATATCCTGATTACCTGGAATATAAGTTGTGGACAAAAGTGTATCAACGACAAAAGTACCATTTCCTTCTGATGTCCATTGAATGGAAGTGAAATTATCGGCCAGCGCGCTGCCCGTGACGAATGGCTCACCTTCCACCAGTGTATCAGTCACACCGGCGAAGGCAAAGGGCGCAGGCGGCATCGGCATTTGATCGGAGTAGGCCTTGATACACAAATCATATTTATAGGGAGTGCCCACACCAACCTGGTACCATGCTGCTGGCCAGATTTCAGGATTTGGGGCAATCCAGAATTTTCCGGTTTCGATATGAGGCCTGGAATAAGTGGCAATGGTATCTTCGATAGATATCGGCCACTTGTTATTTGGATTTTTTGAGTCGTAGCCGATCTGGACGTAAAAAGTTTTACCTTCGGGAATGTATAGGGAAGAATCGAGATCGAAAGTATAATATCCTGGCAGATTGCAGATTACCTCGTCCTTTGACAGCAATAATCCACTAAGAGAGCCATTGAAGCTGTCGTAAATTTTAATGCTGACTCCTGAACCAGCATATTGAACAAAAGTTCCGATTTTTTTGATCTCCGTAACGCCCTCTGCGCCTTCAAATTTCACCAATCCATACCCTACTCCATTGTTAAATCCTACGCCCCAGTATCCTCCGATTTCGTCGTACTGGTAAAGGTAAGCGCCGGTGTCATGCTCCATCACATCGGGCCAGTAGCCATTGTATTTCAGGAATTGCGTATCAAAATAGGACACATAATAGTACCCGCCCTCACCCCAGCTTGGGCCGTAGGTATTTTTCACGATCCATGCGCCTGTCCCTCCGGCAGTCTGCAGCGTATCGTTCCAGCCCACAATCACACCGGCATGGTTTACCTGGTTGTTTCCACCATAAAAATAGGTAGCATTGGTCGAATTAAAATAGCTGGCGTTGAAGTACATCAGCGTCCACACCGGGCCGGTATTCAGAATCGTTTGTTTTGTAAAATCCCGGTCAAGTGGTGGCGTGTAGCGCGCCTGGTGAATGTAAAACGAAGGGATCAGATCGTCGGGGCAATTTTCGGGGCCGGTAGTTCCTCCGGGAAAAGGGTCTTCGGTTTCGAGAAACGGTCCTGAGCGGCGGGCGAAATAAGAGGTCGCCATCCAGTGATTGCCGTTGGTATTGCGCTCGGGAATATACTTGTGGCAGATTTTCAGATTGTTATCCGAAAGATTAAAATATCCTTTTCCGAGCATCAGCAATCTCGACTCCACCGTTCCCATAACCGAATAAGCCCAGCAACCACCATTGGATTGTGTTTTCACAGAGGTTAGCCAGGGTGTTTGCCGCATGTCGTAAACAAGCGGAAATTCCCTTCCCTGATCAGATTTCAGGTTTAACCACGGATTGTCGGCTGGCTTTACCGGAGGAAGCACAATGCCATTTTCAGCCATCTCTTTCAGTTCATCCTGCGAAATCCGAAAACTACTGTCCACCGGAGCTTTTTCAGGCCAGTTCTGGGATATAGCCGCAGGCTGCATTAGTAAAACTATCAGAAGTAGAAGGAAAATGGATTTCATAGCTTTATCAATTTTACGGATTGCGTAATGTATTTGTACTGAGGGTGATAGAGTTCAACCCACAGGAAGCAGATACCCGGATGAACATCCTCAAGATCAACACTCACGTGAGTCTCTTCAAATTGGAAGTTGATGTTCACCTCCCGGCCGGTGTAATCAAACATCCGCAGCGCTTCGACACGGATTCCGGGGATTTCTTGCACGATGAGACTGAAGCTTTTACTGGCCGGATTTGGGAAGATGGTCAGACCAATCTTTGGTACGAAGTAATCAATCACACCCTCAGGAGGTGGCAAAGTTCCCCTGAACCACGAAAGCCCGCCGGAGTAGTTACCCACGATCATATCCTCAAACTCATCGCCGTTCAGTTGAGCAACAGCTACGGCGCTTCTCCATCCTTTGTCAATCCAGAGGTAATTCTTCATCACCAGGTTGAATTCTCCGCCCAGATTATGATCAATATTGCTGTAATAAAAAATCTCCCCAAACTCAGATCCGGCAAAGAGATGAATCCTGCCATCCTTATCCCTGAAAAAATGCGGGATGCAATAGCCATAAACCGAAAGGCTGGGATTGCGCACGTTGACCCCTCCGAGGCTGTCTTTTACAAAAGAAAACACAGGGTTGGTCAGGCTTCCGGTATTTTGGTACCAGGAGATGGTTCCGTTTCTTCGGCCTATGACGAGGTCATGCAGGCCATCATCATTAAGATCGAAAAGCTGGGGAGCGCTGTAGCTTCCCACGGTAATATTTTGATAATTAGGGTCTTTGAGTTCAAATTGAGCTGGTTGACCGGGCAGGGCAATGTTTTCCAGAAAGATCAGCGTTCCCCATGCATTACCCAACAGTAGGTCCAGGTCGCCATCACCATCCAGGTCAGCAGCTGCCGGCACGATAGCGTAAGGTTTCTCTCCCTTCGTGAACCAGGAAGGCAAATCAGCAAAATTGGTATCCACCAGCCTGAACTGCGGGTTGTCAGCGCTACCGGTGTTTTCGAGCAAGGCCAGCTGACCACGGTACTGACAGTTCAGATTATAACCGGTTCCGTAAAAACAGGTATCGAGATAGCCGAAATTACCGACCAGCAGATCGGTTAACCCATCGAGGTTATAGTCAAAAAAAAGAGGCGCGGCGCCAGCGCCAAAATCGAGCATCTCATCCTGTAAAAATGATCTGGTCTTCAACCGAAATTCGGGTGCACCGGAGGAATTTACATCTTCATAATACCAGACATTTTCGTAATTCTGAGATTTTACCAGACTTGGGTCAAACACTGTGGCTACAAGGTCTTCCCGGCTGTCGTTGTTCAGGTCAATACATTTCAATAAAGGAAACGACCACAACTCAACAGGCACATCATAACCGGGCCAGGTGTAAGTGTAGCTGCCCATCAAGGCTTCGCTGGCATCACCGGTATTGATAAGCAGCGCAGCGGAGGGGTAATCCACATCGCCCAGAAGTAAATCATCCAGTCCATCGCCATTTTCATCAAAAACCAGAAAAGTAGAGCCAGTATGGCGAAAATCACCTTTCATCTTTGATGAGCTTTCTTGGTTCATCAACCGGTGTTTGGAAAAGTTAAAACAAGTATCAAGATAGATCAGGTTAGACTCTTCACTTTCGGCAAAACGCCCCCAGCAATTGTTTGTCTTTCGGAAGATCAGCGAGTCGGGTATGCCATATAACTCCATTGACTCATTGGTATGCAACTCTACAAAAGACCCTAATCCCCAGAAGGTTAGTATATCGAGGTCGCCGTCGCCATCTATGTCCAAAATGGCCGGGTAGTCAGCATAGGTGACGAGAATGTTGACATACCCGTTTCCCTGATAAGATGTAAGATACTGAGGAACAACCAATTCGAATAATACAGCTGCCTGCGGGCCGTTGTTGCGATATACTTTTATTCCGGCAAATCCAGTGGAGTAGGTGAAAATATCCTCCAACCCGTCGCCGTTGTAGTCGGCCAATATCACCCAATCGCTGAAACGCGGCAAGTGTCTTGTCAGCTCCGGAGCAAACTGGTAACTCACTTCGCCGGCAATTCCCAGGTTTTTCCATGTCAGCGTTCGATTGCCATAGCGGTCAAAAATCACCAGATCCTTTATTCCATCTGCATCCAGATCTATCTCATTCAACTGCACGGCATACAAGCCACCGGCCCAGGGATTGATCAACTGAACCTGCTGCTGGTTGTAAACCGGCAGGTTGTAGCTGTTTTCAAATCCAAACGGTAGCTGATATTGCCCAAAAGCATTGCCTGCTGTAAGCAAGAGCTGGAATAATATCAGGGAAATCAAAATCTTCATCGGGTTGAACGGGTTAATGGTCATTGTTTAAAACGGATATTTGAGCAAATATATGATTAACGGATCAAATCGTTGTATCTTCGTAAAAATTTCGAACCATGAAAGATCTTTCCATCAAAATCATCCTAATACTCTCGCTATCAATGGGTTTTCCATTGAAGGCACAGGTGTTTCCGCCCGATGAGCAAAATGATTTAAAGGAAGAGCGCAACGGGCGGTTTGTCCTCGATTCCACTTACATCTACCAGTGGGAAGTGATAAATCAAAACTGGCTGAATGACGAGCGAACACGGGTTCTACAGCGCGACAGCCATGGCAACCCGCTCAGGTGGCTCACCATCACCTGGAACCCTGTAATCAACCAATGGGAAGATGAAAAGAAGAGGGAGCAATTCTATTACGACAGCCTGAATCCGCACTATATCGAGGGCTTCGTATGGGACTCCAGAGCCGGCGAATGGAAGATGTCGGATTCCATCTTTTACCGGTTGGACGGTAATCCGGCCGTTTCGTGGTTTAAGGTGTGGGATAAAAGTAAATTCAGATTTTCGCGCGGCAAAAAAGTAAACTACCATTATAATCCTTCAGGTCTGAAAACTCAGGAAGATATTCAGGTTTTTGATACAATAAGCGGGAACTGGGCAACCGACCAGGAGGTTACCTGGCAGTACAATGATGACGGGCTCTTGCTGATACAGCAAACCAAAGTCTGGCGCAACCAGGGCATCTGGATGGACACCCTCCGGATCACATACACCTACAACGAACTAAATCAACCGGTTAGCAGGATTCTTGAAACATGGAACCCGTCAGGCTTCTGGGAAAACACCCAGCGCATTGACCAGACATTTGATACCAGCGGAAACCTCACCGAAGTATTTCAGTATGCATGGAACGAACAAGAGCAGCAATGGGTAACGCAGTATCGCCAGTTTTACACCTATAACGAACAACTCCGGCTGACGGAAAGATTACAGCAATATTGGGAAAGCGACTTCAGCACCTGGATCAACCTCGACCTGACCATTTACCAATATAACAGCATGGGATTGAGAACCAACATTGTACAGCAATTCTGGGACGCCTTCGGATACTACTGGTACAACACCGCCAATTATGTTTACACCTACGACGGCGACGGCAACCGGCTGGAGTTTATTTTTCAGTTCTGGGATGAGGAGTCATCGGAATGGATAAACATCTACAAGGATCTCAACTGGTGGAGCTTTTTTGAACCTTCAGCAGTCAACGATTCTGAAATAGCCGCCGCAAAAGTTTTTCCCAATCCAGCATCCGGATTAATCAATGTGAAAATACAAGGACTTATTGGCGGTGGTTATCTTGATATTTTCAACCTGTCAGGGCAGCTGGTTTATTCGGCTCCGCTCGAAAATGAATCAACTCCGGTAGATGTTTCTTCCTTCGCCAGGGGAACGCACTTTCTGCGCATCACCCTCAACGACAGAATATTGACCAGCAAGGTGGTGATTTATTAATTCAGTCATAGTTTGGCTCCCAGCCATCCTATGACTAAAAACACATTTCGATGGCATTAGCGATAGGATCGCTGTAAGCGATGTTATCGCAATCAGAGATACACATAATAAATCCCAAACATCCCGATAAACTCATCGAACCGCCTGACTTTGTTTTCTCCGTAGCGGATCAGATTGGCGTAGATTTTTTTTAGCTTCTTTGGTTCGGTGAGGTTTTTGCCCGATTTTGAGAAAAATTTATCGGCATAGCAAAGAATCAGCTCCTCGGTTGTAACTGGCATCATGTCGCGCTGTGGGATAGGCAGGTTTTGCTGAACAATCTCCTCTTTGGTAATCCCCGTTCCGGTATGACGCTCGCAAAATGCTGCTACATCACCAAAACCTTCATTTTCAAGAATTTCACGACCCAGGTATCCATGGCAGATGTAGGGCAACCCGCCATAACAGCCCAGGTCGGGTGCGTGTGTTTTGATAATACCGATATCGTGCAGCATGGCAGCCTTGGCCAACAAGGTGGTATTGACCCGGAGATGCGGGTTTTTCTCTGCTATTTTCACTGCGAGGTTCAAAACCGATGTGGAATGAAGAATGATGATTTCATGCGCCAGCGTGCCTGGGGTAAAATATTTATCGAGTAAAGCTATTGCCTGATCCATTGGTTATGAGATTTGATGCGGGTGCAAAGATAGAGAAAGTAGGGAGGGGTGAAGGGTTGTCCGAAGGACTCCTTTGGAGAAGGATTGGGCATTGGGCGTTGGGTTTTTGAGCTTTTTAGTGTTGGCTTTTGTTGCCGGATAAAGACTCAAGTTCAGGGCTGCCATACTCTTCTTACTGATCAAGACTGGCACAGTGGGGTATTTATTTCATCATAAAAGTCACCCGGTGAATGTTACCAAACACCTACCAAACCTAAAACTGCGGTGGATTTTCTTGACAATTCACCGGGTGACTGTTGTTAATTCAAAATTCGATATTCCCTGTTCAAAATTCAATATTCCAACTCACCCCGTGAATTCTACCAATCACCCTCCAAAGTTGAAACTCTGGTGGCTGTTTCAGGCAATTCACGGGGCGAATGCTTTTCATTCATTATTCGATATTCACTATTCGATATTCGATATTCCAAAATGGCCCGGAGTTGAATGATAACGATCCAGTTTAATCAATTACAACTTCCTGATCTTTATATTTTTATACCAGACATCATCACCGTGATCCTGCAGGCCGATATATCCTTCCTGAGCTACCTCAGCCCAGGTGGGGTTATATTTCGGGAATTTGCTATTCGCCACCATATCGTACCATTCGGGAGTCCAGAGATGGTAGGAAACCACTTTTTCACCGTTGAGCCAGTGCTCTACCAGTCCTTTGAATATGAGGATTTTAACCTGGTTCCACTCCCCTACCGGCTTCACTTTGTCCTGTGCAACGCCGATCATATCGTAGAGAGCGCCGGCGCTGTGCAGGCCGTCTCGCCCGTCGGGATGGGTGGTGTTGTCGAGTACCTGCATTTCGGGAGCTGTTTGCCAGATGGTTAGTTCCGGTGATTCCTGTGCAAGGTAGAAAATACCGCTGTTGCCGCCGGGAGAGATTTTCCACTCAAGCGACAGCTCGAAGTTCTGGAACTTTTCGTCGTAAATGATGTCGCCACCCTCGAGGCTACCGGCTTCACCACGACCTGACCCTATGCAACGGATCATTCCATCTTCGATTTTCCATCCTGTGGGGAAGTAATCTTTGTTGTAGCCCCGCCATCTGCCAGCCTCTTTTCCATCAAAAAGCAGCATCCATCCGGCTTCGGTTTCAGCTTTTGTAAGAGTGTTGTCCGCAGCCACCTCTTCGGCAGCGCTTTCGTCGGTTGCTTTGGGTTGTCCACTGCCACAGGCAGATACTATAAAACCAATCAGTAACAAATAAACGAATCTTTTCATCTTTTAAAATATTAGGTGATTATTAATGAATTAGTTAACTGCATATTTATCAAAGTGTCCAGCCAGAGCGATAGGTGTGTTTGATGTACTCATCGGCAGCCTGCTTTGCGTTGATGGTTTCGTGTTTTGTATCAAAATGGGGATGCCCGTCAATGATTTCGAATTTATCGCTTTGCACCACCCTGATCTGGTCGCTGTCGCTAATGTTGGTGAATTGCATTTTTTCGCCATCCCAAAGCAGTTCGCGTTTAAGATCCTGCAGCCTAACCGCTACCACACCCATCACTACCATCTCGTTCATTGGTCCTGAATAGCCAAAATAGGAGCTGGCTTCGGTGCAGTTTTCGGGGCTTTCCTTGCAGGCGCGCACCCAGTCCATTTCATGACCGGTGGTAATCCTGCGCATCTCGGGCGCTGGCCGCTTGTAGTCTTTATCATAGTCGAGCGGCAGCAGGAACGGATTACGGCCATAGCAGCCGGCCATGATTTTTCCTTTGGTGCCGATGAGCAGCACGCCACCGTCAGAGTCGCGTCCCATTGCTTCGCCGTCGGGGAGTTCGGCCGGGCGTGGGGGCAGCAATCCTCCGTCCCACCAGGTAACGGTAACTTCCGGCATTTCGACGTTTCTGAATTTGTCGCGCGCCGGGAAAGTATATTTAACCACCTCAGCCAGAGGCGGAGATTCGGTGTTGAACAGAGATGAGCTGCCCTGTACTTTGGTCGGGTATTTCAATTTGAGAGACATGAAAATTGGATCCATGATGTGGCAGGCCATGTCGCCAAGTGCACCCGTACCGAAATCCCACCAGCCGCGCCAGTTCCATGGTGTATAGATGGGGTTGTAGGGTCGTTCTCTGGCCGGGCCGAGGAACAGATCCCATTTCAATGTGTCAGGAATTGGATAGACATCTTTGGGGCGCTCAAGACCCTGCGGCCAAATCGGGCGGTTGGTCCAGGCATGCGCCTCCCTGACCTCGCCAATGGCGCCGTCCCAAACCCATTCGCACACCTTTCTGATGCCTTCGCCTGAATTTCCCTGGTTGCCCATTTGCGTGGCAACTTTGTATTGCCTGGCTACTTCGGTCATCTGCCTCGATTCCCACACCGAGTGCGTAAGCGGTTTTTCGCAATAAACATGCTTACCGAGTTTCATTGCGTTGATGCTGACGATTGCGTGCGTATGGTCGGGTGTTCCAACCACCACAGCGTCAATGGAATCCCGCATTTCATCAATCATAACCCGCCAGTCGTAGTACTTTTTGGCATCAGGAAAATCGCCAAAAATCTTTGCCGCATACTTCCAGTCAACATCGCATAAAGCAACGATGTTTTCGCTGCTTACCGCACGTATTACTCCGCCTCCGCGTCCGCCAACGCCCACTCCGGCTATGTTCAGTTTATCACTGGGCATCCGGTGACCCAAACCTGAGATAACATGGCTGGGCAGGATAATGAAGCCCGCCGAAGCCACTGCAGTGTTTTTCAGAAATGACCGGCGGTCAATACTGGTTTTTGTTTTGTCAGTTTCTTCCATAGTTCATGTTTTTGAGTTAATGAAAATGTGTATTTAAGTATCGTAAACTTTGTTCGGCGCAATATTCCGGCGTGCCTTCGGAGTAGGTCTCCTGTTCATAAATGAGCAATTCCTTGCCGGTTAACCCGGTAAACTTCAGAATGGTTTTAAAATCTACCAGGCCGTTGCCCACGATGCAGCTTTCGCCCTGACGGTTGACATCCTTAATATGAAAAGTTCCGAATCTGCCGGGATATTTTCTGATATAGTCCAAAGGGTCAAGGCCAACTTTTACTACAAAATAGAAATCCATCTGGAACGAAACCAGTTGATTATCAGTATCCTGAATAAGGATATCGTAGGGAACCTGATCGTCAATTTTCTGAAATTCAAAATCGTGGTTGTGGTATCCAAACTGAATGTCGTGTTGCCGGCAAATTTCACCAATCAGATTGAGTTCTTCAGCCACTTTATGATAATCGCCAATGGTGGCATGTGGTCGTCCCATCATCGAGGGGAGGATAATATGCTGCAACCCGGCTTCAGTAGCTTTTTGGGCATAATCGGGCGCATTTTCGGCGGTGATTCCGGTATGGGTGCTGAAAATCTCAAGATTCAGATCTGTGCAAATCTTCCTGAACTCTGCGGGTTCGACACCGAAAAACTTACCGTCGTAACCGTATGGTTCAATCCCGGAAAAGCCCATTTTGCTTATGGCAGAGAGTGTTCCGGCGAGGTCGTTTTTCACTACATCCCTGAATGTCCAGAGCTGTATTCCAATTTTTCGTTTCATTGGGAAGGTGCCGGCGGACAACTTTTCGGTGGTAAGAGGAAGAATTGCTCCTGCTGAAAAAAGTTGTAACGTGCGGAGAAAACTTCTGCGGGTAATCATAATTTCATTCTTTTGATTTTCAATAAATTACAAATTAATAATATGCTTCTCCCGATGACTTTTAAAAGCAGCCTCAATGATTTTCAGATTGAGCAAAGCATCCTCAGGAGAGACTTCCGGCGACTTATGACCCTCTAAAGTTGCGAAAACATCGTCATAAAAACCCATGTAATACCCGGGGAAAGTGGCATACCGTGCCCGAATGGATTTTTCATGGGCAGCGGAGTTTAACAGCCCGAAATTCTTTACAGGTTCAGCGCCGAAGTTTTTGCTGTCGGGCATCTTTCCGGCTTTCAGTGCAGCCTCCTGCGGATCAAGACCATATTTGATAAATGACCCGAAGGTTCCATGCACCTGGAATCTTGGCCCGGTTTCTTTTACGAAAACGCCGGCACGCAGGCTGGCAGTTATGTTGGGGTAAATGAGCTTAAGATCGAAATCATCGTTGACCATACTGCCCTGGCGGCGGGTATGAAGAATGCAAAATACCGACTGCGGCACGCCAAAAAGGCAAATGGCCTGATCAATCAGGTGAGGTCCAAGATCGAAGAGATTGCCCCCGCCATCTTCCTGCACATATCGCCACTCAGCCCTCGTGATTGCTGGATTGTAGCGATCGAAGCGGGATTCGAAATCGAGCACCTCACCCAGGTAGCCCTCATTAATGAGATGTCTGAGCGTTAGGAAATCCCCATCCCATCGGCGGTTGTGGTATGGGAAGATCATCTTCCCGTATTTTGCTGAAATATCCATCAGATTTTTAAAATCACAGCTACTCATAGCCACAGGTTTCTCTATCACCACATGCTTTCCTTTTTCCAGAGCCATTCCTGCCTGCTCCACATGAAACTGATGCGGCGTGCAGATAACCACCAGATCAATGTCGGGGTCATTGATCAAATCCACAAACCGGGTTATTACTTTTGCTTTAGGGTAAATTTGTTTCGCATCACTTCCTGTGGAAACGATGGTGCTGAGTTTAAATCCGCTGTGGGTTTCGAGGAATGGCGTATGAAAAACTCTTCCTGAAAGGCCGAATCCAACAACGCCGGTTTTGATTTTCTTTTTTGGAGGCATTTGATTGATATTGAATTTTTTTTCCGACCTGAAGGTCGGGGCTATTGAATTGAGGGTTAAATAATTTGCTCTTTGTCAGGGTCCCAGTAGGTTCTGCGTCCTTCGAGGAATGCAATCGTTCCCATGTGGGCGGTAATGGCCTCCTCGAATGACTGGTCAATGTCGCAGCTGGGCTGCGTGCCGTTGTTGAGACGGATGCAGTTGAGCCATTCGCGCAGGTGCAGGTGCGAGGTGTCGTAGGTTTTTCCATCGCGGTAAGTGTAGAGCAGGCCGCGCCCGGCAAAGTATTTCTCGGTGGGGGTGGTAATGGCATCCACTTTGTCCTGGCCGGGGTAATAGCTAAAAATCGGCTTGTGCGGTTCGATGATGCCTTTTTCGATTTTCTCCTTGTAGCGTGTGGATTTTGGGTCGGCCACCACGAGGAGTGTTTCATCCAGCTCCATGTAGGCATCGTGACCCATGATCACCTTACCGCGTTCTTTCTCGCTGGCCAGCGTTGCGCTGTAGAGCAGGGTGAGGTCGCGGGCGGGATATTCAAAAGCCATGTTGAGAACATCGGGCACAGTGCGGCCGTCCTTGTAGAAGTAGATTCCACCGGAAGCCGTTGCTGAGTAAGGGATTCCGAGCGCAAGGATCTGGTTCAGGGCATCGTATTCGTGGGTAAAAAGATCACCACTCAGGCCGGTGCTGTAATCCCACCAGCAGCGCCACCGGAAAAAGCGTTCGAGGCTGAACTCGTGCCAGGGAGCCGGACCGATAAACTGCTTCCAGTCAATCGTTTTTTCATTGGCCTCAGGATCAATGTCATACACCCATGCGCCATTCGGATCGTTTCGGTTGGTACACACTTCGATGAGAGATATTTTTCCAATCACATCTTTGTTAATCAACGATTTGGCAATATTGTAGCTTTCGGTTTGCCTCCCCTGATGTCCTAGTTGGAAAACAATTCCCGACTCTTTTACCGCCTTCCGGATTTCAAAGGTCTCAGGCACTGTCCATGAAAGCGGCTTTTCGCAGTAAACATGTTTTCCGTACCTGACAGCCTCAAGTGCCACCGGAACATGCAGATGGTCGGGTGTGGCAATGATAACCGCGTCCACATCCGGCGAGGCTACCAATTCCTGGTAGGTAAGATAGCGTTTTGGCGGATCATCCATTTTACCACCAGTTCCGTTGCGATGGGTATTAGCGCCGGTCTCGGCACCCCTGCGGGCATTTTTTTCGAAAACATCGCAAATTGCCGTGATCTTAACATTGAGGCTCTCCTGTGCGTAAAAATCATTCAGGTACTCGGTCCAGTATTTATTGTCTTTTGCCCAGAGGGTAAACTGGTCAATCCTGTCGGGATGAAGGAAACCGAGCGCTTTCATCAGATAGCGGCCACGACTGCCGGTTCCGACTATTCCGAGCCGGATGGTTTCGCCTTGCACAACGGGTGGAATCCCTTTGGGGATGATAGATTGAATATCGTCGAGGAGCGGAACATTCTTTTTGCGCCGTTCGGCAAAATGGTTGAATAATCCGTATCCAATAGCGCCAAAAACAGGTATGGCGGCCAAACCGGCCAGAATATCCCGGCGGCTTAGCTTTCCGGAGTTATGTTGGGTGTTCTCTGAATCCATGTTAATCAATCTTTCGATTTTTTGGTAAAAGCCTTTCCAGTCCAATCCTCTGCGATGTCGGGAATACAAAGACCACCGCCAATGCTCCCAACTCGACCAGGGTCTTGTTCACAATAAAATAGTTGCCATCGCTAGGAAAAAGGTATTCGATTCCCGGAAAAGGCGGGTGCGAGAGGTAATAAAGCCCAAGCAGCGCCATGCCGGCCAGCGCTGCCGGTCGCACCAGGAATCCGAGGATGAGGAAAAAACCGATCAGCGTCAGCATCCAGGCATTGATGAAGTCGTTAGTGGCAAGCAGGCCGGGATTTTGGGCAATCCATTCGAAAAATGGTTTTGCAAATCCTCCGGAATCAAGCAGATAGGCTTTTGAAGTCCAGGTGGGTGTAGATACTTTTACCATCCCTTCGTAGAAAAAATGCCAGCCGATAAGTAGTCGAAGCGCTACAAGTGTAAAGAGTTTGCCTTTTGAATATTCCATTCTCTGTCAACGTATTATCAAAATGAATTCAGCAAAAGATGGTTCTGCTAATTCAAAACCAGTTTTTTAACTTCAGTATTACCGGATGAGGTGATGATCAGGAAATATACTCCCCCTGGCAGTGATGTCAGGTCGAGCTGTGCTGAGCTTCCATTCCAGTCGAACTGTCCCATCAAAGTACCCGTTGAGCTCATCACCTGGATGGATGATCTTTTTCCCGGATTTCCACCCATTCCCAAAACCTCAACTAATCCGCTGCTGGGATTGGGTCTGACGGTAATTTGATTTGTATTTGGTTTTTCAATCCCTACAAAGTAATTGTCTGAGAACATCACTAGGTTACAGGCTACCTCAAGATAAGGATTGAAGCCATCGTTGCAGTCGGCACAGGTTACACCTGTAACACAGTTGGGGTGATTGGGATGGCATAGATCAACATATTGTTCGTAGAAAACATATTTGAGAGTCACATCTCCGCCGGAGATATATGGGCTCATGTTGTAATCGAACCACGGAGCAATGGAGCCCGGGCACCACCCGGCTCGGTTGTAAAACCATGTGCCGTTCTGGGGTTGACAACCATCAGGATTGGGGTTGCAGGTTGACCAGTTGACCTGCGTAAAAGTCTGAACGCCATTCACCCAGATGTGGTGGGTGGCATTGTAAAATTCGGCTGCATTTCCTGTATTAAGATTTCCCCATCCATGACCTGTAGAAACAAGTTTGAGCTTGGATGCTACCGTATTTGATGGGAACTGGAAAATCTGGTCGGGAACTGGCTGAAGGTTGGCATAATCGCCAAACGGGTAAGCATCTTTCCATATCTGCTGAATTGAGCTGTAGAGATATTGCGGATTACCGGCGCGATAATTCAGTTTTAACTTGTAAACAAAACCGTTGTCAAGTGTTGCGCAATTGAAGCGAAAACTCACCTTCCCGCTGAACAGGGATATGTAATCCGTGAGGTCAATGGTATGTGAACACGGAACGCCGTAAGGAGTGATGTAGCGAATGATCTCAAACCATTCTCCTTCATGGCTTTTGGCATCCACGCTGGCCACCCTGTCCCATTCACCGCATCCGCCGGTAGGGCAGGTTACCTCAAGCGTTGCAATTACCTGATCGTAGGCGCCCAGAAAACTCGGCAGGGTAGCTTCAGCGGTTTGTGTTACCACAGCAGGATTCAGCCAGATCCCTTCAGCAGCCGTTACTTCAACGTTAGAGGCATTGGAAGCGATATTGATGTTGACGGTTTCGGTGGATGACGCTCCATAGTTATTGGAAGAAACGACCGAAATGGTATAATTCCCATAGGCGGGCGGAGTCCACCAACCCCCGTAGTGTCCGTTGCCCAGCGGATCGTTTGCAGGAATGGTTGACCCGTTGACGATAAAATTAACCCCGGTTACCTGGAAAAGTTCCGGGTAGGTGATGGTAGAAATGGCTGAGAGTTTCAGTTTGGAAAGTGTTGACATATAAACCGTACCCGGTAGAGGGTGCCTGGGGTCTATATCCGGAACGTTGGCCTGCGGATCAATGACCATAAAGTTGTTAATCACCGGAATGGCAGGGGTATAGGTTCCGTTTCCGGGCTGGGTGGCGCGGATGCTGACCTCGCCGGGAGCGCCGGTCAATGTTACCACATTACCAGCGATGGATGCAGGACCGGAGAGTACTTCAAAAAAGACCTCCAGACCCGAAGTGGCTGAAGCTTGTATTGAAAATGGATTATCCGAGGTGAGATGATTGGGTATCTGCGGGAAAGAGATCGCCTGGTAACCAGGATTGAGCGTTCCGTTGAAATTGGATGTTTCGCCTGTCAAAGCAAAATTCATCAGTTCGGCATTTCTCTCGTTTCCCCCTACCTGGCTGATCAGGTGCGTAATCGAAGTATTGTTGCCGCCGGGTTCGCCCTGATTGAATTTGTAATACAGCTGCAATCCCTGCTCGTTGCCGGTGAGCTCATTATCAATCATATCCTGAATTTCGGCCTGCGAGAGTGCCTTGTTCCACGCTGACACTTCATCAACTCTTCCTCCGTAAACAAAGTTAAACCCGCCCAAAATGCTCTTTCCGATGGCAAACGGAACGGTGGTCCCCTGGAAGACGCCCGAGGCTGCTGCGCTGCCCTTCAATGCGCCATTTACATAGAGTTTAACCGTGTTTACATCAAACACCCAGGCGATGTGCTGCCACACCTGCGGAATAACTGTATTGGCAGGTGAAACGTACTCCCACAGACCGGTGGTGGTTTTCAGACGGCACTCGAGGACACCATTGTTGAGCTGGATGATGTAAAATTCCGCGGTTCCGGAGCCAATCCTGAAACCATAGTAACCCTGCCCGTATGCCAGGGCATCGCAATAAAACCAGCCTGTGAGCGACATCTGGTTTGCTCCAGAAAAATATTGCGAAGCGTCGTTCAGGATCACAAAATCATCCACCTTGTCGAAGTGGAGATACTGATTGGATTGCGCAGTTGCCTGTGATGAAAGGATCAACAGCGTTGCCACGATCATCATAACCAATTGATTGTAAAGCTTTTTCATGATTTAAATTTTTATTGATTAATTATTTTTGATATGTTGGATAATGTAGAGAATCAGCATTTTAGCGGATTAAGGAATCCACCAGATTTTAAATTCCGGAGTGTCGCCACCCTGTCGGGCCACGGCCTGGCTCCAGTTGACCGAATTATTTTCGACTTCGGTGGGTGGATAGGGAAGCCTGAAATGGTTGATGGGATTACCCTCCCTTGGGGTCAATCCCGTGCGGCGGGCCAGCGAGTAGGCCTCAACAGGCTGCCGGAAGGCGTCGAGCCAGCGCTGGGTGTAGATAAACTGCAATTTCTGCTCCTCCGAAGTGGCGTTCCAGAAGCCAAATTGCATCTGTACGCTGGCCGAATTGAGATTGGAGGGTATCTGGATCATGTCGGTAAATTTCATCCCCGACAAGGGCAATCTTGAGCCCTGAGCCACATTCATCCACCACTCCACACTGGAGTTGATCCCGCTGAGGTATTCAATCTCAGCCTGCATCTTGTCCATCGCCACACCAAAACCCCTGAAGTAAGCCTCTGCTTTGATGTAATGGATTTCGGCGCCGGTGATGATCGGTATGGGCATGTAATCTTCGTCCCTCACAATGAAGTAGTTGAAAGGTGCGTAGATGCAGGTTTCGCCTTTTATATCGAAGTTGCCGGCCTGGTCGCGGTGCTCGCCGTAGGGTATGCCGCCTGAGGAGGGCACGTTGATGTCGGGCAGTTGTGGAAACACAGTCCATTTTTTGAAATTATCGGTTTCGAAGAAGATGTAGGCGCGCGGGTCAAAAATGCCGGAACCGTCGGTGCTGTCGTGTTTGGAGAGTTGATGCCAGATGTTGCTGCCCAGCCGCAGCCCGTTGTGTTCTCTGAACGACCAGTTGAGGCTCTGGTTTTTGAAGCCCATGGCAGAGGGATATAAAGAGGCACTTTCGAGTTTGGGGGTAATAAAGTCGTAACCATAAAAGACAGGCCGGTTGTTTTCGATCACATCTTTGATGATTTCTCCGGCAATAAGCGGCTCCTTTTCAGCCATACGCATGGCGTAGCGAAGACGCAGCGAGTTGGCCAGTTTTTTCCATTTCAGCATGTCGCCGTTAAAGAGTTTGTCGAAACTGCGGAATGAGGTGAACGGCTCGGCAAGGGGTGCTGTTTCATCAATGTTCTGGTCAGCCCATTCCAGATCCTCAAGCAGCTTAAGATAGATATCGCGCTGCAGGTCATATTTAGGCCTTAACAGCGTAATATCCAGAAAACCATACCCAGCTTCGCTGAAGGGGATATCGCCGAAAAGATCGGTGACCTTGAAGGTTTTCAGGGCAAGGGTGATCCTGAGCATGGCTTTCATGTTGATCACTCCCGGGGTTGTGTCGTATTTATCGAAACGTGTTTCCAGTTCTCTGATTTCGGGCAGCGTTAAATAGTAATTTCTCCATATGTCTTCGGTGCCAATGGTGAAATTTCCCCAGGCCTCCTTGGTGAGTCCCGCCAACTGGCTTTGCTTGTAAAGGATTTCGTTCCAGATGTATAACTGTTCGTCCCAGCCGGGCTGCAGCGATTTGATAACACTGTTGAACAGCGAGCCGTCGCTGGCCGTGGTGAAGCCGTGAGGGTTGGTGTTGATTTCAACGAAATCATCGTCGCAGGAGACCAGCATTACTACAATGAGCAGAACTTTCAACATAAAAGAATAGTTGAATATCATTGCGACAAAGCCTTTTCTCCGGATTTCATTCTTTACCTTATCATTCATCAAAAATTCTGATTTCATATTACTGAACCTGGTCTGTTGTGATTTGCGCTGGTTTGTCATTTGCCGGTGGTTTTTATGTTATCAGAATGAGGCACTTAATCCAAAGACAAATGACCTTGAACCCGGGAGTGATGCCCATTCGAAGCCCTGGGCATTTCCTGCTCCCATAATTCCCTCCGGATTGATTTTATCGGGAAGGGTGGTGTAGATGTAGAACAGGTCTCTTCCGGTCAGGGAGAGGGTGAGGTTCTGGAAAACTTTCGTTTTCTCGATAAATTTACCCGGAATGGTGTATGCCAGCGAAAGTTCCCGCATCTTCACCCAGGTATTTTCAACAATTCCGGGGGTGGAGATAAATTTTCCCCATCCGCCTGCATTGGGCAGGTATTTGTAGTAGTAGTGCACCACGGTGGTATTGGGGGTTCCATCCTGATGAACTCCATCCAGAATGATGCCGATGTTGCTGGTATTCCCGTCCGGATCGGTGTAGGGCAGGCCACCGCCTTCGCGCTCCCTGAGGGTTTCGGGGCTCTGGCCGGTTTGCAGCCCGATAACGTAGGAGCCGCAGTAGATATCGCCGCCCCATTTGGTGTCGATCAACATGGTGAATTTGAAACCTTTATAGGTGGCCACGGTGTTCCATCCTCCGATGAAATCCGGTGAAGCATTGCCGATCGGGACGCGGGTATCGGTGATCAGATATTTGGTGCCTTCGTCGTTCACCAGCCGGTTGCCGTTGTCGTCATACAGGTAGTCGTATCCGCTGATGGTTCCGTAGTCATCGCCTTCGTTTAGGATCATAGCCGGGCCGTTCAATCCCCAGATATCTGCCAGCATGTAGGTGTCGGCGGCACCTCCCAGGCTCTCAACCTTGTTGCGGTTGCGGGCAAAATTGATTCCCGATCTCACCACCCAGTCTTTGGTTTTGACGGGCACGGTGTTGATAATCAGTTCAATGCCGCGGTTGGTCAGCACGCCCTCGTTGGTCATAATGGTGGATGCCCCGGAGGAGTTGGGCAATGGCAGGTTGGGTATAATCTGGTCAAAGGAGTAAAGATAGTAGTAGGTAAAATCGAAGTCAATCCGGTTGTCGAGGAAGCCAATATTCAGGCCGGCTTCGTAGGAATTTACCCGCTGTGGCTTGAGGTTGGCCGGTGGTATGGTTCCCGGAAAGTTGGATGCCTGCTGCCCGCCAAACAGCTCGGTGTTGTAGTAAAAAGTCATCAGGTAGGGATCGGTGTCGGTAGCGGTTTGGGCAATCCCTCCCCTGATCTTCATAAAATTGAGCCAACCGGCTGATTTTTCAAAATCAATCACTTCAGAGGCAATGAAGCTGAGGGAGAGCGAGGGGTAAAAATAGGAGTTGCTCCCTTCGGGCAAAGTCGACGACCAGTCGTTTCGTCCGGTTAGCTCAAGGAACAGAAAGTTATCGTAGGAGAGGTTGAGGAACGAATACACGGAGTTGATCCTTTTTCGCACAATCTGTTCGGAGGGCACCAGGGTGCTCAGCGAATTTCCGAACTGTTCCACGATCGTATTGTTGTTGGCGTCGGTGGAGTAGAGATTGTCGATGTAGTTGAAAAATACGTACATATTGGGATAATACCACGTTCCTGACCTTCCGCCGATGAAGTAATTCTCTGTATTATAGCGACTTGTCCCGATCAGGAAATTTGCATTCAATTTCGAATCCAGAAACTTTTCCTTGTTGGCTGTAACAGTAAAATCGTAGTTATCACCGATGTTTCTTGCCAGGTTGTTACTGTACAGGCCGTTGAGCAATCCGATTGCATCAATGGGTTTGTGGCGTGTTTCGTACTGTTCCACCGTAAAATCTCTTCCCACCCTTCCAAGCGCCTGCAGCCAGGGCGTTACCTGATACATCAGGGTGAGTGCGGCGGTGTATTTGTCGCGGTCGAGGGTGGTGTTGTTGTTATAATAATCCCACCAGATGGTTTTGCTGATATAGTAGTAGGGATAATCCACCTGAGGGTTCTGGGTGCCGTCGGGCAGGGTATAGTTTTGCTTGTCTTCGGCCTGGTAGCTGCGGGGCCAGGAGTAAAGGAGTCCTTTGTTCAGCGAGCTCCAGTCTTCGCCGAGCATCGGGCTGTTGAGGCGCTGAAAGTTGACAAAAGAGAGTGCCAGGTCGGTTTTCAGTTTACTGCTGATGTCAAGAGTTGCCCCCAGATTGAGCGTAGTACGGTTGAATTCACTGTTTTCAACGATGGGTTTATTGTCCTGCCTGGTGATGGAAACCCTCATGGTTCCCTTGTCGCCGCCACCGGTTGCTGCTATGTTGTGGGTCATGGTGTAGCCATTGGAGAAAGGGATTTTCAGGTTGTCGGGCTGCGGTGAGTAGGGTCTCATCTGACCATCCCACCATTTCACCATCTGGCCTTCCATTTTTGGCCCCCACGAAACCGACGATCCGTAATATCCGAACTCCTCAGCCGTTGTGGAGGTTTCACCATCCTGGTTTATGACCAGCTGGGCATTTTCATAAATTCCGGGGTAAAGCAAGGTATCGCCCGACATGGGAAACGAAGGGGGTGTGAAAGAGATCGGACCGCCATGCCCGTAAGTGTTTTGCACTTCGCGGTAACGATAGGGCTGGGTGATGCGATAATCCATGTTGTAGGTCACACCGATGCCCCGTTGCTTTTTGCCGCGTTTTGTTGTGATGAAAAGCACCCCGTTGGCCCCTCTTGAACCATAAAGTGCCGATGCTGCGCCACCTTTCATCAGGGTCATGCTTTCGATATCATAGGCGTTCAGGTCGTTTACTGTGCTTCCCCAATCTATACCGCGGCCAATGTTGGTCAATCCCGGTACATTCTCCATCGGGACATTATCCACAACGATAAGCGGCTGATTGTCGGCGCCTATATTATTATTTCCTCTGATGACGATCCGGGTGGAACCCCCTTCCACACCATCAGGCTGGATGATCTGAACCCCGGCCGACCGCCCCGAAATGGCGTTTAGCACGTTGGGCGCTCTTGATTCGACCAGCACACCGTCATCAATTTTTTCTGTGGAATAACCGATTTCCCGCTTTTGGCGCGTTACGCCGAGCGCTGTTACTACAACCTCTTCAACTTCAGCAAGTTTCAGGAACATTGTAACCTCCAGAGATTTTTGCTCCCCAATGGCAAGCTCCAGGGTTTCAAAGCCTATGTAGCTGAACAACAGCACTGTTGATGATGTTACACCCGAAATCGAAAAATCGCCGTTGATGTCGGTTACCGTTCCATTCAGCGTTCCTTTAATCAACACTGTTACCCCAATCATCGGGAGGTTGTCCTCGCCTGAAATCACTTTGCCGGAAATGGATCGTTGCTGCGAAAATCCCGCAATGCTATAGATGAGGAAAATCAGGAGAGAAAGTAAGTATTGTTTCATAAGTTCTCTGGTTTGTGAGTACTTGATTTTTTCGCCAACCAAAAGTAAAAGAAATTTAAATTACCGGTCTTTCCATCGAAAATATTTCTGAATTACACTCTCCTGGCAGCGGTACAAATTTTTCACTTTTGTAAGAAAATTACTCTGCTAAGGAACTTTTCCCTGCAACGTTTAATACTGATTTTCTGGTGAATATGATTTTTGTTTTGCATTTTTCTGTGGTTCGGGAATAATCCGGAAATCATTAAAATCGTTCGAAAGGATACATTTGTAAAAAAACACGGAGTAAAAAATTTCCCATGGAAACTAATGAAATGCAGGCTTTTATTCAACGCATCAGGCAGGAGCTAACCACACTGGCCGATGAAAAAACCCGCATTAGCGGAGAGAGATTTTTCAAGGAAAAGGTAAAGATTTATGGTCTGAAAACCGTCCTGGCAAGAAAACTTTCGAAGTCTTACTATCAGGAGATCAGCTATCTGCCCAAAAATGAAATCTTTGATTTGTGTGAAGAGCTATGGAAATCAGGGTACGTGGAAGAGTCGTTTTTTGCCTGCGACTGGTCTTTGAATCAGCGTAAAAATTACCAACCGGAGGATTTTGATATTTTCGAACACTGGGTAGCCAGCTATGTCAGCAATTGGGCTTCGTGCGATACCCTCTGCAATCATACAATCGGAGAGTTTTTGATGAAATTTCCGGATTTTGTTTCAAGATTAAAAACCTGGTCAAAATCTTCCAACCTCTGGATGCGCAGAGCTGCGGCCGTTTCGTTGATAATTCCGGCACGTAAAGGCCTCTTTATCAGCGATATATTTGAAATTGCCACCTTGTTGCTCACCGACCGCGGAGACCTTGTGCAAAAGGGTTACGGATGGATGCTCAAAGCCGCTGACAATGCGCACAGACCGCTGGTTTTTGATTTTGTCATGAAAAATAAAGCCAACATGCCGCGAACGGCGCTGCGGTACGCCATCGAAAAAATGCCGCCGGATTTGAAAGCAGTAGCAATGGCAAAATAGACCGTTAGCGATGGAAGACTGACAAGTTTTTGGTGAGCGAGAGTGACTAAAAGAGGACTGTCGGGAATATTGAATAATGAATATTGAATATCAGCGCTTTATGGTACAATTATGTTCAATGATGCCGGAATAACATGGATGTGCAGTCGCTTGCCCACATCAACAGGCTCGCCGTCGAGGTTGATGATCTTTACTTTCTGCATTATGTCAACCTCCCTTGCCCTGATAATCTCAACATATGGGGTTTTGTGGATCTTCCGTGTAAAAAGAAACGGCGCGAAAAAAATCATTTTCCAGAGTGAACTTTTCCGGGCAATTACCACATCAATCATTCCGTCGTCAACAGTGGCATCGGGTGCAATTGAGGTGTTGTATCCAAATTGATCTGAATTGGCAAAACTGATAAATAACGCTCTCCTTACCATCTTTTTTCCATCAACAACCAACCTGAACTTCATAGGTCTGTAGCGGAAATACTCGCGGATGGCCACCTTGGCATATCCAAAAAAACCCCTTTGCGACTGGCGGGCAAAATGATCGGCCACATGAGCGTCGAAACCCACCCCGGCAATGCTCAGAAACACCTGATCGTTGATCTCCACCGTGTCAATCTTTTTGACATTGGTGATGTTGATGATTCTGATCGCTTTGTCAATATCAGTCGGTAAATGCAGATGACGGGCAAGGCCGTTTCCCGATCCTGCCGGAATAATTCCAAGCACTGCCTCCGTTCCGATCAGCGGACGCGCTGCTTCATTCACCGTTCCGTCGCCACCAATGGCCACGATTACCCTGAAGCCCTGCTCCCAACCTTCACGACTGAGCAATGTTGCGTGCTGCGGGTATTCGGTGAAAACTACCTTTGGTTCAAACTTATCAAAATCGAGTTTTTTCTCGAGATGATGCTCGATAGTGTCTTTCCGCCCAACACCTGAGTTAGGATTGACGATAAAAAATATAGGAATTTTTTCGTGTTTTGATATCATCATCGGGCAGTCATGCGGTTTTCGATCAAACGGTTAAAATATTGCTGTATGTATGCTTTGATTAGCTTCTCCATCTCATTTTTCTTGGTAATTCCCTGGTTTACAAGATTTTGTCTAAGCATTGGATCATCAGCAAAGTTGTACAAAGCCAGGGTTTTATAGCCATCAAATTCGATCAGAAAATCATTCTGTACCATTTGAAACACCCCGTTGATATACATCACGGCAAATGTTGGCCGGCTGCTGTCGAAGATGTTGTTTCCAAAAGCAACAAAAGGCGCATCATAGTCAAGCAGGCTGAGCACCGAGGGCATAATGTCCACCTGGCCGGGAGTGATGGCTGTTTCGATACCGGGAATTCCCGAGGGTGAGAAAAAGATGATAGGAATCCGGTACAATCCAACACGGGTTTTGTATTCCGGCAGAGAGGCCTCCGAAGTATGGTCGGCAGTAATTACAAATAGGGTATTCTGATACCAGTCCAAGGTTCTGACGGTCTCGAAAAACCGTTTCAATGCATAATCCGAGTACATAATCGCTTCCTGAATCTGCAGTTTGCCTTTGGCGAACCTGCCCTGGTGAATGTCCGGAATTGTGTAGGGGTGATGTGCCGAAAGCGAGAAAAAGACCGAGAAAAACGGCTCCTGCATCTGGTTTAGATTTTTGGCGTAGTACTGCAAAAATGGTTCGTCAAAAATGCCCCACCTGCCGTCGAAATCTGCATCGTTGTTGTATTCCGTACGCCCAAAATAGCGCTGAAAACCAGATGCCCTGGCAAAGCGGTCAAAGTCCATGGTACCGTTGGTTCCACCATGAAAAAATGAAGTTTGATAACCTTTGTTCTCCAGCAGCCCGGCCATCCCATTGAATGAATTGCCCCCAAAAGCTGAGGTTATAAAGGGTCTGTCCATCAGTCCGGGAATGGATGCTGTAATAGCCGGCAAACCTTCGATGGATTGCTTGGCATTGGCAAAACCATTAAAGTAGAGTGAATGTTTCATCAGGGAATCGAGAAACGGTGTAAACCCCTGATAACCTTTTATATGGCGGTTAAAAGTCCCGATATGCTCACTCGACATGCTTTCCATTATCAGCACCACCACATTCATGTCGTTTTTTGCCTGAACATCTGAATTCTGTTGTGCCTGAGCGGGTTCGAAAACGGGCGAGTAAATACTTTCAAGCGTAACCGGGTCAAAATAGTCCATCTTCCTGATTACCTGGTGATCAATGGTTTTGATGATAGTAAATGGGGTATTCAGAATGAGCGGGAGATTCGACGGCTTTACATACTGAATTCCCGTTATGATGTTGATAGGTTTGAGTTGAATACCGCCACGTATCATTATGACGCTCAGCAAAATAGCGCCGGTGAATGAGATCAGCTGATAAAAATAATACGTCAGGATGCCTTCGGTAAAACGCCGGTTGCTATGCTCTACTTTTCTGACTATCAATATAAAAACAATCGTCAAAACCAGAAAGAGGAGCAGAAATGGCCAGAAATCCCGGATGAATTGCGGCGCCAGTTTATCCATTGGAACTCCTGCAGCCACAAAGTCAAAAACATCACCGGTCATTCGTTTCAGCGTAAACCGGAAATAGACGATGTCAGCCATATTTGCAGCAATTCCAAGCAGGTTGGGAACGAAATAGATGAGATCAACAATAGCCTTGTAACCCCGGTAGCGTCTGAATGGCAGCGGAATGGTCATTGCAGCAATGAAAGGAAGGTTGAGTGTGAAAAGCGCTGCAATATCAAACCTGAGACCTGAAATGAAAATATGAAAGATTTCGGTGGAAGAGACGGATCCAAACAGGTGAGCATTAAAAAAGAAGAAAATCACCCTGCTGAACCATAAAAAAGCCAGCGCCACCAGCAATCTGAAAATCAATACAGTATAATAGTTTCCCCGGTAATACCCTTTCGAAGGTCGTATTCTGATCATGCCAACAGCGATGAGTTCTTGAAATTTGGCCGCAAAAGTAGCGAAAGTTGGCAAGCTGAGCGCAGCCTTTGCCCTGCACTATGGAGTAAGTTGCATTCAGATATTTTTAAAAAATGAACGGACTTTTGGGTCTTATCTCAGCGCATTCACTGCAATCCATGCCATCAGCCCCATGCCAGTCCGGAGCGAACTTTCATCCACATCAAAAGTAGCAGTGTGCAGTCCCGATGTGATTCCCAGCTCGTTGTTACCGGTTCCAAGCCGATAAAAACAGGAAGGAATCTCCCTGGCGAAATAGGCGAAATCCTCGGCAGTCATTCGCATCGGCAGCTCAACCACGTTATCGGCGCCAAGATAGTCCGTTGCCCAGTCCCGGAAGTTTTGCGCAACAGCAGGATCGTTGTACAGCGACGGGTAACCCGATTCGATTCTCACTTCACAACTTCCTCCCATCCCATCAGCCACCGACTGCGCCATGCGGGTAATCCTCCGGTGAGCCTCACTTCGCCACGCTTCATCAAATGTTCGGATGGTGCCGGCAATGGTCACTTCATCAGGAATTACATTGGTGAGGCCGTTTCCAATTATCCGCCCGAACGAGACAACGGTAGGAATTTCGGGAGTTGCATTTCGACTTACGATCTGCTGCAAAGCCACGATGATGTGGGCAGCAATGAGTACCGGGTCAATATTTTTCCAGGGATTTGCTGCATGACCGCCTTTACCTTTCACTGTAAGGTGCAGTTCGTCTGTGGAGGCCATGTATTTTCCCGCACGCAAACCAATTTTACCTGCTTCAAGATCAGGGTAAACGTGCTGACCAAAAACATTTGCAGGCCGTGGATTTTCGAGCGCCCCCTCCCCGATCATCATGATTGCTCCTCCGGGATAATTTTCCTCGGAAGGCTGAAAAAAGAGTTTTATGGTTCCTTCGAACTCATCTTTTATCTCGTGGAGAATTTTGGCAGTTCCGAGCAACGAGGCCGTATGAACATCATGACCGCATGCGTGCATAACTCCCTGGTTTTGGGACTTGTAATCCACCTCGTTCAGCTCATGAATGGGCAAAGCATCCATATCGGCACGCAAAGCGATTGACTTCTTACCAGGATTTCGGCCTTCGATCAGCGCAAGGATGCCGGTTTGAGCAATACGCTTTTGCTTAACAATGCCAATTTCAGCGAGTTGGTGCGAAACAAATGCCGATGTGCGAAATTCCTTCATCGAAAGCTCAGGATTGCGATGAATCTCGCGTCTGCAGGCAATAATCTCTTCAAGGAACTGATGACTTAATCGCTGGATTTTACTTTTTATGTTCTCCATTATCAATTGTATTGGCATGCAAAATTATTATAAATCCATCTCAGACACTTCAGACGCTATAAATGACTGACTTTGTGGAGATTGGCGCTCGCAAACTGACCGATAGAAACGATAATATCAGTTGGTGAAGCCATCCTCTTGTGTGAGATTTGGATGCTGAAACAGTTGTTCCGGGTTGTTTACAGCAAAAAATCTTACGGCTTTGCAAATTATCAGCCCAAAATATATTACGCACTCAATAAAATGGCTATTTTCGTGGCAATCATTCGGAGAGACTTTAAGAAGATAAAACAATTGATTTTGAATGAAAATAGTTTATGAAAAATCACAATTTCAGATCGCGAATCAGCAAAAGGTATTGATTTTTTATGACTTACAGTTTAATCTTCTGGAATATAGCTTTTTCTGACATCAGGAATTCTGCATTGAAAAAAGACGAAAACTAAAATATCGGTATAAATATGGCATCAGATGAAACGGTTGTTCACGAAAATGAAATAGCCCGGCTGAATAAAATTATCAGGGATCTGAGAGAAAAGATCGTTAAACCAGATTCCGGTATCTGCGATAGCGAGATACTGGAGAGTTTGCCGGATCTAACCTTTTTGTTGGATACAAAAGGAAGGGTATTGAATTATTTTACCCGGAACGAAAAAGATCTCTATTTACCTCCGCCACTTTTTATCAACAAGCGTTTTAATGATTTTCTTCCTCCGGATGTCGCTGAGAGAATTGATGACATTTTTCAAAAAGCAATGTCCACCGGGGAGGTTACTTCACACATCTACATGCTTAGTTTTGAGGCCAATGGCGAGTATTTCGAAGGCCGTTGCTCACCATTGAAAAACAGGTCAGGCGCAGTTTTCACCGTACGTAACATTACGCAGCAGATCAT
Source organism: Bacteroidales bacterium (assembly GCA_036794825.1). Classification (GTDB taxonomy): domain Bacteria; phylum Bacteroidota; class Bacteroidia; order Bacteroidales; family 4484-276; genus RZYY01. The sequence goes on along the minus strand of DAIRGA010000008.1, from coordinate 103,409 downwards.
GGTTGAACAAAAGCTCGGCTCACTAAGGGTTTTACACCAATTGATCGTCGAATTTTCGTCACAACTGGTGCAGTCGCCTTTGGAAGATATTGACCGAAATATCAACCTGACATTGGAAAAATTGGGTAAATACGCCAATGTTGACCGGGTCTATATCTTTGATTACGATGGCGAAGCAGACCTCGTTCACAACTCTTATGAGTGGTGCTCCGAAGGGATTTCGCCGGAAATTGATAACCTGCAAAACGTTCCTTTTGAGGGAGTTCCAAGATGGAAAGAAAAGTTTGGTAACAAAGAATATGTCTACATTCCCCTGGTTTCTGATATTGACGAACAATACTATATTGAAAAAGAAATTCTTGAACCCCAGGGAATTCTTTCCCTGCTGGCCATCCCGATGTTTTACGCCAACCAGTTGATCGGTTTCATTGGGTTCGACTCTGTAAAAACCACACGCGAATGGTCGGTTGATCACATAGAACTGTTAAAGCTGGCCGGTGAGATCATTGCTGGAACCATCGCCCGCGCCAAATTTGAGAAAGAGATCATCCAGGCAAGGAAAGCAGCCGAAAAAGCCGATCTTGCCAAAACTGAATTTCTGGCCAGCATGAGCCACGAAATCAGAACCCCGATGAATGCCATCCTCGGCTTCAGCGAGATTTTATACAACAGTATCGAAGATGAAAAAAGCAAGAGTTTTCTCGAAGGCATCCTGAACAGCGGAAAAACACTGCTGCACCTGATAAACGACATCCTGGATTTATCAAAGATTGAAGCAGGCCAACTGGAAATTTTCATAGAACCGGTAAACTTTGCCAGTGTTCTGGACGAAATCAGAAAGATCTTTTCTTCCAAAATTAAAGAAAAAAACCTTGGTTTTCAAATAATTATATCTGATAAATTCCCCAAAACCATTTGGATTGACAATGTGCGTTTGCGCCAGATTCTTTTCAATCTCGTAGGCAATGCTGTAAAATTCACCAACGCAGGGGAAGTCATAATTTCGGTCAGGCACCACCAATCGGTTGAAAATTCAGAGTTAATTGATTTTGAAATAGATGTGGAAGATACCGGCATCGGAATTCCTGTTTCACACCAAAAAGCCATTTTCAATGCTTTTGTTCAGGTTGAATCCAACAACACCCGCCAGTTTGAAGGTACTGGCCTGGGATTGGCCATAACAGCAAAGCTCACAAAGATGATGAACGGAAGCGTTAGTGTGAAAAGTGAAGTTGGCAAAGGAAGTACCTTCACCGTCTCTTTCAGGAGTGTTAAAACCTCAGTTAACGCGCCAGATCAGGACAACAAATTTGAATGGACAGAAAAAAATGTGGTTTTCAAAGAAGGCAAAATACTGGTGATTGATGATGTAAATTTCAACCGCGAACTCGTGGTAAAATTTATCTCAAGCCTTAACCTGAGTGTATTGCAGGCAACCAATGCGAAAGAAGGCATTGACATCGCCGTCAGATACAAACCCGACCTGATACTGATGGACCTTCGCATGCCCGAAATTGATGGTTACGAAGCCACCCGCATTTTGCGCAGCCACCCCGAAACGCAGAATATTCCCTGCCTGGCTTTCACTACCTCCAGTTTACTCAACGAAGAGAATCCCGACATGAATTTGTTTGACGGATACATTCTCAAGCCCGTTACCCGGAACGAGCTCATAGCTTCACTGATGAATATTCTGCCACATTCCATCAAACAGGAAAAGAAGTACGGGAAAAATGCCACTTCAACCATCGAAAATGTGTTAATCCTGAAATTACCGGAGAACAACGAGAAATTCGCCGAACTTCAGCAGCAGGTTCGTAACCAGATCCTTCACCCCATGCAGCAACTTCAGGTGTATGTGGATGCTGATGTTGCCAACACACTTATTGCTGAACTGAGCGCAGTAAGCAAAAAATTCCAGTTAAAGCATTTTCAGCAAGTTGCCGATCACTTAAAAAGTGCCATCGAAAATTTTGATTTCGAGCTATTTGGTCAAGAATTACGAAAATTGGATAAGGATATCAAAACATTACTCAACGACTAAATTCCTGCAAAATGAAGAGCAATAAAATGACTGAAAACACAGGATCAATATTGATTGCCGACGACAATCCACGTAATCTGCAACTAATTTCCACCTTGCTCAAAGACCGGGGCTACAAGCTCTACATCACCACGTCAGGCGAAAATGCCATCAGGTTTCTGGCCGATAATCAGCCTGACCTTATTTTGCTCGACATCATGATGCCCGGAATGAGCGGCTTCGAGGTTTGTCGGATTATAAAAAATGACGAACTTTTAAGCGAAATTCCAGTAATTTTTCTCACCGCCAAAAACGACCAGGAAGACATCATCGCAGGTTTTGAAGCGGGCGCTGTGGATTATATCATCAAACCTTTTTACGCTCACGAAGTTCTGGCAAGGGTATCAGCCCAGATGCAAATTATACAGACGAAGAAAATACTTGCCGAAAAAAATGCTGCTCTTGAACAAATCAACAAGTGTCTGCTCGAAGCCAAGTCAAAAATTGAAAACCATGCCGAAGAACTGGCCGCCCTGAATGCCGAAAAAAACAAATTCTTCTCCATAATTGCGCACGACCTCCGGGGTCCGCTTGCTGGCCTCACCGGATTAAGCGAATTGCTTTTTCTAAAACTGGAAAATACACAAGAAACAGACGCTGAAGAAATAATTGAGTTCGCTAAAATGCTCCACGACTCATCCTTGCAGGTGTTTGAACTGCTCGAAAACCTGCTTGAATGGGCGCAGATTCAAATGCATACAATTAGCTTTCAACCAGAAAAAACTCCACTAAGACAATTGATTATCAACGCAATAGGTATTTATCAAAATGACCTGAAGAAAAAAGACCTCACGCTTAGCATTAAAGTTAACGAAAACGAAACAGTGTTTGGCGACCAGGCAATGCTAAAAGCCATCTTCAGAAACCTGACTACCAATGCAATAAAATTTACGCCTAAAGGAGGCGCCATTGAGATTAAAGCGGGTAGAACCAATGACCAGAAGATAAAAATTCAGTTCAAGGATTCCGGGATCGGTATGGACAAATCGCTGATTGACAAGCTTTTTCGCCTCGATCAGAAAGTATCGAGGGCAGGAACCGAAGGTGAAGTAAGCTCCGGAATAGGTTTAATATTATGCAAAAACCTTGTGGACAAGCACAACGGGTCAATTGGTGTGAAAAGCACCCCTGGTAAGGGCACTACTTTTACGGTTAATTTACCATTAATCGCTGATTAATAAGTATTCACAAACTTAAAAATATATCATGAATCATTCCGATAAGGAATTTACAATCCTCTTAACTAACTTCTCTTCGGAAAGAGTCAAACAACTGCAAAAGCTGTTTACTGACATCACCGGATGCTCATCAGTTTTGCTTTTGCCGGACGGGTCGTTACAAACCAAGCCTATCTTTTCAAATTCAATTCATGCGGATTACCATGATGCGGCAACCAGAATCCTTACGGAAAATATTTCTCAGGATCAACAATCTCCAAATTTTGATGAACCCCAATGCTTTCAAGGGATATGGTACGCAACAACACCTGTTTTCATAAACCAAAAACATATTGCCAACTGGCAGATCGGACTGGCAAAAAGCCAAAAATTCCATCAGCAAGACCTTGAGTCACTTCTCCAAAAAACAGGGATAACTAAGGAAACCCTTCAGAATTTACTCAACAACTTACCATCAGCGGATGAAACCCTGTTTGCCAAATACCTGGAAATGCACAGGATTTTTGCCAGAGAAATCACTGCACTTCTTAGCGACGAAAAAATTGTAAACTACAAAGAATCAACTGTATATGATCATAACAGCCGGTTGCTTTTCGAGATGAACCAGGCCGGAATTTACCGGTCAACTATCAGCGGCAAACTGCTCGACTGCAACGAGCGGTTCGCAAAAATCCTGGGCTACGATTCACCAGAGGAGATTAAAGGCTACCCGACTTCGATGCTCTACTTCACTACCGGCGACAGGCAGGAATTCCTCGATCGGCTGAGAATAAATGGCGCCCTCCACAATAGCGAATTGCTTATGAAAAGCAAGCAGGGCGGGGAAATCTGGATTTTAGAGAATGTGATTTTGACCCGGGATACCGGAGCCGGGCAGGAACTCATACAGGGGACCTGCATTGATATTACCGACCGGAAAAATATGGAAAAAGCCCTCAGGGAGAGTGAAGCGAAGTACAAGATGCTGGTAGAGAACGCATTTGACGGCATCTACCTTATGCGTGGCCGAAAGTATGAATATGTAAACAACCGGTTCACCCAAATCACAGGATACTCTTTTGCTGAGGCTACTTCAACCACATTTGACATTGGAGTGCTGCTCACCGAAAGCAGCCGTAAAGTTGTGGAAGAGCGCTATGAAGCCAGGAAGCGCGGCGAAACAATACCGGGCCAGTACGAGATAGAGATCAGAGCGAAGGATGGTAAATATAAATACGTCAGGCTCAGCACGGTTTCGATGTCGGAGGGCGACGAAGTGATAGTTACGGGTATTATTCAGGATGTTACCGAACCGCATAAAATGGCGCTGGCACTCTGGGAAAGCGAAGAGCGGCTTAAGCTTGCTGTTAAATCAGCCAATCTTGGCCTTTGGGATAAAGATTACAAAACCGATAGTGTTGTCAGGAGCGACAACTGGGCAGAGATGCTCGGGTATCAACCCACCGAAATTGACCAGTCAAAGGAGAGTTTTTTCCAAATGGTTCATCCAGATGATGTGGCTGCTGTAAAACAGGCTATCGAAGACCACGATAACGGAAAAACAGACCACCTGACGGTAGCTCACCGGATGAAAAACAAGCAGGGCGGTTGGAAGTGGATTTTAAACGCCGGAAGCATTGTCGGACGCGGTGACGATGGCCGGCCACTGCGCGCATTGGGCATCCACATGGACATTGACGGGCTGAAAAAAGCCGAGGAAGCCCTCGCCCTTTCAGAGGCCACCTATCAGGGAATCATCAACAACGTGAGCGATGCTATTTATATCCAGGACATTGAGGGAAAATTCCTCTATGTTAACAATGCAGCATCGCAGATGTACAATTACACCAAAGAGGAGCTGATCGGAAAATCACCTGAATTTCTTTCGGCTGCCGGCAAAAATGATTTGGCAGAAATTAACAACAGCATCAGAAAAGCTTACTTCGGAAGGCAACAAAGCATTGAGTTCTGGGGAAAACGAAAAAACGAGGAGGTTTTTCTCAAAGAGATAAATCTTACTGCCGGAGAGTTTTTTGGCGACAGGGTAGTGCTGGCCACCGGAAGAGACATCACCGACCGAAAAAAAACAGAAGAAGAACTAAAGGAAAGTGAAAATCGCTACCGGGCTTTTATCAATTCCACCGAAGATTTGATTTTTATCAAAGACGCCAATTTACGTTACATCCTTGCAAATCAGAAAAACCTGGATTTTTTCAAAATTAAAAAAGAAGAGGAAATTTTCGGCAAGACCGATTTCGATCTGATGCCTGAGGAAATGGCCCGGAAATGTAAAGAATCAGACCTCAATGCATTGGATAACAACCGGATAACTATTCAGGTTGAAAAAATGAAAGACCGGATTTTCGAAACCAGGAAATTCCCGTTAATGCTAAAGGGAGGAAAAACCGGCGTTGGCGGATTCATCAGAGATATTACTGAGCGAAAAAACGCCGACGATAAGATTAAATCGAGCGAAAAATTCCAAACCCTCCTCAACGAGATTACCATAAAAGCGCTTTATACACAGGAAAATGAAGATCTATTCCAGGTTATTCCGGGTCAGATCAAAAAACTCTTCGATGCCGACCATTGCTGCATAACCCTGTGGAACGACAGAAATCAGATTATCATTTATTGTGCACCTGCCGATACCGACAAAGATTTTAACCAGGCGGTGATGTGTGGCAAAGACCTCCAGAAAATGACTGAAATCGTTACCAGAACGGAAAAAGTGGAGCTAATCCAGAGTGTCAGAAACTCCCTGTTTGCCCGGACATTTCTCGCCGATAACCTTCCTGCCGAATCGGTAATCGTTTTGCCTATGGTTGCCGGAAAAAGAAAATTAGGCGCCATAGTCCTTACTTTCAGGGAGCAACAGACATTCAGCGACGAAACCGTTAACAGGGGCGAAATTGTATCCAAACAAATCTCGCTGGTGGTGGATAAAATGAAAGTGATGGAGGAGCTGAAAAAGAACGAGAAGAGGCTGCAAAGATCGAACAATGAAAAAGACAAGTTCTTTTCCATCATTGCGCATGATATAAAAAGCCCATTCTCCTCATTTCTCGGGCTCACCGAAATCATGGCCGACGATTTTGACCAGTTCACTCTTAAGGAAATTCAGCATTTTATAGTTACCATGCGCGATTCGGCCAGCAACCTTTACCGGTTGCTCGAAAACCTTCTCGAATGGTCGAGGATACAACAAGGATTCATGCAATTTAAACCCGAAATGATTCCGCTTACAGGCCTAGTGAACGACAGTACCGAGCTGATTCAAAGCGCTGCTTTTAACAAGGAAATCGAAATCAGTCATGATATTCCGGAGGGGTTTATGGTTTTTGGCGATGCACACATGATCGAAACAATCATACGCAACCTGATTTCCAATGCATTGAAATATACTCCCAAAGGTGGCAACCTCTCTGTTTCAGCAAAAAATGCACCCGACGGATCAGCGGTTATCACCGTAACCGACAGCGGAATCGGGATGAACACCGAAATCATCGAAAACCTCTTCAGGGTGGATGTAAATACAAGCCGCAAAGGTACCGAAGGCGAACCAAGCACAGGGCTTGGGCTCATCCTTTGCAAAGAGTTTATCGAAAAACACACCGGAAAGATTGAAGTCAAAAGCACACCGGGCAAGGGAAGCAGCTTCATCATAACCCTGCCCCCTGAAACAAGATAGTTATTACGAAACCTTAAAATTACGCTGATATGATAGACCACACCACATTTGATAATTTTGTTGATCACCTTGTCAATGGCCGAAAAAAAGATTGTCTGGTCATTTTAGAAAAGCTGGTTGAAGAGAATTGTCCGATCGAAACCATTTACACCGAGCTGTTTCAGGGCGCTCTTTACGTTGTTGGCGACCTATGGGAAAAAAACAAGATTTCGGTAGCCACCGAACACATGGCTACGGCGCTCATAGAGACCCTGATGATACAGTTACAGCCAAAACTATTCACCACCCTTCGCGTTGGTAAAAAAGCCGTAATTGCCTGTGTGGCAAAAGAACACCACCAGGTTGGAGCAAAGATGATTGCAGATATTTTTGAAATGCACGGATGGGATGGTTATTTCATCGGCGCAAATACACCGGCAGAAGAGCTCAACCGTTTTATCGCCGAACAAAAACCCGATGTTGTTGGATTGTCGCTAAGCATCTATTTTAATATCAACGAGCTTAAGGGATTCCTGGCCAGGCTGCGTGTGCGTTTTCCCGACATTCCGGTTATTGTTGGCGGACAGGCATTCCGCTGGGGAGGCGCCGAAATTGTAGATCAGTTCAGCAATGTGAGATTGCTGAAAAGTATCAATGAATTAAATAATTACATAAAAGCAGCATAGCCCGTGAACAGTTTCCCAAATCAACTCTATGGCTTTATTTATGACAACTCATCGCTGGTGTTTCTGTCGGCAAACAAAGATGGACTAATCACCAGTGCCAATCCGTCTGCCACCCGGTTAGCAGGGCGGACGCTGGAAAATACGCATATCAACGACTTTTTTACCAGTTTCAATGCCGGACTGAACACCGAAAGCCTTTTCGCTGAAGGAATCAGCAAGAAAATGTTGAATATCAATACGTTTAACAATCTGCCACAAACCCTCTATTTCACTTCATTCAAAGCGGATGACGGGATTATCCTGCTTGGCGAAACCGACTGTCTTGAAATGGAAAATATGCGCACAATTATACTCGAAACCAACAACGAACTGAACAACTTAACAAGGCAACTCCAAAAACAGAATATTCAGCTCGAGCAGTTGAACAGTCTCAAAAACCAGTTCCTGGGAATGGCTGCGCATGACCTCCGAAATCCAATTGCTTCCATCCTAATGTTCAGCGATTTTGTGCTCGATACCCAGGAGCAGGAGTTAAGCAATGAGCTGAAAGAGATCCTTCAAATGATAAGAACCTCCAGCGAGTTTATGCTCAAGCTGCTGGAAGAGCTGCTCGATGTTGTGAAAATTGAATCAGGCAAGCTCGAACTGAAGATGGAACGGGTGAATATTGAGGATTTTCTGCGCAAAAGTGTAAGGTTCAACCAGATCATAGCAGCCCACAAAGAGATACGCATACTTCTCAACATTCCCCATCCCATTCCTGACCTATACATAGACCCGGTAAAAATGGAACAAGTTGTCAATAACCTTATTTCCAATGCGATAAAATATTCTTTTAACAACACCATAGTAACCGTCAGCGCATTTAGTACTGGCAAAGAGGCCATGATTAGCATACAGGACCAGGGACAAGGCATTCCGGCCAACGAGCTGGATAAAATATTCACTCCTTTTGCCAAAATCAGCGTGATGGCCACCGGCGGCGAAAAAAGCACCGGATTGGGGCTAAGCATCGTCAAGAAAATCATCACAGGGCATATGGGCCGGATCTGGGTAGAAAGCAAAGTAGGAACCGGCTCTGTTTTCCACTTTACATTGCCATTAAACAAAGACAAACCCGAAAAATAATTTTTATCAACAAGACGAATCAATATTTATGAAAAAAGAAAATTTACTTCAGTCAGCCTCATCGCTCAATCAGCCATCTGCAAAAGCATTGAACGAGTTTAGCGAAAAAGCGGAGACCTTCGCCAAAATTATCAACGAGCATTTTTTACAGCGTCATGATCTCGAAAGCCTGGTAGGAAAGGACAACGCTGAAATGATGTGCGAAAATCACCGCAACCATTTGCGCTTTATGATGTCGCTGTTCACCCATTACGAGCCACAGGTGCTGGTAGAGACCGTTTTATGGGTCTTCAGGGCTTATCGAAGCCATGGTTTTAAGCTCACCTACTGGCCGGCGCAGCTTGATAACTGGGTAGCCATTTTCAGAAAAGAACTCAGTGCTGATGTTTTTGACGAAATCTATCCATTCTATCACTGGATGATCGTCAACAACCCGGCATTTGCCATGCTTTCGGATCAGGCCATTTCGGAAGATACAAGCTTCGCTGTTGCCCGGCATGACTAGCCGTGGCAAGCACTTACTCTTAGCAAAAAATCAATCTTAATGAATACAACTTCCCGGACGGCCCAAAAAGTGGAGCTGCAATCCCAGATCAGTTGCAGAAATTTGCTGAAGCAACTGCCTTCTCCTGCATGGCAAACACCTGGCAGCAACTTGAAATATACAGCCTTTCTTTTGCCTGCATTTAACCCTCACATTTACTTTTGTTGAAGGATCAGGGATTGAAAACTTACATGCAAGATAAAATGAACTGTGAATTATCCACGAAAATCATTTAAAAAACAAAGACAAACTCTATGGAAATGGAAATCAAGTCTTCACCCATTGCGCTTTCACCGGCATCAGAAAACCACCTGGCCAGGTTGCTCCGGATAATGCAATACCAGGCCAAAAACAACCAGGATTTTCTGGACTACACGCTCAGCGAGGCCATTGGCATAACCGAAAGCAAAATCGGGTACATTTACCATTACTACGAAGAGCGGCAGGAATTTGTACTCAACACCTGGTCGAAGGATGTGATGAAAGAGTGCAGCGTAACCGGCGCACCAACTTGCTATGAGTTGGAAAAAACCGGAATCTGGGGCGAGGCTGTTCGGCAAAAGAAGCCAATCATCATCAACGACTTTCACCTGGAAAATCCTTTGAAAAAGGGCTATCCTGAAGGCCACGTCAGGCTAAACAAATTCATGACCACGCCGGTATTCAGCAACGATAAAATTGTCGGTGTGGTGGGAGTGGCCAATAAAGAAACCGATTACACCCAGGAAGATCTCTTGCATTTGCAGTTGCTTATGGATGCTGTGTGGAAAGTGCTGGAAGCACGGAGAAACCAGGAGAGCGAGCAACATGTTAAGAATTTGCTGAAGGGTATCAGGTACATAAACCAACTCATTACCAAAGAGAATGATCCACTCGTGCTTATTCGCAGCGCCTGCAACAGTCTTACAGATACTATCGGATACTTCACTGCATGGATTGCCTTGTTCGACAAAGACATGACCGTGACACATGTTGCTGCATCCAACCCAGATAAGGAATTTTCAAAATTTGAAGCAGAACTCAAAGCCGGGCAACTGCCCCGCTGTACTCAGAAAACCATCAATAGCACTCCAAATGAAATCATATTCACACCGCACAGCGAGTGCCGGGATTGTCCGGTTTGCAGCGGATTGGATGACAGGGTCGGCCTGACCGGACTGCTTTGGCACGAAGGAAAAATTTACGGAACAATGACGGTAACCGCACACCGTGAAGTTGCTGAACTGAAAGAGCAGAATGATCTTTTCATACAATTGGCCGAAGATCTTGGATTTGCCATGCATAAGATCAATTTGGAAAGGGCATGGCAAGAACTGGACCAGACCCTGGTTGAAAAAGAAAGGATGATGTCAACGCTCGTTTCCAATCTTCCCGGTTTGGTTTATCGCTGCAAAATGGATCAGGAATGGACAATGCTCTACCTGAGTAATGGCTGTTCAGAATTAACCGGTTATGAGCCAGAGGAATTGCTAATGAACAAGATCATTTCATTCAACGACCTCATCTTGCCGGGATACCGTAACATGCTTTGGGAAAAATGGAATAGAGTGATCGCTGAAAAAGCGATTTTCGAAGATGAATATGAGATTATGACCAAAGATGGAATTACACGATGGGTATGGGAAAGAGGGCAGGGAGTATATGACAGTGCCGGGGAAGTGCTTTTTCTGGAAGGATTTATAACCGATATCACCCAGCGCAGGGTGGCAGAATCCCGGCTTAAGACCAGCGACATGATTTTTGAGCACAGCCTCGACATGCTGTGTATTGCAGGTTATGACGGGTATTTCAAAGTACTCAACCCGGCATGGTCAAAGGTTTTAGGTTATACCACCGAAGAACTGCTCGCCGAACCGTGGTTAACGTTTGTGCATCCCGAAGATATCGAACCCACCAAAAACATCTCGTCAATTATTTTAGATGGCAAAGAGATTTACCGGTTCGAAAACCGATACATATGCAAGGATGGCAGCATCAAATGGTTATCCTGGAACTCGATACCTTATCCCGACGAACAAATTATGTTTGGGATTGCGAGGGATATTACCGAAAAGAAAAAAACGGAGGATGAACTGCGGCTTCAAGAGCTGAAATTCAGGTCGTTGGTGAAATACAGCAGTGATATCATTGCCATGTACGGCCAGGATATATCGTTTCTTTATGCCAGCCCAGGTATAAAAAGCGTACTTGGGTATGAACCCGGCGAAATTATTGGTTTAAAAGGCCATGATCTTATGAAACCAGAAGGCAATGGGTCCGAAATTCACAATGCCGCTGATCTTTCACAGATTCCCAGAGGCGAACATATTAAATACTTATCAAAAGCCAACCACAAGGACGGGTCGGTGAAATGGCTGGAAACCACCATTACTAACCTTCTTGAAGAGCCCGGTGTAAGAGCGATAGTTGGAAATTACCGAGATATTACCGAAAAAGTTAAGAGTGATCTGGTGAACAAGGTACAGTACAATATTGCCAACTCGGTGGTTACAGCCAAAAACCTCAACGACCTGTTTGTGACTGTTCGTGAGGAACTGGGGAAACTGATGGATACGACAAACTTCATCATTGCCATGTTTGACGATAAAGAAGGAACCTTTACCGCTCCCTTCGAAATAGACGAAAAGATGGATTCGATGCCAACCTGGCCAGCTGCCAACTCAATATCAGGGCTCGTCATTAAAAGAAGAGCTTCATTGCTTCTGAAGCGAAAAGATATCCTGCAACTCGCCGATCAGGGTGAGATTATCCTGCGGGGCTTCAGAGCAGAAAGCTGGCTCGGAGTTCCATTGATCAACAAGAACAGAATTATCGGTGTGATGATCCTTCAAAGCTACAGCAACCCCGATGCCTACGATGAAGCAGCGCAAAGCATCCTCGAAATAATAGCCAACCAGCTCAGTATTTATATCGAGCAAAAAGAGGCAGAACTTACAGCTCAAAAATTATCGAAAGCCATCATACAGAACCCGGCCACCATTGTAATTACTGACCTGAAGGGAAATATCGAATATGTAAATCCTAAATTCACCCAGCAAACCGGCTACACATTAGAAGAGGTAACCGGCCGCAATCCGAGAATCCTAAAATCGGGGTATCATGGCGCCGACTTCTACAAAACTCTATGGGATACCATCCTTTCAGGCAAAGACTGGTACGGCGAATTGCTCGACTGCAAAAAAACGGCGACTTATACTGGGAAAGTGCAATCATCTCACCACTGGTGAACGATGACGGCCAGGTTACTCATTTCATTGCCGTAAAAGAAGACATCACCGAACGCAAAAAAATGGTTGAAGATCTGATCCAGGCCAAAGCACAGGCCGAAAGCAGCGACAAATTGAAATCAGATTTCATGAACACCATCTCCCATGAATTCCGTACACCACTCAATGGAATCACCGGTTTTGCCAGCCTTATCATGCAGCCTGACTCGACACAGGAAGAAAAAATGGAATACTACCAGATGATGCAAAGCAGCACCACCAGGCTGCTCGATACCATCAGCGACGTAATGGATGCTTCGCTCATAACGTCCGGAAGCCTTAAACCTAAGATTACATCCATCAATATCAAAAACCTTCTGGAAGAAATCCACGACATGTACCTGCCTGCCTGCCTGGAGAAGAATATCCAGTTCAACCTCCTGAAGAAAAATTTTTCTGACAATTTCAGGATGAATACCGACCGTGAGCTGCTGATGAAGGTCCTGAGGCAATTGCTCGACAATTCTGTGAAATTTACCCAAACGGGCAGCATTGATATCGAATGTGAGGTTGACCAGAAATTTATCCGCTTCCAGGTAAAGGACACAGGCGTTGGCATGGACAAAGGCATTCTGGAGAGACTTTTTAAACCTTTTCATCAGGAGGAAACCGGGTCAGCAAGATCTTTCGAAGGAAGCGGCCTTGGATTAACCATTGCCAAAGGAATAGTAAACAAGCTCGAAGGAGATATCTGGGTAACTACTAAAAAGGGTGAAGGGTCCGTCTTTACTTTTACTCTACCCTTCAGGGCAGTGCAAATTCCGCTTGAGGAAATCAAACCAGATCTCAAACCGGCAAAAACAGACGGGATTCCGGTGGTGCTGGTCGCCGAGGATGAAGATTCGAATTTCTACCTGATTGAGGCGCTGTTGAGAAAAGCCAATGTGAAAGTAATCAGGGCACTAAACGGACAGGAAGCAGTTGACTATTGCCTGAATGACCCTGAAATTTCTCTTGTGCTGATGGACATCAAAATGCCGGTGATGGATGGCCTCGAAGCAACCCGGCAAATCAAATATAACCGGAAACAACTTCCGGTAATTGCGATTACAGCACACGCGCTCACCGGCGATCAGACCAAGATCCTCGAAGCCGGCTGTAACGACTACATATCAAAGCCTTTCAGAAAAGAGACTTTATGGCAAAAATTGAATAGCGCAGGCATTATACCTGATTAAATTAAATGCAAAAACGATGTACGTAAATGTCTTTGCGGTTCCAGTGCTTATTGCGGCAGCCATCACAGTCAGCCTGATTTTTGCCATCCGGCACTACCGATCGGTTGCAGGGGTTAAAGCTTTCATGGTCAGCCTGGTCGCTTCGGTGGTGTATTCGATCTTTTATGCCCTCGAAATTTCATCCACCAACCCCGAAATTGCCTGGTTCTTCTACCGGCTTGAGTACCTGGGAATACCACTTATCACGGCATTTTACCTGATTTTCTCTCTCGGTTACACCGGCAACCGTAACATTCTGAACATACCTGTGATTTTCGCCATCCTGATCCTGCCTGTAACCACAACGCTGCTTGTTTTCACCAATTCTTACCACGAAATGTTTCTGACCAGCTGGAACCTCAGCCACAACGGCTGGTTCGTAGCTGCCGGATTTGTACCCGCTTTCTGGTACTGGATATTTCAGGCCTGGTCCATCGCCGCATTTCTGATTAGCGCAGTTTTGTTTTTTGTCATGTGGCGAAATTCAGCCCCGGTCTTTCGCAACCAGATTCTAATCATTCTCTTCGGTTCACTCATTCCTTTTGTGGTTTATCTGGCCTATCTTCTCAGACTATTTCCCTGGGGGCTCGATCCCATCCCGTTTACTAATGCATTTATCGCAATAGCAGTGTATTATGGCCTGGCCCGGTACAATCTTTTCGGGCTTGCCCCGCTTGCGCGCAATCTTTTATTTGATAAAATCCCCGATATCGTGGTGGTGATGGATCAGAAACCCAGAATTGTGGATTGCAACGTACAGGCAATGAAAATGCTGAAAATCACTACTCAGGATATTGGTAAAAATGTGGTATCAGCCTTAGAAGATTTACCCGGTCTACTTGCTGCAATAAGGACAATCCAACCCGGAAACCCTGAAGAATTGTCCCTGACTATCAATGATAGCCCGATGGAATTCCAATGTTCGGTAACCGACATTCACAACGCAAAAGGGAGCAGGCTGGGCTCCATGATGATAATGCACGATATCACCCGGCGAAAAATGGTGGAGAGAATGCAGCGCGAAACCGAAGAAAAATTCCGGCTCATCGTCGAAAATGCTCCTCTCGGCGTAATCTACTACGACCAAAACGGAGTTATCAGGATTTGCAACGACCAATTTGTAAAAATTATCGGTTCTTCGAGAGAAAAGCTGATAGGCCTCAACATGTTTCAACTCCCCGATAAACGAGTCAGCCAGATACTTACTACTGCACTTGCCGGCGAAAAAGCTGGATTTGAAGGATTCTACAAATCAACGACCGCCGATAAAACCACACCCGTCAGGGTACTTTTCGAAGCCATTTTCAACGAAGAAGGGCAGGTGACCGGGGGAATCGGCATCATCGAAGACATCACCGAACGAATGGCCACCGAAGAAAAGATCAAATCCAAAAACCAGCAGCTCGAACAAATGATTTTGGAAAAAGACCGCTTTTTCTCCATTATTGCCCACGACCTTCGAAGCCCTTTCAACGCATTCCTCGGATTTTCCGAACTGATGACGGATGATTCGTTTGAGCTTACACTCGACGAAATGAAAGGGTACGCCAAAGACATACGAAACTCAGCGCTGCTGCTCTTCGACCTGCTCGAAAATCTCCTCGAATGGTCACGATTGCAGCGAAGTAATGTTTTCATGGAAAAAATGGACTATCCTCTCATCAGGATCGTGACCCAAAGTATTGACTCACTGAACGAAAATGCAAGGAAAAAGGAGATCAACCTTAACATTGATTTCGACCGGTCGCTAACCGTATTCGTGGACGAAAAAATGATCCAGTCGGTGTTCAGAAACCTTCTGTCGAATGCCATAAAATTTACCTTCCGCGGAGGCAATGTGTTCATCAAAGCCAGCAAAAAAGCCAGCGACATGGTGCTTGTCGAAATCAGCGATACCGGTATTGGCATAAAACCCGAGGTAATCCCTAAACTTTTCCGCATTGACGAATCCGTGAACACCACCGGAACCGAAGCCGAGCCCAGCACCGGACTGGGTTTGATACTCTGCAAGGAATTCCTGGACAAAAACGGCGGTTCGATTTGGGTGAATAGTGAAGCGGGCGTTGGAACTACTTTTTCATTTACCTTGCCCGTAAAAGAGATAAATCCGCAATAATTAAATAAATTTGGCATCAATAAAAAAGAGTAAAAAACCTCCAAAAACTCTGTAGCAATGAAAACGCATCAAGTTGTTCCTAACGATCCAGATACCTGTGCCGGGTTTGCCCAGGCGGTGTTTTTAGAAATGTCGGAAGACAGAATGTGGGCTGTGAATGAGAATTACGAACTAATCTGGGGAAATCGGATCTTTCATGAACACACAAAGATTTACCTGGGCAGAGCAATTCAAAATGGAGAATCTGTATTTACCGATGGAATATCTGAGGAGGTTGTAATGGAATGGAAAGGCTATTATGACCGCGCAATCAAAAAGGGCGAGGAATTTTTTATAGAGATAACCACCAAAACCTTACCCGAAAAAAAAGTGATCGAGTATCATTTCCGTCCTTGTACATGGCCTGATGGCAATGTATGCGGTGTTTCCATTACTGGCAAGGATGTTACCAAATTTACCCAAACCCTTGATGCATTAAGCAGAAGCGAAATAAAATACAGAAGCCTGGTAGAGCAATCCGGCGAAGCCCTTTTTTTGCACGACATGCATGGAAAAATACTCGATGTTAACCATGCCTCCACGCTCCTGACGAGATACAGCAGAGAGGAACTGCTGCAAATGACTGTTTTTGAACTGGATCCGGATGCAGCCAAAAGACTGGACAAGGAAGCGATTTGGGAGTCTCTCAATAATGAAGAGGTGAAAACCATTAAGGTCAGGCACTTACGGAAAGATGGAAGCTATTATCCTGCAGAGGTAACTATTGGCAAAGTCACTATCAGCGGCGAAGGATTCCTACTGTCGCTTGCGCGCGACATTACCGAACATCAGGAAGCAGAGCAAAAACTGATCGCCGAACGTGACAGGGCAAAACTCTATCTCAACCTTGCCGGATTTATTTACCTGGGAATCAACAAAGAAGGAAATATCATCCTGATCAATAGAAAAGGCTGCGAACTACTTGGTGAGCAGGAAGAGGAGCTCTTGGGAAAAAACTGGTTCGACAACTTTATCCCGGCAAACATCAGAGAGCAGGTTAAAAAGGTTTTCCGGCAATTAATGGCAGGAAAGGTTGAAAATGTTGAGTTTTATGAAAACCCACTTTTTACAAAAGAAAACGGGGAACGCCTGATTGCCTGGCACAACGTTCTGCTATATGACAATAAAGGGAATATAACCGGAACCCTGAGTTCAGGGGAAGACATCACCAACCGGAGACTGGCCGAAGAAAGGCTCAGCAAAAGTGAAGAGGAACTCCGGAACCTTGTGCAGAATGCGCCAATTGGAATTTACCGGTCAACTCCTGACGGCCGGATTTTACTGGCAAACCCTGCCCTGGTCAAAATGCTTGGCTTCGATAGTTTTGAGGAACTGGCCAGCCGTAACCTGCTCAACGAAGGTTATGGGAATGAAAAATCGAGAGAAAGTTTTGTGGAACTCATCGAAAAAGATATAGAATTACATGGTTTTGAGACTGTCTGGACCAAAAAGAACGGAGAGAAAATCATTGTCAGTGAAAATGCCCGGATGGTCAGAGATGAAAAAGGTGAAATCCTCTATTACGAGGGAATGGTGGAAGACATTACCGAAAAAAAGCATTTCCATGAGGAGCTGAGAACAAGCGAGGAAAGATCGAGAGCACTGCTCACCGCTATCCCTGACTTAATGTTCCGGATGGACAAAAACGGCGTTTACCTTGATTACAAAGCAGCAACCAGTGAGCTATTCTATCAAAAGGAAGACATCATCGGTAAAAACAACCACGACATCACCCCTGCAGATTTTTCTGCCATGGTAGATGAAAAAATCCAACTTACCCTCAAAACCGGTAAAATGCAGGAATTTGAGTATCAATTGAATATGCCAGGCAAGGGAATCCAGGACTATGAGGCAAGAATGGTTCCTGCCACTGAAGAAGAGGTGATAACCATCGTAAGGAATATCACCGATCGAAAACTTATTCAAAAAAAACTGGCCGAATCAGAACTGAATGCCCGGACCATCATGGAATCTACCGACGATGTTCTGATGCTGCTGGATAAGGAAGGAATAGTGATTGATTCCAACGATGCTCATGCCCGAAGGTTGGGATTGACCAGGAAGGAACTGCTGGGAAGAAATGTTTTCAGCCTTTTACCCCCCGATATTGCCAAAAGGCGAAAGGAAGTTATCCATAAAGTAACCACAACAGGCAAACCGGTCGTTGGTGAAGACTTCAGAGGTGGCTACTGGAATGAATACACCATTTATCCCATTTTCCAGGATGGATCAGTTACCGACAGGGTAGCAGTATTTTCGCGTGATGTTACCAACAGAAAGAGAAATGAGGAAATAATCCGGCAAGCCGAAACCAAATACCAAACCCTTTTTGAGAATCTTGCGCAGGGAATCTTTTATCAGTCTGCCGACGGCAAAATAGTTGACGCAAACGATGCTGCTTTAAAAATTCTTGGATTAAGCCGCGAACAGTTTCTGGGAAAGGATTCTTATGATGGGCGGTGGAAAGTGATTAACGAAGATTATGAGATGCTCTCTCCCGATCAACATCCCTCCATGATTGCACTTCGTACCGGAAAGCCAGTAATGAACCAGACTATTGGAATTTATATACCTGAAAAAGATACTTACCACTGGGTTATCCTGGAGGCCATCCCGCAATTTATGCCTGGAGAGGTGACACCTTATCAGGTTTTTGCAACCATGCAGGACATCACCTCCCGCAAAATGGCTGAAATGTCAATCGCAGACAATGAACAGCGTTTAAGAGATCTGAATGCCTCCAAAGATAAATTCTTTTCCATCATTGCCCACGACCTTCGCAGCCCGTTCAATGCCATCATGGGTTTCAGCGATTTGATCCTCGAGCAGATCAAGCAAAAAGACTACGAAGGGGTGGATGAAATGGCAGAGGTAGTTTTAAAATCCTCCACATTTGCCATGGATTTGCTCACTAACCTTCTCGAATGGTCGCGGGCTCAGACCGGAAGACTGCACTTTGAGCCTGCATTTATTGAAATGATCGGGTTGATCAACGAGAACATTGAATTATTGAAAAGTGCAGCGGGACATAAAAACATCCGTATTAACACCCAAATGCCCAATGTTGCCCCGGTTCTTGCAGATAAAGCGATGATCAGCACCATTCTCCGAAACCTGATTTCCAATGCTATCAAGTTCACACCATCTGGCGGAGAGATATTGATAACCTGCCGATCATTGCCGGAAAACATACACATCGCTGTACAGGACAACGGGGTGGGAATTGATCCGAAGGATATTCCGAAACTATTCAGAATTGATCAAAACTTCACCACTTACGGTACCAACAGGGAAAAAGGAACGGGTCTCGGGCTGATTCTGTGCAAGGAATTTGTGGAGAAACACAAAGGTAAGATCTGGGTAGAAAGTGAGCAGGGCAAAGGAAGTGTGTTTACATTTACACTCCCGAAATCAAATTGATACAACAATCATGAAATCAAGACTATACGAAGTATTTCTCAGATTGAGTTTTATAGTTTGCCTGTTCATCATGCCGGTGGAACTGGACGCGCAAAAGAGGACTCCAATTCTTAATGACGGTCAGTTATCTGTTGAAAACGAAATCCTTGAGCTTCTTATGAAATCAGAGCGGGAGTACGACATACAAAAAGCATTACAGTATTCCGAAGAGGCGCTTTTTCTTGCGGATTCGATAGATGTAAAATCTCTCTGTTGCAAAGCGCTGCGCATCAATGCATCGGCATGGAAAAAGTGGGGAGATCCCTACAAGGCTATTGAAAAATTAAGCAAAGCGCTGACCATAGGCAACGAAACCAACAATCAGGATGAAGTGGCAATGGTTTATCTCGAAATTGGCGAAGCTTACCGGGCAATGGGAAGTCATTTACTGGCCAATGAAAACTTTTACCGGGCACTTTCCCTGATGTCCGTTTTAAATGATTCAGTTGGTTTGGCCGGAGTTTATAACCGACTGTCGGCCAATTACTTTGAACGCTTTTTCAACTATCCGGCTTTTAATACGCTTTTCAAAAGTAACCAGTTGAATGAGGATATATTGAACAGACTTTTGGCGAGCGATGAGTATTTGAAAAACCTTAGCGATTCCCTGACCATTTCGCACAACCTGTCGGATGCGCTCGCTTCAAAATTGGAATTAACCGACATAAGTATTTCAAATAAAACCATTTACGCAGCCTGGCTCAACAGTATCGGACGACGTTCTGAAGCGCTTCTAATTTATAAAGAGCTCCTGGATACGCTGGGCGAGCAATCCTACCATCCTGATTTACCGCTGGTACTGATCAATACGGGCTGGCTCTACCGCTATTCTGACCAGGCCGATTTAGCAATCGAATGCGGAGAAAAAGCCATGTTGATGGCTCAAAAGAATAAAATCTTAAGGTATGTGATGATGGCCAACGAGTTACTGGAAAGTCTCTACGCAGAAAAGGGCGATTACAACAAAGCCTATAGCTCATTACAGGTCTTCAACAAAGCCAGAGAGAATATTCTGACGGCTGATTTTGAGCTCAGACTTCAGGTGGCCCAGCTTGAACAAAAATCTGCGCAAAGAGAATCAGAATTAAATCTTCAGAAATTAAATTTCCAATATTCTGTAATCGTCTCTGTTGTAATTATCCTGCTTCTTATCGTCTTCAGCCTGATACTCATCAGACAGCTAAGAAAGAAAAGAGTACTGTTGAAGGCTTTAAACGAAAAAAACCTGGTGATATCCCGGCAAAACGAGGAGTTGTTTATTTCGAATGCTGAAAAGGACAAATTCTTCTCCATCATTGCCCACGACCTGAAAACCCCGTTCAACGCCATCCTGGGTTTCAGCCAGCTGCTGCTGGAAGAGGTCAGGGAACGCAAAATCAAAGAATTGGAAGAGTATGCAGACCTCGTTATGCAATCCTCGGTAAGTGCTCACAACCTGCTTGACAACCTGTTGGAGTGGAGCCGCTCAAAAACAGGACGCATCGCTTTCGCCCCAATGGAGTATAACCTGCAACAGATGGTGAGCGAGGTGACAGCCATGCTAAAAAACGCCGCAGAACAAAAAGGAATAAGCCTGAAAACAGAGATTGACGGGCAAACCAATGTTTTTTGCGATGCCTCGATGATAGACACCGTAATGCGCAACCTGATTTCCAATAGTATCAAATTCACCAGTTTTGGCGGCGAAATTACTATTGCCGCAAAGGAAAAAAATGGAGTTGCAGTGATTTCGGTGAAGGACTCAGGTGTCGGAATGAATCAGAAGCAAATTGAAGCACTTTTCGATATCAGTCAAAATCAGACTACTAAAGGAACCCACAACGAAACCGGCACAGGGCTGGGTTTAATCCTTTCCAAAGAGTTTATCGAAAAACACGGGCAAAAGATCTGGGTTGAAAGCGAGCCGGGAATAGGCAGCACATTTTATTTCACACTTAATCTGAGAAAATAAAGCAGTACCACTCAAAACACATTTACATCTTATGAAAAATCCGGAGTCAGAAATATTTAGTAATGAGCGTTTCACCAACTTCATATACAATGGTTGCGCCTTAGCTATGTTCGTTCTTTCTGTCGAACCTGGTGAACAATTCAGGTGCCTGTCGGTAAACCAGAAGTATTTGGAAGAAACAAAGTTAAAACCTACCCAAATCATTGGCAAAAGAGCAGATGAAATTCTGCCCCCGGAGGCTTACAAGGTAGCATGCGCCGGTTACCAAAAAGCCATCAGCACCAAAAGCACTGTTATTTACCAGGAAAGAGTAGATTTTGGATTTGGAATTGACATTGTTGAGACCACCCTCACTCCCTTTTTTGATGAAAGTGGAAATTGCACCCATTTGATAGGATCGAGTGTGAAAATCAACAAAAGAATTGAAGCTGAGAATCAGATCAACATAATGGCTCAAACGCTCAGGAGCATCAACGAATGTGTCAGCATAACCGACATAAATAATATGATTATCTATGTAAATGAAGCATTCCGAAAAACCTACGGTTATGAAAATGAAGAACTTATTGGTAAACACATTTCAATCCTCAAAACCCAGCACAAAGAACAAACCGATATCGGGCAAATTACACAGGAAACCATCAAAGGGGGATGGCAGGGCGAACTAATTAACTGCAAAAAGGATGGGAGTGAGTTCCCGGTTTTTGTTTCGGCATCTCCGGTGTATAGTGAAGAAGGCGAACTAATTGGTATGGTGGGAGTTACCAACGATCTGACCCAAAAAAAGCTGGAAGAAAAAAGAAACAAAGAAAACGAAAAGTGGATCGAATCTATCACCCAGAACAGCCCCGATATCATTTATGTGTTCTCTGTAAAGGAAAACCGGAACATCTACACCAACCGTAGCATCGCCAGAATGCTCGGGTATGCCGATGGTGAGGTGGATGAATATTCATTCGGATTTCTGCTTTCCACCATCCATCCCGACGACCTGATCCAGTTTGAAGAGTTTTACAAAAAGATCAAAGATTGGGAGGAAGGATTTGTGTTCGGCTATGAATACCGGATGAAAACCAAAAGTGGCCAATGGAAGTGGTTTAAGGGTAATGAAAAAGAGTTTCAGCGGGAAAACGGCAGGGTGGTAAGTTTGATCGGAACGGTGCAGGACATTACCGATAAAAAAATCTCCGAGGAAAAGCTTAAAGAGAGCGAGGAGCGTTATCGCCTGGTTGCCGAAACTATCCCCGACGCCATCACCGTATATTCACCTGACTATCGCCCAATATTTGTGAGTCCCGCCGCCGAAAAGATATCAGGATACACCATCGGCGAAATTACTCAAATCAATATTTTCGACCTGGTTCATCCCGAAGACAGACCAAGACTGCTTACTTCCATCAAAGAAGACATGGACAGAGGAAATGCCGGAGCGACCTACCAGTACAGGTACAAACACAAAAAGGGTCACTATATCTGGATTGAAACCAAAAGTAATACCGTGATGAAAGATGGCGCGGTTTCCAGGATTATCACGGTTTCGAGAGATATCACCGACCGCAAAAATGCCGAAAGCCAGCTTCTTTACCAGTCATTGATCCTCGATCAGATACAGGATCTGGTCACGGTTACTGACATGGAAGGTAACATCACCTATGTAAATACTGCCGAAGAAAAAATGTTAGGAATGAAGAAGGAGGAGATAATCGGGAAAAATGTGATTTTCTATGGTGATGATCCCGGCGATACAGCTTCGCAGAGAGAAATTATCGAATCCACCACTGTAAATGGTGTTTGGCAGGGAGAAAAAATCAACTACGACTCAAACGGGCATCCAATTATCCTGAATGTTCGCACCAGCCTGTTGCGGAACATTTCCGGAGAGATCATCGGACTTTGCGGAGTTTCTACTGACGTAACAGAACAGAAAAAAGCAAGAGAGGAACTCAGACAAAGCAACGAAATGTTCCGGATTCTCTTCAACAATATGATCGAAGGATTTTCGCTCAACGAGATTATTACAGACGAAAAGGGAAATCCTGTTGACTGGAGATTCCTGCAGGTGAACAAGGCTCACGAAACCCACAGCGGGCTTAAGGCAGAAGATATTGTAGGAAAGAGGATTAAAGAGATTTTTCCGGATATCGAACAACACTGGATTGATTTCTACGGCCAGGTGGCTCTTACAGGAATACCCGGCAATTTCGAAGGGTTCAATGCCAACACAGGCAGATATTACGAGGTGAATGCTTTTTCGCCGGTGAAAGGCAAATTTGCCGGAGTTTTTTCAGACACAACCCTAAAAAAACAAGCCGAACATGAACTGCTCAAAGCCAAAGAAAAAGCTGAGGCCGCCGACCGGCTGAAAACCTCTTTCCTGAAGAATATCTCCCACGAATTCCGAACACCGCTCAACGGAATTCTGGGCTTTGCCGAACTTCTGGACGATCCTGACCTGACCGCAGAAGAAAAACAGGATTATATGGACAAGTTCCGAAAAAGTAGCAGAAGGTTTCTCGACACTATCGGAGATATCATGGACATTTCGCTGCTATCGTCAGGCACAATGGAAACACACGTAAATACCTTTGGGGTTGCACCTCTTTTCCAATCACTCTACAACAAACATGCAATGGCAGCCAGGCAAAAGAACCTGGAGTTCAATTGCACTATCCCCGAATCGGGCAAAGCAATCGCTTTAACCTCCGACCCTGAGCTTTTCCGGAAGGCACTTAATCATATGATTATCAACGCTATAAAATTCACCGATGCCGGAACTGTAAGCTTTGGCTTCGATCCAAAACCCGACAAAATCGAGTGCTATGTGAAGGACACCGGAAAAGGGATGAGCAAAGAGTTTCTGAATGATATTTTCAAACCGTTTCAACAGGAAGACACGCGCGACACCCGTGGGCATGAAGGCAGCGGCCTCGGCCTTTCGATTATCCGTGGAATGATCGAATTGCTTGGCGGAAAGATCCACGTAAAATCCACAGTTACTCACGGAACCACCATCTCCTTCACTTTACCCTACAACAGCAAAATTGCGAAGCAGATTCCTGTCAGTCCCAAAACCGATCCACCGCCACCAGGCAAACAAATTGTTATTCTGGTTGCCGACGATGACCCCGACAGCTTCAAATATTTCGAAACCCTGCTGAAAAAATACGCTTTCATAGTGCTGCATGCATGGAACGGAAAAGAAGCTGTTCAGATATGCAGGGCAAATACCGCTGTTTCGCTGGTGCTGATGGATTTGAAAATGCCGGTAATGGACGGACTGGAAGCTACGCGGCAAATAAAAAAAATCAGCCCCGGACTAACGGTGATTGCACAAACCTCCTTTGCGCTCAGCGGTGACGAGTACCTGGCCCGCGAAGCCGGCTGCGACGATTATCTGCCGAAGCCAATTGGCATTAGAGCGCTGGTGGAAAAACTGGAAAAATTCGGTATTCAGATCCCGCATCCAACTTCGAAATTTGACTGACGTAAAAACTTGAAAAATAGCGTTGATAATCACTCTATGGATTTTCAGAAGTTTTTTAAAAAGCGGCTCCATTCGAATATCAATGATTTCAACACTATGATTTCAGGATATAATTGATTATTATGTACTTACAAAAAAGAATTTTTAATACTTGATTTTGGATATTTTTACGAAAAATTTAAGTCATTAACCTGGCCTGGTCAAATGGCTTCCAAAATAAATAGACTGATCATCAAAGGCTTTTACTTGATAATCCAATAAAATTATGGGGAACAAAAAAAAGAGTGAAGAGACAAAAGAGACAAAGAAAAGGAGTGTTACCACAGGTGAAAGAAGTGCAGAGTACGTAGTTGGAATAGGCGCCTCAGCCGGTGGATTGGAGGCATTACAGGAGTTCTTCAAAGCAGTGCCGCTCAATACCGGGATCGGTTTTGTAGTGATCCAGCATCTTTCGCCCGACTACAAAAGCCTGATGGATGAATTGCTGGCAAGATACACCAGGCTGCGCATCCTCAAAGCCCAGGATGGCATGCTGGTGGAGCCCGACACCATTTACCTGATTCCGCCCAGGAACAACCTCTCCATCTTTCACGGTAAACTTTTGCTCGAAGATCAGGGAAAACGGAGCGGAATTATCCTGCCCATTGACATATTTTTCCGTTCATTAGCCAAAGATCTTGGCAAAAAGAGCATCGGGGTAATTCTTTCCGGCACCGGCAGCGATGGTACCCTGGGAACAAGAGCCATCAAAGAGGCCGGAGGTATGGTAATGGTTCAGGATGAGCGTACTGCCAAATTCGATGGTATGCCGCGCAGTTCCATTTCCACGGGGCTGGTGGATTTTATTCTGCCTCCGCGTGAAATGCCTGAGGCCCTGTTGAACTACCTGAAACACCCATTCATAGATCAATCGGTAAATACCGAATCACTGCTTACCGGCGACGAGGATAACCTCACCAAAATCATGATGATCCTGCGCGACTCCTGCGGAATTGACTTTTCCTACTACAAGGAAAACACCATTATCCGCAGGCTCGAGCGCCGTCTGAGCATCAACAGGTTCGAACGGCTGGAAGATTACATCAAACTGCTCAACGAATCAGAAAAAGAGCAGGATATCCTCTATCGCGAGCTGCTGATTGGCGTCACGAGGTTTTTCAGGGATGAAGCCGCTTTTGCAGTAATCCGCAATAATGTCCTGCCGAAATTGATGGAATCGCGCCCAAAACAACTCCGGCTCTGGTCGGTGGGATGTTCTACCGGCGAAGAAGTTTACTCCATGGCAATGATTATCAAGGGATACCTCGAAGAGCACAACCTGAATACAGAAGTGAAGATTTTTGCCACCGACATTGACAAACATTCACTCGAACAGGCCGGCCAGGCTTATTACCCCGAAAGCATTGTCAGTGACGTTGAACCCGGATTGCTGGCCAGGTATTTTGTTAAACGCGAAAACGGCTACCAGGTGGGCGAAACCTTGCGCAAAATGGTCATCTTTGCCACACATAACGTCCTGAGAGACCCGCCGTTCTCCAAACTTGACATGATTGTCTGCCGCAACCTATTTATCTATTTCAAACCCGAC
Organism: Bacteroidales bacterium; assembly: GCA_036794825.1. Lineage (GTDB taxonomy): Bacteria > Bacteroidota > Bacteroidia > Bacteroidales > 4484-276 > RZYY01. The sequence continues at coordinate 77,021 of DAIRGA010000008.1, read as the reverse complement.
AGCCAGTCGCGCGTTCTGAATATATTCCAGATGGCACTCAAACCAGGCGGATTCCTCTTCATGGGCAGCAGCGAATCGCTCGGAATGTACACCGAAGCCTTTAATGTTATCAGTGCCAAACACAAAGTATATAGCCGAAAACCGGGATATGTGAGCGGGCTGACCAGCGAAATGCCCCCGTCTTTTACCATCAGCAGGCATGATGAACCAATAAAATACAAAAGCCTGAAAGAGAGAAATCAAAAGAAAGACATGCTGAATGAGAAAATTCTCGAATTGCTGATGCCTCCCTCGCTGGTTCTCGACGAACAACTCAATATCATTCAGGTAATCAACGACATGAACCCTTACCTGCAAATCAGGTCAGGGAAATTCAGCCAGAACCTGACCAATTTGTTATCCAAAGAGATAACCGCCATCATCAGCAACATTTTCAGACGGGTAAAAGAAAACAATGAGAAAATCACCTTCGAAGGGCTGAAGTTGGCAAAGGATGATGAAGTTATCATCTTCAACCTTGAGGGCCGGCTGTTACAGCACAACGAAGACAACACCTTTTTTGTAGTCTCTTTTATCGAGGTAAAAAAAGAGAGCGCCACTAACGAAATTAAGGAGGTGGTCAACCTTGAAGACCAATACAAAGATCAGTTATCGGAACTTCAAAACGAACTGCAGTTTACAAGAGAAAATCTGCAGGCCACCGTCGAGGAGTTGGAGACCTCCAACGAGGAGTTGCAGGCCTCGAACGAGGAACTGATTGCCAGCAACGAGGAGCTGCAGAGTACCAACGAAGAGTTACAATCGGTAAACGAAGAGCTTTACACCGTCAATTCCGAATACCAAAGCAAAATTGACGAATTGACCCAGCTCAACAATGATGTTCATAACCTGCTCAGAAACACCGAAATAGCAGCCCTGTACCTCGATCGTAAAATGTGTATCCGCAAGTTTACACCAGGCTTTTCAAAAATCAGCAACATACTCGACATGGACATCGGACGGCCGATAAGCCAGCTTGCCACTGCTTTTGTTTACAAGGATTTCATGACGGATGTTCAGTTGGTACAGGAAAACCTGCAACCCATCGAAAAAGAGATCCATCATAACAACGGCGAGTTGTATTTGCTCCGGATAGTACCATATCGTACTGACTATCAGGCGGTTGATGGGATTTTAGTTACTATGGTCAATATTACTCGTGTACTCAGGGAGAGAGAAGACCTTTACCAATCCAACCGGCGACTGCAACAAGCACTCGAAATGGGACACATGGCCTGGTGGGAATGGAACATGGTGACCAACAAAGTGAACATGCACGAAAAAAAAGCTACCATGCTGGGCTACACCGTGAAAGAATTCCCGACCAACGTTTACGAAATCTGCAGCCTTATCCACCCTGAGGATTATGAAGAAACCATGCAGAAGATGCGTGATCATCTTGCCGGTAAATCACCGACTTACGATGTTGCCTATCGCATCAGAACCAAAAATGGAGACTACAAATGGTACTACGACAAAGGCGGAATTGTGGAGCGGGATGTCACCGGAAAGCCGCTTAAACTCATAGGGCTGGTTGTTGACATCACCGACATGCGCACAATGGAAAACCAGATAAACAATAACAATAAAGATTAAAGTAAATTTTTGTCCGATGTTTATGGAAACCTCAAAGAAATCAAATCTGCAAAAACAGATCGAAGAAACATTAAAATATAAAGCGGTAAATCTCGAAAATGCCTACACAAAATCATTGGAACAGCTCATCGAAGACCTGAAGATTTATCAATACGAGCTTGAATTTCAAAATGAAGAACTACAGCGAACCCAGGAAGAACTCGAAGTTTCACGTAGTGATTTCGAAGCACTTTTTCAGTTTGCACCTATGGGATACGTAATCCTTGATACTGATATGAAGTTGATAAAGTGTAACCATGCCTTTGTTCAAATGGTTACCGGCATCCGTGAGTGCGAAAAGAATCTGGACTTCAGAAAGTTCATACACCCCGACAGCCAGGACGCTTTTCACCTGTTTTGCAAGAAACTGATCCATAACAACCAATCTACCGAAGCAGAGATAAAATTAGCCGCTGGCAAATCAGATGACGTAATTGTAAAAATAACCGGAAGCTATTACACACAATCCAAAGTCCCTCAACTACGCATTTCGCTGCTCGACATTTCGGAGGAAATAAGGGCCAAAATCGCACTGGAGAAGCAGGAAGAAGAACTCCGGACCATCACCGACCAGATGACCGACATGATTATCTCCAGCGATCACAGCGGAAAAATTACCTATGCCTCCCCGTCCTGCAGAACGCTGCTTGGTTTCGAAGTGGATGAAATGAAATCGTTCAACATTTTTGATTTCCCTCACCCTGAAGATGTTCCGATGGTTATCCAGGAATTTCAAATTGCACTGATCGAAAAAAAACCAAGGTCTCTTGAATTTCGTTCAAAAACGAAAGATGACGGCTGGAAATGGGTAGAAACTGCAGGCAACCTGGTTTTTGATGAAAACCAACAGATTTCAAAATTGATCTTTGCAGTGCGGGATATTTCGAAACGAAAAGAGATCATGAGCCTGCTTCACGAAAGTGAAGAACGATTCCGTAGTCTTTATGAAAATAACCATGCCGTAATGCTTTTGATTGATCCGGCAAAAGGTATCATTGTGGATGCCAACCCGGCAGCTACTAAATTTTACCGCTATTCGCGCAACGAGATGATGTCAATGCCTGTATCAAAAATTAATATTCTGACACCGGAAGAGATTAAGTTGAGCATGCAGGATTCAATTGACGAAAAGAAAAACCATTTCTTATTCAAACATCGCACTGCTGACGGAACTATCAGGGATGTTGAAGTGTACAGTGGTAGAGTTGGTTTGAAAGGCCAGATCCTGCTTTATTCCATAGTCCACGACATTACCGACCGCGTAAGAGCGGAGGAAAATCTCAGGAAAACGCAGCAGATGCTGATCCAAACCAGCAGAATGACGCGGGTTGGAGGCTGGGAAATATTCCCGGAAACCGGGGAATTGATCTGGAGCGATGTTACTTATGAGATACACGAAGTTGAGCCGGGATTTGCACCTGATGTTTCCTCTGGCATCACCTTTTATCGTGAAGGGTATAGCCGTGATACAATAAGACAATGTGTTGAAAATGCGATGCTTACAGGCGAACCATTTGACAAGGAACTCCAGATTGTGACAGCGAAAGGTAACCTGTTATGGGTTCGTGCCATGGGAAATACCGAATTTAAAGATGGCAAATGCATCAGGATTTATGGAACTTTTCAGGATATTGACGAAAGGAAAAAAGAGCATGAAGAGTTGGAAAGAAATGCCCGGGAGCTCGCCGAACTTAACAAAACAAAGGATAAGCTGTTCTCCATCATTGCCCATGACCTGAAAAGCCCTTTCAGTGGAATTCTTGGACTGAGCGATCTTTTGAAAGAAATAGCCACCGAGAACTCGCCCGAAATGATCCTGCAAATGGCTGAATTGATCAATGCTTCGGCCACACAGGCTTTTACACTGCTCGATAACCTTTTACTTTGGGCAAGAATGCAGGTTGGCAGCATTTCGGTAAACAAAACCAGAATCCATTTATCTGAAGAGGTAAATCTGATTATAGACCTGCTGTCATCGAAGGCTATGGGCAAGAATATCATTATTAGCAATCAGGTGCCCGCCGATTTGTATTCAAATTCCGACCTCAACATTTTTAAATTAGTGATGCGCAATCTGGTATCCAATGCCATCAAATTTACCCACGAAAACGGCCAAATTGAAATCAGCGCCTATACTAATGAAAAATCAGCCGTAATAAGTGTTACCGACAACGGTATTGGAGTGGCACCATCAGAGATTGCCCTGATATTTGACCCAGCCGAATATTTCACACAACCTGGCACGGGCAATGAAAGAGGAACCGGGCTTGGTTTAAAACTCTGTAATGACTATCTCCAAAAGCAGGGAGGCGTTTTGAAAATTGAAAGCATGCCAGGAAAAGGGAGCACTTTCAGTTTCACATTACCCTTATAGCAAAAAGAAAACCGGAACAAACTCTATGGTCTGTTCCGGTTTTTCAGCGCAAGCAGGTAAGACCTGCATTCAAGAATTTTTCACAAGGTTTTCGTGCGTCAATACTCCTGATTAATAGGAGGAGCGCCTGTCGCCACCGCCTCTGCGGTCGCCGCCACCCCTGTTATATCCGCCACTGCCGCCACCTCTGAAATTACCACCTCTTGGAGGACCACTTCTTCTGGGGCCGCCTTCACGTTTTTCTGATTCGTTGACAACGATAGTTCTACCGCTGACTTCTGCACCATTCAACTCTTCGATAGCTTTTTTGGCCTCTTCGTCATTGGGCATTTCAACAAAACCGAAACCTTTGCTTCTTCCGGAGAATTTGTCAGTAATGATTTTTGCTGACGTTACTTCACCATACTCTTCAAAAAACTCTTGCAGCTCGCTCTCTTCTAAACTAAAGGGCAAACTTCCTACGAAAATGTTCATAATAGATTTAAATAAATAATGAGAACTAAAAAAAACAACTGGCTGCAAAAGTAATGGATTAATCCATCATGCTACAATTTTTTGATTATTTAATTATTAAATCCTGAAATCATTCACGTTTTCTGCTTGTCAAAACACGTAAATCGGTTGATTTGCCTACTTTTGCAAATGAGTTCATTTTCATTTTTTCATTGATTTGAAAATTTTTACTGTAAAACACTGAATAATAGCTCGTAAGCTGCTTCAAGAACAAAAAGTGAATTGATGAGGTACAGATATCGAAAGTACTTAGCTTTATTGATCGTCCTTTCAATAATTGGGATAATCCTATTCTTCCCCCTGAAAGTTCAATTCAACTTCAGATCCAACTCATGGATTAATCCGGTGAAAAAGTGGAGCCTGCGCTCAGACCTTGAAGGCAATTTTTACAGCGAACTACAGAATTTCAGCACGGGCGCCATCGAAAAATCCACCAGCTACCGCTTCGACCGGAGTGATATTGCAACCCTCAAACTTAGCGACGGAATGGCCAACAACGCCGGAGTAGGCGCAGGCGATACAGTTGGTTGGCTCTACTCACGGCTGGTTGAAGAAAGAATCTCACAACTCGAAAACCTCCTCGAGGTTCAGAAAAAGCTACTGGAAAGCAACGTTGCCGGAGAAAAATCGGAAATAATCGAAAACCTGCGGCAAAAAAAACTGCTGGCCGAACAGCAATACGACTATGCCCGCAAAAATTACCTGCGCTCCGAAGCGCTTTTCCGCGACAGCGTGATAACAGCTTTTGAATTTGATATTGATGAAACCGCCTTTCAAACCGCCAAAACCAATGTAGACATTGCCAAAAGCGACTATGAAATTGCCGTTACCGGAGTGAAACCAGAAGAAATCAAACTTATTGAACAACAGATACTTGCTTACGAAAATGAGCTGGAATTTTTAAATGAAACCAGGAAGACATACCTGCTTACTTCACCGATCAATGGCAAATTGGTGTTTAATCATCACCTGCCTGAGCAGATGGAGTACGTTGCTGTATCCGACACATCTGGTTACATGCTTTACGTTCCGGTAAAGATTCAATACCGGCTCTACCTGAGAAAAAATATGGAGATCGAGGTGATTATCCCCGGTTCGTCAGAGCGCTTGCAGGCAAGGATTACGGACATCTCGGACAAAGTGGACAACATCCTGACCAACATGGTGGCCTACCAGGTAGTTTTTGTGAAGGCCGAAATCCTCAACAACTCGCCGCTTATAGTACCAGGATTATCAGTGCAAAGTATATTTAAAGGTGAGAAAATAACGTTGAGAGAATACATTGCCCGTACAATTAACATTTATTTCAGTTAAATCATGCCGCTGCGATACGAATACAAATATTTTGTGCCCAACCACCAGTTGGATATGCTTCGCAGCATGGTTGCCCCATTTGTGAAGTACGATAAATTTTCGGAAAAAATGGCGGAGCACCATTACACCGTTCGCAGCATTTATTTCGATACCCCTGAATTCACTTCCTATTTTGAAAAAGTTGAAGGCATAAAGCATCGAAAAAAATACAGATTGCGTGGATACAACCTGCCAGATGAAGAAAACAGCAAAGTTTTTTTCGAGATCAAGCGTAAGTACGAAGACCCGATTTTCAAAAACAGAGCTCCATCCGAATTTGACAAGGCTCTTAGTCTCTTTAATGGCGGGCAGTTCAGAGATAACCTGCCGAACACGGCAAAATATCCTTTGGCCGAGGACAATCTCAAACGCTTCTTTTATCATTATCATGCCGACCGGTTGCGCCCGGTAGTTCTGGTTATCTATGAAAGAGAGGCATTTCTGGGTATTCATGATGACGGGATCAGGGTTACTTTTGATAAAAATCTGCGCAGTGTAGCTTTTCCGGCTTTGGATGAACTTTACAACGAAACCCGGGTGCGCCGGGCGTTAAAGGATAGTTTTATCCTCGAAGTGAAGTTTAACGACCATTACCCGGCCTGGATGAAACCCATCATTGCCACACTCGGTCTGAAGCGTCAGTCGGCATCCAAGTACGTGATTTCGATAGATTCCCACAACTTTATCAAGCCCAAAAAACTTCCATCCGTCTATTCACATTCCCGTATTTTTAAAAATAAACACTACCTGCGCAATGTTTGAGGATTTTCAGAATTTCGATCTTTTTCCCGTAACTATCTACACCGTTATTGGCAACTTGCTGGTCTCTTTTCTATGTGGCATGATTATTTCGCAGGTTTACCGGTTTGTGTACAAAGGGCCGAGCTACTCTGTAACTTTTGTCAATTCGCTGGTCATTCTTTCGATGATTACTTCTGTGGTGATCCTTGTCATTGGTAACAACCTGGCACGGGCATTCGGTCTGGTGGGCGCCATGTCCATCATCAGGTTCAGAACTGCCGTGCGCGATGTGCAGGACATCGTTTTTATATTCTTCTCCCTTGGAATTGGCATGGCAGCGGGCGTAGGGCTCTATTCGGTGGCAATCACCTCAACGCTGCTTATCAACCTGGCCATTATAGCGCTCAGCATCACCAATTTCGGAAGATCCAAAAAGCGGGAATATCTCCTGCAGATTACTTACCCGGGGAGCCCTGACACCGAAAACCAGATCGAAAAAATCCTAAAAAAACACTGCCGGAAAATTAAGCTGGTAAACCTGAAAAATGTGGGTTCCGATGAAGTCCTCGAAGCATTTTATCATGTTTCGCTCAAAGAGGAAAAGAAAAATTCGTTGCTCCTTAGCGAACTCACCGCTTCCAGACTCACCATCAACGTCAATCTTTACTTTGACGAAGACGACGTTAATCCACCGACTTATTAATCGGAAAACAATTAAACCAGGATTATTTTTCAGGCAATTTGTGTTTTCGATTCATTAATTTCTATTTTTGCCTAATATCATTCAAATCAAGGGGGTGATGACGCTGTTTTGAATGATTACTGAAATCAAGTGACCACAGGGACAAAAAATTGAAAGAGATGAAAGTTATCTGCATCGGGAATTACCCTCCTCGCAAATGTGGAATCGCCACATTCACCGAAAACCTTGTTCAGTCTGTACTTCGGGCAGCAGAAATCAACAACTGGTCGCTTGACCTGGAAGTGATAGCAATGAACGATCTCGGGCAAAACTATGAATATCCATCCGTTGTAAAGCAATCAATCCGTGACCGCATGAAGGAGGATTACATGGAGAAGGCTGATTATATCAATAATTCGGGCGCTGATATCTGCCTTTTCCAGCATGAGTACGGCATTTATGGCGGCGAAAGCGGTTTGTTGATTCTTTCGTTGCTCCAAAAAATTAAAATTCCCATCGTTTCTACTTTTCATACCGTTTTGCTCAATCCGACTTTTCATCAACGTGAAGTACTGAAAAGAATCGCGGAATATTCCAGCAAAATAGTAATAATGAACTCCATAGCTATCGGTTTCCTTCAATCTGTTTTTAGGGTTCCCGAAAACAAGATACTCAGAATCGAACATGGTGTCCCAGACTTCAGCAACATAAATAAAGGTGAGGTGAAAAGGCCTGAGAGCTGGAAAGGCAGAAAGGTAATGTTAACTTTTGGACTGATCGGCCGTAGCAAAGGAATCGAAACAACGATAAAAGCTCTACCGGCAATTGCTGCAAAGCATCCTGATGTGCTGTATGTGATCCTGGGCAAAACGCATCCCCATGTGATAAAATATGCAGGCGAAGAGTATCGTGAATACCTCGAAAAACTGACAGTTGATCTGGAAATGCAAAATCATGTGGAGTTTTTGAATCAATATGTTTCGGAAAGCGAATTGATGAATTACCTGCTTGCTGCTGATGTTTACGTAACCCCTTACCTCAACAAGGCGCAGATTACCAGCGGAACCCTGGCCTATGCCGTGGCAGGTGGCGCTGCTGTTGTTTCTACCCCCTACTGGCATGCTGAAGAGCTGCTCACACCTGAACGCGGAAGGCTGTTTGAATTCAAAGATTATCGTGGTCTGGCTGCTGTTGTCAACGATTTATTTGACGATCCGGCTTTAATGACAACGCTCCAGCAAAATGCCTATGAATATGGCTTAACGATAGCATGGCCAAAAATTGGTCTGGCTTACCTTGATGTTTTTCAGCATCTTATCACCCAGGTAAAATCGGCAAACGGGAAAGAGCGGGAATTTCAGTTTCAACTTCCTGACTTTAACATAAGACATCTGGAGCGGCTCACTGACGACACCGGGATAGTGCAACATGCCAGAAGCAACGTTGCCGATTATAAGACCGGTTACAGCCTCGACGACAATGCAAGAGCGCTGATTGTTTGCGTGAAAGCCTATCACCGGTTTAAGGATCCGAAATACCTGCCGCTCATCCATCGCTACATGGCCTATATGGTTTACATGCTGAATACCGACGGATCGTTTAAAAACTACCTGAATTACTGGCGAAATGTAACCGAAGATCTGGCTTCGGACGATGCTTTCGGACGGACGGTGTGGGCGCTGGGATTTACCATCAGATTCGCACCGGCTGATTCTTATTTTCAACTGGCTATGGAACTGTTTCACAATGCTTTGCATCATTTTGGTAAAATGCGGTATGCCAGGGGTTACACCAACTGCATTATGGGAATTTACCACTATTTACAGCGATTTCCAGACCAGGAACAATACGTCAAAATACTCGACAATCTTGCCGAAAGTCTCTGTCATAAATTTCAACGCCACAGTCATGACGAGTGGCGATGGTTTGAACCAACGCTAACATACGACAACGGACTTTTGCCAGGCGCTCTGTTTCTGGCGCACGAAATAACCGAAAAACCTGAATACCTTGACATTGCGATCGAAAGCATGACTTTCCTGGAGAAAAAATGCTTTGCAAACCATCATCTCACTTTAATTGGAAATGGCAGATGGCTGCGCCCTGTTGAGGATGAAACAGCATTTGCACAGCAACCCATTGACGCTATGGCTATGATAATGATGTATCGCAACGCGCATAAAGTACTGAAAGATAGCAGGTACAAAGAAAAGATGAGGATCAGCTTTGAGTGGTTTTTTGGAAACAATGATCTGGGTATGCCTCTTTACGACGAAGAAACCAACGGCTGCAACGATGGTCTGGAAGAGTTTTGCGTTAGCCGCAATCAGGGTGCAGAAAGCCTGATAGCTTACCTCCTGTCGTGGCTGATCGTGACCGAAAACATCGAGTTTTAATTCGCTGAAGAGCAATTTTCAGATCAACTTATTGATTCATAGAGTTTTCTTCAGCAACCTGTTAAGCCGGAGAAGCAACAAATCACGATCAATGGGTTTTTTAATGTATTCTACTGCGCCCATCCGCAAACCCTTTATCTCATCTTCCTCGCTGGTGTAACCTGACATAAAAACTACGGGGATATCAATGTTGCTCTGTTTCATGTATTCCAGCAGCTGATAGCCGTCAAAATTGGGCATGTTAATATCGGAGAGAATAAGGTCAAATTTGCCTTTGGCAATCTGCATCAGAGCAACTATGCCATCGGGAGCAATTTCTACTTCAAAATTGTCTGATTTAAGCATCTCCGTAATCACTTTCTGGTTGATTACTTCATCATCAACAACCAGAACCCTAGCTTTTGAGGTTACGTGCGCCTCTGATTTCCTGCCCTTCCGGTGATCAGAAGGGACAAGCCTGCTAAACAACTCATCCAGTGGAACGGTGGCAAAGGTTGAAGCTGTATCGCTCATGGCATAAGGAATAACCAGGTGATCGTTGTGAATAATCGAACCGCATGAATAGACAACATTTGGAACATACCCCTCACGCTCTTCTTCATTGGGCGAAAGCAGAGGCTCGCTTAACTGTCCGATTATTTTTGTAGGGTCGTCAAGATCGAGCAAAGTGGCGCCGAGGCTGTATTTGCGCATAGTGCCAACGCCATGCGTAATAACCAGCCAGCCATGCTCGGTTTCGATGGGCGACCCGCAGTTTCCGATCTGAATAAATTCCCACGGAAATTTTGGCTCCTGAATCTTTTTTGCGTCATGCCACAGATTGATAGTATCTGAAAACATGATGTAGTTATTCACACCATCCAACCGCGAAAGCATGGCATATTTACCTCTGATTTTTCTTGGGAAAATCGCCATTCCCTTGTTTTGGGCGTTTTCGCCATGAATTGGCATTATTTTAAAATGGTAGAAATTTTTAGTCTCAACCAGCTTGGGCAGGATGGTAAATCCATTGTAGGCCGTGTAGGTGGCGTAATACTTTACACTGCCGTCGTTATCGGTAAATTTTACAAAACGCGCATCTTCGATACCATTGCTTTCGGCTGCGGCGATAGGGAAAATTACTCTTTCAGATATTGCTGTATCAAGCGAAAATGAGATTTCGTAGTGAGAGTCAGCCAGCCAGGTGATGGTCTGCAACATCTTTTTCTGGTGATAATCCGGATTCGTCTCCCTGATTGTAGCTTCTATTGCATTAGATAACTCGTTGTAATCGAACTCAAACCGCAACTTATCCATTACATGTTTAACGATAGCATTTTCGGTGTGCATTTCGTTCAGCTTTTGGCAAAAGGCTTCTTTCTGGTAAACATAATTGCGGATTGCCTCAGCTTCGTCAACCAACTTACCGGGGGTACGAACATCAAGGTTGCCTTCTTTATCCAGCACGCCGCCGCGGAATACTATTGATGAAATATGTCCTTCGCCGGTAGCTCTGAAGCTGATGATCACCCTTTTCTGCCCCTCCTGCAACCCAGTCTGATCGGGATCTTCGACCATTGATGGATTGAAAAATGCAGCGGATTCGATGGAATATTCACTGGTAAAGAAAGAACCTATTAACATTTTCTTGTATTCTGATAACTGGCTAAGGTCGCCGTTACGACCCGATATGATGTCTCTGACCCTATCGAAATGTTTCTGAAAAATCTTTGAAATATTTCGATGCCGACCTGAGAAATCCCTTAAAGTCTGGTTAAGAGACAGTAAGGCTGCCTGCTCTGGCATGTCCACAACTTTCTGGATAATTGACTGAACCCTGGTTTCGGGTCCAGGAAAGAAAAAACGAACGATAACCCTTCTTGGATCAGAAGTGAACCTCAGGTTGCTGCGATTAATCGTTGTGCTCATTTGGTTGCGAATTGTATGATTAATAATTCGTTCCAAATGTAGAAAAAATATGATTGACAGTAATCTGATCGAATTTTGATTCAGGATCAATTATTATCAGAAACAATACCGCCAGTAAGTCTCAAAATGTCGGTTTCGGTACTTATAAGGTTGAAAATGGCTTCGAGCCTGCGAATGGAAGCGTTGAGATAACTAAGCTGTACATCTCTGTAATTGAATGAGTTGATGGCTCCGGATTTGAAACGCTCCTCGGCAATTTGCAGATTCAGGCAGGCGCTTTGCTGCGACGATTCTGCCACGGTGAGCAGTTTTTTACGGATCAGGAATTGGTCGTATTGATTATGTAACTGATTGCCAAGGTTTTTGCGCATCTGCTCTATTTCGATCATGCCGATATTTTCGTTGATAACCGCATTCTGAAAAGCTCTGCGGGTGGCGCCGCCGTTGTAAATATTGAACCGAAGGGTAAAATTAGCGTAATAGCCAAATGAGTAGGCTGTTGAGGCCTCATCGTTGACAAATCTCTGCCGCGTGGTGGCATAATCGGCGCCGCTGGTCAGAAAAAGTTCCGGGTATTTGCTGCTTTGTGCCAGCTCGGTTGAATTTTCGTAAATCTTCTGATTCAGTAATTGATTGAGCAACGTCCGGTTGTTGCTAAACATTTTACGCTTTAAGTCCTCAAAATCATAGGTTTCCATTTTTACCGAAAAGCTATCGGTCAATGACAGTTCCGCAGTGTCATCAAGGGCAAGCAGGAGTTTTAGCAACAGTGCAGCATTGCGGATGGAAGATTCCTGCTGAAGGTAGTTGACAGAATCAGTGAGGTAATTATCGTTGGCCAAAAGCACATCAAAAGTTACGGCGCTGCCGAATTCCTGCTTCGTTTTAATATAGAGTAAGCGATCGCGTGAAAGTGATTTCAGTTCGTCGAAAACCGCCAGCTTTTCCTGTTGTAAAAGCAAATTGTTATAGGCCAGAATGATGGCCTGGACGGTATTTTGAACTATGAGTGCCGAAAAACCTTCGGACAGGCTTTCGAGGTCTTCGAGATTTTTTTTGGTGATGTTTACCCTGAAGCCGTCAAAAATAGTCCAGTTAAGGGTGACAACCGGGGAGATGTAATTGGTGTACATCTGATCCCTTTCTCCATCCCGGGTGCGGCTTTCGGAGTCGAGGAAACTGTTGCCCTGTGTGGCTCTGAAATCAAAAGACGGGTACCTTCCGGCAGCCTCCGGCGTGTTGTTGTTTTGGGCAATGCGTAGTTCCTGTTCGCTGATGGTGATATTGTAGTTTTGCTTCAAACCCAGGCTAATGGCATCATTGAGAGATAATCTCAGCGTATCCTGCCCCGGCATAGCCTGCACGATAAATGCCAATATGGAAATCAAAGCTAAACGCATAAACGAAGGGGTTGGTTGATATTTAAAGATTTTCATCATCTCAATCCATGGTTATTTTTTGTTGTCTGACGGCTGGTTCCAGCTCTTCACGCACAGGTACAAGGGTTTTTCCTTCGGGCAAACTACCGTTGTACCAGAAAATGAATCTCCTCCAAAGACTTATGGAGGCAAATCGCAGGTCGTTGAGCAGGATGATGAGTACAGGAAAGAACAAGAGAATAAACCCCGTTCCGATCATCACGCCATAAGCAAGAGTAACCGCCATAGGCCTGAGAAACTGCGCCTGGAAGCTGGTTTCGAGAATAATTGGATAAAGGCCGACGGTGGTTGTAATGGTAGTGAGGAGAATCGGGCGAAAACGGGTCAGTCCTGCACGATACGCCGCGTTCGTCACCGAAAGACCCTCTTGGAGAAGGCTGTTATACTTGGCCAGGTAAACTATGGCATCGTTGATGATTACACCTGATAGGGCCACCATCCCCCAAACGCTGAGCATCGAAACCGGAATACCTTCGATACCATGACCCCAGATGGCTCCCAGGATCGAAAGGGGAATCATCAATACGACAATCAAAGCCTGCATGATGGAGCGAAAATGGATCATAATAAGCGCCAAAATGATGATAAATGCTATCAGATAACTCCTGGCAAGGTCGCCGGATGACTCGGCGCTGTCGCGGCTTTGCCCCTGAAAATCAACCTCTACGCCAGGAAAAAGCTGCGTCAGTTCCGGTAAAATTTCATTTCTGACTCTTTCAAGAATTGGCGGGACAGGTTCGTACGGGTTTACCAATTCGGCATCCACCCTGATCTCTTTCTGTCCGTTGTATCGGTTGATGCTCACCGGGCCACGCGCAATGTTGTAATCAGCAACCTCGCTCAGGGCGTATTCACCTTTAGCAGTTCTGATTTTCATGGTTTCAAGCTGACCGATGTTGTAGCGATCCTCGGCAGGATAACGAACCCATACCCTTACCTCATCTTTACCCACCTGAAGCCTTTGCGCCTGGCTGCCGAAAAAACCGTTACGCACCTGGTTGGCTATCTCAGCGCGGTTTAAGCCGAGAAAATAAGCATCAGGCCTGGGCTGGAGCTGAACCTCCCGCTTACCGATGGCATTGTTATCAATCAGATCCCTGAGCTCGGGAAACTCCTTCATTCTGCTTACGAGAAAATCCCTGGCTGCTTCCAACTGGCTGAAATTCTGGCCAAGAAGTGCAATCGAAATGGGATTTCCAAAGGTATTGCGCCCGCCAACCACAAATTTTTCGGCTTCATTCACCGGGCCAATTTTATCCCGTACCCGGTTTACAATTTCAAAACTCGAAACCGGCGCACCTTCCATGTTCCGGAGATTAACAAAGATATTGCCTGAATGAGCACCAACCTCTTTCCCTGAAAAAGCATTACCCAGGTTGATAAAGCTATAAACCACAAATGGATTGGGATCGTTGAATTCATCCATCAACTCCTTATTAACCTCCCAAATTGCATCTTCAAATTGCCTGAGGTACTGCATGGTTTTCTCTTCACCGGTTCCTGGTGTGAAGGCAAGGTTAATATTGAACTGATCGAATGGAATAGAAGGAAAAAAGGTTGCCTGAATAAAGCCGCCCCGGAACAGGCCAATCGTAATCAGAATCAAGGCTACCGGAGCTACGAGCATCACCCATTTCCAGCGAATTATGAATCGGATGATATTGCCATAAATTTTATCACGGTTGAAAGCGATGAATTTATCAAGTGCGTTCCGAAACATGTTGGTTTTATGGTCGCGCTGTTTTTCATTTAAAACGCGACTACTTGCGAGGTGTGCCGGCAAAACAAAAAAGGCTTCAACCAGCGAAATGGAGAGGCTCACGATCACTACCCAGCCAATATCGCGGCTGAATTCGAAATTGCCGGTAAGGAATAACAGCGGAGAAAAAGCAACGATGGTAGTAGTAACTGAGGTCAGAACCGCCGGCAAGACTTCCATTGTTCCATCCAGCGCCGCTTTTTTGGGGCTTTTGCCCTGCTCAAAATGAGAGTAGATATTTTCAGCAATCACAACACCGTCATCCACCAGGATACCAATCACCAGCAGCATGCCAAAAAGAGATATCATGTTGATTGTCAATCCCGACATGTAACCAATGAGAAACATTCCGAAGAAGGATGCCGGAATACCAAATGCCACCCAAAAGGAGAGCTTCAGGCTTAGAAATAGTCCCAGGGAAATCAGCACCAGCAAAAGGCCAAGACCACCGTTCTCATAGAGCATTTCTAGGCGGCTTTTAAGATTGTCCAGAAAACTGTAAGTTATTACCAGTTCGACATTGTTGTTTTTCTGGTTGAATTCCCCGACATATTTTACCAGGTATTCGCTAATGGCGCCAAGATCTTCTTCAGGCAATTTTTGCACATTGATCGAAATGCTCGTTTTTCCGTTGAGTAAACTACTGTTGGGCGCCTCTTCGAACTTCAGCTTAATATCGGCTATATCCCTCAAAAATAATTTACTGCCATCCGGATTTGCACGGATTATAATTTCGCCTAATTCACCCGGGTCTACGGTTCTGTGTCGCGACCGGATGAGTATCTCCTCCTCGCTGGAGCGGATTTCACCGGCTGAAATGTCTCGGTTGTTGAGGCTGATAGCACGTGCCACCTCGTCAAGGGTGAGGTTGTAGCGTAGCAAATCTTCCTGGCCGATTTCAACCGAAATTTCGAGTGCAGGATAGCCTGAAAGCGTGACCTGAGATAGGATCCCTGATCTTAAAAAATCATCCTCGATCTGCTGAGCTACTGATTTGAGCGTCAGCAAACTTACATCGCCTGTCAATCCGAGAAAAGCTACATTGGTGAGCGAGCGCTGCTTGGCAATCAAAGGCCGTTCGGCATCCGGCGGAAAAGCGCTGATACCGTCAATGGAGTTTTTTACATCAGCCAGAATTTCATCAATATCATAAGTGCCTGTAGTTTCAATAGTTATCCTGGCAAAGTTTTCTGAAGATGTTGAGGTGATTCGCTTGATACCTACCAGCCCGCGCACCGCTTCCTCAATTCTTGTTGTGATCCCTTCCTCCATTTCCTTAGGGGAAGCGCCGGGATAAAAAACACTGATGTTAATAAAGGTCTCTGACCGCTCGGGAAAGAAAGATTTTTTGAGGTTCAAAAAACTAAAAATCCCGCCAATAATTACCAGGGCGATAATCATGTTGGCATAAAACGGGTATCTGATGAAGAACTCAATGGTTTTTCTCATCTGAAATCGGGATATAGTTGAGTGTTAATCCTTGAGAATATTGGTTTCCACTAAGGTACCTTCCCTGACATTGATAAGTGGTTCAACAACAAGCATTTCTCCTTCTGCAAGGCCATCAAAAACCAGCGTATTCTGGTTCACTTTCAATATCCTGATTTTCTTTTTGAAGAGTGTGTTGTTTTCGACCACAAAAACGTCATTCTGGTTAAATACAGCCTGACGCGGGATTTCCATCGAATTTACGATGGTCTTGCTGTTAAAGTTGGCGCTGAGGAACATACCTGCATAAACCGGGTTTTTTGGATCGTTATTGATTTCCACAAAAACGCTCACCGACTGTGTGGCGGGATCAACAAAACCGCTGATGCGGGTAACTTTCCCGATCCATCGGTGCTCGCCGGTTTCATCAGCGATTTTTACGGCGCTGCCCGGCTGGATAAACTTCAGACTGCTCACTTCCACCGGCACCTCCAGCTCAAGAACATCGGTTTTGATGATTCTGGCTATCCTTGAACCGCTGTTTGCAATAGCTCCGGTTTCGAGTAGCACTTCCATAAAGGTGCCGTTGAAAGGAGCGTATTTGTAATGCTTTTGCAACCGCTCTTCTGCAACTTTAATCGTGTAGAATTGATTCAGGATATCGCGGCTCGCAAGGAATACTTTCAGCGATTTATCTGTAATTTCAGGTATTTCCGGGAGTGGTTTATCAATTTCGATACTTTCGAAAAAGGCAAGGATGGTGTTAAAGTCGTCGGGGTAATCGAACTTGATATCGGCCAGCGAACTGGCCAAAGCATTGAGGAATCTGCTTTTGGAGGCCTTAAGATTGAGCATCTGCTCCTGATCGTAAATGGTGCAAAGCAATTCGCCTTTGCGGAACGACTGACCTTTTTTCAGCGGAACTGAGCCTGGCAGAATTTCGCCCTGCACTTCCGATATCACTTCAACGATTCTTCCTGATACCAGGCGTCCCGGAATATTGACGTTGGAAACGGTATTGTCATATTTTACGATCCTGGTCTGGACAAGGCGTTTGTATTCGGCAGGCGGAATCCGCGGAGGCTCGGGTTTCATTGAAGCAAAAAACCAGTTGAGGAAAATCCCCACACCTATCACAGCCAAAGCAAATACCCAGGTGAGCAATTTTTTGTACTTCATTTTTGTAGCATTAAAATCAATGCCTCCCAAACAAAGCAACGGGGTTAATGTTTACCGGCCGTAAGATTTGGAAATGCAAGCCGGTTAAACCTTACTTATTTGTCTTTAGCAACTCAAGGGCATGATTTAAAAGGAGTCTCTTTGCGCCTTTGCGCCTTTGCGTGACCCTAAAAACCAGGTATCGAGTTTAACGCCAGGACGCTAAGTCGCAAAGTAAAAAAGTTCAAATTGTTCCGATTAAATTGATTTTCTAACAACCTGAAAACTTTCTACTTAAGATAGGGCTTTGTCTCTGCCTCCCTGCGTCTTTGCGTGAAACAATGAGCTCAAAGCCAGGTGTAAGGGAAAATCAAAAATCCTACTCGTATTTAATGGCATCCACAGGGTTAGCGAGGCTGGCTCTGATCGTGTGAAAACTCAGGGCAAGGATGCTGATGGTGATGGCCAGCAGCCCTGAAATGATAATGGTAAAAGGCGATATACCGCAATGGTAAATAAAGTTCTGATTGAGCCAACTGTTTAACTGCCAGATTGAAATCGGAATAGCGATCACAAATGCGATTACTACAAGGATAAAAAACTCCCGGTATAGCAGCCCTAAAATCTGCACAAAAGTGGCGCCCATCACTTTCCTGATGCCAATTTCACGGGTTTTCTGCTCCGCAACAAACGACGATAAACCTAGTAATCCAAGCAACGCAATGAAGATGGTGAGGAAAGTAGCGATGGTTAGAAGCTTCCCAAGCCTGATCTCAGCCCTGTATTGCTCGCCGAGAATGTCCGTGAGCATCTCATAATTAAACGGTCTCCGCGCATCAAATGCATTCCACTTTTCTTCGATAAATGAGATTACATGGCTAAAATTGTCTGGTTTTATCCTGATGGTCAGATACTCTTTTTGGAAAGGGCCAAGAAAAAGCATCCCTGGCTGCACCTTGTTGTGAAGCGAACTCAAATGAAAATCCTGCGCAACCCCGATTACCTTGAGCATTCTTCCGCCTGACCGGTCAATGCCGCCACCCCAGTGAATTTTCTTTCCGATGGCATCGTCGCCCCAGCCATAATAATCCACTGTGGCCTGGTTAACAATCACCGCCTCTTCAAAATCGGTTCCCATGTTTTTATCAAAATCACGTCCTTTCAGAATTTTGATTCCATAGGTTTTCACAAAATCATAATCTACCTGACTGATAATGAGCGCATCTTCGATCATGGCCGTATCCTTTTCAATCCTAACCACCTGTATCCAGCCATTTCGCGACGGAACTCCGGTAGAATTCGTCACCGACTCGATGTTTGGATTATTCAGCAACTCCGCTTTGAACATATCCACTTTTGATCGGAAGATGGAATCCTGCAATTCGAGTACCACCATATTTTCCTTGACAAAACCGATATCCTTGTTTTGCAGAAACCTCAGCTGGTCCGAAACCACTAATGTGCCTATAATCAGTGCAATGGCAATTGAGAACTGAAACACCACCAGGATTCTCCGCAGCAAACCACCCTTTCGTCCACCTTCGCTGCTGCTGCCTTTGATTACCGATACCGGCTTTACCGCGGAAAGATAAAATGCCGGATATGTTCCTGATATCAAACCAATTACAAATGTTACAATGATGATTATGGCAAGCAGAACCGGATCGAAAAGTGATTGGGTGGTTATGTTTTTTTCACTGATAAGGGCAAAATCATTCACCAGAATATTCACAACAACAATTGCAACCACCAGGCCGGCAAAAGCCATCAACACCGATTCGCTTAAAAACTGGATAATCAGTTGTTTGCGATGCGCTCCGGCTACCTTTCTGATGCCTACTTCACGTGATCTTTTCTCCGAACGGGCGGTGGCCATATTCATGTAATTGATGGAGGCAATCAGCAGAATGAATATCCCGATAGCGCTTAGAATGTAGATGTAGGTATAGTTTCCTTTGGGCAGATCGGCAGAGTAGTTTCCGTCGAAATGCGTCCTTACAAGTGGTGTGGATCGCAGATCGAAACTGGCATTCAGTGCATCGCCAATGGAGCGCATGTATTTGTCATAAAAAGCGGGAAATTTAGCATGAATCTGCTGCATATCAGCATTTTCGTTAAGCAGCAGATAGGTATATACTCCAATGTTCCAAAACCTCAATGGCTCCATACTATTAAAATTCTCAGTTCCCTGCCGTGCGGCCAGTGAGTTGACCGATAATAAGGCATCGAATTGCAGGTGGCTGTTTACAGGAACATCTTCGATAACTCCTGTTACTTTATACAACCGCTGGCTGCCGGTTTCCAAAACTTTTCCCATCGGATCGTCGTCACTAAAATATTTTTTGGCGATACTTTCGGTGATTACAATCGAAAAAGGCTCGGCAAGGCAGGTTTTGGGATTACCCATCAGCATTTTATGGGAAAAGATATCGAAAACTGTCGAGTCGGAAAGGTAGAACCGCTCTTCATAAAATTCGAGGTCTTCATATTTTATTAGTGTATTGCCAACCTCCAGAAAACGGCAAAATGTTTCAATCTCTGGAAACTCCAGTTTGAGGGCTGGTCCCATAGGGATGGGAGCGATTGCAAAAACATCGTGCTTGCCCGAAATCGTAAAATCGGATTCGATGCGGTAAACTCTATCGGCTTTTTCGTGGTAGCGATCATAGGAGGCTTCGTGGGTTACCCATAAAAAAATGAAGATAAATGCCGCAAATCCGATGGCCAGGCCAAGCAGGTTGAGTATAGAATGGAACCGGTTTTTGGTAATGCTTCTCAGGGCTATTTTCAGGTAATTTGCTAACATAATGAGTATTTTTATTTGATTTTCAAAATGTTATATAACAAAACTCTCCTTGATATTTTCAGTAACCACCTGTCCATCGAAGAGTCGGACGATACGGTGGCTGAACTCAGCATCTCTCTGAGAGTGGGTAACCATGACTATGGTAGTACCATTTTTATTCAATCCGGCCAGCAGATTCATCACCTCTTCGCCGTGTGCCGAATCGAGATTTCCGGTAGGTTCGTCGGCCAGGATGAGCCTGGGATTGGCCACCACTGCCCGCGCCACTGCAACCCTTTGCTGCTGACCACCGGAAAGTTGCATCGGGAAATGCTTTTTCCGGTGTATGATCTGCATCTGATTAAGGGCGGCTTCCACTTTTTCGCGACGCTCGGCCGCTTTAAGTCCGAGGTAAATGAGCGGAAGTTCTACATTTTCAAAAACATTCAGTTCATCAATCAGATTGAAATTCTGAAAAACAAATCCGATGTTGTTTTTCCTAAGCGAGGCTCGCTGCCGCTCACTATGCTTTGAGACCTCCTGCCCCAGGAAATAATAATCACCCTCGGTGGGATTATCCAAAAGCCCGAGAATGTTCAGCAACGTGGATTTTCCACATCCCGACGGCCCCATTATGGCAACAAATTCCCCCTCTTTAACTTCAAACGTAACGCTGTTCAATGCAGTAGTCTCCACCTCATCGGTGCGGAAAACTTTGGTCAGGTTGGCAGTAGTAATCATTTTTATTCTGGTTTGATTTGTTTAATTGACGTTGTTCGACAGATTAAGTTACTCGGTCATCGGTTAAAAATCTCCATAAAAAGCCTTAGCTCCTCACGGGTTTGAACATCCAGTTCGTCAGACAATTTTCCTCTGATTGCGCCTTCGAGTGAAAGCAACATATTGTAGCACGCCCCCGAATCGTTCATTTTGATTTTCATAAAAACATTGCGACTACCCTTTTCCTTAAGGTCTTCGTAACTAAAAACACCTGCGGCGTTAAGTTTAGCCTCAGTTTCGGGACTAATATTCGGCAGATGTGAGAGTTTCTTCATGTTGCAGAAAATTTTTTCGATCTGTAAAACCTCCTTACAGCATTATCCTTCAATGTACATTCTGTTAGGTCACTTTTTATGCCAAATTACTTATATAATTGATATTTAATTATTTACCTACATCTAAACTGAAATAAAAAATGAAGGGTGTTCATTTTTCGGGCATCAATGTACAATAGCGAACAATAAAAAAATTCCCGGTTTGTCAGGTTTAATTTTTTTTGATGAATCGATTAAAAAAATCCCACGAATACCGAAGTAAAAGGTTTGAATAAAAAGGTTCGCCAAAAAATGTTGTTGTCGTTAATTATCTTCTTATTTTTCTTTCCTTTGCAGATGAAAAATGAAACAGAGTGATGCTGGCAGATAATATGTTCACCGAACCGCTAATTATCAATTACAACTGGAAGGATAAAAAAATTCTTGTTGCCGATGATATTGACCTCAACTTCATGCTAATCAAGAAGTTTCTTAGCAAAACCGGGGCTACCATACTATGGGCAAAAGACGGTGTTGAAGCTGTGGAACTATTTGATAATCAAAATGATATTGATTTGATTCTGATGGACATCCGCATGCCAAATATGAATGGCTTTGACGCTACAAGGATTATCAAAAATAAAAATCCCGGGATGCCGATCATCGCACAGACAGCCTATGCACTCGACGGAGACGCAGAGCGCAGCATTGAAGCCGGATGCAACCATTACGTTACAAAACCCATTAACCTGAAAAACTTTCTCGATTTGATCGCTAATTATCTTGGACATTAATGATTTAAATAAACTCCTCAATTTAGCTTTTAATGGAAAATCAGCCCCTGTATGACATTTCGGTTCTATTCGTCGAGGACAATGATTCGCTCAGATTCCTCTTCGAAAAGATGCTTGCGAAAAAAGTTGCCAAAGTAATCAGCGCTGAAAATGGCCAGGTCGGCCTTGATCTTTACCTTTTGCACAAGCCTGACCTGGTAATCACCGACATCAGCATGCCGGTAATGGACGGGCTGCAGATGATCAAAAAAATCAAGGAAAAAATGCCTGATACCAAAGTGGTGGTAATGTCGGCTTACAGCAATAACGAGTATTTCCTCGAAGCCATAAACCTGAGAGTAGATGCCTATCTTTTAAAACCTGTGGATGCCCCCAAACTGGTTTCAACGCTAAACAATATGTCGTTTGAGATCATTGCTGAAAAGGGGAAAGAAAAATTGATTGCCGAACTGATGCTCGACCTTGCCACGCTGCGCAAGGAATTGATGGAAAAAGAGCAACAGATTGAGGATCTTAAGGGGCGGCTAAAAAGTAATCAATGATCCAGCGCTGACGCCCGATATTAACCAATCTTACCGCCCGCCAATCCAATGTCCGGCAACCGGAATAAACAGTCAGCAAAATGAAACCCAAAACCTAATTTGAGCTATTCGACCACAATTTTGGGCTGCTTTCCTTTGCCAATTGCCCTCAATTTCCTTATTTTGCAAAAAAAACATTAAACCGACTCAGCGATGAAAATTGAAAGAAGCAGCGGTATTTTGCTGCATCCCTCCTCACTTCCGGGCAAATATGGAATTGGCGCCCTGGGAAAAAATGCCTTGCATTTTGTGGATTTCCTCGAAAAAGCAGGTCAGAAGTTGTGGCAGGTGCTCCCCATGGGACATACAGGTTACGGAGACTCGCCTTACCAATGTTTTTCCATTTATGCCGGAAATCCAATCCTGATTGACCTCGAGTTTTTGGTCAAAGATGGCTACCTGAAAAAAAGTGACTTTACCGATGTTCCTGAGTTCCCCGATGATCGGGTGAATTATGGAGAGGTAATCAACTTCAAGCGCCGGATGCTAAAAATTGCCCATCAGCGGTTTTATGAAAACAAAATCAACCAGGATGCTGAATATCAAGCATTTATTACTGGTCACAACAGCTGGCTGAAAGACTATTCCACCTTTGTAGCGTTAAAAGAACTATTTAACGGAAAAGCATGGTGGGAGTGGCCGGATGAGTTCAGGCTCAGGAAAACTGAAGCGATTGAGACCTTTGTCAAACACTCGCACCTTGAGGTGAGTTTCCATCAGTTTGTACAATATCTTTTTTACAAACAATGGCTTGATGTGAAAAAGTATGCCAATAAAAAGAAAATCAGAGTGATAGGAGATATTCCGCTTTACGTGGCTCACGACAGCGCCGATGTTTGGAGCAACCACGAACTCTTCAAATTCGATAAAAATCGTAATCCGATAGCTGTTGCCGGGGTACCACCCGATTATTTCAGCCAGACAGGTCAACTTTGGGGTAATCCACTCTATAACTGGGATTTAATGAAAAAGAACGGCTTCAGCTGGTGGATCGGGAGGGTTAAATCCTCGTTTGAGCTTTACGATTACGTCAGAATTGACCATTTCAGAGGTTTTGAAGCATACTGGTCGGTTCCGTTTGGCGAAAATACCGCCATCAACGGAGAGTGGGTAAAGGCTCCTGGTGAAGAGCTTTTTGAAACAATCCAGAAAGAGTTGGGCCGCTTGCCCATCATTGCCGAAGACCTTGGAGTAATCACGCCTGAGGTGGATGCATTGCGAATGAAATTTGAATTTCCGGGCATGAAAATTCTTCAGTTTGCCTTCCATTCTGATGATGGCCAAAAGTACCTTCCACACAACTACACCGATAATTTTATTGTTTACACCGGAACACACGATAACGACACCCTGGCGGGATGGTTCAAATCGCTCGAAAAGCCGGTCAGAAAAAGAGTGCTGACCTACGCCGATGCTTATCCAAAAACGATTTACCGAAAGATGATAAGGCTGGCCTGGGGTTCAGTAGCTTCAATTTCGGTAATTCCGTTGCAGGATCTTCTGGAACTTGGTTCCGGTTCAAGAATGAACATACCAGGAACCCCGGGTGGAAACTGGCAATGGCGATTTAAAAAAGATCAGCTCACCAGAGAACAAGCCGCCTGGCTGGCAACCATCACAAAGATTTATAACCGTTAAGCCATGAATAAGAAAATTTCGATATATCAAACCCTGCCGAGACTTTTTGGCAATAAAAATCAAAACCCAAATATTGACGGCTCGATGGAGGAGAACGGCGTCGGCAAATTCAATGACTACTCTAAAACCGCCCTTCAGGCTATCAGGGATCTTGGGATCACACACATCTGGTACACGGGAGTTCTGGAGCACGGCACTGCCACGGACTATACCAAATCCGGGATCAATAAAGACAACCCGGCGCTGGTGAAGGGCAAAGCCGGCTCACCTTATGCCATCAAGGATTATTATGACGTAGATCCCGACCTGGCCGTTGAGGTGAAAAACAGGATGAAGGAGTTTGAATATCTGATTAATCGCACCCATGATACTGGTTTAAAAGTCATTATTGACCTGGTTGCCAATCATTTGTTCAGGCAGTACCATTCAGATGCTAAACCTTCCGGGACGTTGGATTTCGGAAAAGATGATGATACAACCAAAGCATTTGATCCGCAGAATAATTTCTATTATCTCCCCGGAACCCGCTTTCAGCTTCCAGCAGAGATTTTTTTAAACAAACAGCTAAACAGCTCTTTAACATCAACTTACAACGAGGAACCCGCACGTGCTACCGGAAACGATGTTTTTGTCGAGAATCCCGGTATTAACGACTGGTATGAAACAGTAAAACTAAACTATGGTATTGATATACAGGGAGATGGATTGAATCATTTTACTCCTGTTCCTGATACCTGGAAAAAAATGCTTGATATCCTTCTTTTCTGGGCTAAAAAGGGAGTCGATGGTTTCCGTTGCGATATGGCCGAGATGGTTCCCGTAGAGTTTTGGAATTATGCTATTAAATTGGTAAAGAAAACCTATCCGGACCTGATTTTTATCGCTGAGATCTACAACCCTGTTGAATACCATAACTACATTAATTTCGGCGGGTTCGATTACCTCTACGATAAGGTGGGTCTTTATGATACACTCAAAAGTATTGTCGTCAGCCAGTCTTCGACTACCAACCTTTCCAACTGCTGGCGTGTACTGGAAGGGGTGGATGCCAACATGCTCAGATTTCTCGAAAACCATGATGAGGTAAGGTTTGCCTCGCCAGCATTTGCCGGCGAATCTCTTGCAGCCATTCCGGCCATGACCCTGATAGCCACCATGCACCGCGGACCGGTAATGATTTATGGCGGACAGGAAGTTGGAGAAACTGCTGCTGGTATCAGTGGCTTCAGTGGCGACGACGGCAGAACAACAATCTACGACTACTGGAGCATGCCTGAACACCTGAAATGGATGAACGACGGAAAATTCGACGGTGGAAAACTCAGTCAGGAGCAGGCACGTCTCAGACAGTTTTACCAGAAAATACTCAATTTCAGTATTCGACATGAGGCCATCTGCAACGGGGAATTCTACGACCTGATGTGGGCTAATCCTTACGACTCGCTTCCGACCAGAGACAAGGTCTATATCTGGTTGAGACACACCCCGAAACAGAAGCTGCTGTTTGTGGCAAATTTCGATCGCAAGGCAGGCCATCGCATCAGGGTAAAAATTTCCGATCATGCTTTTAATGAAATGGGCTGGTCGAAATGTTATGGCTTTGAGGCTACCGAAATGCTTTGGAACAGGCAAAAACTCGCTTTCGACCGCCAGACCGCCATCCAATCGGGGCTCGGTATCGAGTTGAATCCTAATGATGCACTGATCTTCGAAATTATTCCGAAAGACTGCCGGCAATAGTCAGTCGTTTTTTTCGCCCGGATGGAGTACTCGTGAATTAGTAATTTTAAAAAGATCAGATTTTGTTCGCAATCATACTCATTCAGATTTTCATTCCACTATCTCAGTTTGATTATCAATGTATTACATTCATAGCATTCTCCTAAACCACACCTAACGATCAGATAATCATTAGATTAAATTCAAACAATCATTTATCACGGCAATGTTGACTCAATATATTAAAGATGAAAATAGCCCGATACCAGGAAACCATTCAGCGATACCAGGCCCGATGCAATCTTTGTCCGCATAATTGCGTCATTGCGGATGGCAAAACAGGCCGTTGCCATGTGAGAGAAAACGCTGAAGGCGACATTTACCTAAAAACATACGGAATTGTCTCCTCTATGGGCTTCGACCCGATTGAGAAGAAGCCATTGTATCATTTTTACCCGGGCAAATACATATTCTCGATCGGCAGCTATGGCTGCAATCTGAAATGTCGCTTTTGTCAGAATTGGGAAATTTCGCAGTCGGTTCCCGATCATTATGCCAAAATGAAAAGATTCAGGCCGGAAGACCTGGTTTCGATGGCCGCCGAAAGAAGGGACAACATCGGGATTGCATTCACTTATAACGAACCGGTCGTGTGGTTCGAGTTTATGATGGATATTGCCGGCATTGCAAAAAGTCGTGGAATGAAGACGGTTATGGTGACTAATGGGTTCATTAATCCGGAGCCACTCGACGAACTTCTGGAGGTAATTGATGCCTTCAATGTTGATTTAAAAGCATTTACTGAAGAGTTCTACCGCAGTCAAACGCTGTCGTCGCTTGAACCGGTAAAAAACGCCCTGCGCCAGATCAAAACAAAAGGAAAGCATCTCGAGATCACAAATCTCGTGATTCCCGGGCTGAACGACCAGATGAAAGACTTCACGGAAATGATCCGCTGGATTTCAGGCAATCTGGGCAACGACACCATCCTGCATCTGTCACGCTATTTCCCCAACTACAAGCTCACACAACCGGCTACTTCTGCTGATGATCTGAAAAGGCTCTTTGAAATAGCCAAAAGCATGGTTAAGTACGTTTATTTGGGAAATATGGCCGGTAATAGTGGTCAAAATACCGAATGCCCATCCTGCAACAGCCTGCTCATCAGCAGAAGCCGCCACGATTCGGTACTGACCGGATTGCAAAAAAACGGAACCTGTAAAAACTGCGGCGCACTGATTTACGGGCACTTCTGAATTAATTTTCAGGAATATTAATCCACACAATTTTTCGTTTTAGTGGTGCGGATTTTACCTTTCACTACAAAACGGTCATCCGGGTTAAGGATCAAAATATCAGGTCTGGTTGGCCCTAACGATGAAATAAAACCCAGCTTCAAACATTGAATTAGGTGATAAAGGTATGCGAAATGTTCTGATTATCATTTTTTTATATCTGGATTTTCATCTGTTTTCCCAGCCTCTTACCCATCGGGGAGGCGCTGAGATGCCTGCTGAAATTTTGCTGGCGACATTTTCCGGTTTCAGGCAAGGCGATATCATTTACAGCGCCTATCAGGTAAATGGCCGGGTGTATGCCAGTTGGTCGCAGCCCGCAGCAGAAAAAGAGTTTTTTATCCGTGCAATGGCTGATGATGGCGAAAACCCGGTAAAAACCGGCGTTGATCCGGCAGAAAAAGAGAGTCCGGTTTACCTTTTGTACCGCGAAAATGTCTTCACAATGCTAAAGGTGGAAAGAATGCCGGGAGACCGTTATTACTCACGCGCCAGGCTGACTGAAACCGGAAAATTGGTGCACGTAAACGACAATCTGTACTACAGTCAATGTCCGAGATGGCCGGATAATGTTGAAACAACCGCTCGAAACAATCCACGAAAAAACAGTTCGGAGTATTTTTATACCTGGTTGAATTTTAATGAAGTACTACCCAAATATTACGAAAGGCTCGACTTTGAACTGGTAACGGGCGAGGGAAGCCTCACCCCGGCGAAAAGCCTGAATTACTGGCGTTATCAATTTAAGGATGAGGATTTTCGGCGTGGATACATCGTTTTGAAAGTGATTGTTACCCCACTAAAAAACTGCAAATCCATTGAAAACGAAAGAGTGATCCGGGTTAACCTGGACAGCCGAAAAAATCCGGATCAGATCGGTAATTAAACCGAAAACTACCTGGACATTTCGTTGATTTTCCGATCAACGGCTTCAACAATCTCTTTCTCCATCGCTTCTGCCATTTGTTCAATGGCTTGACCTTCATCAATCAGTCTTTTTACGAACTCCTTATCATCAATTCCTGAAGCGTTGATTTTCACATTCATAAATGCACCCCGAACTGCAGTGCGGGCACACAAAGCTCCAACTCCTGCATCTGAAACGGAATTGGGATTTCCGGTAAGCGCCATCGCTTTCATTATTTCCATGGATTCGAGGGATTTCTTCATTACCCGGAAAGGAATCTCCATGGCATATTTCGAAGCCTCCTGAATTGCAAAAGTCCGTTTCTTTTTCTCCTCATCTGTGCCCTTTGGCAGCCCGAAGGCATCCATAATCCTGTTGAATGCGCGGGTGTCTTCATCCACCAGAAACAGCAATTCATCCTTTATAGCCTGGCCTTTTTCTGCCCAACCGGAGAACTCTTCCCAGCGCTCGTCCCAGCCGCGCTTGTGCGACGAGAGGTTAGCTACCATTGCCCCCAGCGATACACCCAGCACACCGGCATAAGCCGAAATGGAACCGCCGCCCGGCGCAGGCGACTCGGAGGCCGTTTCGTTGGCAAATTCCCGAAGGTTCATATCCACAAGTTTCTTCGTTTTATCCTCAGCAATCATATATTCGATGATCTTTTCCTTCGGATTAAAGGGTTTAAGATCATCCAGGCCGAGCGATTTCACCGCAATTTTGATGAGTTCTTCTTCAGAAACTCCTACCGATCGCTGCTGCTTGCGGAGGAAATATTTACCGGCATCAATCATTGCTTTCAGCGGAATCAAACCGACCAGTTCGGATCCCGTCACTCTTAGTCCGCGTTCCTGAGCCTTCCTGCAGGCTTCTTCAAAAGCTATGTGAACCGGTGTGATGCTGATATTGGTCAGATTCAGAGAAATCTGCGCGATGCCATATTCTTCGATGTACCAGCCAATTCCTTTTACCGCTTTCAACGAACCGGGCACGTACACCTGGTTACCGCTCTCATCCTTAACTATTTTTCCGGTCACAGGATCGCCTTCTCGTTTAACCCTGCCCCTTTCACGGATATCATAAGCCACCGAGTTGGCACGGCGGGTGGATGTTGTATTCAGATTCACATTGTAAGCCACCAGGAAATCTCTGGCTCCCACAGCGGTTGCTCCGGAACGCGCATTAAATTTCGCCGGACCAAAGTCAGGTTTCCACTCTGGTTTGGTAAGTTTTTCCGGCAACCCTTCATACTCACCCGACCGGCAGTGAGCCAGGTTGCGGCGCTCCGGGGTAAAGGCTGCATTTTCGTAACAATATACAGGAATTTCCAGCTCCTCTCCTATCCGCTTTGCCAGCTTCCTTGCATATTCAACAGTCTCTTCCATGGTGATGTTGGCCACAGGAACCAGCGGACAGACATCGGTGGCGCCCATGCGCGGATGCTCGCCTTTGTGGCGGGTCATATCAATTATCTGTGAGGCTTTCTTTACTGCAAGAAATGCGGCTTCGATCACCTGTTCGGGGTCGCCGACAAAAGTGACCACCGTACGATTAGTAGCAGCGCCGGGATCAACATCAAGCAGTTTGATACCGTCAACAGTTTCGATCTGGTCAGTGATCTGTTTAATGATGGTCATATCCTTTCCTTCGCTGAAGTTGGGAACACATTCGATCAATTTCTTCATAGCTGATTATTTATGTTTTGTAAATTTTGTGGCAAGTTATAAATTACCGGAGAAAACCCCAATTGTTAAATGCGTATGTTGCTGATAATGAATTTAGCAAGAACCTAATCATTAACGCATTCCACCTTACCGTTGAGAATTGCCGTTTCAACCTTGTTGCTACCGTAGTAGTAGGGCATAAATTGATAAGTTGGGATGGGCTTGGTAATGAATACGTTGGCTTTTTTTTCGACAGCAATACTTCCGAACTCTTCACTCAAATCCATTGCATAGGCAGTATTGATGGTGGTGGCATTTATTCCTTCTTCAGGGGTCATTCTGTAGAGTATGCAAGCCATCGAAAGAATCAACTGCATGTTGCCCGATGGCGACGAACCGGGGTTGAAATCGCTGGCCATGGCTACCGGTAAACCAGCGTCAATCATTTTTCTGGCTGGAGCATAAGGCATGTTCAGGAAAAAGGCAGCACCAGGAAGTATGGTAGGCATGGTCTCGGTTCCCAGCAACGCTTCAATCTCCTCATCGCCGGTATATTCAAGATGATCTACCGAGAGTGCATTGTACTTCACTCCCACCTGTATTCCGCCTGAGTAATCCAGTTCGTTAGCGTGAATTTTCGGGCGGAGGCCATATTTCATTCCCGCATTCAGAATCCGGTCGGTATCCTCAACGGTAAAAAATCCACGATCACAAAAAACATCTATGTAATCTGCCAATTCCTCTGAAGCCACCATCGGAATCATTTCGTTGATTATCAGATCAACATAATCCGACTGCCTGGACTTATAATCTGCCGGCACGGCATGCGCACCAAGGAATGTAGCTTTTATGGTCAGTGGGGAAAGTTCTTTCAGTTTTTTAATCACTCTCAGCATTTTCAGCTCCGATCCGGTGGTCAGTCCATAACCGCTCTTTATTTCCACAGCGCCGGTTCCGAAGCTGATAATCTCTTTTAATCTGACCATTGCCGACTGAATTAGCTCCTCCTCCGAAATCTCCTGCATCAGCCTTGCAGAGTTCAGTATTCCCCCGCCTCTTTTGGCAATCTCTTCATAGGAAAGTCCTTTAATCTTGTCAATGTACTCAATTTCGCGACTGGCCGGATAGACCAGGTGTGTGTGAGAATCGCAAAAGGAAGGAAATACCATTTTTCCAGTGGCGTCAAGTATTCTGGAACTATCAATACGCTCATTACTGATTTTTTGATGAAATTCGTGCATTTTCCCAAACGAAACTATTAGCCCGCCGGAAATCTGCAGAAAAGCATTTTGAATAGTTTTCAGTTGGCCCATAGCTGTTCCTTTCACCATCAATGCGGGCGAGTCCTCCACCTGTACCAATTCCTTGATATTAGCGATAATTATGTCTTGCATGGTATCAAAATTCAATTGGCTGCAAAAGTAATCCAAGCTTTCATAAGAGAAAGGAAAATCTTAATGTACCCTTTCACGAAAGGCTAAAAAGACACCTTTTCAACGCGACCAAGAAAAAATCTGCAATCAAAAAAAATGTATTTTTGCATTGTTTAGAATTAATATGAATTCCTGCCAATTGCATGTAATTCAATAATTTAACTTAATTAATTTCAAATTTAATTTCCATGAAAGCTAAGAATTTACTAATGTTGCTGACGCTCATTTTCAGTTTCTCGGTTCTTCTGGCCGAAAATGTTACTGTTCAGGAGGCTGAAAAGATTGCTACCCGCTTTTACAATGAAAAATATGCTGAAAACAATGGAGGAAACAAAGTTGCTTTTCAGGTTGTTGAGACACATATCATTGAAAATGAAAACAATCCGGCCGTTTATGTTTTCAACTTTAATAACAATGGTTATGCTGTTGTACCTGCCGACGACAGGCTTTACCCGGTGTTGGGATTTTCGTTCAACACTACCTTTAATCCCGAAACAGCACCTTCAAATTGGTGGTATGTTCTTAATGATTATGGCGCTCAAGTTACCCATGTTCGCAAAAACAACGTAGATGCAACCGACCGTGCTGCAGCCGCATGGGCTAATCTACGGAACGAAACCTCCGGAAATCTCTCCTTCCTTGCTAACACCAGGGACATCCCGATTATGCTCACCTCCACCTGGAACCAGGATTATCCATACAATTATCTCTGCCCTCCCGATCCACAGGGGCCGGGTGGATACGTTTACGCCGGCTGTGTTGCTACTGCAATGTCGATGATTATGTACCACTGGCGTTTTCCTTACACCGGTACAGGCAGTAAAACCTACTATCCTTCAGGTTATGGAGCACAAACAGCCAATTTTGGTCAGGCATTTTACAACTACGAAGCAATGGTAAATAATACCGGGAGCACACCAAATTACGATGTCGCTCTGCTTCAGTACCACTGCGGAGTTGCAGTTAGCATGATGTATGGCCCCGATGGCTCAGGAGCTTACAGCACCGACGTTGCCCCGGCAATCAAAAACTATTTCAAGTATTCTAACACCGCACAATACATACAAAGAGGCGGTTGGGCAGCCTGGAAAGCTTACCTCAATCAGCAGATGGAACTTTTGCAACCGGTATATTATTCAGGACAGGACGCTTCAGGTGGTCATGCTTTCGTAGTAGATGGCCTTCAGGAACAACCTGATAACTCATATTATCATTTCAATTTTGGCTGGGGAGGATCAGCCAATGGTTGGTACACCGCCGAAAATGCAGGTGGGTTTACTTCGTTCAATGCTATCGTCCGGAACTTCATACCCAACGAAACCATGTATCCTTACCCTCACCCAACAGAGCAGGTTAATCTTACTGGTTTACTTGGTACAATCGAAGATGCCAGTGGCCCAAAACACAATTATCAGCCTAACGTAAACAGTCGCTGGCTGATCTCTCCGCAAAATCAGTACGATTCCATTTCATATATCAGAATTACTTTCGACCGCTTCGCTACCCAGGAAGGAGTTGATTTTGTAAAAGTTTATGACGGTGAAGATGAAACCGCTCCTTTGCTTGGCGAATTTTCAGGAACCACAATTCCTTCTGAGTTAGTTTCAACCGGAAACAAAGTTCTGATCGTATTCACCTCCGACGCCACCATAGAAGACAATGGTTGGATGATCTCCTATAAAGCATTTCAACCTGTTTGGTGTACAGGCTTAACAAACCTCACCGCACCTAGTGGTACTTTTAACGATGGTTCCGGATCATTCCACTACAATAACGGAACTACCTGTATGTGGACTATTCAGCCACAATGGGCAAGTTCAACCACCATTACATTCAACTACTTTGAAACCGAAGCCGGAAAAGACTTCCTGAAGGTTTATGATCTCCAGACACAACAATTACTGGCCAACCTATCCGGTAATACTTTACCTGGTCCAATTACCAGCAATAGTGGAAAATTTTACCTCGTTTTCACCAGCAACAACGCCAACCGCGCTTTGGGCTGGGAGATTTTTTACACCGCTAACAACGTGGGAATCAACGAAAACGATGAAGTTTTCAATAATCTTTCCATCTATCCGAACCCGGCGAATGAACAGTTGAACATCTCCTTCGTGTCCAAAACAAGCAACCAGGTTAATGTTTCGTTGGTGAACATGACCGGAATGACTGTTTACAATGAAACGCTTCAGTCAAAATCAACGGTATTCAACAACTCCATCAACCTGAGCAGTTTAGCTAAGGGTGTTTACATCCTGCGACTCCATTCGGATGAAAAAGAGCTTGTCAGAAAGATAGTGATTGAATAATCCAGAGGACTGGAATACAATATTTTAGCATCAATCGAAAAGAGCGGCATTCAGTGCTGCTCTTTTTTTTACATCCTAAAATCGGGAGATTACTTCATAATGCCATACGATTTGCGGTATATAAAATAAGTCTTGAACGACAAAATCGGGATAGAAAGGTTGGGAAATAGTAATTTTAGTGATCCTATAAATGACTTGTTTTCAAATAGATAGGATTAACAACAAGACGGGATTTCGAATTTTTTTTACCTTTTTCTCAAAAAACCCTTGTCAAACTCAAAAGAAGAATTATTTTTGCAGCCGTTTTTAAAGAAAAGTTCTTTCAACCCATGGCCCGTTCGTCTAGGGGTTAGGACGTCAGGTTTTCATCCTGGTAACAGGGGTTCGATTCCCCTACGGGCTGCTTTTAAAAAAATTAAACCCGCTGTTAATCAATGTTTTAACAGCGGGTTTTTTTATTGGTTGCCGGTTTTTGATCTCTATTCCTGAGTGGGATGATTGAATTTTGTTTACGGCAGTAAAAAGCGGTAACTCACCCCGCCGGAAAAGGCATCAAGACCTTCGAGACCGCCCAGCAGAACAATATGCTTAAGGATGGTAACCCGGGCGCCGGTGTTCCATTTGTCGGCATCGTACTCAATCATCAGTTCAAGAAAATTCATTTTTTTTGGTGTGATTTTTATTCCACCGAAAAATCCGATGAACTGGTAATCAGCGGCTTGTAAAACATCGCTCCCGTAACCGGCGGTTAACCCGATGTTTTCGATCACTTTTGGCAAACGAAAGTTTTTGGTAACAACAAGGTACGTGGAATTGAAATGAGAGGCATCGCCACTACTCAGCGTGGTGAAGAAATTCTGCAATCCTATCAGCACTGCAGGATAGTATTTGCCTTCGTTTAAAACCCTTATCCTTGCCGACGCCATCCTGTCGCCTACGGTTGAACTGTAATCATCGAGATCAATAACGCGGGTGAATCTGATGGAGACTTCGGCAAACGGCAGGAAGCTGGTGGTTACAAAAAAGTTCATGGCATCGTGGTTGGGGCTGCCCCACTTTTTATACTCCTTGCTCAGAAGGTTTGAGCCCATAAACATAGTTCGGTCAGGATGGATTTCGGCCGAGGGTATGTTGTAATAGCCGGTTGTGCCGGTCAATGCCTGGGAATTGGCGATGAAAGGCAGGAAAAATACCAGGCTGGTTAAAACCGTGAAGAGCAGGCAAGATAGGGGGCGCCGAAAATCCATAAAGCTTTCTGCTGCTAAACCCCATTGTATTTCAAATTCGTTCTTCATTGATTGAACTTTATCGGCTGCGGGCATTTTTGAAGAGAATATTTTTGAAAGCGAGAAAGAAGTACTTCATGTCGGTTGAGAATGGATTTTTTTCATAAGCTTCCAGGTACTTTTTTTCGGACTCCATAATCTGGTCGAGGGTTTTCGGAAGATCAGCATAATAAGGCGGCACAAGTCCGGGTTTAAATTTAACCCTGAGTTGTTTCATTTCGTCGGAATACATGTTATAATAATGGTTACTTAGTGGTCTTACACCGACAATTTTCATTTCGCGCTTCAGTACATTAATCAACATGGGCAACTCATCGAGCCAGAATTTACGCAAAAACTTTCCCAGCGTACTCACCCTGAAATCATCTTTAAACTTACCACCCTCTTCCAGGTCGTTCATCTGATAAACATATTGCTGGATATATTCGGAATAAGGATGCATCGTGCGCATTTTATAGACGTTGAAAAACCGACCTCCTTTGCCGATTCTCTTCAGCTTGACCAGCGGCCCGTAAGTTGGATTTTCCGGGTAGAAGGGCTCGCCGCTTTTCTTCACGACAAAATAAAGTTCATCGCCAATGTATCTTTCTTCGAGGATATCAAAGCCACAGGAACAAAGTCTTCCAAGCGTTTCAGCCCTTGAAATTACACGATTACGGCCTTTGGTTAATGAAAAATAAAGTTGCTTAAGTACTGGAAGCTTTGGAAAAACCCTCCTGAAAACGAAATCGAGAGTATAAACCAAATAGTTGAGCGGAACGATGTATCTTCGAAGTATTCTGTGTTTCCGCAGGCTGTAGGTTTCAGCTTTGCCAATGAATATGCCTTCGTCAAAAAGTTTTTCGTTTACAGTTTCAAAAAACTTGTTCATCCAACGTATATCATTGATCTTGTGAAGGTTTACCAGGCAGTCGTATTTGCTCTCAGGCAGCGCTGCAATATTAAATCGTGTAGTGGTGGAGATAACCTGGATTGGACCTGAAGCTTCAAGTAAGTAATTCGAAATCATCTCTTTAACCTCCTCTCCATATTCAACCCCGATCACCCTGAGGTATTCGAGTGCGTGCGCGCGCTGATCGGGCTTCGGTTTCGGTTTTTTGGGAGCCGGTCTGGTCAGCGTTTCTGCATACGGAACGCTGCTTCTTCGTGTTTTCAGGAAGCCGTTCTCCAGCAATATCTCCTTCGATGTCAGCACCGAATTGTACATCCATGCGGCCAGAATTTCAAGGCAGGTAGTTGCGACGATAGTGCCATAAAGCAGCGACCTGGAAACGGAAAAGAGTTTGAATGTATAGATTAGAATGGCAACGACGGCAAGGCTTGCAAAATTGGATTGCAGTATGATGTAGAAGATTTCCCGCCGGTTCATGAACTTCTGAGGAACATATTTTTTCGCCGTGAGAGAGGCAATGATCCAAATCAGAAGAAAAAAAACAAAAGGCTTGATATACTTTGGAAGAACAACGGCTGCAGTGGCTGGTTTGATCCAGGCAAAAAACAGGAAAGAAATGGTCAGAAACAGAATATCAGCAGAAACAAGGAATAGCCGTTTATTCATTGTAAAATATTTGGGTGCGAAAATAACAAATTACCAACCCATCTAAAGCCAATTGTCAAACTTTCTTCAGCCACGTTAAAAAATTATACCCCAGCTCTGCGATTGCATATTTTAAGTGGTTGTTAATCCGTATGTAACGGCCATAGTTGACCACCGTGCCCCCAAATCTCATTTTAAAATCCCTGACCCCATAAGGCTCGTCAGGTTTTCCGACACCCATAAAGTCGAAGATTGGGCATTTTGATGCTGAAGCATGCTCTATAGCCGCCCAGGTAGCCAGCACTGAAGGGAAAATTCCCTTATCACGGTATTCTGCATCAAGTCCGCAAACGTACCATTCAAAAACTGATTTTCCGGCCATATAGGGTGACATGATTCCGCCAATGATTTTTTGGTTAAATTCGACCAGAAAATATTTACCATGAGGTTGATTCTGAATCAGGTAAAAGAATGACTCGAAGAAACTCCAGTCTGGCAGTGGTTTTCGTACTTTGTGACGGTACAGGTCGCGCAGGATTTCGTAAAACTGACGCACTTGTCCGAGGGTAACGGGCTGGATGATCTTTGCTCCACCGTAAAGAGATTTTTTTATCTGCCGCCTGCGTGTGTGGGAGAGACCGTGGTTAACGGAGTCTTTGTTGGTCGTGTCAATCAGCAGGTTGATCCGGGGAACCCATTCAAAATCAAACTGCTGAAACAAATCAGCATAAGGAGACAGATCATAGGAAGCCCTGAACTGAGTGAATATTGCCCGATGACTGGTTCTGGCAATCAGTGTATCCAATAGCTTTTTAAAAATTTGTCTTGGTTGAGGATTTGTTTCATCCACCAAAGGGCCGCCATAAACCACAAGTCGTGACGAAAACAAGGATTTTACGTAGCTTGTCTCCCGAATGATAACACCGAGTAAAAGACCGGCAAAACTGCCTTTTTCGTCCAGACAAGCAATAAAAACAGGTCGGAAATTCTTGGTCTGACTGAACAGCTTCCAGGCAAACCAACTCTGGAGCACCGATCCACGGGGATGCGACTGGACAAAACGATTCCACTCAGGGATAATCGCATCATCCACCTTGGTTACGATTTTTAGCTCTCCTTCTTTGTTTGTCATTTCTGCCGGTTGCGATGTATGAAAAGCAATACGCTGCAAAATTAAGATTATGGCTGTGGCATAGCCGCGATCGGGATAAAAAAAGGCAGATTATTCGATGGTCACATCCTTCAGCACCTGCCGGTAAGCATTGAATATGTTGGCACGCGAAACAAACCCCACATATTTTCCATTATCAATCACCGGCAAGTTGAAATAACCGGTTCGCCTGAACTTTTCCATCACGCTTTCCATTGGCTCGGAAGTCGAAACGTGCTCCTTTGCCTGGATCATGTATTTGGTGATAGGGTCGTTGTATCGCTCCTGGTCGAACATCACATGCCGGACATCGTCCATGTCCACAAGCCCTGCATAATTGTTCCGTCCTTCTATCACCGGAAAAATATTGCGTTTTGACTTCATTATCAATTTGGTAAGATCACCCAGAGTTTTTTCCGGGGCAATTGTCATCAGGTCGTTGTCAATCACCTTCTTCACACTTAGCAGGGTAAGCACGGTTTTGTCCTTATTGTGCGTCAGCAGGTTGCCTTGCTCGGCCAATTGTTTGGTGAAAATGGAGTGAGGGCTGAAAATTTTCACAGTAATAAATGCGATGGAAGTGGTGAGCATCAGTGGCACGATTAACTCGTAACCGTTGGTCATTTCGGCAATCAGAAAAATCGCGGTAAGCGGAGCATGTAGCACCCCGCCAAGTACAGCAGCCATTCCGACCAGGGTGAAATTGGCTTCGTGGAGTGGGCGAAAAAAGTCAAACTGATTGATTAACCTGGCAAGCGCAAAGCCGGTAAAACCGCCCATAACCGCTGACGGGGCAAATATTCCGCCAATTCCTCCGGCTTCGGTAGTCAGCGTTGTTGCCATAACTTTGAGCATTACCAAAAACACGATGAACAGGATAAATACCCACCAGATATCCCGGTAAGTGTATAGAAAGGTGTTGTTCAGCAGTTGGTCGGTATTGCCGGTGATAATCAGCTTGATCGAACTATACCCTTCGCCGTAAAGCGGTGGGAATAGGTAGATCAGGATACCTAGTGCCAGGCTACCCACAATCAGTCGCGTGGTTAGACTGGTAATTTTGCTGAACCTTCGCCGGATAGCATGGTGCATCCAACTGAAGTATAGCGAGACCATTCCACACAAAATGCCCAAAAAAATGTAAAAATGAAGGGAACTGACCTCGAAAGGCTGGGTTACGGCAAAATGAATAAGGATGTCTTCCGAAAGGAGAAGTTTTGCTGTGATGGCGCCGGTCACTGAGGCAATCAGCAGGGGGATAATTGAAGCAGTGGTAAGATCAAGCATCAGCACTTCGAGGCCAAAAACAACTGCAGCAATTGGTGTTGTAAATATGGAAGCCATCGAACCGGCGGCGCCACATCCGATGAGCAGGATCGTGTTTTTGTAGTTAAGTTTGAGCCGCTGGCTAATTCCCGACCCAATCGAGGCTCCGGCAGCAATAATCGGCGACTCCAGCCCGATGGATCCTCCAAAACCTGCGGTGAATGAGCTTCCGAGCATGGAAGAAAAATATTTACGCCATTTCATTTTACCATCGAGCCTTGAGATCACATATAAAATCCGGGGAATGCCATGCTCGGTGTGATCTTTAATCAGATACCTGACAATCAGCACGGTTATCAAAATTCCAACGCCAGGATACAAAATGTACCAGATGTTTTGGGTTGATTTATCAAAAAAGTCTGTTAACCAGTATTTTATGTTGAAAACGAAATACTTGAGAAGAAATGCTGAAAATCCCGCTCCCAACCCGATGATAACACTCAGAAAGATGACAAAGTGAGAATCCCTTATCTTCCTGACCCGCCAGTCCATGATCTTTCCAGGTACCGAGTTCAGATTCATCTTCTTATTATTAATGATTGAAGTTTAAACCAGGACAAATGTAAGTTAAACCGGGTAGCCGGCGAAACGATAAAAGATTGTGAATGATTAACTTCAGGCATTTTAGAGCTTTCAATACAAACACCCCGAATCGCTCATTAGAAAATATGGAACTACTTATCCACCAGGCTCAATCCATTACTTATCAGGTTGACAAGTGAGGCATCCTGTTGCTGTTTTTCGATAAGATAGATCCTTATTTCGTCCGCAAGATCGTCATAACCGGATTTGGTCGCTATTTCGAGTATCTCAAGCGGGAGCAGCCATTCATCCGGGTAGCTGTGTTTTACATCTCGCCAGAACGAAAAGAGATGCGAGATTTCAGTTCCGGATTCCCTGTATTGACGGGTAAAGCCATACATTCTGTGCAAATTTAACACTTCAGGAGTATGAATGAGTTTGTGGGTTTTTTCCTTTGGCGCCAGGAACGAGTAATCAAAAGCATCTGGATCGGCCGGGCCAGAGTAGGCTGAGGATATTTTTTCGCCAACTGCCATATCGAATCTGCCCCAGGAAGGCTCGAACAGAACTTTATCTTTATACGTTACGAGGCAATCGCTAAAGGTAAATAGCAGGTTGGAGTTCCTCTGACTCAGAATTTTGTCCAGCATTCCGGTGACCACAACGCCGCTTTCAAAATCTATCCGCACTTTTTTCCCAGAGATAATTCCCATCGTTTCCAGCTCATTAGCCGAAAGAAATTCAGGTGGAATGCCAGAGCCTTTAAATTTCCCTACCGGCGAGCCGAAGCCATGCGCATGGTAATCCTTTCCATGGCCGGGCAGTTGTTTCCCATTCCATGCAAGCTGGGAGGGCGAATTGGTCCGAAGGTAAACAGGTTGCGTTCCTTCGGCCAGCACTTCGTTAAAAACACCGGAAACCTGAAGCCCCGAACTGAACTCACAGGTACCCACATTTCCTGAATTGATGGCAGATTGCACTCCGTAAAGCCCGCCCCTTCTGAAAGCCATAAAACTGGTAAACTGTTCCAGAACCCCGGTGAGATGATCGAAATTTGGTGTAACAAACAGTTGCGGCTGACGGGTTGTAATATCAAAACTATAGTTCACGGCCTCGATCGAATAGGGAAGTTTAAGTACTTCATCCTTCAGGCAACTGTAACTTTCACCAATGGATGAGAGCAGGCCGGCGCCATAGATTTTGGGCTTCTTCAGATCTCCGATCAGGCCATATTCAACCGTCCACCAGTGAAGATTACGCAGGAGCGCCATTTCCGAAGGATTGCCCATATTTTTCTCAATTTCTGCCAGATGCCTTTCAGCCAGTTCGATGGAGTCTCTGGAGGAATAGGGATCGGCTTTCAGGATAGAAAGGTGCCGGATGGCTTCATATTGCGTGTAATCCCTGGCCGATGAAAATGCTTTTGCTCCAATTTCGCCAAACCTGCTTAAATAGGCCGAATAGATCGGATCAGCGATGATGGGTGCATGGCCGGCAGCTTCGTGGATAATATCCGGCGCTGGTGTGTATTCAATCTGGTCAATAGGCCGGATGTCAGCAGCTATTACAAGTACGTTGTAAGCCTGAAACTCCATAAATGCTGCGGGAGGAATAAAACCATCCACTGCAACTGCTGCCCAACCGATTTCCTTCAGGATGCGATTCATGCCGTACATGTGAGGAATCCTTTCGATAACGATGCCCGTACGTTTTAGTCCATCAAGGTAGGAGCCATAAGCTACCTTGCTCAGGTACTCTACATTCTGACGCATAACATACCTCCAGACAGCATGATCCTGCTCCGTATAGTCGTTGTAAGGCTGGTCAATCACAAGACTGAGGAGATGCCGCGGCAATTTGTCAAGTACTTCATTCATTTCCATCATAAATTTCCTCCATTAATAGTTTAGCAAATCAGGCCTCAAAAATAGAAATTAGGTTCCCTCCTTCGAAAGTGATGACCCTGATTTAAGATTAATTAAGAGGATCAAAGCATGGCTTAATACTTGCAAATAGTAAAAATTCTAATTTCGCAAAATCATGTGTTTCAATTTTGCCTTCCAATGTTTTTTGATTAACCAACAAACTAAAACTTTTATGACAAGGATTTTTCTTTATTTACTGATTTTCATGGCATTTGCAGGAGTATGCCATGGGCAGGGACCTCACAATCTGATTGTATTTTCGCAGAATGGCGAAACGTTTACCCTGTTTATCAACGGAAATAAGCAAAACGAGACTCCTGCTGCCAATGTAAAAGCAGCCGATCTTCGGGGTAGTGCCTGCCAGTTAAGGGTGCTGTTTGACAAAGCACTGCCGGGTGAGTTTTCCAGAAATATGCCCTTACCGGAAGGCTCAAGCGAGCTGACTTATCAATTGAAAAAGAACAGCAAAGGAGCTTGGACAGTAGGTCTAGTGTCGGAGGTGCCCTATGTCTCCGGCCAGCAAAGCGCTCCTGTTTCCAAATCAAACCCGGCATTAGAGCCTGCTAAAGCCCCGGTGAGTAGCGAAAAATCGGTACCCACAATCTCTCCTACCCGACCACCGGCGGCTCCTGTTGGCACATCCAATTCTCAACCAAGTACCAAACCCTCAAACACTCAATCGCAAGAAGTATTTACCACCACAACTACCACTACCACAGGCAGTAGCGCTACGAGTGGAACAGTTGGGATAAGCATGAGCGCCGACGAAAACAATGTTGGTGTAAATATCTCGGTTGACGACCGCACTGCTCCCACAACAAATACTAAGGTAGTAACCACGCAGACCACAACCACTTCAGGAACCAGTGCAACGGGCGGTACAGTTGGTATAAACATGAGCGCAGACCAGGACAACCTCGGTATAAATATCTCGATTGACGATCGCACTGCCCCAACAACAACCACAACGGTAATAACCACCCAGACCACCACCCAGGTTAATGTCGAAAAAGATGAATATGTTCCGGTGGAAAAAATCCAGGTTGAGCAAACTCAAACCTATAATACACAGCCGGATACCAAACCGCAGGGATGCCAGGATCCGATGAGAAGCGCAGATTTTTCAAAAGCAATGGGATCTATTAGCTCCAAATCATTTGAAGACAGCAAGTTAAGCATCGCAAAACAAATCACCCGCGCCAATTGTCTGGCGTCATCCCAGGTGAAAGAAA
This sequence comes from Bacteroidales bacterium, assembly GCA_036794825.1. Lineage (GTDB taxonomy): Bacteria > Bacteroidota > Bacteroidia > Bacteroidales > 4484-276 > RZYY01. The sequence goes on along the minus strand of DAIRGA010000008.1, from coordinate 34,459 downwards.
TTATGGAGCTGTTTTCGTTTGAGGATACCCGCCTGCAATTTGCAAAATTTGCCTACGACTACACCTACGACAAAGGAAACTACTTCATTGTAAATGACGCTTTTAACTTTGAAAGCACTATTGAGGAACTGGACAGCTATTTGCAGAATAAATAATCAAATTCCATTGATATCCGGTTAATTCTGCTCAGAATGAGGCTATTTGCAGGCAGGATTATCCGGATTTTCTTTTCCGGCCAGAAACAACAGAGGTACGTTGAGCCTGGAGCGCCATGATCTCTCGTTGTGATCCTGCCGTGTAAAATTCTTTGTTGTCCAGTCTTTCCCAAAAGTATAGCCGACCGACATCATTACTGTATCAATTTTGGCCTGGTGCTGACGATACAGTGAATCGAGCCCCAGCGACCCAAAATCGAAATAAAACTTATGTTTACCCGGAGCAGGCATGTTTTGTGTCATGTAAATCACCATCGCATCCGAAAACTCATCAAAATCGCCTTCCAGACTACCAATCCAGTGGGTGGAAAGACAACCGGCCCGCCCGAACACATCAGGGTATTCGCACATGGCATAAGCCGAAATTAAACCGCCCATGCTGGAACCCATAATCAGCGTTGTTTCCATTCCCGGCAACGTCCTGAAATTCTGATCAATAAAAGGTTTTAGCTCTGAAGCAATAAACTTCAGGTAGTCATCGCCATCAGGATATCCTTCATATTCATCAACCAGCATTTCCTGCATTTCAGGTTGAAGCAAAACAAATGGTTTCGGGGGCATATATTCCGTAAAACGAAAACGGGTGTTCCAAATACCCACCACGATCATTTCGGGAATTAAACCCTGGTTGACCATTCTTTTAATCGTAGAATCAGCACCCCACGCTTCACCACCAAAAGCCAGGTCTGCGTCAAATAGATTTTGACCATCGTGCATGTAAATTACCGGCACCCTACTTTCAGGGTTGTTAAGATAACCAGCTGGCAACCAGATATCTACTCTTCGGGGAATAACATACTTGGACTCAAATGAGTGAATAGTGACAATGGTATCCTTCATCTGGCAAATCGAATTTGAGGTAATAACAAAGATGAAAACATTAATAAGAGGTAGAATTTTAATCATGATGAGACACACATATTCAAACGGCAAATGTAGGTTATTAATTTATTCTATTTTAGCCTGGAATTTATGTTTCACTAAATTTAAAAAACTATGAAAAAGTTCTTATTTACTTTTCTGCTGTTTAGCTCCATTTTGGCATTTTCGCAACAAATGACCATTGATGGAAGGTGTCTGACCGATGATCCTGTGCCCACAACAATGATTCAGGGGCGCAATCAGATGGGCAACTTTACCATTACCGACTCTGATGGAGTAACCCGGACGCTCTATGACGAGCTGGATGCCGGCAAGACGATCATGCTGGATCTGTTCTTTACCACGTGAAGCGGTTGTCAGTCGTCTGCAGCAATTATTGAAGCTGTATACGTCAATTATGGCCACGGACAACAAGGAATTGATTTCTGGGGCCTGTCGCCTTACGACAACAATGTACAAATCAACAACTTCAAGGCACAGTATGGAATAACACATCCATGTGCCGGGACTCAGGGTGGCGGACCAGCCGCCATCAATATCGCCATTAGTGGTCAGCCTTTTTTGGGATACCCTACCTGGATAGTTGTCTGCCCTGACCGAACATTCTCGTTTGACATATGCTGGCCGCCAACAGTGGCGTGTTTTGGACCTTATTTAGAAGGCTGCGCCCCCGCAATGATTGCAGGATTTACAGCTAACCAGACCCAGATTTGTGGCGCTGGCCAGGTGCAGTTCACCGACCAGTCAACCGGCAATCCTACCTCATGGTCATGGAGTTTTCCGGGAGGCGATCCCGCCACTTCCACTTTGCAAAATCCAGTAGTAACCTATTCAACACCAGGACAATACAATGTTGAACTAACCGTTAGCAGCGGCACAACCAACAACACTATTACCAAGCAGAACTATATTCAGGTGGATGCTTCACCGGCTGTATTTGCAGGAGCCAATGGAGAAACATGTGAGAATGAACCTTTTACTGTTACCGATGCCAGCTCTCAAAATACCATGATGGTTTCATGGCAAATCGTAACTGGGGCAGGTACAATACAGGATCCGCTGACTCTTTCTCCCACTTACATACCGGCGCCACAGGATGCCGGCACAACGGTTACATTAAAACTTACCGGTACCGGAAATGGAAGTTGCAACGCTGTAATTGCTGAATCCACTGTTGATATTGCAGTTCTACATCAACCGGAAGTTACTCTTGCACCCATTGGAACAGTATGTTATGAAGTTGGGGTTTACCCACTTTCAGGTGGTTATCCTGAAGGTGGTACATATTCAGGGCCGGGAGTGTCGAATAACATTCTCTATACCTTTGATGCGGGAGTGGGTACGCATGTAATCACCTACACCTGGGCGGATGGAGAAACAGGCTGCTCCAACTCGGCTGAATCAACTGTTGAAATAGAGCTTTGTTCAGGAGTTCCAGAATCAGAACAGACAAGTTTCAACATTTATCCCAATCCATCCAAAGGTGAGTTTACCATCGAGCTAAAAACACCGGGCAATTACCTTGTAACCATTACCAACATGGCCGGCGCTGTTGTTTTCGAAAAGAAAATATCTGCCACCACCAACATCCAACTGGATAACCTGGAAAATGGGATTTACAATGCAGCCATTAATGATGGCAAATCCACCGTAACCCGGAAACTGACGATAAAGAAATAATTCCATCTTTCAACTCATCATGAAATGAAGCAGGTACTCTCCAGACGGGTGCCTGCTTATTTTTTTGAAAAAAAATTTCCTGATTATTTGGTCATTTTGAAAAATAGTTATTTTTGACGCCTCAAAAAACACAAAAACAGGTATGAATTTTCTGACAAACATCCGGACATGGTGGTGGCGCGAAAGCAAAGTGATTTGCCGTAGTCTGCCTTGTTTTGATGTGAGTTAGCACGATAAACTAATAAATCCGAAGAGGCATGTTGTTACGGCAACATGCCTCTTTTTTTTGTCAAACTTTAAACAATAAAGCACATGAAACAACAGAACAAATTCTTTTTGAACGAGAACGAAATGCCAACCAGATGGTATAATGTTCATGCCGACATGGCCAACAAAACGATGCCCCCGCTGCATCCCGGAACCCGGCAACCAATTGGCCCGGAAGATCTTGCCGGACTATTCCCGATGGAACTGATCCGCCAGGAGGTTTCGATGGAGCAATTCATCGAAATTCCGGAGGAGGTACAGGACATTTACAAAATATGGAGGCCAACGCCGCTTGTCAGAGCTTACAATTTTGAGAAAATGATTGGATCAACAGCGCGCATTTACTACAAAAACGAAAGCGTCAGCCCGTCAGGATCGCACAAACCCAACACGGCAGTAGCCCAGGCCTATTACAACTACAAAGAGGGTGTAAAATACCTGACCACCGAAACCGGCGCTGGGCAATGGGGAAGCGCTTTGGCCTTTGCCAGCCGCATTTTTAATATCGGACTGAAGGTATTCATGGTAAAGTTGAGCTACAATCAAAAGCCCTACCGCAAAACCATGATGAACACCTGGGGTGCTGAAGTGATGGCCTCGCCCAGCCCATTCACCGATTCAGGAAGGAAAATTCTCGCTGCAAGCCCAAATTCTCCCGGTAGCCTTGGAATTGCCATTTCGGAAGCGGTTGAAATGGCTGCAAAAGACCCCGAAACCAAATACTCGCTGGGGAGCGTACTCAACCATGTGCTTTTACACCAGACCATCATAGGAGAAGAGGCAATTCTGCAGATGGAAAAAGCCGGTGACTATCCCGATGTAGTGATTGGCTGTTTTGGTGGTGGATCAAATTTCGCAGGGATAACTTTCCCTTTCCTGCGAGGCAATCTTCGAAAAGGAAATCACACCCGGTTTATTGCGGTGGAGCCTTCGTCCTGTCCTAAACTCACCAGGGGCGAGTTCCGGTATGATTTTGGGGATACGGTCGGGCTTACTCCACTAATTCCAATGTACACGCTGGGTCATGATTTCATCCCGCCGGAAATTCATGCGGGCGGGCTGCGCTATCATGGTGCGGGAGCCATCGTGAGCCAGTTGCTTAAGGACCAGCTCATCGAAGCAGCAGCGGTAGATCAGTCAGAATGCTTTGAGGCTGGAGTGAAATTTGCCAGGTCAGAAGGCATCATCCCCGCCCCCGAATCCACTCATGCCATTGCCCAGGTAATTCGTGAAGCAGAGCGATGCCGGATTGAAGGAACCCGTAAAACCATTCTCTTCAATCTTTCAGGACATGGGCTGGTGGATATGGCCGCCTACGAAAGTTTCCTCTCCGGGAATATTGCCAGTCATGATACCTCGATAAGAATGCTTGATAACAGTGATGGAAAATCAGAGAAAGTGGCCTGAAGAGAATCAATTTACCAAAAAGCGCTTTCTCACTTGCGCTTAAAAACAACGCCGGCGAAATTCATCAGAAACTTCGCCGGCGTTATTATTTCAATTCTGCTTAATCCTTGGTTTATCCACCAAAATCGTCGAAAGCGATGTTTTCTTTTGGAACACCATAATCGTCGAGCATCTTGAAAATAGCAGCATTCATCATTGGCGGGCCGCAGATGTAATACTCTATTTCCTCTGGCTCTGGATGGGTTTTCAGGTAATTGTCGAGGATTACCTGGTGAATAAACCCGGTGTAGCCCGTCCAATTGTCTTCGGCTTTTGGTTCCGAAAGAGCGATATGAAATTTGAAATTCGGGTTTTCACTTTGAATTTTCTCAAAATCCTCCATGTAAAACAACTCACGGCGCGAGCGTCCCCCATACCAGAAAGTAGCTTTCCGCTTGGTTTTTTCGGTTTGGAACAAGTGGAAAATATGCGAGCGCATTGGAGCCATTCCGGCGCCACCACCGATAAACATCATCTCCTTGTCGGTTGGTTTGATAAAGAATTCGCCGTAAGGCCCTGAAATTGTCACCTTATCGCCTGGCTTGCGCGAGAAAATGTAGGATGAACAAATACCCGGGTTAACCTTCATAAAAGCATTGGTTTTTCTGTCCCATGGAGGTGTGGCAATGCGGATGTTAAGCATAATGATATTGCCTTCGGCCGGATGGTTAGCCATGGAATAAGCGCGGAAAATGGGTTCACTGTTTTTCATCTTCAAATCCCACATTTTGAACTTATCCCACTCGTCGCGGTATTCTTCTTCGATGACCATATCCTTGTAATCCACTTCACAGGGCGGCACATCAATCTGGATATATCCACCTGATCTGAAATCAAGCGTTTCTCCGGCCGGAAGTCTTACCACAAACTCTTTAATGAAAGTGGCAACATTGTGATTGGAAACCACTTCGCATTCCCACTTTTTGATTCCGAATATCTCTGGTTCCACATGGATTTTCAGGTCTTCTCTCACCTTCACCTGGCAACCGAGTCTCCAGTGGTTCATTTGCTCCTTACGTGTAAAATAACCTACTTCGGTGGGCAGGATGGAACCGCCACCTTCCAGCACCTGGCATTTACACATGGCACAGGTTCCGCCGCCGCCGCATGCTGATGGCAGAAAAATTCCCTGGGTGGAAAGCGTGGAGAGCAACGTACTTCCCGGATCAACAACGAACTCTTTCTCGTCGTTAATGGTAATTTTGACTTTTCCCTGAGGGGTAAGCTTTTTACGGGCATAGAGCAGCAACGCCACCAGCAAAATAATAATGGTGAAAAATATGATCACACTTACTCCGATAATACCTCCGATACTTGTTGCTAAAACCATATTGGTAAAGTGTTTAAAGGTTCTCAATTACAGTTTAATTCCCATAAAACTCATAAAGGCGATGCCCATCAGGCCAGTAATGATAAAGGTAATACCCAGTCCTCTGAGTGGCGCAGGGATCTGGCTGTACCTGATCTTTTCACGGATGGCGGCGATTCCGACAATAGCGAGGAACCAGCCAACTCCCGATCCTAATCCGAAAGAAGTTGCCTCGGCAATGTTGGCGTATTCTCGCTCCTGCATGAACAGCGAACCGCCAAGAATAGCACAGTTGACCGCAATCAACGGAAGGAAAATACCCAAAGAGGTATAAAGGGCTGGCGCAAATTTTTCGATTACCATTTCAACCAACTGAACCATTGATGCAATTACAGCGATAAAAATGATAAAGCTCAAGAAACTAAGATCAACATCAGCCAATGTAGGTGATAGCCATGTGAGCGCACCAGCTTTAAGCAGATAGTTGTTGATCAGGTAATCCACCGGCACTGTAATTCCGAGCACAAATACCACAGCAATTCCAAGTCCGACGGAAGTCTTCACTGTTTTGGAAACTGCCAGGTAGGAGCACATTCCGAGGAAGTATGCGAAAATCATGTTGTCAATAAAAATTGACCGAACGAATATGCTTATCAGATTTTCCATATTATTTCTGTATTTTTCAGTTTTGCATTTAATTGATCAACAGGACTTTATTCTTCAATTAGTTCTTTGTCTTTTGACCGCTGAACCCAGATGATGATCCCAACTACGATAAGCGCCATCGGAGGCAAAATCATCAATCCATTGTTTTTGTATCCGATATCGTACATAAACTGAGGGATAGCATGATATCCCCATACGGTTCCTGATCCAAGCAATTCGCGGAAAAATGCAACTACTATCAGAATGATTCCGTAGCCGGCAGAGTTTCCGATTCCGTCGAGGAAGGATGGCCAGGGCTTGTTGCTCATCGAGAAAGCTTCAAATCGTCCCATGAGAATACAGTTGGTAATAATGAGGCCAACAAATACCGACAGTTGTTTGCTGATGTCGTAAACAAAAGCTTTAAGCACTTGATCCACCAGGATTACAAGCGCTGCTATAATTACAAGCTGAACAATAATGCGGATACGCGGGGCAATTGTTTTTCTAAGCAAGGAAATTAAAACGTTCCCAACTGCAAGCACAGCCATCACAGATACGGCCATAACAAAAGCGGGTTGCAGCTTTACTGTAACAGCAAGTGCGGAACAAATGCCGAGAACCTGAACAGTTATCGGATTTTCACGTCCCAGCGGTGCTGTGAGCAGTTTTACATTTTTGGGGGAGAATAAAGATTCTTTGGTATTACTCATGGCTCGTTAAATTTTTCTTGATGAATGGAACGTAATTTTCAAGGCAATTTGCCAGCATTTCTGAAACTCCGTTGCTCGTGATTGTACCTCCGGAAATGGCGTCAACACCGTGCAATGGGTTGATTGAGCTGTTGGATACACCACCTTTTACTACGGTGATGGAAACAAAATTTCCATTTTGATCAAAAATCTGTTTTCCTTTAAACTCTTCCTGAAACCAGGGGGTATTGATCTCGGCGCCAAGACCCGGAGTTTCGGATTTGTGGTCGAAGGAGCTACCGGCAACCGTATTAAAATCGCTGTTGAAAGCGATGTTTCCCCACACCGGCCCCCATAGTCCGACTCCATGCAATGGTATAATATACTGTTTTACGCCGTCGTGGTTCATGATGTACAAAGGCCAAACAGGTTTACGCCTGGCCTTTCCGGCTTTGGCATCCTGCTTGAGACGAAGTTCATCTTTCAGTACGACATCAAATGGCCTGATGTTGCCTTCAACAAGCTTACCATCGGCATACCGACTTACCACATTTCCTTCAGAGTCAATGGCTAACTCTTCAACAATGTACTTTTTATAGGCTTCACTGGCTTCTGCACGGGAAACTTTAACCTCAGCAGCGCTCAGAATTCCCTGAAATTTCTCGTTCTTTATGTTGCTATCCTGGAAAGGCTTCAAAACCTGTGAAGCCGTGGATAACACCGCCGCAACAATGACTACCATCACCGATGCATAGGTATAAATGTATCTGTTGCTAAACATCTTTTTGATTTTTTAAGTTGTTGCAATTTGGGCTTTTTGAAATCTTTTCAGCCTTTTCTTGATATTGGCTTCCACCACATAATGGTCAATCAGCGGGGCAAATACATTCATCAGGAGAATTGCCAGCATCATCCCTTCCGGATAGGCTGGGTTCAACACCCTTATCAGTACGGCCATCACGCCAATCAGTAAACCATAAATCCACTTTCCTGTATTGGTTTGTGCAGCGCTAACGGGATCGGTTGCCATGTAAACCGCTCCAAAAGCAAAACCTCCCATAATCAGGTGATAGTAAGCCGGGATAGCCATGTAACTATTCTCTGGAGCTACTACAGGACCCAAGACATTGAAGAGCAATGCCAGACCAAAACCACCGGCAAATACTGAAAGCATAATCCTCCAGCTCCCAATACCCGTTAAAATGAGGAACAGGCCTCCTAAAAGAATCAGGAAAGTTGAGGTTTCGCCTATTGAGCCAGGTATGAAACCGAAGAACATATCAGAGGCGCTGGGCAGCGAGGTAATGGGTTCGTTGGTTAACAATTGTCCGAGCGGTGTCGCTCCCGAGTATGCATCAGCTTTTTCGGCTATCCATACCTTATCGCCCGACAAATCCTGCGGATAGGCGAAAAAAAGGAAAGCACGTGCTGTAAGAGCCGGATTGACGATGTTCATACCGGTTCCGCCAAAAACTTCCTTCCCTATTACGACTGCAAAAGCGGTAGCCAGTGCAACCATCCACAGAGGTGTATCAGGCGGTACGATCAATGGAATTAAAAATCCGGAAACAAGGAATCCTTCGTTCACTTCATGACCACGCATTTGCGCAAAGGCGAACTCTATTCCTAAACCAACCGCATACGAAACCACAAGGATTGGCAATACTTTCCAGGCTCCAAAAATCACATTTTGCCACAATGTGGATTCTACTCCATGCGACAGGTAATGTTGATAGCCAACGTTCCAGATTCCGAATAGCAACGTGGGAACCAGTGCCAAAACCACCATACTCATCGTTCGTTTCATATCCATGTAATCACGGATATGGCTACCGTTTGTGGTCGTTTTATCGGGCACGAAAAGAAAAGTCTCAAATGCATCGAATGTAGAATGAAGGTACTGGAATCGGCCTCCTTTCTGAAAATCCGGTTTGATCTTGTCCACAAATTTTCTTATCGCATTCATGCTGATATCTTGATTTTTAAATTGTTAACTCATTTCTTTTCTCATCAAATCCAAACCCTTACGCACCAGCGTCTGGATTTCGGTCTTCGATGTGTCAATATACTCGACCAGCGCAAAATCCTCTTCATCCACTTCGTAAATTCCGAGATTCTCCATCGCTTCAATATCTTCCACCATAATGGCTTTGAGCAGTTGCATGGGGTAGATGTCGAAAGGAAAAACCTTTTCCATTTCACCGGTCATTACCAATGCCCGGTGACCGCCATGCATATTGGTATCCAGCCGGTATTTGCGTTTTTTGGAATGCAGCCAGCTGAAGAAAGTTTTTGAGTGGCTGAATTTATCCAGACCTGGAAGAGCCCAACCAAACATTTCGAAATAATCTCCCTCGGGAAGTACGGTAATCTGCGAGTCGTAAAATCCGATGAATCCACTTCTGTCAATCTTGGCGCCGGTGAGAGGATTGCCGGAAATAAATCTCAATTTGCCCTCTTTCAGATTATCTTTCAGAATTTCACGGATGTTCGCCCCGATACGGGTTTTCACATAAGCAGGTTTGAAGACTTCGGAGCCGGTAACTGCAATCAGTCTTTCAGCATTGAAACGGCCTTCAGTAAACAATCTGCCAATGGTCACTACCTCCTGAGGACGGAGATGCCATACTACTTCACCTTTATTTATTGGATCAATTTTGTTGATTTGAACCCCGACGTTTCCGGAAGGATGGGGGCCATCGAAATAATTGAACTGTACACCCGTCATCTTGGTGAAAATAGCCGAAGTAGCTATACCACGCTTCAAGTTAAGGTGGATCTTTCCGGATGTGAGCTTGGACAGAATATCCACACCGGTTTGAAAAACGACACCCTGGTTTTGGGTGATGAAATTATAATCCGGCGCCAGCGGGCTGGTGTCAAAAGTCGAAATAAAAATGGCTTTCGGCTTGTCGGCCGGATTGGCAATAACGTTGTAAGGTCGCTGACGAATCATCGGCCAGACACCACTTTCGAGCATTTTCAAAACAATAGCATCCCTGCTCATTCCCCGAAAATCTTCCTTGCCAAAATCAACATATTCCTGATTAGTATCAGGCTCGATGATGATTTCGAGTAATACCCTCTTGGCGCCGCGCCTAATCTCCTTTATCGTGCCGCTTACCGGAGATGCCAATTTTATGTAATCCCGGTATTTGTCGAAAAAAAGAAGCGAACCAGCCTTTACTTTATCGCCTTCCTGTACCAGAACTTTGGGAAAAACCCCGATAAAATCGCCGGGTTTAATGGCGTACAAGCTCGATTCCACCTGATTGACCGCCTGCTGTGCTTCTCCCTCCAGGTTGATGTCGAGCCCTCGTTTAATGGTTATGGTTTCTGACATAATACTTTGTGAAATAGTTGTGGATTGAAGTTATCAAACAACGTTTTAAAAATGGTTGCAAACTTAAAAATTATATTTCAGAACTGAATTGACTAATGAAATTTAATTAGTCAAAGCTCCAGATTCAGTAGCATAATTTGCCTACAAAACATTGAAAATTAGCAATTTTGTAACACCATGGATTTTGGCTCTTTTTTTGAAGTCTAATACCTCAAAAGATTAAAACTGTGAACCCATTAACTGTGAACCCATTAACAAAGTTTAATTCTAAAAGTTTGTGCTGTTGTTAAAATCACGATCACATTATAAATTTTACTTTTGAAGGCGATTTACTTTCAATAAAAATCACAATGAATCGAATCATCCAAATTCTTTTGTATTTGTTAACCTCGTCATTTTTATGGTCGCAGTCGGGGTTTTTTGAAAAGGATTTTCTTCGAAATCAGGATTTTATCTATCAGCCCAACATCCGATCGGTGCTGATCTATAAAATAGGATTCGAGATGTCGGCGCCGATAATCGCCCTTCATTCTGATGAGAAACTGTTGTTGTCGTTCGACGATCTTTCGGAGGATTACACAAAATACGAGTACACATTAATCCATTGTGATGCTGATTGGAATAATTCCGATCTGCAGCCTAACGAATACCTCGAAACCTTCACCGACGATTTTATTCAGACTTTCGATTATTCGGTAAACACCATGCAGGATTATGTTCATTACCGGCAGATTATTCCGAATGATGTAATCAAAATAAAACTCTCGGGAAATTACATTGTTAAAGTTTACCCGGCAGGGCAGCCGGACAATCCGTCATTCACACGCAGGTTTTTTGTGATGGACAATAAATCTAATGTACTTGCTACAGTGAAAAGATCCAATATGGTAAGCGAACGCGATTTCAGGCATGAACTGAAATTTGCGGTCAACTTAACAGATATCTTTATTACCGACCCTCAAAAGGAAATCAAGGTAACCATTCGGCAAAACGGGCGCTGGGACAACGCTATTACTAACCTGAAGCCCTGGGAGTTACGCAACGGACAGTTGCTTTTCAATGATATCGGATCTTATGTTTTTGATGCAGGTAACGACTTTCGCTATTTCGACCTGAAGAGCCTGAAATACAACTCAATGCGGGTCAGAGCTATCGAATATGATCCCGGGCAAGGATACCAGGTATTTTTGCATGATGACGAAGTAAGAAAGAAATACCTCTACACCCGGATTCAGGAGAGCATGAACGGTCGCTTTCTCATCAAAACCGAAGATTATCCCAATAGCGATACCGAGTCGGAGTATGCGATGGTTAACTTTTTCCTCCCCTACCCCAACCCACTTACCGACGGAAAATTGTACCTGATGGGCGGTCTTACCTACTGGCAGTTTTTGCGCGAAAACGAGCTTACTTACAATCATGAACGAAGGGGATTTGAAGCTTCAATCCTGCTAAAACAGGGATACTACAATTACCAGTACATCTTTTTGCCCAATAATGCACAGGTTGGCGACATTTCGTTCATCGAAGGCAACTTCTACGAAACCAACAATGAATATACCTTTTATGTCTATTACCGGCCACTTGGCAGCCGTTACGACCAGTTGATCAATGTAACCTTAGTGTTGGCACATCCCAATTAAATCGCTGGCTAATCTGGGCTGAAGCCCGGAGTTATTGATTTAATAATCCTATTCTTCTTCAGTTCTCCGGGCTAAAGCCCGGAGCTATCGAAAAGTTCAAAAAATCATTCTTGATTTGGGGGGACTATAGGGTTGGGATTGGTTTGAACAAATAAAAAATGGGTAAGCTACCTGTATCGCACCGCTACAACCGCCTACCCTTGCTGTCTTCCGACCCTGGGGGAATTCAGCAGGAGCTGGTCGTACAGGACTTACCCGCTGCAAAAATACGCTTTTCCTGCTTTAACTGACATTTTTTTCTTTTTTTTGCCCCGCTTCGGCCTTTCGTGTGTACTTTTGCTCTCGCTAACTAAAAATTTTCAATCATGGAAGAAACTAAAACTTCATCATTTAAAGTGGCCATCAACCACGGACTCATGCTTGGCGGAGTATTGATCATTTTCTCGTATCTGATGTATCTCCTTGGAGTTGATTTTGACAGTAAACTGCAGTATTTCAGCTACATAATTATGATCGCGGGACTTTTCATTGGAATCAAACAGTGGAGAGATAAATACAACAACGGGTTCATTTCGTATGGGGATGCTTTTAAAAACGGATTCTTTACCATGTTGATTGCCGGAATTTTGACATCAATCTGGGTATTGTTGTTCTTCACTGTAGTTGCTCCTGATGAAATTGGAAAGATGTTGGAAATTGCCGAAGAAAAGATGTACGAAAGTCAACCTGATATGACTGATGAGCAGCTTGATCTGGCGATGAAATGGACTAAAATGTTCATGAGCCCGCTCTGGATGGCAATCTGGGGATTTTTAGGAAATATCTTCGCTGGTTTAGTCCTCAGTGCAATCATCGCCATTTTTGTAAAAAAAGAGAAGCCATTTTTTGCCGAATAGCACTTAAAGATGGATTTATCCCTTGTCATACCACTCTACAACGAAGAGGAATCGCTACCTGAACTGACCGCCTGGATTGACCGTGTGGTGAAGAAGGCGTGTTTGAATTACGAAATAATTTTTGTGGACGATGGCAGCATTGACCACTCCTGGCAGATTATTGAGAACCTTCAAAAAGAAAACCCATCAATCAAAGGGATAAAATTCAGGAGAAATTATGGTAAATCGGCTGCATTAAATCGCGGCTTTCACGTGGCAAAGGGGGATGTAGTAATTACAATGGACGCCGATCTTCAGGATAGTCCTGATGAGATTCCGGAGCTTTATAAATTGATTAAAGTGGATGGCTTTGATATGGTTTCGGGCTGGAAAAAGAAACGCCACGATCCCATCGGCAAACGCTGGCCAAGTAAATTCTTCAACTGGACTGTTCGCAGAATTTCGCAATTGAAACTTCACGATTTCAATTGTGGCCTGAAAGCCTATCGCAGCGAGGTGATCAAAAATATTGAGATTTATGGTGAGATGCATCGCTATGTGCCGGTTATTGCCAAATGGGCAGGTTTCGGCAAAATCACCGAAAAGGTTGTACAGCACAGCCCGCGCAAATACGGCAGTTCGAAATTTGGCGCCAGCAGGATGGTCAAAGGGTTTCTTGATTTGATTACCCTCACTTTTGTCTCTAAATTCAGCAAACGGCCGATGCATTTTTTTGGGGTAATTGGCATTTTGCTTTTTCTTGCCGGATTTATGATTGCAGCCTATCTTGCCTACGCCAAATTTTTCATGCAGGGTTACAAGATGACTGAGCGACCGCTGTTCTATTTCGGCCTTCTGGCTATGATAATGGGCGTGCAGGTTTTTTCTGCAGGTTTCGTCGCCGAGATGATTTCGCGCAATTCCTACAGGCGCAACGAATACCAGATAGAGAAGATGATGGGTTTGCCTCAAAATAGCGATGATGTCGGATAAAAATCCTTCAAAAAACGTTGTCATCCTAGGGTCGGCACATCCTTTGCGCGGCGGACTTGCAGCCTACAACGAACGCCTGGCCAGGGCTTTCACCCAAAATGAATACAGGGTAAAAATCATTACTTTTTCACTTCAATATCCAGGTTTTTTGTTTCCCGGAAAAACCCAGTATTCTGATGAGCCGGCGCCAAACGACCTTGACATCGAAATATCGGTTAATTCGGTCAATCCCTTCAACTGGATTAAAATCGGTAAACGGATTAAATCATTAAAGCCTGATATTCTGATCATTAAATACTGGATCCCTTTCATAGCGCCCTGTTTGGGAACAATTGCCCGGATTGCCCGTCAAAACAGGAAAACTAAAGTAATATCAATTCTGGACAATATTATTCCACACGAAAAGCGGCCGGGCGACAATTTGCTTTCAGGATATTTTGCCCGATCAGTAGATGGGTTTATTGCCATGTCGAAAGAAGTCATGTCGGATCTGGAACTCTTTGATCGGCAAAAACCAAGGGAATTTTGCCCCCACCCTCTCTATGATCATTTCGGCGAGTTGACCCCAAAAGCCATCGCAAAAGAGAGGCTTGGGCTTGACAATCAAACCAACTATCTTCTATTTTTTGGATTTATAAGGGATTACAAAGGACTGGACCTGCTTTTAAAAGCGATGGCCAACGAAAGAATCAAAGCATTGACACTAAAACTGTTGGTTGCTGGCGAGTTTTATACGGATTCGAAGCCGTATTCTGAAATCATTAAAGTGAACCGGTTGGATGACAGTGTTATTATGGCCAACGATTTTATCCCCGACAGCCAGGTGGCCAACTATTTCAACTGTTGCGACATTGTGGTACAGCCTTACAAAGATGCCACACAAAGCGGAGTTACCCAGATTGCTTATCATTTTGAAAAACCTATGATAACGACCAATGTCGGTGGCCTGGCAGAAATTGTTCCGGATGGCAAAGTCGGATTTGTAGTCAATCCGGATTCGAATGAAATAGCAGATGCTATTGTTCGGTTCTATACCGAAAAAAGAGAAATTGAGTTTATTGGGGAGATCAAAACCGAAAAACTAAAATACTCCTGGGAAAGGATGATCGAAACCATCGAAGGTATAACTTGCAAAATAAAATCCGATGATCTACCGAAGTAAATCACCTCTGAGACTAGGTCTGGCTGGCGGTGGAACCGATGTGGCGCCGTATTCCGACATTTACGGAGGGGCAATTCTCAACGCTACTATTAGTATGTATGCCTATGCCACCATTGAACCTTTGCCTGGTAACAAAATCATTCTCAACTCGATAGATAACAACACGATCGTTGAGTTTGAGAGTATGAAGGAACTCCCGCTTGATGGCAACCTCGATTTATTGAAAGGTATTTACAACCGCGTAATAAAAGATTTCGGACACAAACCTCTCTCTTTTAAACTAACTACGTTTGTTGATGCTCCACCCGGTTCAGGGTTGGGAACTTCATCAACACTGGTGGTTACGATCCTTGGCGCTTTTGCCGAATGGCTGAAATTGCCGCTTGGCGAGTATGACATGGCACAACTGGCTTACCAGATCGAACGAAACGACCTGAACATGGCTGGTGGCAAGCAGGATCAGTATGCGGCAACCTTCGGCGGTGTAAACTTTATGGAGTTTTACAAGGACGACAAGGTGATTGTTAATCCATTGCGCATTCGTAGTAAATACCTCAACGAACTGGCTTACAACCTGGTGCTCTATTTTACGGGAACCAGCAGACTTTCGTCCCGTATCATCGAAGCGCAGCGGCAAAATGTCTTTTCGCACAACGAAAAGTCGCTCGAAGCCATGCATCAGCTTAAAAGACAAGCCATTATGATGAAAGAAGCGATTTTGCGCGGCGACCTGGAAAAAATCGGAGAGATACTGGATTACGGTTGGAAATTCAAAAAGCAGATGGCTGAAGGCATTTCCAACCCAATGATTGATCAGATTTATGACGCAGCCATGGCAGCAGGTGCTTCGGGAGGTAAAATTTCGGGCGCAGGAGGTGGTGGTTTTATGATTTTCTACTGCCCTGAAAACTCACGTTCGGAGGTTGTAAAAGCGTTGGAATCATTTGGTGGACAGGTAAAACGCTATGAGTTTACAGAGCGGGGTCTTACTACCTGGTCAATCTAAGGATCGAATGGATGGGAGAAAAAACCCGGAACTGATGATAACTCAATTCCGGGTTTAGTTTTTTTCGAAGTTCTATGCTTTCGATTTTAATATCTCTCTGATCTGAGTTTCCAGTTCATCGGCCAGCTCAGGGTTATCGGCCAGTAGTTTCTTCACGGCATCACGCCCTTGTCCCAACTTGGTATCTCCATAGCTAAACCAGGAACCACTTTTTTTAATGATCTCAAAGTCAACTCCGAGGTCAATAATTTCACCAAGTTTAGAGATTCCTTCACCATAAATCAAATCAAATTCGGCACTTTTGAAAGGTGGTGCAACTTTGTTCTTGACCACTTTTACCTTCACCCTGTTCCCGCTAATAGTTTCAGCATCCTTTATCTGACCTGTCTTACGGATATCAAGACGGACTGATGAGTAGAATTTCAGCGCATTTCCACCTGTAGTAGTTTCAGGGTTGCCAAACATCACGCCGATTTTCTCTCTAAGCTGGTTGATGAAGATACACACTGTCCCGGTTTTGCTGATGGTTGAGGTCAATTTCCTCAAAGCCTGCGACATTAGCCTGGCCTGCAATCCCACCTTGGAATCTCCCATTTCACCTTCGATTTCGCTTTTCGGCGTTAAAGCGGCAACCGAGTCAATTACAATCACATCAATAGCTCCTGAACGGATCAGGTTCTCAGTGATTTCGAGTGCCTGTTCGCCATTATCAGGCTGAGAAACAAGCAGATTTTGAATATCAACGCCCAGCTTTTGAGCGTAGAATCTGTCGAAGGCGTGCTCGGCATCAATAAACGCTGCGATACCACCATTTTTCTGCGCTTCAGCCACAGCGTGAATTGCGAGTGTTGTTTTTCCTGAAGATTCAGGTCCATAGATCTCGATCACTCTTCCTTTTGGTAGTCCGCCAACTCCAAGGGCTGCATCTAACCCAATGGAACCGGTGGAAATCGCAGGCAGGTTTTCAACCGGGGAATCACCCAGTTTCATAATTGTGCCTTTACCGTAATGTTTTTCAATGTTGCCCAGCGTTCTTTCGAGCGCCTGTAATTTTTCGGCTTTCAATTTATCAGCCGCATCTTGATTTTCTTTCGCCATCACTATTTGGTTTTAATTAATGAATTAATCGTTCATCGCTTCTAAAATTTGTTCAGCGTGATCCTTGGTTTTAACCTTGTCAATAACGCGCTCTATAACTCCCTGTTCATCAATTACATATGTAATTCTGATTATGCCATCATAAGGTTTTCCGTACATCATCTTTTGCCCCCATGCACCATAGGCATTCAGGACCGATTTATCAGTGTCGGCAATCAGCGGGAACGGAAGTTGGTATTTTTCGGCAAATTTCTTTTGTTTTTGGACAGGATCAGCACTTACTCCAATAATTTTAAATCCTTTTCCTACGAGATCAGCATAGTTGTCGCGCAAATTGCAGGATTCGGCAGTGCATCCCGGTGTATCCGCTTTTGGGTAAAAATATAGAATTACCTTGCTCCCCCTGAAATCTTTCAGACTGATTAATTTTCCATCCTGGTCGGTCGCTGTGAAATCCGGAGCTTTGTCGCCAATATTTAATGTAGCCATAGTTTTGTTGAGTTTTAAGTTTATGTCAAAATAACAAGGATTTGAGCAAAGTGTTGAACTGACTGTCAGGCTTCAGTGAGGTTTTTCGCTTGCTGCGATTGATAAAATTTACAGATTTGGCTGATGCAACACTCACCGCACTTTGGTTTTCTGGCCTGGCAAATATATCTACCGTGCAGGATCAACCAATGGTGTGCTCTCGATATGTATTCCTGCGGAATGTATTTCACTAGTTGTTTTTCGGTGTCGAAGGGATTTTTCGATCTTGTGGTAAGCCCTATTCTTGCTGAAACCCGGAAAACATGCGTATCTACTGCCATTGCAGGTTTGTCGAATGCGACTGACGCGATAACATTGGCTGTTTTCCGACCAACACCGGGCAATTTTTGTAACTCGTCCACATCGGAGGGTACAACACCACCAAACTCGTTCTCAAGTTTCTGCGCCATTCCGATAAGGTGTTTGGTTTTATTATTGGGGTAAGAGCAGCTTTTAATCAGGTCAAACACCTCATCAAAATCTGCGCCGGCAAGGGCTCTGGCGTTCGGGAACTTTATAAAAAAATCGCCGGTAAGCATATTTACCCGTTTATCGGTGCACTGTGCCGAAAGGATAACGGCTACCAAAAGCTCGTAGGGATCGGAATAATCCAATTCGGTAGTAGCTTCGGGCTGATGAGTCAGAAAGAACTCGATAAACCGGTTGAATCGCTCTTTTTTTGTCAAAATGGATGGTTTTAGGTTTGCAAAAATAAAAAAGCCGCACGGATTGGTGCGGCTTTTTTGATTGATTGAGAGCATTTTTCGTTTAATTGAGCAAAATACCGAAACTTCCTGCTGCTCTTGTGTTTGTAACCGATAGTGCTCTCGAGAAACCCATAATGTTTTTGATCACTACGTCGCTTGGTCCGATTTGAATTCTGCTGAGATAATTTTTGACTTTTACTATTGCCTGATATTTTCTCGACAGATTTCTATCGGTTCTAATCAGGTAACGGTATTTCTCGGCATCCTTACCATCAGGCTCACTGCAAGCAAAGAGAATCAGATCGTTGAGTGTGTTAAGATGTTGCATAGGCTGTTTTGTTAAAGAACTAAACCGATTGACAAAACAGCAAACGCTCAGGCCTGAGAAATTATTTCGTTTTGAAAAGGTTTTGGAAACTTATTTCGTCAGGATCACATTTTTCTCCCGGATAAGTTTTCTGAGGTTGATTAATGCGTAACGCATGCGCCCCAAAGCGGTATTAATACTAACATCAGTTTGCTCGGCGATGTCCTTAAAGCTCATCTCGGCATAATGACGCATGAACAGCACCTCTTTTTGTTCTTCGGGCAGCAACTCAATCAGGCTCCGCACGTCATCGTAAATTTGCTCGGTGATGATCTGCTCTTCGATGGAAGGATCTGTAAATTTTATGGTGTCAAATATATCAAACTCACTGTTATCGTTGTCTATCAGAGGAATACGTTTAGCTTTCCTGAAATAGTCTATAATCAGGTTATGAGCAATGCGCATCACCCACTGAATAAATTTACCTTCC
Source organism: Bacteroidales bacterium (assembly GCA_036794825.1). GTDB lineage: Bacteria > Bacteroidota > Bacteroidia > Bacteroidales > 4484-276 > RZYY01. The sequence goes on along the minus strand of DAIRGA010000008.1, from coordinate 15,171 downwards.
TCTTTGTAGGCGCCTGACCGGATGGTCTTGATTACTTTAATAAACGTATCCTGAAAAATATCATCCGCCAGTTGTTTGTCTTTAACAACCATCAATATGTAGGCATAAACACGGCTTTGATGACGGTGGATGAGTTTTTCAAGACAGAAATGGTTACCTTCAAGATATTGACTGATCAACTCCTTGTCTGTGGCAATTTGAGCTTTCATAAAAGTTCCCTTTTTTGATTTTTGTAAACAAAGAGTAGATTTTATTCGATAACCGTTCCTCCTTAATTTTAGTTTAATACTTTGATTTTTGTCAAAAACCCGAGGCAAATGTACACCATAAATCTTTACCACCAAATTTTTTTTACATTTGCCGCCCTTTGTAACACTTTTTAAGTTTTCGGATTTTTCCAAAAAATATACCACTTTTCTCCCAGCAATGCCAGTTTTACCGGTTGACGATCTTAATCCCAGGCAATTTATTTTAATCAAGGGCGCCCGGGTGCATAATCTGAAAAACATTGATGTTGCCATCAGCCGCAATCAATTGGTAGTAATAACGGGGGTTTCAGGTTCGGGCAAGTCATCGCTGGCATTTGATACGCTTTTCGCAGATGGACAACGCAGGTACGTCGAAAGCCTCAGCTCCTATGCCCGTCAGTTTTTGGGAAGGATGCAGAAGCCCGAAGTGGATTATATTAAAGGTATCTCACCAGCCATTGCCATTGAGCAAAAGGTAAATGTCCGAAATCCGCGTTCAACGGTAGGAACTTCAACTGAAATCTATGAATACCTTAAGCTTTTTTTTGCGAGGATCGGAAAGACATTCTCACCGGTTTCAGGCAAGGAGGTTAAATGCCATTCGGTGACCGATCTGGTGGATTTCATCGAAAATCTGCCCGAAAACACTCCGGTAATCATCACCAGTGAATTAAAGGTAAAGCCAGGCAGAAACTGGACAGATCAGTTGCAGGTGCTTCTGCAGCAAGGCTTTACAAGAATTTTCCAAAACGGAAAAATCCTGAAGCTGGAAGAGCTTCTCAATGATAATTCTGATGTTGAGAAAACATCGACAAGAAAAAGTTCAGGTGAAAAATCAAAAAACACCTCCGGTCAGGCTCCGGAATATCAATTGCTTATTGACAGATTGTCGGTTGATCCAAATGATAAGGATCAACGGTCAAGAATCGCCGACTCTGCGCAAACTGCTTTTTTTGAAGGACACGGAGAGTGCTATGTTCAAGTATTTGATGCTGATGGCTACAAAACAACCCCTTTTTCCAACCGGTTTGAAATGGACGGGCTGCAGTTTGAAGAGCCATCGGTCAATCTTTTCACCTTTAATAATCCTTACGGCGCCTGTAAACGTTGCGAAGGTTTTGGGAGTGTAATAGGTATTGACGAAGATCTGGTAATTCCCGACAAAAGTCTTTCGGTTTACCAAGGCGCCATCGCTCCGTGGAAGGGGGAGAAGATGGGACTCTGGCGGGAATACCTGGTGCTGAATTCGCATAAATTCGGCTTCCCGATCCATAAGCCCTATTATGAACTTACCCCGGAGCAAAAAGAACTGATCTGGACTGGGAATGAGCATTTTGAGGGAATCAACGAATTCTTCAGGCAAGTAGAAGAGCAAACTTACAAAATACAGTACCGTGTGATGCTTTCGCGGTACCGGGGTAAAACCATTTGCCCGGAATGCCGGGGCACAAGACTTCGCAAAGATGCCAGTTATGTTAAAATTAGCGGCCAGTCAATCAGCGATCTTGTGCTGAAGCCTTTGGAAGTGCTGTTGACTTTTGTCCGGGAACTCGATCTTACAGAATATGAGAAAAGTGTAGCCGGCAGAGTTATACTCGAAATAGATAGCAGACTGGAATTCCTTTGTGACGTGGGATTAGGCTACCTTACCCTTAACCGGTTGTCTTCGAGCCTATCCGGTGGCGAATCGCAACGTATCAATCTGGCTACGTCGCTGGGAAGCAGCCTGGTTGGATCTATGTACATCCTCGACGAGCCAAGCATTGGCCTTCACCCAAGAGACACACACCGTTTGATAAGTGTTCTGAAAAGGCTAAAAAAACTCGGCAATACAGTGATCGTTGTAGAGCATGACGAAGATATCATCCGCTCGGCAGACCAGGTAATTGATATTGGTCCTTTGGCCGGAAGCCTTGGAGGTGAAGTTGTTTTTTCGGGTACCTTAAACGAACTAATAGCTGACGATAAGAGCTTTACATCAAAATACCTCAACCGGACAATGGCCATTAAAGTTCCGGAATTCAGAAGGAGATGGAGGGATTATATTGATTTCGAGGGGTGCAGAGAAAACAACCTCAAACATATCAATGCCCGGATCCCGCTGAATGTATTCACTGTGGTTACCGGGGTAAGCGGTTCAGGCAAGTCATCTCTGGTTCGGGGGATCATTTACCCGGCGCTCAACCGGTTGTTGGGTGGCTACAGCGATAAAACCGGGAAGTTTGACAAGATGAAAGGCGAGTTTAAGCAAATTCAGGCCGTTGAAATGGTTGATCAAAATCCTATCGGCCGCTCCAGCAGGTCAAACCCCGCCACTTATGTGAAGGCATTTGATGAAATCAGGGAACTATTCTGCGATCAGCAGTTATCAAAAGTAAGGGGCTACAAGCCCGGTTTTTTCTCGTTCAATGTTCCCGGCGGTAGATGTGAAGAGTGCGAGGGTGAAGGTGTGGTAAAAATTGAGATGCAGTTCATGGCGGATATTTTCCTGACCTGCGAATCGTGCAGAGGGAGGCGATTCAAGGATGAAGTGCTGGATGTAACTTTTAAAGGCCGCAATATCAGCGACATACTCGAAATGACGGTGGATGAGTCGCTGCAGTTTTTTCATGATTTGAAACCCTCAGCTACAACTAAACGCCTGCTGGCAAAACTGCATCCACTTCTGGATGTCGGGTTGGGATATCTTAAGCTTGGCCAGTCGTCAAGTACCTTATCCGGTGGGGAAGCCCAGCGTATCAAACTGGCATCTTTCCTCACCAAAGGATACTCCGCACAACACACGCTGTTCATCTTCGATGAACCTACCACCGGGCTTCACATGCACGACATCAGCAAACTGCTTGATTCATTGAATGCCCTGATTGAAAACGGTCACACCGTTCTGGTCATCGAACACAATCCGGAAATTATAAAATCTGCCGATTATGTTATTGACCTTGGTCCGGAGGGAGGGGAAAAAGGAGGGGAGATAATATTTGCCGGTACTCCTGAAGAATTGGTCAAATCTGAAATATCCTCCACCGGAAAATTTCTGGTGGAAAAACTAAGATAATCCCTTCCCCGGTCAGTTTTTCATCCAGGCAAAGTCCTTTTGATTTTTGAAGATCAAGAAGTCTGAAAATAAATAGACCTCGCAAATTGCAACCAGAAGTTTCAATCAGCAAGGTCTATTATGTGATGGTTAATTACCTCTTCTTATTCTTGAGTGGAAAAATCCATGGCCGCCAGACGTTTGTAGCTGTCGTAGCGCCATTTGGCATTTTTCATAGCCTCTTTTGCCAGCACATCAGCTTCTGCGGGGAAAGCTAACCGCAGCGAAGTATAGCGGACTTCACCGTTGAGGAAATCATTGAATTTGTTCCAATCCGGCTCTTTTGAATCAAGCTGGAAGGGGTTTTTACCTTCAGCTTCAAGAGCGGGGTTGTAGCGGTAAAGCTGCCAGTAGCCCGATTCAACCGCCCTGTTGGATTCTTCCTGAGCTTTGCCCATGCCTGCGCGCAGGCCATGGTTGATACAAGGTGAATAAGCAATGATAAGTGATGGTCCCGGGTAGGCTTCAGCCTCTCTCAATGCTTTTAGATACTGGGTTTGGTTAGCGCCCATTGCAACTTGTGCCACATAAACGTAACCATAGGTCATGGCCATAGCGCCAAGGTCTTTTTTACGGGTGCGTTTTCCGGCTGCAGCAAATTTTGCCACAGCGCCCACCGGGGTTGATTTTGAAGCCTGGCCTCCGGTATTGGAGTAGACTTCAGTGTCCATAACCAGAATGTTGATGTCTTCACCCGAAGCCAACACATGATCCAAACCGCCGTAACCAATGTCGTAGGCCCAGCCGTCGCCGCCAAATGCCCAGACTGATTTCTTAATCAGGTACTGTTGAAGATCAAGAATTTCTTTGGAAACCGGCAAATCCGATTTTTTGCAGGCTTCAATCACTTTTGCGGAAGCCATTTTGGAGCCTTCACCGTTGCTGATATTCTCAAGCCAGAGTTCAAATGCGGCCTTCAATTCATCGTTGATACCGGCTTTGAGGGCAGCCTTCATCTTGTCAGCCAGGCGCTGGCGCATTTTATTAACACCGAGCATCATGCCAAAACCATATTCGGCATTGTCTTCAAACAGGGAGTTGGCCCAGGCAGGACCTTTACCTTCGGCATTCACACAATAAGGTGTTGAAGGCGCTGAACCACCATAGATAGAAGAGCAACCGGTAGCATTGGCCACCATCATTCTGTCGCCATAGAGCTGCGTGATCAACTTAATATAAGGTGTTTCGCCGCAGCCTGTACAGGCGCCTGAAAATTCGAACAACGGTCTGGCAAACTGACTATTTTTGATTGATTTGTCTTTTTCGACGATGTTGTCTTTGTAAGTAACATTGGTGGAGATAAAGTCATAGTTTTCCTGCTCATGCATCTGGGATTCGAGTGTATGGAGTTCCAGAGCCTTGCTTTTCGAAGGACAAACATCCACGCAGTTTCCGCATCCGGTACAATCCAGCGGGCTTAATTGAATCCTGAACTGCAGGCCGTCAAAAGTTTTTGGAATAGCTTTCAGTGTTTGCAAGCCAGCCGGAACTTTGGCCATTTCTTCTTCGTTAATCAGGAACGGGCGGATGCAAGCGTGAGGACAAACGTAAGCGCACTGGTTGCATTGGATACAATTTTCAGGAATCCACTTTGGAACGTGAACGGCAATGCCGCGTTTTTCATATTGAGTAGTCCCGGCCGGGAAAGTTCCGTCTTCGCGTCCGAGGAAGGCGCTAACCGGCAGATCATCACCTTTTTGTGCATTGATGGTTTCCATTACGGTCTTGATGAAATCTGGAATATTGCGCTCGTCCTTAGGTTTTGTAATCTTAATTGCAGCCCATTCCTTCGGAATTTCAATCATTTCCACATCTCCACCTCTGTCAACAGCGGCAAAGTTCATGTTGACAATTTCCTCACCTTTCTTACCAAAACTCTTGATAATGAACTTCTTCATCTGCTCAACAGCCAGTTCGTAAGGGATTACTTCGGCAATCTTGAAAAATGCTGATTGCATGATGGTATTTGTACGGCCACCCAGACCGATTTCTTCGGCTATCTCGGTTGCATTGATGATATAAAACTTAATGTTATTGGTAGCCAGGTACTTTTTCATGTGATCCGGGAGGCGGTTTTTAGTCTCTTCGGCATCCCATATACTGTTGAGCAGGAAAGTTCCGCCTTTTTTCAGACCCTTCAGCATATCATATTTTTCGAGATAGGCTGGTACATGGCAAGCCACAAAATCCGGAGTGCCAACCAGATAGGAGGCCTGAATGGGTTTGTCGCCAAAGCGAAGGTGGGAAACTGTAATACCGCCCGACTTCTTGGAATCATAAGCGAAATAGGCCTGGCAATATTTCGGAGTATTGTCACCAATGATGGTAATCGAATTTTTGTTGGCGCCAACTGTTCCATCAGCGCCCAAACCATAAAATTTCCCTTCGAATGTTCCTTTAGGAACGATGGAAACCTCTGGCAGAAGCGGTAATGAAGTGAATTTGACATCGTCAACAATTCCTACTGTGAAGTGGTTTTTCGGCTCCTTCATTTTCAGATTTTCGAACACCGAAATAATCATCGCCGGTGTGGTGTCTTTTGAGCTGAGCCCATAACGACCTCCAACGACCATTGGTGCATTTTCCTTGTTGTAGAATATCTCCCTGATATCCAGGTACAAAGGCTCGCCGGTGGCGCCGGGCTCTTTTGTACGATCGAGAACCGAAATGCGTTTCACCGATTTTGGTAAAACATTCAGGAAATACTTTTCTGAGAATGGTCGGTAAAGATGTACACTGATCAATCCCACTTTCTCACCAATCGTTAAAAGGTGGTCAATGGTCTCCTTTATTGTGCTGGTAACCGATCCCATGGCGACGATGATATTTTCGGCATCCTCTGCGCCATAGTAAGAGAATGGATGATATTCACGACCAGTCATTTTGGTTATTTCCTGCATGTAAAGCTCAACCAGATCAGGGATTGGATCGTAAAAACGGTTGGCAGCTTCGCGCGACTGGAAATAGATGTCGGGATTCTGGGCAGTTCCTCGGGTTACCGGGTGTTCCGGGTTAAGGGCGTTATCTCTGAAAGCTTTCAAAGCGTCCCAGTCGAGCAATTTGGCCAGGTCTTCGTTTTCGAAATATTCAACTTTTTGAATTTCGTGTGAAGTGCGGAAACCATCAAAAAAGTGAACGAACGGGATGCGGGATTTGATGGCAGCGAGGTGAGCAATTCCTGCAATGTCCATGATCTCCTGAACGCTACCGGTGGCAAGGAAAGCAAAACCGGTATTGCGTGCAGCCATCACATCGGAATGGTCGCCGAAAATTGATAAAGCCTGTGCGGCAAGGCTCCTGGCACTTACATGTAACACGCCTGGCAGCAACTCGCCTGAAATCTTGTACATGTTGGGCAGCATCAGCATAAGCCCTTGAGATGCAGTAAAAGTACTTCCTAAAGCGCCCGCCTGCAGTGCGCCATGAAGTGCACCAGCAGCTCCGCCTTCCGACTGCATTTCGGTTACGCGGACAGTTTCGCCAAAAATGTTCTTCCTTCCGTGTGATGACCACTCGTCGATGTATTCGGCCATGGTGGATGAAGGCGTAATGGGGTAAATGGCAGCAACTTCGCTGAACATGTAAGCCACATGCGAAGCGGCATAGTTACCGTCGCAGGTCATGAATTTTTTCTTTTGAGTCATATCAGATATAGTTTTACTTAAGAAAATTCGAGGTTTAAAACTGCCACGAAATTACTCTTTTTTAACAAACCTTAAATTTTTGGCCATTGATTGACAATCATTATCAGCTATTTAAACTGACTTTAAATTATCAATTCAATTAAGCCTTTGATTATTGCAAATGGCTAATCCTGAATCTTTTTGAGAAAAAAAATCAGGAGCGCCCGGTACAGATAAACCTTTTACAGATAATTCAATAAAAAAGTATATTTTTGCTGCATTTAGTAAATAAGAAACCCGAAGATTAACAGATTTTTTTCCATTTACTATCCCATTTAACAATAGATATGATAAAGTTTTTCCATATCCGGTACCAGGTTTTTTGTATTTTCGTTGTTTTTCTGACTTTCGATGCGGGGGCTTCACAACCCGATTCGGTGCAGATCCTGAAGGATCTTATTGCTAAAGAAAAGGAAGTGAATAAGCAAGTTGAGTACTACCTGGAATTATCAAGTTTGGTAAGCCGCCAAAATCCGAAGGAAGGTTTGAATTACGGTAAAACAGGCCTAAACGTTGCAGAAAAATTGAACGATCAGGATCTGATTTTCAGATGCCTGATTGCCATTGGGGCTAATTACTATTTCCTCAGTCAGTATGATTCCTCTTTGCACTACCTTAACAAAACCTTAAATCTGAAACCTGGCAAGGATTCACTTGAATTATTGCTCAAAACGAACAACCTCAAGGGTGCGTCCTATAGAGGTCTGATGCAGAACGACAGTGCTGAAATCTATTTGAAAAAAGCGATCAATTATGGAACGGCAATTAATGATTCCTTAATGCAGGCAGCTTTGTACATTAATTTAGGATCGCTTTACCAGTTTCGGGGAAGCCTGCAGACCGCTTTAGAATATTACCATAAAGCACTCGGGTATTATGAAAAAGCCGGAGAACAGGAGAACCTGGCCATTACGCTCAACAATATCGGACAGATAAATCTATCCATGGGGGATTTTCAACGAGCAATCCAATATACTTCCAGGGCGCTGGAGATCAACAAAAGGCTGAATAATCTTTACAATATCAGTCAGAACTATGGAAATCTTGGCAATATTTACTACCGATTAAAGGATTACGGAAAGGCCGTCGAATTCCATCAGAAATCTCTGGATATGGCCAGGGAACATAATTTTATCACCGATCAGGCAAGAGCGTTTAATAATCTGGGGTTGGTTTTCTTCGATCAGGAAAAATACGGTGAGGCATTGGATTACTTCGAACAATCGCTGAAAATCTCTGAAGACAACAACCTGATCTACGGTATCATGAGCAATAACTTAAACATTGGGGATGTACATTTAATTACCGGTAGCCCATTCAGTGCACTCGAACACTACCAAAAAGCCTGCGATCTTGCCATAAGACATGATGATATGCCCTTTTTGTTAAAAACATACCAAAAACTGTCGGAAACCCATGAGAAACTTAATGATTACAATCAATCCCTGTTCTTCTGGAAAAAATACGCCTCTCTTAATGATAGTTTGAATGAAATTGCAAATAAAAAGCAGGTAATCGAATTACAGACACGCTACGAAAGCGATAAAAAAGAAATGGAAAATGAACGGCTTCGGATTGAAAACGAAGCAAAGAAGCGCATCATTAAAATTCAGTGGATTACTGTTGCAGCTTTTATTGCCGTTGTAATTTTGCTGGCATCCTTAGCTTACACAGTTTTCATAAGAAAGCGACAGATCTCCAGGATTAACCGTCAGCTTAGTATATTAAACGACAGAACAACAGAGCAAAACAAAGCGCTGGAAGAGACCAACGCGACAAAGGACAAACTTTTTTCAATCATTGCCCACGATCTGAAGTCGCCGTTCAACGGTTTGCTGGGATATCTGAAGTTATTCACGGAAGAGTTCGAATACTTTAGCAATACTGAAAAAAAGGAAATTCTCGGGGCACTTTATCAACAGAGCAACAACACCTACAGCATGCTCGAAAACCTACTACAATGGGCAAGGGCACAAAGAGGCCAGATCCAGTACAATCCGGTAAACTCTGAAATCCGCGCCATGATTGAATCCGAGCTGAGCATTATGACGGAAAGATTACAAAATAAGAAAATCACCGTCGAAAATCAAATTATGCATAACCTGATGGTTTGGGCTGACCCTGATCATTTCAGAATCTGTATCAGAAACATCCTCAATAATGCCATCAAGTACACCTACCAGGAAGGAAAAATTTCTATTTCAACAGAATCTGAAAATGGGAGATTGAAAATTTTCATTACCGACAATGGCATCGGAATGGACGATAAGACCATCAAAACCCTTTTTTTGCCCAACAAGAAAAGTAAGCAGGGAACGAACAAGGAACTGGGCACCGGACTTGGGCTTTTGCTTGTAAAAGAGTTCATTGCGATAAACAAAGGAGAAATCCAGGTAGCAAGCGCACCGGGAAATGGCACAACATTCACGCTCATATTCCCAACGCAGGCAAGCTGATATTTGGATTAACCAACATTTACATCCCAGTACCCGAATATTCAACACTATCAAAAAGCCAATTTTCTTACCTTTGCTGAAATTTAGATGAAAGTAATTGCAGATTTTTTATTGATTAGGCGCCTGAAACATATACAAACTCTGGTTTCATGAAAAACTCTCCCGGTCTTGGTCTCATTGCACTTTTTATCGTTTTCGTTTTGATCACACCCATAACAAGCGCAGATGAAGTGGATTCCATTCCAATACTTAAAGAACTTGTCAGGAATGAAACATCACCAAAAACACGGGTGAATTACCTAATCAGATTGTCCGATAAACTCTCAAGGCAAAACCCTGCCGAAGCGGTTGTTTACGGTAAAGAAGCATGGCAACTGGCCAGGCAGTTGGATGATCCGCTCCTCACTTTTAAGTGTTTGATTTCCATTGGATACGACTACAACTATCTGGGGCAATTTGACTCGGCTTTATTCTTTGCAAAAAAAACCCATGATATTGATTTGGGAGATGACAGCCTGAAGTATTTGATCAGGCTTTACAATTTGCTTGGCTCTTCCTACTCGAACAAAATCAACAGCGACAGCGCGGAGTATTTCTGGGACCTTGCCCTAAAATATGCCATTTTTACGCAAGATTCGGTTTCCATTGCTGCATTGTGGGGTAATCTGGGAACGCTGGCCAGTAATAAGGGACATTTTCAGATTGCCTTCGATTATATGCTCAAAACGCTTGAATACTACGAAAAAAAAGGAAAGTTCGTCCAAATAGCTATTATCCTGAATAATATCGGCCAGTTAAATCAGTCAATGGGCGATCATCAGCGGGCAATTGAATACACGCTGAGGGCCATTGAAATCAACACAAAACTCAATAACCTGTTTCACCTGAGCCAGAATTATGGCAATCTTGGTATCAGTTACCATGAATTAAACCAAAATGATCTGGCCATGGAATACTATCAAAAATCGCTGAAACTGGCCAGAGAAAACAATTTCCTGATTGACCAGGCCAGGGCGCTTTCTAACCTGGGTTCTGTTTATTTGGATCAGGAAAACTACATCGAGGCCATGCAATACTTTCAGGAGTCATTGCAACTTTGCCGAGAGTATGGTTTCTTCTATGGAATTATGTCCAACCTCAATTACATAGGTGAAATCCATCTTAACCAGCAAGAATACCGTAAAGCTATCGGTTATTTTGAGGAGGCTCTCGAAATGGCGACCCTTTACAACGAAACCGTAGTCGTCAGCGATTCATTCTTTAAGCTATCCCGTGCTTTTGAAAAGCTGGGGGATTACCAGCAATCACTGGCATTTTACAAGAAATTTACTTCGATCACCGACAGCCTGGATCAACTGGCCAATAAAAATCATATCGAAGAAATGCAGACCCGTTACGAATCGGAGAAAAAGGAATTGGAAAACGATCAGCTACGCATCGAAAATTCAACAAAAGCACGGATAATTAAGATTCAGCGCATTACTGTGATTGCTTTTATCATCATTGTACTTTTGATGTGGGCACTCATTTTTTTGATTTTCAAGAGTAGAGAAAAGATATCAAAAGCGAACCAGCACCTAAATGAATTATATGAGAAAATCTCGCAACAAAATCAGCAGCTGGAAGAAACCAATGCCACGAAAGACAAACTTTTTTCTATTGTAGCTCACGACCTCCGCTCACCTTTCAACGCTTTGCTGGGCCATTTGCAAATTCTGATGGAAGATTTTGACACCTTCAGTGATGATGAAAAGAAGGCAATTCTTGAGGCCCTTTACAATCAGAGCAATAACACTTTCAGCCTGCTCGAAAACCTGCTTCAATGGGCAATGGCTCAGCGTGGTCAGATCGAATACTGGCCAAAAATGAACGAGATTTCTGACCTCGTTAATGCGGAACTGGATTTCCTGGCAAGCAGGGCGATGAAAAAAAACATTCAGATCATCAATTCCATTCCCCATGGAATTGAAATTTGGGCTGACCCTGCCCATTTCAAAATTTGCATCCGAAACATCGTCAATAATTCGATAAAATTCACTGAGCATGGGGGGAAAATCACTCTGGAAGCAATCCGGGAAAATTCCAACGTAAAAATCAGTATTACTGATACGGGCATTGGAATGGACGAACAAACCCTGAGGGGGATTTTTCTGCCAAAAAAGAGCAGCACCAGAGGCACCGACAATGAAATGGGTTCCGGATTAGGTTTATTGCTTGTTAATGAATTCATTATGATGAACAAAGCCGAAATTTCGGTAAGTAGCAACCCTGGCAAAGGATCAACATTTGTCCTGACATTTCCCACCGGTAATCAAGCATAAATAACTCGCTACTTCTCAACCTGAAAATCTCACACATTCGTTTTTTTATATTTTTGTCCATTCATTTTGCAAAAATTATCATCAACATAAAATTACTGAAAAAATGGCCGACTTATCAACAACCTACCTCGGACTTAAGCTTAAGAACCCATTAATCGTTGGTGCATCCAACCTTGTTACCGACCTGAATACCCTGCAGAAATTAGAAGACGCCGGCGCTGCCGCAATCGTTTACAAATCCCTTTTCGAGGAGCAGATTCAGCTCGAAAGAATGCAGCACGACGATCAGTTGGAAGAATACAATGAACGTCATGCCGAAATGGTTTCACTCTTCCCAAGAATACAACACGCAGGACCCGAACAACATCTGCTCAACCTCAGGAAGGCGGTGGAAAAAGTTTCTATCCCGGTGATAGCCAGTCTTAACTGCCTTTATGATGTAACCTGGACCGAATATGCTGAAAAACTGGCTGAAACAGGTGTTGCAGCGCTTGAACTGAACTTTTATCACACTCCAAAGGATGTAAAAAAAGCCGGTAAGGACATCACCGACCAGCAGATTGCCGTACTCAAAAAAGTGAAACAAAGCGTGAAAATCCCTGTTAGTGTGAAGCTTAGCCCGTTTTACACCAACCCAAAGAATGTAATTGCCCGAATGGACGAAACCGGAGTTGATGGCTTCGTGCTTTTCAACCGGATATTCCAACCCGATATTGACATCGAAAGAGAAGAACTGGTTTTTCCCTGGTATCTCAGTAACGAAGGCGATCACAGGCTGGCACTCCGATTCACCGGTGCACTCTACGGCGAGATAAAAGCCGATATCTGTGCTAACAACGGCATCCTTAAAGGATCTGACATGATTCAGCTTCTGCTGTCAGGAGCCTCTGCTGTTCAGGTAGTTACAACGCTGTACAAAAATGGTATCGGCCAGATCAGCAATATGATCAATGACCTGAACATCTGGATGGAAACCAAAAAGTACCAGTCAATTAACGACTTCAAAGGAAAGATTTCGGCAAAAAGACTCAATGATCCTTTTGCATTCAAGCGTTCGCAATATGTGGATATCATCATGAAATCCAACGAGATATTCAAGAAGTATCCTGTAAGATAAAGACTTTTTCAGCGAAGTTTTAAGACCGTCCGGGAGTGATTTCAGGGCGGTTTTTTATTGATAAACGAGAAACTAAAATGGATTTCAGACAAACCCAATATTAGGGCAAGCAAGATTAGCTGTGCAAAAAAGAAATGCAGGAATATTAACCAGAATAACCAAACCAATCACTTTACAATGAAAGCATTAACCATCGCATCTTACAATCCGAACCTGATTCGCGCCATGCAGGGCATGAAAATCGTTGATCTGCCAATGCTAAAACCCGGCGAAGGGGAGGTTCTGATCAAAATTGACCTCGCACCTGTAAATCCATCCGATATAGCCTTTCTTCGTGGCGGTTACAATATCAGCCGGATATTACCGGCCATACCAGGCTTCGAGGGGACCGGAAAGATTATTGAAACTGGTAAAGGGGTTGATCCGGCTTTACTAAACCGTCGGGTCAGTTTTTTCTCTCAGGATGAAAATGGCACATGGGCCGAGTTTACTGTTGTTGATGTAAATAACTGTATATTGGTTGATGAAAATCTCCCACGAGAACAAGCAGCCTGTTTGTTTGTCAATCCCTTTACAGCCCGGGGGATGTTCGACCATGTTATGAATAATGGGCACGAAGCTATGATCCAGTCGGCGGCCATGGGCCAAATCGGTCAGTTTATCCGTTTTTTTGCTAAAGAACACAACCTGAAAGTGATCAACTTGGTGCGAAAGGACACACATGTTGATGCCCTGAAAATTGAAGGTCAGCATCATGTCCTTAACATCAACCATGAAAACTTTGCAACCGATTTGAAACAAATGGCCAACGACCTGAATGCCACTGCTGCTCTGGATGCCGTTGGCGGAGAACTGACCGGTAAATTACTGAATGCCATGCCAGCAGGGTCTGAAGTGATTTTGTATGGCGGCCTGTCAGGTGCTCCCGTTGGGCAAATTGATCCCCTCGAGATCATTTTTAACAATAAAATCCTCTGGGGCTTCAACCTCGGCGACTGGATGAACGACTTGTCAGAAAACGAATTGAGCCACATCTCTCAGGAAATCCAGCAACTCTTTATTCAGAAGAAGCTCGAAACAAAAATCCAGCAGGTTTACCCGCTGGAGAATTTTTACGAAGGCTTGCGGAGTTACATCTCCAACATGTCGGGCGGAAAGGTGCTTTTCAAATGTGATGCCTGATCGTAAAAGCCACAAGGAGCAATTTTTAGATGTAATCTCCTCAGTCTTACGCAGAGAAACGGGCAAAGCGTCAAACCACAATCAGGACTTTACGCCTTCGGATATAGGCTGTTACAGTCCTGATTGTCATTATGATATGAATCAAATAAGGCTGTTTTAAAAGTCTTTTGGTTAGATTTTCCTCATTTCGGGTACAATCCAGACTTTTGAGGCAGCCTCTTTGATTTTTATCTGTTGGAAGGTTTATTCCAGTATGATTAGTTTTTCGGAGAAAGTCTTTTTATCGGTTTGAACTCGAACGATGTAAATACCTTTTCCGAGGTTTGTAGTGTTGATTTGAATATTGTCGCTATTGAACGGGCTGCTGAAAACCGTCTGGCCAAGGTGGCTGATGATCGTTACCTCCCTGATAGCTTTTGACAAAATGTTAACCAGTTCTTTAGCTGGGTTTGGATAGATAACCTTCCTGTCATCCTCCAATAGAATTTCTATTACATCATCACAGCACCACTGCGGTGCTGACCATGAAGTACATTCGGTGTATTGAGCACCCACCTTATACACATGCACCCCAACTGGCACGTTGGTATTAGTGTAGGTTGTCATTGTAGGACCAACGGTTGCGATTACCGAACCATCTCTAAAGATCTCATAACCCAGGAGATACCCTGTGTTATTAACCCAAACCGGATTGGCAGGCTTAGCAAGATTGCCCCGGATTGGGGAGCCAATAGCCAATCCGGAAGCAGGAGCGAATGCAATTGGCTCAGCAATCGTCATTCCGTCAGTTCCGGCTCCGATAATACCTGCAATGTTCCAGTTGTAGTTCAAGCCATACTGGATGGCTATAGATGTCCATGCGGTGCCATTCAAACTGATCAGGTCACCAAAATTGGCAATTGCAGGACCGGCATCACAACCGGCCGGGAATTCGCCGGCAGCATGGGTCACTTCATAACCAATATAGAGCGTCATTCCGGCAGTGATTGCAACCGGAGCTGTGAGGTTGATAGTGTTCCACTGCTCAGAAATAACCGTGATCGGCTGGCTTACCAATTGCTGGGTTCCGG
>DAIRGA010000033.1:36547-55856 GCA_036794825.1 Bacteroidales bacterium | reverse complement strand
CGCAGCAGGTTGAGGTATATCCCAACCCCGCCGATGATTACGCAATCGTCTCCATCCCCGAAAACGAAGGCAAAGTCAGCTACCAGCTCACCGACATGGATGGCCGCCTGATCCAGCAGAACCACTTCACCGGCAGCGAGGCCGTCCTCGACCTGAGCAACTTCAAGCCGGGGATGTACGTGCTAAGGCTCGATGTGAAGGGAGAAATCGTAACCAGGAGGATTGTGGTGATGTAAACCAGCAGCGATAGTATCGCTTCCGGCGATCCTATCGCTACTCATGGCAACATATCGCTTTTATTTAGCAACAGGATCACTTGGAGTGATACAATCGCAATCAAAACAACAGCCGGGGCAGCGACGCTCCGGCTGTTTTATTGTCATAGTATGGCTCTCAGCCATTCTACCGGCTGGTTTCTCTGTTTAGCGATAGGATCGCTTAAAGCGATACTATCGCAATCAAAACAAACAGCCGGGGCAGCGATGCTCCGGCTGTTTTATTGTCATAGTATGGCTCTCAGCCATTCTCTGACTACCACCGGCAGGTTTCCCTGTTTAGCGATAGGATCGCTTAGAGCGATACTATCGCTTGAATAGCGGCAAAGCGGCCCTCCTTTACTTAAAAAATCCTAAAAACTAATGATTTAACTTTTCATTAACAACCACCCTTTGATAATTAGCTTTCATTTGTCAATTCATAATTATTCTAAATAATTATTGTAACTGATTAATAATTAATTCTTAATGGATAAACTCACATCTTATGAAACTAAACTTTTACCTCTTTACACTTTTCCTAATGTTTTTCGGAGTTCTCAGCGGATAGAAAGCCAACAACATCACGGTTAGCAACATCAGCCTTAATGTGCAAAACACGACCGATGACTATACCCTGATGCAGTTTGATCTGAGCTGGGAGAACTCCTGGCGCACCTCCCCGGCGCCCAATAACTGGGACACTGCCTGGGTTTTTGTGAAATACCGGCTGGACAACGGTGAGTGGCAGCAATCACTTCCAAGCAACATAGTCTATCTCGAAAAAGATTTATTAGTGTACAAATTTTCAAGCTTTTACAAATCAAAATCATAAACATCATGAAAAACAGGTATCATTTAAGGGCAGTTATACTGCCGTTGTTCGTGTGGCTCTTAGCCATTTTACCGGTTCAGACCACCAATGCCCAAGCAGTCACCGGACCTGAGGGTGGTAATCAACCGTTCAGCACTATACAGCCTTCGCTGGCGCTGAACTACATAATCGCCGTTACTGGTATTTACCCTTTGCGAGATGGAAGCGACTTCGATCAGGATACCCCATACCTCGGTGAAATCTTCTTGTTCGCCGGCAATTTTGCTCCGGCAGGATACATGTTCGCAAATGGGGCGGTGCTCCAGATCGCACAAAATACTGCACTCTTCAGCCTGCTCGGAACAACCTACGGCGGTAACGGACAAACGACCTTCGCCCTGCCGGATCTCCGCGGCCGCATACCGGTCGGAATGGGACAAGGGCCGGGACTGCCGCAAGTATATCTCGGAGAGTGGGGAGGAAGCGAGACAGTTACGTTGACTTCCGCCCAGATGGCCTCCCACAGCCACACACTTTCGGGTGGAGGTGCAACGGAAGCCACCGGCGGCAGTCAGTCGTTTAACAATCTTCAGCCGTACGTCGGGATAAACTTCGTAATGGCAGTAGACGGTATCTTCCCGATCTTCTCCGAAATCCGCATGTTCGCCGGCAATTTTTCACCTGGCGGTTACTTTGCGAATGGATCGCTACTTTCGATAGACCAAAATACTGCACTCTTCAACCTACTCGGAACAACTTACGGTGGTGACGGACTAACGACCTTCGCCCTGCCGGACCTTCGCGGCCGCGTGCCGGTAGGAGCCGGAAACGGGCCGGGATTGTCATCTTTTGTAATCGGACAGCAGGCGGGAACCCCGTCTGTCATGATGACGATCAACCAGCTCCCGGGTCATACTCATTCATTGTCAGGTGGCGGCAACACCAACCCTGCCGGCAGTGGTAATCCCATCGAAAACCGCCAGCCGTATCTGGCCATCAGGTACATCATCTGCACGTCTGGTATTTACCCTTCTCAATCGGGCGGCATTGCTGCGATTCCTCTAATCGGACAAGTGCGGCCATACGCTGCTGGCTGGGGCCTTCCAAACGGGTGGGCAGAAGCCGACGGGTCGCTCTTGCAAATCTCCTCGAATCAAGCACTCTTTAACGTACTCGGCACAACATACGGTGGTGACGGATTAACGACCTTCGCTCTGCCGGACATGCGCGGCCGCGTACCGGTCGGAGCTGGAAATGGGCCGGGCCTGTCGCCGGTGCTGCTCGGCCAGCGGTGGGGAGGCGAGACGGTCACACTGACGAGCTTGAATCTCCCGAGCCATACACATACTGTCTACCTACTCGATGGCGGTGAAATTGCTGCTGACCAGACCATCTGCTATGGAGCTGTTCCATCTCCTTTTACGAGTATTTCACCGGCAACAGGTTTTGTTGGTGAATTGGAGTACAAGTGGCAGATCAGCACTGTAAGTCCTACTTTTGTGGATATACCGGGAGCAGTTTCTGAGACATACACCCATGTTGAAACAGTAACCCAAACCACATGGTTTCGGAGGTTAGCCAAAGGTACCAGCGTCAGTTTGTGGGTGGAGTCGAATGTGGTACAGGTTACTGTAAATCCAACCCGGCTTTTTGTAACCGAAAGCGGCGCAGGGCTTATGAACGGCAGTAGCTGGGACAACGCCTTTAGTGGCAGCCAGTTGCAAACTGCCATCAACGCGCAATGTGTAACTGAAGTGTGGGTTGCCTCAGGTACTTATAAACCTACCACCGGCACTAACCGGGCCATTTCGTTTTCGATGAAAAACGGGGTGGCTATTTATGGTGGTTTTAACGGAACGGAAGACCATGCTACTTTCGACCTCGCAGAACGTGATTTCGTGCTCAACGAAACCATCCTCAGCGGGGATATAGGAACGCAAGGCGATAACAACGACAACAGTCACAATGTCTTTTTTAATACAGGCCTCAACAACACAGCCATCCTCAACGGTTTCACTATTAGTGGAGGTGCTGATGCTGGAGGGATCGTTGGCCGTAGTAGAGGGATGTACAATAATTCTTCCTCTCCTTCAATAGTCGATTGTGTCTTTTTGAACAGCTTTGCAGACTTTGGCGGGGGGATGTTTAACCACAGCTCTTCTCCCTTAATACTCAATTGCAGCTTCATAGGAAATAGTGCCGGCGGCTGGGGTGGTGGCATGTACAATTATTTTTCCCAACCAACGCTGAGAAATTGCATCTTTTCGGGAAACAGCGCGAATGAGGGGGGCGGGATGCTTAATGATCAATGCTCTCCTACCCTTATCAATTG
The DNA here is from genome assembly GCA_036794825.1 of Bacteroidales bacterium. Classification (GTDB taxonomy): domain Bacteria; phylum Bacteroidota; class Bacteroidia; order Bacteroidales; family 4484-276; genus RZYY01. The sequence continues at coordinate 52,456 of DAIRGA010000033.1, read as the reverse complement.
CAGTTTTTCAGGTAATAAGGCCAATTATGGTGGTGGGGGAATGCTTAATTTTGATCTTGCTAATCCTGTGCTGATAAACTGCATCATATGGAATAACAGTGCCGCAGGCAGCACAATTTCTCCCTTCGCTTCAATTCAAAACCTGGACAGTTATCCGAGTGTTTATTACAGTCTTATTGCCAATTCGGGTGGCAGCGGTTTTAACAATATAGATATTGATCCGCTATTCATCACACCAGTTGATCCAGCCACAGCCCCAACCACGTCAGGAAACCTTCGGTTGCAAGCCTGCTCCCCGGCCATCAACGCAGGCGACAATGCATCTGTACCCTCCGGAATCACCACCGATCTGGATGGAAGCCCACGTTTTTACAATAATGGAATCGTTGATATGGGCGCTTATGAATTCCAGGGCGAAAAAAATATTAATCCAACCAATGGGGGGCAAATTGCTGCAAGTCAGGTTGTTTGCATAGGCGATGTTCCCACACCATTTACCAGCGTTTCCCCAGCATCAGGATTTGTAGGCGATCTGGAATACCAATGGCAGATCAGTACGGTAAGTCCTACTTTTGATGATATCCCTGGAGCAGTTTTCGAAACTTACACCCATTTTGGTACAGTTACCCAGACTACTTGGTTTCGCAGGCTGGCAAAAGTAGAATGCGAAAGTGAATGGGTGGAGTCGAATCTGCTCCAGATAAACGTACTACAGATTGCAGATCAGAGCGTTACTGCCAACCCCGAAGTTATTTGTTTCAATACTTCAGGTGAAGTAATTATTGGGAGTTCGCAAGCCGGAACGACCTATTATCTCAGAAACAGCTCCGATAATTCGATCGTCAGTGGGCCAATGGCCGGAACCGGAAATGCTTTGACTTTTAGTACCGGTACCCTTACCAACACCACGACATTTAATATATTGGCCGAAAAGCCGGTTTCGTCAGCATTGGAAATGGATGGAACCAACGATTACATCAGTTTTCAGCAAGACCTGAGCAGCGTAACCAATTTCACCTACGAGGCATGGATTTATCAAAAAGGAAACAACCTCTGGCAAAGGATATTTGATTTTGGAAACGCTGCCGGGTTTAATATCTTTCTTACCTCTTCCATAGGCTTTACGGGAGTTCCACGCTTTGTCATAAACATTGGTGCAGGCGAGCAACAGGTCACGGCGCCATCAGCTTTGCCTTTGAATACCTGGACACACATTGCAGTTACCCTGAACGGCAACCAGGCAATAATGTACATCAACGGAGCGCTTGTTGCACAAAACAATGCATTCAGCTACACACCGGCCAGCCTGGGCGCCACTGTCAACAACTGGATCGGTAGATCGCAATATCCTGTCGACGGTTATTATAATGGAAAAATTGATGAAGTCAGAATTTGGAATGTTACCCGATCACAAGCCCAGATCCAGGAATCCATGAATCGCTGCCTGGTTGGCAACGAATCGGGTTTGCTGGCTTACTACAATTTTGCTGAAGGAACCGGAAATTCTTTTACAGGTGACGTCACCGGAAATGGACGAACAGGTACTTTGGTAAATATGAATCCAGTCACTGTGTGGGTTAGTGGTTCGATTTCATGTACGGAATGTGAGCGGCAATTAACGAATGAGGTAATTGTAACGGTTGATCCGTTGCCAACCGCCACATCCGGCGGCAGCCAGTCGGTCTGTGTCAATGGCTCAGCAACTGTAAGCGGCGCATCTTCATCTAACGGAACCATCCTCTGGACGCACAACGGCGCCGGTTCGCTGAGTGACGAAACCACGCTCACGCCCACCTACACCCCGGATGCAGGCGAAGTGGGCAACACCGTTCTCCTGACCATGACTGTTACCAGCAACAACACCTGCGGAACAGCAACTGCCACGGCAACTTATTCAATAACGGTTAATCCTCTGCCCACTGCTTCAGCCGGCGGCAGTGCCACGATTTGTGAAACTAGTTCACACCAAGTAAGCGGCGCCTCTTCATCCAACGGAACCATCCTCTGGACGCACAACGGAAGCGGCACCCTGACCCAGGCCACCACGCTGACCCCAACCTACAATCCCGTATCAGCCGACGGAGGCAAAACCATCACCCTCACCCTGACGGTAACCAGCAACAATGCCTGCAACCCGCAGACTGCTTCCGCCCAATACACTGTTAATGTTGATCCTGCGACCGTTGCCGGAAGCATCAGCGGAAACAGTTCCGTTATCTATGGCTCAACTACCGGCGATCTGACACTTTCGGGTTATACCGGTGATATCCAGAAATGGCAAAAAAGGTATGGAACTTCGGGGGGCTGGACAGATATTGCCCATACAGATGCCATCTACAGTGAAACCCCTACATCGGTGGGCACATGGCAATACCGGGCGGTGGTGAAAAGCGGCGTTTGCAGCCAGGCCGAAACCGCACCGCACACCTTAACCGTAGAGCCCAAAGAGCTCACCATCGGAGGCGCCTTTACGGCAAAGGATAAGATTTACGACACCAACACCGATGCTGAGTTTGATGAGAACAACCTCACCCTGGTGGGTGTTGTTGGTTCGGATGATGTTTCCCTCACCGGCATGGAGCTCAATTTTGCCTCACAACTGGTAGGAACCCACACCGTTACCATCACCGCAGCCAGCCTTGATGGTGCCGATAAGGACAACTACACGCTCACCCTGGCCGGCTCACCAACCGCCACAGCGTCGATCCAACCCGGTCCGCCGCACAGATTCCTGGTCACCGAAACCGATGACAGCGACATTACCAGTCCTAAACTGCAGAACATACCTTTTGATGTAAAGCTGACGCTGGTGGATAGCTACGACAATCCCACTCCTAATACTGTTGGAACGGTGACAGTAACACTCACCGGTGAAGGCGGACTTGTCACCGGAACCTTGAGCGTACAGGGTGCTATTGGAGATCCTGTAGAGAAAGTATTGAACATTGGTGAAAACGAACTGACTTTCAGCAACATCCTCTACTCTGGCCTGAGCGACATTCCTGGTTTTGATGTCAAACTGAGCGCCAGCGCAACTGGAACCGGAACCGCCAGTGGCATTACCGGCGAAAGCAACCTGTTCAGCGTGAGGGGAATTATTTTTGATGTGGTTGCCGATCCAACCTCCATCATCGCCGATGGGGTGAGCACGGCCACCCTTACCATCACCTTGCTCGATCATGGCACTGCGCCATTGGCCAACCAGGTAATCAGTGTGGAAACCGACTATGGAACACTGATGGATGGTCTTACCGAACTACCCTCAACGGTAACCGCTACCACCGATGCCAACGGCCAGGTGATTCTGCACCTGAGGTCTGCGTCTGTGGTGGGTTTGGCCACGGTTACAGCCCGCTGTCCGGGTGCCTGCCCGCAGTCAGCACAGGTAGAATTTGTCCCCGGCCCGCCTGCAAAGCTGGCCTTCACCACCCAGCCCCCGGCCAGCACCGTTGCCAATCAGCCATTTGCGCAGCAGCCAGTAGTTACCATCCAGGATGCAACCGGAAACACCGTCCCCACTGCCACACATGAAGTCGCTTTGACGCTGACCTCCGGCACAGGAACGCTGAACGGAACCACCGTGATGAACGCTGTGAGCGGAATCGCAACCTTTGCCGGGCTGAGCATTGACCTGGCAGGAACCGACAAAGTCCTCACGGCATCAGCCACCAGCCTCGATGCTGCAACCACCTCCCCCACCTTTACCATCCTGCCCTCAGATCCGGCCAGCTTTGCCATCACCGGACCGGATGTTCTTTCGGCAGGAGTACAATCGGGCGACTACACCATTACCATCCACGATGAATATGGCAACCCGACCAACGTCAGTGCTGCCACAATTATCCAGATGTCAACATCCTCCACCGGCAGCAACAGCTTTGCCCCTCTGCAGGTGACCATCCCCTCCGGAACATCAACAGGCGCCTTCCGATACACCGACCACCAGCTCACCTTCCCCGGCGACAATACCACCCTTACGGGAACATTTGTCAGCGGAGATGCAGGCCTGGCTGGGGAAACAGCCGACAAAGCGATTGAAGTAACTGCAGGCAACTGGATCGTGGCCAACACCAACGCAGTGGCATCCGGCAACACCGACTTCTACCCGGGAAGCAACTGGCCGCAGGATGTATTCCGGCTCTCAGCCACAGGCCAAAGCACCACAACCCGTGATGTACATCATGTCGTTTATCAGGATGTGTGCGATGAACAGTTTACCATCATCGCCCGCCTGACCGGGATGCAGAACCTCGGCTGGGGCGGTGTGGTAGTGCGCCAGGGAACCGGTAACAACGACCGCACAATACTCGTGAAGACCCAGCTCAGCAACAGAGTGATTGTCGGATACAGGAAAAATCCCGGCCTGGCTATGGTCAACTCGGGCGCGATTGCCACCATTAAGTGGATGAAGATCCAGCGCAACGGAACCAACTCCAAAGTCTTCACCTCGGCCAACGGAACCACCTGGCAGCAGCGTTATAATGGTAGCCTCGACATGACGGGCTGCCTCAAAGCGGGTATATTCCTCGAAAGCATCTACGCCAACCGCACAGCAGTTGCCACCTTCGACAACGTCGAACTGGCTACCCTCCTCAAGTCGGGCGATGAAAACACAGGTTTCGACCTGATTCAACCCGAACTACAGTCGCAGCAGGTTGAGGTATATCCCAACCCCGCCGATGATTACATAATCGTCTCCATTCCCGAAAACGATACCAAAGTCAATTACCAGATCACCGACATGGACGGCAGGCTGATTGAGCAAAACCACTTCACCGGCAGCGAGGCCGTCCTCGACCTGAGCAACTTCAAGCCGGGAATGTATGTGCTAAGGCTCGAAGTGAAGGGAGAGATCGTAACCAGGAGGATTGTGGTGATGTAAACCAGCAGCGATAGTATCGCTTCCGGCGATCCTATCGCTACTCATGGCAACATTTCGCTTTAATTTAGCGACAGGATCACTTGGAGTGATACTATCGCAATCAAAACAAACAGCCGGGGCAGCGATGCTCCGGCTGTTTTATTCTCATAGTATGGCTCTCAGCCATTCTATGACTACCACCGGCTGGTTTCTCTGTTTAGCGATAGGATCGCTTAGAGCGATACTATCGCAATCAAAACAAACAGCCGGGGCAGCAATGCTCCGGCTGTTTTTCGCTTACTCATACACAAAAAAGAAGCTGTCACAATGGTCTCTAATATTGATATTCGTCACTTCTTGACCCTTGACCCCTTCCCAAAGTTCCATAGGACTCCCAGAGAGGATGCTTTTGGCAAAAGGCAAAGCGTCGAAAATCAAGCCCCCGGAATTTATCCCAAAACTTCGGTAGGGGCAGGGAACTCCTGATTTTTAAGGCTTGGGGTTAAATCCAGACTTTTGAGACAGCCCCACAATATTAAACTTCTCCAAAAGCATCTGTCAGAAAGACTGCCCTTTTGGAGCTTTTCATCAGTCAGTAATTAATTTCCGTCATTTAAAACTAAATTTCTTCTGATTTGTTTGAATGACTTACTATTCAACTAATAACCTGATTTATGAAAACCTATAAATTGACAGCTTCAATAACCTTCACATCCATCATTATCGGCATTCTGTTGCTTTCATCAATGCCAGTGTCAACAAATGCCCAGACAATAACTGTTCAATCCCCGAATGGCGGTGAGATTTGGACTTACGGGCAGTCAGAGATTATCGCCTGGACAGGTGAAAGCCTGAGCAGCACTGTAAAAGTCGAGTTTTCCAACGATGGTGGATCGATCTGGTATTTTATGGGAAACGTCCCAACAGGACCTAACGGCGGCAGTGCAACTTTTGGAGTTCCGGCTTTTCCAACCACCAACGCAAAATTGAAGATCACCGATGTCAGCAATACCACTGTAACCGATATGAGTGATGAGCCATTTACCATTATTATTCCGCCGATTGTCATTGTCGAACCCAATGCTGCATCAGTAATTTTTGCGGGTAGCGAAACAATAGTTTATTGGTTGTTGAGCATTTTTGATTTTACGATGATGAATGCCGAAATATCGCTTGATAATGGCAATACATTTACACCCGTTGCCCAAAACATTGATGTACAAATGGGCTTTACCTATCTCACTTTATCCGACACCCCTTCGGATTCATGTATCCTTAAACTTTATAATGCTGATGATCCAACAGAGTTTGGCATGAGTGAAGTTTTTACAATAAACCCCCTGCCGGTTTACAACCTGATTTCCCCGGTCGCCGGAGAGCTTGTAAACGCCAACAATCCATACACAATCACCTGGACCGTCGAAAATCCTTATTCAGCATATTGTTACCTCGAATACTCCCTGAATAACGGACAAACCTGGGAAGTTATCAATAATGGCATGAGTCAGGGAAATTCAGGAAGTTATGAATGGTTTACCCCAAATGTGAATTCAGAGGAATGCCTGGTAAGGATTACCGATTCCTACGCTTTAACCTCAAAGGCAACCAGTGGGAGGTTCACCATGTTCCCTTTCCCGGAGACGCCGATATGTATGGTCTCGGTCGACAGCCTTACCAACTTTAATGTTATCATTTGGGAGAAACCTGAATCTGAAATAATATCCGAGTTCCTGGTTTATAAAGAAACCGATGAGGCAAATGTTTATGAAGTGATTGATACTGTTGGATATAACGAAATGACAATGGTCACCGACACCAACTCAAATCCTGGTATGAGGCCCTATCGTTACAAAATCGGGTTCGTAGATTTCGAGAACAGGCTGTTTCCGGCAGGCGATTACCACCAGACCATCCATCTGACCATTAACCAGGGAACAAACAATGCCTGGAACCTGATATGGACTCCTTATTCCGGGTTTAATTACTCATCCTATAAGATCATGCGAAAAACTGCTACCGGCAATTATGAACAGGTTGCCTCCTTTTCAGCCAGTTTCACTTCATTTACTGACTTCAGTGCGCCTCCCGGTGAAGTTAATTACATGATAAGGATTGATCATCCCAACGGTTGTAATCCAGGTTCACGTAATGGTGGATATGCAAGTGTTTACTCCAATGTGGCTTCAAACGGTTCAACCGTTTCGGTTTTCGAAAGCACTGACCTGAACTTCAGCACCTACCCTGTACCGGCTGATAATCAGTTCAATATTTTATTCGGCGAAAACATCACCGGAATCACAAAACTGGTAATCAGCGATATAGCCGGTAGGATGGTTTATTCCGAAACCATCATTGACCCACAACCCGGACAGGTAAAAGCAATCAACTGCGTTGACTTTAAAGAGGGGATGTATCTGCTTCAGGTTACTTCAGCCAAAAGCAGTGCAATAAAAAAGATAGTGATAAAGCGTTAGCAGATTTTCAACAATGCTTTACAGATGGTCAGGATTATTTTGGCCATTTTCCAACCGACCGGAACAGGTAGCGTTGGTGCCAAAGGTATCCTCCGTTGGAATCCTTCGGCCCTTTGGGAAGGGATCAAGGGTTAATAAACGTTGAAAATTCAAATGAAAGACTTTTAAGACCGTCTCAGTTTATCATTAGCTGTCTTTCCTCATTCGCCCAGTTAATCGATTCATGCCCGCTTGCGCTGGCAACATTGCGGATTAAGCTGATCAAAATGCCGAATAATGGATAGTGAATATCGAATATTGAATGTTGAATATCGAATATTGAATATCTGACCTTGCCTGAAATAGGTTGACTTTTTTCTATCTATAATCTTTTACAATGTTTATTATGTTGACTTTTTCTTTTTTGCTACTTTTTTCTTTTGTTGAAAACTACGGGTTTTGTTAATAACGCGTGGTTCCATGATTTATTCAATATTTTGACAAAAACCGCCACAAAAAAAGTCGTTCGGAAAGTCATTATTCTTTCCTTATGTTTGTGTTTCAGGGTCCAAAACTGACCAAAAGCATGGCGTAGAGAGTAACAAACGATGGTTGTTTTAATACCTCACCGCAGCACTGGCGAAGGCAAGTCCGCCGCCCGATCCTATGAAAAAAAGCAGATCGCCGCGTCTGAGATTTCCCGATTCAAGCCGCTCCTGAAAGGCCAGCGGGATACAGGCCGACCCGGTATAACCAAAGTAATGCATACTGGTCTGGGCTTTGGAGTGAGGTTGTCCGAGCAGATCCATCGTCTGCCGGATGCTGTTGACGTTGATCTGGGTAAGAAAAAAATGATCTACCTCCTCTGGAGTGATTTTCAGCCTTTGGCAAAGTGTCCGGCTCATCATGCTCCACATTTCGGGGTTGAGGGTCTTGGGGAATTTCTTCACAAACTGAAGCAGATGTCCCTTTTCCGCTACCACCTCATCGGTGATGGGCTGATGCGTTCCACCGGCGTAAATTCCCATATAATCGTAAAATTCACCACGGGTTATCAACTGGCTGGCTAGCAATCCCCTACCCTCTTCTTCGGTGGATTTCAGAATGAATGCGCCGGCTGCGTCGGCAAAGAGGGTGACCGTGTTTTTGTTGGTCATATTCAGGTATTTGCTCATCGCATATGCGCCAACCACCATCACGGTATTGTAATTCTCGTCGGCGCGGATGTATTTGGCCCCCAGGTCGAGGGCGGTAACAAAACCTGCGCAGGCGGTGTTGACGTCGAAGGTTCCGGCATTCACCATTCCCATTTTGTATTGAACCTTAGAGGCTGTGGAGGGTGAAATATACTCCGGAGTATCGGTGGAAATGACCAGCAGATCAATCTCTTCCGGTTTTACGTTCCCGGCAGCCATTGCCTTTGCAGCAGCTTCCATCACCAGGTCGGCCACCGACTGATCATCGCGGCACCAGCGACGTTCGTAAATCTCCACATTCTCACGCAGCCATGCATCAACATCCTCGCCCAGCAGATCGTTAAAGTAGCTGTTGGGAATCACCCTTTCGGGCACATAAACACCGCTTGAATGTATGTAGGCGTTTCTTTTCATTGTCTAAGGGAAAAGGGATTAAAGCATTTTATCAAATATCAATTCGGCCGGAGATTTAAAAATTAACCACGTTCTAACCTGAATAAACCAGAAATTACAAAATACAATAGACAAAACTCTCCATAGGAATCCTTTGGATAAATAAATCTCTCCAAAGGAGTCCTTCGGACAATTTACGAAGGATTAAAAATTCAAACAGTGAAAGCATCCCTTCCTGATTGACGTAAGCAGGCAGTAACAAATGTGTACCAGTTTGATATTTGAATTCTTTAAATTTCGTATTTATTTGATTTTTGATATTTGTCATTTGAAAATTCTGCCAAAAAAAAGCAAGAAAATAAAAAATAAGACACTAAACCGTCATTCCGCCGTCCACACTCAGGGTATGGCCGTTGATGTAAGCGGCTTCGTCGGAGGCAAGGAACAGGTAGGCGGCAGCCATCTCTTCAGCCGTGGCAAGCCTGCCGAGAGGAACACGCTCCTTCATGGATTGAAGCACATTTTCGGGCATTTTGGCAACCATATCGGTAAGCGTAAAACCAGGTGCAACGGCATTTACGGTAACCCCTTTCCTGCCAAATTCACGTGCCCAGGTTTTGGTCATCCCAATAATTGCTGCTTTGGTAGCCACATAGTTGGTCTGTCCGAAATTTCCGTACAAACCCACCACCGACGAGGCATTCACGATCCTGCCATACCCATTGTCGAGCATAAAAGGAGCAATCGCCTTTGTGCAGTTGAATACCCCGGTGAGATTCACATCCAGCACCTGCTGCCACTGCTCGTGCGTCATTTTCCTGAATGAGGCATCGCGGGTTATGCCGGCATTATTTATCAGTATGTCAATCCTGCCTAACTGCTCAAGAACCTGGTGTGTTGCCATCTCCACCTGGGCATAATCAGTTGTATCTACCGGAAAAAATGCCGCTTTACCACCGTTCTTGATGATATCAGCAACAACCGACAGGCCCTTGTCCTGCTGAACGTCCCAAACACAAACCGCAGCGCCCTCTGCCGAAAAACGCTGTACAACCGCTTTACCGATGCCATCTGCGCCACCGGTTACTACGGCTACTTTTCCTTGTAATCTGCCCATCATACTTAAATTTTGAATGGTCTATTTCTTCTGTTGCTCCTTTATAAGATTGAGTGCCGAACCCGCTTTGAACCAGCTGATCTGAATGTCAGAATAGGTGTGGCTTACGGGGAACTGCTCGGTGGTTCCGTCTGCATGATGCAGCCTTACGGTCAACTGCTTGCCGGGTGCGATTTCACTAAGGCCAATGATATCAATGGTATCATCCTCTCTGATTTTATCATAGTCCTCTTTGTTGATAAAAGTGATGGCGAGCATACCCTGCTTTTTGAGGTTGGTTTCGTGGATACGGGCAAAGCTGCGCACCAGCACGGCCCTGACGCCCAGATGACGCGGTTCCATGGCGGCATGTTCGCGTGAGGAGCCTTCGCCGTAGTTTTCGTCGCCAACCACGATCGAACCTATGCCAGCAGCCTTGTACTGACGGGCAGTTGCCGGAACCTCTTCATAATTGCCGGTAAGTTGATTTTTGATGGCGTTGGTTTTACCGTTAAAGGCATTTACTGCTCCGATGAGCATATTGTTGGAGATGTTGTCGAGATGCCCGCGGTAGCGCAGCCAGGGGCCGGCCATCGAAATATGGTCGGTGGTGCACTTTCCTGCAGCCTTTATCAGGAGTTTTAAGCCCTTCAGATCATTACCATCCCATGCCGGGAATCCCTCGAGCAATTGCAGGCGGTCGGATTTTGGATCAACTTTTACCTCCACCGAACTGCCATCCTCGGCGGGCGCCTGGTAGCCATTGTCTTCCACAGCAAAGCCTTTCAGCGGCATTTCGATGCCCTGGGGCTCAGTAAGTTTGATCTTTTCTCCCTTTTTGTTGACCAGGTAATCCGTTATCGGGTTGAAATCGAGCCGTCCGGCAATGGCATAGGCTGTAACGATTTCGGGGGAAGCTACAAACCCGTGGGTGTTTGGATTACCGTCGTTTCGCTTGGCAAAGTTACGGTTGAAGGAGGTCATAATGGAGTTTTTCTCCTTCTTGTCAGCGCCATGACGCGCCCATTGACCGATGCAGGGACCGCAGGCGTTGGCAAGCACTACGCCACCAATTTTTTCGAAAATGTCGAGATAACCGTCTCTTTCCACAGTGTACCGAACCTGCTCAGAGCCAGGGGTTACCGTGTATTCGGATTTCACCTCCAGGTCGTGATCGAGCGCCTGCCTGGCTACCGATGCTGCCCGGCTAATATCTTCATACGACGAGTTGGTGCAGGAGCCAATCAATCCCACTTCAAGTTTTTCTGGCCATCCGTTCTCTTTCACTTTTTGGGCAAACTGCGAAACGGGCGTTGCAAGGTCGGGGGTAAAGGGTCCGTTGATATGAGGTTCGAGCAATGTGAGATCAATCTCGATCAACTGATCGAAATACTTTTCGGGATGCTCATAAACTTCAGGATCGGCGGTGAGGTATTGAGCAATTTTATTGGCTTCGTGAGCAAGGGCTTCACGGCCGGTACCATTGAGGTAGTCGGCCATTTTTTCATCATAGCCAAACAGCGATGTCGTGGCGCCGATTTCGGCTCCCATGTTGCAGATGGTTCCTTTCCCGGTGCAGCTGAGGGTTTTGGCTCCAGGACCAAAATATTCAACAATAGCACCCGTTCCACCTTTAACGGTTAGAATCCCGGCCACTTTCAGGATAATATCCTTTGCCGATGTCCATCCACTGAGTTTCCCTGTCAGCCGCACTCCGATGAGCTTTGGCATTTTCAGTTCCCACGCCATTCCGGCCATAACATCCACGGCATCAGCGCCTCCCACACCTATGGCCACCATTCCCAACCCGCCGGCATTCACCGTGTGCGAATCGGTTCCGATCATCATTCCACCAGGGAAAGCATAATTTTCGAGTACAACCTGATGAATGATGCCAGCGCCAGGCTTCCAGAAACCAATACCATATTTATTGGAGACCGAAGCGAGGAAGTCAAAAACCTCCTTGTTGGAGTCTTTGGCCACCTGCAAATCCTCTTTGGCGCCAACTTTGGCCTGAATGAGGTGGTCGCAGTGAACCGTTGATGGAACTGCCACTTTATCCCTTCCGGCCTGCATAAATTGCAACAGAGCCATCTGCGCCGTAGCATCCTGCATGGCAACCCTGTCCGGGGCAAAGTCAACATAATCGGAGCCACGCCGGTATTCTGCCGCAGGCAATTCATCCCACAAATGCGAATAGAGAATTTTTTCGGTCAATGTGAGTGGTCTCCCAAGCATTTTGCGGGCTGCATCTACTTTAGCGGGTAAATTTTGATACAACTTCTGAATGAGATCAAGATTGAATAGCATAGATTAAACATTTTTGAATTTGCGGCAAAAGTACCTAAAAATGACGGTTGAGAGCCATTTAAAAATGTTAAACCGCAAGGATCATAGTATCCCGAACACACTACATAATCTGCCAGTGTGTAACGACATATGCCTTCAGTTCAACTTTTGGATTATTTTTGCACCAAAATGAATTTCTTATCTACTAACTAAAACAAAATTCTAATGAAGAGAGTATTTATTTATCTTACTTTAGCGCTTATGATCCTTTTGCAAAGCTGTCAGCAGCCTGTCAGCGTAAAGTACCCCGAAACCAAAAAAGGAGACGTAACCGACGACTACCACGGCACTGTCATTTCTGACCCTTACCGCTGGCTCGAAGATGACAAATCGGACGAAACTGCCGCCTGGGTTGAAGCACAAAACAAAGTTACTTTTGGCTACCTCGAACAGATTCCATTCAGGGAAAACATCAAAAACCGGCTCACTGAAATCTGGGATTACCCAAAGTACAGCGTAACTTTCAAAAAAGGAAACCGCTATTTCTACTTCAAGAACGAAGGAATGCAGAACCAGAGCGTGCTGTACGTTCAGGAAAGCCTTGAAGATGAGCCTAGGGTGCTGCTCGATCCCAATACCCTTTCGGAAGACGGAACAGTTTCGCTCACCAACTACGACGTTTCCAAAGATGGAAAATACCTTGCCTACGGCATTTCGAGAGGCGGCTCCGACTGGAACGAGTTCTTTATCATGGAGATCGAAAGCGGAAAATTACTGGATGACCACCTGAAATGGATCAAATTCTCCGGAATTGCATTCCAGGGAGACGGATTCTACTACAGCCGTTACGATGAACCCAAAGGAAGCGAGCTCTCCGCTAAAAATGAATTTCACAAGGTATTCTACCACAAGATCAATACCCCTCAGACGGATGACGTGCTGGTATACGAAAATAAAAACTACCCATTGCGGAATTATGCTGCCGATGTAACGGATGACGAGCGTTTCCTGATCATTTACGAATCGGAAAGCACTTCCGGTAACTCGCTCTATTTCAAAGATCTGTCAAAGCCAAACGCTGGATTCGAAGCTATCGTGGAGAATTTTGACAACGATTATTCGGTAGTAGACGACCACAACGGGAAGCTATTTGTAATGACCAATTATAATGCGCCCAAATATCACCTCATCGAAATTGATCCGGCCAATAAGGAGGCCGGCAACTGGAAAACGATACTTCCAGAGCAAAATGAAGTTTTGGACGGTGTTACAATGGTGGGTGGAAAGTTTGTCGCAAGATATATGAAAGATGCTTACAGTCAGGCATTTATCTATGATCTTACCGGAAATAAAGTTGGCGATCTGAACCTCCCTGGTATCGGAACAATGGCCGGCTTCAACGGGCAGAAAGACGACAATATCGCTTTCTATGGTTTTACATCGTTCACCTACCCCACTACTATTTATAGATACGACATTTCCAGCAACGAATCCACCGTTTACCGCGCTCCCGAAATTGACATTGATCCAGCGGCTTACGAAACCAGGCAAGTGTTTTACGAAAGCAAAGACGGAACCAAAGTCCCGATGTTTATCGTTCACAAAAGGGGCATACGTATGGACGGGAAAAACCCGACTTTGCTCTATGGCTACGGAGGATTCAATGTCAGCCTTACGCCCGGATTCAGTGCAACCCGGCTTATTTTGCTCGAGCAGGGCGGTATATTTGCCATGGCCAATCTCAGGGGTGGTGGCGAATATGGAAAAGAGTGGCACGAGTCCGGAACCAAAGAGCGCAAGCAAAACGTATTTGACGACTTTATCGCTGCTGCCGAGTACCTGATCGAAAACAACTACACCTCCTCCGATTATCTGGCCATCCAGGGCGGGTCAAATGGTGGACTGCTTGTTGGAGCTGTGATGACCCAGCGCCCAGACCTATTCAAAGTGGCGCTGCCGGCAGTTGGCGTGCTCGATATGCTTCGCTATCACCTCTTTACTATTGGCTGGGCATGGGCCACCGATTACGGTAAAAGCGACGTGGCCGAAGAGTTTGCCTACCTGATAAAATACTCTCCGCTGCACAACCTCAAATTTGGCACCTGCTATCCTGCAACCCTCGTCACTACTGCAGATCATGACGACCGCGTTGTACCAGCTCACTCCTTCAAATTCATTGCATCACTCCAGGAACACCAGGGCTGCAATAATCCAACGCTCATCAGGATAGAAACCAAAGCCGGTCACGGAGCCGGAAAACCGACATCCAAGATCATCGAAGAGTACGCCGACATCTACTCCTTCATCTTCTTTAATATGAAATTTACACCGGAATATTAGGAGAAACCTATCTCCAAAGGATAATCTTAAATAGAATGTTATCAGCATAAACAGGGTGAAACATTGGTTTTACCCTGTTTTTTTTATCTATTCCGGCATTTTAGCTCCCGTTTCTCAAATTAAATTACTTTTGACCCATCAACCAATAAAATTTATATCCAATGAAAAAACTTTACGCTTATCTGCCACTTTTAGTGCTGCCCGTAGTTTTCGTGTTAATTTCCAGCTCCTCGGGATCCCCGGGAGGATATAGCGGATCAACCGGCGATTCCGGGCTGAACTGCACCGGATGCCACATCGGAACTGCCCAGAATGTTTCAGGATGGATTACTACTGACATCCCATCAATCGGTTATGTTGGAGGGCAAACTTACACCATTGTGGTGAACGGAACACATGCCGGTTCCAATAAATTCGGCTTCGAACTCACTGCTGAAGATTTGCTGGGCAACGAGGTGGGGACATTCATCATTACCAACACACAGCAAACCAAGCTGGTAAACCAGAGCAAGTCGGTTACGCACACCTCCCAGGGCACTGCCGGCAGCGGTGGCAGCAAATCGTGGAGTGTTAACTGGACAGCCCCCGCCGGCGGCACCGGCCAAATCAGATTCTGGGCCGCTGTTAACGCTACTAACAGCAACGGTACCACCAGCGGCGATGTGGTTTATCTTACCAATTTGATCGTGAACCCCGATGTTACAGGAGTAGAAGAACTGGCGCAGAATTTCGCCATCTATCCGAATCCTTCTACTGGTGTGGTGAATTTTGATGCATCAAAGGCAGATCAATCGCAGCAGGTGAATGTTTACAACACGAACGGCCAGGTGGTTTACAATATCACTTTGGAAAACAGTCTGAACACCATTGATCTGACCCATCTGCCCAAAGGAATTTACTTTGTAAGGAGTTCTGCCGACCAGTTTTCCGGCGCTACTAAGCTGGTTATCCGATAGTTTATGATACTTAAATGGGTTGACGTTGAATTCCCGACAACTTCAACAGAAGACAAAATTTTAAAACAAAAGAGGCTGGTCTGCAAATGACCGGCCTTTTCTTTTCTCATGCAAACCAGAGTTATAGTCTTGGTCTCTTTGTCTTCGCGTCTTGGCGTCTTGGCGTGAGATTTTCTTTTTCACGCAAAGGCGCAAAAGCGCAAAGGTTTTTTTAGTAGAAGTTAATTGTGAGTTTGGGTCTGATACTTGGCGTCTTGGCGTCTTGGCGTGAGATTTTCTTTTTCACGCAAAGGCGCAAAAGCGCAAAGGTTTTTTTAGTAGAAGT
>DAIRGA010000033.1:0-36447 GCA_036794825.1 Bacteroidales bacterium | reverse complement strand
AGATTTTCTTTTTCACGCAAAGGCGCAAAAGCGCAAAGGTTTTTTTAGTAGAAGTAAATTGTGAGTTTGGGTTGATAACTGGCGTCTTGGCGTCTTGGCGTGAGATTTTTTCTCGCAAAGGCGCAAAAGCGCAAAGGTTTTTTTAGTAGAAGTAAATTGTGAGTTTGGGTTGATAACTGGCGTCTTGGCGTCTTGGCGTGAGATTTTTTCTCGCAAAGGCGCAAAAGCGCAAAGGTTTTTTTAGTAGAAGTTAATTGTGAGTTTGGGTTGATAACTGGCGTCTTGGCGTCATGGCGTGAGATTTTCTGTTTCACGCAAAGGCGCAAAAGCGCAAAGGAGAAAATAGCTTTTTGGCATCGCCTGGTGTTATCAGACTCAGCAAACTTATCCTATTGGATTTAATTGATAGGAAATAAAAAAGGTTGCCCCAGAGCCGGAGCAACCTTTTCGTTGATTAGAATTATCTCTTACTTATTTCTTTGCTGGGGCAATAGTATAAGTAAGATCGTTGGTGTTTGCTGTGATTACATAGGTTCCAACTGCATCCGGAGCGGGGATCGCCGGTGGATCCGGAGTATTTTCGTCAGGACGGTAAACAAGGTTACCACCGGTGTTGGTTCCGTTGGCATCGGTTCCGTACTGAGGAGCCCATTGACCTAATGTAACAATGAATTTCAGGTATTTACCAGCGCCGGCCAGATCGGTAGTGATGGTGTAAACTCCACCTGTGCCAGTCAGTGGCAGAGCAGCAGTGTTGTCCCAACCAGCCAGTGTAGCGTCACCAAGGAGATAAAGCTCAGGAGCTGCACCTGAAGGGTTGACGGTCACTTTGTAGGTTTCGGTTACGGCATCAATAAAGAGTTCGAAATCATAAACACCGGCAACTTTAGGAACAAAGTTACCATCGGTATTGGTTTCGAAATCATCAGCAGCCAGACCAGCCATTGTTACCTGGGTGTAACCGATTACTTTACCGTTCCAGTCCTGACCTTCTCTGAATTTGAATCCGCCGCCGTCAACCTGTACTTCAACACCGTCGTAAGTCCAGGTGTAGTTGGTTTCGTTTTCAACGGTAGGAGTTGACAACATAATGGTTTCATCCCAGTTGTGAGGAACACCGTTAACCACGAGACTTCCACCAACCAGACCGAGCTGTGTATTGGTATAATCAAATACCTGGAGGTCGCCGGTTTTGGTCATCGTAGCTGCATAAGCTGCACCGAGTGTCCAAACCATTTTTGCTGTGTAGATACCGCCCTCATCATTGGCAATATTTGCGCCACCAGGAACGAGTGCGTTAACAGCGCCGCCAAAGTTGGTGTTTACTCTTACGCCCATAACTCCACCGCCGAGGTCAACATTATCATCAATAACCACCTTCCAACCACCTGAATAGCGGAATTTGTAATCGGCTTTGGTCATGGTTACACCGGTAACTTCAAAAGTCATGGTATTGAGATCGAAAGCTCCGGCCGGAATCTGAGTATCGTTGCTCCACCCGCCTGGAGTAGCTGCACCAATCAATCCCCAGTATTTAACAGGGATAATGGCAACTTTCATCACTTCGGTATCAATCACCACATGGTATAAACCATCTTCAGGTACGGTGAATTTTGTTTGGGAAACAGCGAGAGAACCACGCCAGAAATCGAGTTTTGGTTCATCGCCAATACGGTCGGCTTCGCCAACAACCGCAAAATCGGCACCAGGGCCGTGTGAAGTTTTGGTAGCGCCTGAAACCTGCATAATGTTAAATCCATCGGCGCCAGCTTTTACAGCAACGAAAATTTCCATCAGGCTTGCTCTTTCAGTCTGATTTACTTCATTGCGGGTAGGTTTGAACAAACCTTTGATGTTGTAATCGGTGAGTGCTGTACCAGCACCAACGATGTAAAGCCCATCCTCAACTACTACTGGAGGAGGAGTATCATCATCATCATCTTTACAAGAAACAAGAATTACAGCAGAGAACAGGAGCAGCGCTGCTGTACGCAGGAACCATTTTAATGAACTTTTTTTCATTTTTAAGATAGTTTTGGTTTATAAAATTAAGTTAGAAAAAATGAATTAGCCTTTCAAACTGCAAAAGTATTAAATTATTATTTAGTGATGGCAACCGGAGGCAATGCAAGATTTGGATTAGCATCAATTGCCCACTGCGGCACGGGGAAGGTGTTACGGTCGGGGGTACTTGCCAGCTTTTCCCACCATGGTTTGTTGAATTCACCAAAGCGGATCAGATCCTGACGGCGGTGAGCTTCCCAGAACAATTCGCGGCCTCTTTCGGCGAGGAGCTGGGTAAGGGTCACACCTGTCCAGCTGGATAAACCGGCGCGGTTGCGAACTAAATTAACGTATTCATCGCCATTCTGTCCCTGGCGGATGAGTGCCTCGGCTTTCATCAGCAATACATCGGCATAGCGGTATATTGGGAAATCGTTGCTCAGATTGTCTTTTGCTCCGCGTTTGATTTCAAATTTCACCACACGCGCTCCTGAGTTTCTGATCTCATCAGGTGTATTGCCTTCACCCATAGTCAACGATGGGATAACAGGGTTGAAAACCAGCGGAATTCCACCGGCGCCCTGGTCAATAATAGGTTGACCGCCATAGGTGTACTGAGGTCCGACGAGGAAACCATCTTTGCGACGATCGCCATCTTCGTAGGTCATATAATGGTCATACATAACAGCAAAGCCATTCCATGGGCCTACTACCATTTCAAAAGTCTGGTTGCTGTTATAATGGAGGGTTCTCATATGAAGGTTGAAACCCTGGTAAGTATCTTCGTCAAAAGGAATAACCCAGATATTTTCTGGCGAATTCTCATTGCTGGTAACGAATGGTGCAAGTGCATCACTCTCAAGAGAATATTGACCAAGATCAATTACCTTCTGGCAATATTCTTCAGCTTTTGCCCAGTATTCAGGCTTTACTTCTTCGAGGTAAACGGCGTGGTTCAGGTAGAGTTTGGCAAGGAATGTATAGACCATACCCTGGTTTACGCCGGTCTTGGAAGTGCTTGGGCTAATGAGTGGAGCACTTTGTTCAACTGTTGTCAGGATTTCATTATAAATATCCTTTCTGAAATTTCTTACAGGTTGTTCTGGTGCACCGAGATAAATGGTAATGTAAGGTACGTCTTTGTAGTTATCAATAAGTAGATAATAGTAGTATGACCTTAGTATCAAGGCTTTTGCAATGGCTTCGTCCACTATGGGGTCGCCGGCAAAATTGGCCTGCTCTTCCAGGAACTTATTGGCCTCCACAACTCCGCGGTAAAAACGGCTCCACATACTGTTAACGGCTTCGGTGTTATTGTCCCATGTATGCTGGTGCAAAACGCGCCACTTGCCACCATCGTCCCAGTCGCCGCCACGGGTAGGGCACACAACGGCGTCTGTGGTAACTTCCTGAGCAAACCACCAGCCACCCCAGTCGTTAAATTCGCGCATGGGAGCATAAATAGGACTCATTTTCAGAATAGGATCTGCAGTGTATTCATCTGCAGGTATTTTGTCATAAAGAACGTCATCAAGGTCGGTGCAACCGAACTGAATTACTGTAAGCATAAAAAATGCAAGAAATATCTTTTTCATGGATTATAATTTTAAAGGTTATAGAGTTATGTTAAGTCCAAAGGTATAAGTCCGTGCTTTCGGGTAGGTGTTGTACTGGTCGAGACCGAAGGATAGACCGCTTGGAGAGATTTCAGGGTCAATGCCTGAGTATCCGGTGATGGTAAACACGTTATTGGAGGCAAAGTAGAGACGTATGCGCTCGAAGCCGCCGATGTTGGTGAAATTGTATCCGAGCGAAAGGTTGTCGAGACGGATAAAAGTACCATCCTCCAGGTAATAGTCGCTCAGCTTAGGATTATCGCGCAGTCCGCGGTCGTATTCATCCAGCGCTTCGTAAAGCACGTTTCTGTCGGGCAGGAAGATCGGATTACCGAAGATAAGGCGGGTTGTATTGAAGATTTCATGACCAAAAACACCGCGGAAGGTAAAATTGAAATCCCAGTTTTTCTTAAAGGTAAAGTAGTTTGACCAGCCCAGTTCAAAGTCGGGTTGAGCAGAGCCAACCACTCTTCTTTCAGCCTGTTCGAGTTCGCGGGTTACGCCACCTGAAGCGGTGTAGAACAGGAACTTACCATCCTGAGATAAGCCGGCATACTGCGGCATGTACCAGGTTCCGAGCTCTTCACCGGGTTTCACAATCTGCGTCCAGTTGAGATCGCCAACAAGGCCGGGACCTGAGAGGTAACCTACCTGCAGTTGCGACCATTCGTATTTATCGTTGGAGAGCGAAATTACATCCTGCTGATAAGTAGAGAAAACCAGCGAAGATCTCCAGTCAAAGTCTTTTTTCTTGATGGGATAGCCTTGCACATACATCTCAAAACCAGTTACCTGGAATTCGCCAACGTTGGCCCAGATGCGGTCAACCGGGTTTGGCGGCACGGGAACGGAGTAATTTCCCAGCAGGTCGTAGGTATTTTTCTGGAAAAAGTCGAATGAACCGGAAATACGATCGCTAAGGAATCCAAAATCAATACCGATGTTCAATTCAGCGTTTTCTTCCCATTTCAGGTCGGGGTTTGCGTTGTGGGCATAGGCAAACAGGATAGCTGTTTCGCCGGTTTCGAAGTTGAAAGAGTTTCCGGCCGATTGATAGTAGGCAATGTCGTTGTAATTACCAATCTCCTGGTTACCGGTGATACCATAACCAACGCGCAGGCGGAGGCTGTTCAGGAAATCAACGTTCTGCATAAAATCTTCATTGGTGATATTCCACATCGCTGAGGCTGAAGGGAATAAACCCCATTCATTGTTTTCGCCAAATTTTGAGGAACCGTCGCGACGCAGTGTCGCAGTGAGGAAATACTTGGAGTCGTAACTATAAATACCCCTGGCGAAGAAGGATATCAGTCTGTTGGAGTTTTTGTAGGAAGTAATATCTCCGGGGCTTACACTTTGAAACAGTGAAAGGTCGTGCATCATGGTGTAGTTTTCAAAAGGCTGACGACCCTGTGCTGCAAAACCGTCGTACATATCTTCCTGGAAGGAGTATCCTAAGACAGTCTGTAAATCGCTTAAGCCCCAATTGTGATTATATCTGAGGGTAGCTTCCAGCACTTTTGATTCGAAGTTGTTGTATCCGCGGCGGCCATACCCCTGGTGAGTTCCAAGGTACATGGTGGTAGGCTCGAAGTAGAAGGCTTCATCGTCGTTGCGGGTATAAGCCATATTCACACCGGCAAAGAGGCCAGTAACGATTTCATAATCAGCTTTAAGATAACCGAACAACCTTTTGGCATCGCGCTCGTTGTGAATCTGGTCAACGAGGGCCACCGGGTTGTAATATTGAAATACGCGCTCGATTTCGTAGAAATTGCCATCTGCATCATACACCGGATCGGTTGGGTTTCGCTGGTAAGCCTGGTAAAGAACTTCGTTGGAACCCCAGCCGCTGTAACTGATGTAATTGTTGTTTTCCATCGTGGCCGACAGTCCGGTGGAGATGACTAGTTTATCATCCAGCGCTTTCTGGTCGAGGTTTATACGGCCAATGGTGCGGGTTTTATCCGAACCGATTACCAAACCGTTGAATTTCTGATGTGATAAAGAAGCCCGGTAGCTGGTTTTGCTGTCGCCGCCGGAGAAAGCAAGGTTGTAATTTTGGGATGAGCCTGTGCGGAAGATCTCATCCTGCCAGTCGGTATTGGCTCCGCCATCAAGGAAAGCCGTGCCAAGCCCGGGATTCTCGCCAATAAATCCGCGATAGTCTTCACCGCTAACCAGGTCAAGTTTGTTGGCTACATTCTCGATCGAGAAAAAGGTATTGAAATCAATCTGAGCTCCTTTTCTCTCAACACCTCTTTTTGTGGTGATGATAACAACGCCGTTGGCGCCTCTGGAACCGTAGATTGCTGCTGCCGAAGCATCTTTAAGGATGTTGAAGGTTTCGATGTCCTCCGGGGCAATGGCAGTGGGATCAGCGCCCGGCACACCATCAACCACGTAGAGAGGCCCGGTATTGGTAACCAGACTGGAGGCTCCCCTGATTTTTATATCGAAGCCGGAGTTGGGGTCGCCACCCTTTTTGGTAACCATCACACCGGCAACCTTACCCTGCAGGCCCTGCACCGGGTCGGTAAGAACGCCGGTATTCATATCAGCGGCCGAAATTGACTGAACGGCTCCGGTACGGTCAGATTTTTTCTGAACACCGTAACCGATTACCACCAGTTCATCGAGGGCAGTTACCTCCGATTCCATGATAATGTTAAGTTTCGCTCCGGGTTGAGCAACAAGCTCCTGCGTTTTGTAACCAATAAAGGATACAACCAGGGTGGTGTTGGGGTCAACAGTGAGGCTGAAAGCACCATTGATATCCGAAGTTGTACCCTGTACAGTGCCTTTGATAACAATGGATGCACCCGGGATGGTGGAGTTATCAGAGCCGTCAATAACGGTTCCTGTAACTTCACCTCGTTGCGCAAATGCTGATGAAACGCCAAATAGCAACATCAGCACAAAGAACAATTTGCTGGCAATTTGTTTAGACATAGTATTAATTATTTCATTATTAATTATTTAGAACAATATTCATAATTAAAAACAACGCGCAAAAGTAGATAAAAATCAGAACCTGAAGTCATTTTGAAACAGTTGTTACAACCAAAAAATTTATGGATACCCTGCTTGAATAAATCCCGAATCACAAATTACGCAGAATGGAAATCCTGCCTCCAGAATTTTGTTTTGGATAAAATTATAAATTTGTGGCCAGATTTATTCTCAACATTTATCAATAACAATTAAAAAGTTCAAAACATGAGAAAACTATTACTTTTAGCGATTTCACTCCTCTATTTTGGAGTACTTATGGCTCAGAATGCCATAACCATTCACCCGGCCAATGCCACCGCGTATGAGCTGGTTACCATTTACCTGGATGCAACGAAATCCTGTCCGGACGGAGCATTGCTCAATGCTGATTCGGTAATGATGCACTCCGGCGTTACCGTTAATGGTCAGGCATGGCAAAAGGTAGTTGCTTTTGACGGAACCGGCGCCAACGGTCAAAAACCAAAACTGGTAAAATATGTTCCGCCGGTTTATCCGGTAACCATCAGCCCATCAACCGCCACTGCATGGGATGAAATTACACTCACACTTAACGCTAACATCTCCTGCCCTGCCGATGCTTTGCTTGCAGCAGACTCGGTGATGATGCACTCCGGAGTTACCCTTGATGGCCAGGCGTGGCAAAAAGTGGTTGCTTTCGACGGAACGGGCGCTGATGGCAAAAAGCCAAAACTCACCAGCAACGGCGACGGCACCTGGAGCATCACTTTTACTCCGGCTGCCTTTTATGATATACCGGCTGGCTCGGAAGTAACAGCCATTAACTGTGTTTTCAACGCCGGAGCCTGGTCAGCAGGTGAAGGAAAAGCATTTGACGAAAACGGTAACTGTGTGGATTTTGTCGTTCCCTTTATGGGTCCTCCCACCGGCGACCATATCTGGACGATTTCCTACGTTCCCGCGCTTTTCTACGGGCTGTTACCCACTGATGTAGTTACTGCCATTGACTGTGTTTTCAATGCTGGCGACTGGGCTGCAGGCGAAGGAAAAGATTACGACGAAAACGGCAACTGTGTGGATTTCAAAATTCCGCTCACCGTTCCGGTTCCCCAGATTGCACGCGTTCAGATCATCCACAACTCGGCTGACCTGGCTGCTGCTGCTGTTGATATCTGGCTCAACGACCTGAAAGTTCTCGACGATTTCGGCTTCAGACAGGCATCTCCGTTCCTCAGCGCTCCCGCGGGCATGCCGCTTAATATTGGCATCAAAGGCTCAGACAGCGTTGATCCGACTAATCCTATCTATTCTCAGGTAGTTACCCTCGAGGCCGACAAAACCTATATTTTTATTGCCAACGGTATTGTAAGCCCCAGCGGCTATGATCCCAATGTGCCTTTCAGTGTATTTGCCTATGATACAGGCCGTGAAGTATCTTCGGTAGCAACCAACACCGATGTTCTTGTTTTCCACGGGTCAACCGATGCACCAACCGTTGATATTTACGAAGTTACCGGAACACCTACCGAAATCGCCAATGATGTTGCTTATGGCGCTTTTGCAGGTTACCTCGAACTTCCGGCAGCCAACTATTCTATCCAGGTTCGCGATGGTTCCGGAACCTCTGAGGTGGCTACTTTTGCTGCTCCTCTGGGAGGGCTGGCCGGCCAGGCAATCACCGTTCTTGCCAGCGGCTTTCTGAATCCAGCCAACAACAGCAGCGGCCCGCTATTTGGCCTCTATGTTGCAACTCCGGCCGGCGGCGCTTTGCTTGAACTCGAAAAAACCAGCTCCGTAGAAACCCTCGAAAGCAAGAGTTTGAAAATCTATCCAAATCCTGCACAGGAGGTTCTTTTCATCGAGATTTTGCAGGATGCAACCCATCTTGAAATCGTTAACCTGATTGGCAAAAAAATCGTAACCTATGACAATCTGACCTCCAATAAGCTGGAAATCAACACCAGAAGCTTTGCCAACGGGGTTTACATCATAAACCTGCACACCGAAACCGGAGTGCAAAGCCTGAAATTCGTGAAAAAATAATCAACTGTATTCTTGCATGCAAAGCCGGGTGAGTGAAAATTCATCCGGCTTTTTGTTTGTTCCGGAATTTTTCTACATTTGTTCCATTCAAAAATCTTTTGGAGACATAACAGGATACCAGGATTGGAGAATTAATTCTTGCTGAGATTTCGAAACCGTTCTTTCACAAATAAAATGTTGAATTACTGTGTTTTAACGAAGGTGTTTTATCATACTTTGTGTCTTTGAGCCTTCGTGGCCAAACTATTCAGGCCACAAAGACACTAAGGCGCAAAGATTTCACTGGTACTAAGTCAGCATGAAAATCATAATGTACTGCAAATCAACCATTCATAAACTTAGAATTAGACTATTACGTTGATAATCAAATATTTATTCCTATTCGAAACTTCAATTTTTATCCATCAAAATTGTTGAACTATGAAGAAACATTTACCCATTTCAGGAATTGCAACCCTTTTTGTTGCAGCATTACTCTTCACCTTCCTTGTTAAAGCGGAAGACAACAGCCGTAAACCCATCGCCGGCGATGCAAACCCGGACAGTGGGAAAAACTCAGTGGTTATCGGTACCGGAACCGATTCGAGCATGTCGGTGCCATTGGCGCCCTGGTGGGGTTTCTCTTTCACACAAACACTCTACCTGCAAAACGAAATCAACATTGGCGGTAAAAGGATCTGGCGGATTGGGTACCAATATGTTGGCACTACACCCAACCCCGATTTTATTGTCGAGGTGTGGATGGCACATACCAGCCTGAGCGAGCTGACTGCCTCTGTTCCGCTCAGCAGCGCCACCAAAGTTTATGACGGCAATTATGTGGTAACCATAGGAGAACCCTACTCTTACATCGAAGTTGAGCCGTTTTTTTACAACAATACCGACAACCTTCTCATCACCATTATTGAGAAAAAACCCGGATGGACCAGCCCGGAAGACAAATTCCTGAGCACGCCTGCATTGTCGCCTCCCGCCTTGTGCCTTGGCGCCCGCAACGACCAGACGCCTTACGACCCTAATAACCTGCCGGCAGGTTCGCTTTTGGAAGAACGCCCGAACATCATTCTCGACCTGGAGGATGTACCAGTAAACCCGGAAATTAAAACTATCCCGGACTCCCTGTATTTTGGCGAGGTAGAGGCAACCCTGACATCAGTGATGACGGTAAAAGTAATCAATATCGGCGGCGGAAATCTTGAAATTACCGGCGCAGAAATCACCGACGATCACTACACCCTGCTCAACGCAACTTTTCCGGTCAACCTCGGCCCAGGCGAAAGCGAATGGATTGACATTCAGTTTTTACCCACCGATCCCGGACTGGTGGAAGCAACATTGACGTTTCAGGCAGATCAGTCTGTGCCGGGAGGCCGTACTTGCCAACTCTCAGGACGGGGATTGAGATTCGGGGTGCTGAGAGAGGGTTTTGAAGGTGAATTGTTCCCTCCGCTGGGCTGGAAGGTTTACGACATCAACAACGACGGCGATGGTTGGTACCGGAATGTAACCGATGCTCCAACCGGTCAGACCGTACCGCATACGGGAATTGCCGCTGCCGGGCTGGATACTTATGCCGGAAGCCCCGGCCAGATTGGCTACAACGACTGGCTCATCACCCCAAAGATGGTATGGCAGGACGGCGATGTCTTCAAATTTTTCATCAAGCGGCTGGCCAACCAAAACGGGCAGACCTGGCGGATTTGCCTCTCGACTACTGGCGACCAGGTTTCCAACTTTACACCATTTGATGTGATTACCGATCCCCCGATCACCTGGAGCGAAAAAAGCTACGACCTGAGCTCCCTTGGCCTGACCAATGGAAGCATGTTTTACATAGGATTTCAGTTCAACTCGCTCTGGTGCTGGCCCGGTGTGATAGACGATGTGCTGGGATCGGTCAAAGTTACGGTGGAGAAAGACCTGATGGCAATATCTTTTACCGGCAACGACATATTTTACGAAAACAGCGTCAACAACTTTACCGCCGTTGTTGGCAACTCCGGACTGATGAATGTTGCTGCCGGCGCTTACCAGGTGAAAGCCTGCGCACTGGTCAACGGCCAGGAAATGGTGTATGGCAGCGTGACCGGCACAGCTATTGGATCGGGTGAAAATGCAACTTTTACCATCCCCGTTACCATCCCCGAAACCGGCGTTTACAACCTTTATTCTCGGGTGGTTTACGGCGAAGATATGAATCCGCAGAACAACACCAGTACTCCCCTCGAAGTGGAAGTGATTGGCAATTCGGTGGTAGTGAAAAACATCGGAACCTACCCTCCTACACAGCAAACGCCTTATTATTATCTCTATCCGATAAACTTTGATGATTACAGAGGCGCCAGCCTGCACGAATGTCTCTACTATCCAGCCGAACTCAACACCGGAGGGATCATCACCCGATTGAGCTATTATACTGCCATGGGAACCTATATGCCATCCCGCAAAATCAAAGTCTGGATGACGCAAACCGACAAGCAGACCTTCGACAGCGGCGCTATCCCGGCATCAGAAATGACGCTGGTCTTCGACGGGCAGGTGAATTTCATCCAGGGAATCCGGCGGGCTAACATCAACCTCACCCAGCCCTTTGTTTATACAGGAAGTAACAGCCTTGCGGTGATGGTTTATTACTACGAGGGCGGCGATCCCTTCATCGTTGACAATGCGCTTTTTGCGTACGAATACATCGAATCCGGGCCGCTGCGGAACGGTTACGACAACTGGTACACCACCATTGACCCTAACAATCTGACGCACATGGCCTATGTAGCCAGTTACCCTGTAACCAGCCTGATGTTTGAAACCGGCAGCGGGTTGGGTCATCTTTCGGGCAAAGTGCTTTACCAGCACAATTACCAAGGCGTGGAAGATGCCAAAGTAGAAATCGAACACCCTGATTTTCCCGGAGCTGCTGCGGTCATCTTTACCAACTTTGAGGGTATCTATGTATCGCCCTACACAATGGCCGGCAACAACCTGAAGATCACCTTCTCCAAATATGGTTACATTGATGTTACCCAAAATATAGCCCTCACTCCTGGCAACACGATAGTATTACCGGATGTTTTTCTCCTCCCGCGACCGATGGTTTCGCTCACAGGCAGCGTGTTGAAAAGCGACACACAGACACCCGCCGATTGCGCTCTGGTGAAACTGGCTGGAATTGACTCCTACGAAACCACCACCAATGCCGCCGGAGAATTCAGCTTTGGCGAAATCTGGGGATTGACCTCCTACGAGATGACTATTTCCCTCGCCGGTTATCAAACCTACTTCGCAGTGGTTCAGGTCGGCGATATTCCCCTGACGCTCGATCCGGTTACCATTCTGGAAAATGCACCCCCACCCCACCTCCTCACCGCCACTGAAACCGGAGGCTATGCCCAGCTCAACTGGTACGGCGCCGGCGTTCCCTTCCCGAAAATCTTCCGCTACGATGATGGTCAGTTGGCCGGAAATCTCATCACTACCGGCGCGCCCAACATCCTCATCGGTTCGGCATGGAGGTATAACTCCATTGTCAACGCGGTTACCTGGTTTACCAGTCAGTCGGGAGGATATCCGCCATCGCCGCAGGTGATGGTTACCGTGCTCGGTCTGAACGCCGATGGTTCGCCAAACCCGGCCAACGTTCTGTTTGTGCAGGGCAATGTCCAGAACTCACTGGGCTGGAACACCTTCAACCTGCCCTCGCCGGTATATGCGCCCAACGGCTTCTTCTTCGGCATATCGGGCTACTCCAATTATACCGTGGTTGGTTACGACGACGGCGTGGGCGAGCCCTGGATCTGGCAACCGATGACGCAATGGAGCAACGGCATGGGGGCATACTACCCGCTCGAAAACGTTACCGCCCCGCCGTTGCATGGAAACATCTTCATCCGCGCAGCAGGCTTGATATACGAGGAATCCATCCCGCGGGAATTTACTGACAGCCAGGCTTATATGGTGAATACGGATTCGAAGACTATAACTTTCATCTGCGAGCCTGTCGAACCATCAAAAACCGCCGAACCGGATATTCCGGAAATGGCTTTCATGATTCCGGACGGAAGAGCCTTTCAACATTACAATATCTACCGCAGACCGGCCGGTGTAGCCGACTGGGAGCAGATCAACACCAATCCGGTAAGCGACACAACCTATATTGACACCGAATGGGCGAACCTCGGCGCCGGATTCTACCAGTTTGCAGTGGAGGCCGAATATACCAACGGAGTGAAATCAGCAATGGCAGAGTCCAACCTGCTGGAGAAACTACCCGTAAGCATCGCCGATCAGCCGGCCAGCCAACTGAGTATCTTCCCCAACCCGTCATCCGGGCAATTTACCATTCAGTCGCCATCGCCGATCCTGAAAATCAAAGTTCTGGATCACACCGGGAAACAGGTTGCAGTGCATGCACCCGATGCCCGTAACTTCATCCTCAACCTCACCGGGCAGCCAAAAGGGGTCTTCATCCTCAGGATCGAAACACTGGCAGGCAGCGAAATCCGCAAGGTGGTGGTGTTAGATTGATGAAGCTTTGACGGACATCAATTGCCCCGGCCTTAAGGTCGGGGCAATTGAAAACCAAACACTTGCCGGGCTTTAGCCCACCAGTGACGCATTGTCGAAGTCATGACAATACTTATGAGCGATTTTAATATCATAATGCTCAAAGCAAAACCCAAACTCTGCAATGGTTTCAGAAGTGGGAAACTTCAGTTGCTAAAAGGAGTCTAATCTTCCCCCCTACCCCACCAGCCTCTTTGCTGCCTCCACCAGGCCGCGGACGTCCTCTTCGGTGGTGTCGAAGGAGCACATGAGCCGGACTTCGTTTTTGGATTCGTTCCAGATGTGGAAGAAATACTCTTGTTGCAGGCGGGGAATAAGCGTTTCGGGCATGATGGCAAAGACGCCGTTGGCTTCCACTGGCCTGCTCAGCCGGATGCCTTCGACCGCC
Source organism: Bacteroidales bacterium (assembly GCA_036794825.1). GTDB lineage: Bacteria > Bacteroidota > Bacteroidia > Bacteroidales > 4484-276 > RZYY01. The sequence continues at coordinate 22,863 of DAIRGA010000033.1, read as the reverse complement.
TGCAGCAACTCGCCGGGTAATCGTGCCATCCGGTTGGCATTGGCGGCGTTACGTTTCCAGAGGTCATTTTCGAGGTAGGTGATGAACTGCGCGGTGATGAAGCGCATCTTGCTGGCGAGCTGCATCCCCTGTTTGCGGCTGTACTGGAATCCCTCGGCAAGTTGCTTATTGAGGAACACCACAGCCTCGCCAAACATCAGCCCGTTTTTGGCGCCGCCAAACGACAGCACATCCACACCGCAGCCGGTTGTCATCTCCGCAAAGGTGCAGCCCAGCGCCACGGCAGCGTTGGCTATGCGGGCGCCGTCCATGTGGAGGTACATATTGTTGGCGTGTGCAAAATCAGCCAGCGCTTTGATCTCCGGCAGCCGGTAGAGCTACCCGGGTTTGGTTAATTGCAGCTATTCAGGAGAAGATTGGTGATTCTGTGTGTTCAATAGGGAAAATAAAAAAAACCCGATCCTGCTCACGCCGACCGGGTATTTAAAACCTAACATTATATATAACCTACTTCAGGACTATCTTCCTGAACATGACTTCTCCGCTGAATTGGATTTTGATAAAGTAGACCCCGGGAGCAAAGCCGCCAAGGTCAATAGTTCCCGATTGATCTGACCAGTTTGATTCAAACAGTATCTTTTGTCCGTGAATATCGCTGATTGTAATTACAGCGCCTGCTTTCAAACCGGCAATATTGAGCAAGCCGGTGGTTGGATTGGGATAAATGCTTAGTTCCGTTCCAAAACCATCATTGCCAGTGCCAGTGATGGTTTCAAAGCCGGTAACAGCTGAAAGGCCATTCACTGTGAAGAGGCCGTCGGATTGGGGGAGGTATGGGTCAAAGATGGGTTCTAAACCTATCAGGTCTCCAAGACCTGACAGGTTTTTGAAGAAGATCAGTTCTCCTTCATAAAATCCATCTTTTTCTACTGTTGTATGATCGTCACCAAAGACTTGCAGGCAGATGGTTTCGCTGTTGTAAACCGATGCGCCGAAGCAGTTGCCTGCCTGGTCATATCCGCCAATTATGGCTCCCTGTTCAATACTTTTGAGCGCTTCGGGGAGGATGGCGATGGTGTGGGTGGAAGGGGTGGGAGTGATTTCCAAACCTGACAGGTTTTGATCCCGCATATGCGGGACTGTCAGGTTTATGGAACTCTTCATCCCCGTAAAATCCACTACTCCGGGGGCTGTCATCAAAACACCATAAGCTTTTCCCGGTAAAATGTTCCCCATGGAGTTGATGTTGTACTGCGGCCAGTAGACGCCGGTTCCGGCGACATCTTTTGCTATTACAAATCCATTTACTGGTTGGAAGAGATCACCAGGATCGGCGCCATCGGCAGAAACCACTGGCAACAGGTTCCAGCCTGTGTTAAGTTGCACAGCCAGATTGGTTTCGTACTCCCCTGTGATCTCCAATTGACATGCAGCGCTGGTTTTCACTTTGTAAGCAGAATGGCTTAGCCAGTTTCCAATGGTGTTGATGTTTTGGCCGGGATAATAGACTCCGGACATAGTCTGTGCAATTATCAATTCATTTGCGATTGGCGCAAATACATCTTCCATTGCAGGCTGAGAAGGAACCAGATAACTGGAAACTCCACTCCATCCTGCCGGGAGGCTGAGACTGTGCACAACAGAAAGCACCTCAAACTCATCAGCACCAACATCCGGGGTTGTTGCGGAGCGAAAATCTCCGTCAAAGTCAACAGCCACAGAAAACGGGGCGGTAACAGGCAATGCGCCGCCATTGCACAAGGTAGGTGTATTTGTTAACATGTGAAGGTCATAGGGTGTGGTAGTAATGTTCACAAATGGCGGCATTTCTCGGAATGAAGCGGCATCTCTTACCGGACCTACAAGAGTTTTATAGGATGCAAGATCATACGCTGTTGTACCGTCAAAAAACACGGCATGCGTGGCATCTTCAAGCGGCCCGGCATAAAAGCAGTTTGCATTGGAATTAACCGAATAATTTGTGAGGTTGCTGTTGCTTCTCCGATAGGCGGCAGTTACACCTGTACCATTGGGAACCGATAGATTTACAAGAATGTTGTTTCGTAAATCGAGTACCGGATTTACTGCACTACCGGCAGCATAAAGGGCTGCACTTCCAAATACAGCGCCTGTGCTGACGGCATTCAGATAAACGGTATTGTAAAAGACATTGGCGGTTGTTCCAAATAGAATCGCGATCCCGGCAAGGTTGATGGAAGCATTGGTTATGGGTGTTCTCAGGTCGCTGACAAAATTGTTGTAAATATTATGGGTGATATTTCCAAATGCGCTTCCGGCAAAGATGCCGTAAACGGTTGCATTGCTATTATTTGCTTCAAGATTGTAGACCCTGTTTTGATAAATATTGCAGGGCGATCCGAAAGTGCTTAAGATTCCATAAATATACAAGGAGGAGCCTGTATTTGTGGTGGTTATTCCCCTAACCACGTTATTATACACTGATACTCCGTTAGAAGCAGGATTTCCGGCGCTTATACCGGTGAAATTTCCTCCTCCTGACCAGTTCTCAATAATATTATTACTGACAGTTGAACCTTCAATTCCCCTTCCCTGAAGTATACCAATGATATTACCAGTATTGGACAGATTACTGATACTATTGTTTGCAATGGTTATTACCTGGTTAAATGTTGATTGATTGATTCCAGTAAAAGTGCCACCGTTCATGGTGATGTCAGAGAAAGTATTATTGGAAATATCAACAGTCCCCCCGGTTGGGTGGGTCATTAGTGGAGCACAATAGTACCCGATAAGGTTACCAGAAGCGAATTTGGTAAATGGAAGATTACTATTTCCGGTTACAGTTACATTATTGGTTGCACTGCTGTTATATATCATATATGATGGAGCAGTTGATTTATATTGCCCAAAGCTAAACAGGTTGTTCTTTATTTCTATTGATGAACATGTAACAGCGTTGTTTATAATACTATAAACCCAATTTGGTGATTCCTGTGCCAGCTTAACACTATTGTTGTTAATTTGCACATCCCCGCCTCCGACTGTTCCATTAAGATAAATTCCATGTAAGTTAGAAATTGAAGGAGTCCCGCCTCCCGCAGTATTGTCTACTATATTGAAATTCATTTTGGCATTTGTCTGATAAATCACATAAATCCCATTAGTATGTTGTGCTGATGACCCACCTCCAAAATTTTGAATGATGTTTCCAGCCCCTGATTGACCGACAATATTATTCTGGTCCAGGAACTGATAAGGAGATGCGGTATGATTAAACCCCCTTAATCTGATTCCGCAATGCGTATTTTGTACAGTATTTGCAATGATTAACAGGTTCTCTGTCCGGCCATCTGTGGATGTTACAGTTATCCCGTTTCCATTTGAGGGTAATGAGGCATCATCATTATTTGAGGAGTATATCCCGCAAACATAAGGACTCGTTCCTTTTGTCATAGTAACCACGGAATTATTAATTGTGACATTCTTACAGGCATTTGTAGTACTAGCCTTCCGTAAATAATAGCCATACTCTATTCCCTCATTTTGCGAAGTCACATCAATCCCGTCAAAAGTCACAAAATCAGAACCCTGAATAATTATAATGCCATCACCCTGGGCATCGACCGCTGTTGTGGCTATTGTACCCGCATCGGTACGTGTGATTTTTGGATTGATTCCATCTCCATTCTTTTGAAATACAATGGTATTCCCTGCAGTACCTGTTGCAGTTAAAAGAATTGGCGCTGTTACAGACTCAGTGAAGCCCGTAGCAACCAGGAAAGTTACTCCACCTCCACCTACACCTTGAAAGTTCAGGTCTTCAATGGCAGCAGAAATTGTTGGATAACCCGGCGTGCCGGTAGGAATGTAATAAATACCCGAAAGTGGTACCGGGGTTACAACAGATTCAACTTTTACGTTATCAAGATTATAATCCCAAATGTTATAGTTATCGCCGGAATAATAAAACCCCAGTCTGAAATTGGTGTTTGCGGGGATATTAAAAGTGTGCTCGTCTATTTTAGGGCCATAATTACTTGTACAAACCTGCTGCCAGAAGTCGGTCCAGGTAGCGCCGTCATCGGTTGAATATCCGATTTTTAACGTGTGTGCTAAACCATAATAATTGAAAAAAATATTCAGGCTTAATTTGAGTGTTGTTGCGGCGCCTGAATTCAGAACATGGGTCATTAACCGGCTTTCACCGACGAAACTCGGATCGTAGTACAACCTCATTTGGGGTGATGCACCGCCAGCAGAGTTATTATTGTATATACCCCAACTGGATGCTCCACTACCCATTACCGACCAACCTGGTGGAAGCGTACCCACTGAATAATTAAACGTTTCGATCAAGAGTGGCGGTACAGGCGGCACGCCACCGCCCACTTCAACTTTAACGTTATCAAGATTATAATCATAGATGTTATAGTTATCACCGGAATAATAAAACCCCAGTCTGAAATTGGTGTTTGCGGGGATATTAAAAGTGTGCTCGTCTGATTGAGGGCCATAATTACTTGTGCAAACCTGCTGCCAGAAGTCAGTCCAGGTAGCCCCGTTATCAGTTGAATATCCGATTTTAATGGTGTGTGATAAACCATAATAATAGAAAAAAATATTCAGGCTTAATTTGAATGTTGTTTCTGCGCCTGAATTCAGAACATGGGTCATTAACCGGCTTTCACCAACGAAACTCGGAGCGTAGTAAAACTGCATTTGAGGAGAAGTACCGCCAGCAGAATTACTATTGTATACACCCCAACTGGATGCTCCGTTACCAATTACCGACCAACCCGGAGGAAGTGTACCCACTGAATAATCAAACGTTTCGTTCATCAGAACGTTTCTTTCCTGTGCGATTCCAGCGTTGGAAAAGAAGATTAATGATGCTGATAACATGCTCAGAATCAATGTAATTGAAATTTTTCTGTTAAGGTTTTTCATGTTGAAAAGTTTTATTGTTTGAATATATTAAGTAAACTTTATCATTTAAGAACTAAAGTGTTTATTGTTATTCCTGTAGCATCATCATCTTTGAATCTGAAGTATTCCCCGCTATAATGCGGCAGATATAAATTCCTGATGGATAGCAACCTGCTTTCCATTTAACGGTATGATTTCCCTGTGGCTGAAAATTACTGACAAGGGTTTCGAGTTTGTGGCCGGATATATCATAAACATTAATTGTTACAAAACTATCCTGTGGCAGGGAGTATCTTATAGTTATTGCCTTGCTGAACGGATCAGGAATGGTCTGTAATACTAAAGACCCGCTTTCTTTTTGGATTTCATTTTCCAGACCAGTAATAATAATATCGGATAATGGCCTGCGCCAGACGGAAAATCCATTCGTTCCGGCAAATAAGTTTTCATCAGAAATTATCATTGAATTAATATAAGGAACTGAAGTAAAACCCTCGTTGATGTCAGCCCAGTTCTCACCATTGTCGGACGAAAGCCACACACCCATATCGGCAGTTCCGGCAATGATGTTATTTCCAACCGCTTTTAATGACAGGACATGATGATACGTCAACCCGGTAATTGTCCAGGTATCGCCGTTATCGGCAGATCGGAAAACACCGCCCGGGGATACTAAATTGCCTGCAAGTGTTCCGGCAAAAATGGCCGATCCATTGGAAGTAAATGACCGCACGGAGGTACCGGTCAATCCATTATTACATGCATACCAATGTTCCCCAAAATCGGTGGAACGGAATACGCCCAGGTAAAGATTGCCGGCAAACAGCGTATTTCCCATGGCATACAAGGCGCGCATCCTTTGATCCTCCGGACCCAATCCCCAGTTTTTTTCCTGCCACGTGACGCCAAAATCAGTTGATTTAAAAATGCCGGAATTAATGGTTGCAGCATAGAGATTCTGGCCGATCACAGCCAGAGCGGCAATATTATAAACATTGGAGGTACCGGTATTGTACCAATGTTCACCCTGATCTTCAGACCTGTAAATGCCCGTGCCTGTTGAGCCGGCAAACAGATAGTTGCCTATAGCTGCAAAAGAGGTGATGGTAGCAGAATTAGGAATACCGTTGTTAACTTCTGACCAGTTAAGGCCATGGTCATTGGAACGGTACATACCTCCGGAAGCAAGCCCGGCAAAGATATTTGGTCCGGATTCAATGAAGGCGCTGATTGTGCGATTTAGTATTCCGGTATTAACGGGAGCCCAGATAGCGCCCTGATCATTTGACCGAAATATTCCCTGGTCAGTTCCGGCGTAAAGAAAATTGCCGTCAAACTCCAGAGAGCTGATGTTCAGGGTTGTCAATCCATTATTAACAGTAACCCAGCTTTCACCGTTGTTGGCTGAACGAAAAACACCCCCTCCCTGTGTGCCGGCAAACAGCAATGATTCCTGAGAAGCAAGAGCATGCACGTCGTTATTCGTTATCCCAGAATTTGCAAGCGACCAGTTTACACCTCCGTCGCTTGAGCGATAAACGCCATGACCATATACGCCTGCAAACAAATCTGTTCCTTTTGTTTCGAGGGTAAATGCTAAGTTGGGTAATCCTGTGTTGGCAGGTGTCCAGTTGTCGCCGTTGTCCGATGTACGGTAAACACCCAGATCCGTGGCAACATAAATATCATTCCCCAGGGCAGCAAGCGAATAAAAGAACTCTCCGGAGAGTCCGTTGCTGACGGCCATCCAACTGGAACCATTGTCAGTTGAACGAAATACTCCGGTAGGATAAATACCTGCAAAAATATTCGAACCATTTATCATAAGCGAATTGACAATTAGTCCGGAAAGCCCGTCGCTCAATGCCTCCCAGTTTTCGCCGTTGTCGGTTGTCCTGAATAAGGCATCCACACCGTATTGGATAGCTCCCATTGTTCCGGCGAATACTGTATTTGCATCTGCTGTCATCGAAAACACAGCCATTGATGTGATACCACTGTTGCAATAGCTCCAGCTATTGCCATTATTTCCTGATCTGAAAACACCTGCGCCACCTGACCCTGAGAAAACATAAGTGCCACCGGAGGTTATGCAGGTGATTGACCCTCCTGCGGGACCATTCATCTGCTGCCACTGGGCAAACCCTGTTGTGGTTTTACCAAGGAGGATAAGTAAACTGGTTACCGTTAAAAAGAAACAAATTCTGTTCATTTCCAATTTTTGTTAATCCTTAGCAAACGGCTAATGGATGATGATTTTCTTAAAATGGGTGTCATTTTGAATTTTCAAGCTTACCACATATACACCTTTTCCCCAATCTGAAAGATTGACAGAGGTCAAATTTCCGGGACTAAAGCCAGTACTTAATATTTTGTTGCCAAATGCATTAAAGATTTCAATGAGGCCATCATTCACGGTTCCGGGTCCAGGATGTGTTTGTATTATAAAATGCCCGTCAGAAGGATTTGGATACAGTGAGAATTTATACTTTTTAGCTGATTCGATCTCTGAGTCCGGGGTATAGACCGGGCAAATTCCTGTGATTAATACCGGAACATGACTTTCAGTATTGGCGCCATTTCCCAATTGTCCATAATCGTTAGCGCCCCAGGTAAAAAGCTCTCCCTCCTGATTGATGGAAAGACAGTGAAACGCTCCTCCGGCAATAGCGATCATATCCGTTAGCCCTGATATCTCTATGGGCAGATTGCTATTGATGGTAGAACCATTTCCAAGCTGACCGTTTGAGTTCCAGCCCCAGGCCCAGGCTGTTCCATCATATTTAACCGCATAAGTGGATGCACCGCCTGCTGAAATTGTTGTGATACTATTTAGCCCTGTCACCTGAACAGGAACGTCACTGTCGGTATTGGTACCGTTTCCCAGCTGACCCAGATAATTGTATCCCCAGGCCCAAACGGTTCCGTCATTCTTCAGGGCTATTGAATGGATAGTGCCAGCCGCAATATCAATAACATCCGAAAGGTTGGAGACCAACACGGGTACATTGCTCCCGAAAATTGTTCCATTACCCAACTGCCCGCTTTGGTTCGCTCCCCATGCCATCACGGTTCCATCATTCATAAGCGCCATGGAAAACCCCTCCCCGGCAGTGATAGCGGTAGCGCTTGATATACCTGTAACCTGAACAGGGGTTTCACTGTCGTTGGTGGTTCCGTCGCCGAGTTGCCCCCAGGAATTGCCACCCCACGCCCATACGGTGCCGTCACTCCGTATCGCGAGGGTGTGATCATCTCCTCCGGTGATGTCGGTGATATTGGTCAATCCCGAAACCTGAACAGGAATATTGCTGTTGACCGTGCTGCCGTTTCCAAGCTGACCGCTGCCATTTTTCCCGAAACTCCATGCAGTGCCATCGCTCTTCAGTGCAATGCTGTGGAATTTTCCGGCCGCAACCCTGATAATATCCGTAAGATTGGCCACCTCCACAGGGATATTGCTGTCGGTGTTGGTTCCATCTCCCAGCTGACCATCGGAATTTCTTCCCCATGCCATTACTGTTCCATCGCTACAGATGTGCAGGCTGTGATATAGACCACCGGAAACGGAATGAGAATAACTTTGATTGGATTCGGTACAAATAATCATTTTGGATAATGTATCATTGGCACTGACTTCGTCACCAGGCAGATCGGTGTAAAAGATGAAATCAAAGGGACCTCCGGTTGAGGCCGTCCAAGCTGGGAATGCAACATTCACAACTGCGGCCGTATCCAAAAATGGAACCATCTGGGTTAAAACCTCACCCGTTTGTCCGTTTTTGTACTTAACAGGAACATCTGATTGCGCCTCAATCCCGTAATTTCGCACCATCACTTCAGGTACAATTATGTCTCCGGCGATAACCATTGCAGACGGCGATATAACTGAGGTCAAGCCAACATCATTTACATGCAAAGCCCGAATCTCGATATCGTCAAGAAAAATATCATTGCCCCAGCCACTCTTTGCCCTAAAAATCACATAGTATGAACCCGAGACGGAAGCGGGAATCGGATAATTGAATTCAAACCAGTCTGACATCCAATAATACCTTGCTACTTTACCAAGTAAAACAGCTCCGTTCAGATCAGGTGCTGAATTATAATAAACCTCCAGGCTATCGGCGTAGGTAGGCCATCCGTAATCGCGGTACATCCAGAAATTTACATTCTTTGGCAAACCTGCCGGCAACAAAAGAGCCGGTGTTACCAGCATGGCCGATGCATCGTACCCAAAAATATAATTATTGTAAAAAGCCATTCCTTCGCCACTGTGTGGGCTGCATGGGGGATAGATACCTGCCGTTGTACGCGCCCACAAACCCGTACCGGTCAACTGGATGTTTTGCCAGCCGGCAGGTGGAAAGGCTACATCGTCAAAACTTTCTGAGAGGAGTAATCCTTTACCGGGTAACTCCGAATTGCCAGGTCTTATCAGAATTTCGGGGTCAGTCTGCGAAAAGGAGAATAATGGAGACAGCGTTAACCCTAAAATCATAAAGCAACCCCATCGGCGAACCACATTTGTAAACTTGTTCATAGAAGCTGTTTTTTTTATCATTTAATAGCAAATCTACAGTTACTTCTATTTGCTATGTGGACTAAGTTCTTGAAATGCGGGGTTCAATGATTCAAATGCATGATTAAGTTATTTTCTTCCCGAATCTTTCCGGTAAGCGAGCAATCGTACCAAAGGTATTCCTCTGGGTAAATGACAGGGCATTTGGGAGGTCATTGTCAGGGAAGCCGTTTCAATATTGTGGTTTAGATCCGAAACGCTGAAAATCAAAAGGAAAGACTTTTGAGACGGCCTTTAAAAACTCATTCTATTTGTGATTCCAAAGCCGCAAATTCGGCAAAGGAATCCAATAACCATTTTGGAAGATTGTCTATTCTGGCCGGGCAATGCTGATTCCGTATTGATACCGATAAAGTTATTACCTGTGTAATAAACCCCTCGATATCCAACTCCATATGCTTCCGTTAAATCCCCGTCAATCCATCAGCACCACCTTCCGTATCTCTCTGCCTGCCTGGGTTTCGATTTGGAGAATGAAGACCCCTTTGGGCTGGCCAATGAGGTTGAGGATGAAATGATGGTTATCGGGTGCATGGACCTCAACCTGCTTCCCGGTATGATCCTGAACCGTGATTTTGCGGATCAGCAAGGGCGACTGTATCCTAAATTGTCCGGATGAGGGGTTGGGGAAGATACTCAGTTGGCTGGCCGGGTGATCGGCGATGCTTACGGGTAGCTTTTCCAGCAGGTTGGACTCCGCCATTGTTGACTTCACTCCGTTGGTATATTCGGCCTCCACGGCAAACTGGTAGAATCCGGCGCCGAGGTTCGACCATTCGGTGTCAATATAGGTTGTGTCGCTGACCGGATTGGTGTTGATCTGCTCCCAGTCAGTTGTGCCGGCCGGTCTGCGGTAGATATTGTAATGCTGAAATGCCCTCCCGTCCGGAATTCTGAAAGCCATTTGCGGAAACTCCGGTTCGGCAGTTTTTACAGGCTTCACAGGCTCGCAGATAAAAGTGATTGATTTTAAATCTGCATTTACCATATAAGCCTTGCTGCCTGCAAATTCCCGTGTGACGGATTCCTCGTATATCAATCCTGCCGCACGGATAAGAATATTTCCGTAAAGCGGGGGAGCAGTTACGTTTTCGAGTGGATAATAAGCGCCCATGCCGTTGCTCCACTGCGTCATTGGTTGCCATAGCCAGGGCTCGCCCACGCCATCGTCATAACCCACCACGGTATAATTGGAGTAACCCGATATGCCGAAGAAGAAGCCGTTGGGTGCATATACCGGCGAGGGCAGGTTGAAGGTGTTCCAGCCCAGCGAATTCTGGACGTTGCCCTGCACAAAAAGCACGCTGGCCGGGTTTGGCGAGCCGTCGGCGTTCAGACCAAGCACCGTGATCATCACCTGCGGCGATGGCGGATATCCCCCCGACTGGCTGGTAAACCAGGTAACCGTACTGAGAATGGCGTTATACTTCCATGCCGAACCAATCAGAATATCGGGCACCCCGGTGGTGATGAGGTTTCCCGCTACCTGACCATCATCGTAACGGAAGATTTTGGGAAACGGTACGCCGGCGCCGTACCAGTTGAGCTGCGCGTAGCCTCCGGTTTCAACGGCGGTAAGCAGATGTGGAGGAGGTGCGTTTTCCAGAATGGTAACCGGATCGAGCGTCAGGGGAATATCTCCGACCTGAACAGCGGCGGTATAGGTTTGGTAGCCGGCCAGCGAAATGGTCATCTCGTAAGAGGTTAAGCCCCAGATTTCGCCAAAACTGAACTCTCCGGCGGCATTGGTGGTGGTCTCGTAGTTGTCAATTCCGGTCAGTTTCACCACGGCGCCTTCAGCGGGCGTCTGTGTGTCGCTTTTGAACACACTGCCGGTGAGTGAAACCAGTGGCCGGGGAAGAAGTAAGGCGTCTGGTAAAACCAATGTACCGTCGGGGCTCAGAACAACATTATCAAAGACCACATCATTGTAACCATATTTTGAAATGGTGATTTTCAGGTTGTTGCCGGCCAGCGTGTAGGGCGACACATAATCACCGGACGAGTTGGTAAAAATTACTGCGGCAGCTCCGGGAAAGCTAAGATTTTCAATTTCCACTTTAGCATCTTCAACCGGCTGGGAATTTTGCTCATAGAGCACTTTGCCAGACAAATGCCCGAGCCCGCTGCCGGTTTCAAACATCAGGGTCGTGTATGGGTAACTTTGGGTACGAATGAGAAAGGGACTGGGATTTTCCGGATCAATCAGTTGATTGCCAATATCATAAATGGTGCGCTCCGGCCCCGAATTTGTCAATTTGACAGCAAATTCGGAAGCGCTGGCATAATTTTGCCCAGAATAGTAATATACCGTTACCAGCAGATTGCCGCTTCCGGAGTAAACAAATGGATTGGTGAATATGATGTCGGATCGTCCATTGCCGGCCGAAAAATCAACATTGCCTTCATAAACCAGTGTCATTTGTGATACCGGGATATATGGACCGGATAAATTCGCTGCTTCTAATTCTGAAATCCAGATTTTAATTTTTCTTTCCATCATATTGGTTCCGAATAAACTGTAGTAACCTATTCTGTCAATGATTCCTCCGGTATTCAGCTCATCATGGAAATACAAAGTCTGTGAAAGACTGGTCTTTCTGGAATCCTCAAAATTGATCGGGTAAAGATTAGTATATGAGGTTTCCTGGTTTATTGGAAAGTCTCCAATGTACTTAACAACAAAAGATTGAGGAATGACATCCACTTTTATTGAATTTGTCAGGTTGTTATTCTGATCTTCGTCGGCTGCAAATTCTATTTTACCATAAACATGATAAATGCCGGTTTGTGCTATATTTAAGGGGATATTTAAAGTCACTACTTCCTTTGAAGCTATATTTTGGCCTGGCAGCGATGCAAGCGTTGTTTCCACTCCGTTGATCACTGCGCAAAGTTTCACTGTATAATCGGCGCCTTGCACATTCTGGTAGCCCCAATTTCCAAATTGAAGCGTATAATTCTGGGTTGTGTTGGCATGTAAAATGTCCGGCCCAGCGAAATCAAGTACCATCAGATCATAATCGTAACGTACCATCACCGATGCCGACACATCGTCAATTACACCCGGCCAGCACCAAAGACCATTAAACTGAAATGCCATATAAAACTTATCTCCAGCTTCCATTCCATAGTTGCTCAGGTTGTATGACTTTTCATTGTAAGTCAGAGTAGGATCGGTAATAACATCCATCTGCGTGAAATCGGACGGGTTATTTCCGCTGACAGAAAGCAGGATACGCCAGATTTGCCCAGACTGGTCGGCAAGGCGTTTGATCCAGAAACTGAAGATATCCCCATCCTCCCAGATCATTTTCGGAGTGATGAGCCAATCATCGTAACTCGTTTCCCAGGTGCTTCCGGCATAGGTATCCAGTCCGGCAGCCGCCACTCCTGTTCTCGGTGCTACCTGACCTGTAGGCACATTATTGACATTACGCATCCAACCCGATTTATCAGCGTTTAAGTCAACTACTTTCCAACCCAGCGGGGGAAACAGCGTATCTTCAAATCCCTCCCTCAATACACCAAAACGAAGACCTTGTCCGGAAACTTCCAGTGTTTTGCCTCCCGGCACCGATTCATCCATTAAAAAAGTAATTGTTCCCTCCTCAGTTTGAGGTTCGGTTGGGTGAAATATTACCTCAACAATAATTGTTTCAGCGCTCTCAATCAAAACAGGGAACTCAATGTTGGAAATACTAAAGCAGGAATTTGAGATATTTACTCCGGTTATTTCAAGCGGTTCGCCTCCAATGTTTTGTAAAGAAGCGTTGAGGGTTTTGCTTAGCGTTACCTCTACTTCGTCAAAATTAAGCGAATCCGGACTAATATTGACAACTGGAAAAGGCGGGATAACGCTCATCAATAATTTTGTATTCGCTCTGAAACCAATCTGGTTGCCTGACGGGAGATTTTCAGGATCATAAGGAGTTTCCTGTCTCCATTCTCCAACACATAAATTTTGTCCGGCAGGTACAATAGTTGAGTAGAAAACATCAGACGATGAGTTATATCCTGGTCTTTTTTCGATAATGGTCAGAATTAAATTGTCTGTGCCATTGTACATGAAGGGCTCTGTATCAATCCAGGAAAAATTCTGTCCCGGATTTATATTGTAATTGCCATCATATACTTTTGTGGCATTGGTAAGCGGAACACTTGCTGTAATAGTTTGCAGGTCCGAGTGCTCCAGCCATACCTCAATGTCCGCTTCCAGGTTTTGATTAATCCCTGCATAATGATAACCAATCTGTGAAATAACAGCCGCAGGGTTGGCAATTTCCGAACTCAGATAAATCGTTTGGGTAAAAGAGTAACTCCACCAAAGATAAAACGGGGTAGAAGAATTGGTTGTAGGATCAGTTCCAATGGTTATTTCATAAACTTCAACCAATTGCACATTCACATTCAGATTGGGTGTTGTATTGTTACCTGGAAACTCATCATCGGCAAAATCAACGTATCCATAGAGAATTGCAGGACCATACTGGCCAGGCGTCCAGGTTAAGCTGAAGGTTTGATGAGTTGCAGGTTCAATGGTCTCTCCGGGCGCTTCATCAATCATTACCCCTCCCTGCGTGTAAAGCTTTACAGAATAATCACTACCATCAACAGCCTGACTCCCGGCATTAAACACAGTTACTTCATAAACAGATGGCTGGTTAATTACCGGATTTGTATTTCCGGTTACACTCACACCAGCCAGATCAAAGTTCACAATGGCTTCAACTTTAACGTTATCAATGTTATAATTCCAAAGGTTATAACTATCTCCGGAATAGTAAAATCCCAATCTGAAATTGGTGTTAGCAGGAATGTTGAAATAGTGCTCGTCTGATTTAGGGCCATAATCACCTGTACAAACCTGCTGCCAGAAGTCAGTCCAGGTGGCTCCGTTATCGGTTGAATATCCTATTTTAATGGTGTGTGATAAATCATAATAATAGAAAAAGATATTCAGGCTTAATTTGAACGCTGTTGCGTCGCCTGAGTTCAGAACCTGGGTCATTAACCGGCTTTCACCAACGAAGCTCGGACTCCAGTTCATCCGCATTTCGGGAGTTGTTCCACCAGCAGAGGAATTATTGACTACACCCCAATTGGATGCACCGCTACCCATTACTGACCAACCAGGTGGAAGCGTTCCGGCTGAATAATCAAATGTTTCGGTCATCAGAACGTATCTACCCTGCGCAATACCAGCGCTGGACAAGAAAAGTATTACATTCAGCAAAGCAATACTAAAGAATATCTGTACATTGTTTTTCATTGTAGCATATTTTGGTTGAATTGTAAAAAGCCATACCTGATTTCGCATTGTTCGACTTTGAGTGAATGGTGCATTAGCGGTTTATATAGTGCATTAATTGCTTGATTTTTATTGTTTTACAAATTTTTTGGTAATAATTCCACTCGAAGTTTCAATTTTCATTATGTAACTTCCGTTCTGGAAATTGCTAACATCAATATGGTTGTCAATAACTATATTGTTATAAATTAGTTTGCTTGTCAAATCGAAAATTGCAACATTTGCATTTTCATTTAATCCACTAATAAACAAGTAATTGATTGCCGGATTCGGGAAAATTGAATATTCTTTAAAAGAAATATTCTCAATATCAGTTGATCCTGAGCCTCTATAAGCAAAAACATGTGTGGAAGAAGAAATAATCAATGTTCCGTTATCAGCAAGTGCAGGCCCACTATGATTCAAAACTCCCACATTAGCCGACCATCTCAGGGTTAGATCTGGATTAAAGGAATAAACTGCGCCGTTTACTCCTCCATTGGTTACAAAAATCTGACCTGCCTTATCAATTGCCATTCTGGGAGAGTTTATGTTTTCAAAAAGAAACGGAATCGAAGTGTTTAATATAGCACCATTGGCTGGATTCAAACGAATCAATTCCCCGGATGAAGTATATGTATATATCGAGCCATCCGGTCCTTCTCCAGAAGTAGAAAAAGGAATAAAACCAATTGGAACTCTCCACTTCTCAGTTAAAGAAGCCCCATTATCCACATAAGCAACAATGAAGTCCGTAGATGGATTCCATTGAGATCTTGGAGCATATATGGTTCCATCTGTTCCAATAAAAAGACATAATTGTTGAACGAGTCCTGCGCTAACGGATTCACTTGAATAAAGATTCTGGCCATTATCCAGATTTATTACGCTTATTTTTGGACCATTACCGTCAGCTATCCAGTAATATCCACGATTTCCATAAACAGAAACTTCCTGTCCGTTAGATGTTGGACAAGGCTGACTACGTGGTGTTTGCCAGATTGTTTCACCGTTAGTTGCATTTATACAAGTGATATCGAACAAATTACCTATAATCAGATTTCCATTATCTGTAAAAGCGCAGCTTTCAGACCCACATTCCTCTATTAAATCTTCTGATTGCCAAAGTGTCGAGCCGTCTGCTGCATCAATTGCATACATATATGAAGGGTAGTTATAATTATCTGAACGGGTTGCATAAATAACTCCATTTTTAAAACTTGAAACCCTGTTTCTCCATTCTGTATCCGGAGAAACAACAGGAAGATCTTTTGTCCATAGCGTATCTCCGGTGTTTAAATCCCTGGCTACGATTAACGTACCATGCAGAACGTCATTTATATCTATAATTGGACATGTGACTACAATATCACCATCAATAACAGTTTGCTGATGGAATACAGAAACAGCTTGCTTTTGCCAAAGAATTTCTGCCTCTGTCGGTCCGTTTGCGACTGCAGATAAACAGTTTCTTGAAGAATTTCCTCCTGAACCTACATTCCAGCCCTGTGCTTTAATATGTGCAGTATTAAGCACAATGATTATTACGTAACTTAAGTGACAAACCACATTTGTAAATTTGTTCATATTGAGCTGTTTCAAATTTAAATTGTTAACAAAGTTACTTTAACTCCAGATAAACCTGAGCGCTGAATTATTTAAATCCGGGGCTCAATGATTCAAAGGCAAGAAACAGTTATTATTCCAAACAAAATTAAAACGTCAGGATAATCCGTCGCAACAATACTAATTCGAATATCCGTCCATCAATCGGATGAATTCCTCTTTTGATGCGAGTGAGAGCATTGCCTGTGAGCCGTCGGCCATCTCAACAGTAAGTCCATCCCGTGAAAGTATTCTTTTCACATACTTCAAATTGACAAGGCTTGATTTATGGGTGCGGAAGAAACCATGTCCGGACAACATTTCTTCGAATATTTTAAGTGTCTTCGACGCCAGGATCACCCTTTTGTCAGTGAGAATCAACCTGGAGTAATTAACATCTCCCTCAATATGGATAATATCATCAACGTTGATGTATTCGCGTCCATCGCTGGTATTCAGGGCAATTTTCGATGGTTTTTTTGATTGGATATTTTCCAGCAGCATTCGGTAATCAGAAATCTCCCTGCGCTCTGTTAATGCTCTTGCACGCTTCACTGAATCTAACAATTCTGCAATCTTAACTGGTTTTACGAGGTAATCTATAGCGCTGAATTTGAATGCCTGTATGGCGTATTGATTGTAAGCGGTAACAAAAATGATTTGAAACTCAATTTTGGTAAGGCTTCGCAATAAATCAAATCCGTCCTCCCCCGGCATTTCGATATCAAGGAAAATAAGATCAGGTTTTTGTAAAGCAATGAGTTCCCGGGCTTCAAAGGCTGAACTGGCTACTCCGACGATTTCAACATCAGGGAGAAAATCGTTGATAATCAACGTAAGTGCCTCATTAGCAACCACCTCATCATCAACAAGAATCACTTTCATCTTTGTTTCAAATTATTTGGCAAAAATAAGAATACTTTTGTTCCTCTACAAACTCCCAATGTGTCGAAAAGATCCTGATATTCAAACCGAAAGTCAGTTTTGTTTAAACGATTGTAAAGCTTCAGCCTGTTCTCAACAAGCTTAGTGCCGTAGGATTTTTTTGTCTTTCCGTTTTCCGTTTTGTTCTTTTCAGCCTTTTCACGTCCAACTCCATTGTCTTCGATACTTATAATAAGTGTAGAGGAGGCTTGCTTTAATAGTTCGATCCGAATCCGTCCGTTGCCCTCAATCCCGGAGAATCCGTGCCAAATAGCGTTCTCTACAAACGGTTGTAAAATCATCGCGGGAATAAAATAATCATTCGGCGAAATATTGTTAAGAGTTATATCGTAATCAAACTTATTGGCAAACCGTGCTTTTTCGAGTTCCATATATGCTTTCAGCGTCTCTATTTCATCATACAATGAAATGAATTGAAATTGAGAATTATCAAGCACTTTACGAATCAAATCCGTGAAATTGGTAAGGAAAAGATTTGAAGATAACTTGTCATTTTTTAGAATAAACAGATTCACTGAATTTAGCGCATTAAAAATGAAATGCGGGTTCATTTGACTGATAAGCGCCTTTTGGGTTGACATATTTAACTCGTTTTCGAGCTTGTATCTCTTTCGGATCTCACGGGTACGATAAACAAAGAAAAGGATGATCAACAAAGAGATTGCGAGAAAGGAAATTGCTGAAAAAACAAAAATCTGCTGTCTTAACTGCCTGTCCTTCTGTACAATCAGTTTTTCCTTTTTTTCTGTTTCATACATGGTTTGCAATTCCATAATCTCCCGGTACTTCGATTCTGTGAGCAAGGAATCCTTTAGAATTGCGTATTTCTCGAAACATAAAAGGGAGTTTCTGTAATCAGCCAGCATTCTATAGGCATCAGACATCCCTTTAAGATTACTAACTATAACACTTATCAGGTTGTTACTCTCTGCAATTTTCTGACTATCATGGTAATATACTAATGCTTTCGATGGATCCTTTCGCTTGAGCATCAAGTCTCCTTTTGCAGTTAATGTCATCGAGTGCAATTGGACATTTTTAAAAGATGTGTTAATCTGTTCAGATTGATTGAAATACGATTCAGCTTCCTGATAATTTTCAAGTTTTGAATTGACAATCCCCAAATTATGATAAACAAAGGCCAGGTAAAAGGAGTCCTGAAGTTCGGCAAACTGTTCTCTGGCTTTTTCAAAGAAGAAGCGTGCATTGGCATAATCTGATTTTTCGCTGCCAAGCATACCCAGGTTATTGTGTGTAACCGCATATCCCAATTGAATATACTTGTTATTGATATCTTGATTTCTGATTAAAGTATAAATATCAAGCGCCCTCATATAATATTTTTCGGCGATATCCAAATTCCCCATATCAATATTCAGATTGCCAAAAATATTCAGCATGTTTGCAGTCCTGTCCTTCAAATCCAGCTTTTCAAAAATCTGTAATCCGTTATTGTTGTTCTCATTGGCTTTTATATAATTGCCTTTCAGTTTGTAAATCTGTCCGATATTCTGAAAACAATCTCCCATTCTTTTTTGGTTATCGGTCTGTGTAAATAAAACAAGTGCTTTTTCCCAGTAAATCAGGGCTGAATCGTAATTACCTGTGTAATAAAATGCCGTTCCCTTGCTGTAAGTCACTTTTGATAGGATAGTATCATTTTTTAATTGCTTAACAATATTATAAATTGAATCAGTAACTCTAAAACCATTTTTTGGGTTTGCTTTATAGCTTTCGGGGTAACTGGCCAGGCTGTCAATCAGATCAATATTTTCAGACTGGCTGTAGCATCCAAGAACCAGGGATGCAACGAAAAAAATACTTTGTAAAAATCGTTTCATTTGCTGAAAAATCCTAATTTATCCATTGCTTTGCCAAAATATTTCGATTTGAAATACCCATATCTGTCTTTACCGGTCTGTGTTTCATATCAGATGCGAAAATACAATTTTTATCATAACGGAACGCTGATGGTATTTTGGATAGGAAGTACCTAGTTTTGTATGCTGCTTCATAATTCGAAACTTCCTTGTCAGAATTTTGATTCAGACCTGCCCAAACCCTTCAGTCAGCGATTCATCTGGGAAATTTGAAACTGGTTTTTGGGCTTATTAAGGTAATACCAGCGAAAAACCGCCATTTTTAAAGGAAAGTGTAAAAGCGAAATTGAAAATTGCCGTAAAAAGACTTCGGCTAAAATATGGATACCCACCTGACAAACAAAATTAAGCGACAGAGACTGCTTTAAAACAAGCTGAAATGATAGCAAACGAAATCATAGCCACGTTTAGACCGCTTTCCATACCCTACCCCACCAGCCTCTTCGCTGCCTCCACCAGGCCGCGGACGTCCTTTTCGGTGGTGTCGAAGGAGCACATCAGTCGTACCTCGTTTTTGGATTCGTTCCAGATGTGGAAGAAATACTCCTGCTGCAATTTGGGAATCAGCGCTTCGGGCATGATGGCAAATACGCCATTGGCTTCCACCGGTCTGCTGAGCCGGATGCCTTCGACCGCAGGCAGCAGTTCGCCGAGCAATCGCGCCATCCGGTTGGCATTGGCGGCGTTACGTCTCCAGAGGTCGTTTTCGAGGTAGGTGATGAATTGTGCAGTGATGAAGCGCATCTTGCTGGCCAGTTGCATCCCCTGTTTGCGGCTGTACTCGAAGCCTTTGGCGAGTTGTTTATTCAGAAAAACCACGGCCTCGCCAAACATAAGACCGTTTTTAGTGCCGCCAAACGACAGCACATCCACACCGCAGCCGGTGGTCACCTCCCTGAATGTGCAGCCCAGCGCCACGGCAGCGTTGGCTATGCGGGCGCCGTCCATGTGGAGGTACATGTTGTGGGCGTGTGCAAAATCAGCCAGCGCTTTGATCTCCGGCAGCCGGTAGAGCGTGCCCATTTCGGTGGCCTGCGAAATGCTGATCATTTTGGCCTGCACATGGTGCTGGAAGCCAAAACTGCTTAAAAAATGTGTGACCTGTTCGGGTCTGATTTTGCCATCTTCGCAATGCACCGTCAGTAGTTTTCCGCCGGTAAACTTCTCCGGAGCGCCGCCTTCATCTTCGTTGAGATGGGCAGAATGAGGGGTAACCACCGCTTCCCACGACCGCAGCAGTTGCTGCACCGACAGAACATTGGCGCCCGTTCCGTTGTACACAAAAAAGACCTCGCACTCACTGCCAAAAACCTCCCTGAACTTTTGCTTCGCCAGTTCGAGCATCGGGTCGTTTTCGCCATAAGCAGGATGATGGCCGCGGTTCACCTCAGCCAAAACCTTCATCACCTCGGGCGAGACCCCCGACCAGTTGTCGCTGGCAAAACCTTTTTTGTATCCAAAATCAAGACTCTTCATCACAGTAATCCTTTTGGTTAATTTTGCCGGCAAAATTATCCTTTTTACACTTCACCGCCCGAACCGGTTGAAATGATGCATTATAAAGCCCGAAATACCCTGTTGATAAAAAAACAGTACTGTCCGGGTAAAATCAATCAATCGTCCTGAAACCCTTGATTTCTTTAACCTCTACGAGGTATTTTCAGAATTAGGATGACCTTTTCCTACAATACTTCACCCCGTACGTACGGGGATTCCGCGTAGCGCCCGCCTGACCGGATGGGCAGGGATAAAGTATTGTAGCAGAATATTTTACCATTTGCAAAATTTCCGCGTAGTGGATTTACAAATTTTAGACGGTCAACAGTGATAAAAAAAGATGAACAAAAAACCATCAGCTAAATGCTTGTGTAGTACTTTTGGCCAATGAATGAAAACGAAAAAAATACAGCCGGGATATCCTCCAAATCCGCATCAGACGGGCGATCGGGCGGGGCAAGATCGCTGACCGCCGCCCTGTTCGAATATGGTAAGGTACCGCCACAGGCGCTCGACCTGGAAGAGGCGGTAATCGGCGGTTTGCTGCTGGAGCAGAATGCTCTTTCGGCAGTAATTGACTTTCTGAAACCTGAGGTTTTTTACCTCGAAGCCCACAAAAAGATTTATTCGGCCATCCAGGATCTGTTTGCCCGTCAGAAACCGATTGATATGCTTACGGTTACGCATGAGTTAAAGGCCAAAGGCGACCTTGAGATGGTTGGCGGCGCTTACTACATTGCTCAGTTGACGCGACGTGTAGCTTCGGCAGCCAATATCGAGTATCACGCCCGCATCGTGGTTCAGAAGTACATCCAGCGCCGGCTTATTGAGATTGCATCGGAGATCACCAAAGATGCCTACGAAGATACCACCGATGTTTTTGATATGCTCGACAAAGCGGAACAGAAACTCTTTGCGGTGAGCGAAAACAACCTTCGCCGCGACCATGCCGATATGCAGTCGCTGGTGATCGAGGCGGTGAAATACATCGAAAACGCACGCAACTCCGATGGAAGTTACCGTGGGGTACCGTCGGGTTTTTCGGCGCTCGACCGCATCACTGCAGGCTGGCAAAACTCCGATCTGATTGTGCTTGCCGCCAGGCCGGGTATGGGTAAAACCGCTTTTGTGCTTTCGATGGCGAGAAACATCACCGTGGGGCTGAACCGTCCTGTTGCCTTCTTTTCGCTCGAAATGTCATCCATTCAGCTCGTTACCAGGCTTATCGCCAGCGAAACGAGGCTCTCGGCAGATAAACTGAAAAAGGGAGAGTTGCTCGAACATGAATGGCAGCAGCTCAACTCGAGAATCAACAACCTGATTGCCGCCCCGCTTTACATTGACGATACGCCGGCACTGACTATTTTTGAGTTGCGTGCAAAGGCCCGCCGGATGAAACAACAATATGGCATTCAGCTTATTGTGATTGACTATATTCAGCTAATGCAGGGCAGCGTTGACAAAGGAAACCGCGAACAGGAAATCAGTAACATCTCCCGGTCGCTCAAGAGCCTGGCCAAGGAGCTGGACATTGCGATTATTGCCCTTTCGCAGCTGAACCGCTCGGTGGAGACCCGCACAGGCTCCAAAAAACCCATCCTCTCCGACCTCCGCGAGTCCGGCGCCATCGAGCAGGATGCCGACATGGTGCTGTTCATCTACCGTCCTGAATATTACAAGTTCGACACTCTGGAAGACGGCACTCCTTCAGCTGGTGTAGCGCAGTTGATTATTGCCAAGCACCGCAACGGCGCCCTTGCCGATATCAACCTCAGGTTTAACGCCAACTTTGCGCAATTCACCGATTTTGAAGAGGGTTCCTACATCGAGCCGGGCGAGAGAATCTCAAGCAACGTAAACTTCGAAAGCAAAGCCATGATTTTACCGTCGAAAATGAATGACGAACCGGATTACAACTCACCCGATCAGTTTTTGTACAACAGCGACAGTGATGACGAAATTGGCGAAGATGGTTTCCCGGTAACGCCACCCTACTAAGGTTTGGGCTAACAGGTGATTTACAGAGCTAAATGATATGCTGAGTGTTTGTTGTTTTTTTTAGTGTTTGGTGTTTGGCACTTCGGCAAGCGTTCGACTGAGCGTTCGACTTAGCGCTCACGCCGAAGTCTCACGCCGAAGGCTCAGTGTAAATGTTC
>DAIRGA010000032.1:0-56597 GCA_036794825.1 Bacteroidales bacterium | reverse complement strand
GCGGGGGTTTCGGCCGATCCGGTTAATAAACATTTACTTGCGTTTGTAAACGGACGTAAGCGATTGTAGTCGTTTGTAAACGGATATTAAAAAATTCGATTATTTTTGACGACAGCATAAAACATTGATAATCATGGAAAAACAATGTCCTGAATGCGGCGAAAAGATCATAGGTCGAATTGACAAGGTTTTTTGTTCGGATCAGTGCCGCAACAACTTCAACAACCGTCAAAACCGGGCTGAAACCAATTACATACGTACCGTGAACGGGAAACTGCAGAAAAACCGAAGAGTATTGTCAAAGCTGGCGCCCGAAGGCAAAGCGACAGTTCATAAGGATATGCTGCTTAAAGAGGGCTTCGACTTCAACTTTTTCACTAACATTTACAAAACCAAGACAGGCACAACCTACTATTATTGCTACGAAATGGGTTATATGCCGCTCGAAAACAATTTTTATGTCGTTGTCAAAAAGTCGGATTTGTCATAGATTCAGGCTGGTATGGCTGTTTTTCAGCTACCTGTGTTGCACAGGTGGTCTGTCGGCGCAGCAGTTATCTGACCAGGTCAAAATTTCGCTACTCACCTGCGGCCAGGGAGATGAATTGTACTCGTTATTCGGACACACCGCTATCCGGGTAGCGGATTGTGAGGCTGGCGTTGACCGCGTTTACAACTACGGAACCTTCGATCCTGACCAAAGCTTTTTTTATTGGAGATTTTTGATGGGAAGCCTTGAATATGAACTATCTGTGACAAATTTTACTGCATTTTATGAAGAGTACACTTCGGAAAACAGAAGCATCTATGAACAGGAACTCAATTTTCCTGCCGGGCTTCCCGATCGCATTTACGATTCACTGGAAATCAATGCATTGCCGGAAAACAGCGCTTACAGATATGATTTCTTTGAAGACAACTGCACTACCCGAGCCATCGGATTGATCTACAATTTAGCTGAAGATGAGCGTTTTGATGATTTTTTCAATCATCCCACCGATCTAACATATCGTAAAGAGCTCCGGCAATACACACAGCATCGCCCCTGGCTACAGCTTGGGATAAACCTGCTGCTCGGCCGGTATTCCGACACAAAAATCTCCAACTTACAAAGCTTCTTCCTACCTGCCAACCTGATGAGCGGATTGGCAAAAACCGATTGGGCAGGCGAGCCAACGCTGCTCTTTGAAGGTAAATCCCAGCCAGTTAAGGCATTTGGAATTTCCAATCCAATGATCGTTTTCTGGGTTTTAGCAGCGTTTTTTATTTTGGAAATTCTTTTGCTGAAAACCAATCGCCGGACTTCGGATTGGTTTGATATTTTCCTTTTTGCTGCAACCGCGCTTCCTGGAATCATATTGCTGCTGGTCAGGCTCTTCAGCGAGCATCCCGCCCTGCAATCCAACATCAATATCATCTGGGCCAATCCGTTAAACCTGCTTTTTGCTCTTTTTCTATTCAAAAATTGGAGCAAAGCGGCCAGGATATATTCTGTATTTTATGCCGTGTTGCTAAGTTTTATGCTGGTCAGCCTGAACAAAATGCCCCAGCAAATTCCTCTGGAAATTATGCCACTGCTATTCCTTCTTGCTTTCCGGACGCTGCAAAGGATATTTCTGTTTGTGGATAAACCCTAAAAAGTAATCACTCAATAAGTTGATTTACAGCTAACAGGCATGCAACCGGATAAGCCATCATCAAAACATTTTTACTTTTTCCGGATCATCATCAATCCATCGCGGAGGGTAAGGAGCAAATTATCAACACGGTCGTCCTGAAGGATAAATTTATTAAATTCGATAATTCCAAGTGTCTCAGCATCAGCAGTTTGTTCGTCCAGCACTTTACCATCCCAGAAGGCATTGTCGGCGAGGATCAGCCCGCTGGGTTGAAGCTTGTTAAAAACCATTTTGTAATAGTTGAGATAGTTTTCCTTGTCGGCATCAATGAAAATGATGTCGAACAGCTCATTCAACTCAGGAATAATTTTCATCGCATTACCAATGTGGACAATGATCTTCTCCCCCACCCCGGCTTTTTCGAAATATTTACGACCGATAGCCACTGTCTCCGGATTGCTGTCGATGGTGTGGAGCATACCGTTGGGAGCAAGTCCCTGCGCCAGGCAAATTGCTGAATACCCGGTAAACGTTCCGATTTCGAGGATTCTGCGGGGCTTTATCATTTTACTGATCATTCTCAGAAAATTTCCCTGCAAATGTCCGGAGATCATGCGCGGGTACATGGTTTTAAGATGGGTTTCACGATATAACTCCTTCAGGTAGTCGGGTTCAGGGGAGGAAAATTGTTCCGCATAATGTTCGAAATCAGGGAGTATTGGATCAGGAAGAAGCATAAGTGTTCTTTGTTTGGAGTTTGGCGCTAAAGGTTAGGGTTGGCGGAGGTCATTCTTTGGGCAAATAGGTTAAACGGCTGAAACGGTCGGGGATAAAGATTTCATTAGCAACATCGAGCAAATCAGCGGCGGTTAGTTTTTCGATTTTGCTACGGATGGTTTCAAAAGTATCCACTTCGTCGAAGAATAGGTGTGATTTTCCGGTACTGATCATTTCACTCACTCTTGATTCGAGCGAAATGGCCAGTTGTCCTATGATTTGCTGTTTGGCACGGTGAAGTTGCAAAGTTCCCAGGGCATTATCTCTTAACATTTTCAATTCTCTGAATATCAGTTGAATGGACTTGTCAAGGTAGCCATTATCGGTGCCGATATAAATATTGAAATAGCCGGTATCGGAGAAAGGCTGGTAATGCGACTCGATGTTGTAGCAATAGCCATAACGCTCGCGGATGTTGAGGTTCAGGCGGGTGTTCATACCCGGGCCACCCAGGATATTATTGAGCAAAGCCAGCGCTGTCCGTTTTTCGCTGGCAAGGTCATAGGCCAGATTACCCAGGACACAATGCACCTGAAAGTTGGATTTTAATTCGGTCTTCATTTCCGGGACATATTTATCAAAAACATCCCTGTTAACTTTGGTAGTAATCACTTCCGCACTTCCAAAATATTTCCCGGCAAGCCTCACCAGATCAGCCGTTTTTATATTTCCCACCGAGGAGATTACCATTCTGCCGGTCAGATAGTTACGTTTCATAAAACGTTGGATGGCTTCCCTGTTGAAATTTTTCACCGTTTCAGGCGTACCAAGTATGCTGCCACCAATCGGGTGCCCTTTGAAAAGTAACTCTTCGAATTCATCAAAAATCAGCTCGGAAGGCGAGTCCTTGTAGGAGTTGATCTCATCGAGCACGACATCTTTCTCTTTTTTGATCTCCTTTTCGGGGAATGTTGAATTGAAAAGGATATCGGCAAAGAGTTCGAGTGTACGCTCGTAATAGTCGCTTAGAAACGAAGCATAGATAAAGGTCTCTTCCTTGGCGGTATATGCATTCAGGTCGCCGCCGACATTTTCGAGCCGGCTGAGAATGTGGAATGCTTTCCTGGTTTTTGTACCTTTGAAAATGATGTGTTCGATGAAATGCGCCAGGCCGTTTTCCTCAGGCAGTTCGTCCCGCGATCCTGCGTTGATGGCTACACCGCAATGCGCCACATTTCCCGAAATTTCGCGATGGATGATCCGGATGCCGTTAGGTAACTGAGCGTAAATATAAGTCATGCAGATTAAAATTTGAAGTATAGCAGGAATGCATCAAAATATGCCAGTTTGTGAGCTGATGTAATCACCGCCAAGACTCAAAAGCACAATGGGTAATAATGTTTTGATATACATTCACTTAATTGGAAAACAACTCTAACTCGTGCCTGTGTGGCTATATTACTTTAATCTTCGTGGCAAAAATATAAATGAAACTAATTGCTGTCCGAAATATCCTCAACCACTTCCACCTCATAATCTTTGGTTACAAAAATATTGGCCAGAGGCCGGAGTGCCTGCACCATTTTGTGCTCCTGCCCGAGAATTGCCCAGCGAACTTCGTCCATGACCTCTTTGCCACGCACATCTTTGGTGTGTTTCTCCTTGGTTTCGAGGTAGGTAAGACCGATGAACACTTTCAGGTCGACATTTTCGGCTTTGATGGCATATAAGCCATCCACCAGCAGCATATCCACCTCGCCGAAGTTGGTAGTAAGCTGGTCAACCTGCTCTGTAACCAGGTCAACACAAGGCATTTCGGAAGTCCGGCCATGACGGAAGTCATCCAGATTTTGGTTGATCGTTTCCCATAAATACTCGCCATATCCCACCACGTTTTCAATTCCGTTCGCAATTCTCCATTCGCGGCGTTTTAGGGGATGAGTATTGTAATAATTGTCTGTGTGGAGTGGTTTGGCAAAGATTCCCTCTTTTCGCATCAGTTTGGCTATTGCATGCACCAGCTCCGACTTTCCGGATCCGGATTCCCCCGAAATAGCGATTATCATCCGCTCTTTTTTATTTTTCAGGATGTATCCGGCAATTTTTTCAGCAGCCTTCCGGTGCTTGTCGGTAATGAGTAAAATATCTCCCAGCATAATCGTAAGTTATTGATTTATAAATGAAATAAACTACTTTCGAAGTCAACAAAAAATTCGGCATGATTTTTCATCGAGGTCACTACTTCATGCTCCCGCTGCAACACTTTCTGGCGGTAATCGTCCATTTTTTCTTTACCACCATATAGCTGCGCTTCACGGGTTTCATGGTAGGTGTATTCCACAAAAACTTTCAGGTCAGCCTCTTTGATCTTCAATGCATACAAGCCGTTGATTATCAAAACATCAACACCTTTGTAGTTGGTTTTTAATTCGTCCACATAGCTGGTAATCAGGTCAACGCAAGGCATGGTGGCTGATTTATCTTTCATAAAAGCGGCAATGTTGGAGTTAAGCACATCCCAATCGTACTCATCGTAGCCTATACTTTCCAATCCGTTTTTCACTCGCCATTCACGACGCTGGAGGGGAGGGATTTTGTAAAAATCATCCAGGTCAATAATCTTTGCACGGATTCCTTCATCCTTGAGTAATCGTCCCAAAACATTGCTGATGGTGGATTTTCCGGAACCCACTTCACCGGTAATGGTAATAATCATTTTGTCCTTGGTCAAAAGCTTTCTTCTCTCTAAAACTTTGGAAAAAATCGCTCTGGCAGAGCTTTCGTGCTGCGGAGTAATTGTAATTAAGTCGTTCAGCATATCACATTCAATGAAATTCAAGTGCATCTCAAACGCCTGACAGGGTGGATTGGTTTAAATGGATGAAATTCTTTTTCAATACTGACCGGGTAAAATTATTCAATCGTCCTAAAACACTTGATTTCTTTAACCTCTACGAGGTAATTATGAAAAAAGTGCTGATCTTCTCTCTACAATACTCTATCGCCAACGGCGAATTCCATGTTGTGCCCGCCTGACCGGATGGGCAGGGATAAAGTATTGTAGAACAATGCATTGTGATCAGTAAGTATTTCGCGTAGCGGATTAACAAAGCTTTTTCGGACATTAGTGATTCTTGTTATCAGTTTAATTGATTTTGCAAAGGTGTATCTCCGGGAACTACAACTGGTAATCCTGGCTGATAAAGATCTTGGTTAATCAAAGCCTGACTGCTAAAACCAAAGAGTAAAAATGATTAAAATCAGATTCATGATGTTTTCAATGAAGCAATTACTCATTTCATGCTACCTTTACCCCGCAATTTGACATATTATGACACGCGAAAGACTCGTTTCAATCATCCGGGAAAAACAATCCTACCTCTGTATTGGCCTGGATAGTGATGCAGCAAGAATCCCGGCTTTTCTCAACGGATACGCCGACCCTGTATTTGAGTTTAACAAGGCGATTATTGACATTACCCACGACCTGACCGCTGCTTACAAAATCAACACGGCTTTTTACGAAAGCAACGGAATAAAAGGCTGGCAAAGCCTGGAAAAAACCATCCGTTATCTGGACAAATTCCGTAATACTCTATTTACCATTGCCGATGCCAAACGCGGCGACATCGGCAACACTTCGGAGATGTATGCCAAAGCCTTTTTAGCTGACCCACCGGATGGATTTGGCTTTGACGCCATTACCGTTGCACCTTACATGGGAAATGACTCCGTAAAGCCATTTTTCAATTATCCGGACAAATGGGTGATTCTGCTTGCCTTAACCTCCAATTCAGGGTTTGAGGATTTTCAAAAACTAAATCTTGATAATGGAGACCAGCTTTTTGAGCGGGTATTAAAGCAGGCAAATAATTGGGGAACCAACCAGAACCTTATGTATGTAGTAGGTGCAACCCGATCAGATATGCTACTCAGAATCAGGCAACTGGCACCCGATCATTTCTTATTGATCCCGGGCGTCGGCGCTCAGGGAGGTAGCCTGGAGGAGGTTTCAAAAGCCGGGCTGAACAAAGATGCAGGGCTGCTGATCAATTCATCGAGGGGGATTATCTTTGCTTCGAAAGATGAAGATTTTGCAGATGCTGCCCGTACTGAGGCGCTAAAAATCCAGCAGGAGATGGCCGTTTTTCTCGACAAACTCAGGTAAGTGGTAACTTTCACCGGAATTAATTGTTATAGATCATTATTTAACATTCACATAGTCAACCAATAATTATCCAAATACTATCCATTTTGAAGTTTGAAGACCTGAATCTGCACCCCGACATCATGCAAGGCATTGATGCAGTCGGTTTTGAAAATCCTACCCCTATCCAGGAAGAGGCCATACCCATCATACTTGGCGGTAACGATCTGATTGCCTGCGCACAAACCGGAACCGGAAAAACAGCGGCCTATGTGCTTCCCGTGCTGCACAACATTTTATCATCAAAATCGCACCCTCATACTATCAAAGCGCTCATCATCTCACCAACACGTGAGTTGGCGATGCAGATTGACCAGCAGCTCGAAGGATTTTCCTATTTCGCCGGGGTGAGTTCCATCGCAGTTTACGGAGGAGGCAGCGGCACCGATTTCGAACTCGAACGTAAAGCCATCAGAACCGGAACCGGCATAATTGTGGCCACACCTGGGAGACTCATTTCGCATCTCAACCTGGGGTATGTGGATTTGAAACACCTCGAATACCTCATCCTCGACGAAGCCGA
This sequence comes from Bacteroidales bacterium, assembly GCA_036794825.1. GTDB lineage: Bacteria > Bacteroidota > Bacteroidia > Bacteroidales > 4484-276 > RZYY01. The sequence continues at coordinate 49,531 of DAIRGA010000032.1, read as the reverse complement.
CCGGATGCTCGACATGGGTTTTCTACCCGATATACAGAAGATTGTAAGCTTTCTGCCAAAAAAGCGACATACCCTGATGTTTTCGGCCACTATGCCCAACGAAATCCGGTCGCTCGCAAAAAAGATCATGTACCATCCCAAAGAGATCACCATGGCGCTGGCTAAACCACCCGAAAACGTCCTTCAGGCGGCATACCTGGTCAGCGACGACCGAAAAACAGCGCTGCTCAAGCAGTTGATCCGGGGAAAAGATCTTCCATCCATCCTGATTTTTTCTTCGACAAAATCGGGCGTGAAAGAGCTGGAAAAGGAGCTTATCAATATGAAATTCAACGCCAAGGCTATTCACTCTGACCTGGAACAAAACGAGCGTAAAGAGGTGCTGAGGCTTTTCAGAAACCGTGAAATACAGATCCTCGTTGCTACCGACATTGTGTCGCGTGGGATTGATATCGAAAACATAAGCCTGGTAATCAATTATAATGTGCCGCAGGATGCCGAGGACTATGTGCACAGGGTGGGCAGAACGGCAAGAGCCGAAAAAACCGGCGTGGCACTCACATTCGTGAATCACCGCGAAACCATGAATTTTAAAAGAATCGAAAAGCTCATCGGCAACGAAATCAAAAAACTGCCCCTACCCGATGAACTCTCAAAATCATCGCCAGGCAAAGAATCCGACCGGAATCCGGAACGCCGCAAATCACGCTCATCCAGGAAATGGTCAGGAAATAGTAACAGGGGCAACAAGGGTAGTAGTTGATTTTGTAAATTAATTTCATTTGAGAGAGAAAAGCCCTTCTTAAGATTGATTTCTGTCTTAGGGCTGAGACAAAGGCATTCCCGGTGGCTTCGACAAGCTCAGCCACCGTGAAACGACAAGCGTTCGACTGAGCGCTCACGCCGAAGTCTCAGCCACCGTTGATCGGTTTCCCTCAACGCATCAACTTTTAAAGCTCTAAACCCTTCAACTCCTCTCCAAAGGAGTCCTTCGGACAACATTTAAACCCTTCGGACAATCTTTAAACCCTTCAACCCACCCAACCCATTTCCCCATCACACCATTACCCCTATAGCCCACTTCCCCATTCCCCCTCATTTTTCCAATCGCGGAATTTTGATACTTTTGCCCCCACTATTTTAAACGGACCAATGTATGAGCATTCCGATTAAAGAACTTGATTTCGAAAAACTTAGCAGGATCATGCACGAAAAAGACCACCGGGTTATTTTTCGTAAGACCAACGTGATTCCCGATGATGAAGACCTGTTTGATGAACTGAAAAGCTACATCAGTTACGATAATATTCCCGACAAATCAGTTTTAGGTATTGATATTTACCAGTACAGCAGCGGTTATGGTGTTCTGGAGCAGGCGCTGCTGCCGTTTCTGATGCGCCGTATTATGGAAACGGCTATAGATCAATGCTTTGTCCATCATAAATATATTTTCCAAAAATACGACCGCCAACGTATCCTCGACCACTTCATCAGCACTGGCGACGGTGGTTTCTTCATTTTCGACACCCCTTTACATTCTCTGCTTTTTGCCATCAACATTGCCACAGTAGTCAGGGTTTTCAATGCTTTCCACTTTTACCCCAAACTCAGGAGCATCATCGGCAGCATCAACCTGAGGTATGCCATCACTTACGATAAGATTTACAAATTCCACAAAAACTATTTCGGACGGACCATCATCAACAATGCGAGAATTTTGCAGCGCGACAACCTGAACCGCTGCCTGATCGAGCAAAATGTGCACAAATGGTTCCTGGTGAATATTGGCGGGCTCGAAAACCTGCAGGTGATTACCATGTCGGAGATTTCCAACATTCACGATTTTCTGGACGATTACGACCAGAACATCCTCGAAGACTACCCGGACGAGATTTTCGGCATCATCGAAAAAAGAACTTACGGAATCATCAATTCCGACATCCTGAAAATCGGAAAAATCCAGTCTAAGTCCACCGAATTGAATATCTACCTGCTCCACCTGCAGGTCGCCATCAAACTTGTGAACGACGACGACATCAACCAATCCAAAGTCTTCACCATCAGCCTTGGCAACCTGAACACCGCAGGAATTTAGCCGTTTTCAACCACCAACCAGGAGTAACCGATGATTTACCTCGTTCTTGCCATACTCACCTCAACGCTCATCATTGTTACTTTTCGTTTGTTTGAGCGCTTCAAGGTCAGTATTCTGCAAGCCATCACGGTCAACTACTTTGTTGCAGCGGCTTTTGGTTATCTGAGCCAGGCAGGTAACTTCAGCTTCTCTGCGATTCCGTCACAGACCTGGTTTTTATCAGCACTGGTAATCGGCGTTACGCTCATCGTGTCATTCAATCTGTTTGCGCTATCAGCAAGACATAGCGGGGTGTCGGTTACCGCAATTTCAAGCCGCATGTCGGTTATAATCCCGATAACACTTGGTTTCCTGATTTTTAATGATACTGCAGGGTGGGCCAAAATAACCGGAATAGTTGTGGCAATGATCGCCTTTTATTTCACCTCGAAAAAGGGTAAAACATTGCTGGTCAACACGAAGCATGCGTTTTTGCCTGTCATGCTTTTTTTTGCTGTCGGCATTAACGATTCGATGATGAAAGTGGCCGAGCATTATTTTATCAACGGCGATTTTGTGGTCTTTCTCGCTACAGCATTCGGCGTTGCGCTGATACTGGGAAGCGTAGTGATGTTTGCTGCTCATAAAAAGGAGAAATTTGCCCTCCGAAATATCCTGGCAGGCATCATTCTTGGCCTGCTCAACTGGTTCTCAACGCTTTACTTCCTCAAAGGCCTTGACCTCTTCCAGGTTTCCTTTTTTGTTCCCGTTTACAACGTAGGAGTAGTAGCCCTCTCATCACTGGCCGGCTTTCTCTTTTTCCACGAAAAACCCACCACCCACAAACTCATCGGCCTCGGCCTCGCCATCGTAGCTATCGTGCTGATTGCGAATGGGTGATGAGTCGTGAAAAGATTTGAAGGGTTGTGCAGATGTAGTTGATCAAAACTAAGCAACTTTATCCCTTTGAGTGATACTACCGGTATTTCAAATAAACCTGCCTGACCATCAATGATTTAGCGTACTTGCCTGTTGATGAATCTACTTTTTCCCACTTTCAGGGAAGCCTGCTGAATTCCTGATCAATTTTCTCCTTGAGAAATATTTTAATCAATGATTGATAAGGAATATCCCGCTTATGAGCAATCACCTTCAGCTCGTCAATAATAAATCCCGGTAAACGCAACGATATGGTTTTGGATGTGGGCTTCAGATTTGGGAAAATAGTCTTCTCAGCTTTTGACCAATCAATGTATTCCACAGAATCCTTTTCAGCCCAAAACGCTCTTTCCTGATCCTCACTCTCGAACTGAGGAATTGATTTATGTTGTTCCATAGTAAATTTTCCTTTCTTTTAAGTGCATATCTCTGGCTGATATGATACGTATCAGGCCATCACGAATAGTAAAAACGACAAACAGACTGCGGTTCAAATCGGTTTTTCCCAGGGCATACCATCTTTTCTCATCGGTTGAATGATTTCTGTCGTCAGAAACCAGCAGCGGATCATTGAAAAAGATTTGTTCACACTCATTATTACTGACCTGATGCTTCAACCAGTTCTTATCAATATTACCCTGATCCCAATGAAAGCCCGTGCATGAATTGAACAACCCCATAGTTTAATTGTATGTTGCAAAGATATACATTTTCTCTCTTGTAAGTACCTCACAATTTGAATCGAAAATAGACCTAAGAATTTTACAGAATTCCGGAGATAAGCGCCCGTTTACCGCTGATACAGGATACTATCGAAGTTCATAACAAAAACCCGCACGATCATTTAACCGGCGGGTTTCAGGACTTGTAACTATAATGTTATTAATGCTTTATCAATCGTCGCGTCACCGTTTTATCCTGATTGGATACTTCAACCAGGTACAATCCAGCACTCAGATAGCTGATCGAAATGCTTTGTTCCATTTATGGGTTTGTTGCTTTTTTCACGAGTTGTTTTTCTACTGTTTTAATTTGCAAGAGAAAAATACTTCACACAAGCCTATTTACAATTATCCTATCCGTAACATTACTCCCTGATCAACTTTCATGTTTCTCAGCAGTTGCTGCGGGCTTTTCCTCGTCTTTTTCCTTTCCCACTATGCTTTCGATGGCTTTTTGGGCCAGGCGTTCGGAGAATCCTGAAACAAAGGCAACCACAAAGTAGTCGAGCGGTTCATTGATTTTGAAGGCAAAAATCTGAATGTTTTCGGCGATGGATGATTTGAGAACCATGAAAATGAAAACGGAGAAAGCCGCTCCGACAAATATTTTGCTCAGGGTAATCACACGGCTGCTGCCGATTTCGGTGATCCTTGAATATCGGGAAAGATAGCGTGTGAAAAGGATAGCGCTGGTGGTGGCGCCCAGGAAGCCAAAAAGCAAAACTCCCACAAAGTATTCCCAGTTGTTGAGCGACTTGCTGAGATCAACCTCATATTTAGTCATAAGGAAGTATAAGAATATAAAAATCAGCGCGATCCAGATCAATATAAGACCGAAAAGCAGCGAAAAGAGATTTTGTGAGAGCTGGTTTTTGTAATATTGGTTGTTGTAGTGCTCGTCCTTGAGTTCTACTGCGCGCATCAGAGCCATTGCCGCCGGTGGCCTGGGGAATTCAGCGCGGTTTCGGCCGATGATCTCAAGAACAGCCTCCTTGCGCCACACATTGAGTTTGGCCACCTCCATCCTGAGCTCATCTGCCAGGGTCAGGCGTTCCTCGTCGGTCATGGCCATGATCTCCAGCCGCTTCGCCGTGTGGAAGGCTTTCCAGGCCTCATCAATCTTGAATTCGCTAAGAAACCTTTCCGATCTCGCAATCAGGACTTTGGCCTGTTTTGCCCACTCGGCCTCCTGCGAGTAGCTTATGGCAATACGGTTTTCGAGCACCGGTTTATAGCACTCAATCTCGCCGGCCAGTCTCGAATAACGAACGTTATACTCCTTGGTGGAGAGTCTTTTCCAGAGTACTTTCAGCTTGGTTTTCATGATTTAAAAATTTATTATCGAAGAAAGAATTTAATTCAGTATATATTCACCAACAACTTATTTGTCCATGGCTATTTCGATTATGACTCAGGGTAAACGGCTATCAGACCAGGTCATCACGCGGTTGAGCACCGTGTCCACATCGTCAAGCCCTGCCTGAATAAGCGCTTCTTTGTCGGAATTGAGGTTTCCGGTGATGGCTGCCAGGGCAGGCAGCTCGATGGTTAATCCTGCAGCTGAGGCATTTGACTGGAGGGTAACCAGCAGCGGATTACAGGCGGTTACAAAATTGTTCCAGATGTCGCGCCCCTGATTGTAGTGATTTTCCCACTCCGTTATTACGGTTTGTCCGGTGGTTGTGGCCATTCTGTTTTCGATTTCATATCGTTGCGTCCACCACCTCCAGATCGCTGTGTTGAAATCATTTTTAGCCGATTGCACCTGAACGGCAGTCTGCAGCAAGTCAACCAGGGTGGCTGATGGTGCTGACTGGCTTTGGGCAGCCCGCAAAGTATCCGATAATTCAGCGCCTCTGATGGCATCAGCAAAGATTCCGGAATGGCATGCATCGGTGTTGATGACCAGATTGATCATATTGCTCCTCGCAGTATCTCTAATGGCTACCATTTGTGCCGGGGTGAAAACCGAACCATCAACACCAAGTAATCCTTCCATTGAGCCATGTCCGCTAAAAAAGAAAAAAAGCTCGCTTCCCTGCTGCATTTGATTGAGCTGGTTTGTCAGCGCCTGGTTGATCTGTGTGGCGCTCTGGTCGGTTAAAAGTGTGACCGTGTAATTCAACGCTCTCATTCTGTCTGCTACTGCTTCGGCATCGGGTATTGTGGTGGTTAACGGCCTGTTATTCAGAACCGTATTCCCCATGGTAGCATTAGGGTCATAGTTGCCGTTGCCAACTACTACCGCAACTCTACCGGATGTGGATTGCTCCGGTGGTGATGCTGTCTGGCCAAGCGATACGCCGGCTCTTTCTTCTGCGCTGCCGGCTACTGATCCAAACCTTCTGCTCCCGCTACCCACGACATTGGTTGCTTCAGCCGCTGTTTGCGCTCTTTGCAGCTGACGAAGCAAAGCCTGTGTCAGCAAACCGCCACCCTCATCCGGATAAGTTGCCCTGAATGCCTGCACTGAAGCAGCCACATCAATCCTCGACCCTCTCCGTTTATCAACATCCTGCGACCTATGAACAAGGTTACTGCCAGCTTGCCTAAAGTCTGGCAGGCTCTTGTCATCACCCCTCTTTCCTTCCTTGGCCTGAGAGGGTGAAGCAGCCTGCTGCAGCACATGCGTAAGTTCATGAGCAAGCAGATGTTTTCCGGCGAAAGAATCCACATCAAAATCACTGCGGAAATAGATATCACTGCCCTTTGTAAAGGCTTTTGCCTTAAGTGAACGGTTGAGCAAATCGGCCTGACTTCCGGTATGAATCCTAACCTGTGGGAAATCAACACCAAAGCGCTTCTCCATAAATGGCCTCACCTGTGCGGGCAATTGATGCCCTGTATCAGTGGAATTTCTCAGCATGATTTCCTGCCAGGGCGCGGGGAGTACCGGGGTTGCATTCAACTTCTGTTCTGCAAAAGCAGCATTCATGATATTACCGTTGCTTTGGTTGTTTGTAGCTCCTGCAACATTTCTCAACCCATGTATCCCGGTCGCAGCGCTCATCACCTTGTCGGCGGTTTGTTCAGCTTCAACCTCAAGTGGGCTTTCAGGGTTACTCACTTCGAGCCGTGGCATCACCTGTGAAGCTAACCGGATGGTTTCAGGCCGGTCAGCAGCAGCGCGGGTAACGGCATTTTCCTTATTTTCTGAGTGGTTTGTTTTGGTTTTCATTGGTCTCATTTTTAGATGGTTCGTCCCTCTTTTTCAAGTTCTTTGCGAATTCCCTGCTGTATTGTCTGAAGTGTTATGATGTTGGTAGATTTCCGCAGGGCAAGCAGGGAAGCAAACCTAATGACGTTCATGATGGCGCCGCCGGAAATTTCGTAGTCCAAAGCAATTTTTTTCAGGTTTACCTCTTTGTCAAGAAAAGATTTTCCGGAAAATCCATTTTGCCAAATGGCGAGTCTTTCGCTGGAATCGGGCATCGGGAATTGGATGATAGACTCGAATCTGCGCGTGAATGCGTCGTCCATGTTTTCTTTCTTGTTTGATGCGAGAATTACAACGCCATCGTGATCCTCGATGCGCTGCAATAGATAAGAAACTTCCTGGTTGGCATAACGATCGTGGGCATCGGCCACGCGGGTGCGTTTTCCGAAAAGTGCATCCGCTTCATCGAAGAACAGTATCCAGTTCTTATTTTCAGCCTGGTTAAAGATTCTTGAAAGATTTTTTTCGGTTTCGCCGATGTACTTTGAAATGACCAGCGAGAGATCAATGCGGTAAACATCCCGCCCGGTGGTCTTTCCCAGCAAACTGGCTGCCAGCGATTTACCGGTACCGGGAGTACCATAAAAGAGGCATCGGTATCCTTTTCTGAATTTCCTGGCAAATCCCCATTCATAGAGCAAAGTTTTGCCATGTTCCATCCACCCCCGGATCTCGTCAAGCTGCTCAGCAGTGCGGGGATTCAGAACAAGATCACTCCATTGGAGCTCAGTAGAGAGTCGTTTTGCAGGAAAATCAATACGTAAATGGGGTTTGTGCATTGTTCCAAGGGTAAGCAGATCAGCAACATCTCGCGAAATGGTCAGTGCGCCGCAAAGGAATGGTTCACCAGCCGGCGCAGGTTCCAGACCAAGAATCTGGTGCCGGGCAAAAAAATGATCTGCGCTAAAAAGTGGGTAAAGTCTGAATCGCTTTTCCAGGTTATTTCCGGCAATGAGAAAAAACACTGTTTCACCCGTTGGAAGGAATCCTCCGTGCTGCTGGCCTTTTAGCCCGCCAAACTCGGCAAATCCTCTGCCTGTAGCAGGGTTTATCGTCCAGAAGGCATCCAGCGACGAAGGCCGTAGGTGCGGCGCCAGGGCGAGTATAAGTAGTATCCTCTCCTCAGGCGTCATTTCGTAGTGATTTACAAACTGCCCGTAAAGCGAAGTTGAACCTATCAGGTCGGGCGGTGATGGATAATCCGGCGACTCACTTTTTTTACCTGACAGGATTCGTATCCGATTGTCAATCAATGTATAAAGCCAGGCCAGTTCGCGGTCCAGTTCTACTGCATTTACTTTGATCTGCTCGTTCACCATTCTACAAAAAGTATTTCGTTCATCCAGGGTAATTTGATTACAGAAATATTCCAGGGCAACATATCCCGCAGAATATCAACGCCTTTTCTTTCTACCTTAAGGTTAAGACTGTTGTTTGTGGTTTTTAAAAATCCGGTACGTAAAATGAATGTCTCCCGAATGCTTTCGTTTGATGTTTTCTTCAATGCCGTCCAGTTTTTGATTAGTATTTCAAGAAATTCATCCAGGATGATGGCTTCTTTTTCAGACAGTTCAATCAACCTTCCAACCGGCTCATCAATCGGACAACCACATAATATCTTGTTGAGAATCAAATCGTTTTCGTACCCACCGGCTACTCCTGTTGCGAGATATTGCAGCAGGAACACTGCCCGTCTGCGGAGCTCCTCATCAATGAAATCGTTTTGCTGCAACAGATTCAGATTGCTGAAAAGCTCTGGAAGGTATGGCCAGAGAATTACAAGTCCACTGTTCGGAATGTTATACTCGTCTGACCTGTAGAATTCAACCTGTTGGTCTTCAATGGACTGATCCTTTTTCTCAGCTTGTTTTACCATTAATCCGGATGAAAATTGCTGCCAAATCCGCTTCTTGAGTTTTTGAGGCAACACACCGGCTGCTTCCTTTGGTTCAAGGCCGTTTTGCAAACATGCGTACCGGAAAATCTCAGCCTTCAGCATGATTTCAGTTGAAGGCTTATCCTTTTCGCTGTTACTCAAAATCAGCAGGAAAATCTTTTGCCAAATTTCATCGGTGAGTGCAACCCTCAGACTGATTCCGGAGAGATATCCAACGAAAACATCGGCTGTATTAAAAAGAAAATATGAAACTTCGGGAAACAGATTCACCATCAACTGTTTACGAAAGTCCAGTGAAAACTGGTAGTTGAATCTGCGCCAATCTTTCGGGCGATTTAAGCTGTTGATTAGACGGGATAGCATTGCCGGTTGCCACATTCTGAATTCGGCAGGCAGTTTGGATTCCAGCTCAGCACAGGTTACATCTCCAAGCCACCATGGAAAATTGCCGCTTTGCAGATAGAGGATCAGAACTTCAGTCCAGAGCGTTGAACTTGCAATGCTGAAATTATGCTTCCCGGATAAATAGTTCTGCAACTGATATTTTTGGGTCAAAAGTGCCTGAAGCAAGCTGCCTTCTATAGATTTTTGAAGATTTTCCAGCCTGATTGTTCCCAGATCAAGTTCCAGTTTGTCAATCACGATCCATTCGTCCCCACTGGCAATGTGATCGCAAACATTCCCAAGCCCGCTTTCGAAATCTCTTCCAAAGACATCTGGATATACATGTTGCAACTTCTCGCCCGTGGATGCCGAATCCAGTTCAAGATCAACTACCATCCTGCCGATGTGGTGTAAGGCCTGGCTCATGGCACAAATAATTAAAGATCAGGCTCTTCTGGTATAAAAATCATTGCACCTTCCAACTCAAACAATGCAGCGTTTAGGCGCCTGATGTGTTCTGCTTTTTCAGTTTCCTCTTCAGGGAAAGGCAGTCTGTTGATTTCGAGCCAATTCTTGTAGGCATGCTCAAAACGGCTAAGCTGAAGGTTGTTCAGGAAATGGATGTGTGGCATAATATGAGCGGGAGTTTCAAGCCGGATGGTGGTTTCGGCGAGGTCTCTGAAATTTTTGTCCATGAATTTCTCTGCCTGTGCCGGCAAAACTACCGTGATCCTAAAAGAAAACGGATCTTTTCCCTCCTGCGTTATCTGTCCATAGTCGTTGCGATAGCGTGGCAGGATTGAATCGCTGACTAAATTTCCTGCATATTTTCCATGGAATCTTGGCCGTAGAAGGATGTTTTCGACTACAAAAAGCCCCTCCTCCGGGGGTTGGTTTAAACCCACGAAATGGTTGCAAATGAAGAGTGCTACCTCATCTATTGCCTCCTGAGCTTCTTCAGCCGTATCGAAAAGCTGGATGCGGCGGGCCAGCACCAAATGTTTATCATCATAAAGATTGAAGTAAAAACGGCCGTTGCCGGATTTGGAAATTTTGTAATTGCCGGCATCCTGGCCAAAGTCGAGCATTCTGTAAACCACATCGTAGCCGGCGTTGATCACGTGGTAATGCTTATGGCTGCTCAACAGAATGCGATTGTCGGGCGATAATACCCGAAAGCGGTATTCATCTATCACATCCAGGTCTTTCTCCTGGTAGAACTGGATGTTACCGAACGGACCTGAAGTAAGAAAACGCCTGCGGTAATCCCTGATTCCCAGCAAATAAGCCAACCTGCGTTCCAGTCCTGTGACGTTGGCTGTGTCCCACACTTCGGCTGTATGTCTGGCTGCAAATCCTCTGGCCCTCTGGCCGCTAAGCACTGGATAATTCTGCAGAAATAACGCTTTGTCCAAAGTAAGGTGCTCCGGAACCTGTTGGTTATTGCGGGCATACATCAACAGCGAATAATCGGTAAACTGCTCGTTAAACCTTGCTATCAGGTGGTCGAGGAACCGGTTTCGGCGATCGAGAAATGTTTTCTGATCTTCAGCAGAGTGCGAAAGTTTAGTTATATATTGATTTTCCGGATCACTAACAAAGAGCGACCAGGCCTCCTCGAGTTCCATGTGGGTTAATTCATCTTCCTGATTTCCAATAAAATCCCTGATTAGGTTTATTGCACCGGGAACCATGTAAGCCGTCTGGTAAAAATAGGTTGCCGATACTTCGCTGTCCATCGAAAGAAGATTTTTGACATTGGCCAGCTGCGCCAGAAAGTTGGCGAGAAGTTGGTCGTAAAAAAGCAGGTAACCCTTTAGCTGCATTGCATGGGCTTTCCTGTCGGCAGAGGCGTCCTCCTGCAGACCTTGCCAGGAGGTACCGTAAGTGGGTGGCAGGTCATTCTGAACAGATGCATAATGGCCGGTTTTGCGGTCTCTACCGGCCGGAACGTCCAGTCTGTTATACATTTGCCCGGATTTGTCAGGCTGTATATCCCTGAGCATTTTTTCGAACAGCGCTTCCACCTGGTTCCAGTCCACGGTTTGCTGGATATTTCCTTTTTTGCAGATGATCGCGGATTTCCTGATTCCTGCAACCGGTTTATAAATATCGGAGCGATGCAGGCCAATGCTGTTGCTGTTGGGCTGGCTCAGCTGAATATTTTCGATCCAATTGGTGAGCCTTAGATCGGTGATGTATTTAATCTTGCCCGGACTGCTGCTCATTATCAGATTGAGAACATCGGAGACGAATATGGTTTTCTCATGCCGGAACGGCAGCAGGTTTTCATCTTTAATGAAACCGTTGCTGAGAAGTGGCCCGTCATATATCATTTCAGGTGAAATATTTTGATCGAGCATTTCCTTGAGCGAGTAAAATTTTATTGTAGGATTGACAAACTGATGCAGGTCAAAAAAGGCCCTGGCAAGTACGAGATGCGGATCGGCATCAAGGCTAAGCCCGAATTGGGCGTTCAATCCAATTTCCTGGGGTCTCACCAGATTGATGGACAAAAAGTCCTCGCACAAATTTCGGTGAGCGTTCAATTTTCCGGCAACTTCATTCAAATAATTGCCAATTTGGATCTGTTTCCGGTTAAAAATAGATATAATTCCTTCATTTCCAATGTCTCTTATCCGGTTTCCCAAAACTCTTTTCACCATGGGTACATGGGATTTCCAGTTTTTATCCTCCGGGTCCATCGAAACCATGAAAGTGAACCGTGTTTCAGTATTGTCGGCAAGCAGAATTTTCACTTTTACCGTAAAGTCGTACCAGGGATCAGGGTTAGGAGTAAAAGTCGCATATATCTTATTGATTTCCAGCTTTTTCTTCAGAATTGCTGGAAATTCATAATAATCAGGGAACCAAATGGTAGCATTAAAACTATGTTTAGCATGCTGGTAGCTGAGAGGAAAAGAGACCCGGAGGGCATCTGAGTTGAGGTTTCCCAGTTGGTTATCCTCAGAAAGTTCGAGCCAGACATTGTAAAGGCCTTTGATCCAGATTTCTTTGTTTTGCCCGCCATTTATGTTTTTAGAGCTGTATGTCAGCGCTTTATCAACCTCATCATAAAAAATTTCCGGGTTGGATTTTTCGGCTGGTTCCAGCCAGGCATTTCGAACAAAGGGAAGATCAATGAGTATTTTCCTGAAATCGAGAATGGTAAAAGGATCATTGGGTAAGATTTCGTGGGCTTCGAAGAGGTGCTTATTGCTGCCGGCCTTGTTTTCAGGATGGCTAGCAATCAGGTCGCTGATACTGAAATCGCAGCGGTAGCTAAGGTCGGTTATGGCGTAGCACAGCAGTTCGAGTAGCGTAACCCCGGGATCATGGGCGTTGTAGTCGGTCCATATTTCGCCGGCCAGTTGCTGGAGGTGTTTTAGCCCCTCTTCTCTTAACTGCTTATAATCGAGAGACTTTCTTAATTTCTTCTGCCTGTTTATGTATGGCTCGGTCAACATCTTATCGTGTCATGATAGTTTTTAATTGGAAAAATTTTCTGAAAACAAAAGAAAGGGGAGCCGAATCGTCCGAATCACGCGAAGGATGCCCTATTTCAATTACTTACGCCGTTGAAAAGCTCTTAGCAGTTAAAACCTGACGTCATCAGTTGATCGAAACCGAACCGGACAACAGTAGCAGATGACTGACAAACCGAATGAACCGGTGCGCGCTGTCACTTCTTTTGTCGCCTTGCTCTTTCTACCTTAAGCATAAAACCCCGACTCAACCCTGCTTCCCCAGGCTCCATCCTGCGATGGATTTAAACCCCGCAGCCTGCCGTCATTTCAGGACTGGTCTCGACCCATCCTTAATCCGCACGGCAACCCTTACGGGGTTCGACCTTGGAAAAGACCAGGATGCCTTATTGCAATGCACTGTATCACAGAAAAATCACTAACAAGTCAGAAATCTGAGCTGCTTTGTGTTCACCGTTACTTATCACAACAACCTTTTACTTCTAAATTCCAAAGGATGCCTTTTTTCAGTGCCATTTCGCAAAAAATGATCCGCAGTAATCCGTATGAACCTTCCGAAGTCGGCCATCGGTATTCTGCCAGCATTTTAGACTCAACCTTTGTCCGCGGCGTCCGTATCCGGTCTCCCCTTTCTTTTATTCAAAGAACTATTTGTTATCTTTCAAATCCTGTTTAACAATTATTTTGTTGCTTTTAAAATCCTTATTTTCAATTGATTATCCTTTTTTGTTCAATTATCTACATCCATAGTTCAGCCCCTCCGGTTCATTCCGCTTCCGGGCTGCACCAGTTCGAAAACAGGTTTGTAACGTTTTTCTTTAGCATTGGCAAAATACCGCCGGCGATAACCCAGCGAGAATGTCTCGGAGAATGGACCAAATATTTTCTTTCCATTGACATTCAGCACTATGCGTAGTCTGAAATATTCGAAGCGCCTGTTGAAATAGGTTCTTACAGGAACGGGGTTTACTCCCTGTCCCTTTGGAATCAAGAACTTTTCAGTGGCATTGTTTGGGATGGGTTTAAACCATTTAACAGGCTCCATGTCAATAAGTTGTTTTTTCCCTGGCTGCCGGTTCAGCACAAATTCGGTCCTTTTCGGACTGCTATGCGATTTGGAATCGAGGTTGGCAGTATGTGCCCATCTCTTGGCTCTGATCCGTGTGCGTTTGGATTTGTTTTTGTACGATTGTTTAATTCTGCTTTTATAACGATACAGCCAAATCTGCGGACTATAGTCCAGAAACCTCCTGTCCACGCAATCTTCCCAAAACACAAATAGCTGGTCAGCAGTACATTCGATCCGTAATGAGGGAATAAAAATCTCACGTGTTGCAGCAGAATCTTTTGTCAACGATTGCCATGTCTTACCGTCGAAGCCTTCAAAATCAGTTCCTGTCCAACGAATTACACCTGGAAACTGGTCGTTTGACTGTCCGATTTTTACTCCACCTTTCACATCAAGTCTGGCCTGAGGGGTTTCCTCACCTATTCCCATGCGTTTCTGAACCGTTCCCGGCGGTTTTACGATGAAAATCTCATCATCCAGTTTATTGATAAACGAATCAATCAGTTGCCTGAAATGCTCTTCGGTTGGCCGGTCGCCATTCTCGAAGTAGGTTTTTAAATTTCTTCTAGTATTTTCGCTCATAACGCTAACTGTTTAATTTTCATCAAATTAAATTAAAAAGAAAACCGGGTATTGCTGATGATGCCTATGTCGTGCTCGGGCGCCGAAACCAGTATTGATCTCGATGTTCCGGGTGCAGCCTTGTCCACGTCAAGCAGGGTTTCGCCGGCGCCAACGTAGAAGTCATCCAGGATTTCCATGCAGCCGATGCCCCAGTCAGGCTTGATGTGCGCCATGCTAAAATCCATGATGTAATCAACATACACGCGCTTTTCGACAAAATAAAAAATGGACGATTTGTAAATGACATTACCAAACAGGATGTCGCGCCCTTCCTGGAATGCCCATGGCGAGAGAAACTGCCTGATTTCTTCGTTGAGCATGGATTTGTAATAACCAGGATCAAAACCGGGTTTGAAGGCCACTTTGAAACTTACATGTATCTCTTCATAGATCGGATTCTGCACATACACCGAGGTAAACGGAGACACATAGCGGCTTATAAATTTCCTGATTTCTTCGAGCACTACCTGGCTTGCTTTTGGCTGCAAAGGATTGACCGCATTTTTATTACGAATCTTTTCGACGACAATGATGGTAATATTTCCGGGGGCAGTATCCGTCCGGTCGCTCGAATGATTGAGGGCTTTGACCTTATAAATCTCCTGAAACTGGTTAAGGATCATGCGCTCAACGTCCCAGATGGTGACAGCCCTGTTTTTATGGCGCAATCTCTCACTTACCCTCGCATAATAGTGAACCGGGAAATCGCTGCCTGCCTCTGGTGGTTGCCCGCCAAAGGATGAAAATGGCTGTTTTACCTTTTTCACGGCAGCCTCCTGTTGAAGTAGTTTTGAGATGGTGCCGGCCTTCAAAGGCTCGTCGTAATGTGCAGGATCGTTGTTGTTGTCGCTGAATACAGCAGTTACAGCCTGTGTGTGGACTGCAATCAGGCGGTTGATTCCCCTGACATCCGTGTCGCAACCCGCACATATCCAGTGCACACCGGTAGGCATCGAAGGGTTATTATCTACGGCATCTTCTGGCAGGTTGAAGATGATAACGCCGGTTTTAAGAAATCCCATGGTCGAGTCAGAGACAATATCAGCATCGTCAAATGGTTCCCAGCCTTTGCTGGTAAGGTAGCTCCAGCGGATGTGATTATTCGGTTCAATATAATCAGGATCAGCGCTATCTTCCGAAATCTGAAGCAGCACAGCGATATTTTGCGGCGGCTCGGCATCTTTTAGGCCAATAAAAAACAAACCCTGCGCATCAAAGGCCGGAAGAAGGTTCATTGCTCCCGGTTGCTCACCGGTTTTCCATTCAGATTGGCCAAAAGGCATAAGATGATAAAAGGAATTTCCGGCGGAGGATTGATTTCCGGTTACATCCAGAATGGAATCGCAGATGTAGTCGAGGCAGATGTAATCCATAAGAGGTGTGTAGGGTGGCCTGGGCAAAGATTTGGTGGAAGAACCATTTTTGATAATTTCGCTGCTGACCTCAACCGACTGCCTGGCATATACTTCCGGAAATTCCTTATGGCCAAAAGTCTGGTTATCCATGGTCATTTTCAGGAAGCCACATTTTGTTGCATGATCCAGCTTTGATGAAGTGAGCGGTAACCCGCTTTGCTCAATTCCCAGATCGTGAAGCTGAAGTTCGTGGGCAACCTCGGTATCACGCAGGTAAACTTTCCGCAGCCTGTGTTTTGCTGGTTTAATGTGATTGAAAAGGCTATGTGAAATTCCGGGATTTTCGCTTTTCCACTTTGACTCTTTCAAAACCGCATATTTCACAGTGAAACCATCATTGTTGTAATTCCCATTGTAATGGCGGTAATGCGATTCAAAGCCTCTTAACCCTTCCGGCAAATCCTTCCATTTAAACCTGATTTTCAATGCTTTGAGGTTTTTTGTAAAGACTTCGCTGCTACCGAGAAAAAAGGACGAACCCTTAACAGGGGCAGGTCCAAAAGGATGGAAAGGTTTTGTGCTGTCCAGTTGCCCGAAATCGTTTTGGAGAGACAGGTTTTTTAACCCTGTTACGTCTGCTTTAAGGGTAATCATGCTAAACCGGAGTGAGCGCAACCATGAGTAAGGGTGGCTGGCCAGGCTGCCGTTTGCCGTAAGCTTCAACACCGGATGACCTGATTGGAACGCACCATCATGTATTTTTGGGTTAAAAGGAACAACTGCCGGCTGGCCGGAAGTGAGTTGAATGGTAAGGCTGAGGGTAAATTCAGCGGCATTCCATTCAATGAAAACCGGCAACTCTTCAATCCAGCCTTTTTCACCGGTAATGGAGGCTAATAATGCACTGCCAAAACTTCGGTTGAGCAGGCCGGCAAGCGTTAAGCCGGAGCTTTTGGACAGCTCATTAAGATGAACTGAAACGGTTATGCTTCGCTCACCTTCGCCAAGTTTTAACAAAGGTGAGGCAATGGCAAAACCAATCCTGGCATTTTTCATTGTCCTTTCCTCCAGCACCAATCCTGCCTGAGGCGCACCGAATGCTGCCCAACCAGTGTTGCTGGAATCCTGTGCTTTTCCATCACCATCGGCTGAATTGACAACTTCGGCCGAGTAAACTGCGTATTGCCGCGATCGGTCAATGTATATTGATTTCAGGAATTCAACAGAACTCCTGTTAAGTACGATCTCTCTTTCTGCGATGTAAATCAGTTGTTTACCTGATTTATCTTTTCCTGCAAGAAATGCTGTTCCCTTTTCGATTTTGTGCTGACGGATATTTTTGGCAAGCTCAGGAATCAGGTGTACTTTGTCTGGAACTGCAGTCTGCTGCTGTATCTGAAGGAATCGGCGGTAGTAGAAATCAAGGTGCCGCTGGGTGATTTCGTTCAAATGGCTGCGAGCTTCGTCAAACAGTCTGAGGAAAGTGAGCATGAGAGCGATGTGTGGTTCAGCGGTACGGCTGAAATCATCAAAAAACATGCTCCAGTCGCCATCTTTTTTGTTATCGCGGTCGTAAAACTGAACCTGTTTACTGAAATCCTTTACGAGCTGCAAAAGCTGCTCATAAGATCTTTCGTCCAGTCTGACATAGTCAGGATATAAAGCTGGCGGAATCCGGTCTGACTGGTTCGTTCCGTCACGCTGCAGAATATGCTTTATGTTGCTTATGCAGGCCATCTATTTTTTTTCGATCAGATAGACATAATTATACCTTGAATTGGTGGTGCGAATGGTGTAATCCACGCTGAGCAGCACCTGCCCGTCGTGTGGTGAAACCGCTGAAATACGTATTGCGTTAACCGTTATCCTGGGTTCATAGTAAAGAATGGCAGTCTTGACGGTCTCTTCCATGTAGGTTGTTAGTGAAGCATCAAGTGGTTCGAACAATAGCCGGTCGAGGTTGCAACCATATCCTGGTTCCATGATACGCTCTCCGGGGCGGGTACTCAGGAGGATTTCGAGGCTTCGCTCGATATCTTCTCGGCCAGAGGTCATTTCAACACTCCGGGTTACTCTATCAAAAGCAGGCGGAAATGACCAGCCTGTGCCCAGAAACGCTATGTTTTTGTCCGTATCCATCTTTTAACCTCCGATAATTACTGTTGGACAGCCAGCTACAATTGTTCCTCCGTGTGCAGTGGGATCGCCTTGCCGTGCAGCCGGTTTTCCACCGATCATCACTGTGGTGGAACCCATTATGACCGAATCCGGCGGCCCGGAGCAAACTGCCATATCACCTGCAACAGCGGCAGGCATTCCGCAGATAATCACCGTAGCGCACCCTGGTCCAGTAATCGGTCCGCCAACATGTGGAACAGTTGGCACTGCAGGTGTTTGCATCGGGCAGGTGTGCATATCTCCAAATCTTGCTGCTGCTGGCATTTCTAATTAATTTGTACGATTGAACCCTGAATTTTTAATACTGCCGAGCTGGTTGCTTCCAGGCCGGCCGAACCCTCTGCCTTTAAGCTGGATGTTGCGCTCAGGTTGAGATTTATCGCTTCGATGCTTATGTCGCCCGAAGCTGATTTTATGCTTATATTGCCTCCGCTTTCAAGAAAAATCCCGTCAGCACTAAATTTTATCTGGTTGTTATTGTTGTCGTTAAGTGTTACCTCTCCGGCACTCTCATCCATTTTAAGTGAATTTCCATTGGGTGTGGCCACTTCCACTATATTCCTGTCGTCGTCAATCTGGATTTTTACCCCACCCCTTGTTATGAGTGTTTTGATGTAGTTGTCGTCGGTGGCCTCATCGTAAGCCGGGCTCCAACTGCTGTGCATCGAGCCGAGCACCACGGGGTTGCGGGGATCGTCGTTCATAAATCCTACCACTACTTCCGACCCGATTTCAGGCCTGAAGATGAATCCATACCCATTGCCTGCAACCGGTGTTGCCAACCTGGCCCATAATCCCTCGTCGCTCATGCTGAATGCCGGGATTTTGACTTTGATCCGGTACTCGCTTTTTGGGTCGTTTTCAAGTTTCATCACGATGCCGGTTTGCAACCCAAAAACGGGGGGAACGAGCCCTGAAGCAGGATTTTCGGCGAGATTCTCCTTAAATCGTTGTGCAAAAGTTTCAAAATTAACTCCATAAACCAGGTGTGTAAACCATGTACCTTCGTCAATCACATGGCGAACGGCGGATAGCGGTGCGTTGCCATTGAACCGGCTCCCAAGTCCGTTCAGGGATATCATATCGCCGGGTTTAAGGGATGCATGGCCGTTTATGGTTATCTTTCCGGTGTTCATCGCCAGCAGGCTCCGGGTAAGAATGGCATCCGACCAGGCTTTCAATTCATTTTCGGTAATCTGGCCTGAGTGCCTGAGTGTGAGAAAATCCAGACCAGAAACCTGCGACAATTGGCGGGGGGTAAAGTTTCCCGGTGTTGCAATGCCTTCTGCTGTTCCGTCCATCTCAAAAATCTGCATTCCCGCACTGTCCCACGACTGCGATTTCACTCCGTTAAACTGGTTTCTTGCATCAATTCCAGCCTCAAAAGCGATAATGTTGGCGCCAAAAACTACGGGTATTACCGGCTCGAGCGAAGTTTCAAAACGTTTTACCTCAACGCTTCCATCGTTCGCAAAAACAAACATACCGTTCATTTCAGCCCTCATGTTGATGAAATCCCAGTCGGTGGCGTTGTACTGCACTATTTTCTCATGGATATCGGTGGTTGCAGCCACATCATTCTGCAGGTTACAAGCGGTAAGGATTGAAGCAATGGCATCACTATCAGCAGAATCGTCAAAAAGTCTTGTTTTTCGCCCCACTGTCAGCCTGAAAGCAGCGTCCCTGCACTCAACAACCAATTGTGATGCGTGGATGTTGGAAATTTTTATCCCATGACTGATTATAATGCCTTTGAAAATTCTTTCGAGTTCGCTGTGATAACCAGCCATTATTTCGATTTCGTTTCCGGGGATAAAAACCTCCGAGCTGCTTGCGGGGAAAGTCTGTGATGACGGGTCACCATCACTGATCACCAGTATTGCCGACGGAATGCGGTTTACCCCGCGTGATACTTCGACCCTTAGAAACCGGTATCCGCGTTGCACTTCCTGACCATTCACCTTTACGGTGAAATTCACCAGGTCAGTATTTTGGGTGATATCTGGCTGACTGATAAACATCAATCCTGATGGGTTAAAGGTGGAAAATAAATCTCTTTGCCGACAGGCAGATCTCTGAAACTGTCGAGGTTGTTGATCCTGGCTACTTCGGTGTAATAGGATGAATCGCCATAAACCTCGAATGTGAGCAGAGGGAGGGTGTCGCCTTCTTTCACTACTTTTACATGCATAAGGTCGGGTGATGAGCGGTTGGCAAGCCGGCTTTCAAGGCTGCTGTCAATGTGTTCGATAAATGTGGCTGAAATTGTTGCCCTTAGAGGGATTCCTTCCTGCCTGAAGAGGTCGTATCTGATATCGAAGTGCGAAATGACACAGCGCGCCAGGAAGGTGCCCCAGTTGATGATCAGGTAATGCGGCCGGTGAATATCGCCCAGGTATCCAACCACATACTTAAACCAGAGTATATCGGCGAAAACCTCTCTTTTTTCGCCGGATGCACCCGTGCCATCCACCAGAAAATCGAACCTGAATACCTGAGACTGCATGTTTCGGAAAACCGGTTCAGTGGAAATAAGGCCGGGCGCCTGCACCTGGTCATAGTTCACGCGCTGGGTCACATTGAAATTTTCCGGGTTGAACATGGCGATGTAGATTCCCACCGGTGGCCCACCCAGCATGAATTTCGGCGTTTTGAATGCAATGATTTTAAGTTTTCCTAATACATCCAGCATTTATCGCTCGTTTTTCTTTTCGATAACAACTAAAATTTTGTCCAAACACTCTTTCACGATTTCCTTCTTCAGTTCTTCGATCTGCTGCGGATCAACCTGTTTTTGATCTTCGGGTTGATCCCCACCCGCCACCTGACCCCTGACTATCAATTCACGAATAACGACCGGCATTATCAAATCCTCCTGAAATATTGATATGACAGTTCAAGTGTTTCAACCACTATTTCATTTCGTCCGGCATCGAGGCCCGAAATGCTCCATTTCACCGGGTATGCGTTAATGAAATTGAATCCAGCCAAGGGCTCGTGCACCTCATTAAGCAAAATGACCTGAAGAGTAATCGGTTCAATATCAAGATTTTCTATCGCTTTCCTGCACCAACTGATTACCGCTGAATCTTTTATCATACCACGTTTCAGCACCAGGTTCGGGTATTTTGCCCGCACCGGAAGCGTATGATGGAAACGGTTTTCGCCACCCTCCCTGATGGTGATGGTTTCGAGTCTTGATTCTATCCCTGAGACCTCCATGAAGGAGGTTTCGCCACCATCTGCCCCGAAGGAGACCGAAAAATGAAATGCTACCGGTGGATATTGATTAAGCGTCATTGGATTGCATTTTGCCGGGTTAGTCCATCTGGATGGTTAGTCCTTCGTGGGCTATTTCAAGGGTTTCAATGGCTACTTCGTTGCCATCGGCTTTAAGGTCGGTGCTTTGGATTTTCACCGGCCAGGCATTGCGGACTTTCCAGATTACGCGGGGTTCATGCTCGGCGTCAAGCAGTGAAATAATTATATCCCTTCGCTCGATCTGGTTGAGTTTAACGGTATTCCACCATTGAAAAAACTCATTATCCGACTGGAATACACCACGTTTCAGGGTGATATTGCCGTATTTCTGCATTCCCGGCATTTTCACTCTGGTATAATCCTTCATGTCGCCGGTGCGGTATTCGATCACTTCAGTTTCAACGCCAAGACCGGTTACCTCCGAAAACCCGATCTTTGAGCCACCCCATTCAACCTGGAAATGGAATTTTGGTAATGGATATTGAGCCATGATATTAATATTTTAATGTTTTCAAATTGAGATCATTGATAATCATCAGGATTGCTGCATTTTATGAGAAAACCTGAGGATGATAAATTCTGCAGGCCTTACCACAGCCATGCCAATCTCGATGATCAGTTTTCCATCGAGGATGTCCTGAGCTGTCATGGTTTGACCTAAGCCGACTTTTACGAAAAATGCATCTTCAGGTTTTGCACCAGCCAGCGCACCGGCGCGCCATTGGTTAGTGAGGAAGTTTTCAATCATGGCTTTCACCTTTACCCAGGTGTTGGCATCATTGGGTTCGAAGACAAACCGCTCGGTTCCCTTTTTGATGGATTCCTCGGCAAAATTGAAGAACCTTCTCACATTCACATACTTCCACTCAGCATCGTTGCCGGCAAGAGTTCGCGCTCCCCACACCAGCATTCCTCTGCCGGTAAAAAACCGAATGGCGTTGACTGATTTTCCACTGCCCGGATCAACGTTCATAAAGTTATTGTCGTCGTTTGTTATTGGGTTGAGTAATCTCTTTACACCCGAAAGGCTGGCATTGGCCGGCGACTTCCACACACCTCTTTCATTGTCAACGCGGGCATACACCCCGGCAATAAAAGGCGAAGGAGGCAAGTGCACCGTGTATTTTTTCAATTCAGCGGCTACCTGAGCATAAACCTGCGGATTCCCGGCCTTCAATAAGGCAAGTGAGGTGTAAGGACCCGTAAGCGGTTCGGTGGCACCCTGTTTATTTACCACATGGGTAACAGGAAGCTGTGGATCAACAGCATACGACTGAAAGGTTTCGATAAACGGGTAATAGGCAGCACCGTATTTTATCTGCCCAAGATCGTTGGAAATCGTGTTTCTCAGCGTTTCGATATCAGACCGCAGAGTTCCCTGGTCAGGAAATACATCAATGATAGTAAACCGGTCGCCAAGGTCGCTGCATTGTTTGAGGGCGGTTTCCATAAGATTGTAATAAACGCCTGATTCCGCCAGGTTAACTGCTTCGGGAATAAGAATCAGTGTGGGTTCATCCACCTCTTCGAGCAGTTTCAGTGCATCCCCAAGTTCCTCTGCATCAATGTCGCCCTCCGAAACGCATGTTCCCGCAGGAACAATGTAACAGGGGCCGCCACCATTGTTAAAGTATTGCTGCAACGCATAGTAGAGGTTGTAAGGCGAAATGGCGGAACGACTGAAGGATACCTGGATGGTACGGCTCAACAGAACATCGCTGCTGTCGGTGGCATCGGTGATCTGTATCGCAAAAGCTTTATCCTCAGGAAAAGCACCGCCAAAATGCTGCTCAAATTCGAGCAACGATGTAATCCTGAACGGCTTGTCTATTGTTTCACTGCCATTCACTGCCATGCATGTATAACCTATGAATGCAGGAATGGCTGTTTCGACAGCAGCGATGGAGGGTGGAAATTTACTGATTTCTTCCACATACACTCCCGGAGTTCTGTATTCTTTTGCCATAATGATAATAGGTGTTGGTTAATGAATAATGATATGATGCTATAATTTTTCTTCAAATTCTTTTGTATTGACGATAACTTCCTCGATTGGCGGTCCACCAGCGACAATATTACTCCTCATAATTTCCAGGTAACGCACTTTGTAAATTACAGACGGAAGGTACTTTGCGCCGAGTGATGCCCAAAGATTGTTTTGCTGCTCCAAATTTAATGTATAGAGCTCCACAAAAATTCGTTCCACATCGGCGCTAAGTTCCGGGCTGTTTTGATGGTTGAATACCGGTTTGGCCTGGAAAAACCTGATCACCCTCGAAAGGTTTTTCAGTGCTTCCTTGTAGCTTTCCTCGTTATCACCGAAAAATGCAGAAACAAGTACATAGATGTTAAGGTGAACCGGTGGATGAATTTTGTGTATTTCTTCATCCGAAATACGGTGATAAGGATACTTATTCTTCAGCGAAGGCTCTTCCTCGATGTTTATAAGTGTCAGACCGATCTCGCCTATATTATTCTGACCATTGGCATTTACCAGATGCCCGATCACTACCTTTTCTGACTGGATTGTCCCCATCAGGTAGCTGTTGATCTGGTCACGAAGAAATATCAGCGTTAGGTCGAGCATCGGAAAAACAGGACTTCAGGTTAGGTTAAAGTAAAAAGTAAATTCGATTTGAATGTGTAAAAGTAAGCCAACTATCGTCACATCCCAAATAATTTTTGAATTATTCACATACTTTAACGCACAGTTAACAAATGCAGTTTATTAGTAAGCAACCCCATTCTGAAGGAACCTTCATTTTGTTAGCAGAATATCTGCAGAAGAAATCTGTTACTGGAAAAATCTGCTCATTCTGTAGCTGCTGCCTGCATGGTTGTAAGTGAATGATCCGGCTGCACCATGCAGGTTACTGAATATGGCGTGGCATCCCCGATACTGGCTGGCTTTTTTGAATATCTTATTTCCATTGTCAGTAAACGACTGAGGGTTCAATATTAGAAAAGGATTGAAATGCCACTGATAAAGCCAGAACTATGTTAATGCCATTCGTTTTAATCTACGCAGACCAAGGGTTGGCTAACAATAAACCGGAAAAAAAAACGTAAGTTGGGGAGTTAATTTTCGTCCAGAAAACGTTTACAGACCAAAACAGATGGCCATCAGTCGTTTTAGAAATATTTTTGTGTTTACCGGCATCTTGTTGGTGCTTTTTATTGCCTGCCAAGATGAAGAAAAAATCAACACAAGTCCTTCAGTAAAGCTCTTTTTTTCATCCGATACATTGATTTTCGATACGATATTTTCGACCATCGGATCAGTAACCAGGCAAATCAGGGTTTACAATGATGCTTCCGAAAAGATCAGCATTTCGTCCATTACACTTGCCGGCGGGAGCAACTCACGTTACTCTATCAACGTTGATGGTCAGCCTGGTACACAATTCAACGAAATTGAAATCGGCGCCAAAGACAGCATATTTGTATTTGCCCGCGTAACCATTGATCCCGCCGAAACCAACCTGCCGTTCATTGTTACCGACTCTATCGTCTTTGAAACCAACGGGAATGTCCAGGATGTTGACCTGGTGGCCTGGGGGCAAAATGCAAATTTCATTCTCTGGAACACCGATCGTCCCGGACTGCCCAAATACCGCATTGTAGCCGGCGAAGGGGTGGATACCACATGGAACAACACGCTGCCAATCGTAGTCTATGGGTATGCAGTGGTTGATTCGACCGGCAGTTTGACGATCGAGGCCGGAACAAAAGTCCATTTTCATTCCGGTTCAGGGCTCTGGATTTACAAGGGCGGATCACTTAAAGTACTGGGAACCAAAGAGGAACCCGTCTATTTTCAAAGCGACAGAACCGACAGTTTCTACGATTATCTTCCTGGGCAATGGGACAGGATATGGATCAACGAGGGTGCAGTGGACAACATTATCAACTATGCGGTGATCCGGAACGGATTCATCGGTTTACAACTCGAAACGCTCCAGGAATACATGGGCAATCAGCTTTTCCTCTCCAATACCATTATCGAGAATATGTCCGGCGTGGGAATTCTCACCCGGTTTTACCTGATGGCAGCGCAAAACTGCGTGATCACAAACTGCGGGCAATATGCGCTTGCACTGACACTCGGCGGAGGTTATGACTTCAGGCATGTAACAATCGGCAATTACTGGAGCTACACCGTAAGAACTACTCCCGCACTTTATATCAACAACTATTACCTCAACCAAAACAACCAGGCCGTTGAGTTTCCTTTCAGCGGAAATTTTGCCAACACCATCGTTTACGGCAATCAGCGTGAAGAAGTGGTGATTGACAACAAAGACACTGATTTCACGCTGAAGTTTGACCACTGCCTTCTTAAAACCGAGCTGGATCTCACTGATACTGAAAGATTTATTAATTCGTTGAAAAATGTTGATCCCATTTTCGTAAATTACCAGGAAAACGACCTTCAGCTCGACAGCCTCTCGCCGGCGCGTGATATCGGCAAAATAGAGATAGCCACCACTGTGCCTTTTGACATCAACGAAGTAAGCCGGGTCGAATCGCCCGACCTCGGAGCCTACGAATGGATTCCGGTGATTGAACGCAGAAGGCGTTAATCAAGCCAAAAAACATGAAAATCAGCAGGATGAACACGATATTGTCGAATCCATGCAAAGCTCTGTTGATACTGGCCATCACGGTTGTAATTACAGTCTCATGCAACACCTACAAAACATTTACCATCAATGTAATGGAACCGGCTGAACTGATCATACCCCAGGACATCCGCCACCTGTTGGTAGCCAGTAATTTTCAACCCGACACCAATGGGCTCAATTTTGAAATTTATGGGGAAAACTTCCCCGATACCCTTTACAGTGACACAGTACTTGCCTCTGCTGCAACGGATTATCTGACCGGGAGCATCAACTACAATGAAAGATTCACAGCAGCGGTGTATGACAGCCTTTTTATTGACCTGCCCAGAACAGCTGAAGAGATATCAAACAACGATTTGAAAAGATTGAAAGATATCTGCACAGTTGAAGAAGCAGATGCAATAGTGTTGCTTTCGGAGGCTGATAAAAAAATTGACTATTCTGTTTACGCAGGTTTTGTTGGCGGTTATTACAGTATTTACAAGGTTATACTCAGCACAAGGTGGATGTTTATCAATCCATTCACTTCCAAACTTATAGACCAGAAAAGCTACCAGGACACGCTCTATTATAAGCTGAGTGGGTTTTATGGAACCCGCGAGCCGGAACTCTACCAGGCCGGACAGGAATTGTTAATCCAAACGGTTGAATATGCTGCTGGAGAATACGCAAGCCGAATCACACCGCATTTTGCCGAAAGCAAAAGAATTGTTTTTGACGTAGGGAATAAGTATCTCAAAAAAGGTTATCGAACTGCACAGACGGGAGATTGGCTAAAAGCTGCCGAAATATGGCAGAAAACATTGGAAAACAGCAATACGCTCGTCCGGGCAAGGGGCGCCTTCAATATAGCGCTGGCAAACGAGATGGAAGGCCTTCTGGAGCCTGCAATCGGCTGGGCTGAAGAGTCCTACAGGTTTTTTCCTGATTCGATCAACTACACCTATATCGAAATTTTGAAAGAGCGTCTGAAGCAACAAGACGAACTGTTAAAGCAAATGGAAGGACAGTAAAAAAATAGCCGGTTTGTTAAGAACCGGCCATAATTTATTGAAGTACTGCAGTTTATTAATCATTCATCGTTGCTTCCACCTCTTCGATGGTAATAGGAATCCGGTCGCCGATCAGCCGGCAACCATTGAAAGTAACCAAAAGGTCATCCTCCAGCCTGATTCCGCCAAAGCCAAGATACTCTTCAACTTTGCTGTAATTGATAAAGTCGGCAAATTTGTTTTCGCTCTTCCACTGCTGAATCAGCTCCGGGATAAAATATATGCCTGGTTCGTTGGTGATTACAAATCCAATCTTCAGACGGCGACCCAATCTCAGGTATGCCGTGCCAAACTGCTTAATGCGCTGAACCTCTTCATCATAGCCAACATAGTCTTCGCCGTAATTCTCCATATCGTGAACATCCATTCCCATCATATGACCAAGACCGTGCGGGAAAAACATAGCGTGAGCACCATTCCGGACGGCCTCGTCCACATCGCCTCTCATCAGTCCAAGTTCCTTCAATCCACTGGCAATCACTCTTGCAGCAAGCAGGTGAACACTCTGGTAGGTAACGCCGGGCTTCACAGCGGCTGTTGCGGCATTGTTTGCATCCAGCACAATCTGGTAAATATCGCGCTGGCGTGGCGAGAACTTCCCTCCCACCGGAATTGTCCGGGTGAAATCGCTGGAATAGTGCAATGTAGTTTCGGCGCCGGCATCGGTAATCATCAGCCGTCCGGGTTCCAGAATCAAACTATGATCGTGATTATGAAGCGTTTGACCATTTTGAGAGAGGATGATTGGAAAAGAAACTCCTGCACCTTTCGAAAGTGCAATTCCTTCAATTGCACCGGCAATTTCGCGCTCGCTCACTCCCGGTTTGGCCATCTTCATCGAAGTAACATGCATCTCATACCCGATGGCAGCAGCTTTTTCAAGCTCTGCAATTTCATGCCTGTCCTTCACACTACGTAGGTCCACAATGGCTTTGATAAGGTCAACGGACGATTGCTCTTTTTGGCTGGCAATATTAATACCCAATAGTCTTTCAAGCAAAATCTGATTTTCAGGGCGATATTGCGGGATGAAATGTATCTTTCTACCTTTTGCAATGGCATTTTTTAAATAATCACCCAGATTTGTGTAAGGCTCAACATGCTCGATATCAGCCTTTAATGCATTATCTTTCATTTTAGGTTGTGGCCCCATCCAGATAATATCCTCGATATCAACATCATTGCCGAAAAGAATGTCAGTTCCTTCATCAAAATCAATGACGCCAGCCAAACCCGGCATGTCCAGCCCGAAAAAATAGAGGAAAGTACTGTCCTGCCTGTAGGTGTAAGTATTGGCAGCGTAATTCATCGGTGATTCGCTGTTTCCCGGAAAAAGAGCTATTCCCTTAAGATATTTCTCTCTGAGTAAATCTCGTCTTTGCTTGTAAACTTCTGGTTTAAACATCGTTAGTCGAATTATTTGAGTTAATGGAATATTGAGAATCAGGGGCAAAAATACTCTTTAATGGGATTGTTTGGCAAGGTTGAGAGAATTTATTCAGGTTACATCAGCTTACCTGATTCGAAGGAGGTTTTGCTGGCAACTTAATGGCAATACTAATAATCAGGATGTTTCAGGTGTATCCATCACCTCAAAATAACCGCGCTTGTTGAGACACTCGGAGATGCGCTTCTTAAATTTCCAGCAGGTCATCTGCCGGAGTTCAAGTTTCCGCGAGAGATCATACGTGGAGACTTCAGGCTGCCCGCAAACGATGTAGGCCATTTTGAAAGCATCATAAAGAGGAATTTTGCAACGGTGAAAAATGGTGTGCGCCGAGGCTGATTCGTCGTGCTTGCATCGGGTGCAACGGCGCGAATGTGGGGTTTTTCCATGGCAATAGTTAGTGTTTCCGCACTTACGGCAAACATAGCCCTCTTTCCATTTCTCATTAGCCAGAAATTCAAGACATTGATTATCATCCTGAAAAACAGATTCAAATCCAAGCTGTTTAAACTGGGAAAAGATATTTTGCATCCTATGAATTGATTTTTAATCAGTTATCAATATTCTCATCCCTTGAACTTAATCTCAGGAATTTTTTTTTGCAAAAATAGTTAAATAGTGATACTAAAACGATTTAAAATAAAAAAATGAATTACTTTTGCAGCGAATTTGAAAACGAATCAATAACAACAAAAGGCAAATATAACATGAAAAAAATCAGTTTGACCGCACTTACGATTGTATTCATCGCTGTAACAGCAATAGGTTGCAATTCGATCACCGGAAACGAAAAGGGCTCAACTTCAGGAAGTGAGAAATCATCTGTGAAAATCGAATACCTGACCAAAGAGACTTTTAAACAAAAAGTTTGGGATTACGAAGCAAGCCCACAAACCTGGGTCTACAAGGGAAAACTACCGGCAATCATTGATTTTTATGCCGACTGGTGTCGTCCCTGCCGCATGGTAGCCCCGATTCTTGATGAACTTGCCCAGGATTATAATGGCAAAGTGGTTATCTACAAAATTGATACTCAGGTGGAACGCGAACTGGCAGGCGTATTCCAGATTCAAAGCATACCCGCTTTCCTCTATGTGCCAATGCAAGGGCAGCCGCAAATGGATAAAGGGTTAAAAGATAAAGCTACTTTCGAGAAAATCATTTCCGAAGTACTTCTTGTAAAATAATGATCATTGACAATCAATTAATTATAAATATTTAATGGAACATTTAACGAAAGAAACTTTTCTGACGAAAGTTTTCAATTACGAACAAAACAAAGAATGGAAATTCGAAGGCGAACTGCCTTGTTTGATTGACTTTTATGCCGACTGGTGCGGCCCTTGCAAAATGGTAGCCCCGGTTCTGGAAGAGTTGTCCAGGGAGTACAACGGTAAAATCAACATATACAAGGTTGACACCGAAGATCAGCAGGAACTGGCTGCTGTGTTTGGCATCCGCAGTATCCCGTCGTTGCTTTTCTGCCCGATAGCAGATCAACCACAAATGGCTCAGGGAGCATTACCCAAAAATACGCTCAAACAGGCAATCGAAGATATCCTGCTGAAGAACCAGGATGTGGTTTCGAGGAATTAATCAAACATACCAGAAATAAAAAAGAGGCTGATCCATAATGGGTTGGCCTCTTTTGTTTTGTGCGGATGAAGGGACTCGAACCCCCACGCCTTCCGGCACCAGATCCTAAGTCTGGCGCGTCTACCAATTCCGCCACATCCGCTGAACGGGCGGCAAAGATAAAGCTTTCCCCGCTTTCGAAGGAAAGTTATCGCAAAAAGTTGGGAAAATGTAGTTTATTGATTTTCAAAGTACTGATAATCAGCCGGACAAAAGCTCCCAAAATTCAAAACAGAGCAGTAAATCTCATATACTTACACAATTATGGTCAGCAAAAACCGGATTGCAAACCCAAAACCAGCACTTTATTTTGGTCAAAAAAACTAAGTTTGCAGAAAAAACATGGACGAGCATAAAAGATACGACCTTCGCGGGGTTTCGGCCAGCAAGGAGGATGTGCACAATGCCATTAAGGCTATTGATAAAGGACTCTTTCCCAAAGCTTTCTGCAAAATCATTCCTGACCTTGCGGGCAATGATCCTGAATATTGCAACATCATGCACGCCGACGGCGCCGGCACCAAATCGTCGCTTGCCTATGCTTACTGGAAGGAAACCGGCGATATCTCGGTGTGGCGGGGCATTGCGCAGGATGCCATTGTAATGAATCTTGACGACCTGCTATGCGTGGGAACTACCGGAACTATCCTGCTCTCCTCCACCATTGGCCGCAACAAAAACCTTGTCCCAGGCGCAATAATTGCTGAGATTATCAACGGTACAGAGGATTTTTTGGCTAAAATGCGAAGCAACGGTGTGGAAATCTACAGCACCGGCGGCGAAACTGCCGATGTCGGCGACCTGGTGAGAACCATCATTGTGGACTCCACTGTATTTACCCGGATGAAAAGAGATGATGTGATTGATAATTCGCGCATCCAGCCAGGTGATGTCATCGTCGGTTTGGCATCCTTCGGCCAGGCAATCTACGAAGACGAATACAACAGTGGCATAGGCAGCAACGGTCTGACCTCAGCCCGGCATGACCTTTTCAGCAAAATCATAGCAGAAAAATACCCTGAAACCTACGATCCTCAAATTCCCGCGGAACTTATCTACTCCGGAAAGCTGAACCTTACCGATTCAACTGAAATTCCCGGAGTTAATGCCGGTAAGTTATTGCTGTCGCCCACCCGTACTTATGCTCCGGTGGTTTATCAGATTCTCAAGTCGTTCAGAACACAGATCCACGGAATGGTACATTGCAGCGGCGGAGGTCAGACCAAAGTTTTACATTTCGTTGATAATCTTCATATTATCAAAGATAACTGCTTTCCGCCTCCTGCCCTTTTCAGGATGATAAAAGAGCAATCGGGCAGTTCGTTGCACGAGATGTACCGGGTATTCAACATGGGTCACAGGATGGAAATCTATGTAAATGAGGAAATTGCTGGTGACATCATTTCTATCTCCCAATCCTTTGGCATCGAAGCAAAAATCATCGGACACTGCGAAAAGTCCCTGAAAAAACAGCTTTCCATCAACGCCAATGATGAGGTTCTAACCTATTGATTTTTAGCTTAAAACGATATAAGAAACCAACGCGCCACTGAAGTTCTGCGTAGAATAACCCTTTGAATTCGCTGCAATCTTTTGCAATAAACCTGAATTGCCTTATCTTTGCCAAAACACAAAATTCAAAGGAAATGAAAAAGATTTTGGTACCTGTTGATTTTTCCGATCATACTGAAACGGTTTGCCAATTTGCCTACGAAATAGCAAAAAAAGCCGGCGGAGAGTTACGGTTATTTCATGCTTATTTCGATTATGTGATTGTTTCGGGCAGTAGTTTTCCTTATTCGGTGGATGTCAATGAGTTGTTCAATCAGGAAATCATGGTTAAAGTGAGGGAGGATGCCAAGGATGACCTGATGGAACTTGAGGAAGAGCTAAAAGCTAAAATTAAGGCAGAAGGTATTGATAACGTGCATGTTGTACACACATTAACCGGTGGAATCCCAGAGGAAGAGATCATCAACATTTCCGAGACCTGGGATCCCGACCTGATTGTTATGGGGACGCATGGCAAAGGGCAGAAGGATATCCTGACTGGCAAAATTTCGTCCAAAGTGGTGCAGAACGTCAACTGCAGGATATTGACCATTCCGCGCGGCGCCAAATATCACGGGTTCGACAATATGCTTTATGCCACCGATTTTAACGACGAAGATGTGTATGACCTGCAACGGCTGATTGACCTGCTTGTCAACTACAATCCTGTAATTCACTGCGTTCACATCAACTTTGATACTGATCACGCTGCCGATATCGAAAAAATGGAGGCGCTAAAATCTCATTTCAGGGAAAAAACGCTTGATGGCAGGCTGGTATTCAAAGTCATTGAAGATGTAGATTTTCTTCAGGGAATTAACAATTATGTTTCCGAGAACAAAATTGATGTCATCGCTCTGGTTAATCACCGCCGCAGTTTCATCAAACGGATCTTTACCAAGGATCACACCCGCGAATTGTTGTTCCACAGCGATCTGCCTTTGTATATTTTTCCGGGCGTAAATCAATGATTATCTGATCAATAAATGTAACTTAGATGGTGAAACCACTGTTAATTCCGCCGAATTATAAGCATTGGCAAAACTGGCAGGAAGGCGGCTGGATTTTCATGCTTGTGTTATAACGAAAATCCGTGGCCTAATTTGAATACGTTGGGGAAATAATTAAGGGGCACGCCAATGGGCAAGTCGAAAATCAGGGTCGGTAAATATCCTTTCGATGTCCGATTCTCAAAACCAGGACAATGAGTTTGTCGTCCTGAATCTCGTATATGATCCTGTAGTTTCCCTGACGAATCCTCCAACCTTCTCTGTTCTTAAGTTTGACCGAATTAGAAGGTCTGGGATCGTAAGCGAGATTAAGAATGCTTTGTTTTATTTTGAGATAATCACTTGCAGGAATTTTTGAAAGCTGCTTTTGGGCGCTTCGCCTGATGAATACTTTATAGGTCATTTCGCTGTGCTTCAATTTCATTGAAAGCCTGTTCAATCGGGATGATTTCATCCTCCGAAGACTTCACCAAATCAAAATCCCTGACATCTTGCAAATCTTCAAAATCTCTGACTGTCTTTAACAAAGCTTCGTAATCAGCCATTGGCAAAAAAACACCAATATTGTTACCATTTTTGTCTTTTAATATTTGCTCGTGTAAAGTCATAGATGTATGAAATTGATGAAGCAAAAATACTCTTTTTATGCGTTCGGGGAAATTCCAAGCAAGCGTGGGAATTTCAACGCTGTTTCTATTTTTCAGGTAAACCTTCCAATTTTTCGCTAATTCCTTTTACTTCTTTCCTGATCTCAGCTATATCCTCCATCATCCGGCTTTCCGAAGTCCGCTCCTCTGGCAGCTCGGCGCTGATGTAATGGATAAACTTCCACACTTCCCGTATCTCGTTCACATGAATGCTGTATGGTAAATAGATGGGATTGAGCGAGTGCAGCCGCAACTGGCCGCTTTCGGCAATCAGGTTTTCGACCACTTTGAACAGG
This sequence comes from Bacteroidales bacterium, assembly GCA_036794825.1. GTDB lineage: Bacteria > Bacteroidota > Bacteroidia > Bacteroidales > 4484-276 > RZYY01. Next base: position 16,063 of record DAIRGA010000032.1, on the reverse strand, counting down.
ATGCCTTCGTTGAGGGTAAGGATGATGCAGGCCTGTTTGTTTCGGATCAATTCCCAGTTTTGCACAAACTCGCCGGTAACCCATGAACCGTGAGGGATGGGCAACATGGAGTCGCCGCTGATCTGGAAAGTGCGGTATTTTTTCTCTGTGGATAAAAAGGGCAACTGAAATGTCGGGAGTATGCGAATGTACTCCGGATCGGCGTAACCACTGGAATAGCCCGCTTTGGCCTTCTCCGAGACCAGCTCGATGTTTTCTTCATTTTCGGCGTTTACGGTGGTGCTGAGCACTCTCAGGTTGCTGCCGCGGATAAAGACGTCGTAGCCATGCTCTAACTGCCACAACTGGCTCTCCGAAAGTTTGGCCATATCCACCTTGATCAGCGTGTCAATGGCAATACCGAAATACTCCGAAATGGCAACCAGCAGGTTGATGCCCGGATAGGCAATCTGGTTTTCGTAGTTGTTCAGTGTGGAGCGCGGAATGCCGAGTGAAGCGGCCATGTCGTCCTGTGTGCGGCCTTTGCGCTTGCGCAGGAATTTGATGTTGGTGTTGAAATACATTTTTGTTTGGTGTTTGGTGTTTGGCACTTCTACAAGCGTTCGACTGAGCTCACGCCGAAGGCTCAGTGTAAATGTTTGGTGCTAAAAATTTTGGGTTACCAGCGTGAAAAGGGATGCAGCCCTGAATTTATGTTTGTTTGGCGTTGATGGTTCCATTTTTTATTGGATTGATTTTTTATCAACATTTCATTGTTAATAACGACAAAATGATTATTTTGTTGGCAAATTTATGATTATTATTTAATCATAACAACATTTTTAATAAAAAAATCTGATGAACTACCGCCAGCCCTACTCAAGCCCGATGGCGCTGCAACCGGACGGAGATGAGGTGAACGACCGCCGTACGATCGTGCACTTCGACCTCGACACTTTTTTTGTGTCGGTTGAGCGGCTGCTGAACTCATCGCTGGTGGGCAAGCCGGTGATTGTTGGCGGCACTTCCGACCGTGGCGTGGTGGCGGGCTGCAGCTACGAGGCGCGGCGCTTCGGGGTGCACTCGGCCATGCCCATGAAACTGGCGCTCAACCTGTGCCGCGACGCCATTGTGATCCGCGGCGACAGCGACCAGTACAGCAAATACTCGCGCATGGTCACCGACATCATCGCCGAGAGTGCACCCGTTTACGAAAAAGCCTCCATTGACGAGCACTACCTCGACATCACGGGGATGGACCGCTTCTTCGGCTCGATGAAGTGGACGCACGAGCTGCGGCAGCGCATCATCCGGGAAACCGGGCTGCCCATCTCGGTGGGGCTTTCGGTGAACAAAACCGTGTCGAAGATCGCCACCGGCGAAGCCAAGCCCAACGGCGAGATTCAGGTAGAAGCGCCGCGCGTGAAGCCTTTCCTTGCACCGCTCTCCATCCGCAAGATACCCATGATCGGCGCAAAGACTTACCAGACCCTCCGCTCGATGGGTGTGGCCAACATCCAGACCCTCAGCCTGATTCCTCCCGAAATGATGGACAAGCTGATGGGCAAAAACGGCATTGATATCTGGAAAAAAGCCAACGGCATTGACTCAAACCCTGTGGTGCCTTACTCCGAACGCAAGTCCATCAGCACCGAAACCACCTTCGAGCAGGACTCCATTGACGTGACACGCATGCGTGAGATTCTCAGCTCGATGATCGAGAAGATCGCCTTCAGCCTGCGCAAAAAGGAAAAACTCGCCGGCTGCATCACCGTGAAGATCCGCTACGCCAACTTCGACACCCACACGTTGCAAAAAGTCATCCCTTACACCTCCTTCGACCACGTGCTCACCAAAACGGCGCTCGAGCTTTTCGACCGGCTCTACACCCGCCGCATGCTCATCCGGCTTATAGGAGTGCGCCTGAGCCACCTCGTAGGCGGCGTGCAGCAGCTCAACCTCTTCGAAGACACCCCCGAAATGGTCAGCCTCTACCAGTCGCTCGACCGCATCCGCAAACGCTTCGGCGAACGGGCGGTGTTTAGGGCGGTGGGGATGTAGGGTTTTAATCAGCCTGCAAAAAAGCATTACCTTTGCTCGAAATACAAAATTTAAACCCATGGTAAATTACCAAAACATCATCACTATTGAACCTGGAAAACGTGGTGGAAAGCCATGCATCAGAGGAATGAGGATAACTGTGAGCGATATCCTTGGTTGGCTTGCCTCAGGCATGACCGTTGAGGAGATTATCCATGATTTTGATGAGCTGACCAGTGAAGATATTTATGCAGCCCTGAGCTATGCGGCTGACCGGGAAAAAAAGATTTACCAGATCGCGGTATGAAGTTTTTATTTGACCAGAACATATCGCACCGAATCCTGCGACAATTGCCTGAGAAATTCACTGGCTCAACCTCCGTGAAACAAAAAGTCCTGATAAATGCTTCAGACAGAGAGATTTTTGAATACGCCAAATTAAATGAGTTTATCATTGTAACGCAGGATGCTGATTTTAATGAGTTGAATGCATTTTTTGGCTTTCCACCGAAATTAGTTTGGTTTCGGATGGGAAATCTTACAACTTTTGAAATTGTTGAAATTTTAAACGAAAGTTATGACGAACTGATTAATTTCGCCAATGATGAGGTTCTTGGCTGTTTTGAGATTAAGAGAAACAGGTAGTTTTAATCGTAAAACTCATCTTACATCATTTTCTCCAGTGAAATAATATGATAAACAAACAAATTATTAAAGACGGTGACAAGCCTGTTGCAGTAATCTTTGACATAAAAGAATATGAGCGCTTGAGAGAGATTGAAACTGACTACGAGGATTATTATTCAGCGCTGGAAATATAGCTTACCAACAAAAACTGGACTTCCCACCAGCAATTAAAGCAAGAACTCAGCTTGTAAAGCAACTATTTTAGTTCCGCATCACCCCTGAAATGGTCAGCCTCTACCAGTCGCCCGACCGCATCCGCAAACGCTTCGGCGAGCGGGCGGTGTTCAGGGCGGTGGGGATGTAATCTGGGTAATTCTATTTTGGTTAATTTTGCCTTTGAAGGATTAAAAAATAGTTTGACCCCTTCAGCGTTTATTTTCAGTTAATACATACAACCATGAGCACAAATGAAATAAAGCAGCAACTTATGGAAGGCATCGAAAACATTGACGACAATGATTTTCTGCTAACCATCAAGGAGTTGATTGATCGTAAATATTCACCTTCAACACTGCCGGTACTCACCTCTCAGCAAAAACAGAGAATCGCTGAATCAGAACAACAGATTGCAAACGGAGATTTCCTGTCTGACGACGAGGTAAATAAATTGATTGACCAATGGTTGAAAGAATAATCTGGTCGAGAAATGCCATTGAGGATAAAATCCGTATTTTGGACTATTGGCATAAAAGAACCGGAACTAAAACTTATTCCAAAAAGTTGGATGAATCCCTCAAAAACACGATTAGAAACCTGCTGCATTTCCCAAAAATGGGAAGGAGACTACCTGATTCAGAGATTCGCTTCATTGTAAAAGATCATTATCAGATTTTTTACAAACTGATTAATAATGAAATTAGAATTCTCCATTTTTGGGACAGCCGGAGAAATCCTGACTGTCTGGAGATAAAAGATTGATCAGTTCCAAACATCCGTAAACATCCCAGCGAGAAAGAAGAATTCATGGCGGTGGGGTTGTAACTATGGTAATTTTAGCATCTTCCCACCAAACTGAAATTCCTTATTTTTTAGTCAAAAATCTTGATTATGGACTATTCAGTTTATCTTGACCTCGAACAATTTAATGATGAAGCACGAAGGGAATTAAAAAACTTTTATTGAATTTCTTGCTATAAATACGGAATTAAACAAAAAAATAGGTGAGTCTTCAAAATTCAGGCAAAAGCAATTCAAAGCGCTGAAGCTTGATACAACCCAATTTAAATTTAACAGAGAAGAAGCCAATGAAAGATAGGCCGGGATTTATAGGGAATTCATAATCCCTGACAGGGTTTGGAACCCTGTCTGGGCTGCTGTTTAGGAATTTTAAAGAGAAATCAGACTAAGGCTAAAGCAACCCTTCAACGATAATATCCTCATCCAACTCCTCCCAGTGAATTCCTTCGCCTCCACCAATGAACCGCCAGTTATTTTTCTGCTTTTCTGTGGCATCTCTCAGCTTTGGGAACCAATCCACCGGGATGACAAGTTCGCGTCCGTCGTCTAAAATGATAGATAAGCAATTATTATCATTTAATGGCGGCATTTTGGTTAATCTGATAAATTAATCCAAGATTAATTGAATGGGGAAACTTATTATTGAAATAATACTCAGGATCATCAATTGCATAGATAAGCAAACCGTCCAGTGAAGCACTGAAGGCAATCTCAATATCGTTTGACATTGAGTATGTGAATCCTGCCTGAAAAGAACTCAATGGATATATTCCAGTTGGCCATCCAAAAGCCAATGTAGGCTTGAACGCTTTTTTTCCGAAAACGTATTGAATGGAAAAAGGAAATTTGAAACTGTAGTCAAACTCCCCGTCGCTTTTCCATTCAGAATTCTCATAATGCTGTTCCTTTTTGTAATCTGGTTTGTCTGAGTAAATAATTCCAATTTTCAGATAAAGTTTTTCACTTGTCAGCGGTCTCCAAATATGAGTTAACAATCCTATCTGCGGCGCGTATTGTTCGTTATGAAATGTAGCTCCCGAGATCAATTCAAGTTTGTAAATTACATCAGGTACTTTTTTTGTGTAATTCACACAATCATAGTCTGTACACACCATGTTGTGGTAATCAATTGAAATATCTACCAGATCGCGTTGATTCAAATGTTTCATTTTGTCAATCGCAGGATAGAGCTCGGGTGTTTCCGACATCATGAATCTTAGATAGCCTAAATAGGTTTTATCTTGAACCATGTACTCTTTGCCATCAATCACACTAATTGATTTGTTGTTATCGTCCAATTCTAATAATTCTTCATTTTTTTTTGCCAAGTAAAATTTCCCGGAATTTGATTTTGCGAATAATTCTATTTCACCTTCAACTAAAAATTCAAGGAAGTGCCATCTATCCTTACCATTTGACTCTGCAATTAGTTTGGAAACGTAATACTTCCCATCAACTATTCTAAAAGCTTTGATGTCCTGCGGATAATACTTTGAATACTCTGCATCTTCATTTTCTGAAAAATATGCGTAAGCCTGACTCTTGATCATCTTACCTATTCCGAAAATTGTATCATTTTGATGATTAATAATGAAGGCAGGACTATAGCCTGATTGTGCAAACATTGTGGGAACTGATGACATCAACACAACTGCTAACAAAATTTTTTGTATCATAATTCTTTGCCTTGGTACAAATTCATCATACTAAAAAAGGCTTATTTTGATGGTTCTCAATTGCAATTCGCGCATTTACTAATACAATTTATTCAAAATAGAACATGTACAAAAATACTTAATGATTTAAAGGAGCAACCGAAATTGAAAAATAAATTTCCAAATTTTATACTGATGAAACTGTGAAGTGTGTCAGCATGAATAAAAAATGCTATTGAAAAATTATGAGGATGATAACTCATTAAAAGAGAAACGGATTGTTGATCTAATTTTCTACCGCTTCAGCGAAAGGGCAGTGTTCAGGGCAATCAGGAAGTAAGGTTTGAGATTTAAGCCCTGACAGGGTTTGAAACCCTGTCAGGGCAACAGTTTTACGCCAAGGATAATAATCTGATTTACCAAGCCCTACCAACTCAAACCTGAATTGAAATCAGTGTCAAAGTATTACCCCATTTAGGCTATATTTGCACCACGATTCTGCCTAATTTTCAGTAGAATTTTGATAATGACGTGATTCATGTTTTTTGATTAAAAAGATTGATTATGAATAAGATACATTTATCGCTGTTGCTAATTTTTATCTCTGCTTTTTCGCTGATCACGGTATTGGCGGCGAGTCCCGCAATTGTTTTGGAAAGTAAGAGAAGCGAAATAATTGGGGATCAATCTCTTATGCCAGGCAGTCCAGCTCCCTCAAAGGACAAATCCCCGTGGAACGTTGTAAACGCTACAGCCTCATCGCACCCCATCGCTTTTAAACCGGGTGCTTTAGCCGGAACCGAAATCGTAGCAGGGGATTTCCTTGGCGTTTTTACTCCTGAAGGTTTATGCGCCGGAGTAGTGGAAATCACCGATCCTGAAGATGGAACTGCGATAATGGCTTTTGCCGACGACGAAACGACCCCGGAAAAAGACGGATTCACAAGTGGGGAGATGTTCTTTTTCAAATTATTCGATCAGCAGCAAAACGAAGAGTTCGATTTAGCGGTTGTTTACGATCCCACACTTCCCAATACAAGCCAGTTCGAAGTGCAGGGACTTTCGGTGGTAATGGCAGTTACAGTTCTACCTACCTCGGTGAACGAATCCGGAGAGATCATCATTGGAACCTATCCCAACCCATCCAATGGCTATTTCAGCGTCGCTCTGAGCCGTTGGCCGGAAGACCTGCAAATCCAGGTTCTTGACGCAAAAGGGAATGTCCTGAACACTTTCACGCCGGGGAGCAAACGCAATGGCTCTTCGATGCATCTCGACCTGAGTAATTTACAGGGCGGGATTTATTACCTCAAACTTCAGCACCAAAACAGTGTAGAAACAAAAAAAATCGTCATCAATTAATTCTTCTTCTGCCCGTTTGGAAGTGATTATCCACCATAAGATTTGCCTTCAGCGCGTAAAATTTCTTTAGAAGATTTTTATTTCAGAGGATTTTGGATTCCTGCCACAAATATTTTTTGCAAATTTGCTGTGGTTAAACCCGATACAATCCAGCTGAAATGAAAAAACTGATCAAAGACCTTTGGCTGATAATCCTCCTGATTTTAATGGCCTCGGTTGTTTTGCTGCTTTCTGACAGCCAGAACAGGTCCTCCGCCACCTCAGGGAAAAAGCAAAATTACCCATCCATCGCCATGATGCAGATCAGTTCGACCGGGATTCTGGATGCCCATACTGAAGGGGTGATTGATCGTTTGCGGGAGCGTGGCTTTGTGGCAGAAGGAATGAAGAATATCAGCAGATTCAATGCTCAGGGCGATTTTAGTGCAGCCAACAGTATTGCTAAGGAGATTGTCACAGGGACTTATCAGATGGTGATAACGAGCAGCACTGTGGCGATGCAGGTAATGGCAAGAGCCAACCAGCAAACCGGTAAAATCCACGTTTTCGGGGCTGTGACCGATCCTTATGGCGCCGGAGTAGGGATTTCGGGACCAGAACCAGAGCAGCATCCTCCTTACATGGTGGGCATTGGCACTTTTCAACCGGTTGATAATACCTTCAAATTGATAAAAGAACTGAATCCCGCCATCCGGCGGATTGGTGTTGTTTGGAACCCCGGAGAGCAATGTTCGGAGGCTTGTATGCGGCTTGCAAGAGATTTTTGCAAAACAAACCAGATTCAACTTATCGAAGCTGTCGCTACCAATACTTCTGAAGTGCCGGAGGCAATCAAGTCGTTGCTTGCCAAAGGGGTTGAGGCTATTTGGATTGGTGGGGATACCGTGGCATCCTCATCGGTGGGGCTGATAGTTAGCCAGGCTATCACCAGCAAAGTACCTGTTTTCACCAACGACCCATCAGATGTCTCAAAAGGTGCTCTTTTTGGCTTGGGTGCTGATTATTATACAGTTGGTCAATACACTGCAGACGTGGCTGTCGCTATCCTTGAAGGCGTCAGCCCGGTTACATTACGCATTGAAAATGTTATCCCGGAGAGGTTTGATTTCAACAGACAAACATTTGATAAACTGGATACCAGATGGAAAATCAGCCCGACAATCCAGGCTCTGCTGGACAAAAACTCCGAATCATCTGTCAATGAATCAGTTACTGTTGATTTTGCTGAATTTAAAAACCAGGGCGTCAAGCCGGGAATTGATTTACTTGAAAAAGCTGACCACTTTCTCAATCTAATTGATTTTAAAGGCCGGCCGGCAAAGGTTGCAATCATTACATTGGTGGAAAACAGGTTGCTGGAAGAGGCAGCCAACGGAGCGATTTCGGGTTTAACAGAATCCGGGCTGCGGTTGGATGTGGACTTCACACTTAAAAAATACAGTGCTCAGGGAGAAATCGGCCAACTCCCTCAGATTATCGAATCAGCCATTAATGCCAAATCCGATGTCATCATCACCATCACTACTCCTGCGCTTATTGCCGCAGCAAAACGCGTCATAGATATTCCTCTGGTCTTTTCGGTGGCAAGTAAGCCGGAGAGATTGGGACTTTTTCAGCATGGCAGGCCATCAAATATCTGCGGCGTTTTCGACGATCCACCTGTTGACCAGCTGCTCGATATGGCCATGAGAAACGATCCGGCCCTGAAAATTGCAGGAACAATATACGATCCATCACAGCCCAACTCATTGATCTCGGTTGAAAAGCTGCGGGCAAGCGGCGCTGAAAGAAATATAAAAATCGTAGAAGCAACCGCTGCATCAGTCACTGAGTTGGGAACCGGAACCCAGTCGTTGTTGCAGCGCGGTGCAAAAGCACTCATCGTATCAGCGGATAACCTGGTTAGCACGGGATTTTCAACCATCATCAAAGCAACCAGCCCGGCCAATGTTCCCGTTTATGTTACCGAGCCGGCGCTTATGGAGCAAGGAGCCAGAGCAGCCATTGGCGACGACTTTTTTGAATGGGGCATGCAGTCCGGAAAAATGGCAGCCAAAATCCTTGCCGGTGTACCGCCTTCAAAATTGCCCATCGAAAAAACCAAAATCCAGCATACCATTGATCCGGGGGAAACAATTCCGGGTAACAAATCCGCGGCCCCATTCAAGCTAAGAATTGTGCTCTACAGCGAAACAGAGTTTGCCGAGCGATGCCGCGAAGGCTTGCTGGATGGGATTAAAAATGCCGGACTGTCAGAGGGCAGGGATTATTCGATGAAAATTCTCAATGCCCAGGGAGATATGTCAACACTTTCCAGTATTATGAACACTGTAAAATCGGACAGAGCTGACCTGCTGATGGTGGTCTCCACGCCCACCCTGCAGGCAGCATTGAGACAGGCAGGAACAGACACAAAAATTGTTTTCACCGGCGTTGGCGATGCGGTAAGGGCCGGCGCCGGAAAAACGGAAACCGATCATTTGCTCAACGTTACCGGCATTACCACGCGCTCTCCTTTTTCCGAAATGGCAAAGCTAATCAAGGAGACCATTCCAGGAACCAGGAGAGTGGGAACCCTGTTTACTCCCGCTGAAATCAACAGCGAACTTTATATGAACTGGTTCAAAGAAGCGCTTGCGGCTGAAGGGATTGAGCTGGTTACCATGCCGGTGACCCAAAGCGCTGATGTTGCACAGGCCACGATCAGTCTTTGCGGCAAAAATATTGACGTGCTTGCACAGATCGTTGACAACCTCACACGGCCCGGCTTTGCATTGATTGCGCGTAAGGCCGCCGAAAAGAGCATACCCGTATATGTTTTCGACAGCGACCAGATGAAGGATGGTGGAGTAATTTGCCTCGCCCGGGATTATTACAATGCCGGGCTTGAAGCGGCTGAACTTGCAGTAAGAGTGTTGAATGGAGAGAATCCTAAAAACATCCCTTTCAGAAACACAAAATCAGAGAAACTCATCATTAACAAGGAGTTAGCTACTAAATTCAACCTTCGGATTACCCATGAACTGTTAAGTCGCGCAATCGTTTATCAACCTGAAAACAAATAACTTATGCAAATTTCTCATGAACTGAAAGGAGGTCACCTGCTGGTTAATGCAACCGGAAGACTGGATGCAGGTTGGTCGGAATACTTTTCGGATACAATACTGGCGCAGATAAGGCTCGGGCACCACCAGATGCTTATGGATTTCTCAGAAGTCAGCTTTCTCAGTTCTGCCGGTATCAGGGCTTTGATGCAGGTTTACAAGGAATTGTTGAAAGTAGAGGGTAAATTCCTTATTATCAACTGCAATGAATTCATAAGAAAAACGCTCGAAACAAGCGGATTTCAGATGTGGCTGGCCGGTGACTTACCGGATGAAGCGACTGCTCCGGGTATAAAAAAGGAGGAGATAATCCCTTCGGCAGAAATATTCATCCTCAACGAAAAAGCAGGGTTAAAGCTTTCTTTGCCCGCCAAATGGCAACCGTGGCAAAAAATTGATAATCATTTAATTAAAGCCTTATCATGTAATGATAAAATTTTCGCCCTGGGTATTGGCAGTGCTGCAGACTCAATAAACGAATCGCGCATGAGCATGGGTGAATTTCTTGCTGTTGCTGGGAACGTTACCTATCAGCCACCCGATGAAGACGGCAGGCCTGATTATCTGTTGGCTGAAAATAAGTTTGTACCGCAGTTAAACACGATTCAGGCAATGGTCTGTTCCGGTGAAATGTCGCACTTGATAAGATTTTCAGCGGATGATGAGCATCGTTCATTCCTTTTATCCGAGATTGCTGAGATGGCGCTTCACTTATCAAAATCACGAGTAGCTGCCTTTGTTATTCTTGCTGAAATTGAAGGTCTTGTCGGCGCAAGGCTGATCCAATCGCCCGGCTTTCTGGAAGAAGACCGAAAGATTGAATTTCCTGAAGTCAGAGAATGGTTATGGTTCAGTGGAGAAAAAGTTTTTCCATCGGAGATGGCGCTTGTCTTTGGCCTTGTTTCAGATTCAGTAAAATCGCCCCATCACCCACTTTTGAATTTTTCAGCAGAAAAGAATTTCCAGATGCATGCTCATGCAGCGGCGTTTCCCTATCAACCTTTACAGAACGGTAACATCGGGCTAAATGCCACAGTGCGGAGGTTTTTCAACGGGCCGGCGCCTTTGGCTGTGATGCATCTCACCGATGACAACCGGCCGTTGGCTGGTTTGGGTCAAAGCACCTTTGTTCGTGGTGCATGCTGGTGTTCGTCAATCAAAAATCCGGAGGAATTGATATGAATCTGGTCATTGGCGCTTTTACTATGGGATTGATCCTGGCGACGCTCTCGCTTGGCATTCTGATTAGTTTCAGGATGATAAAATTCACCGACATCACGGTTGACGGCAGCCTAACATTCGGAGCGTCGCTCACAGCGGTTCTGATAATAAATGGCTGGTCGCCCTGGACAGCAACACTGGTTGCATTTCTTGCTGGCGCTCTTGCCGGCATGATTACCGGGATCTTGCATACACACTTCAAAATTCAGGCGATTCTATCGGGAATACTTATGATGACAGCCCTTTATTCCATTAACCTCAGGGTAATGGGGCGCAGCAATATTCCTTTGCTCGACACCTCAACGATCTCAGCCGGATTGGAAGCATTAATAGACAACATCTCGCAGCATCAGGATAAAATCCATTTTCTGGGCTGGACAATTCCTGTCATTGACCTGTCGGTATTCATCAGCAGCCTGGTCATCTGCGTTGCCACAGGTATTTTGCTGAAATACTTTTTGCAGACACACCTGGGAACCGCAATGCGTGCCACAGGCAACAATGCTCAGATGGTTCGTGCCCAGGGCATTAACAACAATCTGATGATTGTGCTTGGGCTTTCGCTTTCCAATGGGCTGGTAGGATTGTCGGGAGCGTTGCTGGCTCAGTACCAGGGATTTGCTGATGTTCAGATGGGAATTGGGATGATGGTCTGGGGTCTGGCAAGTGTCATTATCGGCGAAGCGCTGGTAGGCAATAAGGGAATTGGCATGGCCATAACCGGGACCATTCTCGGAACGATACTTTTTAGGTTGCTGATTGCCATTGCATTACGCTGGGGACTGAATCCCAACGATTTAAAACTGGTCACAGCACTGTTTGTTTTTGTTGCGCTGGTTGCCCCGCTCTGGATGAGATCGCTGGGTAAAAAATATTTTGGAGGAAAAAATCATGCTTAAGATCACTAACCTGTCAAAAACATTTTTTCCGAATACCGTCAATGAGGTTCGGGCGCTTCAAAACATCAATCTGAACATCAACGAAGGAAGTTTCACGTGCATCATCGGGACAAACGGTTCGGGAAAAAGTACACTTCTTAATGCCGTTGCCGGAAGTTTTGAACTGGATCAGGGAGAAATCGTTCTGGCAGGCAAAAACATTACCAAATGGCCGGAATATACACATGCTCAACTGGTTGGAAGGGTTTTTCAAAATCCTTTTGCAGGTACCGCAGCTGAAATGAGTATCGCAGAAAATATTGCATTGGCAATGCGAAGAGGACAGCACACTACCTTGCGCAGCGCAATAGGCAAACAAACCAGGGATGAAATGGCGGAACGAGTGAGAATGCTGAAGATGGGGCTCGAAGACAGGCTGGATAACCCGATCGGAACGCTATCTGGCGGGCAGCGGCAGGCGCTTACTCTGTTGATGGCAACCTGGCTCCGGCCAAAACTACTGCTGCTTGATGAACACACAGCAGCGCTCGACCCAAAAACCGCCGCCAAAGTAGCTGAGCTTACAAAAATTATCATCGAAAAAGAAAAATTAACGGCGCTTATGGTGACCCATTCCATGCAACAGGCTGTTGACCTTCCCGACCGGATTGTAATGATGCACCGGGGGAAGATTATCGCCGATTTCAGCGACGAAATGAAACGCAGGGTTCGTGTCCCTGATCTTATGCATATTTTCGACAGAGTGCAAAAGCGCGAATTGTTTGATCAGCCGGTTGCTGAAATGCTGGCCAACCAATATCGTTAACATTAAGTTTAATGAATTATCAAGGTATTGACCTACCCTCTTCATGATTCAGATTCCTTAGAAACGTTCTAAATCATAGCTGTTGGTAGTCATTATTAAAAAGTTTTCCCACTTTTGTTGGTCAATTAATGATTTAATCACCTAATCACTCTCTGATGAACGATATTTTACTTGCAATCGAAAACGGCATTAAGGCTTACAACGAATACATCGGTGGTTTTGCCGTGCTGCTGATGCTCATTCCGACGGGACTTTATTTCATTTTTAAGCTAAGGTTCCTCAATGTAACCAAGTTGCTGCATTCCATCAGGATAGTACAGGGAAAATATGACAAAGCCGGGGATGCCGGGGATGTCAACCATTTTAAAGCGCTTACTACGGCATTGTCGGCCACAGTTGGTACCGGGAATATTGTGGGTGTGGCGCTGGCGATCGGCTGGGGAGGTCCCGGGGCTGTTTTCTGGATGTGGGTTACCGGGTTCCTGGGAATGATTCTCAAATATACCGAATGCACCCTTGCACACAAGTACCGCAGCTTCAACTCCGACGGCTCAGTATCGGGTGGGCCGATGTATTATATGGAGCATGGGCTGAAATCAAAACTTGGTAAGTATGCCAAAGTGATGGCGGTGATTTTTGCTGTAGCGGCTGTGCTTTGCTCGTTGGGCACCGGAAATATGGCACAGTCCAACTCGATGTCGGAGGCGCTGCTCGACACCTACAATATTAAAAAATGGATGTCGGGTGCTGTCATTGCTCTCCTTTCACTGCTGGTAATCGTTGGTGGTATCAAGAGGATTGCCGAAGTAACGGCCAGGCTTGTTCCCATCATGGCAATTCTTTATGTGGCAAGTGCATTGCTGATCATCGGAATTGAATTTGAGCGCATGCCTTCGGCTTTCATGGTGATTATGGAAGATGCATTTACCGGAAGAGGAGCCACCGGGGGATTTTTTGGTTCCGCATTCCTGCTTACCATGCTGATGGGTGTTCGGCGGGGATTATTCTCCAATGAAGCCGGCCAGGGTTCAGCCCCGATCGCTCATGCTGCTGCAAAAACCGAATGGGCAGCCCGCGAGGGTCTGGTGGCATCGCTCGAACCACTCGTTGACACATTGATTATCTGCACATTAACGGCGATGATGATTATCCTGACAGGAACCTGGCAAATGGATCGCGAAGGGGTTACGATGACCACAAGAGCCATGGAAATTGGGCTGGCAGAGATAGGTATTAAGGGGATCGGACATCATATTGTTACCATAAGTCTTATGCTTTTTGCATTCTCTACGGTGATAAGCTGGTCTTACTATGGCAGCCGGGCAGTGAATTACCTTTTCGGTGAAAAATTCATCAAACCCTACGGATATCTTTATGGCGCATTCGTTTTCCTGGGCGCCATCTGGGGGCTTGACCTGGTTTGGCATTTTGTGGATATGGTGATTACCTTCATGACTATCCCCAACCTGATTGCATTGATCCTGCTGGCGCCGGTGGTAGTAGCCGAAACCAAAAAGTATTTCGATGCCATGGATAAACTGGACAAAAAAGTTAAGTAAATCACCAATCATGGCACGCCTCCGGAAACTGTTGGTCGCATTTTACCTTATGCTGATTGCATGTCAATGCGTTTCAGCACAGGAATCCGGCCTGGTCAATGATTCTATCTCAAGGCAATCAGCGGAAAAACCGCCTCAAGAATCTTATAGCATCAGCCAGCAAATCAACGCTGTATTTACTCCGTTTGTCAACTCGCTGGCCAGTGTTCTATTCTGGGATCCCTTTTCTGCATCAGGGATTTACGACAAGGTGATGAGGGACGAAAACGGACAACCATTTATAAATGATAAAGGCCAATTTGTAGAAGCCCCGCTCAAGCTGATTGTGGTGTGGCTGATTTTTGGGGGATTGTTCTTTACCATTTTCATGCGATTTATCAATGTCCGCGGTTTCGTGCATGCAATTCATCTGATCCGAGGTAAATACAGCCACAAGGAACATGCCGGCGAAGTATCTCATTGTGAGGCTTTGGCAACGGCATTATCGGCTACGGTGGGTTTAGGAAATATTGCCGGAGTAGCCATCGCGGTAGCAATCGGCGGGCCGGGCGCTACCATCTGGATGATCCTGGCGGGGCTTTTAGGCATGTCGTCAAAATTCACAGAGTGTACCCTCGGAGTTAAATACCGGAAAATCAACGATAAAGGAGAGGTATCCGGCGGTGCAATGTATTATCTGCGCGATGGGCTGAAAAAGAAAAAACTCGGCTGGCTCGGTCATTTGCTCGCTTTCACCTTTGCCATCCTTGTCATTGGCGGTTCGGTTGGCGGAGGCAATATGCTTCAGGCCAACCAGGCTTTTAAACAATTCGAAAGTTTCTTTCCAGTGATGAAGGAAAACGGCTTCTGGTACGGAGTGGTAATGGCGCTGCTGGTGGGCATAGTTATTATAGGTGGAATCAAAAGTATTGCCAGGGTCACTTCTAAGATGGTTCCGTTTATGGCGATTTTGTATGTTGGTACT
Source organism: Bacteroidales bacterium (assembly GCA_036794825.1). GTDB lineage: Bacteria > Bacteroidota > Bacteroidia > Bacteroidales > 4484-276 > RZYY01. Next base: position 831 of record DAIRGA010000032.1, on the reverse strand, counting down.
TCACTGATTATCATTGGAATGAACATCAGCAACCTGCCTCATGCTTTCAGTATCATCTGGAACGGTGCATTTTCGGCAGATGCCATGAAAGGAGGGTTTTTAGGAGTTCTGATTTTTGGATTTCAGCGAGGCGCTTTTTCTAACGAAGCAGGAGTTGGATCAGCCTCGATTGCCCACTCTGCCGCCCGCACCAATGAGCCTGTAAGCGAAGGTATTGTTTCGCTGCTTGAGCCTTTCGTCGACACGGTCATCATTTGCACTATGACAGCCCTGGTCATCATTTTCACCGGCTTCTCCGAAAATACACAAGGATTGGAGGGCGTTGAGCTGACCTCGGCAGCATTTGCTTCCGTATTTAACTGGTTCCCTTACCTGTTGCTGGTTGCAGTTACCCTGTTTGCATTTTCCACCATGATTTCGTGGTCTTATTACGGGCAGAAAGGGTTTGATTATTTATTCGGAGGATACAGTGAACGTTTTTTTAAAACCCGCCGCGTTTCGGATACCGCTTTTCAACTCATTTTTCTTTTCGCCATCATAATTGGGTCTTCTTCCTCGCTCAATTCTGTTATGGATTTCTCTGACATGATGGTGCTTTGTATGGCTTTCCCTAATATTATCGGTCTTTTGATCCTCGCTCCTGAAGTGAAAAGAGACTTGGATAATTACTGGAAAAAATTGAAAAACAAAGAGTTGTAGTTTTTATTGGATTAGTGGCTTTTTGGATCTCATTTTCTAATTTCTTACGTTTTTTCAGTACTGTCCGAGCAAAATTGATCAATCATCCTGAAACCCTTGATTTCTTTAATCCCGAAAATTCGGGATATTTTT
>DAIRGA010000031.1:0-57509 GCA_036794825.1 Bacteroidales bacterium | reverse complement strand
CTAAGGCTCGAAGTGAAGGGAGAGATAGTGACAAAACGGATTGTGGTGATGTAAATTATCCAACCCTGACAGGGTTTCAAACCCTGTCAGGGTTAGTTTTACAGCGATAGGATCACCTGGAGTGATACTATCACAATCAAAACAACAGCCGGGGCAGCAATGCTCCGGCTATTCTTTTGCCATCTGGTAGGTTATGGTTGAAAAGTCCAACAATTTGCAAGAAAAGTCCTATTCTCCTGCCAACTGCCGGGCATACTTTTGCCGCAGTTCTTTTGAATAGAATTCTTAACTGAAAACAGTTTTCGAACTTCTGATCAAAATTCGTCGGGATAAATATCAAGTCTTTACGAGAATAAATAACTGGTTCAAAAGATATGGCAGGTGTCAATCTAAAATCGTATTTCAGTCTTCAAATCCTTAAATATTCATAATTAGAAGATTTTTAACTAATTCTTAACAGCATGCCTTGGTTTTAAGATTGTTATTTGCAATTTGAAATCATTCTTAATTGCATTGCCTTAAGATGACAATTTTGAGTTTTGTTCAATAAATTATTAATTCACAAACACAACAACATGAAAATCAATTACAGTTATTTCAGCGCTTTGTTTAAAGTCCTTTTTATGCTATTAACCTTCAGTATGACATTAGTACTGAATGCTCAGACAGATTCCACGCAGTACAAGCCCGGCGAGGGGAGTGGAACCCCTGCCGGAAGAGATCAAAAACCATCTGAGGGCTCACAAGTCACCGATGTAGTCCCTTATGAACCGCAGGATATTGCTGATGCATTTGTTCGGAACGCCGTAACACTGCAGGATATGGAGTTGCGGGCGAAGTACCACGCATACATGCCCGGTGAAATAGTAGTTGCGATGGAGCTTGAAACCTCTAAGGCCAATGCTGCATCGGTTCTTGGTCAGTTTAACTGGCAAAACCTTTTTGCGCAGCAAGGGGTTAAGCTTAATTCGGTGTTAATGAAAGTTGACCGTGGCTCTTTTCGCAGCATTGCGCTTGTGCTTTTATCTTTGCCCGAAGGCGTGGAGGTGTTTGACGCAATGAAAAAGCTGGAAGGCAAAAATGGCGTTTTATGGAGTTCGCCCAATTTTGTTTATGAAGGTGATCCCCGGGAATTTGTTCCCAACGACCCCAGCTATGCCTCTCAGTACCATCATACCCTGATGAAGAATAACCTGGCATGGGACATCACCCTTGGCAGCTCGTCCATAATTGTTGGGGTAACCGATGATGGCGTGGAACTGACCCACAGTGACCTGGCTCCCAATATCTGGACTAACACTGGTGAAATTGCAGGCGATGGTATAGATAATGACAGCAACGGCTATATTGACGATGTGAACGGATGGGATTTCAGTTCGGGCAATAACAATCCAAATCCAAATTCTCTATCAGATTCACACGGCACGCATGTTGCCGGGATTACCGCCGCCCGCACCAACAATGGAATTGGCGTGGCAGGTGTTGCAGGCAACTCTACCATAATGCCATTACAATTTTATGGTGTTGGTGCATGGACTGCTGCCGTGATCAACGCGTCATTCACCTATGCTGCTGATAATGGTGCAAAAATCGTCAATACAAGTTACAATATTGATGGTTGGGTTGGTGACCCTGTGTTCACTGCCGGCTTGCAATACCTATACGACGCCGGGGTATTGCATCTTAATTCAGCAGGTAATAACAACCAGCTTAACCCTCCCCGCCAGGCATTTCATCAAACTTTACTTGTTGCCAGCACGGATGACAGCGATGTAAAGAGCAGCTTCAGTAATTATGGTAATGGTGTTGATGTTTCTGCACCAGGGAGTTTAATTTACTCCACCGTTACAGGAAACAACTATGACTATTATTCCGGAACCAGCATGGCAACGCCCAACGCTACGGGAGTGGCAGCGCTGATCTGGTCTGCCAATCCAACCTGGACACGCGACCAGGTGGCGGCTCAACTCGTAGCAACCGCTGATAATATAGATGCTGCAAATCCCTCATTAATCGGCCTTTTAGGCTCCGGACGCGTAAATAGCAATGCTGCACTTACTACTACTTTAGCCCCACCTCAGGTCAAATTATTGGCTGGTTTGCCAGACGAAGGTGAAGCAGTGCCAGTAGGCTCACTAAGTACTATCAGTGTAGCTTTTAACCAGGTGATGAACCCTGCTTCAGTGAATGACCCCGCAAATTTTGAATTACGCTGGGCCGGTCTAAATGGAAGTTTCGGCGATGCTGATGACGAACTGATTGCACTGACCACCAGCCAGGTTTATATGGTGGGAACCAACCAGATGACTTTCCAGATTTCTGACCTTCCGCTTGCTTGCGGCAATTATCGCTTCAGCCTTCTTTCCGGTGGACTGGAAAATCCATTTGGAACCGATCTTGATGGCGATGGTAACGGCACTGGCGGAGATCATTACGTGCGTAATTTTTCATTAGAGATTTTTTATTATTTCGATGAGGATGGAGACGGATATGGCGCTGGCACAGCGGTTTCAGTTTGCCCACCTCAGCCTGGTTATGTATTACTGGACGGCGATTGTGATGACAATGACCCTCTGATCAACCCTGGCGCTACAGAAGTTTGCGATGGGATGGACAACAACTGTGATGGAAAAGTAGATTTTCCTCCTGTTGAAACTTATGCCAGTTCTAACGTTCCGGTGGCCATTTCATCGTCAGGTACTCCTACCGTAACATCAAATCTGACAATCAGCGGAGTAACAGGCGATATCGTAGATTTGAATGTGAAAAATCTCAACATTCTGCATAGCTGGGTGGGTGACCTTAAAGTGACCCTCACATCACCCGGAGGCACGATCCTGGTCTTATTCGACCGCCCTGGCTATACCGGATCCGGTTTTGGGTGCACCCAAAATAACATCCTGGCATCGTTTGACGATGAGGCTGCGCTTACTGCAGATGATTTTGAAACCACTTGTAGTTCATCAACAACCACAACACCTCCTCACACCTATGCCATCTCAGGTATTTATCAGCCGATGGACGCTTTATCAGTCCTTAACGGAGCAAGCCCAAACGGTACATGGATCCTCACTGTAATTGATGCCGCTAATGGTGATGGTGGATCACTCGAAGGATGGGGGCTGGAGATATCCATACCGGCTGCCACCAATATTTATTACGCCGATGCGGACGGCGACAGTTACGGTGATCCAAATGTCAGTCTCGAATTAGGTTGCACGCCCGATCCATTACTTGGATGGGTGCTCGATAACACCGACTGCGATGATGCCAATCCGGAAATTAACCCTGCAGCTACAGAGGTATGCGACGACGTGGACAACAATTGCGACGGACAAATAGACGAAGGTAGCGTTTGCTGTACCGGCAATGCAATCTATTTTGTAAACGATGATGCTGTTGGATTGAACGACGGTTCTTCATGGGCTGACGCCTTCACTGACCTACAAAGTGCGCTTAACAGTACCTGCCCAGATATTACTCAGATTTGGGTAGCCGCAGGTACCTATTACCCCACCTCCGGCGCTGACCGCAATGTTTCCTTTGTTATGAAAAACGGTGTAGCTATATATGGTGGATTTGAAGGAACTGAAGACCCTTTGAGCTTCGACCTGGCTGATCGTGATTTCGTGACTAATGAAACCATTTTAAGTGGGGATTTATTAGGAGATGATGGCAATGATTTTGCAAATTATAGCGATAATAGCTATCATATTATACGCAACAGCAGTGCAATTGATAAGACTGCGATTCTTGATGGTTTTTCAATTAGTGGCGGCAATGCTGATGGTCCTGGATCACACAGTTTGGGTGGTGGTATGTTCAACTCCAATGCTTCTGCGATTATCAACAATTGCACTTTCACGAAAAATTCATCAGCACATTCAGGGGGAGCTATTTACGTTTCTTCGGGTAACGTTGAAATAACATCAAGTAGTTTCATTGATAATTACACACTATATGTAGGCGGTGCAATATCAACGCATGCTACCACGGGTAAAACAGTAAACTTAACGCTAAAGGATGGTTCGTTCACCAATAATACTTCTACCTATGGAGGAGGAGCTGTAAATCATGGTTATACCAACTCCACCGGCACTGGACTTTTTAGTTGCACAAATTGTACCTTTACGGATAATGTTTCATACAATGGATCAAATTATGGCGGTGGCGGTGCTTTCTTTAACGAAGCCCTTGGATTTGATGGTATGTTTGTAAACTGTTTGTTTGATGGAAACAAAGGACTTGGAAATGATGATTGGGGCGGTGGCACATTTTTACTTTTTGAGGGCAATTGCACAATCATAAACTCTACCATAATTAACAGTGAATCCGGAACAGTAGGCGGAGCTATTAGTGTGTGGTCAGAAAACAGTGTCCTGGAATTGAAAAACTCTATTCTTTGGAATAATACGGCAGTTTCTGAAAATGACATATACAATGGCAACGGTGGAACTGTCAATGCAGAATACAGCTTAATCCAGGAAAATGAATGCCCTGCCAATGTAAACTGCGGAAGTGGAATGATCTTTGGCATTGATCCGCTCTTTGTAAGCCCGGAAGATTTCCATCTGCAGACTTGCTCCCCTGCAATAGATGCAGGAATCATTACAGGTGCACCGGCAGACGATCTTGATGGCAATCCAAGGCCTTTCAGCCCGATGGGATATAATCCTGCAACTGTGGATATTGGCTGCTTTGAATATAGCATAACAACAGATATCTGTGCAATCTGCCCTGCGATGGCCGATGCAGGAAATGATGGTGGTATTTTCCCGGGTGATCAATATGAGCTTCTGGGTGCTTCAGCCGGGAACTATATTTCGGTATTTTGGATTACAAACGGTGATGGAAGTTTTGATGATGAAACCAAACTAAATCCGGTTTATACGCCAGGTATTAACGATATTGCAGCCGGAGGTGTTGAATTAACTTTGTCGATTGAAGGCTTAAATGCCTGTGGAATTGGAGATAACGACCAGATGTTCCTGAGTATCTACCAGCCGCCAACTGTCGAAATTACCTCTCCGCTTGATGGTGATATTTTATATGATAATGCACTGACAGTTGAAGGAACTGCTGCCGATATCAACAACGATTTAGCAGTAATTTTTGTTAACCTGAATGGCGGTGGATGGGAACCGGCCGCAGGAACCGATAACTGGTCGAAAGACCTGATGCTGGCCATTGGCGAAAACCTGATCCAGGCAAAGGCTGTGGACGCGCAAGGAATTGAATCCGAAATTTCGGAGATAACAGTCACCCTGAGCATTCAGGTCATCTCTATCCCTCAGGGCTGGTCGGTCATCTCTGCGTACCTCAACCCCAATGATCCTGCCCTTGAAGTAGTGATGGATGATGTTACTATTCCCGGAAGCCTTACCATTATGCTGGGTAAAAACGGAATCTTCTGGCCGGATTACAATATCAACACCCTCGGAAACTGGAACCTTTTTGAAGGATATAAGGTAAAATACCAACAGGCTGTGGAACTCACTGTCCATGGTAATAAATTGAACGACAACAGCGTAACCTTCAGCGAAGGTTTCCACCTCATTCCGGTATTGTCCAATGTGCCCTCACTTATTTCACAGGTTTTTGCCAACCCGGCCAATGATCTGAAATATTTGTTCGATCTTACATCCGGACAAATTTACTGGCCGCTGGGAGGAATCCAGACACTCACAACGCTGCTGCCGGGGAAAGGATACCTTGCCAATTTCAATAAACAGGTAACCCTGAATTTCCCGGACTACCAGGCGTTAAAATCGTCAGCCGTTGTACCTGATTTTGTTTCAGAGCAGGCGGGTCCGTGGGAATATTCCAGATCCGGTGAAGTACATTTCATTTCGCTCTTTGCACGGGCCGTTGAAGAACTTGGTAAGTACTCACACATCGGGGCATTCAACAGTAATGGCGATTGTATCGGATTTGCCGGATTAGCAGGAAAGAATCAGAATATACTCCTCACAGTTTATGGTAATGATGCCACCAATGAGAATAAAACTGGCGCCGACGCTGGTGAATTGATTACTTTCAGGGCTTATGATCCTTCAACAGGAAGGGAGACAATGCTGGAACCAGTCTATGACATCGCATTTGCCAACCACGACGGGTTGTTTGCCCTGAACGGACTTTCAGCGATAGTGGAGTTTAAAGAGAGTGCAACAGGATCCGGAGATCCGGCACTTCTCTCAAAGATCAGCTTATATCCCAATCCGGCCAGTGAGCGGGTAACCATAACCCTCAGCGGCAACGACGGTGAAGTTGAGTGCACCATTCTGGATGTTGATGGGAAACAGGTACTACAATCGTACTTCACCGGCAACGAAGCCGTACTCGACCTGAGCAACCTCAGACCGGGAATGTATGTGTTAAGGCTCGATCTGAAGGGAGAGATCGTAACCAGAAGGATTGTGGTGATGTAAATTATCCAACCCTGACAGGGTTAGTTTTACAGCGATAGGATCACTTGGAGTGATGCTATCGCAATCAATAACAAACGGCCGGGTTTATAAGCCCGGCCGTTTGTTTTGTAAAGTTTAACCCCGTTTATCGTATTTGAAATGCTCTTCGCCAAACGGAAGAGACTTGAAGTCGGCCCTGAAAACCAGAAAATCAAGGATTTTGATGGCAAGTTCCTTATCCAGTTTATCCATTTCATATCTGAAAACAATATCAACCCGCTTCAATCCATCATCAATCAGGAAATCGGTGTCGCGGCTATCGTCGGTTCTCATCCTCGATTTGGCAAGATAGTCATCTTTCACTTCAATTTCCACCATCCCCATATCTTTCGAAACCGCAAAATATACGGAATGAACGTGCTTGTAATGCTGGCTTTTAATAAACGGGAAACTCTTTATGGCAACTGTTTTGTCGAAACCCTTATTGGTCGAAGCCTGGTAAAGATGATTGTCCAGTTTGGACTCCTTTGGCTTAAACTCGATCACGTTCCACGGATCACGTTTATCAGGAGGCAGCGCATTGGCACGCTCACACAAATCGTGCATCATATTGATGAATTTATCGTAGGTCTCCTTGTTGGCGGAATAGTTTTGCTGAATCCTGAACATTTTGTCCTGGATCCTTGCACTCTCCTTTGAAACCTTTTGTTTTTTGCGGATTTCCTCCCTTTCCGCTTCTTCTAACCAATGTGCCATTGCTCTCGTTGTTATTCGTATTGTAAAATCTGCGCTTCTTCCTTAAGGATCATCATGGCATTGTCGGCCAGGGCATCCATATCAGATACAAAAGGCGAAATGACCACGTGGCCCAGTTTAAGGATGCGCTTTTTGACCTCGTCCGTAAAAAATTTCGACTGAAAAATGTTTCCCGACAAAATGATGGCATCAATCTCTTCGTCAATCACTACGAACATAGCGCCGATTGCCTTGGCAACCTGGTAGGCCATTGCCCTGAAAACCAGTTCAGCTCTGGATTCGCCATCTTTAATCATATTTTCGATCAGGTTGATATTGGTGGTGCCCAGGTAAGCTTTCAAACCACCACTTTCCACCAAAAGCCTGCGTAATTCATTCTTTTCATACTGGTTGCTGTAGCAGACTTCGATCAGGTCGCCGTAGGCCACTTCTCCGGTTCGGGTCATCGAAAAAGGGCCATCGCCGTCGTAAGCCTGGTTAACATCTATCACGCGCCCCTTTTTGTGCGCACCTATCGAAATGCCGCCCTCGCCAACGTGGGCAATTACAAGGTTGAGGTCTTCGTAATTCCGGTTGATGGACTTGGCATAACTTCTTCCGGCAAACTTGTGATTAAGGGCGTGAAAAATTGATCTGCGCTGAAACATCGGATGCCCGCTAACCCTCGAAATATCGTCGAGCTCATCCACCGAAACCGGATCGGCCATATAGGCCTTCGAACCGGGTATCAGGTTGGCAATATGATCGGCAATCAGTCCGCCAAGATTGGTTTCGTGCATGTGACGGCCCTTTTTCAGGTCTTCCTTCAAAGCGTCGTTGATAGCATAGATACCCGATTTTATTGGCTTCACCAGCCCTCCTCTTGCCATGATGATCGAGATATCGTTCAGCTCAATGTCATTCTCCTTCAGCTCATGTAAAATCTGTTCGGTGCGGGGTGCTTCCTGCTCCAGAACTGAGTTGTAGCTGCTTTTGTCGTCAGCTTTTCTGAACTTTATCGTCTTAAAGAAAACCCAGCTTGAGTTTTGAAAAATGGCAATCTTGGTGTCGTTCACCTGTGGGTAGATAACCAAAATCTTTTTTGTAAGCATATGTTTCAGTGTTTATCCAATGATCAATTACTTGAAAGTTCAAAAGTAGGACTTTTTTCGAATATTCGGTTTTCAGCCAAAAAAGTTCGCTGAGCAGCAACACCGCCAGGTCACCCCGTGAATTCTATCCAACACTCACCAATCTTTCTGCTTCGGTGGCTATTTCTTATAATTCGCGGGGTCACTGAGAATGATAAACTTTCACTGCTGACCAACTAAAATTTGTAAATCCACTACGTGGAAATTTTGCAAATTGTAAAATTCTCTGCTACAATACTTTATCCGCTACGCGGAATTCGCCGTAGGCGATGTAAGTATTGTAGGAAAAGGTCACCCTAATTCTAAAAATATCCCGAATTTTCGGGATTAAAGAAATCAAGGGTTTCAGGATGATTGATTAATTTTACTCTGACAGTACTGATAATCTTTACTACATTTGCACGGGTGATTTTTTGCCGGTGGTAAATTTCGGGATGGATCACCACGAATCATTAACCTTGAAAGCTTTCGGCAATGGCAATAAAATTCAAAGCAGTACCAAAGAAAAACCCGCTCGACCTTTCACAGCCGGTCAGGTATTACCCCCAGGTGATAACCAACGGCGCGGCTGACTTGCGGGAGCTGGCCGGAGAAATTTCGCAAATGAGCACCGTGAGCAGCACTGATATCACTGCTGTGGTTGAGGCACTGCTCAATGTAATCCCCACAACCCTCGGCAGCAGCAGGATAGTCCGGTTGGGCGATTTTGGAACGTTCAGCCTTTCGGTGAGCGGCGAAGGAGCGGCCACCCCCGAAGAAGTAAGCAGCCAGCACATCCAAAAGCTATCGGTCAACTTCCGCCCCGGCAAGGTCTTTCTCGAAGCTTTAAACAAGGTTCCATTCAAAAAGACCGGACAATGATGACAACTCTCCCTGACATTGTTTTCAAAAGATACGGTGTAGTCATAAAAATAATACGGTGTCATTTTGTAAAAGATACGTGTCTTATTGGCAAAAGATACGTATTTTTTAATCAAATTGTTTTGAAGAAGTATGCTGTTTATGCTGAGGCGATGAGGAAGAAGAAGGGAGGAGATAATGTTTGTTTATTCAGTAATGTAACGGATTATTCTGCAGTATTGCTATCTGGAAAAGTGTTTTGTGATTAACACTCCTTAAGATGAGACCATGAAGTTTAATAGATACATCTGGGATATATTTCGTAATTCGGATGAAGGGAAAAAGGATATTGAGGTGTTTCAAAATGTAGATATAAATAGGTTATCCGATAGATTCGGGTTTGAAATTGGATATTTCTACGATGAAGAAAATAAATTGCAGTCCCGCTACGAATTTGCTATCAATGCACTAAAGAATCAAAAAGTCTCCTCATTCCAACAAGCCAGAAAGTTGTTTTCGGATGAGGTTATTGAAAAAATATGTGACCATAAGTTTAATGGCTTTATTGAATCTCTTGAAACATTTTCTACAGCATGGTTTCAATCCTTTCCAGAGTATTTTATCCCTTATTATTTCAATTCAGAAACATATCCTGATTTCGTTTCTATCTGTGAAAATCTTGGTATAATACTTCCACCAATACCAACAAGGCATAACTGGGTTAACCGAACATGGTACTACTTTGAGATTTGTGAAACGCTGCATAATTTCAGAAAGAAATTTGGCATAGAAGCTACTGAGTTTCCAGTATTGTTTTATTCCTTTGGATTCAAAATCATTGAAAAAGAAAAGGAAGAAGACTTGCCAAAACCAAGCAGAATATACTTTTTGGGCGCAGGCGCAAATGCTGGTAAAGGAGATGATAACTGGGATTTTAACTTCCTTGACAATTCTGAAAGAAACTCTACTGCTGTATGGGGAGCAGGCAATTTGAATATCAAGAAAGGCGATTTGGTTTTGATATACTGCGTAAGCCCCCGTCAATATTTGCATTCAATCTGGAGAGCGCTGGAAGATAGCTTTATTGATCCTTTTCGATATCACTATTACTGTGTAAAAGTTGGATTTCCGCACAAGATTAAACCCGTTCATTTTCAGGAATTAAAGGAGAATCGCATCTTCAAAAATAATTCGACCGTAAAATCTCAGATGCAGGGTATGAATGGCAGACCTTTAACCGCGAAGGAGTATGCGGAGCTATTAAGAATGATTGGGAAAAAAGGTCAAAACACTGATTTATTGCCGAAGTTACCGGTTTACAACAGAGAGATTGATCATATTGAAAACGAAGCAGACGTTGAGCAACAATTAATTGAGCCGCTTTTGAAGGATTTAGGATTCAGGGACTATGACTGGATGAGACAAATGCCATTGAGAATGGGGCGGCAAACAAAATATTATCCGGATTATGCGATTAAAGCCAATGCTCTGAAAGGTAAAGAGAAAGCTCAGATCGTTCTGGAAGCAAAATATTCAATCAGCTCTGAAAAACAATTGCAGGAAGCGTTTGACCAGGCACGGTCGTACGGATTGAGATTGCAGTCGGAAAAAATTGTATTGGCTGATAGAGATTTTCTCTGGATTTACGAAAAAAATAAAGACGATTTTGATTCTACTCCAATTCTAAGAGTGCATTGGAATGAATTATCTGATTCGGACATGCTGTTTAAATTGAAAACAATACTGAAGTGAGAATTGAATAATGCGCATCATCTTACGTTCAAATATTTCAAAAGAAACTTGTCGCCTATTTTCTTGCAGATTATCTTTTATCACATTGAAAATGGAACAAAAATTTGAAGCATTAAATCAAACAACCTTTGATTCAAAGATAAACCCAATCTGAGATGACCTTTAACCCACCCAAACCCCGCCAGGCGCTGAACAAGGCCTTTTTAAAGATGAAACCCAAAAGGGTTATGATTGAAAACGGTGAAGAGCAAAGATCAGACATCTGATATCAATACTATCACATATTCCTCCTGTACTGACCGCCCACTTTAAAAAGCGCCTCTGTAATCTGGCCGAGTGAAGCATACTTGGCCACATCCATCAGGCTTTCGAAGATGTTCTTGTTGTGCACGGCATCGAGTTTCATTTTTTCAAGATGCATGGCAACTTCTTCGTGGTAAGTTTTATGCAACTGAATGAGCGTAGCCAGAATTTGAAAATTATAGTAATTTAGCGGCAGAAATATGATAACAGAAAGCAAAATATCGGAAATAGTCAGGAGGATTGCTTCAGGATACGACCCTGAAAAAATCATTTTGTTTGGCTCTTATGCCAGCGGAACAGCTTCGGAGGATAGCGATATTGACATTTTTGTTGTTAAGGACAGCGAATTACCTCGCCCTCAGAGGACAATCCAATTGAGAAGAATGCTTTTTGGCGCCCAAATTCCAATGGACTTAATCGTTTACACACCCAACGAAGTAGAGAATGAGAAGGATGAGAAGTACAGTTTTGTTTATGAAGTTCTAAACTCAGGAAAAACAGTCTATGAACGGAAAAACAATTGAAACAGCCAAACAATGGATTGCAAAGGGTGACCATGACTTGGGGACAGCCAAAATAACCTGGTTACATATTCCGGAGTATCTTGACACCGTGACATTTCATTGCCAGCAGGCGGTGGAAAAGTACCTAAAATCTTACCTGATTTTCAAGTCAGTGACGTTCAGGTTTTCACATGATTTAATCTACCTTCTTGAACTAATAGTGATTGAAGACACTGATTTTGAGACCTATTTTAATATTGTTAGTGAACTTCAAAGTTATGCAGTTGAAGTCAGGTACCCAAACGAAACTATTTTTCTTACGAAGGATCAAGTCGAAAATGCCATGAAAATAGCCAAAGAAATTCGAACCCTGATTACGGGGAAAATGGGGATCAGCGTAGATTACAATAAAATTATTGATGACGAGTAATTAAGTATGTGGCCAACAGCTCGTACCGGAACATTTCCAACCCAAACCCTGATCCATAGAATCACAAATCCTAAAACCCCGCCAGGCGCTGAACAAGGCCTTTTTAAAGATGAAACCCAAAAGGGTTATGATTGAAAACGGTGCAGAGCAAAGATCAGACATCTGATATCAATACTATTACATATTTCTCCGGTATTGCCCGCCCACTTTAAACAGCGCTTCAGTAATCTGGCCGAGCGAAGCGTACTTCGCCACATCCATCAGGCTTTCGAAGATGTTCTTATTGTGAACGGCATCGAGTTTCATTTTTTCAAGATGTTCTGCCACCTCCTTGTGGTAGGTTTTATGTAACTGTTCCAGCATGGCAATCTGATATTCCTTTTCTTCGAAAGTTGCACGGATTACCTCGCCGGGGATAATGGTTGGCGAGCCTTTGGACGAAAGGAAGGTGTTGACCCCCATAATGGGAAGCTTTCCGGTGTGCTTCATATACTCATAGTGCAGCGACTCCTCCTGGATTTTGTTGCGCTGGTACATGGTTTCCATGGCGCCCAGCACGCCGCCGCGCTCGGTAATGCGGTCGAATTCTGAAAGAACAGCCTCTTCAACCAGCTCAGTCAACTCTTCGATGATGAACGAACCTTGCAGCGGGTTCTGGTTTTTGGCCAGTCCCAGCTCGTGGTTGATAATCATCTGAATGGCAATGGCACGGCGCACCGATTCTTCGGTGGGAGTAGTGATGGCTTCGTCGTAGGCGTTGGTGTGCAGGGAGTTACAGTTGTCGTATATGGCATAAAGCGCCTGCAGTGTGGTACGTATATCGTTGAAGTCAATCTCCTGGGCGTGCAGCGAGCGGCCGGAGGTCTGTATATGGTATTTCAGCTTTTGCGAGCGGTCGTCGGCGCCGTATTTCAGCTTCATCGCTTTCGACCAGATCAGGCGGGCAACGCGACCCATCACCGAGTATTCAGGATCAATGCCGTTGGAGAAAAAGAACGATAGGTTGGGAGCAAACTTGTTGATGTCCATCCCGCGGCTGACATAGTATTCCACATAAGTGAAACCGTTGGCCAGCGTGAAGGCAAGCTGCGAAATCGGGTTGGCGCCGGCTTCGGCAATATGATAACCTGAAATTGAGACAGAGTAGAAATTCTGGACTCTGTTTTTGATAAAATATTCCTGCACATCGCCCATTACCTTAATGGAGAAATCGGTGGAGAAGATGCAGGTGTTCTGCGCCTGGTCTTCTTTCAGGATGTCGGCCTGCACGGTACCCCGGACTTTGGAAATTGTATCTTTTTTAATTTTTTCATATACCTCGGCCGGCAACACCTTGTCGCCGGTGATGCCGAGCAGCATTAGTCCCAGTCCGTCGTTGCCTTTGGGAAGGGTTCCCTGGTAGGATGGTCTTACGGTGCCTCTCTCATGGTAAAAACCGGCGATCTTTTTCTCGACTTCCTCCTGCAGGCCGTGGTTTTTGATGTATATCTCACATTGCTGGTCAATGGCGGCGTTCATGAAGAAACCCACGAGCGACGGCGCCGGCCCGTTGATGGTCATCGAAACCGATGTTTTGGAATCGGCCAGGTTGAAGCCGGAATAGAGCTTTTTGGCATCATCAAGGCAGCAGATGGAGACGCCGGAGTTGCCGATTTTCCCGTAAATGTCAGGACGGCGGGCAGGATCGTTCCCGTAAAGTGTCACCGAGTCGAACGCTGTGGAGAGTCGCTTAGCAGGCATTCCATAGGAGACATAGTGGAAACGTTTATTGGTACGTTCAGGACCGCCCTCGCCGGCAAACATGCGGGTGGGGTCTTCGTTTTCGCGCTTGAACGGGAAAACGCCGGCAGCGTAAGGAAATTCACCCGGTACATTCTCGCTGAGGCTCCACCTCAGAACATCGCCCCAGGCGGTATATTTTGGTAATGAGATTTTTGGGATCTTCAGGTGCGAAAGCGATTCGGTGGTGGTCTCCACGCAAATCTCGTGGCCGCGCACTTTATAAACAAACATCTCCTCCTTGAACGATTGCTTTTTGGCCTCCCACTCTTCGATCACTTTTTTGTTTTTCGGATCAAGTTCGAGCAGCATTTTGTCGTACAGCGTCTGCAGCTGACTGGCAAGTTCGGTGCTTTCCTGCTCCCGGGCCATCTGTATTGATTCGTGGAGGTTGAAGAGTTTCTGGGCTATGGCACTTTGCTGCGAAACCCATTTGTTGTAACCCCTGACGGTTTCAGATATTTCGGATAAATACCTGACCCTGTGTGGCGGGATGATATAAATTTTCTCTGACATTCCTTCGGACAGAACCATTTTGGATTTCAGGGGAGCGCCGGTCTTCTCGACGATCTTATCCATCAATGCCTGGTAGAGCTGGTTGGTGCCCGGGTCGTTGAACTGGGAGGCTACCGAACCATATACCGGCATTTCGTCGGGTGATTGGTCGAAGAGCCGGTGGTTGCGCTGGTATTGCTTTTTCACATCGCGCAGGGCATCGAGGGCGCCGCGCTTGTCGAATTTGTTGAGGGCGATGATATCAGCAAAATCGAGCATGTCAATTTTTTCGAGCTGTGTGGCGGCGCCGTATTCCGGGGTCATCACATACATCGAAACATCGCTGTGGTCAACAATCTCGGTGTCGCTCTGGCCAATGCCGGAAGTCTCGAGGATGATCAGATCATAGCCCGCCAGTTTGAGAAGGCACACGGCATCTTTCACATACTTCGACAACGACAGGTTGGCCTGCCGGGTAGCCAGCGAGCGCATGAACACCCGCGGACTGTTGATCGAGTTCATCCGGATGCGGTCGCCAAGCAATGCACCGCCGGTCTTGCGTTTGGATGGATCAACAGAAATAATTCCGATGGTTTTTTCGGTAAATTCCTCCAGAAAACGGCGTATCATTTCATCCACCAGCGATGATTTGCCGCTTCCGCCGGTTCCGGTAATTCCCAGGACAGGGATAGTGCAGCTTTCGCAACTGCTTTTCACCTGATCCATGAATCCCTGAACTTTCTCAGGGAAATTCTCGATGGCCGAAATCACCTGTGCAATATGCACCACATCTTTTGCCTTAACTCTTTCAAGTTCGGGATGAACCTCTTTTCCGGTGGGATGGTCCGATTTTTCCATCAGGTCGTTGATCATTCCCTGCAAGCCCATCGAGCGTCCGTCGTCGGGGGAGTAGATGCGGGTTATGCCGTATTCATGCAGTTCCCTGACCTCTTCCGGGAGAATTACACCGCCGCCGCCGCCAAAAATCCTGATGTGTCCGGCGCCCTTTTCGTGCAGCAGGTCGTACATATATTTGAAGAACTCAATATGGCCTCCCTGGTAGGAAGTGATGGCGATGGCCTGGGCATCTTCCTGGATGGCGCAATCCACAATTTCCTGCACCGAGCGGTCGTGGCCGAGGTGAATCACTTCGGCGCCGCTGGCCTGGATAATCCTGCGCATGATGTTGATCGCGGCATCGTGGCCGTCGAAAAGCGAGGCTGCTGTTACGATCCTGATTTTATTTTTCGGCTTATAGATTTTGGGCTGCTGCATGAGTTTCAGAATTTTCGTTTGTTTTCAACGGCAAATATACAGAAACCTGATATTTGGGAAACATTTCCAGTGCTATCCTTCCAGCGATAGTATCGCTCCCAGCGATCCTATCGCTAAATCAGAAGGAGTTTTTCTTAGTCAAAGGATGGCTGAGAGCCATACTATCACTTCACTTGCGATTCTATCGTTTCTTAGCTGTGAAGTAAATTCATTAGTAAGATGCAAGCCTGAAGAAAACAACGGATAATTTAGTCATCTATCCAGTTTTCAATTTGAATACCTCTCAATCGTTGGAACTCCCCGACATTTCTGGTCACCATAATTAAATTACCGGCAATTGCGGTAGCGCCAATTAATAGATCAAGATCAGAAATGGCAGTGCCTTTTTGTCTCAACCTAGCTTTTTCGCTGCCATAAATCCTCAGTGCACCAAAAATTGGGATGACGATAATATTTTCTGCGAAGTTTTCGATAACTTTCAAATTACTCTCTTTTCGCTGGCTTTTTTCAGCGCCGTAATAGAGTTCAGCTAAGGTTATTTCGGAAATTGCAACTTTGTCAAACCCTGTTTTTTGTATCCTGTTGCTTACCTTCGTGTCTCCTTTGAAATAATGAATACAGATATTGGTATCAAGAAGGTATTTCATTGCAAATCCTCTGGAGTGCTTATGTTTACGCGGTCTTTCCGGATATCGTCAAAAATCTGTTGGGCGCTCTTTTCATCATCCCAGGCGTCAAAACAGGTTGAGAAATCGTAGGATTCAATGGCCGGTTCATCAATGGACTCGGTAAGCTTGATGATCAATTGCTTCTTTGCAGCCGTATCCAGGCTTTTGAAGTAATTGTCATTTAAGGCGAAATGTGTTGATGTGTTCATTTTCAGTTAACTCCTTCTAAGGTAATTAGTGCAAATGTATACATTTTTCGAAAGACGATAGTATCGCTCCAAGCGATCCTATCGCTAAATCAGAAGGAGTTTTCTCTTAGTCATAGTATAGCCGGGAGCCATACTAAGACTCCATCTCCGATCGTCTTAGCCGGAAAACAATTAGAATGATTATTTTTTTTGGTAAACATTTCGTTACCGGTAATGTTCTTCTGAAAATTATATCAATGTTTCAAAGATTTTTATTCCTGACTATCTTTGGCTGCTTTGCATTCAGCCACATGGCTCTGGCCGATGACCAGCAACTGAGGGATGCCATCCGCCACTTTGTGGAGAACAAACCCGAAGGCGACCGCTACAGGATTGATGGCGAGCGTCTTTACTCCAGTCAGTTGATGCCACGGTTTTATGCCAATCGTTTTTATAACTCGGCCTGGACCAGCCAAAATGGAATTACAGCCAACGCTGAAGCAATGATTCAGCAGATCAACTCCATCGACCTGCACGGTTTACAGCCTTCCGATTACCATCAGGAGCTGATTTTGAAGTATTATCCGCAGGTAGCCGCCGGCAAATCCAATGATACTGAAATGCTGATGAAGATTGATATTTTGCTCACCGATGCCTTTTTGCTGCTCGGCGCACATTTGTATTTTGGCAAGGTTGATCCCGAAAAAAACGATGCCAACTGGAAAATCCAGCGCAAAGAGCCGGAATTGCTGCTTAACGAGCGGTTGGAAAGAGCCGTTTCCAACACCGGTGTGGTTCATGAACTGAACCAATTGTTGCCGGGCTATCGCAGCTACCAGTTGCTTAAGAGTGAACTGGTTTTTTATCGCTCGATCGAAAACGACGACTGGCCAAGACTCTCGGTGGCCAAGGCTTTGAAACCCGGTGATGTAAACCCGGTGATCCCAAAAATAAGAAAAAGGCTTGCTCATCTTAACTATCCCGTTGCCGACACTATGCTGGTGCTGTATGATGATGTTTTGGAGAAAACCATGAAGATGTTTCAGCGCAGGCACGGCCTTAACGATGATGGCGTAATCGGCAGGCTGACGGTGGATGCCTTAAATGTTACTCCCGCTCAGCGCGCCGATATGGTGCGGGTGAATATGGAGCGCCTGCGATGGCTGCCCGTGGGAGCACCCGAGAAATTCATCCTGGTCAATATTGCCAATTTCGAAATGGATTTACTCAACGGCCGCGACACGCTGCTCAATTCAAGGGCCATCGTGGGAAAGAATTACCGCAAAACCCCCGCTTTTACAGCCAATATGACTTACCTGGTGTTCAGCCCGACCTGGGTTGTGCCACCGGGAATCCTCAACAAGGACGTAATTCCTGCAGTGCAAAAAGATATTGGATACCTCGCAAAGAAAAACATGAAGGTACTCACATTCGATGGAAATGAAGTAGATCCGGCCACCATTGACTGGTCGAAACACGGGCGAAAAAATTTTCCCTATATGGTCAGGCAGGAGCCTGGCGAGGACAACGCACTCGGGTGGGTGAAGTTTATGTTTCCCAACCAGTACGACGTTTACATCCACGATACACCCAACCGCGAACTATTTAAGAGGGATGAGCGCACATTCAGCTCCGGCTGCATCAGGATTGAGAAACCATTTGATCTGGCAAAAATCCTGCTTTCCGACAAGCCGGAGTGGGACGAGAGCAGCATACGCAAGGCCATGTATTCGGGCAAAGAGCAAACCGTGAAATTCACCAGCCCTATCCCGGTAGTCATCGTATATTTCACTTCCTGGGTTGATGGCAATGATCAGATTAACTTCCGAAAGGATGTATATGAGCGCGATAAGCTGGTAAGCAGCGCTCTGCGGCAGAAACCTTCGTATGCCAGAGGGGTGAAGTAACGAAATCCGATTGCGGTGAATTGGAGATAAATCATCAAAAAAATCGGAACTCCCTAATTCAAAAATGGTGATCCCGAAAGATAATCACTGTCCTGGCCATAGATGAAGAAACATGATCCCCCTTTGATGGTATTGATCACATCCTGAGTGATTTCCGGAGGGAGCGCCGGACATCCGTAGCTTCGGCCGAGCCTTCCGTGCTGATTGATGAATTTGTGGGTAGCGTAATCGGCGCCGTGGATCACAATGGCGCGCTCCCTTGCATTGTCGTTGATGCCCTGCTCCAGTCCGTCGAGATAGAGCGAGAGGCCATGTTTACCCTGATAAATATCGCCGGTAAGGTAAAAACCAAGACTGCTGGTATATGACCCGGGAACATTGGAGAATTTCGAAGCCATAATGTCTCCCGAATTTCGACCATGCGCCACCAGGCTGTTAAACAACAGTTTGCCCGTGCTTAGATTGAAAACCCACATTCTCTCCTTATCCGAAGGCAGGCTGAAATCTACTACAGTAAGGATTTCGGGATGGGGAACGCTGTCGTTCTTCAATAGCTTTTGGTATCCTTTCAATGCAAGTTCCAGGACTTTTGCGCCGGGCATAAAACTACTGTTCGTTGGCTTGTTCGTCATCAGACGCTGCAACAGAGTAACCTCCTCTGAATGATCAACTTTGATGGGATTATTAGGCAAAGTCCCGGCAATTACAAATAGTGCGATGAGTAAAATGAGTAGTCGTTTCATGGTCAATTTGAGGTGGCAAAAGTAGTTGTTTTCAATGGATCAAATTTCGCTTCCGGGGTAGTTTTTTGTGTTTTTTGGTATAGTGATCTCTAGTCCAAATACTTCTGCAAATCTTTCCCTGACAATACCGTTTACTATCCCAAAATCCTGTTTTTCCCCCAACTCCTTCTCCAGCGAGGTAACCGCCTTATCTGTGAAGCCACATGGATTGATCAGATTGAAAAAGTTGAGGTCAGTATTTACATTGAGAGCGAATCCATGCATGGTGATATGTCGGCTGGCCTTTACCCCGATGGCGCAGATTTTCCTGGTTTTGCCGGGTTTATCCACATCCAGCCAAACGCCGGTAGCGCCGGGAAGTCGTTCGCCTTTGATCCCGTAATGATATAGCGCGACGATGATGCTCTCTTCCAGTTTTTCTACATAGGTCTTCACGCCAAGTCCAAAATTTTCGAGGTCGAGGATTGGGTAGCCAACAATTTGTCCGGGACCGTGGTAGGTGATGTCGCCGCCGCGGTTTGTCTTGTAAAAGGTCACTCCCAGCTCCTGCAACTGTTTGTTGTTAGCCAGCAGGTTGTGTTCCGAGCCGCTTTTGCCGAGGGTGTACACATGCTCATGTTCGCAGAAGATCAGGTAGTTGCGCGTGGGCAACCCGGCGGCTTTGTTTTTCAGGTTTTCGCCAAACAACTTTTCCTGGTAATCCCATGCCTCCTGGTAGCCAATCCGTCCCAGGTTAATAAATTCGGTGGAAGTTTTTTCTTTCAAATTCTCTTATTTAATGAATTTAACTATATGATTTCCAGACTGAACATACTGCCTACTGTTTACTGCCTACTGTTTACTGCCCACTGCCTACTGCTTACTGCCCACTGCCTACTACTTACTTCTTCATCACATGCTTCTCCGCCTGATAACTCGACCTGACCAGCGGCGTGCTCTCCACAAACCGGAACCCCTTCTTCAGCCCTATCTCTTTCCATTTGGCAAATTTATCCGGGTGAATATACTCAACCACAGGCAGATGCTGCTTTGTAGGCTGAAGGTATTGCCCGATGGTCATCACATGGCAGCCGGCGGCCAGCAGATCGTCCATCGTTTCGACCACCTCGTCGTTGGTTTCGCCCAGGCCAACCATTATCCCCGATTTGGCTGTAAGTCCGGAAGCAGTAATTTGCCTGATTACCTCAAGACTACGCTCGTATTGAGCCGCACTCCGGACTTCGGGAGTCAATCGCCGAACCGTTTCGAGGTTGTGAGATATTACATCCGGCCCTGCGTCAATTACCATTTGGATCAATTCACTTTTCCCCATAAAATCAGGGATCAGCGCTTCGATGGTAGTTGCGGGGTTCAACGCCTTCACCTGCCTGATGGTTTCAGCCCAGTGATAAGCGCCGCCATCCGGCAGGTCGTCGCGGTCAACGGATGTGATCACGCAGTGCTTCAGCTTCATCAGCCGCACTGACTCAGCAAGATTTCCGGGCTCATCCTGATCAACCA
This sequence comes from Bacteroidales bacterium, assembly GCA_036794825.1. GTDB lineage: Bacteria > Bacteroidota > Bacteroidia > Bacteroidales > 4484-276 > RZYY01. The sequence continues at coordinate 36,833 of DAIRGA010000031.1, read as the reverse complement.
CTCCGGGCCTGCCGGTTTTTGTAGCGCAGAATTTACACGAGCGGGTACAGATGTCGCCCAGGATCATGAATGTGGCAGTGCCGCGACCCCAGCACTCGGCCATATTCGGGCACAGTCCGCTGGTGCAGATGGTGTGCAGCTTGTGCCGGTTCACGATCTCCTTCACCTGCACATACTCCTTCCCCGATGGAATCTTTATCTTCAGCCAGTCTGGCTTGCGTTTGGGTTGATCGGTCATTCAATTGAATTTGGCCACAAAATTAGAGAATTTGCCATGACCCGTTTTGATTCCGATTTGCCGATTTTTCCGGATTTTATTCAGTTTATTCACTGTATTGAATAAAAAAACATGTTTTTGTATGTAGACATAAACAAAATGAACAATCAGCAAATTGAGTAAGGTCACCCGGTGAATTCTTTCAATCACCCACCAGGTTTGCAATTTCTGTGGAATTTTGGTTTGATTCACCGGGTGACTGGAGCAGTGAGGTCTTGAGAAGATTTTTCAGGGTTATCCAAAATTGTTATTTTCGCAATCTTTACAAAAATTAAAAACGAATGCCGGAGATTTCAAGATCTTATGGAATCATGGTTTAGATGTTTTATTATGACCATCAGCCACCTCATTTTCATGTTAAATATCAGGATTATGAGGCCACGATTAATATCCAGGATGGCATTGTAAAAGGAGAGTTACCGAGGAGAGCCTTAAGATTGATTTATGAATGGCTTGATTTGCACCAGGAAGAATTGCTGTTGAACTGGAAACTACTTGAGCAAAAATAATCCGTTATTTAAAATAGAACCATTAAAATGATCATACCATGTTAACAATAAAGGTCACGCAAGCGAAATATGTCGAACATTTCATTCTTGAATTAAGGTTCAATGATGGGACTTCAAAGCGGATCAATTTTGAACCTTTGTTAACAGGAGAAATTTTTGAACCATTAAAGGATTTGGCTTACTTTAAAAAGTTCAGGCTAAATCCATTTACATTAGAATGGGAAAATGGAGCTGACTTTGCACCGGAATTTCTCCACGATTACAACCCCTCTCAAAAAGAACCAGCCTTTGCAGAGCGCCAGCAGGTTTGATGCTGCTAGCACTTTCATTGCAGTTCAATCCAATAGGATTATGTTCAATCCTCCTCAGGCAATTTCGGCAGTAAATTGATTTGATTCACCGGGTGACTATGTGACACCGGAAAGTCACCCCATTCATTCACTCAAATCCTTCAAGTGAAATAGATCAGCCAATCATTATTCCGGGATATGCCAGTGCCATTACCAAACATTCATGCAGGTTTGGTGTTTTTATTGTCTAAACCTGTATCCTACAGCTATGAAAGCAAAAAATTTACACGAAAAGACCCGCATCAGGAATGCCTTATGGGGCTTGTTCATCGGCGATGCATTGGCAATGCCTGCCCATTGGTTTTACAACACCCTGAATATTCCGAAATACCTTGGCGGCTATGTTGAGGGTTACCTTGCGCCACCCGACAAGCATGTCGAAGCAGCGTTGGTGGGCGCCAAATACAAACCCGATGTTGCAGCTGCCGAAAAATCAGGCCGTAAATACGATATTCTGCATCAGCAGCTGAAGTTTTACGATACTACCTACAACAATTTCAACGAAAATGGATTTGGCGTTGACGATAAGGGAGTGGTTAAAATCAACGATCGCTACCATTACCACTATGGACTAAAAGCCGGTGAAAACACGCTGAACGCCCAACTGGTCAGGGTTTTGATGCGAAATGTTGTTGAAAATGGCGGCTATTATCCTGAGAAATTCCTCGAAGCTTTTGTTGAGTTCATGACCACTCCGGGCAATTTCAACGATCCCTACACCGAGGGGTACCTTAGAGCATGGTTCGTGAATTATTCAAAAGGAATGCCGCCGGCTGCCTGTGCCGACAACCAGTATCATTATGCCGGCATCAATGCAATGGGTGGAATGATCAGGCCTCTGGTGCTCTCGCTGCTTTTCAGCGACGCGCCCAATGCTCTGGGTTATGCCATTGGACACCAATATCTTACGCATCACAGCGAAAACGTATCAGCCTCGCTGGCCGTGGCTGTTCCGCTGCTTAACGATCTGGTGCATGGCAATGATCCCGTTGAGACGATGAAAAGAATGGCCGCCAAAATGAGTTTGCCGAAATACACCGGAGCAGAATTGTTTGCTCAATACCAGCTACATGGTGGAATGGGCAATGTACCTGCCGACATCATGTGGAAGCTTCATGCCGAATTTGCAGATGCACCGTGGAATCTGGAGAAATTTGCTGTTGAGCATCCCGAATCAGAGGTGTTGAAAAAGATTTTCTCCACCGCTTGTTTTGCTGAGCACGGAACGCCTATGGTAATGTACCTGGCATGGAAATACGGTTTCGGTTTCAAGGAAGCGTTGCTGGCCAACGTTAATGCCGGCGGCGACAGCGTGCACAGGGGCATGGTGCTTGGGATGTTGCTCGGTGCTGCAAATGAGCTTATTCCCGATGATCTTGTAAATGGTTTGCTGGCCAAAAATGAACTTGAAGATGAAATAGAGGCTTTTGCAGGGTTGGTCAATGAATGATTACCCTCATTGCCTGCTGCACATCTGCAATAAAACCTAAAACCCCGCTGCCTGTCCGTCTTTGCGGCTTTCGGAAGCGCCATGATACACTCTGTTCACTTTGTCCCACATGATGGCCTGGTAGCCGCCGTAAACTCCACGCTCAAAACCTACTTTATGTCCGCGATCCATCAGTCCTCTGACCGTTTCATAAGGAATTCCGGATTCCACATTCACCTCACCTGTACCAGCATCTGTGACTCCCATCGGCGTTGATCCTCCTGTATGTTCCCAGCGGGGAGCGTCTCCGGCCTCCTGAAGGTTCATTCCAAAATCCACGATATTCATAACTATCTGCACATGCCCCTGCGGCTGAAAGTCGCCTCCCATCACACCAAAACTAATGTAAGGTGCTCCATCTTTGGTGATAAATGCCGGGATAATAGTGTGAAACGGTCGTTTGCCGGGCTCGTAAGTATTAGCCTGGCCGCGCTTCAGGCTGAACAGCTCACCTCGATCCTGCAACATGAAGCCCAGTTCTGGGGGCGCCATGCCAGACCCCATCCCACGAAAATTGCTCTGTATCAGCGACACCATGTTGCCCTCCTTGTCGGCCACCGTCAGATAAATGGTTTCGTTTACACTTATTTCGCCAGCAGAATAGTTGCCGGCCCGCCCGCCAATCAACTTCCGTCTTTCGGCTGCATAATTTTTCGAAATCAGTTCCTCCACCGGAACCTTCACAAAGTCCATATCGGCGAAATACTTTGCCCTGTCTTCGAAAGCGAGCTTTTTGGCTTCGGTGAATAAATGAAGATGCTCTGTGCTCCCAAATTCGATGGCAGAGAAATCAAACCCTTCCAGAATGTTGAGCATCTGCAAAGCGGTGATACCTTGTCCGCCGGGCGGAAGCTCCCACACATCAAAGCCCCTGTAGTTCACCGAAACAGGCTCTACCCACTCCGAACGATGACCGGCCATATCTTCATACGACAGAAAACCACCCTGCTCCTGAACAAAATCAGCGATGATTATTGCTGTTTCTCCTTTGTAAAACTCATCCCTTCCACCGGCGGCAATCTTGCGGTAGGTTTCGGCCAGAAACGGATTTCTGTAAATTTCTCCTTCACCGGGCATTCTGCCGTTGTTTTGATCGAGATAAGTTTCTTTGATGTTGGGAAATCCCATAGCCAAGAACCGCTGCACGCTACGGGTGAAATACCATGCTATGAGCTGTGGAAGCGGAAATCCTTTGTCTGCATAAGCGATGGTAGGCGCCAGAATGTCGCTCATCGCAATAGATCCGAACCTGCTGTGAAGTTCAAACCATCCGTCAACACATCCCGGTACCGACACCGGCAACGGTCCCAGTGGTGGTATCTGCTCCATCTGCTGCTCCTCAAAATAGTCAAGTGTCAGCCCCAGCGGCGACCGCCCGCTGGCATTGAGGCCATACAGTTTTTGGGTTTTGGCATCCCAAACAATGGCAAACAGGTCGCCACCAATGCCACAACCCGTTGGCTCCATCAATCCAAGTGCTGCATTGGCGGCAATGGCTGCGTCAACGGCATTGCCGCCGTTTTTGAGGATATCCAGACCGATTTGTGTTGCAAGAGGATGACTCGTGGCCACCATTCCGTTCTGCCCCATCACCACTGACCGTGTGGCAAAAGGCGCGCCGGTAACCCTGTCCTGTGTACGTGCAGAAGCAATGGTAAAGATTCCCATGATGATGATCAGAATTGATTTGTGCATGATAAAACGTTTTGATCGGATTGATTTCTAATTCCAAAGAGAATGGTTTTGCTTAACAAAGAAAAGATTATTTGGGGAGACGGGAGAGGGATTATCCCAAGTCACCTGGTGAATTCTTTCGATCACCCACTAAGTATGCAGTTTTTGAGCTTATTTGATTTGGTCACCCGAGGACTGATAAATTTTGATTTCGGTTACCTTTGCACAAACAACATCAAACAATGGATACGGCAGAATTGAAATTAAAGATTTTCCGACAGGTTGATTCGCTTGAACCACCGAAGTTGGAGGAGGTTTATGGATTGATACTCAATTTCCTGAATAGTTCGAAAGAACCTGATGAATGGGCGTTTCTGACCAGTGAACAAAAGGCAGGGATAGAAGAAGCCATCGCTGAAATTGAACAGGGTAAAGGTGTTGCCCATGAGAATGTGGTAGCTGAATTCAGAGATAAATATGGCAAAAAGTAAAGACATTGTTTGGTCGCCTATGGCCAAAGAGGATTTTTCGAGGATTCTTGAATAATTGCTTGATAATTGGAATGAAACGGTTGCCGAAAATTTTATGGAAACTACCTTCGAAGCAATCAATTATATCTCCATATACCCCGCTCACTTCCCGATTATAAATAGAAAGTTAAAGATCAGAAAATGTGTGCTTTCCAGGCACAATTCACTTTTCTACCGTGATGAAGGAACTACAATCGCATAGTTAAGATTTTTCGATACAAGGCAAAATCCTGAAAAACTTAAATTGAAATAGCTATGCCTGTTGTTCTGGTTTAGCTAAACAAACCATGAATAAAAATAGATCCAAAAAATACTCCAACCCGAGCGGGAGTTGAATTGGTTTTTCTATGATTCGACCTCCTGGAGTGTGTAAATTGCAGAAAGATCTTTAGTATAAACAACGCAAAATAAAACTCATCGAAATTTTCGGATTTCCTAAAAACTTACCTTTGTCCCAATAAAACTTCCTTTTTATGAAAACTTTCTTACACTCACTTTTCGCAGCCATCCTGGTTTCAACTATCTCACAAATCTCTCTCGCCCAGCAATGGCCTACCACCGGTGGTAATAATATGAAAAACGGCCAGAGCCGTATCACGGGTCCCACTGCGTTTGATGTGGCGTGGACGGCTGTCAGCAGCTTTAACTCGGTGTTTGGGAACTCGGTGTTCATTTGTGGCGACCGGTTTGTAACTTCACGCACGATGTTTGCCCCGGTTTACAACGGTGTAATCGAGTGCCGCAAGTTGAGCGACGGCAGCCTGATCTGGACATTTCAGCCAAACAGCACCGCCATTATGTATGCAGTTGGATTTGATGAAAATGCCGTGTATGCACATGATTACAATTCGGGCGCATTTTATGCCATTGACCCGCTCACTGCTGATGTGAAATGGACATTCCCCTATTTGTACTTGTTTGGCGGAAATACCGGGCTGGTTTTTTCGTGCGAAGGCGACCCGATGTACACCAATTACAGGTTTGACCGCAGAACCGGCGAGGTGGTCTGGAACAACAATTACATCCTGCCGGTAACTCCCAATGCGGGTTTTGCTTTCTCAGGCTCAACCTTTTACCATTACACCGGCTCCATTGTCACTCCGAAAACCATCATTGCCATTGATTCCGGAACTGGTCAGATAAAGTACCACAGCATCGAACTGCCAGGCGATGGCGACCAGGAGGAGCCTATCACTTTAGGCCCTGGTAACATGATCTACATGAAACGCGATGGCGCCAACTTCTGGGCATTTGTGGATAATGGTTCGGAACTAAAGGAGGTTTTCAGCACACCCAGCGCATTGCAGTGGTATGTGGCCATTGATCACGACTCGACGATTGTTGGCGCATTCAACGGTAAAATTCACCGGATGAGCCCGTTGAATGGTGAAATACTTGCTTCAACACCTTTTAATGTTGTAACCGACCGGCCATTGATTACCATTGACAAAACGGGCAAAATCTATGTCAACACTTCGCAGGCTGCTCCTGGCAAGATTTTATGTATATCACCTGATCTTCAATCTATTATCTGGGAAACCACGGCCCCTTACGGTTATTACTGCGATCCCAACCTCACCCGGGACGGGCTGATGATCCTCACCCGCAGCGGTACACAGATCTATGGCGTGCGCACCGACAGCCAGACTCCGGCACTTCCGCCCGTCGCGGATTTCTATACCTGGTCAAGAGATCTCAATCAATATGGCGTTGCTGAGTTTCATGACAATTCATCCTACTTGCCGCAATCGTGGGAGTGGACTTTCGAAGGTGGAATTCCCGCAACTTCATCTTCGCAAAACCCAACCGTTCAATACATCAATCCCGGCAGCTATGCCGTAACACTGAAGGTGACCAACCAGAACGGCGAAGACCAGATCACTAAAATGTGCTATGTGAATGTGGAAGAGTCAGTTACGATTGACGAAAAAACAGAAAGCGCCGGCTTTGTCGTTTTTCCCAATCCATTTTCTGATTATATCAATCTGAAAATTCAGGACCCTGCTATCACCAGCGTGAAAGTTGAAATTCAGGATAACCTTGGACGAACTCTTTATCAGACCAGCGGTGGGGCAGGCAGTTTATCTGAAATAGATCTTTCCGGTTTGAATGGTGGAATATATTTCCTGCGGATCTCGCTAAATGATGAATGGATTACCCGGAAGATACTGAAGCTGTAAATCCATTCGCAGCCTCAGAATTCACTCCGCCTGATACAGCGGCAACCCAATCTTTTGCAGTTTGTATTGAATTTAACCTCTATCTTTGCGCCCTGAAATTTATAACTAATTATGGCGCAACTACTTTCAGAACAAGAGATTATAAGAAGGCAATCGTTACAGGAGATCATCAGTTTGGGGATCAATCCCTATCCCCCGGACGAGTTCCCGGTGAATGTTACCGCAAAAGAGATCCATGAAAACTGGCCCCGGAAAAAAACTTTCGAAAATATAAGCATTGCCGGGCGCATCATGAGCCGCAGGATAATGGGAGCGGCCTCGTTCGTCGAAATTCAGGACTCCACCGACCGCATTCAGTGCTATGTAAAGCGCGATGATATCTGTCCGGGTGAGGATAAATCCTTGTACAACAACGTTTTCAAGCGTTTGCTCGATATTGGTGATATCATCGGGGTGAAAGGTTTTGTTTTTACCACCCAGATGGGCGAAACCACGATTCACGTCACCGAGTTGAAGTTGTTGGCCAAATCACTTAAGCCGCTTCCGATAGTCAAGGAAAAGGACGACAAGGTTTACGATGCTTTCACCGATCCTGACCTTCGCTACCGAATGCGTTATGTTGACCTGATTGTAAATCCCCAGGTGCGCGAGACCTTCAGGCTGCGGACAAAAATGGTCAATTCCATTCGCGAGTACCTCAACGCCAAAGGTTACCTGGAGGTTGAAACCCCGATCCTTCAGCCTCTATACGGAGGCGCCGCGGCCAGGCCGTTTACTACCTATCACAACACCCTCGACATGACGCTCTATCTGCGCATTGCTAACGAGTTGTACCTGAAGCGATTAATTGTTGGCGGCTTCGACGGCGTTTATGAGTTCTCCAAAGATTTCCGCAACGAAGGAATGAGCCGTTTTCACAATCCTGAGTTCACGCAGATTGAGTTGTATGTCGCTTATAAAGATTACGAATGGATGATGAACCTTGTGGAGGAGATGATCGAGAAGGTGGCTATTGACCTGCACGGTACAACCCAGTTGAAAGTTGGCGAAAACCTGATTGATTTCATGCGTCCCTGGAAGCGTTTCACCATGTTTGAAGCCATTGAGCATTTCACCGGGATTGATATCTCGGCAATGGGAGAAGATGAACTACTGGCAGCCGCCGCTAAACTGAACATCAAAATTGACCCTTCGATGGGTAAAGGAAAGATTATTGACGAAATCTTCGGCGAAACCTGCGAGCCCAATCTGATCCAGCCCACCTTCATCACCGACTATCCGGTGGAAATGTCGCCGCTGGCCAAGAAGCACCGCACCAAAGAGGGACTGGTTGAACGATTTGAAGCCATTGTGAATGGAAAAGAGTTATGTAATTCATTCTCAGAACTCAACGATCCCATTGATCAGCGGCAGCGTTTCGAGGAGCAGTTGGAACTGGGCAAGCGCGGCGACGAGGAGAGCATGGTGCTGGATGAGGATTTTCTGCGCTCGCTCGAGTATGGAATGCCGCCAACAGCCGGGCTAGGCGTGGGCATTGACCGGCTGGCAATGGTTATGACCAATTCCAATTCGATACAGGACGTTCTGTTTTTCCCGCACATGAGGCCGGAGAAAAAGAAAACCCTGCCAACTTCGTCAGATTTCGTGGCCATCGGAATCCCTGAAGCATGGGCCAATCACATGATCCAGGCTGGTTATGCCAATCCTCAGGCACTCAAGGATGCAAAACCCACACAGGTTCATCAAACACTGAACGGCTATCGCAAAAAGAACAAACTGGAGATTCCGGCATTGAGTTTGCAAGATGTCGAAGCCTGGTACAATAAAACGTAATACTATAACCAGTTGCAAATGAGGGGCTTGTGTAGAAAGTTAATACCGGTTGAAATCAACGGTGCAACCATCAGATTTTACTAATTAATGTTAAATGTTAATAATCAATTAGTTAACTGGGATTTCTTTAAAGTTAAACCGCTATCTTTGCCGGCCATTAATATTAAATCAATATCAATAATCATTTAAATAAAACAGAAAAACTATGAGAATTATCGCATTTTTAACTTTACTGATTTTTGGCTTATCAGTTCACGCTCAGGATATTAATGCAGCCATCGAGGAATTTAATCAGGGCAATCAGGCAGTACAGGCCAGTAACCCGACACTTGCTATCGAAAAATACCAGGCGGCGATGGGAATTGCCGCAACCCTAGGCGATGAAGGCCAGGAAATCGTTGCTGCCGCAAAAAAACAAATTCCAACCCTTTACTACCAGCTTGGTGTTCAGGATTATAAGGACAAAAATAACGACAAGGCCATTGCAGAATTTCAAAACGCAATCAAATTCGGTGAGGAATATGGAGATACCGAAACAGTTGAAAAATCTAAGGAAATCATCCCAAAACTCTACTTTACCAAAGGGAACGATCTTTTCAAAGAAGATAAATTTGATGAAGCACTGACAACCTTCAAAATGGCTGCAGAACTGGATCCCAGGTACTCAAGACCTTTCTGGGGGATGGCGCTGGTTTATCAAAAGCAAGGAAAGTTTACCGAGATGGACGAGGCCTTCAGGAAATCGAGAGAACTCGCAATTGCTGAAAAAGATGACGCTTTCGTAGATCGTATCAACACCACAGGTAAACGTTATCTCCAATCGGAAGCCACCGCCAATCTGAAAGCCCAAAAGTGGAACGATGCCATTAAAAACCTGAATCTTTCCAACGAATACAAGGCTGATGATGCTGATACCTATTACTACCTGGCGCTTTCTTATAATGGGCTGAAGAACTGGAACCAGGCTATCGAATCGGCGCAGAAAGGGATTGATCTGATGGCAGATGATACCAGCGATAACAAGGCAAAATTCTATTTCGAAATGGGCAATGCCTATAAAGGCGCCGCCAACAACGAAAAAGCCTGCGAAGCCTACAACAACGCAAAATTTGGCAAGTTTGTGGAAAATGCCAACTACGAGATTACTCAGGTATTAAAATGTAAATAGTTCATTATCAAAATATTGAAATAGCCTCGCTCATGCGGGGCTTTTTTGTTTTCCGATCTTTTACTTAGCAAAATTCTGCTTAGATTTGCCTGATGAATACCGATTTACACCTTACATTTGAATCCTTTCTTTTTTCCTGCGACTTTGTGGGCTCGGTCATTCTTCTCGAAGGCAAACGTGCAGTGCTTGAGGAGGATAAACCGAGGTTGACTGAACTTGGAAAATTGTTATGCAGAGAAATGAAACACGCCCGGTTCCGCAGCGGCAATGCACCCGGCGCTGACGAACTATTCTCGGATGGGGTGGCAAAGATTGATCCTTCGCGCATGGAAATCATACTTCCCTACACCGGTCACCGCCGGCAAAGCAGCGCCGGTTACCAAACCCACGCGCTCGACAACATCAGCCTGGCCGCCGAACCTGAGGTCACCTATCACACCAGGTCTGATAACCGCAAAGCAAAGCTCGTTGACGACTTTGCAGGCGGTATCACCAACCGATTTACCATCAAAGCTGCTTACCTTCTTCGTGATACGGTTAAAGTTATTGGAACCAGGTCGGGCATTTCCAAAGCCACTTTTGCTCTGTTTTATGATGATCTGAATAATCCAGGCCAGGGTGGCACCGGGCATACGATGCAGGTTTGTAAGAATAATGCCGTGCCTTTTGCCGATCAAACGGTGTGGATGGGGTGGCTAAAATAAACAAACCAGGATTTTCGCTAATGGTCGGTTAACAAAATAAAATCTTCCGATTAAAATCCCGACCCGATTCTGTTTCTATCTTTGCCGGTTTATCATCATCACATCATGAAGCGGATTTTCGCAATATTGATTCAGGAGCATCAGAAGTTCGGGCAGGTGATGTACCCATTTATTATCGAGGACACCGGCAGGAACTACTTTGAGATCGTTGACCGGATTTCGGCGGTCAACCTTGAACATCACCGCTATCTGTTTACCGACAATATGTGCGGGATTGTTAAACTGGTGGAAGAATACAGCGACCAGTTGATAACCCGCCGCTTTACTAATCAGCGGGTTTCGTCGCGCGATTATGTGAAAAAGGTCGAACCGGAGTATGTTGCCAGGTTCATCCGGCCATTTATCGAAAAACAAATGGCGAAATGTTTAGCGCTGATAGCAGAAGAGGCGATCCCGATGTTTTTCCGCGAAGCCAAAAATGTGATTTACAAGGCCGAAATGGTTACTGTGGAGCCTGAACCGGCCACCATTGTGTTTAACTTTATCAAACTTCCGCACGAAACCCGCTATTTTCAAACTATCAGACACAAAGAGAAAGTGATTTCGCTCACCGGCAAAAAGGGGATGATCCTTACCAACAAGCCCTGCCATCTGCTGCTCGACGACCGGGTTTATCATTTCACCGAAGAGGTGGATGGCCGGAAGCTGGCTGTTTTTTTTAATAAAGAGTTTATCAGCGTTCCTAACCGGCTTGAAAAAGAGTACTACGAAACTTTTGTGCGTAAATGCATTCGGGATTTTCCGGTTCACGTTGAAGGTATCATTATCAAAACCACTGAAATCCAAAGAATTGCATCTGTTTCGCTGGAAAATGACCTGCATGGAATGCCTGGTTTGTTTTTGTACCTTGGCTATGGTGATAAAACCATTTCAACCGCAGAATCTTTAAAGGTTTTTGTCCGATTTAACGGAAATACTGCATCCCCAGCATTTGATCTTATCCGAAGGGACGGGGATTGGGAAAAATTATTGGAGGAATCACTGCTCAGTCTCGGACTTCAAAATGCTGGTGGAAATAAGTTTCAGATTGATACAAGCCTTTACCCGGAAAGACAAAACAACAAATATGATCTTATCAGTTGGCTGAACCAAAATACCAAAGCTCTGCAGAATAGCGGTTTTCAAATCCGCCAGAGCCTCGGTCAAACGATCTATTTCACCGGACTTGTTGAAATGGTAATTGATTTCGAGGATCATTACGACTGGTTTGATGTGAATGCTGTGGCGAAGTTTGGCGACGACTTTGAAATTCCAATTATCAAGCTGCGCAACCATTTGATAGAGGGAGTAAGAGAGTTTTTGCTGCCTGATGGACGTATTGCCATTTTACCGGAGGAGTGGTTTGCCAAATATTCTGGGCTGGTTTTGTTTGGAACAAAAACAAAAACCGGAGTACGGGTTCAGCGGGCAAGGGCATCGTTGGTGCAGGATGCATTTGATGAAAAAATCAAACAAAGCCTGGTAGCACTTGATGAGTTCAGCAACAAAATGATTAAGAAGAAGCCACAGTTGCCCGAAGGATTAAAGGCCACGTTGCGCACCTACCAGGTCGAAGGATTTCAGTGGTTCGGGTTTTTAAAGAAGTTCAAACTCGGGGGCTGCCTGGCGGATGATATGGGATTGGGTAAAACGCTTCAAACCATCGCTCTACTTCTACAACGGCAAAAGGAGTTACAGATTGAAGCACCCAACCCGTTACCTGCAAAACGAACTGGACAGTTAGACCTTTTTTCGGAAATTGAACAAAAATCCTTCATCGGCTCGCCTTCACTGGTGATAATGCCAGCCTCGCTGATTCATAACTGGGAAAATGAAATCAGGAAGTTTGCTCCCGGACTTTCTTACATCAATTACACCGGCCCGCAGCGATCTGAGCTGATTGAAAAATTTGGTGACGTCAATATTATTCTGACCACTTACGGAACCATCAGAAACGACCTTGCGGAACTGGAAAAGTTCAGCTTTGACTACATCATTCTTGATGAAAGCCAGACCATCAAAAACCCGCAATCGAAAATTGCCCGCAGTGTGGTAAAACTCAATTCAACCTTTAAAATCGCCCTGAGCGGCACTCCGATAGAGAACAACCTGACTGACCTCTGGTCGCAGATGAATTTTCTAAATCGCGGACTGTTGGGAGATCAGGCATTCTTCCAGCGATATTTTGCCACTCCGATCGAGAAAAATCAGGATAATGAGCGTCTGGAAAAGCTGCAAACCCTTATTAAACCTATGATACTTCGCCGCACCAAAGCCGAAGTGGAAAAAGAGCTGCCCGACCTGATAGAAGATATCGTTTACTGCGAAATGACTCCCGAACAGTTAAAATTTTACCTCGAAGAGAAATCAGCCATCCGGAATTATATTCTGCAAAGCATCGAGCGGGAGGGAGCTTCAAATGCGGCCATCTATGTGTTACAGGCACTTACGAAACTCCGCCAGATTGCCAACCACCCATTTCTTATCAACCCAGCCTACAGGCATGGGTCAGGGAAATTTGACGAAGTAATCCGCAATATCGAAAACCTTATCAGCGGAGGGCACAAAGTGTTGGTCTTTTCATCCTTTGTAAAGCACCTCGAAATTTTTCGCGGGTATTTCGAGGAGAATAAGATCGGATACAGTCTTTTGACAGGGCAAACCACCAGGCGCAAAGAGGTTATCTGGGAATTCAGGAATGATGCTTCGCGCAGTGTTTTTCTTGTTTCGATCAAAGCAGGCGGAGTTGGACTCAATCTCACCGAAGCCGGGTACGTTTTTCTGCTCGAACCCTGGTGGAACCCGGCCGTGGAAATGCAGGCCATCAGCCGCTCGCACCGCATCGGCCAAACCAACCATGTATTTGCCTATCGTTATGTCACCCTCGGAACTATCGAAGAAAAAATACTACGGCTGCAGGAAAAAAAATCCCGCCTCAGCGAATTGTTTATCCGGTCAGATAATCCCGTCAGACATCTCAACGTTAATGATATCAAAGAATTAATCGAGTGAGTCTAACCAGGTTTCATAATCCCTCCTTTACTAATAATGCGTTGAAAATTCTGCTTGTTTCAATGATGATAACCGGTTTTGGCTGTCAGCAAAGAATTTTTCAGCCTGCACCTCCGCCATTGGACGATGCAGCCTATAAAAGCGAATTTTCGCAGATTATCAGCAATAGTGAGATGGAAAAGGTAGCTGGCAGTGTGAAGAAGTTGTTTTGTATTGTGGAATATGAAGTTTATCAGTTTGAAGAAAAGGATCAGCTCACACGGGAGAAACTCGGTGACCTCAATCTGCGCCGCAGCAATGCCCAAAAAACAACTTTTAACGAAACCGTTTACGGCACGGCCACTATCCTGCAAAACAACCGCAATGGAATACTACTGCTCACATGTGCCCACATTGTGGATAATCCCGACACCCTGATTTCCTATTTCCAGACTGCAGCCAGCAGCAGTATTATTGAGAGCGTGGCGATAAAAAAGTCGCAGATGAATTTTATCCGCGACAATGAAAACAACAATCTTCTGAGGATTTTTGCCTTCGACAGCAAGCTCGATCTGGCTTTTTTGGGCAGCGATAAGGTGACAGGTATTGAGGACATGCCTGTTTTCGAGATCGGAATTGGCAACGGGAATATTCTGCAATGGGGAACACCTGTGTATGTTATGGGCTTTCCCGGTGGTCACCAGATGCTGACAAATGCCGCAGTTGGAAATCCACATTCAACACCAACCGGCGACTTCATCATAGATGCTTCATTTAACCCTGGCGGAAGCGGAAGTATGATCATGGCCGTCAATCAAACTTCTCGAAAACTCGAATTTGTTGGAATTGCCAAATCAGCCTCTGCTACCTTTATCAATACACTTAAACCTGAAAAAGAGAGCCACCAGGAGATATACAACCCCAACCTGCCCTACGACGGGAATCTTTACGTAAAAAGGGTCAGAAACATCAACTATGGAATTACCTTCGCAATCTCGGTGAACACTATCCGCGACTTTTACATCCAGCACCGGAAATCGCTCAACAGAGAAGGATTTGGCCTCGATGAATTTTTCGGACTAAAATAAGTCAGGCTGAGATTCAAAAAAATGCAGAATTTTGCACTCACCGTTTTGTGTTTGAACATAGCGCATTATCATCTTTTAATTGAATGTTTATCAATATTTTAATTATAACACAGCTGCGAATTATGAAGAATGGGTTTTCAATAATTATGGCATTACTGTTTCTTTTAATTACGGCTTGTGCAGGCACTGAAAACAAACCTGAGAAAGATACTCAACCTGAGGTAAAGGTAACGCAGGAGCAGCCAAAATCAGAACAGCCTGCTAAAAAAACTATGCGGACTGATGCCAAACCCGGTGATGATAAAAAATTTGATCGCGGACAGAAAAAGAGAGAATCCATTGTGGATAAGTTTGACAACTTTGGCAATCTGGTGGAGCGCACCGAAAACGATTACGACAAACAGGGAAACATCAGGTTTAAAAATCGCTACACCTATCGCTATGACGAAAAACAACGCAGGGTCGAGCAATGGTTTTATCAAAATACCCCCGACGACAAGCCGGTTTTCTCCAACGTGAACCACATGAAATACGATGATAAAGACCAAAAAACCGAAAATATCTTCATTGGTTACGATGCAATTGGAAATGAAACCAACTGGGCTAAAAACGTTTACAAGCATAATGGCGAAGGCCGGGTAACCGAAGATGTAACTTACAACAAAGAGGGCTTCCCGCTTTTCAAGGTCAATTATAATTTCGAAAAAGGCCTGCTTGTCAGCGAAAGCTTTGTTTATTACGATGGTAAAGGGAATGTTACAGAGAAAAAGACCCTGAAGTACGACAAATATGGAACCGTAATTCAAACCATAGATAAATAGTGCAACAACAAACCCCACTTGCCGAGTTGCTTCGGCCCGCAACCCTCGACGGGTATATTGGCCAGCAGCACCTGCTTGGCAAAAATGCTATTCTTCGCCGCAGCATAGAATCCGGAAATATCCCCTCGATGATTCTGTGGGGGCCTCCCGGTGTAGGCAAAACTACTTTGGCTTTTAACATTTCACGGACATTGCACCGGCCTTTTTATACTTTGAGTGCGGTAAATGCCGGAGTAAAAGAGGTTAGGGAGGTGATTGGCCTGGCAAGGAATGAGGAGAACGCCATCCTCTTTATTGACGAAATCCATCGTTTCAGCAAATCGCAGCAAGACTCGTTGCTGGGAGCCGTTGAAACCGGCGTGATTACGCTCATTGGCGCTACCACCGAGAATCCCTCATTTGAGGTCATTTCGCCGCTGCTATCGCGATGCCAGGTGTACATCCTGAAACCACTGGAAAGAGACGATCTGGAAAAAATGATCCTTCACGCCCGGCAGCACCTCGAGAATTCAACCGGGAGAAAGATCGAAATTAACGAAACCGAAGCACTATTAAGGGTTTCAGGTGGCGATGCCCGCAAACTTTTCAATGCCATCGAACTGGTGGTGAAAGTAAAATCCGGACAACAGGAAGAGGTCTTACAGATCAGCAACGAAGATGTACTTTTTGCAATCCAGAAAAATCTCGCCCTTTACGACAAAGCCGGTGAGCAGCACTATGACATTATTTCGGCTTTCATTAAGTCGCTCAGAGGCAGCGATCCCAACGCAGCGGTCTATTGGCTGGCAAGGATGATCGAGGGTGGGGAAGAGCCAAAATTCATCGCCCGCCGTATGTTGATCCTCGCTTCGGAAGATATCGGCAATGCCAACCCAAATGCGCTGCTGCTGGCCAACGCCTGTTTTGATGCCATCAGCAAAATTGGCTGGCCCGAAGGAAGGATCATCCTGTCGCAAACTGCCGTATACCTGGCCACATCGCCCAAAAGCAACTCAACTTACCTGGCGGTGGATCAGGCTATCGAACTGGTAAGAAAAACCGGGAATCTCCCCGTACCGCTGCATTTGCGCAATTCTCCCACCAAACTGATGAAAGATATTGGCTACGGAAAGGAGTACAAATATGCCCACCAATACGATGGAAATTTTGTTGAGCAGGAGTTTTTGCCGGACAAAATTTCCGGTACCAAATTCTATGACCCCGGTAAAAATTCCCGCGAAGATGAGACGCGCAAATGGCTGTCGAAACACTGGGGCGCCAAATACAGGTATTGATTAAATAGCGACATTTGCCCGAAAATTCACCATCATGACGAAGGACAACATAATTCGAAACATCCCCGGCCTTCAGCACAAGGATTCTGGAAATTTCTTCCTGATTGCCGGGCCATGCGTGATCGAAAATGAGAGAATGCCTTTTGAAATAGCCGAAATTCTTGTTGACATTACTGCAAGGTTGAAAATTCCTTTCATTTTCAAGGCCTCTTATCGCAAGGCCAATCGTACCAAAGCTGATTCTTTCACCGGCATCGGCGATGTTCAGGCGATGGAGATCCTTCAAAAAGTTGGCAAAACTTTTCAAATCCCGGTGATTACTGATATCCACACCAGCGGGGAAGCCACCCTGGCCGCTCAATATGTGGATTTGCTGCAGATTCCTGCATTCCTTTGCCGACAGACCGATTTGCTCCTGGCGGCCGCTGCTACCGGTAAAACGGTTAATGTAAAAAAAGGGCAGTTTCTGTCGCCGGATGCCATGCGTTTTGCTGTCGAAAAGATCAGGAGCGCCGGAAACAGCCAGGTTATTCTTACCGAGCGCGGTACTACCTTTGGCTATCAGGATCTTGTGATTGATTACCGCGGATTGCCGTTGATGCAGCAAAATGAAGTACCGGTTGTTCTTGACTGCACACATTCTCTTCAACAGCCCAACCAGGCAAGCGGAGTTACCGGAGGCCAGCCGCAAATGATCGAAACTGTTGCCAGGGCTGCCATTGCAGTTGGCGCCGACGGACTTTTCATCGAAACCCATCCCGATCCGTCACATGCTCTTTCGGACGGAGCAAACATGCTGAATTTGAACCTGATGGAAGGATTGTTGGCAAAACTGGTGAGAATAGGTAATGCAATTCGTGATTGATTTTCCAGAGTTTTTTTACAGCACCATTTCAAGCCTGTTTTTAGCTTTCAAGGCGATGCTAACTTCAGAATTTTATCTCAGGTTCTGGTTTTAGGAGTCATCCTTTTTTAAAATCTTTACAAATTAGCTCAAATTCGAAAATTTCTGAAAGAAAGGTTTTTTCGGCAGTATTTTTTGATACTTTTGTTACTCGAAAAACAATAGCAATCATTACATTCATAAACTGCTGAAAACATGAAGAATACGCCTTTAAATTTTGAAACCGTTGAACAGGTGATTAAAAAAAGCGGAATAGCAAAAGTAGGAGACGCCTCCATTCGTGAGATAAAAAAACTGGTTGATGACATCGAAAAAGCCACCGGCGAACGTTTTGTAAGGATGGAAATGGGTATCCCCGGTCTTCCCCCATTAAAAATCGGGATTGAAGCCCAGAAGCAGGCGCTCGACAGTGGCGTTGCGGCAATCTATCCCGACATATTCGGGGTTCAGTCGTTGAAAACCGAAATTGCCAGGTTTGTCAAAAACTTTATGGATGTTGATGTTAGTGAGGATGGTTGCATTCCTACCGTCGGTTCGATGCAGGGAAGTTTTGCTGCGTTTATGACCCTCAACAGGATGTATAAGGAGCGCGAAGGAACCTTATTCATTGACCCCGGATTTCCCGTTCACAAGCAGCAACTGAGAGTGATGGGGCAGGGTTGGGAGTCATTTGATGTTTACAACTACCGTGGCGAGAAACTCCGTGAAAAACTGGAATCCTACCTGAGTACCAACCGGTTTTGTTCGCTTCTCTATTCCAATCCCAATAACCCATCATGGATCTGCTTTACGGACGAAGAATTGCGGATCATTGGTGAATTGGCCAACCGGTACAATGTAATCGTGATAGAAGATCTGGCCTATTTTGCGATGGATTTCAGGAAAGATTATTCTCAGCCGGGAGTTCCGCCTTTCCAGCCGACGGTGGCCAAATACACAGATAACTTTGTGCTGCTCATCTCCAGCTCGAAAGCTTTCTCCTATGCAGGCGAGCGGATTGGCATGATGGTGGTATCCGATAAACTTTTCAAAACCAAAGCCCCCGATCTATTGCGCTACTATCGCTCTGATCTGGTGGGAGTTGCATTGATTTACGGCACAATGTATTCCCTTTCATCCGGAACCAACCACTCGTCGCAATATGCACTGGCAGCAATCCTGAAAGCCGCTAACGACGGGAAATTCAACTTTGTAGAGATTGTAAAGGAATATGGTGAAAAAGCCAAAATCATGAAACGGATGTTCACCGACAACGGTTTTAAGATTGTTTATGACAAAGATATTGACCAACCGATTGCCGACGGCTTTTACTTCACGTTCTCCTATCCGGGTTATTCCGGCGCCGATTTACTCGAAGAGTTGCTCTATTATGGCATCTCTGCCATCACTTTGGACATTACAGGAAGTGAACGTCACGAGGGTATCAGGGCTTGCGTTTCGCTTGTTCTGCGCTCTCAATTTCCGTTGCTTGAGCAGCGCCTGCGAACTTTCCACGAAAACCACAAAAATTGATTAAAATCATTACAAATTACACCCAATCACCCTTTTAAAAGGTCAATATTGGCCGAAAAGCTATAATTTCGTGCCTCAATTTAATAACACAGTTTTCCACCAAAAATAACAGATCATGGCTAAGGTTCAAGGAGCTATCGTTGTTGACAACGAACGGTGCAAGGGATGTGAGGTTTGTGTGCCGGCATGTCCCACCCAGGTAATCGAATTGGCGAAGGAGGTCAACGGCAAGGGTTATCACTACGCTTACATGGCGCATCCCGATGCATGTATCGGCTGTGCCAACTGCGCTATCGTTTGCCCTGATGGCGTCATCACAGTTTACAAAGTCAAAAAAGCTGTTTAATTTCAGATCAAAATTCAAAAAAAATATGGGCGAATTAAAATTAATGAAAGGAAATGAGGCTATTGCTGAGGCCGCTATCCGCGCTGGTGTTGATGCCTACTTTGGTTATCCTATCACTCCACAGTCGGAGGTGCTTGAGTACCTGATGCAGGAGCAACCGGAAGAGCGGACAGGTATGGTTGTGCTTCAGGCCGAAAGCGAATTGGCAGCCATCAATATGGTGTATGGCGCAGCCTCGGCCGGTAAGAAAGTGCTGACCACTTCATCCAGCCCGGGCATCAGTCTTTACCAGGAAGGAATCAGCTACATTGCAGGCGCAGAGTTGCCCTGCGTGATTGCCAACGTCGTTCGCGGAGGTCCGGGTTTAGGAACAATCCAGCCATCCCAGGCCGATTATTTTCAAACAGTAAAAGGCGGTGGCCATGGCGATTACAAACTCTTTACTCTTGCGCCATCATCCGTTCAGGAAATGGCAGACTTTGTCGGTCTGGGATTCGAAGTTGCCTACAAATACCGAACCCCCGTCATGATCCTGACCGATGGTATGATCGGCCAGATGATGGAAAAGGTTGAGTTGCAGGAGCAAAAGCCACGCTGGACTACCGAAGATATCAAAGGCCTTCATGACAAATGGGCTACCACCGGAAAAACAACCGACCGCGAACGCAATATCATCACCTCTCTCAATCTCGAATCGGCTGTGCAGGAGAAACACAACCATTACCTGCAGGCCAAATACAGACAGATGGAAAACGAAGAGGTCAGATATGAGACTTTTAATGTGGAAGATGCTGAATATCTGATAGTTGCTTATGGTTCGAGTGCTCGTATAGCACAAAAGACCATTTCACTGGCCCGCGCCAAAGGAATCAAATTAGGATTACTTCGCCCTATCACCCTTTTTCCGTTCCCAGTGAGACCGCTGACCGGGCTTGCCCCGCAGTTGAAAGGAATTCTCTCGGTGGAACTAAGCGCCGGCCAAATGGTTGAAGATGTGAAACTGGCCGTTGAGTGCAAAGTCAGGGTTGAACATTATGGCCGTTTTGGTGGAATGATTCATTCACCTGAGGAGGTACTGAGAGCTTTTGAACAAAAATTTATCGGAGGTTAATCATGGAAATAAAAGATATCGTAAAAGAGGAAAACCTGGTTTACAAGAAAACCAGCCTGATGACGAACAAACCACTTTCGTACTGTCCCGGCTGTGGCCATGGAACCGCACACAGGATTATCATGGAAGTGATCGAAGAGATGGATGCCCAGGCCGAAACCATTGGAATTGCGCCAGTTGGTTGCTCGGTGCTGGCCTACGAATTCATGAACATTGATATGATCCAGGCTGCACACGGGCGCGCTCCGGCTGTGGCCACGGGAGTAAAAAGAACCTGGCCCGAAAAATTTGTTTTTACCTACCAGGGCGATGGCGACCTTGCTGCTATCGGAACTGCCGAAACCATTCATGCATGCAACCGCGGCGAGTTTATCACCATTATCTTTATCAACAACGGAATTTACGGAATGACAGGCGGCCAGATGGCGCCTACTACACTGCAGGGAATGAAAACCTCCACCTCACCTTACGGCAGAAACCTTTCGATGATGGGTAATCCATTGAAAATAACCGAATTGATAGCCCAGTTGCCGGGTACTTACTTCGTTTCAAGGCAGGCCGTTCACACACCGGCAGCCGTCAGAAAAGCCAAAAAAGCCATTCAAAAGGCCTTTGATGTGCAAAAGGAGAAAAAGGGATTATCGTTCGTTGAAATTGTCAGCAATTGTAACTCCGGCTGGAAACTGCCACCCGTTAAGGCCAATCAGTGGATGGTGGATAATATGTTCCCGTTTTATCCCCTTGGCGACATCAAAGTGGATGGCGAACTGATACAAAAAGCCTGATTAGGAAGTTAAATCATTAAATAATTCCAGGTTATGACAGAAGAAATTATCATCGCAGGATTTGGAGGGCAGGGCGTGCTCTCGATGGGTAAAATCCTTGCTTACTCAGGAATAATGCAGGACCAGGAGGTTTCGTGGATGCCTTCCTATGGCCCCGAAATGCGTGGCGGTACTGCCAACGTTACCGTAATTGTCAGCGACGAGAGGATTAGCTCTCCTATTCTGAATTACTATGATACCGCCATAATCCTTAACCAGCAATCCATGGATAAATTTGAAAGAACGGTGAAACCCGGCGGTTTGCTTCTTTATGACCCCAACGGAATAACCCGCCACCCCGAAAGAAAAGACATAAAAATCTTCAAAATCGAAGGCGCCAGGCTTGCCGTTGAAATGGGCAACACCAAGATTTTCAATATGATTGTCCTGGGAGCTTTTCTTAAACTGAAACCCATTGTGAAACTGGAAAATGTAATCCGCGGACTTCAAAAATCAATTCCCGAACGTTACCATAAATTGATCCCAATGAACGAAGCCGCCCTGAAGCTCGGAATGGACAATCCGGTTGAATTTGAAACGGGGCTTAATTGATTGTCATACATTTGTATTAAATATCAAACGGCCTCAGAGCATCAAAACTTTGAGGTCTTTTTTTATGTATGAGATCCATGGAATTTATGCCTGATCTGACCAAAATAAAGGCTTTGTTAGACTTGAAATCCGAACAGTACAATTCGGTAGATTTCATTTCCACCGACCCCATCTCGGTGCCGCATTTATTCAGTAAAAAAGAGGATATCGAAATCTCTGCATTTCTTATTGCAATGATTGCGTGGGGTCAGCGGCCAACAATTATTAGTCATGGTAGAAAGCTGATGGAGCTTATGGATCAGCAGCCACACGAGTTTATTCTCCATTTTTCGGAAAGAGATCTCAGGCCATTTCGCTCATTTGTCCACCGGACATTCAATGGCGCCGACTGTGAATATTTTCTATGGGCTTTGAAGAACATTTACCAGCAGTATGGCAGCCTTGAAGGCGCCTTCAGTCAATCCTTTTCCAGTTCCGAAAAGAATACCCGGCAAGCAATTACAGGCTTTCGGGATCGCTTTTTTGCCCTGTCGCCGCCCGGACGAACACAAAAACATATCGCAGATCCTGCAAAAAATGCCTCGGCCAAACGGCTGAATATGTTCCTGCGGTGGATGGTTCGTGATGATGACTGCGGTGTTGACTTCGGTATCTGGCATATAATAAAGTCCTCGCAGTTGATTTGTCCGTTGGATACTCATTCGGGTCGGGTTGCCCGAAAACTGGGACTTTTGCACAGAGCAGCCAACGATTGGACTGCAGCTGAGGAACTGACCGACCAGCTTAAGTCCTTTGATCCTGACGACCCTGTGAAATACGACTTCGCACTGTTTGGATTAGGAATTTTCGAGAAATTCTAATTTTGCCCCATGAGCAACAAAAATAACTGGTTAGACTGGCGTGACCGGTGGTATGAAATCATCTTTCATTCCAATACCCCGGCAGGAAGGTTGTTTGATGTTATTCTCCTGATAATGATTGTGATAAGTGTAGGAGTGGTGATGCTCGACAGCGTCCCCGCTTTCCGAAACGAATACCGGACACCATTTACAAACCTGGAATGGTTCTTCACTATTCTTTTCACAATTGAATATGTAATTCGAATCATCGTGAGCAGAAAGCCCCGAATCTACATTTTCAGCTTTTACGGAGTCATAGACCTGATATCCCTTCTTCCCACCTATTTCAGCCTCCTTATTTCCGGCAGTCAATACTTGCTTGTGATCAGAATTCTGAGGATGCTTCGTGTTTTCAGGGTGCTTAAACTGACAAGGTTTATGCGGGCTTCGCATGTTCTAACACTTTCGCTCAGGCAGAGCCGGTTCAAAATCATTGTCTTTTTCGAGGTTTTGCTTACAACTGTAGTCATAATGGGCTCGCTGATGTACATCATCGAAGGGCCGGAAAATGGTTTCACAAGCATTCCTGTAAGCATTTACTGGGCAATTGTAACACTGACTACGGTTGGATTTGGGGATATTACACCCAACACTGCACTTGGCCAGTTTTTTGCATCGCTCATTATGATTCTCGGTTATTCGATTATCGCCGTTCCCACCGGAATTATTTCTGCTGAGATTGTAAAGGCGGGTAACGTTACGTTTGTTGAAAAAAAGTGTACGAATTGCACGTCTGACCTACATGATTCCGATGCACTCTTTTGCAAATACTGCGGGAAATCTTTGGAAAAAGAAGATAAAACCGGCTCGCATTAAGGCTTTTGCCTCGCCCCGTCAACATATTTCACTATAAAAGCATCAGTTAATCCCTTGCTCCTTAACTCTTTGAGATACTCGAGAGCTTTAGCTTGGTTTTCAAAATTGCCCATTGTGTACCGGTAGGTTTTTCCGTCGAAATCTTCCTGGATTTCGTCAAAAATGCCTTTGGACATATAATTTCCTCTCAGGTTGGCAGGTTTCACCGTGGAGGCAAAGACCTGGATTCGGTAACTCAACCCTTTTACAACAGCCGGCTGTTCTACTGGCATGGCTGAAAGGGACGCAGATACAGCTTTGTTTTCGGCCGGGAGATTTTGGGCAGGCTCTTTTGCTGGTGATTCAGCACCGGATGTTACTTCCATCCACTTATTCAGTAATTTATCCAGATCCGAAAAAATATTGGCTGTGTCCACCATTACCGCTTTATCCGCAGGAAATGATTCAGTTGCTTTTGTGTTTCTTTTGTCGGAAGTTACAGAGATATATCGGTTATATTGCACCTTATCATCGCCATTAATAGCAAAAATGGCAGAAATCGGGTAACTCGCTTCCTGCGTTCCGGTGACATCAATCGTGAATTGGATGGTAAACGACGGGTTAGCTGGCATTTGTTCCCATGATATGGTCAACACATTTTCCTCACGGTTGAGATCGTGCTTCAGATGGGTTGGCAAAATGGGCTGAAACAAAGGTGGCAGGTTAATTTTCAAAGTTGCGGGCAGCACATTTTTCCCCTTGGTCATGGTAAAGGAGATGGGAAATTGCGATTTTGGTCCGACTTCCGGAGGATACTCTGCCATTAATCCGATTTTGGCAAGCGAATCGGTAACCGGGCCAGTCGGGCTGTAAACTACCTCTCCGGGCATTATAGTTATTAGAGATGTTGTTCGGATATGCAATCCAATCGCATCAGCATACTCGCTTATAACCGGGTAAGCGCCGCCTTTCACCTCGCCTGCTTCCACAAAATACGGAACTGCAAATTTTCCACCTTCAGGCATTTTTTCCCAGCTAAAAATGATTTTTTGCCCGTTAGCTCTGAATTTTCCAAACTCGTTGTCGGTGCCAAATGGCCGAAACCCCGCAGGCCAGGTAAATTCAATCTGTCCGGCTGGCTTGTATCCCGGAAGTTTGGCAAAATTCACAACAAACGAAAATGTCTCTTTAGCCGAAATTAATGCAGGATATTCAAAGCTGGGTGCAAGAAAAGCTGAGCCGCCCTGCTGAGAATAAACTTCTGTGAATAAGTTAATTACAAGCAATCCTGCGATAAGCAAAGATTTGGAAGTTTTGTGGAATTTGTCGAGGGCAAGCATGTGGGTGTCCTTAAACGTTGAGGTGGTAAAAGTAGAAAAAATCATTGATTTGATTTTGATCGTGAATATGACCAAAGCAGGATGGCGATAGCTACCACCACAAACCCGATCGCAGTCAGAAAAGCAGTGGTAAATCCACGGATTTCGAGCAGATAGATACCAAAAATCGGCGCAAAAAGAGCTCTTACACCGGTCAGGAAAAGATGGGTTGACTGGTAAATATCAGCTTCATCCACTTTCCCGAAATAAGCCGATCCGATGTTCCAGAGTAAAACCATCGTTCCGGCAAAAATTCCATGAAAAATCACATAGAAAATCAAAGTGAAATAGAGCTTTAATCCCTGAAATTCGATATGCTGGGGAAAGTACTGCGTTAGCATCAGAAAAAAGAGGTACATTCCGAGAGACGAAAAGGTAAGCACGGCAAATTTGCGGGGATCAATTTTGCCCAGAATCCTGCCAAAAAAAGGTAAAATAATGATGGCCAGTATGTTATAAACGTTTTTATAAAATGCCATACTCGAGTAGTTGAGGTCGAGGGCATCGTAGAAAAAAATGGACATCACGGGTGAGGTAAGCATAAAAGCGACGCCGTAAAACATAAAACTAATTTCGAAATGCAAGTACGGCTTATTGCTCCTAAGGAGCCGATACATGTTGAAAACCGACTTTTTAACCGATTGCATGATGTTTTCAGGAATCGAAATTATCTCTGGAGGAGTGTAATTTATTTGAGCCAGGAGGAATACCGATACAATTCCAAGCACCGAAACTACCGGAAACACATAGGTAAATGCGAAATTGTCGAAGTCGAGAAGCAGTCCGTAAAAAAAGGTAGTGAAGAGCAAGACGATCTTATTGGCTGAAGTGGCAATGCTGTAGAATCTTCCGAAATTCTGGTGTTGATAGTTTGCCCTGAGCAGCAGATTGATCGTGGGATTTATTACCGGCGCTGCCAGATAATAAATCAGGAATATGGCGAGGAAAACAAAATGATAGATCGAATTCCCGGAAAGTGCTTCGTTCGACCTGGGGAAAAACATCAGCAGAATCAGTGGTAAACGTGTCAAAATTCCTGTGATCTGCAGAAATCTCCTGCGATTTTTGACCCTTCGCAGAAACTCATTTACAAAAAGCAAAAGCAGGAAAACCAGCATGCTGAACTGGAACAGGAGTCCCACCTGGTAATTAGACCCCAGCAGACTTTTGATGAAAACGAACTCATTGAGCGCCAGCACGCCAAGTATGAACCCTTCGATGACCGAGTAGGTCATGTGCAGCCGGAAAGTACGGCGCTCCTCGCAACAGATGTCCGATCTTAATAAACTCATGTGGCCGGTTACCAAAAAGTCCCGGCAAAGATAGACTAATCGTGACGGGCGTTGCAAACCGATCATTTTTGAAGATTGAACAATTCAACGCAACGCAATGTTTTTTAGTCAATTCTAAATCGTTAACAATGAAATCAAAACTTTTAATTACCCTGGTATTACTGATCTCAATGTCAGTTTTCGGCCAGTCATCCAGATCGTTTTACGACTTCAGAGTCGAAACCATCAACGGAGAACCCTTCGATTTGTCGTTGCTGAAAGGCAAAAAAGTACTCATAGTGAACACAGCCTCCAAATGTGGATTAACCCCGCAGTATGAGGGTTTGCAGGCTCTTTACACGAAATACGGTGGCGATAATTTTACCATTATCGGTTTCCCGGCCAACAACTTTATGGGTCAGGAGCCCGGTTCCAATGAAGAGATCCAGGAGTTCTGCCAGTCGAATTATGGCGTCGAATTTCCTATGATGTCGAAAATCTCGGTGAAAGGTGACGACATACACGAGTTGTACAAATGGCTCACCAGCAAGGATCAAAACGGTGTAATGGATTCCGAAGTAAGCTGGAATTTCCAGAAGTACCTGATAGATGAAAACGGCAACCTGGTGGACATGATGTCGCCTCGCACCAAGCCCGACGATCCCAAAATTATCGCCTGGATCGAAGGAAAGTAAATCACAGCTCAAAATTTACAACCCCCATAGATGCTAACTTTGCAGGCGTGGGGGTTAATTTTTTATTAAAACGGAACAAATATGAAAAGAGTTGGAGCTCATGTAAGCGCATCTGGCGGGGTTGAACTGGCGCCCGTAAATGCCAGTGAAATTGGGGCAAAAGCATTTGCGTTGTTCACAAAAAACCAACGGCAGTGGAAATCTTCGGCGCTCACACGCAAGAGTATCGAGGATTTCAAAGCGAATTTGGTTAGATTCGGGTTTTCGCCTGACCACATTCTGCCTCACGACAGCTACCTCATCAATCTCGGGCATCCTGAGGAGGAGGGTTTGGCCAAGTCGAGGGAAGCCTTTGAAGATGAGATGAAACGCTGCGAGCAACTCGGCATTCCGCTGCTCAACTTCCATCCCGGCAGTCACCTGGGAAAAATTGACCCTGAGCAAAGTCTGCTGAGAATTGCTGAGTCCATCAATATTGCGCTGGACAAAACCAGAGGCGTTACCGCAGTAATCGAAAACACGGCCGGACAGGGAACCAATCTTGGCTTCAGATTCGAGCATCTTGCCTTCATCATTTCTAACGTTGAAGATAAGTCAAGAGTTGGCGTTTGCATTGATACCTGCCACTCCTTTGCAGCCGGTTACAACCTGAAAACCAGAGAGGGTTACGAAGAGACTTTCGCTGAATTTGACCGGGTTGTTGGGATGAAATACCTGAAGGCGCTGCACCTTAATGACGCAAAAAAGGAACTGGGTTCCAGGGTTGACCGCCACGAGAGCATTGGGCAGGGGATGCTTGGACTTGACACTTTCCGCTGGATTATGAATGACCCGCGCTTTGATGAAATCCCGATGATCCTAGAAACCCCCAACGAAGATATCTGGGCGGAGGAAATCAGTTTACTCTACAGCCTTGAGGCAAAATGATCCCCCTTGTTAAGACTTAGCCTGGATACCCCGCATTGTTTCATTTCCAGTAACTAAAGCTCTGAAATCCGACCCCGAAGGATTTTGAAAAACCTTCAGTCCAAATTCCGGTATTATGGCTAGGAGATGATCAAAAATGTCGGCCTGAAGAGGCTCATAGCTGGCGAATCCTTTCTCACGCGTAAAAGCATAGATTTCCACTGGGATTCCGGTCTCGGTAGGTTGTAAATACCTGATCGAGAGTGGCATTTCCGGGTTGATTTTGGGATGGTTGAGCAGGTATTGGAAAATGTAGTTTCTGAATACTCCGAGATTGGTTTGCCTGCGACCATTCACCGGGATATCCGGATCAATATTATTTGCTGTATTGTACTCATTGATTTCCAGTTCCTTATCATTGATGTACCGGGTGAGATAATGAATCTTCTCGAACTTTTTCAGCATCTCTGGAGTACAGAATTTCACGCTGTTCATGTCAATATTTATTGCCCGTTTGATCCTGCGTCCGTCTGATTCCTCCATTCCACGCCAGTTTTTGAACGACTCACTGAAAAGTGCATACGCCGGGATTGTGGAATAGGTTCTGTCCCAGTTCTGCACTTTTACTGTAGTTAATGTGATGTCAATTACCGTTCCGTCGGCGTCGTATTTTGGGAATGAAATCCAGTCGCCCGGGCGAAGCATATCGTTGGCCGTTAGCTGAACGCCTGCCACCAACCCGAGTATCGAATCCTTGAAGACAAGCAGCAGCACTGCCGAAAAAGCGCCAAGTCCGCCGATCATCACCAGTGGATTCTGGCCAAAAAGTACAGAAATAATCACCACGGTGGCTATCAGATAAAGCAGAATTTTGGCAAGCTGGATGTACCCCTTTATCGGACGGGTTTTCGAGGCGGGGTAATATTTGTAGATTTCAAGAATTGCATTAAAAAATGCTGAAAATGACCTGATTACAACCCATATAGAAAAGATCTTCAGCACAAGCAGAAAAAAACCGCTCCATTCCGGGTAGGGCGAAAATACCATAGGCGACAGGCGCGACAGCGCATACGCCGGCACCAGGTACGACAACCGATTGAAAACGTGCTGCTCGATGAGAATGTCATCCCATAAGGTTTCGGTTTTTTGGGAAAGACTCCTTATTAGTGCAATCAGGATCTGATTGGTAAGTAAAAACAACAAGTAACTGAATATCAGTGCAATGACCAATTTGATCAGTGTTGATAGCGGATCCAGCCACATGAAGGTAACATTGTAAGAATCAAGCAGATTGGCCAGCCAGAAATCAATTTTTTGAAGCATATTTTCTTTTTTATCAATCAAAATGAATTTGCAAAAATAGCACGGAATACGAGAATTCTTTACGCCTGTGTTTCAGTTATTCCTGCGAGGTATCACAGCAAGCAATGCTAACTTACTGGTAATGTATTGTTTAAATGTTTATGGAACAGAAGCCTAATGGCGCTTCAACTTTCTTATTCTTTTGGCGTGAGTATAAAATCCAGCCCATCAATAATATCTCCAAGTTCGGAAGGTAGAATCTCAAATTCAATTCTGTCGGGTTTTGGGTTTAGGTTGATGCGGCTGAGCTGTCCCGGGTCTGGCATGGCGTAATAGTTTCCGGGACTTAGTCCGAGGAAGGTAAAGTAGCCGTCGCTTTCGCTCAGGATTTTTTGTGCCAGTTCGCCGTTTTCCTTGTAAATATTGACAAAAACGCGGCCAAGTCCCCTGGTCTGGCCATCCCGCCTAATGTACACCATCCCGTTGATTTCGCCCATCGGTACAATCGGTATCTCGATGAATTTAAACTGGTTAGGATCAACAAAAACGCTCAGTGCTTTCATCTTAACCTGCCAGGAGATGTTTTCAAATCCTGAGTTATCAATCTCGGCAAGGTAGCTGGTATAGGGCTCCAGTTCGATTACCCGTGTCAGTGTATCGTCAATTCTGGTTAGCATTCGACCGCCGTCAATCCTCAGTCCGAGACCTTCCACCAGCCTTTCGCCTTCGTCCCTGGTGCTGTTATGATTGATGTCGAGGAAGGGAATAAAGGTAATTCCGCCTCTACCTACTGCCGACCGGTTATCAACATGCACATAACCGTTTCCGCTGCCGAAGGCGATGCTGCCTCTCGCACCTGCGTTGCCGGCAAATCTCCGGTTACTGTAACGGTTGGAGATATTGGTCTGCGCAAATGGGAAATCGTAGCGAAAGGATACCTCAACGCTGCTGTAGTATGCGCGGAGATTTTGTTCAAAATTGAGCGATAAGTAACCATTTTTCAGCACGCGGCGTTCTCCCTCGAAACGAACCGAGATAAACTCCATATTATTGACGTCGAGCTGCGCCTGCGACCTTACATTGAAGCCCCGCCCCAGTCTTACCCCGGCAGCAAGGTTGGCGCTGATAAAAGGAGTTGAATTGCTGATCCAGTTACCAAACCCCGTTATGTTGGTATTAAATGGTCCAAAAAAACTCGAGAGTGTTAGCTCCGCAGTGTTGTAATTCAGCTCCTCATACACATTCTGTTTATATGACATCCTGGTAAATCCCCGTACCGATTCAGATTTGAATGGCAACGATACCGTGAGCTTCCTTTCTTCGAGATAATTGAAGCGGATAGCCTGTTGATTTTCAGCATATTTGGAATAGTCCACCTCGAAAAGCAGGTTGGTTTTGTTCCGGAAACTAAGCTTTCCCCGCGAAACCACCTCATGGTCGTATTCACCAGAAAGCATAATAAACGGATGAGGGGTCAATGAGGCTTTCAGAAAAGGAATTCCGCTTGAACCGGGCACAGATGAGAGATATTCATAACCACCGCCAACGGTTACAAACCGGTTGATACCGTAGTTGACCTCGGCTTTTGAAAAGAGGGAATTTGCCGAATCACTGATAACACCTGCGGTAACCACATATTCAGCCTCTCCGGTCGGGAGAAAGTTGAATGGAATATTTATAACCTGCTCTCGTATTCTCTCTTCGCCGTAAGGGCCATAAAATTTCAGTGTTATGTCCGAGTTTCCATAAACGAGTGGAATATCGAAGCTAAAAAAGCCTGAAGCATCGGCCAGTGTGTAATCCACTATTACATTGTTGATGTACAATTCGACGCTCCATCCCGGTTCTGTGATATCCGAAAGCGTGTATGAACCAAATGACCGGCGGTATTTTGTGGGTGCGTTGGTAGCTGTTACACCGTGCAATGGGTCGTAAATGGTTGAGATTGAGCCCGCACTGATTTTGCCTGCTCTCACCTGTTTGATGTATTTCGAGTCGTTGTTGGCCCAGCGCCAGTAATACTGCTGGTTTCGGAAGTCGAAACCATCGCGGCTGGAGTAGTTGAGCAGTAGGTTGGATTCTCCCCATAAAAGCTCCGTTCCGATACCGGTTATGATACGGTTGTCGGCTGGTTCGCCGCTCATCACCGATGAGTTAACTGACCAGTCAATCATACCCATCCTAAAGAGGTGATAAGTACGTTCGATGGTGGTATCCACCTTCACTACGCCTCGCAGGCGTTCAACATTTTGCCTCATCTGTTGCAACCTGAGCTCCCTGATGGCCGGCAGTTCTGTATCCGTCCTGAGTTCCACCGACAGCGCCCGGAAACTGAAGGTGCAGTATAAACCGAATGCCCTGCCATAAACATTTATGTTGAGATACAACCCCGTTTCTGTCTTTAACATATCAGCAGGATCCATATTCAACACTGTTGTTCCTATCCTGATCTGACGGCCTGGGTAACTGATGAGGTATTTGTTGTTTTCGTCAATAAAAAACCCCGAGATCGTATCAAATCCCGCCTTGGTCTCCTGGTTGATTCTCAGCGCTGAGAAAAGATCGGTTACCGGTAGGTAAAACTGATTGTTGGTGTACGAAAATATACCCGTCATGTCGAATCCGCCGATCTGCTGCACCCGCACAAATACCGAAATCTCCTCAAAATCATCCGATTGCGCAACAGCCGGTATGCTATGAAGAAGTAAAATGAAGCAATAAACCTGGAATAAAAGCCTGCGCATTACCCGACAATTGGAGCTTAATGATAATTGATTGGTACTAAGTAACAGTTACAGTTGTAAGCCTAAAAAGAAAGGAGTAAGCGAATCAACCGAAAGTAATTTGAATAAAAAAATCTAATCCGTTTTATATAATTGATTATCAATATTTTCTTATCACAAAACCCTGAAACCGTTAACCAAACGGAACTCCCTCTGATACCTGCGTAGCCGACCTGAAGCTGACTTTCATGCAATCGGGCCGGCTGCGTTTTATTCCTGGATAAAGGTCACACTAAAATTCCCCTGGTAAGCTCCCGCCGGATTGGATGTGTTGTCACCAACGGTAAGTACCCCGCCGACACTCACCGGGTTAATAAATGGATGCCCCCCGGTGGTCACAAATTGATTGTTTGGCTTGTCGGTTGGCCCTATCTCCATGGTCACCTGACCACCTCCACCAACACGGTAAAGTTGTATTGGCGGACCAAGTTGAATATGTATTAACCTTCCGGGTATCAGCCTTACATTAAAAATTGCCTGGTATGCAGCGCTTCCCATCAAAAAAACATTAC
The DNA here is from genome assembly GCA_036794825.1 of Bacteroidales bacterium. GTDB lineage: Bacteria > Bacteroidota > Bacteroidia > Bacteroidales > 4484-276 > RZYY01. Next base: position 4,115 of record DAIRGA010000031.1, on the reverse strand, counting down.
CGGTTGCCGACCGTATTCCTGAGGGACTTATGATCACAGATCCCCCGCTACCAGTGGTGAAACTCCCAAAATTCAAATCCTGAACCACATAAACCTGCAACTGGTTAGGTGGTGGGAAAGGCATCTGCTGGGCAAACAACCCAGTGGAAAATGAACAGCAAAATACTATTCCGATAAACGCAACTAATCCGGATAACAACCGCTTGTTGGTGTGATGATTGCATCTACTGAAATGAAATATTTTGCCGATAATTATCATTGACCTAAAATTAATTCCCCTGTGGCAAAAACTTCTGAACTGGTGTCGCTTCCATCAACGTAGCGCACCAAAAGCTTTCCTGAAGTGTAATCAACACCTTCGGGTTTAGAGAGTTGCATCTGGAACCTGCGAACACTGTTGGGTGTGTAAACGGCTATCCCTCTCACAACGCCAACCTCCACTTTTGCACCCTTTAGCGGCTCATATTCAACGATCAAATCTCCGTAAACCGATTTTTCACCTTCCCGGTTAAAAACTAGATTTAGTGAAGGAACGGTATCGTTAAGGATTTCATACTTCATATCGCTGAAAGTAACTTTGGAATTCAATTCGCCAACCCTCACAATGGCCGGGATAGTAATCCCAAAGATCGGGGTTAGTCTGATTCCAATTGCTGTGGTATCCTCAAGCACATCTTCTTCGCCAAGCGGCCTTTCTACCGGTACAGCCCTGAAATAGAGGTGAGAGCGGTATTCGCCGGCCTGCATGTCGGGCAGCCGTCTCAGCTGCATTCGCACGGTCTGCGATTCGTTGGGAGGTAAAGTTACCGTACGCGGGAAATAGCGCAGGAATTTATCGGCAAAAAGCTGGCCGGGATCCGGCTCCTCAATCTGCTCAAAAGTCCCGTCCTCTTTCATTCTGTACTGTACGAAGGTAATGGCATACACGGCAGTATCCTGTCCTGTATTGGCAAGGTTGATCTCCTGATTCTGTTTGTTCCCCTCAAACACAATCCTTCTTGGTGTAATCAACAGGTTGCCCTGGGCAAGAGTAAGTTCCGGTACAACCATAAGCATGACAATCATTACAACAAGCGTTGTAATTCCACTGAACTTTGCATTCAATAACTCATTCGAATTAAATTTCTGTTCCATTGAAATGTGAATTTGGTTGATTGTTCAAAACTACATCAATTTTTTTTATTGAGTGCAAAGATCAATCCACGATTGACCGAAAACCCTATCTTATTGAAATTGATTTAGATGAATTTTTTCGATTCCGGCGTAGATTTTCCTGTCTTTTATTTGTAACAGTTAGATAATCAAGCTGATAGAAATTAAACCTTAACAAGCCATCCACAGTAATCCACGCGACCGGGAAATAGAAAAAACCAATGGGTATGCCGCTTAGCTTTAAGGTATTACTGTTATCGATGCTCCGATTTTTTTCAAAATAGGCCGGAATTGCAATGAACTTAAATAAAAAACGCTGTTTTCACAGCGTCTTTTATTGGGAAGAATTCAATGGTTGGGTTAATTGTAGGCGAACGTAAGCTGGAAGGTTCCTGCGTAAACACCGACCGGGTTTTCCTCGTAAGAGCCCACCGACAGTGTGGCGCCGATACTCACCAGGGCTGCGCCGTTGGTGAGGGTTGCCGGGCCATTTCCTGTGGGCGGGTCAGACACCCAGTTGTCAACAATCATCGTTTCGCCGGTGGTTTGGTGTAGCAAAACCGCCGGGCCATCCGGCAACTGTATGGTTACTGTGGCATCGGGGAAGCCGGTAAGCTGAAACTGACCCGGTCCTGCCGGACCGGCCACCAGCATCACTGCTCCAACGGCCTGCCGGTTGCCCGTAGGGTCTATCACAATGTTGCCTCCGGTGTTGGAAGTAGCGAAACGGCCGAACGACAACTGGTTGGTTTCCGTTGCCGTGAGCGCCTCGATCACTTCGGCTGAAGCCTGACCTGTGATTGTAGCCTGCGACCTTACATTGCCCTGCATCATTACCCAAAGAACTACGAATACAATAAGGCTGCGGTACATGGTTTATAACTATTAATTACTGATTTTTCAATTAAACCAAAAAAAAGGGCAACAGGTTGTTGCCCTATTAAAGAAATCTTTTTTTTAGTTGTAAGCAATGGTCACATTAAATGATCCAGAATAATCACCAGTTGCCTGATTTGCTGCAACATTGAGGGTAGCTCCAACATTGATAGTTTGTGCTCCAGATCCACTTAATGTACCAGTGCCACTAGGATTAGAAGTCCATCCTGTAACTGTCATATTATTTGCACCAGAAATTACTGTAACAGAAGTGGGAAGAGTAATTGTATAAGTTGCATTAGGCTCTCCACCAGCCTGAAAAATTGCATTGTTAAAAGCCCCAATTGCAGAAGGTGTTACACCACCAGAGCTTGTTCTAACATTTGCTGGGCTTATTGTGACTGTCCCAAGTGAGTTGCTTGAGGCAATATTTCCAAAAGCTAAACCTTGATCATTTGTTAGGGTAATCGGTGTGACTATCCTAGCTGTTGCTGTTGCATCATCAGTTGCTGAAGTTGCTTGAGCGTTTAAATTCTGAACTGCGATTGCGAAGATGAACATGCTTGCGAAGAGAACTGCTAACTTTTTCATAATAATTTAAATTTAATTGTTTGTTTATGTTTTGTTTGAAAATTTCTGTGAAAGAACTGATATCCTGGTTTTCAAAGGTCGTGCCAAACTTTTTACTAATTGAAATACAGTAAGTTATGTTTTCAGTAGCGTGCCAAAACGTCCTCATAATGGAATCTGCATTTCAAAATGATAATTTTTTAGGAAAATTTCTTCCACCCATCACGAAAAGTTGCCTGAATTTTCGGGTAAATACAGTAAACATCTGAAAATCAACTACATTATTCTGGTAATAAAAGTAAAGAATGGCATATTTTCCAAATTAAACCGCTTCCGGTAGCGTGGAAATTTGTGGTAAACCGCCATTTTTAGCTTACCGCTAAACCCAGTGAAAATGAAGTTTCCCATTTTTGGAAAATAGTGCTAAGTCGCTATTCCTGAGATATTTGTATCATCGAAACCTCCACATTTCCACCTTCGGGCTGCAGGCTTATCCAGTTGTTGTCCTCGCTGAACCACTTGTACTGGCCGCCAACTTTTACAATATAGTCGCGGGTTTGCTCAGCTTTGGGAATGTTGATCACAAATCCGCCGTTGTTGGCGCCATCTTTTCCATAATTAAGAAACACCCTGAAATCGCGGTCGCTGAGGTTTCTTGCTTTGAGAATGATGTAACTTTCGCGGCGTCCCTGCCTGGGAACGGGAGTAAAATCGTACTTTGTGAGTGCATTGGCCTCCACCAGCTCCGTAGTTTTCACGACATCAACCACCACGTTGGCTTCGATAATTTTAGTGATTTCGCTGATGCGCTTCCTGGGGTATTCTTCGTCGGGCTTGATACCGGAAGCTATGCTGTACTGGCTGATGGCATTGTCGTAAGCTTTCAGGGTGAACTGACGGTCGGCCTCGGCAATGGCGGTGTTGTACTCTTTCTGGATGCGTTCGAGTTCGGCTTTCAGCGCTAGGTCAATGGCAGCAATGCGCTCTTTGGGATAAGCGCTTTCGGGGAAAATCTCCAGCGCTGAACGGTAGGAAGCTTTTGCATCGTGCAGATTTCCGGCATCGTACTGGAAATCGGCGCCCGAAATGTATTGGTCGTACCGCTCCTGTTTTTGCCCCAGCTCAGCGATTTTGGCGTCCAGCCCGGTGATTTTTGACTTGGGATAGGCCTCCTCCGGTTTCAGACCAGCCGCAGTCTGAAACTCCAGTTTGGCCATCTCGAATTTCTCCTCTTTTTCCAGTTGGTCACCTTTTTCAATAGCAGACTGGTAGGCAGCGTTGTTGGCCTCAATTTCCGCAACCATAGTGTTGATTTCGGAGATTTTGGTTTTGGGATAATTTTCTTCCGGTTTCAGGTTTGAAGCTTTTTCAAACTCACTTTTGGCCAAATCGTAACTTTTTTGCGCCAGCAAATCATCACCGGCTTTTACAGCAGACTGATACGCAGCGTCGGTTTCAGCGATACCGGCCAGCAAGGTGTTGATTTCGGAGATTTTGGTTTTGGGATAATTTTCTTC
>DAIRGA010000007.1:142973-164682 GCA_036794825.1 Bacteroidales bacterium | reverse complement strand
ATTTTGCAAATTGTAAAATTCTCTGCTACAATACTTTATCCGCTACGCGGAATTCCCGTTCATACGGGGTGAAGTATTGCAGGAAAAGATCAGACTGATTCTAAAAATATCCCGAATTTTCGGGATTAAAGAAATCAAGGGTTTCAGGACGATTGATTACTTTTACCCGGACAGTGCTGTAAACAAATCTCAAATAAAACGCAATGCATAAAGGATCAAAAAACCAAGCAGTGAAAGCAGCCCTATGTGACGCATTCATGCACGAATGAATGTATAACGGTTTAGTAGTTGAAGTTTGAAGTTTCGTATTCCTACCTGGTGGCAGAATGGTATTTGTCTTTTGTCCAAAGGACTCCATGGGAGAGATTTGTCATTTTCCTATGGATGCCTTCGGTTGAAGATTCTGCCAAAAAAAAAAGCAAGAAATTGAAAATAATATACCAAGATGCATCAACTTTTCAATTTCAGCTGAAATCATAACCGAAAAACTGCCGCCTGCTGACTACCAACTTCCACCTGCCAGTTTTTAAAACCCAAACTGCCTGTAAAAAAGCTTTATGTAGTCAGGATTGATAAGCATGATGAAGAGAATGCCAAAAACAGCGCCCCAGAAATGTGCATTGTGCCCCACATTGTCTTTTGCCCGTTGGCCCATGTAAGCCGAGTAAATCAGGTAAAAAATCCCAAAGAGCCATGAGGGAATTCCGATGGGAATAAAGTAGAAGAATATTTTGCCGGTGGGATAAAGAATGATGCTTGCAAAAACCACCGCCGAAACTGCCCCGGAAGCGCCTACTGCATTGTAGTATATATTGTCCTGGTTCTTCCAGTAATCGTATAATGTGGAAAAGAGGGTTCCGCCAAGGTAAAGCAGCAGAAAATATACTTCGGCCATTCTGCCGTAATCCATCTTGAAATAACTGATTACTACATCGCTGAACGACCACAGCACAAAGAGATTGATAAGCAGATGCCCCCAGTCGCCATGAAGCAGTGCATAACTGAAGAACCTGTACCACTCCTTGTCATGCTTGATGTACCATGCGTTGAACTGCATTTTGTAAAACAGATCTCTTCTTTGGAATGCAAGAAAAGAAACTACACCGGTTATCAGGATTATGATGTAAATTATCATTGTAAAAAACGGTGTAGGTTTATTGACCAGCGGCCTGCGATTCCAATTCGGTAAAATCAATCTCGGAGCCCATCATGCTGTGTGGGATAACGAAGGTGATGATGAGCACCACCGCAGCTGCAATCACCCACCAGCGTCTTTTCGGATTTTTACGAATCTGAAGCCATGCAACTACCCAGACAGCAAATGTGGCAAGCGATTTATTGTCGGTAAGATCAGTTCCGAATGGCCAGCCAGTCCAGAACTCACCAAAGGCATATTTTTGAATAATCGGACCAAAAATCATTCCGCCAACACCAAAGAGGATGACAGTCCAAAGAGAATATTTCACGAGATTTTTGCCTTTGATAAGCGCTTCAATCCCGGCTCTGGTGGAGAACATCATAGCCATAAAGATGATGATGATATGGGGAATCAACACAGCCTGCGGAACAACTCCCTTGTAGCGAAGGACTGGAGGCTTGGAGGTGAGGTTGGTAAAATTACCATCTGTACCCAGGTAAACTTCATAAGTCATTTTTCCTGCAGGCGGGAGGTTGGGCAGTAAGGCTACAAGGTTCTCCCCATCACGCACCATCGGCTTCATTTCTGACCACTCGTCCTTGCTCTTATACCGCTTGAACCTGTATTGCCCTTCGGTTCCCTTATTGTTCACCTTTACTCTGACTGCTGCATCGGTGTTGCCTTCCCATGTACGGATCAGGCGATATTTAACCTTTTCGCCTCTGATTTCAATTTTTCCCCTGACAGGGTAGGTGGGGCCGGTCGAACGTTGATAAATTGCGGCAACGGCCATCAAAACAAAGGATAGCAGCCAGAAAAGTAAGGATTTGGTTTTATAGCTCATTGTATTTCAGTTAATTGTCATTATTTTACTTTTTGTAGTCCCGGGAACGTAAAAGAAAGATCATGAGTGCTTTATGCATTGTATGGTTAAAACAGGTTTCCTGGTCAATAATTACTTCGGTTTGTTTAACACAGAATTATTGGTTTCGTTCAATATTTCATACATCATCTGGTGGATTTTGGTTCTTAAATCCATTTGGGTCAATTTTCGGTTGGTCGCATCGGGGTGAATTCTATTGGAAAGAAACACGTAAATGAGTCCGTTTTTTGGGTCAGCCCAGGCATAGGTTCCTGTAAAACCTGAATGCCCGTAGCTATCAAGGGAAGCATTCCTGCAAACAGGTCCCGGCTGACTGTATACGGGCAGCGGTTTGTCGAAGCCCATCCCGCGGCGGTTTTGGTCAAGAGGAAACTGCTGGCGCGTGAACTCGTCCACAATTTTCGGATCAATGTATTGTCGCCCGCCATAATACCCTTTTTGGATGAACATCTGCATCATGGCTGCTACATCTGCCGATCTGCCAAACAACCCGGCATGTCCGGCAACACCGCCAAGCATTGCAGCTGCCGGATCGTGCACAAAACCATGAACCAGTTGTTTACGAAATTCGTTATCGAGCTCAGTCGGGGTTATTCTTTCCAGCGGAAAACGCTCTGTGGGCTTGAACCCAATAGTTGCCAGTCCCATTGGCCTGAAGAACGAACTGCTCAAACATTCGAATAAGGGTTTGCCGGTTTTTTGTTCGATGGCATCACCAATCAGGATAAAACCCAGGTCGCTGTATTTGTACTCTTTTTTTGGTAACAATTTAGATTTTACGATTGTATCAAAAATTGTCCGGCGGTACCAATTAGCGATGTATAAGTCTTTGGCTACCTGTTCGTTAAAAAGCTCACTCTTGGTTTTGGAGTAGATTTCCGGATTTGGTTGCCCATCTTTTAAAGTGGTTTTGTAGAAGGGGATCCACGCCTGAAACTGTGCCTGGTGAGCCATTATCTCCCTGATGGAACGGTTTTGTTTGTTGGAGTTTTTCAAGTAATCAAGGTGATCCGACAGCGGCTGATCCGGATCTATAACACCCTTTTCTACCAGTTGCATCATGGCTGGAGTGGCGGCCAGGATTTTTGTCAGCGATGCCAGGTCATACAGATCATCTGATTGCACCGGACGATTTTTGTCGTAAGCATGAAATCCAAACGAACGTTCGTAAAATACCTTTCCATCTTTGGCAAAGAGCACCTGACAACCGGGATAAGCGCCTTCTTTTATTCCGTTTTCGATCAGCTTGCCAATCGTATCCAATCGCTTCGTGCTGATTCCAAGCTCCTCAGGTACTGTGTATTTTAGTCTTCCGACCGACCGGGTATCCACTCCGGATCCGGCCGGGATGGAGGATGAGGCCGAAACCGGAAGCCTGCCTTTCGCGCCAATAGCGCCAAAGATGATCTGAGCGCTGACATCTTTGGCCAAAACATTGTCCTCATAAGAACAGATTAGTACATCAATTCCCTGGTGATCAGCAAAATAGGATAGAGAATAAGGGTTCCCAAAAACATCAATTATCACTTTTCCCTGCTGAGTTTTCAATTGCTTTATCAACTCTATGGCTGAGGTTGTTATGCCGTAATTCCGTTTGAGAAAACTACTCGTGTTTTCGATACTTACAATCACAAGGTTGTAACTTTCAAGTTGTTTGAGGGTTTCAGCTGCCTGGGTTTTACCGGGATCAGAAGGTAAATTGAAATGATCTGCCACGGCATAACTCCCTATTCGAGATTGAAACGGGCTTGTTTTCGAACTTCCAATCGCCAGCGTTGCGATTCTGAGCGTATCGAGGCTGGTGAGCGGGATCAGATTGGAATCGTTTTTAACCACCGTAACCGCATTCTCAAATACCTGCCGGATCACCCAGTCGTTGGCAGCGCTGTTCAGATCGCTGGTCAGGTTACGAAGCTCCACTGGTTTTCTTTGCGAAAGACCGGTTCTGTATTTGTAAGTCAACACCTTACGGCAGCGATCATCAATCTCATCCTGTGAAATTTTTCCGGCTGCAACAGCCTCCCGGATTTTCTTCAACGCCAGCGGAATATTCCGCGGCAACAACAAAATGTCATTTCCGGCCAATAATGCCATCAGCTCAATGTCGCCGGATTTGTGGTAATTGGTCACGCCGTCCATATCCAGCGCATCGGTCACCACCAGCCCTTCAAAGCCGAGTTCACTTTTGAGTATTCCATTCACTGCTTTTTCAGATAGCGATGTGGCTCTGTTTTTGGTATCGTCAATGGTTGGGATGAAAAGATGTGCGATCATGATGGCACCTGTTTTGGCAGCAATGGCTTGTTTGAAGGGAAACAGGTCAATGCTGTCAATCACCGTACGGGAGTGATTGAGCACGGGCAGGGTGTAGTGCGAATCGGTGTCGGTGTCGCCGTGACCGGGAAAATGTTTGGCTGTGGCTATTACACCCGCATCCTGCATTCCGAGAATGAAAGCTGCTCCTTTCGCCCCCACATTTTCCTTTACTTCACCAAACGACCGGAAATTGATAACCGGGTTTTTGGGATTGCTATTGATATCCGTTACCGGGGCAAAGTTCATTTGAATGCCTGCTCTTTTGCATTGTAAACCAATATGATAGCCGGTTTGATAAACAATCTCATCATCCTGAACCGCCCCAAGCGTCATATGCTTTGGAAATGGGGTAACACTGTCGAGACGCATGGCCAATCCCCATTCGGCGTCAATACTTATCATGATCGGGGTTTTTGCCAGGTTTTGCCAATAATTGATAAGCTCGGCCTGACGAACGGGGCTGCCCTGGAAAAAAGTCAACCCGCCGAGATTGTATTTCATTATCAACTGGCTGATGCTGTCGTAATAGCGCCGATCCTTGTTGGAGTAAGTGCGGATCATGAAAAGCTGCGATATGCGCTCGTCGGGGCTGAGCGAACTCATTACCGAATCCACCCATTTTTTTTCGTGGTAAACATCGGTTAAACCGGCCACATCACCAGAAATCCTTCCAGGCTGAGCAATGGCCTGAAAATAGAATAAAGCGCTGATAGTCAACAGCAAAAATCGAATTGGCAAAAAACTCATCATGATCTGATTCTTTGGTCAAAAAAGAAGATAAAACGGAAAAATCAAAAAAAATGCGCCGCCAAAGATAACCCGGCGGCGCATTCTGGTCAAATATTTTCGAACCTGAACAGCTGTAGATTTATAACTACTTTTCTAACAAGCTATAAATTAAAGAGTTGATGTGAAGGATAATTATCGGAATCTTGTTTACCGTTTAATCATTGACCATGTTTCGTAAGCAATTCTGCGATTATAGGTAAAAGCGATATTTTGGTAATTGATCAGGTCAACAATGGTTCCGATAAAGCAAAGTCCGGCAGTAAAAAGATAGAGGATTCCCATCCCGATCTGGTCGGTAAGGAAGCGCTGAATACCTGCAAAACCAGCAAAGCCGATAAGCGTAGTGACAAGAATTAACATTGGCGCCCGTCTGCGTGAACGATAAACAAAAGAAAATTCGCGAATCTGTTCTTCAGTACTGTTTTTCAGCAGATCGTCCAGGTAGAACATTTCTTCGCCCTCTACCTCAGGCAGATACCTAAAAAGTAATTGGTTCATGATTTAAGCGTTTTGAAGTGATTAAATTGAAAGAAATTGAAAATCAATGTGATAATTCGTTGAAAAATAACAATAACGGCCAGCAGCCCGAATGGATGCATCTGGATTGATGCTGCGAGATCGCCGTGCAATGCTAAACTCACCGAACGGCCAAGTCCGCAGCCTGGGCACGACGAAACTCCCAGATTGTCGAGGGGGCAAAGCGTGTAATGATGGTTCTCGGCAGATGAGAACATCAGAACAACCATCGCCCCGACCCAGGTGAGCAGTTCGAGGTTTTGATAAAAAATTACAGCTACTTGTCTGAACGACTTCATACCAGTGATTTTTTAAAAATCCGGTTCAAAGGTAAGCGACTATCCTTGAAAATCAAATTCTGTAAATCAATGTAAGGATCAGCGTTTTAGTAAATGTTGACTTCGGGTTCCAGAACTATCCCGAAATTCTGTTTTACTGATTCCATTATTGCCCTGGCAATTTCCAGGATTTCCTGGCCGGCAGCGTGCCCGTAATTTACGAGCACAAGCGCCTGGGTATGGCAAACGCCCGCATCTCCATGCCTGAAGCCTTTCCATCCCAGGTGGTCAATCATCCAGCCGGCGGGAATTTTGTACTTTTCTTTTCCATCCGGATATCCGGGAATTGCAGGATACTTTTCCTGAAGACTTTGAAAATCTGATGCATTGATTGTCGGATTTTTAAAGAAGCTGCCAGCGTTGCCGATTTTTTCAGGATCGGGCAATTTGGCGTTTCTTATCCTGCACACCGCATCAGATATCATTTTGATTGTCAATGGCATATCCTTCATCTCTGACAGTTCCCGCTGTATATCGCCGTAGCCTGTGTTGAAAAAATGTTCTTTTGTCAATTTGTAGGTGACCGACAAAATAATGTACCTGTTTTTCAACTGCTGCTTGAAAACGCTGTTACGATATCCAAAGCGGCATTCGTCGCGGGTGAAGTGTCTGATTCGCCCGGTTTCTGCTTCCACAGCCTCCAGCGATTCAAAGACATCTTTCTGCTCAACCCCGTAAGCGCCAATATTTTGAATCGGCGCAGCGCCCACATTTCCAGGTATCAGCGAAAGATTTTCCAATCCGCCGAAATTTTGACCGATGCACCATAGGACGAAGTTATGCCAGTTTTCGCCGGCACTGGCCCTGACCAAAGCCATTGTCTCATTTTCGGTTATAAGCTGAATGCCTTTGGCGCCAATTTTAATCACCACACCATCAAAATCCCTGGTAAACAAAATGTTGCTTCCGCCATTCAAAATCAGGTAGTTTTTATCCGTCAGGAAACCACTTGCAATCAATCGGGTGATCTCTTCATCACTGGTCATTTCAGTGAAGTACCTGGCTTTGACATCAATGCCAAAGGTGTTCAGATTTTTGAGCGGATGGTTTTCGATGATTTGCATAAATCAACTGTAATTCAGTATGTTGCCTGTTTCTTGTTTCTTTTTAGTACTTACTTTTGTGCAAAAATAGCATTACCATGCACACATCAGTTGTTTACGCGAAAGATTAACTGGTTGACTGGTTTTTTAATCTTTTGCTATGATATCCTCAGAAAAAATGAGGATATTTGCAACTTCAGATCAATGTTATTAGGCGCTGAGGTTTGAAGCTGATAAGTAAATAATCTGGGGGTTAATGTGGCTATACGGTTGACTTTAAATGTCTTGTGATCATGAAAAGGACTCTGCTTCAATTTTTCATTTTTCTGGTTCTGTTCGCACTCGTTACCTGCTCGGGCGAACCAGCCGGTATCGCGGTTGGATTCTCCACAGAACTGCGCCTTCGAAAGGAGAGCCGTGTACCGATGAATGAATGGAACTACCGCATTTTCACGGATGTGCTTCAGGTTGATCCTGCTACTCACTTTTCAGGCAAACTTTATGTTGCTTTCGATACCATCTACACATCAGTGGTAAAAAAAGTAGTGGGAAATGATACATTGATATCAAGCTACCTTCCTGAAGATTGTTTAATATATCAAACAGATAATCAATCGTTTATGTCGGTATTTTACCAGCGGAAAGGATGGTTTGTTTACCGCACTATCGCCGGAGAGCCGGCTTACCGGCAGGTAGTAATACTTGACGTGGCTGGAAGGGATTCTGCCACGATTGCCGGTTATTTTGAGGAGCGAGAAACCAGGAAACTTATTAAGTAGGGTCTGCTGAAAAAGGACTAATCCATTGGATTATAATAAGTTAAATCAATAATCTCTTTTTCCTTCCGCAAGGATTTGGTAAATAATGCCTGAAGAACCTTTCACCAGATATTTCGGTGCGCTGCACCTTTAACCCCATCACCTGTCAAAATTCTACAAAGATTATCGGTGCTCTGCACCTGGAAAATAAGCCACAGAGTGGCAATAATCTTTGTTGAAAAATAAAATGAATTGAAACCAGAGGTGCAGGGCGCCGCAATATTTCCCTTTTGAGTTTATCAGCAAGCCTTAAGTAGAAACAAACCCTCCCGAAACCAGGTTTATTGTGGATTTCAGAAAAGGCAGAGGAGGCAGCGATGTAATGATTTTCAAATCGTTGGGCAGTCCGCCTTCTTCATCAAGGAATCTGAAAATCTGTTGGATGGAATTGTTTTTGAACATCGCGGTAAAAATATTTTCGCTGAGATGCCCTTTATTTTTCAGGATATTGAGCAAAACGGCATCATAGAAACGATACCTTGCTGTTGAGTTTGCGCTTATTACCGGTGATTGCCCGGCCTCCATTGCCCTTACGAGCCTTTGAATATGCTTTTGAATCCGCAGAAAAGTGTAACCGGATGAGGGTTTGGAACTTCCGCCCGCTGAGCCGGTGTTGACGATGTGGCGCCCTCTGGTTGTCGGGAACAGATAGTTGGTCATCGGAATTACCCCGAATTCCTCTTCCATTACCTCGTAATCATTGATTTTCAGCACTGAGGCGATATAATTTTCGATGGCTTCGTTGTATTGCTCCGGGGTGAGCAGATGCTCCGAAAAAAGCGTGTATTCCACCAGCGCTTCGGTGGATGACGATGGGATTACATAAAAGAAGCGCATCAGGCCATGCTGCGGTGTTCGAAAATCGAACATGCGAAAAGAATCTTTGCTGAAAACGGGTTCCTCAGTTTTGATAAACAACCCTTTGAAATGCTGTCTAAGGTAGAGTTTTGCGCTTGCAGCCCTGAGGATCTCCTTTTCGTCATAAATACTGCTGAAAACCCAACCCGCTTTGAAATCGCCTGAATCGGTCAGTACAACCGCGCCATCTTCGGAATCCTGAAATCCCTTTACATCTGCCGTAAGAAACTCGAAATTCGGAAACCCGGACATGTGGTTCCGGATGAAATTGTAAAAATCAATCCCACGAATAATATTGTAGCTATAATCTTTAAGGTCAATGGTTTTGCTAAATGTGCTGCTGTGGAATTCGAGTTTTTTAAAATTCAGGTGGACGATCGGGTCGAAGGCGGTTTTTTGATTTGACCAGAATCCCCAGGTACGATCGTTTTTGGTTTTTCGCTCTTTGTCAATGATAAGCACGCTTTTTTTTCTGAGCGAAGAAAGACTCAGATAGTAGGCGAGGCTCAGGCCAGCAGCGCCACCACCGGCAATTATCAGATCGTAGTTTTTCATTATCAGTCGGTTAGCATCAGAGCGCAGAGGGCATCGGCTACCCGTCCCTTTTCGATCCAGTCTTTGGCAAGCATGTGCAACTCTTCGGAGAGGGTTTCCGGGTCGTTTACCAGTTCATCCAAAAGTATGGCAATTAACGGGTCATTTTTAATGCGTTGGAGATCGGTTTCATCCGGAAGTTTCTCAAGATTTCCCAGTTGACCCAAATCATTACCGGTCAGTATGTTACTTAGTCTCACCTCTTGCGGAAGTTTATCTACACCGATACCAATTTTTGTCAAAGGCTTTTCGACCTCAAACAGGCTTTTACCAAAGGCTTTTACATAAAAATCGCCGGTATGGCGACCAACCAGCCTGATTTTATCAGGGTCGGGCAAACCGTTTTTGTCGAGAATCTCTTCATTGATATGAATCATCACAATCTCGCAGATCACCAGGTTGGCAGCGCCACCACCATCACCGGTTTCGATTACCTGCCGCACCTTGCACTCAAACTGCACCGGCGACTCCTTGACCCGGGGCGGCTTTATTATGGTGGATGGAGTGGCAGTGAAGCCGGCTTTTACAAATTCGTTGACCCCTTTAGGATATTCGGTGCTGGCCAGACTAGCCTGGTAAACCATGTCATAATTCACCACATTAATCACAGCCTCAGGTACTTCCTTTATATTTTCATAGGTATGCTTGGTGGTATTATCTCTTCCACGGCGTGATGGCGAAAAGATCAGGGTACTGGGGTTTACACCGAAGGCATTGAAAAAGCTGAACGGCGAAAGGTTCGGATTGCCGAGGCTGTCAACTGTGCTCACAAATGCAATCGGGCGGGGAGCTATGGAGGCCAGCAGCAGCTTGTGCAGTTGCGGATGGGGCAGGTTTGCCGGGTCAATGGTTTTGTAGATCATAGTAGTTCTGTGGTTACATTTTCTTGTTCAGGAGGATTATCATCACTAAAAATCCTTGACGTTATCAATTTGCGAAAGTTCCAGGATCATGATCTGCTTTATCGAGCCAAAGTTTTGCGAATTTAAGATTGTCGTTCATACAATACCCGATTGTTTTTATGAGCTGAGAATAAAAATGAAAAGGGAGTTTTTGATTCATTTTCAAATTCGTCAGACGTGTAAACTTTGATTTCAATGGGAATTAACTGCCTGTAAAACAACCTTCTGATTTGAATTCCCCTTTTGGTTTTGGGCAAAGAAGTATTTCTCACAACGATCAAATCAACATCACTGCTGTCGGTTGATTTTCCTGAAGCGTATGATCCGAAAAGAATGACTTTTTCAGGTTTGATATGATCCACAATCTTTTGCGAAATATCTTCGATAAGCTGTTGGTTGATAATCAGGCTATCCATGGTAAATCATTTTTGCAAAAATAGGAAAGCTTAAGCGGACTGTTTCTGGATAACTTACTCTTTAACAGGCAAAATCTTCGTTCTGCACTCACCAAAACCGATCCTGACGCCATCTTTATCGGCAGAGCCTTTCATAATTATAGTGTCGTTGTCGTTGATGAATTTTCGGATGGTTCCGTCGGGCATGGTGATGGGCTTTGTCCCCCGCCAGGTGAGTTCGAGCATCGAGCCGAACGAGTTCTCGGTTGGGCCGCTGATGGTACCTGAAGCATACATATCGCCGACATTGATGTTGCATCCGGTTACCGTTTGGTGGGTTAACTGCTGAAACATGTTCCAGTACATGTACCGGAAGTTGGACTGGCAAACCTTATGTGGCTGACTATCTTCGGGTTGGATAAATACTTCGAGGTTGATGTCGAAATTTCCCATGCCGCTGTACCTGAGGTAGGGCAGGGGCGGCGGGTCCTGTAAAGGGCCTTCGGTCCGGAATGGTTGTAATGCGTCAAGTGTAACGATCCAGGGAGAAATTACAGAGCCGAAGTTTTTTGATAAAAACGGACCCAGCGGAACGTACTCCCACTTTTGAATGTCGCGTGCGGAGAGGTCGTTGAACAGCACCACACCAAAAATGTAATCTTCAGCGCGCTCAACCGGGATACGCTCGCCGAGTTGGGTTGATTTTCCGGTGATAAAGGCCATTTCCAGCTCAAAATCGAGTAGCCGTGACGGGCCAAAATCCGGAAACTCTTTGCCATCGTCCTTTGTTTGACCAACCGGGCGGTAGATATTTGTACCCGAAACCACGATTGAAGAGGCTCTGCCATGATAGCCAACCGGGATGTGCTTCCAGTTGGGCAGCAACGCGTTGGCAGGATCACGAAACATCTTCCCGACGTTGGTGGCATGTTCCATGCTCGAATAAAAATCGGTGTAATCGCCTACCTGCACCGGCATCAACATTTCAACATCATTGGCCTTGTAGAGCAGGTTTTCGCGGAAATCCTCGATGTTCCAGAATTCTCCATTCTCGATGTTGAATATCTCCGAGAGCTTATTGCGAACCGCCGTCCACACCGGCTTTCCTAACGCAATGAAATCGTTTAGAAATGGTTTTGAAAATTCTTCACGGCTTTTTATTCCACATTCTGCAAAATAACCTCTTTCAGCTATCACAGCCAGGTCAATCACCATGTTGCCAATTCGTGTACCGGCTCTCGGGTTGGTTCTGTTTCGGGGTTTGAAAATTCCGAAAGGAAGATTCTGTATGGGGAAATCGCTCCTGCGATCGGCGCTGATCCAGGATTTTAATTTAGGGTCGTTTGGATTGTTCATTTTTTGGATGGTGATATTTACAACGTCCCTCTGCGCGCCTGCTCCAGCTCGATGGATTCGAACAACGCTTTGAAATTTCCTTTTCCAAACGAGCGGGCTCCTTTACGCTGGATGATTTCATAAAACACTGTAGGCCGGTCCTCGACAGGTTTGGTGAATATCTGCAGCAGATACCCCTCCTCGTCGCGATCAACCAGAATGCCGAGCTCCCTGAGCTGCTTCAGTTCTTCGTCAATGGCGCCAACCCGTCCTAAAAGCGTGTCGTAGTAAGCGCTGGGGATGGTAAGAAATTCTACTCCACGATTGCGAAGACTGGTAACAGTTTCGATGATATTGTCGGTGGCCATGGCGACATGCTGCACTCCTGCGCCCTGGTAAAAATCAATGTACTCTTCAATCTGCGACTTCTTTTTGCCTTCAGCCGGTTCGTTGATGGGGAATTTGATGCGCTCGTTACCGTTGGACATCACCTTGCTCATCAGTGCAGTATATTCAGTCGAAATATCTTTATCGTCAAACGAAATGATCTGTTTGAATCCCATCACGCTGGCATAAAAATTGACCCAGGTGTTCATCTGCCCCCAGTCAACATTGCCTACCATGTGGTCAACATATTTCAAACCCACAGGTTCCGGACGGTAAAGCGGTTCCCATTTCTGATAGCCGGGAAGGAACGGACCATTGTAATCCTTACGTTCGACAAAAATATGAACCGTATCGCCGTAAGTGTGGATTCCTGACCGGACTACTTTTCCAAATTCGTCTTCTTCGGTTTTTGGCTCAAAATAAGGTTTTGCTCCACGCTTCACGGTTTCTTCGAACGATTTGCGGGCATCGTCCACCCACAAAGCGACCACTTTTACCCCGTCGCCGTGTTTTTTCACATGCTCGGCAATTTCGCTGTCGGGATACAGCGCTGTGGTGAAAACCAGCCTGATTTTGTCCTGCTTAAGCACATAAGAAGCGCGGTCTTTAAGCCCGGTTTCAAGCCCGGCGTAGGCTATTGGCTGAAACCCGAAAGCGGTCTGGTAGTAGTGAGCGGCCTGTTTTGCATTGCCTACATAAAACTCGACGTAATCCGTGCCGTTAATGGGGAGGAAGTCGGCAGTGTGATCTGAATTCATTTTTATATTATTTAATTGTTTAATTATCAATAAATTAAAGGATACCCGGTTTCGCCTTCTATCCAACTGCGGTAGTAAAGTGGATCTTCAATACCCAGAGCCTCTTCGGTGATTTTTAATGGTTTAAAAGTATCAACCATGACAGCCAGTTCGCCGGTCTCTTTTTTGCCTATACTTTTCTCCACAGCGCCCGGATGTGGTCCGTGCGGGATTCCTGTCGGGTGCAGCGATATCATCCCTTTTTCAACATGCTTGCGGCTCATAAAATCGCCGTCAACATAGTAAAGCACCTCATCGGAATCCACATTGCTGTGGTTGTATGGGGCAGGAATGGCTTCGGGATGATAATCGTACAACCGTGGTACAAAAGCGCAAACCACAAATGCCGGTGTTTCAAAAGTCTGGTGCACGGGAGGTGGCTGATGAACCCGACCGGTGATCGGCTCAAAGTCGTGAATGGAGAATGCGAATGGATAATGGCAACCATCCCATCCAACCACATCAAAAGGATGCGTGGCATAGTGATAAGGGAAAATCATATCGTCGCGCTTAATCTTCACAAGGAAATCCCCTTTTTTATCATGGGTTTCGAGCACTTCAGGTGTGCGGATGTCGCGCTCGCAAAACGGCGAGTGCTCAAGCAACTGGCCTGAAGAGTTCATATAACGCTTTGGAAACCGGTAAGGATGAGCCGATTCGACAATAAAAAGCCGGTTTTCATCCGTGCTGAATATCATCTGGTAAATTATCCCACGCGGAATAATCAAATGATCTCCGTAACTGAAGGGAATATTTCCGTAACTCGTTTTCAGAACACCTTCGCCTTTGTGTACGAAGATCATTTCGTGCATCCCGGAGTTTTTGAAAAAGTAGCTGGTCATGGATTCCTTGGGCGCGGCCAGGCTGATATAACAATCATCGTTTACCAGCACGTACTTGCGGCTTTGCAGGTAATCGGTTTCGGGATTGATTTTAAAGCCAAGAAAACTCCTGTGCCGGAGGTTTTTTCCGATGGCGACTTTCGGGGCTGCAGAGTAAGCTTCATCAATTTTCAACACCTTAGTGGGCGGATAATTATGGTAAAGCAGCGAGTACGTGTCAGAAAATCCTTCGGTCGAAACCAGCTGCTCGGCGTATAAAGTACCGTCGGGTTTTCGGAATTGCGTATGACGTTTGTGGGGAATTGAACCTAGTTTGACGTAATGCGGCATAATCGGATAATTGTAATATGCTGCAAAGCTAACAAATCAGATGGAGTTTGGGTTTACCCGGAGGAAATTTATTAAGGCGGCAGCAACTTTTAAGGTGAGACCTGCTAAAACAATTCCGAAAGGTTAGTGCTGATGGTGAAGTAGTTAGGCGAACCGTTGAGGTGATAAGTGGCGCGGGAATAGTCGAGTTGGAATTTTGAAATCCTCAGCCCTATGCCCCAGGAGAAACCAACGGTACCCATTTTGCTCGAAACGCCCAGTTCCTGCCTGCGCTGATAATTATATCCGAACCGGAGAGACAGGTTCTTGGTAGGAAGAAATTCACCTCCAAACACGATATGCCGCATGGCTTTGTCCAGAAAATCGCTTACACCATCCTGTTCCACTGGTTCACCGGTGATCGGGTCAACTTTATTATCCGGGTCGTTGGGGTCGTAGTAGGTGAGGTCCCACTTCTGAAGGTTGGTGAGCAAAATCGAATATCTGAAAGGTAAATGCTTGAGCCGCTGCGACATGCCTAAACTTATTTCCAGCGGTAAGGTTTCGGTATTGCTCGAAACGAATGGCTTTAACTGGGTTCCTATATTGCGGGCTGTAAGCGAAACAATCAGCCGGTGCTTTGGATTTACGTAGCTACCGGCCACATCAACAGCAAGTCCGTAACTTGTATATTCTTCGTATCCGGAGTAGATAAATTTCAGATTGGCGCCTATGGTAAAGAGCGAATCGAGCGCCCTGCCCCAGCCAAATACCATAGCCAGTTCGCTGGCAGTAAAATTGCCGCCAACCTGCCCGTTTTGGTCGGCATACACAAAATCGCCGTAGCTGATGTATTGCATCGTGGCTGCATACGATCCAATTTTGTTGAAAGAATTGGCATAGCTGGCAAAACCATAATTCACATCACCAAAGTAATCTACGAAACTCAACGCCAGTTTGTTATCCATATCCGGTGAGATGACCGAAGGGTTGAATAGCGCCTGCGAAAGATCGCCGTCATTAACCGCCATAAAATTACCGCCAAGGGCAGCTGATCTTGCTGAACTGGTCAGGTTCAGGAACTTGTAAACAGATTCGCCTCCTGTCTGTGCCTTGGAGTAAACCACAGCAAGCATGATTATCAACACGAAGAATGAGCGGAAAATGGATAGTAAGTTCACAGTCAGCTTAGCGTATTAATTTTAAGTTTGTCAAACGAACAGGGGTGATTTTAATTGCTTTTACACATAAATAGATGACAGTAGCAGCGTTTTGGTTGCCTGGTTCTGGCAGGCTCCGATCAAAAATAAAATACCGGAAACAGCATTTGAAGAGTTTCCGGTATCTTGTACATTGTCAAAGACGAAAAGATTAGTTCTTTTTTACTTTGATAGAGCAGCCAATAGCTTTGGTCTCAGCCGGGTCGGGCGAGCTGCCGTTCATCAGCGACCTGATGGCATTTTCAAGATATTTTTCCTCCACTTTACCGGCTTCCTGATAATTGTCGTCAATAGTGCCGATATAGGCTACTTTGAAAGCATCGCCGGTGTTTTGAAGAAGGTAAACATGAGGAGTGCGGGTAGCGCCGTATGTTGGGTAAACTTTCTGGCCTTCATCGAAAAGATAGGGAAAAGTAAATCCCTTTTCTTTTGAACGAGCCTGCATCAGCTCATACGAATCCTGAGGCTGAACTGCCGGATCGTTGGGATTGATAGCTACAACCGGGTAACCCATCGGAGCGTATTTGTTGTTCAACTCAATGATGCGATCTTCATAAGCGATAGCATAAGGACAATGGTTGCAGGTAAAAATTACAACTACTCCTTTTTCACTGTTGTAATCCGAAAGCGAAGTCATGCTTCCGTCAACATTTTTTAGAGTAAAACCAGGCGCCTGATCGCCAATTTTTAACCCTTCGGCAAAAATGGAAAAAGCGAATAAAAAGGAAAATGCGAATGTTAACAGGATGTTTTTCATTTTGATTGAATTTTGGTTAAACATTTGATTTTTAATAAATTATTTAAGAATTTCTGATTCATACTCATCTCTTCGTCCGGGTATTTGCGTTGATAAACATCAGTTGGATGCAAAAAGTTCAAATCTACATATGCCGCTTCAGCTCTGTTTCCAACTCCTCAAAATGGAAAGCACGTTCGTAAAAAGTGCGTTGGTTGCGGTTGTAGATGAGCGTGGCTGGGATTGATCCCGACCAGTCAGGGTTGACTTTATCAATCCAGATATTGCTTTTAGGATCGTTGAGCAGAACGATTTCCGATTTCAGGTTTTGGTTTTTGATAAAAGGGATAACCCTGCTTTCGAGATTACGCACAAAATCGAGGCTTACCAGCAATACTTTAACTGGCCGATTGGAGTATTTCCGGTTCAATTCTTCAAATGCCGGCAGCTCCTCGACACACGGCTTGCACCATGTTGCCCAGAAATTAATCACATAAGTTGTGTCGTTGGATTTGTGCAAAAGCGGTTCCAGTTCTGAGAAATTCATCTCCGGAACCTGGCTTTTAACAATGATGGTCATTAGTAAAACCATAAAAAGTAAGGCTGTTCTTTTGAATAATCTGTGCATGATTTTTTGTATTAACAACAACCTGACTGACCTTAGGGTTCAAATTTTCTTTGCTGTTTTGTGGGTTGGGTTTAATTTTAACCTATTTGCCTTTTCAATTGATAAATTCTGATCCCTTACCAATTAAGCATTGAACAAAAATGACAAGTTCATCCGGCAAAAAAATAAAAAAATGCAAAGTGTATTTGGCAGAATATTGTATTTTTGCAAAAACAACATTGCAAAATGGATAAGCTATTTCAATATTCAGCTTCAAGAGTAAATGCTGTAAACCTTGATTTTAAAAGGTATTTGTGGGATAAAATCAACTGGAACAACCGATTGATAGCTATTACCGGCGCAAGAGGCGTGGGTAAAACTACCATGCTGCTGCAACACGTTCGTGAAAATCTGTACGAAAAACCGGATGAGGTCATTTTTGTTAGCCTTGATGATCTGTTTTTTTCAAGGACTACACTTGTTGAATTTGCAGATGAGTTTGTCAAGCGGGGAGGCAAATTCCTTTTTCTTGACGAGATCCATAAATACCGCAACTGGTCGCAGGAGATTAAAAACATCTATGATTACTTTTCTGATCTGAAGATAGTGGTCACAGGTTCATCGGCGCTTGATATTTACAAAGGTACTGCCGATCTCAGCCGCAGAGCGGTTCTTTATAAGCTGAATGGCTTGTCGTTCCGGGAATTTATCAGGATAAAATACAATCAGGATATGCCGTCACTTGATCTTGAGGAGGTTTTAACAGCACCTGCAAACAGTATCAGTTCTATCCTGTCGAAAATCAAACCCATAAAGCTTTTTGAGGAGTTTCTACAAATCGGATATTACCCGTTTTTTATCGAAGACGAACTGAACTATTATGATCGTTTAAGACAAACCATTAACCAGGTACTTGAGACAGACCTTCCTTCGGTGGAAAACATTGATTTCTATGCTGTACAACACTTACGCACTTTGTTTTCGGTGATTGCCGAAATAGTGCCTTTTAAACCCAATATCGTTAAGTTGAGCCACCAGATTGGAGTTAGCAGGGAGACACTGATGAAATACCTGCATCTGCTTGGCAGGGCTGACCTGCTGATGCTGCTTCACTCACAAACAAGTGGGGTCAGTCGTCTGAACAAGCCGGAGAAAGTTTATCTCTACAACGCCAATCTCATGTATGCGCTAACCGGTTCTCAGGTGAATCCCGGAACCCTCAGAGAAACATTCTTTCTCAACCAGTTGACTAATAAACACAAAGTAAGCTATTCAAACAGGGGTGATTTTCTTGTTGATGGGAAATATACGATCGAAGTTGGCGGCAAGCATAAAAGTCAGAAACAGATTTCAGGTGTTTCAGATTCATTTATTGCTGCCGATAATATCGAATATGCAAACGGAAATAAAATCCCCTTGTGGCTCTTTGGATTTTTATACTGATATTCCCACAAAAGTCTCATGGCTCGGACACCGGGAACTACGTGAATGCAAAACCCACTGAAACGATAATAATCAGACTAAACTGCAACTTCTTGAATAACAACTGCATAATCATTGATTTTGATAAAAAATAAAATAGCTGCGGATTTGGTCCAAAGCAAAGGGTCTGAAAGCCGCCTGGTATAGATTTCGGGATATTGTTACTTTAGCCAGCCAAAAGACTTTTAATGATTGATTTTCTGCTTCAAAATAGTTTATTGCCCGATTGGGCGCTCAGGATTGCCATCCGCCGGATGTTGAGAAACCGGCTTAGTCGCGAAAAATGTTCTACCGAAGAGGCTCAACGGGATAAACTGAATGAACTCATCAATGAACTCAGGCACAGCCCCATCGCCATAAACACCAGCGAAGCCAACCAGCAGCATTACGAAGTGCCGGCTGAATTTTTCCGGTTGGTTTTGGGGCCATGGATGAAATATAGCTGTGGCCTTTGGCCGGAAGGAGTCAACACGCTGGAGGAATCCGAGGCGAAGATGCTTGATCTCACGATCAGCCACGCTGGTATTGAGAATGGACAAAGGATTCTTGATCTTGGATGCGGCTGGGGATCGTTCACCCTTTATGCCGCGCAGAGATACCCGGATACTAGTTTTACAGCTGTCTCCAATTCCGTTTCGCAGCGCGTTTTCGTTGAGCATCGAGTCAGGGAGTTAAAGCTTAAAAATGTAAAAGCCATCACTGCCGATATCAACGATTTCGACCCAATGGAAAAATTTGACCGGGTGGTTTCGGTGGAGATGTTTGAGCATGTGCGGAATTATGAATTGCTGTTTCAGCGGATCCTTTCGTGGCTGAAGGATGACGGGAGGCTCTTCGTGCATATTTTTAACCACCGGAAATTTGCATACAAATTCGAGGTTAAAAACGAAAGCGACTGGATGGCAAGGCATTTCTTTACCGGTGGAATGATGCCTTCCGGTGATTTGCTCTTCCACTTTTCAAATGATTTCACAACGGCCGGACAATGGACTATTAACGGTAATCACTATTCAAAGACGCTTGAAGCGTGGCTTAAAAACATGGATCGAAACAAAAACCTGATATTTCCTATATTTGAAAGGGTTTATGGCGCTGAAGCGAACCGATTTTGGAGTTATTGGAGGATCTTTTTTATGGCCTGCTCCGAAACCTTCAGGCTCAATGGCGGCGCTGAGTGGCAGGTGGGACATTATTTGTGGAGAAAAAAATCATAATTCTTCCAAATTTCCTTGCCCCAATCAGGGATTTTGTTATACTTTTGAAAAAATCTACGAATTCAAACTAAAAGGAGAGCTCTCTCCGGAGCGGGGTGTAGAACAATTCGCAGTCTGTTCTTTTTGGTATGTTGTTCATTAGCAATCAAATAACTTTCATTTTACAAACCTAAACTTTTAATGTTATGAGAAGCATTTTACTTTTATTCACCTCGATGGTGGTTTGTGTTTTTTTTGGACTTTCACCGCTTTACTCCCAAATCTGTGATTCTGAAGAGTTTTTAGGGAGATTTCAAAAGATTGACCAGGTTGTTCCTGATTTTTATCCAACCCGGTCGGTACTTACCGAAAATGAAATGCACGTGCTCGATACACTCACCAATGCGGAACGGCAGATCATTGAAGAATCTTATGATCCTCCGGCAGTGGGGGTTATCCGCGATTTTGTTTATCCCGTTGAGTTCAACCTGTCAGAAACCGGAATACCGGAGCAGGGGGAGATTTTGGTTCCCGGTGGACGACTTACGCGAGTCAGTGAGGAGCTGCTCGTTTACACAGCTTATTTCAGATCGAAAAAAGCGGATGCGATCAGACTGTTTTTTGCTGAAGGGAGTTTCCCTCACCCTGTAAAAGTGAACATTTTTAGCAGGGATGATTACGCTTTTAACCAAATGGAGCTGAGGGGTACGCTGGATGAATACGGCTTTTACACCACAAGCACCTTTGCCGACTACCTGACCCTGCAGGTGGTAATCCCGGTGCTGGAAACCAATGAAAATGTGAGCTTCAAAATCTCAAAGATTATCCATGTTGACAATCGCTATATCCTGGAAGAAAATTGGAGATCCTGTTACTTGGATGCCAACTGTGCTGACGCCAACAGTTTCGCCCACATTGACGGGTTTCGTAGGGCAACTGCCAGGTTGTACTTTCCAAACTTAAACAAATATGGTCTTTGCACAGGAACTCAACTGAACGATATCAGAGAAGGTGACTGGCAGCCATTTCTGCTGACAGCCAACCACTGTTTTGATACCCAGGCATCTGCGGCCGGATTAGAGGCGGTATTTTACTATTGGTCAACCTCATGCAACAGTGGCGTAACCAATCCAAATTACGTAATTATTAATGGCGCAAATCTTATTGCAACCAACAGCCAGACCGATTTTACGCTTGTACTTTTAAAGCAGCAAGGTGGTAATTATTACATGGGATGGGATCCTAACAACAACGTTGGCAACAACACGGTAATGCATTCGGTGCATCATCCCGGGGGTACATTAATGAAATACCACCGGATGCAGAATAAGACTTCTCCCACTATTACCTGTGACGGATTCAGCACCTCCAATTTCCACTACACAAAAGTGACTATGGGTCAATCATCTGGTGGCAGTTCAGGCGGAGGTGTAGTTGACCCGGACGGCAGAATCCGTGGCCAGCTTTATGGAACATGTCACTATGACGTATGGGATGATTGTGATTACGATACTTACAATAACATGTGGGGAAAATTTAGTACTTCCTATTCCAATAACAACCTTCAGTACTGGCTGTGGAATGGGGGCGCCAGCGTGGCCATGTCCACTTCTCCCTCTTCATCTTATAACTATGGAACCGTGAATGTGGGTTCATCCTCAAATCTTACGGTAACGGTTACCAACACCGGAACTCGACCCAATTATATGAACCTTGAAGCTGGTAATGCCACCATATCCGGGAGCAATGCCAGCCAGTTTTCTGTCATTGGATCAAACTTCCTTTACCTTGCACCCGGAGAATCAGGTACTTTTACAGTAAGGTTTACTCCTACATCAACCGGGAAGAAGACCGCATCTTTCAACATTCCGCACAATGCCGACAACATAAGCAGCCCACGTGTAATAACTTTGACTGGATATGGAAATCCCTGCTCTGATGTTATTTCGATCAGTGCCGGTTCTGCAAATGCAGAGACCTTCTCAAAAAGCGGGGAAGGTGCATGGACAACCAATGTCTGCGGCTTTGATTGTAATGGAAATGAGCAGGTTTATAGCTTTGTAGCGCCTTACACCGGAATTTACAGCCTGGAGATCACCGCGACTAACAGCACATATGTTGACTACTTCTGGAAAACAAGCTCTTGCTCATCCTCAGGATGGAATTGTATTGACGATGTTTATTACACCGGAACATACGGGGCCATGAACT
>DAIRGA010000007.1:128765-142873 GCA_036794825.1 Bacteroidales bacterium | reverse complement strand
ATTGTATTGACGATGTTTATTACACCGGAACATACGGGGCCATGAACTGGACAGCAGGGACTACCTATTATATTCTGCTCGATGCGGAAGGTACTTCTCTGGCAACCCATACCTTCTATGTCTTTCTCAATCCCTGCTCCAACATCATTTCTCTTGCTGGTGGAGGCACTGCCAACACTAAGACCTTCTCCAGAAGCGGAAGCGGAGCATGGACCTCCAACGCCTGCGGTTTCAGTTGTAATGGTATGGAAGGCATTTACAGTTTCGTGGCTCCGGTCTCCGGAATTTACAGTATCCAGGTTACTGAAAGCAACAGTACTTACGTTGACTATTTCTGGAAAACGAGTTCCTGTTCATCTTCCGGATGGAATTGTATTGACGATGTTTATTACACCGGAACATACGGGGCCATGAACTGGACAGCCGGAACGACTTATTACATTTTGCTGGATGATGAGAACATCAGCCTTTCAACACAATCGTTCTATGTTTTTCTGAACCCCTGCCAGAACATCATTCCGATTGCAGGGGTTGGCCCGGGAAATGCTCAAACATACACTGGTGGCGGTAATGGCGTTTGGTTTACTTCGACACTTTCACCATGTGGCTATTCTTGCCCCGGAACGGAGCAGATTTACAGTTTTGTTGCGCCATATTCAGGAAATTACAAAATTCAGGTAACTGCAGGAGGCAGCTGGGTGGATTACATGTGGAAATCAGGCTCATGCTCATCAGCCGACTGGGTGTGCATTGATGATATTTTCAGTGCCGGAGCTTATGGAAACTTAGCGATGACGGCGGGAACTACCTATTACTTTTTGCTGGATGATGAAGATGTCAGTCCGGGTAGTCATACCTTTTATGTGGACTACCTGGAGACTCCGGGTATATGGAAAGGTTTGGCCAGCACTAACTGGAATGTTCAGGGGAACTGGAGCGCAAATATCCTGCCCGACGCTGCCATTGATGTCGTGATTCCGTCTGGAACTCCCCACCAACCCTATGTCCAGAGCGCCAATGGCAATTGCAAAAGCATCACTATCAACTCCGGTGCATCGTTGACTATTGGTGGTTTCGAACTTACAGTGGAAAACAACCTGGATGTTCATGGTACCCTGAATATGAACAATGCCGCAGGTGTGTTGCGCGTGAAAGGCAACGTAGCCTGGCATTCTGGTTCTACAGCAGGATTTACTGCTGAAAGTGTGTTTTGGGTTCATGGCAACTGGAATTTCAACGAAGGAGCCAATGCCAATCTGGCCAAAGGTAATGTTGACTTTACAGGTAACAGCAGCAGCTGGATCCGGCAATACAGTACCAACTCAAGTTTCAATACGATAGGGGTTTATAAGTCGGGCACTTATTGGGCAAGAGTAAGTGACCTCAGCACACAGCCTCTAATCATTAAGAAAAATATTTTTATTCAATCTTCCTGTAATTTCGGGATCTCCTCAAGCCAGGAAGTGATCCTTGAAGGTGACCTTTCAAACAACGGAAATTATGATTTCACCGGAGCCTCTAACACTGGTACTTTTGTCTTTAACGGAATCAACCAGCAGATCAACCACTATGCCGCAGGAACAGGACTTTTCAATAATGTGAGGTTCAGCTCCTCCACCGGAACTACGGCTGTGAGCAATATCACTGTAGCTAAAAATCTCACTATTGAACAGGGATATTTCAATCCGGGAGCCAACACAGTCACTTTAGGCGGGGATTGGACAAATACGGTGGGTGATGCTGGCTTTACGGAAGGAACAAGCCGGGTGATTTTCAACGGCGGGAATTATCACCAGTATTGCTCCACCGAGACGTTTAATGTCCTCGAGGTGAATAAACCTTCCGGTGGCGCTTTCAGGGTCAACACAGGGGAGGTGATCTGCAGTCTGTACCAGTGGACTGCAGGAGCAGTGGATGTGAATACCGGTATTTTCACAGCTTTAGACCTTTATCAGAATGGTATTTTTGGTTCATATTATGTTAATCCGGGGGGAACCATTAACCTGACCAATTCGGGCACGGGAACCTGGGTTGATCTTAACGGTTCACTCTACAATTATGGCGGGACGATCAATCTTTCTGGTTCGACATCTTATTGGCCATGGTCTGCAAATGCGCACATTACCATGACCGACGGGGTGATTGATGTAAAGACCTGTCCGATAACCATACATAATAGTGACACCTATTTGCTTACAACTAACATTACCGGTGGAATTATCCGTACTTCACAGGGTTTCTCGGGTAATCGCAATGATTTTCAGCCAACTGCAGGTATTTTCGAGTTTTATGGAAGTAGCGATTATTTAATCAGTCAGTCTAATGGTTGTACACTATACGATGTTGTGATCAATAAAAGTGCAACTGATGGCGGGGAAAATTCTACAAGCGAGCCCGTTTATGATGAGCGGAGCGGAGAACTGCTTTTCGATGGCGGGAAATCCAATACCATAACCCTTGGTTCTGATTTCACGATTACCAGGAATTTAACCATTGAGGCCGGAACATTTAGTTTGGGTTCATATACCTGTGATGTAAACGGAACCACAAATATTTATGGAATGCTAAAAATGGTTGATATTACAAATGATCTGACTTCCGGTGCAATAAACTGGCAATCAGGTTCTGAAGATAATGTTACGGCAGGTACTTTCCATGCTGATGATTGGCGATTCAACGAGGGTACCAATGCAAAACTTGGAACAGGAAATACTGCTTATATCTATAATTTGTACTATCCAACAGATGATGATGCTGAATTTGGAAATCTTATAGCTGTTCCATTTTCAAAGCTTGCCGATGATAACTCGGGCAAAGCGTATTATCCGGTCAGGGTTAAAGGTGATTATACGATCGAAACAGGTGCAACATGGTGGTTTACCAACAACAGTACCGATCTGATCGTTGAGGGAAATTCAATTATTGAAACTGGTGCTGGACTTAATTTCGAATCTGCTGATTTTAGCGTAGCGGGTACACTGTATTTAGAAGGTACCTTAAAATTGTCATACGGTTCAACAGCTAATGTTTCAGGTGAAATCACTTTTCCTTCAACGGGCTGGTTATATTTGAACAACGGAACGTTTACCTGTAATTACGATGTTCCCACATACGCTACCAGCCTCGGCGGAAAGCTTACCATGAATGAAGGTTCTGTGCTCGAGTTTCCGGGAAGAAGCATAACCATCGGGGCAACTTTTGTGAACGAGATTTCAGGCGGAACAATGCGGCTCGGACGATCACTGGGAGCTACATCAGCCGGTAATTTTCAGTTGAATGCAGGAACGGTTGAATTTATTTCCTCCAACACATCCCATTACATTCAGGTAATGAATGGAAATTATCTGAACGATGCGGTTATTAATAAAACCGGAGGTTCAATATTAGTCCACGATCATTTGACAATTAAGGGCGATGTGATGATTAATGCTGGTATCTTTAATTCCAACAACAAAACCATTCAAATAGCCGGTGACTGGCTGAATAATGTTGGCCCAACTGCTTTTGCTGAAACCAACAGCCGCGTGGTTTTCAACGGCGTCACACCGCAGTATTGTTCCACTGAAGATTTCTACATTATTGAAGTGAATAATCCGATAGAATTGCTTTACAATGTATCCGGCCATAATATCACCTGCCAGACTTACGACTGGACTAGCGGCGGGGTATGGATTTCACTCGGGAACTTCACTGCTTACGACCTCGCCGATAACGGCCTTTACGGGACATTTGCAATCTATTCAGGTGTTATGAACCTATACCAGGATGCCGGACAATTTGTGGATATCAATGGTACGGTAATTACAGGAAGCAGCGGGGAATTAAATGTATTTGGGGGAAGCTCTTCCAGCTTCTGGTCGTGGGACGGAAATGCCACAGTATTTATGACAGGAGGCGTACTTGATTTTAAAAATGTTGGCATCAATGTTTACAATTCGCCGACATATTCTTTTACTGAAACTATTAATGCTGGAATTATACGAACCCCTGGGCACATCTCGGTTCACAACACGAACTTTACACCTGTCGGAGGAACGGTTGAACTTTATAGCGGGGGTGATGCCGGACTGGCAATGTCAGCCGGAAATTTATTTAATGTTTTAATTAATAAATCCGGAGGTGATGGATTGAAAGCCGGGCCGGTCATAGAAAGGGATGGGAGCATTTCGGGGGGTAACAGAGCAAATACAGTTAACATTACCACAGATGTTTTGATTAACAATGATTTAACTATTGACGAGGGTACTTTGAATGTTATCGGTGTTGAAGTTTCAGCCGGGGGGAATGTGAATGTTAATTCCGGCGGTACATTTACACTGAACAATTACAGTGTGTTGCTGATGGGTTCGGGAAAAGTGCTTTCGGTTAATGATGGCGGTACACTGAATGCTATTGGTGGCTTGGGGGCTGAGGCCGTCATTTCCAGATTCACATCAGGGTACTACTCCTTCAATGTTATAAGTGGAGGAAATATCGCTGCTCAACACGCTATTTTTGAATATATGGGTACCAATGGGGTGAATATATCCAATGGTGCCCTGGTTGACCCTGATTACGCATTTAATTACTGTACTTTTCGGAATGGCGCATCAGGACAAACTTTGCTCAGGTTGGAGAACGACCAGGAACTCAGTTGCACCGGGGCAATATTCCCAACAAATACCTGGGGTGGAGCTTACAATGTTGTTAAGTGGGTAAATCAAGGTCGTATAACCTTTTATGATTACTCCGGTGGCTATTCAGGTTCCGCTTATGAAGCTGACCCTTTCAGCCGTGTTGACTGGTTCGAGCCGCAGCTATCTGCCTCACCGTTAACACTTAACGTAAATCCGCCTGCCGGAAGCATCACCTTTGATGTCACCTCCAATATTGGATGGACAATTTCTGAAAGTATTTCATGGGCGCAGGTAACCCCAACTTCGGGAAGCAATAATGCTACCATCACGGTAAATTATACCCAGAACAGTTCCGCAACACCCCGCTCAGGGATTATCACCATTTCAGCCCCCGACGTACCAGATGTTTTGGTGACTATAACTCAGGCTGGAGCTACCTTAGCAGTTACACCCCCAACACAGAGTGTAGGAGCAGCAATCGGTACAACAAGTTTCATCGTAACATCCAACACCACCTGGACCGTAAGTGAAAGCGTTCTTTGGTTCAGCGTTCTTCCGATGAGTGGCACGGGGAACAACGTATTGGTTGTCAGTTACCAGCAAAACAACCTGACCACACCACGCTCCGGCCAGATCACCGTATCATCACCTGGATTACCCAACGTGGTTGTAACCGTTAACCAGGCCGGCGCTGGCGCTACCCTTACCGTTACACCAGCTAACCGTGATGTAGCTGCAACCGCAGGATCAACCACTTTCAGCCTCAACTCCAATACCGGTTGGGCTGTAAACGAAAGCGTGCCATGGTTAAGCGTAACCCCGATGAGCGGAACCGGAAATGGAACATTATCAGTGAATTACGGCGAAAATGCTACCGGAAGCACTAGGGTTGGAACCATAAATATAACAGCTACCGGAGGTTCACCCTCTGTAAATGTTACGGTAACCCAGGTATCCTACCCAACTCATTCGGTTTCGCTGAATGCAGGATGGCAGGGACTTTCGAGTTATATAATGCCGGTTAACAATGCCATTGAGGATGTCTTTGCTCCTGTCCTGCCTGATTTCATTATAGCTCAAACCATGACCAATATGTACTACCCGGCAGGGCCGGTCAATACTATCGGCGACTGGCTCAGTCAGTCGGCCTATAAAGTGAAAATGAGCAATGCCGCCACGCTGCCCGTTATTGGCAATGAAGAATCCAACAAGGTATTCTCATTGAGCGCCGGATGGAACCTGGTTCCGGTGATAACAAATACCCCGGTGAACCCGGTAACTTTATTCGGCGGAACAAGCCTGACCATCGCCAAGGATGTAGCAGGAACTGGCGTTTACTGGCCTGCATTTAGCATCAATACGCTCGGAAACCTTATACCTGGCAGGGCTTATTACGCTTTGCTCGGGTCAATTGGTTCGATTACTTTTCCTGCAAATTCAAAGGATACCTGGACAGGTCATTACCAGGAAGTTAAATTCCCGGTAACCCCGTGGAATGAAGTGAAGGTTTCGGCCTCTTCACATATTATCGTTATCGAAGCTGAAGCATTGAATCTGCTGCAGCCAGGCGATGTGATCGGCGCTTTCTCGCAAAACGGCGAATGCTTTGGTTTGACGGAGATAGTGAATACTTCAGAAAATGCACTGATCACAGCATTTGCCAACGATGTTCTAACAAGTACCAAAGATGGTTTCGACGAAATGGAATGGATGCAATACCGCCTCTACAGGCCTAATACCGATGAAGTGTTTGATGTCGGGGTGGAATACAACCAGCAACTCCCACAGACCGGTTATTTTTCCGCAGAAGGACTTTCAGCCATCAGATTGCTGAAACTCACAGCCACCGGGACTTCCGGGGATATTGCTTCAGGGATTACTATTTATCCTAACCCAACGGACGGATCCATCCTCATAAGCGGAATCAGCGACTTCACACAGATTGATGTGGTGGGAACTTTGGGAGCATTTATCCAGACCCTCCATACTGGCGGTGAAAGCTCAGTAAACATTGATCTTTCCGGCCTTCAGCCCGGAGTTTACCAGATTAAACTAACCGGTGAGAGGGGAACGCTTGTGAAGCGGGTGGTTAGGAAATAAAAATCACAGGCAAGATTCATCCAGGGTTATCCGAAAATCTAACCCGAGAGAACCCTCCGGAACTTAAACTCCGGAGGGTTTTTCGTTTTAACATTTCATTAAGAAATGCAAATACCACAATATCAGGAAAATACGAATAATTTAGGTAAAATTAACAAACCACAAGTTTGTATTGAAGAGCATTATTACTTTAATTTGCGCTGATTAATAACTTCACACAATCGTTTAATCTAAAAATCAGTTTATTATGCGTAAAAATCTACTTTTCACTATCACTTTTGCTTTGAGCCTGAGCTGTTTAGTTTTAGCCCAGGAATTCAACTCAACAGTCATTTTGCCGGATTATTTCGATGTTTCGCCACCACTGCGGGACATTCCGGTTGAGCCTACCTTTAAAAAAGACACCCTGGTTCGAAACCCAATGATGCGCATCAGGAACCATCCTTTTGCCGAAACTGCATTGCCAAAAGGCCCCGATGAAGCCTGGCAGCAGGAGATGGGAACCCAGGGTGCTGAACGTGGAGCGCCAACAATCAATTTCGAAGGGATAAGTAATATCAATGGTTCGATTCCGCCAGATACACAAGGTGACGTTGGTCCAAACCATTATTTCCAGGTGGTCAACAGTTCTTATCAAATCTTTGATAAACAAGGCAATTCATTGCTGGGACCACTTAACACCACTTCAATCTGGAGCGGTTTTACCATTTCGAGTATAGCCGACCCGATCGTTCTCTACGATTCACAAGCCGACAGATGGTTTATTTCGGTGTTTAAAACTACCTCACCATACAGCATTTACATCGCTGTTTCAACGACAGGTGATCCAACAGGAAGTTGGTATCGTTGGTCTTATACCTGGGCTACCAAGCCGGATTATCCAAAATATGGAGTGTGGAGGGATGGCTATTACATGGGTTGCAATACCAGCGGGCAGGATGTAGCTGTTTTTGACAGAAGTTCAATGATTGCCGGAAATGCCAGCCCTCAGGCCGTTACATTTGACAATTCCAATCGCCCTAATATTGGTTTTCATGCCATTATGCCTTTGGACAATGATGGTACGTTTGCCCCTGCCGGTTCACCAGGTCTTTTTATCACCATTAACGATGATGCCTGGGGTGGGAGTGATCAGTTGTGGATTTATGCACTCAGCGTTAACTGGAGTAATCCCAGTGCAGCAACCTTTAACAGAGTTCAGCAGTTGAACGTCACTGCATTTGATTCTAATTTTGGACCAACATGGGATAATATTGCTCAACCTGGCGTAGCACAGGAACTTGATGCAGTCCCGGAAGTGTTGATGTTCAGGGCGCAATACCGGAATTTCGGAACCCATCAGGCTATCGTTTGTACCCACTCGGTGGATGTCAACAATACCGACCGTGCCGGAGTGCGATGGTATGAGCTTCGTAAAACCGGCGCTAACTGGTTTATACATCAGCAAAGCACTTATTCGCCAACCTCAGATAGCCGCTGGATGGGCAGTATTGCCATGAATGGGGAAGGTGATATTGCGCTGGGGTATTCGGTTTCGAGTTCAACGGTATTTCCATCAATCCGATACACCGGAAGGAAAGCCAGTGATCCGGTAAATACCATGACGATGACCGAGCGAAGCATTTTTGAAGGAGCGAATTCTCAAACGGGTTGGAATCGCTGGGGAGATTATTCGATGATGAGCGTTGACCCGTCGGATGACACAAGGTTTTGGTACACCAACGAATACACCTCTGGTGGCGCTTCCTGGCGGACAAGGGTGGCGGCCTTCAGTTTTAGCTCAAGTTGTTATGCGTCAGGTGGATGTACCGAATACATCAGTCGTGTGCAGGCTGGTAGCATTGATAATTCAACCAATTGCACCAATTATGGCGACTATACGCTTTCGCATTCAACTAACCTCCCCTTGAATGCCGGATTATTGGTTAAAGTTACAAATGGCGCTCCATTTTATACCGGTGACCAGTGTGGCATCTGGGTTGACTGGAATCGTGATGGTGATTTTTACGATGCCAATGAGTCCATTACTGTATCAGGAACACCTGGCGTGGGTCCTTATACAGCTGCAGTCTATCCTCCTGTCGGAGCTACAACTGGTCCGGTTGTGATGAGAATAAGAATTACATGGACAGGTGCTGTTGATCCTTGCGGCTCGACTTCGTTTGGAGAGGTAGAAGACTACAAGATTAACCTAACTGGTCCTGCCAGCACAAATTACTGGACAGGTATTGAAAGTACAAACTGGCACGATCCTAAAAACTGGTCGCTTTTAGTAGTTCCAACGAGCGCACTGCATGCAATAATACCTTCCGGAACTCCTTTCTCACCAGAGATCAATTTAGCAGCACAGTGCAACAACTTGACCCTGCAAACAGGAGCAATTCTAACACACATTAATTCCTTTCTGGATGTTTATGGAACATTTGATTCGGGTTTTGGTCAATATACGTCAGGCGCAAATGCTACTCTTTACTTCTTTGGCGACACTAATACCTCATGGTGGGATGACAACCAGAATGATACTTACACGAATATCCGAATTTGGAAGAGTGACAATGCTGTTGTCACTCAGCGAAACAATATAACCTGCAATGGAACTCTTAGAATTGTATCAGGGCAGTTTCAGCTGGCTTTAAACCGCCAACTTAATATCAACAGCACTTTAACAACAGCACTGGAAATACAGGATGGCGGTACCCTCAGATTGAGTGATAATAATATTATTACAGTTGCCGGCGGAATACAGTTTTCGGGCGGAAGTAATCTTGATATGTCAGGTGGGTCATTTTATTGCGGAGGTAATTTTCGGGTAGCAAGCAATACATCCTACGATATTGACCTTTCAGCAGGTAGATTGGAAATGACCGGAGGCGGCACAAGTTATATCCAGGATCAGGATGGCGGAACCCTAAAGCTTGGTGAGTTTAGAATCGCAAAACCGGGAGGTTATGTTTACATTGCTAATGCCGACCTCAATATTCTGGGCAATCTAGTAATAACCAATGGTAATTTAAGCTGTTACAATTCCCCTACGCCAACTGCAAGTTACAACATTAATATTAAAGGCGACTGGCACAACCTGCTACACCCAAACGGCTTTGAACCTGGCGATGGAAAAGTGACTTTCAGCGGCGCCGGTCATCAAAGCATATTTTTCAGCGAAAACTTCAATATTCTCGAAGCCAATATGGGTGCGGCACTGAGAATACTTTATCCTGGCCAGATTGTAACATGTAACCAATATTTATGGACCTCGGGCGGCATTGATGTATATCCGGGAGGAACATTTACAGCGCTTGATCTTGCGCAGCAGGGGCTTACCGGTGGTTTCTGGGTGAATCCGGGTTCGGTGATTAACCTTTACCAGGACAATGGCCAATGGATTGATCTGGATGGCGATTTGTACTTCAACGGTGGCGGTACAATTAATGTATATGGCGGAAACGGTGACAGCTGGTGGGCATTTTCGAAGAATGCCAGCCTTACCATGAACGGTGGAACACTGGATTTTAAAAACAATGGCATAAGGATACAGAATTCATCTTATACGCTAGGCATTAATATAACCGGAAATGCTTTGATCCGGACAGCAGGCGGACTGTCTGCAACAAGGACAGGATTTGCACCGGCAAACGGCACTTTTGAGTTTTATGGAAGCAGTGACAGGTTAATTAACTTTGGCGCTGAAAATAGCATTGCAAACGCTTTGGTGAATAAATCTGCCAAAGGAGAATCGGGTGCAACTTTCAATGGTCCGGTTTACGATCCTCGCAGCAAAGAATTGGTGACTGAAGGAACCAGGGCTAACATGCTCTCATTAAGTTCCAATATAAATTTAACAGGTAACCTGACCATTATGTCAGGTAATCTGAATGCCGGTTTCCGAACAATAAATATCGGAGGTGACTGGACAAACAATGTTGGTGACGGTGGATTTACCGAAGGTACCAGCACAGTTGTTTTTAACGGGCCAAATCCTGCAAAAATAAATACAGCTGAGACTTTCTATAATTTTACCCTGAATAAGACCTTCAGTGGATGGGAGTGTATGGAAGTAATGTCAGTTCCTGTAACTATTCTGAACAACTTAGAGGTATTGGATGGCAACCTTGAGGTTAATTCAAATTCAGTTTTAACCATCGGTAACAATGTAAACATTGCCAATGGTGGTGGTTTGAATGTTGGATTCGGGGATGATACTGGTGTTCAGGTATTTGTCGGTGGAAACTGGACAAATAACAACACTTTTTATGATACTTTCATAGGATATTCTACAAGTGGAGACGAAGTAATTACCTTCAATGGTCCGTCTGATCAAATCATTACCTCGGTTGCTCCATTTGAGGATTTTGGCACTTTCGTCATTAATAAACCGGCCGGAGCAGTGAGACCAAACGGGAACCTTCAGATACTTGGCAGTTTTGAGATTATTTCAGGTAATTTTTCAAGTAACACGTTAGGCTTAACGCATAATTTCCTGGGCGATTTTACAATACATGCATCGGGAAACTATTTCCCAGGTTCACCGTCCACTACAGCATTTAAAGGGAGTTCTAACCAGGTTTATCAAAATTTTGGCGGTTCAGCCGTTTTCAATAATGTCGTTGTCGACAAAAATGACTCCAAATCAACGAGTTTTATTGAAACAGATAACAGTGAACCATATGCTTTACATGAGACAGGTAAAATACCTGCATCATTGATGCTTACACTACTGTCGGATGTTGTTGCATTTAATGGAGGTACTACTACAATTAATCACGGAGCTTTGAATCTCGGGGGGAATTTTTATAAATCCATGGGGGCAATCAATATCAATGATGGCGGGATACTTTATCTCCCTGAAAGTTCAAGACTATCGGTGGTCAGCAGTTTATCCGTTAACAGTGGCGGACTGCTTGAATGCAAAGGTACAAGCAGCAACAAAGCACGGATTTATAAGGATGTTGTGGGCTTTTATACCTTTGAGGTCAGTGCGGGCGGTACCATCAGCGCAGAACATACAATCTTTGAGCACATGGCCGGGCCTGATGGGATTAACATTCGCAGTGGTGCGCTGATTGATCCGGATTATAATTTTAATCATTGTACTTTCAGAAACGGTGACGCGTCGGTTGGTTCAGCTTTAATTGTGATAAATAATAATCAGACCATGACGATTACTGGCGCCTCTTTTCCAAACAGCACAACAACATTCAATGTGGCAAAAGACCTCAACCACGGTATGGTGACCTTTGTTGATTTTTCAGGTTCATTTGCCGGTGAAACATTTGATTATGATCCCTTTAACCGCGTAAACTGGTTTGTGCCTGAACTATCTGCCTCCCCGCTTGTGCACAATGTTGATCCTTTGGCAGGTTCGGTCAATTTTACCATCACCTCCAACCTTGCCTGGACTATTGCAGAAAGTGTGGCCTGGTTTAGTGTAACGCCCATGTCGGGAAGTAACAATGCAACCATCACCATCAATTACACGCAGAATAGTTCTCCCACACCGAGGTCGGGCATCATCACGATTTCTGCACCGGGCGTGCCGGATGTGATCGTAACCGTAAACCAGGCCGGAGCCACATTAACAGTTACGCCTGCAACCCAGAATGTGACTGCAGCGGCTGGTTCAACATCATTTAGTGTGGCTTCCAATACCTCATGGACTGTAACCGAAAGCGTTGCCTGGCTGAGTGTTCTGCCGATGAGCGGAACCGGTAACGGAACATTGAATGTGAGTTATAACCAGAATACTTCAACACCCCCACGCTCCGGCCAGATCACCGTATCATCACCTGGGTTACCCAACGTGGTTGTAACCGTTAACCAGGCCGGCGCTGGCGCTACCCTTACCGTTACACCAGCTAACCGTGATGTAGCTGCAACCGCAGGATCAACCACTTTCAGCCTCAACTCCAATACCGGGTGGGCTGTGAGCGAAAGCGTTCCATGGTTAAGCGTAACCCCGATGAGCGGAACAGGAAATGGAACATTATCAGTGAATTACGGCGAAAATGCTACCGGAAGCACCAGGGTTGGAACCATAAATGTAACAGCAACCGGTGGTACACCTTCTGTCAATGTTACGGTTACTCAAGTCTCTTATCCAACTCACTCAGTATCGCTGAATACAGGATGGCAGGGGCTTTCCAGTTATATCATGCCGGTGAACAATGCCATTGAGGATGTCTTTGCTCCTGTCCTGCCTGATTTCATTATAGCTCAAACCATGACCAATATGTACTACCCGGCAGGGCCGGTCAATACTATCGGCGACTGGCTCAGTCAGTCGGCTTACAAAGTGAAAATGAGTAGTGACGCTACTTTGCCGGTTATCGGGAATGAAGAAACAAACAAGGTGTTCCCCCTGAGCTCCGGCTGGAACCTGCTTCCCGTGATTGTCAATACCCCGGTAAACCCGGTAACGCTGTTCGCCGGAACCGGTCTGACCATTGCCAAGGATGTGGCCGGAACGGGCGTTTACTGGCCTGCATATGGCATAAACACACTCGGAAACCTTTTACCGGGCCGTGCTTACTACGCTTTGCTCGGTTCGGCAGGTTCCATAACGTTCCCGGCTAATTCAAAGGCCGAATGGACAGGAATCTATCCTGAATTCCAGTTGCCTGACAACCCGTGGAACGATATAACTGTTTCTCCCTCATCACATTTGATTGCCATCGAAAGTTCAGGAATGACTGGCCTGGTAGCAGGAGATATTATTGGTGTCTTTGGTGTGGAGGGTGGCTGCTATGGCGTTACAGAAATCAATTCTGTTAATGCTAATGCCCTGCTAACAGCTTATTCCAATGATGATCTGACGGGCAACAAGGATGGCTTTGATTCGATGGAACCGATGTTATTTAAGGTTTACCGCTCATCTACCGGTGAAACTTTCGATGTTGAGGTGGAATTTGACTTGCAATTACCCCAATCAGGATACTTTACCGGCGAAGGATTGTCAGCGATAAAAGTGATGAAGCTTTCAGCAACCGGGATTGAAAATAATCCGGGCGCCGGAATCTCGATTTATCCCAACCCAACCGATGGCTCTGTGCAAATCAGCGGAATCAGCGGATTCACGCAGATTGATGTGGTGGGAACTTTGGGAGCATATATCCAGACCATCCAAACTGGCGGTGAAAGCTCAGTAAACATTGACCTTTCCGGTCTTAAGCCCGGGGTTTACCAGATCAGGCTTACCGGAGAAAAAGGAACGGTGGTTAAGCGGGTAGTGAGGAAGTAGGCTATCTGGATAGGGAATTAGCGATAGGATCGCTTTGAGCGATACTATCGCTTTAACACAGTCATAGTATGGCTCTTAGCCATCCTATGACTAAAAAGGAGGTTGGGGGTTTTAGCGATAGGATCGCTTTGAGCGATACTATCGCTTTAACACAGTCA
>DAIRGA010000007.1:0-128665 GCA_036794825.1 Bacteroidales bacterium | reverse complement strand
TCGCTTTAACACAGTCATAGTATGGCTCTTAGCCATCCTATGACTAAAAAGGAGGGTGGGGTTTTTAGCGATAGGATCGCTTTGAGCGATACTATCGCATGACTCTCGACCATCCTATGACTAAAAAACGTAAAGAAAAATTTAAACAAATACAATCAACATTAAAAAGTCTAAA
The DNA here is from genome assembly GCA_036794825.1 of Bacteroidales bacterium. GTDB lineage: Bacteria > Bacteroidota > Bacteroidia > Bacteroidales > 4484-276 > RZYY01. Next base: position 128,490 of record DAIRGA010000007.1, on the reverse strand, counting down.
ATCATGAAAAACATCTACTTAACATTCCAGAGCAAGTACTTTTCAATAATTTTTTTGATTGCTTTGTCATCTCTGGCCGGTGAACTTTATGGCCAGGGAGTTTCAATCAACGAAACCAACACGCCTCCCCACCCGTCAGCCATGCTCGATGTTGAATCCACTGAAAAAGGCATGCTGATACCACGCATGACGCAGGCACAACGAAATGCAATTGCCAGTCCTGCGACGGGTTTGCTTATCTACCAAACAGACAATGGGCCGGGGGTTTATTTTAATAGCGGAACGCCCGGTTCGCCTGCCTGGCAGAAAATCGCAGGCAGCGATGGGATCTGGCAGCAATCGGGTGATGATGTTTACCGTATCAACGGTAACCTTGGTCTGGGTACAAGCGAACCCTCTCAAAAGCTCGATATAAACGGGCAGTTGCGCATCAGAGGCGGAGCGCCAGGGGCGGGCAAAGTACTGACCTCGGATAATGTTGGAAATGCGACCTGGGAGTTGCTGCCTTCAATGCCTGCAGGCAGCAATATGCAAACACTAAGGCACAACGGAACCGGATGGATTGGGGACGATTTTTTGCGAAATAACGGAACTGGCCTTGGAATAGGAGCCTCTCCCCTTGCAAACAACCAGCTATTTTTGCAGCGTCCAACGGGAAATTATGGCGCCAGTTATGCAAATATCTACGCAGTCAGATCAGGTTTTCCCGGCATTGCCGAAAACGGAGGTACTTCGTGGAGCGCCAGCGGAGTAGATGCTGCCATTAAGGGATTTTCAGATTGGGGAAATAACTTTTCAGCCGCTGTGGCAGGGTATGGCTGGCTTGATTTTGCAAACTCTGCGGCAGTAATTGGCAGTAATAATACTGGCGCTACATACGGCGCTTTGGCATTTAAGGATGCTGCCAATACGTTATGGGCGGGTTTTTTTAACGGCAATGTAAACATTACCGGCACTATGCGAATACAGGGCGGCGGACCGGGAGCTGGTAAAATATTAACCTCCGATGCCAATGGAAATGCAACCTGGCAGCCGTCGGCCGGTAATGTGCCCTTGAATTGTATTGACATTGATGGCAATGCTTACCCAATCATTAGCTTAGGCAATCAGGTGTGGATGGCCGAAAACCTGCGGGTAACAAAATACCGTAATGGCGATCCGATACCCAATGTTACCGGGAACGCTGCCTGGGAAGCGCTAACAAGTGGCGCCTGGTGCTGGTATGGTAATAATCAAGCAGCCAATGCCATGTATGGTGCACTGTATAACTGGTATGCCGTGACCGATTCACGCGGCTTATGCCCAGAGGGCTGGAGGGCGCCAACAGATGCAGAGTGGACTGCTTTTACTGACATGCTTGGAGGAGAAAGTGTTGCAGGTGGCAAGCTTAAGGCAACTTCTTCGTTATGGAATGCCCCAAATACTGCTGCCACAAATTTATCTGGTTTCTCAGCCCTTCCGGGCGGTGCACGCAGCACCATTGGTGAATTCTACGGCCGAGGTAACTACGGCCTCTTCTGGAGTTCCTCTGAGTACTCGACTACGAACGCCTGGCTCCGGGGCCTGGACTACAACGTCGTACCCGTAGGCCGGCCCTACCTCAATAAGGGTTTTGGGTTTAGCGTCCGTTGTTTGAGGGATGAATAGACTATTTGACTATTTAGTTATTTGCCATTATTACCTTTGAATCAAACCCAGCAATGAACCTTGGGCACGAACCTGAGGCAAATTTTTAAAATGACAAGAACATATAACACCAATACACTTATTCGAAAATTCATGGGACTAAAAACCCAAGGTAATTCAAGTCAACAAATTTAAATTTTACACAATGAAGATCAACAATTTAGCTATCAATCGCCAGATTCTAATACTGTTTCTTTTATCCTCACTTTTCTTCTTCTGCAATAGTGGGTTTAGTCAGGGTGTATCTGTCAGCGAGACAAATTCGCCTCCCGACCCATCGGCAATGCTCGATGTTGAATCCACCACAAAGGGATTTCTGCCACCCCGATTAACTTCGTCTCAACGTTTGGCCATGCAAAGCCCGGCCTCAGGGTTGCTGGTTTTTGATACCGACTTTAATGCGCTGTTTGTAAATACCGGCGAGGGGTGGATGCGAGTTGATGCCGGCGATAAATGGATAAAGGACGAAGACAACAACCTCACTTATAATTTAGGAAAAGTAGGGATTGGCGTCAATTACCCGGAAGCTGAACTCGAGATCAACGGGCAGATGAGAATAACCGGTGGAGATCCTGGTACAGGTAAAGTGCTTACCAGCGATGCAGAGGGAACGGCCTCCTGGCAACATAGCCCGATGAGTATCCTCGGTTACAGTCAGTCATGCGGATATGAAAGCGTGTACACCACTCTTAATTTTATTGTAAATCCGGCAATTATCAGTCTGACTGAATCAGCAAGAATTCTGATCAATTCAACCCGCGGATTGGGGACAACCGTTGGAATCACTACCGGAGCGATCGATTTATACGTCTGTTACCGGAACACCAATGGCGGCAATATAATATCAATAGGAGGTGGAATATTTGGTTTGCGCTTACCAGCAAATACACGAATTCCTTTTTCACTTTCTTATTCTACACAAGTACTTTCTCCGGGAACATATGAAGTTGGTCTTTGTGGTTTGTCCCCAGCGCCATCCCAATGGAATTCAAATGAGTATGGGTGCACTACCGCGATGGCATTCACTCTACCTGCTTCCAAATCACAAAACCATCAATACCAGGAATTTACCTTTGAAAATCTTTTCGGGCGGGAAACAATTAATCAATATGATTCCGGACTTCAACCTGACGCTGATGCCACTTCAAATCATGTTGTTCCAAAATCATCAGTGGAGGAAAAGATTGAACAGCTTCGGTCGGAAAATGAAATCATCAAGGCTCAATTGAATGCTTTGATGAAGATGGTCGAAACATTCAGTTCTAATACATCCAAGGAAAAGTAAACCTTAATCGAATATAAAATTTTGGAATATCAGGTATAATCCTGAATTCAATAAATCTAAATCCATCAATTTTAATTCATTATGAACAGAATAAAAGCAGTCTTTTCATTTTTGATCTTTGTCTTTATTATTCAAAACCAGACTTTTTCACAGGGGGTTTCAATCAATGAAACCAACAGCCCTCCCGACCCCTCCGCTATGCTCGATGTGGAATCCACCACCAGGGGATTTCTTCCGCCACGATTAACATCGGCACAACGGACAGGAATTTCATATCCTGCTTCAGGCCTTGTGGTCTATGATACCGATTTCAATGCACTTTTCCTTTTTTCAGGAGATTATTGGGTACGGTTGGAAGCAGGTGAAAAATGGATTCAGAATGAAGACCTTAGCCTTTTTTACAATAACGGAAATATAGGAATCGGGGTCTCTTACCCGACTGCATTGCTACATGCATCCGGCTTCGGAACTGGTGAAGGCAATGTACTTTTCACGGGGCAGTATAAAACGACATCACCCGGGCAGGTTCCTGCATCCGGCTCCGGAACCAGAATGTTTTGGCATCCGGATAAGGCTGTTTTCCGGGCCGGAAGGGTCAACGGTACGCAATGGAACAACGAAAATGTGGGCCCATACTCGACGGCCTTCGGTTTTAACTCCATCGCTTCAAATACTTACGCCATGGCCTGGGGAGATAACACCACAGCTGCCGGTGTGAGTTCCACGGCTTTTGGATGGAATACAAACTCCTCAGGATTTTATTCCACAGCATTCGGTTCAGGCACAATAGCGCCATCAACCCATGAAACGGTGATTGGCCGCAATAATACGGAATATACTCCTCTGGGTGGAAGTAACACCTGGAACAGCGCCGACCGCCTTTTTGTAATTGGCAACGGCGCTTCGATATCCGACAGAAGTGACGCGCTTGTTATGCTCAAAAACGGCAACCTTGGGCTTGGCACATCAAGCCCGACACAGCGGCTTGAAGTGGCGGGAACCATCCTGGCACAAACATCAAATTTTGCTATTCGTGGTATCAAAACCGGAACCGGAAGTTTCCCGGGAGTCTGGGGCGAAACAGAATCCTCATCAAGCGGCGCCACCGGAGTGAGAGGATATGCTTTGAGCACGACCACCTCTGGAGGTTCATCAGGTGTGCATGGAAGGAATTTTGCCCTGAATAATTTTGGTTATGGAGTGCGGGGTACACACGACAGTGGCGGCTGGGGTGTGTTTGGTAAAACCGTTTCCGGAAGAGGAGTATATGGAGTTGCATCGTCCACTACAGGCACTACTTACGGAGTTTATGGACAAACTGCCAGTCCGGATGGTTATGCAGGCTACTTTGCCGGTCCGGAGGGAAGCAGAAACTATTTCCAGCAGCGTGTGGGCATTGGGACTGATTCGCCTGTCAGAATGCTACATGTGGAGGGCAGCGCCAGTTCTTCCTCAACTGTAATGGGTATTTATACAAATTACACCGGAAACGAGGATGTCCTGGGTTTACAGATTTACTCTCAGCCTGCCGATGGTCAAGGCAGTGGGATTGATATAGTGGCAGGAAGAAGTGGTGTATATTCCCGTGCTGTAAACAATACTACCAGCATTAATCCTACTTATGGTGTTTTTGGGTGGGCAACAGGTGGAACGGTAGCCTTTGGAATCTATGGCAGGGCTTCCGGATCCGGAAGTGGCAACTATGCCGGTTATTTTAATGGTGATGTTCTTGTTACTGGTAACTTCAGCAATCCCTCAGATGGCAAATTTAAGAAAAACATCCGGCATTTTGATGGAAGCCTTGAGCGCATCCTGAGGCTTGATGCAAAAATCTATGAACACAAAACCGATGAATTTGAGTACATGAACCTTGCAAAAGGTGATCAATATGGCTTCATAGCCCAGGAATTGGAGGCCGTTTTTCCTGAACTGGTAAGGGTTAACTACCATACTGCGCCAGAAAGACCAGAAGATGAAAAGGAAACTCATAACGATCCCATTGAATTCAAAAGCATTAACTACATCGGCCTGATCCCGGTGCTTACCGAAGCCATTAAAGAACTTCATGCGATAATCGAAGTGCAAAACCAACGAATTGATGCACTTGAAAAACAACTCAATTCAAAATAATTTGTTTGTTATTTAATCTTTTAAAATTGTGACAACATGAAACACATTATCCTTTTTACAATATCATGCTTCATTTCTGGAATATCCTTTTCACAGATCATGCATTCAGAAACAAACATTACCATTTCCCGGGGAACAACGCTCTATGTTGATGGTAACCTCAATATTAATGCAGGTGAAATGAACCTTAATGATGGCGCCACGCTTATCATGGGAAACAACCAAACACTCTCGGTAAACAATGGCGGGCAATTGAACCTTGTGGGGAACAGCGATTCGCCGGCAACACTGACTTCAACGGGCTACTTTACTTTTGAAGTTAACCAGGGTGGAACCATCGCCGGAAATTATGCCCTTATCGAGAAAACCGGAATCAAAGGACTTTTTGTAAAACCTGGCGGAATGATTGATCCTGCATTGCCCTTCTCCAAAAGCATTTTCAGAAATGGTCAGTCAGGCGGCGCTTTACTCACCATTGACAACAACCAGGTCATAACCCTTCCGAATGTTGAATTTCCGATGAACAACTGGGGTGGGAATTTTAATGTTGCCAAAACTGTTGACGAAGGAGAGGTAACGTTTCAGGATGCATTTGGGGGTTTTGCGGGTACTCCTTTTGAAAAAGATGAGTTCAGCCGCATATTCTGGGGCGATGAGCTGATGACGCAAAGCATCCCACTACCCGCAGGATGGAGTGGTCTTTCGAGTTTTGTAATGCCAGCAAACGACAACATGGTGAGCATATTTGACCCACTGGGCAGCAATTTTATCATTGCTCAAACCATGTCATCAGTCTACTATCCGGCTGGTGGGCTGAACTCAATAGTGAATTGGCAGCCGCAATCGGCCTACAAGGTAAAAATGAATACGCCTGATTTACTCGATATCAGTGGTGAAGAGGAAATAAACAAGGTTTTTGGCATGAGTACCGGGTGGAGTCTAGTCCCGGTTATTGCCAACCAGCCGGTGAATGTGGCTTCACTTTTTGCCGGGACGAGCGTCCGGTTGGTCAAAGATGTGGCCGGTGTTGGCGTTTACTGGCCGGCTTATGGTATCAATACCTTGGGAAGTTTGTTGCCTGGGAAAGCATATTTCGCTTACCTCAATTCACCAGGCTCGGTTACTTTCCCTGCAAACGCAAAAAGCGCCTGGACTGCACAACTTCAGCAGATAAAACATCCTGATCATCCATGGAATGAGGTTGCCATAACAGGCTCCTCCCACCTGATCGCTGTAGAAGGTAACAACCCCCAGGGCCTGCTTGCCGGCGATATAATCGGCGTATTTGCGCAACAGCAGCTCTGTTATGGAGTCGCTGAAATTATTGACCCAAAAAACAATTTCATACTAACTGCCTATGCCAATGATGCAACTACCGTATCAAAAGATGGATTTGATGAAATGGAACTGCTCACTTACAGGGTTTATCGCCCATCCACAGGTGAAACCTTTGATGTGGAGGTGGAGTATGACTTGCAATTACCCCAATCAGGATACTTTACCGGCGAAGGATTGTCGGCCATAAAATTGATGAAGCTTTCAGCAACCGGGATGGAAAATAATCCGGGCGCCGGAATCATGATTTATCCCAACCCAACCGATGGATATGTGCAAGTCAGCGGAACCGGCGAATTCACGCAGATTGATGTGGTGGGAACTTTGGGAGCATTTGTCCAAACCATCCAAACTGGCGGTGAAAGCTCAGTAAACATTGATCTTTCCGGCCTTCAGCCCGGGGTTTACCAGATCAGGCTTACCGGAGAAAAAGGTACGGTGGTTAAGAGGGTGGTGAAAAAGTAGTCATTTTGGGTGCATTTTGATCTCTGCCAGACAGCAAACCATTGGTGTCCGGTAAACTTATGTGAGATTCCTCGCTGCGCTCCTGCCAAAGGCATTCCTATGAAAGAATGACAATGCTTTCATGGGTTTTAATGAATGTATGGGGGTAGGCGGCGGCGAAGCCGCCGCCTACCCCCTCTACCTCCAAAAATCTTGAAACCCTTGTCATTTCGAGCGAGGCGAGAAATCTCATGATTTTTACTGACTTTGACAATGTAAAAATTTTGGTATTGTATCATGCTGTAATACAGTAAGTTGTATTATATTTACTCATCCATTCGGGTGTCGAAATGTCGAAGTCAGAAGGAACCTTAAATTTTGTGAATGTGGCTAAAGCCATGAATAATAAGGAAATCAATTGCCCCGACCTTAAGGTCAGGGCAGTTGAAATCCAAACACCTGCCGGGCTTTAGCCCACCAGTTGCGCATTGTCGAAGTCAGGAGAGAAGCGAGAAATCTCATAAATTTGGCAATTAACTGACCTTTGGGGGCAATTGAGAAAACCCAAAGCAGTGCTTTCAAGTGATGAAAACTGCCATAAAGCGCATGATTACTTTGAATCATTTAGGAAAAACCAGTAAAATGGACTATTTGAAGCACATTTGGTTAATTTTAGTATTTTCGGGCGTCAAAAAATGGGCTTCAAAAGCTGTTTATTCGATATTGGTTTTAACAACTTTCATTAGACCCGTTGACTCAGACCTGCTGTTTGATAAGGTGTACAAATGATTAAAATTGAAAAGCAATAGGCCGTGGAGCAAACAATGAAAAGAATTCTGGTGATTGACCATAACCCGGATAATCTGATATCCATTGAAGCGCTGATCGCTGAGTTGTTTCACGGTTTTACGATATTAACCGCAACCACTGGTAATGAAGGTATTGAACTGGCAAAAACAGATCAGCCCGATGTGATTTTGCTTGAATCTCTGATGCCCGTAATGGATGGTTTTGAGGTTTGCAAAATCCTGAAGGAGGACGAGAATCTGCGCGACATACCCGTGGTTTTTTTAATGGCGGCCAATGAAAGCAAAGAGAATAAAGTCCGTGCCATCAAAGCCGGCGCTGATGGTTTCCTCACCAAACCGGTTGACGAGCAGGAACTTGTGGTTCACATCAACGCCATGATCAAAATTAAGGAAGCCAATGATTTTAAAAAATCAGAAAAACACAGGCTGGAACTTTTAGTGTCTGATCGTACAACAGAGCTTCAGGTTGAATTAAAGAAAAATCTGGAGTTAAGTGATGGACTGAGGCGAAATGAGGAGCTTTTTCGCATGGCACAGGAGATATCTCCCGATGGATTCACTATTCTTCATCCCTTGAAGGACGAAAAAGGTGAAGTGTTTGATTTCACATGGAAATACGAAAACCATGCTATTGCTCAAATAAACGGAACTGACCCTGCAGAAGTTCCTGGAAAGCGTTTACTTGAACTATTTCCCGCCCACCAAGGAACAGCTTTATTTGATGCTTACATCCGCGCTGCTACTGATGCGGAGCAGCAGATTTTCGACGAAGTGTATGTTGGTGAAATAGTATCAATACCCACCTGGCTTCGTATTGTTGTTGTCCCAATGGGTGACGACATCGTTATACTTGCCCAAAATATCACTCAGCGTAAGAATGCAGAGGACTTGCTGCGAAAAAGCCATGCACGTCTGAATAAGGTATTGGAAGTCGAAACGGTTGGCGTTATGTTTTGGGACCTGTCAAGTGGCTGCATGACAGACGCCAACGACACATTTCTCAACATGATGGGATACAGCCGGGAAGAATTAGAATCCCGCTCGCTGACCTGGCAGAATCTTACTCCACCGGAATATAAGGAGGTAAGTCTGGCCGAGATTAAGAAATTTCAAACGACCGGGCGTGTTGGTCCCTACGAAAAGGAATATCTTCGCAAGGATGGTACACGATTGTGGATGGTTTTTGCTGGTAGTTCGCTGGAAGACAATACATGCGTGGAATTCTGCGTGGACATCTCAGACCGGAAGCGTGCCGATGAGAAGCTAAGGGTGAGTGAATTGCTCTTCAGAAAGATTTTCGAAGATAGCGCCACAGGCATGACAATGATCGGTAAGGATTTAAAATTCATCAAAGCCAATCGAAACTTCTGCCAAATGATCGGCTATACGGAGAGCGAACTGCAGCAACTCACCTTTACACAAATCACACATCCCGATGACATCGAAATTGGTGCTGAAGAGGTAAAAAAGATGTTGGCTGGTGAATCAAATGTTTACTACACCGAAAAGCGCTACATCAGAAAAGATGGGCAAACAATCTGGGCACAGCTATCTGTATCACCAGTGTATGATTCGGATGGCAAGTGGCTACACAATGTTGCTAACGTTGTGGACATAACCGAGCGCAAGCAGGCTGAGACAGCGCTTCACCAGGCCGGCGATATTATTGAGAATATGCAAATGGGTTTGTACGTGTATGAACTCGAGAATCCTGAAGATGACCACACACTCTGTTTAGTAGCCGCAAACCCGGCCAGTGGGAAGCTAAGTGGTGTTCAACCGGAGAGTTTGATTGGTAAATATATTGATGAGATATTTCCCGGTCTTCGCGCACTGGGCATCCCCAAACGCTTTGCCGATGTTGTGCGCACAGGTAAATCCGGCGAGTTTGAAGATTTCTACTATGCAGACGACCGCTTGCTGGAAGCCGCATATTCCGTAAAGGCCTTTCCGCTCCCAAACCAGCGGGTTGGCATTACCTTCGATAATATAACCGAACGTAAGCTTTCTGAAGAAAGACTTAAAGAGAGCGAGGAAAGGTTCTTGCTGGCCATGAAAGCCTCAAATGATGGCTTGTTTGACTGGAATCTGGTGACAAATGAAATTTACTACTCTCCGGGTTGGAAAAAAATGCTTGGCTTTGAAGATCATGAGCTTCCCAATGATTTTTCTGTCTGGGAAACCAACACAGAACCAGAAGATGCAAAGAAATCATGGGAACTTCAACAGAAGCTGATTACTAAGCAGGTTGATCGCTTTATACTGGAGTTCAAAATGAAACATAAAGATGGTCACTGGGTAGAAATTCTGTCCCGTGCAGAGGCTTTCTTTGACAACACCGGAAAAGCTGTCAGGATCGTTGGTACCCACACCGACATTTCCGAGCAGAAGCAGGCTGAGGCAGAGGTCATCAAAGCCAAAGAGAAATTGGAAGAGACAAATGCCAACGTTACCGCCATCATCGAAGGCACAGCGGACAGCATCTGGGCTTTCGACAGGAATTACAACATTGTGTACATCAACCATGTATTTCAGAAAGATTTCCATGCCTCATTTGGCATCAGGCTCGAAAAAGGCAGCAATCTGCTGGAATCGCTGCCAGAGTTCCTCCAACCTTTCTGGAAACCCCGTTACGACAAGGTTTTGTCGAATGAGCAGTTTACTATTATTGATGAAGTAGATACTGCCGTAGGCAAACTTTATATCCAGGTAACCTTCAATCCTATTTTTAAAGATGGAATGGTTATTGGCGGTTCATGCTTTGGAAGCAACATCACCGAGCGCAAACAGGCCGAGAAAGCCATTAAGGAAAGCGAGGAGAGGTACCGCAAACTGGTTTCTACTGTGCCCGATTTAATCGTATTAACCAATTTAGATGGAATCATCACCTTCATCAATGATATTCCGCTTCCTTCGCTGAAGCATCTTCCAAAAGAAGCTCTTTTAGGTCAAAATATGCTGTCGTTCATTGCAGAAGAAGATTTGCCCCAGGCTATTGAAAACACTCATTTGATGTTTGAGCGAAAATTAGGCCCAAAAGAATACAGACTCAAAACTGAGGATGGAACAGTCATTAATTCTGAGGTGAATGGCGATATAATCTATGACGCCAATAACGTACCTGCAGGAATGGTTTATACCATAAGGGACATTACCGAACGAAAAAAGGCCGAGGCAGACCTGCGTATGAGCGAGGAGCGTTTTAAATCCATCGTTGCTGTTTCGAATACCGGTGCATGGGAATACCACCACGACAAGGATTTCCTCTGGTGCAGTCCGGAGTACTTTACCATGCTCGGTTTCGATCCGGCGGATTTTATAACAGATGGATCACCAAATCTTGAAAATATCTGGATTGCTATGATGCACCCCGACGACCGGGAAAGAGCAACCCGCTGCTTTTCCGATTATCTTGCCGGAGGATCAGTGGGTATTTATGAAAATTATTTCAGGATGCAACACTACGCTGGCGGCTGGGTCTGGATCTGGTCGCGGGGGCAGACCCTGCGCGACAGCGAAGGAAAACTGACCAGCCGAACGCTTGGAACCCATATTGACATCACCGAGCGCAAGGAATTTGAGAAAGAACTCATTGCAGCTAAAGAAAAAGCCGAGGAGAGCGACCGGCTGAAATCAGCATTTCTGGCCAACATGAGTCACGAGATACGCACCCCGATGAACGGCATTCTCGGCTTTGCTGAGCTGTTGAGAGAGCCCGGTCTCACCGGGGAAGAGCAACAACGCTATATCGGATTGATTAATAAAAGCGGCCAGCGAATGCTTAATATCATCAACGACATTGTTGATATATCGAAAATTGAAGCCGGCCTGATGGAGCTTCACCTTACCGAATCCAACATCAACGAGCAGATCGAATATATTTACACCTTTTTCAAACCCGAAACGGAATCCAAAGGTATTGACTTTACGGTGAAAAATAGTCTATCCGGTGATGAAGCAACCCTGAAAACCGATCGTGAAAAACTCTATGCCATACTCACCAACCTGGTGAAAAATGCCGTGAAATATACTCCCCGGGGCACAATTGAATTGGGTTGCGCACACAAAGGCCAATGCATTGAATTTTATGTAAAAGATACGGGTATCGGCATCCCAAAAAGCCGTCAAAAAGCAGTCTTCGAGCGATTTGTACAAGCTGACATCGAAGATAAAATGGCTCGTCAGGGAGCAGGACTAGGACTGGCAATTACCAAAGCGTATATCGAAATGATGGGAGGAAGTATATGGGTTGAAAGTGAGGAAGGTAAAGGCTCAGTTTTTTACTTTACTCTGCCCTGCTCAACCAGGCAGGTAACAAAAAACAATGACCATCAGCCCGCAATCACAGACAATAAACTGGAAATAAGAAAACTAAAAATATTGGTTGTGGAAGATGATGAGATTTCTGAACTCTTGCTGGACAAAACAATTAAATCTTTGAGCAGATCAACATTGATAGCAAGGACTGGCATTGAAGCGGTAGAAATCGTTCAGCACCAAACTGATATTGACCTGATACTTATGGACATCCGTTTGCCCCACACGGATGGTTACGAAGCCACAAGGCGTATCAGAAAGTTCAATAAAGATGTGGTAATCATTGCCCAGACTGCCTATGGATTGACCGGAAACAGGCAAATGGCACTTGATGCAGGTTGTGATGATTACATTGCAAAACCGATATCAAAAGATGATTTACTAACGATGATTCAAAAGTACTTTGCATGAAAAGATTACGACCGATTAAGATAAGTGAAAGTATTAGTTCACCGGGCGGCGAAATTCAAAAGAAATATAAATGAAAGAAAGCATCAAACATCTGATTGATTTTAAGAAGGTTGACGCACTGCTTGAGGGATTTTATAAATCAACCGGATTTGTCACAGCTATATTGGATCTCGAGGCTAATGTCTTGTCCCAATCGGGATGGAGACCTATCTGTACTGAGTTCCATCGTGTCAATCCCGGGACATTCAAAAACTGCGTTATCAGCGATACCGAACTGGCAAACAAAATGGCCAGCGGCGCCAAATACCATTCCTACAAATGCCTCAACGGTTTGGTGGATGTAGCCATGCCAATCATGATAGAGGGAGAACATGTTGCAAATCTGTTTTCCGGGCAGTTTTTTATGGAGGAACCGGACAAGGATTCATTTTTGCGACAAGCAAAGCAATTTGGTTTCGATGAGGAAAAATACCTTGATGCTTTAAGCAAAGTACCTGTTGTATCTGAAGAAAAAGTAAAATCAGCGATGGATTTCCTCCATGATATGACCCAGTTTATCAGCGAGCAGGCATACAGGCAGAAAGAAGTGATTGACCTCACCAGGCAACTCAGGAGAAATGAAAAAGATCTCAGGGAATCACAACGGATCGCCCAAATCGGAAGCTGGCGTCTGGATGTGGAAACCAATCAGGTATTTTGGACGGAAGAGCTCTATAATATGTATGGTTTTGATCCTACGGTTCCTCCGCCACCTTATACCGAGCACATGAAGCTCTTTACCCCCGAAAGCTGGGAAAGGCTTTCCACAGCTCTTGCCAGCACAGTGGCCACAGGAACTTCGTACACACTCGAATTGGAAACCATAAAAAAAGATGGAAGCAATGGATGGATGTGGGTGCATGGAGAAGCTATCGTTGATACGAACGGCAAAACCACAAGCCTTTGGGGAGCTGCCCAGGAAATCACCAACCGCAAACGGGCAGAGGAAGTACTTAAAGAAAACGAGTGGTTGCTGCGTGAAGCTAATGCTCAGAAGGACAAGTTCTTCTCTATTATAGCGCACGACCTGCGAAGCCCCTTCAACTCCATTCTGGGCTTTAGCCAATTGATTGTCGATCAGCTAAAAGAAAAGGACTACGACGGTTTGGATGAATACGCCAACATCCTGCTGCAATCGTCGCAGCGCGCTATGAACCTGCTCGTAAACCTGCTCGAGTGGACGCGGTCGAAAACCGGACGGATTGAGTATAACCCTGAACATTTTGAACTGGTGGATTTCGTCGAACAAACTATGCCGCTTTTTGAAGATATTGCCAGGCAAAAATCCATCAGCATCAATCTGTTGCTGCCCAGCTATCTGCTGGTCTTTGCCGACAAGCACATGATAAATACAGTATTGCGAAACCTCATCTCAAATGCTGTAAAATTCACCCGGCAGGGCGGTGAGGTTACCATTTCTGCGGCTAGAAAGCAGGGCGAAGTATCCATTTCGGTAAAAGACAATGGCGTGGGAATTTCTAAAAACCGTATCGAAAAACTTTTCAGGATTGACGAAAGCGATTCAACCAAAGGTACTGCCAACGAGCAGGGAACCGGCCTCGGGCTGATTCTCTGCAAAGAATTTGTTGAAAAACACGGCGGCAGGATTTGGGTTGAAAGCGCCATTGATACAGGCTCTGCCTTTACTTTTACAATCCCGGAAAAGTATTAACTCCGGGGCTTTAATAAAAATCAGGTAAAGACAATGGAACGTTATTCAAAAGTATACGACCGTAAAAAACAAGAATATAACCAGGTCAGGATTGGCTCAAGACTCAAACCGGCCATTTATGACGAAGTGATTGAGAAGTGGCAATCGCTGCTTGATCTTATCATCAAAATTATCGGGGTTCCATCAGGGTTGATTATGAAGCTTAACGAAGACACCATCGAGGTATTTTTGGCAGGCAATTCCGAAGACAATCCTTACAAAAAGGGTGAAAAGGAGAAACTCGCTTATGGCTTATATTGCGAAACAGTAATTGGCTCTCAGGACAAACTGCATGTTCCTGATGCAACAAAAAGTCCGGTTTGGCGTGAAAACAATCCGGATGTAAACATCAACATGGTCTCTTATCTCGGATATCCTGTCAATTGGCCGGATGGTGAGGTTTTCGGAACCATCTGCATTTTGGACAAAAAGGAGAATTTTTACAGCGTTATAACTGAGGAGCTGTTGTTGAAGGTCAAGAGCTTTATTGAAACTGACCTGAATTCGCTGCTTCTCAAGCAACAATTAGCTGAGAAAAATGAAGAGCTGCAGAAAGCTATCACTGTGAAAGACAGATTCTTCTCTATCATCTCCCACGACCTGCGAAGCCCCTTCAATTCCATCCTCGGTTTCAGCCAACTTATTGTTGACCAGTTAAAAGAAAAGAATTACGAGGGTTTAGATGAGTACGCTGAAAATATGCTGCAATCGTCGCAACGCGCTATGAACCTGGTGGTCAACCTGCTCGAATGGTCGCGCACCCAAAGCGACAGAATGGAGTTTAATCCTGAGTATTTTGAACTGGTGGATTTCCTCAACGAAACGATTCTGACTTTCAAGGGTATAGCAACTCAAAAATCCATAACTATCAATCATTCGTTCCCGGATTTCATTCCCGTTTATGCCGATAAACAAATGATTAACACGGTATTGCGCAACCTGATTTCAAATGCTGTAAAATTTACCCGGCAGGGCGGTGAGGTTACCATTTCTGCGGCCAGAAAGCAGAGCGCAGTATCCATTTCGGTAAAAGACAATGGTGTGGGAATTTCTAAAAACCGTATCGAAAAACTTTTCCGGATTGACGAAAGCGAGTCAACCAAAGGTACTGCCAACGAGCAGGGAACCGGCCTCGGGCTGATTCTCTGCAAAGAATTTGTTGAAAAACACGGCGGCAGGATTTGGGTTGAAAGCGCCGTTGATACAGGCTCTGCCTTTACTTTTACAATCCCGGAAAACGATTCGACAACCATGCACTGAAAAAAGATGTTGCTGTATGGGAACATTATTTAATCATTTATGACAAAGCAAAACCAGAATTCCTAGTAATCAGGATTGGCTCACAATTTGAACCTGCCCGAAAACATCCATTAATTCCGGTCTTCCATTACTATTTATAAATCTATTTTTGCAGAATTATTTACCACAGTATGAAATCTTATAATAGAACGTTTTTAGTGTTTATTGCAACAGCAGCTGTGTTGCTGGGTTGTAACCAACAAAATCGAATCGGGAATAAAAGTGACAAGCCCAACATCCTGCTCATTGTGGCAGACGATTTAGGCTTCAGCGATATCGCTCCTTTTGGGGGCAACATTGCTACTCCAAATATCTCTCAACTGGCAAATGAAGGATTGTCATTTTCCAACTTCTATGTACAGCCCACCTGCTCACCAACCCGCTCGTCGCTGCTGACCGGAACCGACCATCATGTGGCAGGTATAGGCATCATGTCCGAAATGGAATATCCGGAACTGACCGCTCTGAACCTTCCGGGTTACCAGGGTTATCTTAGCAAACAGGTAGTAACTATTCCTGAGGTGCTTCGCGAAGCCGGATATCACACCTACATGGTGGGCAAGTGGCACCTGGGCGAAGGTCCGGGTAAAGACCCTTACGACAGGGGCTTCGAAGAGACCTTTATTCTTGGCACAGGGGGCGGCAGCCACTGGAACGATATGAAAGCGCTTTCTCCATTGCAGCACATGGATTACACCCGAAACGGAAAACCGGTGGATTTGCCCCCTGATTTCTATTCTACAAAAAATTATACCGATTCCATTATCAGCTTTATAGATCGAAACAAAGCCAGCAACAGACCATTTTTTACCTATCTGTCTTACACGGCAGTTCATGATCCGCTTCATGTGCCAGTGGAGTATATCGCCAGGTACAAAGGGAAATTCGACATGGGCTGGGATTCGCTCTGGATCGAACGCCTCGGGAATCTGAAAGCCCTGGGAGTTGTATCAAAGGAAGTTAACAGGTTTTCGAAAAATCCGCAGATTCCTCTCTGGAACAGCCTTCCCCAGGAGATTAGAGATGGATTTGCCAGAGACATGGAAGTTTATGCAGGTATGCTCGAATACCTTGATATGAGCATCGGGCGGGTGTTTGATTACCTGAAAAATGAAGGTTTATATGATAACACGTTAGTCATCTTCATGTCGGACAACGGCGCAAATGGAGCTATGGCAACATCTTATCCGGGAAATGAGAATGGAGAGTACCTGAGTACCTTCGACAACTCTATCGATAACCGGGGACTGAAAAATTCCTACATCGAAACAGGCGCAGGCTGGGCGCAGGCATCATCAGCGCCCTTTCGCTATTTTAAAAGCTTTGCCAGCGAAGGAGGCATCAAGGTTCCTTTAATAATTAAACTTCCCGGCAAGACCCAGAATGCAGGACAATGGATGAAAGGATTTGTTCATGTCACCGATATCATGCCCACCATCCTCGAAATTACACAGTCACAATATCCTGAAGAATACAACGGTAACAAAATCCATCCGACCTCAGGAAAATCAATAATGCCGGTGCTGAAAGGTGATTCCACAACCGTTCACACCAACGACGGATTCGGTTGGGAGCTCTTTGAGATGAAGGCTTACATTAAAGGGAACTGGAAAATACTTCGCCTGCCGGAACCTATGGGAACCGGCAACTGGGAACTTTACGATCTTACAAATGACCCCGCCGAAGCCAACGATCTCTCCCTGCAATTCCCCGAAATAAAGAATCAGCTGATCGGGGAGTGGAATGAGTATGTACGGAAAAATGATGTTTATGACCACAAAGGGCACTATGACGCCTTGTATCGCAAGAATTTCATGCCTGCCGAAAATGATTGAATCAAACTGAAAAACGAATTTTATCGAACCTGACTTTAAAAAAACGACATATCCCAGGTGCTACTTAAGACCATTTTTGACAAACTACCAAAGGTTAACAAGCGTTGAAATTAAAAATCAATGACTTTTGAGACAGGCACATTGAAATAAAAAAGCCCGCCGGATTGTTCCAGCGGGCTTCGATTTTGAGGGTAATCCGGGTTAATTACTCTCCTTACCCATCATCATCAGGTCGTTCACGTTGATCTGGGTGAAGAATTTGCGCTTGCCTTCCTTGTCGTCGTAGCTGGTGGTTTCGAGGCGGCCTTCGATGGCGACCTGTTTTCCCTTTTTCAGATACTTCCCGGCTACTTCGGCCAGCCCTCCCCAGATAATGATGTTGTGCCACTGGGTATCAGTAACTTTCTCACCTTTGTCGTTTTTGTAGGTTTCGCTGGTTGCCAGTGAGAAGCGTGCCATCTTCCTGCCATTAGCTACTTGTTTTACTTCCGGGTCCATTCCGAGGTTGCCGATCAACTGAACACTGTTTCTTAAGCTTTTCATGACATTTAAAATTTAAGGTTTAAAAAATTAAGTAAAAAATCATGAAGCAAAGATATGGCGGGGGTTTCGGCCGATCCGGTTAATAAACATTTACTTGCGTTTGTAAACGGACTTAAACGATTGTAGTCGTTTGTAAACGGATAAATATTACGTAATATGCTCAATACTTGATAGTTACAAAATCTACCAAAAGTACCTTCATTTTCAGCAAGTTTTCGCAAATCTATGGACTTCACTACTGGAAAAACTTTTGTTTTGAAACAAATTAATTTTCCTCACTTAACCCTTATTCACAATGAGAAAGCCATGCGTTCTAATCTCCATTTCAGTGATGATTCTGTTTGTAATCCAGACCAAAGACCAGCAGGTCATTTCCACTTCAGGTGGTTATTATGAAAACTAAAACCTCTCCCTTAGTTGGACTGTCGGTGAACATGTGATTTGCTCAGGTGATTTGCTCAGGTGATTAGCTCAGGTGATTAGCTCAGGTGATTTGCTCCGGGCTTTAGCCCGGAAATAAATGATGAACAACACAATAAAATGGGCTTTAGCCCAAAGCAGGAAGCATGGGCTAAAGCCCCAAAACAGGGAGACAATGTTTATATGGTCTCTGGGCTGAAGCCCAGAGCAATTCAGTCAGAACAATTCAACCAGAGCAATTCAACCAGAGTTAGGTTTTGGGGCCGGATAATGCCCAAATGGAACATGAACAACCTTATCCTAAAAACAAACCTTAGTAAAGATGGCCGCTGCCACGAATCCACGAACCTAATTATCAGGGAATTGAGCCCTGACAGAACCGCACGTGCGTGACTGTCAGGGCTTTTTATTGGTCAACTTATCCCATGAGTATCTTCCGGCAATCACGAGGTTTAATCTGTTGAATGTCGTTTACCAATCACTCACACCAATATTATTTCAAAAAATGTTTGGTAAATTGAATTTCCAATATCTTTGCCGCATTGAAATACTGAAATCAATGCTTAGCTCACGCAGTTTTTATTTCTACTTTTATTTTTACGGAAACTCCGGCGGGGCTTGCTATGCATAGATAATAACATCAAAACATACAGGGCCCCGTCTAACTCACGGGGCTCTTTTTTTTAGGTAAAAATGGAAAAGAAAAACAAAGAAAACCAACCCATTCAGGTCGCCATCCAGGGCGGAGAGGCCTCATTTCATGAGATTGCCTCGCGAAAGTTTTTCGACAACGGCATCCGCATTTTGCCCTGTGATACCTTTGACGGAATCATTTCTTCACTTGTAGGCGAAAAATCAACTTTTGGCTGTTTTGCCATAGAAAATACGGTGGCCGGCAGCATCCTGCAAAATTACTCCCTGATAAAGGAAAACCCGGTGGAAATCGTCGGCGAAGTTTACCTAAAGATCACCCAAAACCTGCTGGCGTTGCCCGGACAAAAGATCCAGGACATCCGGGAAGTCCACTCTCACCACATGGCTATTGCCCAAACACGGAAGTTTTTCAACGATTACCCCTGGATTAAACTGGTTGAGTCGGTGGATACCGCCATCAGCGCCCGCGAGATCAGCGAGGGAAAAATCACAGGCAGAGGAGCAATTGCCAGCCACCTTGCGGCTGAGTCCTTCGGGCTAGAAATCCTGGCCGAGGGAATAGAAACCAACAAGAGAAATTTCACCCGATTCCTGATTCTCGCCAAAAGAGGCTCGGAGCGGCCTCCCGGCAGCGATCCTGATAAGGCATCATTGTGCTTCAGTCTTTTGCACCAAACCGGAAGCCTCTCGAAAATACTGAGTGTGATCGCATTTTATGATATCAATCTCACCAAAATACAATCGCTGCCTATTCTGGGGCAGGAGTGGCAATATTTCTTTTATGTGGATGTGGCTTTTGCCGATTACTCCCGTTACCGTCAGTGCCTTTCAGCCATCGAGCCACTGGTGGATGGTATGCACATTCTCGGGGAGTATACTCACGGAGCCGACACTTTTGAAACCATTCATAAAAATTCTGAGCCATGATCATCTCACCTGCAGAGCGAACGCAATCTGTTACCGAATACTACTTTGCCACCAAGCTGCGCGAAATTGAGGAAATGAAGAAACAGGGCAAAAAGGTGCTGAACCTCGGCATCGGCAGCCCTGACATGATGCCTCACAATGATGTGCTGGAGGAACTGGCGCTGCAGAGCAAAGCAGAAGGAAGCAACGGCTATCAGAGCTACACCGGCCTGCCTGCATTGCGGGAGGCTTTTGCCGTTTGGTACAGAAGGTATTTTGGAATTGACCTCAATCCAAACGGAGAAATTCTTCCGTTGATGGGCTCCAAGGAGGGTATCATGCACATTTCTATGGCATTCCTCAATCCCGGCGACGGCGTACTGGTTCCCAATCCGGGCTATCCCGCCTACGATGCCGTAACACGGCTGGTTGGCGCAAGGGTGGAGGAGTATGACCTAAAACCCGAAAACGACTGGCTGCCCGATTTTGAAGATTTGGAAACCAAGGATCTGCAGGGGGTCAAACTCATGTGGGTGAATTATCCCAACATGCCATGCGGAGCGAAGGCAAACGCTGCGTTTTTTGATCGTTTGGTGAGTTTTGCCAGGCAGAAAAAGATCCTGATTTGTAACGACAACCCATATAGCTTCATCCTGAACGACAATCCATTGAGCATCTTTTCGGCAGAAGGCGCCAGGGAGGTGGCACTGGAACTCAATTCGATGAGCAAATCGCACAACATGGCCGGCTTCAGGATGGGAATGGTGGCCGGTAAGGCTGATTACCTGAAAAGCATCCTGACGGTGAAAAGCAATATGGATTCAGGAATGTACAAGCCCATCCAGATGGCTGCCGTTAAAGCGCTTCAAAGCCCGCCGGAATGGTACCAAAGCATCAATGCCGAATACAAGAAACGGCGTTTGCTTGCCGAAACGATTTTTGATGAAATGAACGTAAAATTTGACCCCGGCCAGTCAGGTATGTTTCTCTGGGGGCGGGTTCCGGAAAATTTCGCTGACGGGTTCGGCTGCTCTGATCATCTGCTTTACCATTACGGCGTTTTTATTACTCCGGGCGGCATTTTCGGTTCCAATGGAAACCAGTTCATAAGGCTGTCGCTTTGCAGTAGTCAGGAGGTTTTTAAAGAAGCGATCGAAAGGATAAATGGAAATCTCAACAAATAGTATTAAGGAGGAAAAATTATGCAAGTTACGATTATAGGATTAGGATTGATAGGAGGTTCGATGGCCATTGACCTGAAAAAACGTGGATTTGCCTCGAGGATCATTGGTGTTGACAACAACCGTCTGCATGCGGAAACGGCGCTGCACATCGGGCTGGTAGATGAAATCTGCGATCTGGAGGAAGCCATCAGTCAGAGTGAATTTGTCATCCTGGCAACCCCGGCAGATTCGACTGTGAAATTACTCCCGAAGGTTCTGGATAACATTGAACGTCAAACAGTTACCGACACCTGCTCCACAAAGGAGTTGATCTGCCAGTCGGTAAAATATCACCCTAAACGACAGTATTTTATCGCAGCGCATCCGATGGCTGGCACGGAGTTCACCGGTCCCTGGGCAGCATTTCCCGGGCTGTTCGATGGAAAAGCGGTGATATTCTGCGACACTGATGAGTCGGGGATCAGAGCACTGGCAGCGGTCAGACGAATGTACGATTCCCTCAACATGCGCCCTGTTTTTATGGATTCGTCAAGCCATGACAGGCACGCAGCCTATGTTTCGCATATTTCGCACATCAGCTCGTTTGCCCTGGCTCTTACGGTTCTAGATCAGGAGAAAAACGAAAAGCATATCTTTGACCTGGCCAGCGGTGGGTTTGATTCCACAGTCCGACTGGCGAAAAGTTCGGCCGAAATGTGGACGCCCATCTTTAATCAGAATGCCGACAACGTTATTAAAGTGCTTGATACCTATATTGATAGACTGAACGAATTCAGAACGGCGATCACGATGCATGATTGCAACAAAATCAATGATTTAATCATCAATGCCAACAAAATTAAAAAGATTTTATAACCCGGTTCAGGAGGCCTGAACAGGTAGCATTTCCTCAAAAGATACAATTACTTGACCTATAGTAAAACTGGAGCAAAAATGGAAACCATTCAATTTCTACCAATCAGCCAATGGGGGATCGGCGTGGAGGAGCGACCCTTCGTTATCGCCGGCCCATGCAGCGCCGAGTCAGAGAAACAGGTGCTGACAATCGCTCATCAACTTCACAGCCAGGGGATCAGGGCATACCGGGCAGGAATCTGGAAGCCGCGGACACATCCCAACGGATTTGAGGGAGTAGGGGAGAAGGGCCTCTCGTGGCTGAAAAAAGTAAAACAGGAAACCGGAATGCTGGTAGCCACCGAGGTTGCCAACCAGCGTCATGCTTATGAAGCCCTCAAGCACGGCGTTGACATCCTTTGGATAGGAGCGCGTACTACAGCAAACCCTTTTGCCATGCAGGAAATTGCCAATACCATTGCCGGCGCTGACATCATGATTTTTGTGAAAAACCCCGTGAACCCTGACCTTGAACTCTGGATTGGCGCTATCGAACGCATCCACCAGGCGGGGATTTCGAGGTTAGGCGCAATCCACCGGGGATTCTCTACATTCGATAAATCTACCTATCGCAACAACCCGCTATGGCAAATACCGATCGAACTCAAAAGACGAATGGCTACTCTTCCGCTCTTGGTTGACCCCAGCCATATATGTGGAAACCGGGAGTTGAAAAGGGTCACACAAAAAGCGATGGATCTCAACTACGACGGTATTATAATCGAGGTACACCACGACCCCGATCGTGCCCTGAGCGATGCTCAGCAGCAGATCACACCTGAATCGCTCAACGAACTGCTCTCTATGCTGAAACTGAGAAATGTAAGTATCGCTGACGAAGAGGTTGTGCATTCGCTCGAAACACTGCGACTGAAGATCAATAAGTACGACGAGGAGTTGCTCGATATCCTTGAACAGCGGATGGCGGTAGCCGAAACCATCGGGCTGTACAAAAAGCAAAACAACATCACCATTTTGCAGCCCTCCCGCTGGGATGAAATCATCACACGGATCAGGCAAAAGGGCGCCGAACGAAAGCTGAGCAACGACCTTATTGATCACATTTTCAACGCAATACACCAGGAATCCATCAATAAGCAAATGGCTGTAATGAACAATGGATTAACTTTACCGGCTACAAATAAAAATGAATCTGATGACCACCATTGAGATTAAAGGCAGTCACGGAATTTCGAAATTATTGATTGGCGAGCGATTATTAAATTTCAGGAAATATCTGCCTGGCATGCGAACGATCATCCTCACCGACCAGGTGGTCAATGATCTTTACGGCCATAATTGGAGTGACTTTCCGGTTGTAATCGTTGGTCAGGGTGAGGCTGCCAAAACGCTCGGAACCGTCCAGGTAGTCATCCAAAAGTTGCTTGATCTGAACGCCGACCGGTCAACCTTTATCCTCGGTGTCGGAGGCGGAATAGTGTGCGATATCACCGGTTTTGTAGCCTCCATATTTATGCGCGGACTTCGTTTTGGGTTTATCAGCACCACGCTGCTTTCGCAGGTAGATGCCAGCGTTGGAGGAAAGAACGGGGTAAATTTTAATGGATTTAAAAATATTGTCGGGGTATTCAACCAGCCGGAATTTGTGCTTTGCGATCCGGCCGTTTTAAAAACCCTCGACCGGTCGGAGATTTCAAACGGCCTGGCCGAAATCGTCAAGCACGCCCTTATCGCCGATGCAGCGATGTTTGGATTTATCGAACAAAATACTGATGCGGTGATGGAACTTGGTAAGGAGGAAGTCGCGCACCTGGTACTTCGCTCTACGGAGATCAAATCTGCCATCGTCAACCGCGATGAAAAGGAAACCGGCGAGCGCAGAAAACTCAACTTTGGTCACACCTTTGGCCATGCCATCGAAAAAGTTGCAGGGATCAGCCACGGCCGGGCGGTGAGTGTCGGGATGGTCATAGCAGCCCGTGTTTCAAAAGAAAGGGGTTACCTCAGCGAACATGATCTGGAACGAATTGTCCGTTTATTGACGAAACTTGAGCTTCCGGTGGCTTTGCCTCTTCAGCCTGATCCTATTTTTGAGGCTCTGTCAAAAGACAAAAAAAGAGAGGATGACGCGATCCGCTTTGTGCTGCTGAAAAGCATCGGGGAAGCGGTGGTTGAAGAGTTGCCGGTGCATGTGATCCGTAAAATCAAGATATAGAGGGATGAGAGCAACTGTATTTCCTTCGCAGCTTTCGGGCACGGTGATGGCGCCGCCGTCCAAAAGTCATTTTATCCGCCTGGTGGCCGCGGCCATGCTTGCCGGCGGCGAGTCGAAAATATACCATCCTTCTTCCTGCGATGACGCCAGAGCCATGCTCGGGATTGCCGGCGAAATGGGAGCGAAGGTTACGTTTCATGAAGATCACATCAGGATTTTGGGTAATCCCGTTTTCAGCGGAAAGCGGACTTTTCATTGCGGCGAATCGGGACTGGCGGCCAGGTTGATGATTGCTATCGGCTCTCTGTTTGATGATGAGGTGACCATAACCGGTGAGGGAACCTTGCCAAAACGGAAACTGGGAAACATAGCTTCGCCGCTGCAGCAACTTGGCGCCCGCCTTTTGTCCGACGCGCTTACGCTGCCTCTGCGATTCTCAGGACCGGTCAGGGGTGGAACCGTGGTGGTGGATGGATCGGAAAGTTCTCAGTTCGTTTCCGGCCTGCTGATGGCAATGCCGCTGGCCAATGAAGATACGGTGCTGGTGGTCGAGAACCTCAAAAGTCGCCCCTACCTTGATCTGACACTCGAAGTTCTCAATTCTTTTGGCATCACCATTCATCATGAGGAGTATCGGCGATTTTTTATCAGGGGTAATCAGCGTTTTCAGCCAGCCGACATCCGAACCGAAGGCGATTGGAGCGGTGGCGCTTTTCTGCTGGTTGCAGGCGCAATCAATGGAAATCTGCGTATCACCGGTCTCGATGTAAAATCCCGACAAGCCGACCGTGCCATCCTCGATGCGCTGAAGAGTGCAGGGGCAGACGTTGCCATCGAAAATCAGGATATCATTGTAAAATCAGGAAAATTAAAAGCTTTCGGGTTTGATGCCACCCACAGCCCCGACCTCTTTCCGCCTCTGGCTGTACTCGCCGCGCATTGCGAAGGAATATCTGTCCTGCGCGGGGCTGACCGACTAATCAACAAAGAGAGCAACCGTGCCGGTGCACTTTTGGAGGAGCTTGGTAAGATGAATGTCAACATCAATATACAACAGAATGAAATGACGATCGCCGGTGGAAAAAGCCGCGGGAACCATCTCTCCTCCTATTCAGATCACAGGATGGTAATGGCGGCCGCTGTCATGGCATTCAATGCTTCCGGAGAAACCACCATCGGGCAGGCAGAGTGCGTAAACAAGTCGTGGCCTGAGTTTTTCAAAACCATGTCGGCAGCGGGAGCAGACATAAGTATAAATATCTAATTCAATAAAAACATGAATTCTTTTGGCAAACTTTTCAGGATCAGTATTTTCGGCGAATCGCACGGAAAATCGGTTGGTGTAACCATCGACGGCTGCCCGGCCGGATTGCCATTAACACAGGATCATTTTCTCCCCGACCTCTCCCGTCGAAAAAGCGGCGCCAGAGGTACTACCCCACGGACCGAAAGCGACCTGCCTCATCTTGTGAGCGGCGTTTTTAAAGGAACGACCACCGGTGCTCCGCTGACCATCCTCTTCGAGAATTCGAATACGCGGCCTGGGGATTACGAAAACCTCCGAACCCAACCCCGTCCCGGGCACGCTGATTTTGTAGCCATGCAAAAGTTTGGCGGCTTTGGCGACTATTCCGGCGGCGGCCATTTCTCAGGAAGGCTCACCGTGGCGCTTGTGGCTGCAGGTGTGATTGCCAAAAAAATCATATCACCGGCTGCAATCTCATCAAAAATCCTGAGTGTGGGGGGTAGCGCGGATATTCAGCAAACCATAGACAATGCTCTGGCTGAAGGCGATTCAGTGGGTGGATTGATTGAGTGCACTGCATGCAATTTACCAATTGGATTGGGTGAACCATTCTTCGATTCGGCTGAATCGCTCATCAGCCACATCATTTTTGCAATACCTGCCATCAAGGGAATTGAGTTCGGGAGCGGATTTGCTGCGGCAGCCATGCGTGGGAGTGAGCACAACGACGCCATCATTTCTGCCGATGGCAAAACAGCCACCAACCACGCCGGCGGCATCAACGGCGGGATTACCAACGGAAACGATCTCGTTTTCCGGGTAGCTGTGAAACCCACATCAAGCATCGGCAAGGAGCAATCAACATTCAGTTTTGCCAGCAATAAAGTAGAAAATCTGAAAATTGAAGGCCGCCACGATTCCTGCATTGCGTTGCGCGTTCCACCGGTTATAGAAGCTGCTACGGCCATTGTTCTTGCCGATTTGAAGTTGCTGGAGCAAAAGCAAAAACGGTTTTTTTGATCATAATGGCCTACTGAGAAATCATTATTGTATTGATAATTTGGCGTTTACAAATAGTCAAATTAGATTTTGTGGCAATTATTTTTGTAATGTAGCTCCCGTAGCATTCTACCATAACTTTTTTGAGTATTCTCAGGGAGCAGCGGTCCTAAATTTGTAAAATCTAAGTGAACAAGGAATTGCATTGAATTCATACGTACCAAAGCATATTAACATAACGATACTTATACTCTGACTTCAAAAAGGGATTTTTGGGCGGAGTATAGCATAACTTATGGTTTAGTTTCAACCATCTTCCAGGTTTTTCGTGAGATTGGCTTATTTGAAATTTTGCTGTCAATGTGTCGTTCGAATTATTTTGATACGCATCCTCCGATTTGTTTTACATTTGCCATTGTCCTAATTGTTAACCACTATCAGGCTAAAGCAATTTAGACTTTAATGTTTCGGGTTTAGTAACGATGGCATTTTCGAATAGTAAATATAATTACTCGAGATTAATCAGCACATTATTAATAACATAACGGAAAAATCAGTATGAAAGTAAAACTATTACCTATGATGATCATTGTGGGATGTTCCTTTGTTTTGGTCAACGCACAAAATATCACTCTGCCCTCCGAATCCATTGGCACATTGGCGCCGATAAAAATCAACTATGATGGCGCCAGTGGCGAGGAAGGAAGCTGGATTGGACTTTACCCAGTCGGAGGTGGTGATGGTGATTACATTATCTATCAATACATTGATGCATCTTTATCGGGTGAGTTGGTGTTTGACGGCAGGACGGAAACTGGATATTTTAATTTCCGCATGTTTTCTGGGCCGGGATATGAGAAGATTTTCACTAGCGGGCCGTTTTTAATCAAACAAGGAATGTTTCCGGATCTTACTTTTCAAAACAACGGAATTTATACCACTGATTTTGCTTTAAACGACCTGGATGACTATGCTATTGCTATAAGCTTTGCTCCTGGTCAGAGACTTGTAGTTGCAGGTAGTGCCAAATCAGGTGAAGTTACCAGTGGCGGACTTGAGCCGGTGAATATCGCACTTGCGAGGTTCCTGGCCGACGGGCAGCTTGATCCAAACTTTGGTCAAAACGGGAAGCTCATTTCTGATATTCCGGGATATGATATTGAACAGGTGAATGAATTAGTAGTACAACCCGATGGTAAGTTTATAGTTGGTGGAAGCATCTATACCGAGGGAGGCCCTTGTATTGGGGTATCGAGTTTCTTTCTGGTCAGGTATCTGGAGAACGGAGAATTTGATTCCGAATTTGGAGAGAATGGCCTTGTGGTTACTAATTTTACAATGCCTTTGGAGCCAGCCGGATTCAGCAGCGATCACATGACAAGCATGGAACTTCAGCCTGATGGAAAAATTCTTACCGGTGGTTACGGGGTACTATGCGGAAGTGGTTGGGGTCTTCCGACACGGTGTAATATGGCAAGGTATTTATCTAATGGTCAGCTTGATCCTCAGTTTGGAATTAATGGAAAACTCACTTTTTTCACATCTGATGTAAATTATCCCGAAAGTTACCGCGAAAGAGTGGATGCGATTGCTCCGCCCGAAAATGCGGTCAACGGTAGCATATACGTTTCGGTCACAAGTGGTGACGGTAATATTGTTGCAAACCGGCAGCTAATCTATAAATTTGAGTTGACAGGTTCCCCGGATCTTTCTTTTGGACAAGACGGGGTTGTTGTGGATGCACGTCCCGGGTTGAACAATGATCAGTTTTCGAAAAGCATTGCAATTGGCCCGGACAATCATTTGTATATAATGGGATCTACTTCCGGTACAGGCAATATCTGGTTGATGAAGAAGAACCCTGTGACAGGTGAATCTGCCGGGGATTTTGGTGACAATGGGTTCGTAATCCACAACCTGCCTTTTGGATGTCAGCCAGCCGGAATGGAGTTTTTTAATGGTATTATATGCATCGGTCATTTGACTAATGGGACATATTTTTCTGTGACAAAATTCAATCTTGATGGAAGCCAGGATGTAAGTTTCGGAACACCTGGTTTTGAAAATTCCGAAAGCGGAAATCCGGTGTATAGTAAAATTAATGCATTTGCTATGCAATCGGACGGGAAGTATATCCTGGCGGGAGGTTCTCATTTTTACAGCACTTCACTTTTCGATTTTGTAGTAATGAGGTTTATTGACAACCCGGCTCAGTTCGAACAACATTCACATGTAGTTCCGCTAAGTACCGGCTGGAACGGAATGTCTTCCTATCTCAACCCCGCATACAATGATGTTGAAGCAGTTGTGGCGCCGATTAATCAGGATTTCATCATTCTACAAAATTTATCAGGGAGTTATCATCCATCAAACAACATCAACAATATTCAAACATGGAATGCTGAGAGTGGCTACTGGATTAAAGTGCTTGATGCAACTAACCTGGAAATATCCGGTTTTTATCCCGATCAAACTACTTATTGGCTCCAGGCCGGTTGGAATTTAATTTCGGTTTTAACCAACAAACCAGTTGAAATTCATTCGGTTTTTGGTGAAAATATCGGATTACTGGAGTTGGTAAAAGAAGCGGCGGGTGTTGGTGTTTTCTGGCCAGTCATGAACATTCATTCTATTCAAGAGTTTTTGCCGGGGAAAGCCTACCTGGTTAAAATGCATGAACCTTGCGACATTACTTTTGATTAAATGAGAAGGTGATTTTCAATATGGGGAAACTATTGGATTATTATTTCTTGTTCCAACTGCTTCTCAATCTGATTTCAACCTCGAAATAGTGTTCTGGCCGTGAAGGATTTTGCAGCGGATGGCTTTTCAGATTTGCTTTCGTATATACGGCGGATAAAGTATTTCCAGCGTGGTAAAGGTTCTGGTGAAGATGGGAGGGGAGTCCATCAAGAATACCTGCAAGTACTTCAAAACGAACGGTTTCCGGATTATTTGCGTAATCATGCCAAACGACCACCGAATTTTCATGTACAAGGCTTTCGAACACTTTCTGGGTATCGTTTTTCACCGATTCGTAGTGATGATCGCCGTCAATAAATATCAGGTCGAATTTCCTGTTCAATCTGTCAAAATCGAAAGTGTAAGAATTTCCTCTGAGGTGTGTGATGTTTTTTCTGTTTTTGGAGAAAAATCCTGTGAGCGCTATATAATCTTCGTTCTGACCGATTGAACGCATTTCATCATCACTCAGGTTTAGTGTGAAACAATCACCAGCCACTTCAGCAACATTCACAACGCTTTCGCCACGCCAGGTGCCTATTTCAAAATAGCTGCAGGCTTCAAACTGTCCGGACAGTTTCATCAGCAGGGCAATATCGGTGGGCAGTGAACCGCCATCCAGGAAGGCAAAAACAGGGATATTAACCGAAAATCCCGGAACAAGGGTTTCGAGTTCCACCACAGGCAAACCATCCTTCAAACCGTATTTTTGATCTACATGTTTGCGCCAGTTTTTGTTGTCATCAATCACCAGGTTGATAAGTGAAGGCTGCTGCAGGAGCGCCTTGATGCCTTTGAACAATTTATCTATTTTGCCCATGATTCCGAGGATTATCGGGCAAAAGTAATGGATTTGGCAAAGGATTATGGAGAATATGGGGAGTTTTCGTTCATTTAATTTAAAAAGCAATACCTTTGGCCTCAGAACTTCAGAACTTTCTGTGCCGAACCGCAGAAACTATTATTTCAACTTCCGGCGGATTATCTTCATGCGAAAATTGCCCTTAAAATCAAAATTCCTGTTTGCGGCCTATGTGGCAGCTATCCTGCTTTTGGTGGTTTTGCCACTGAACACAAGCGCTTCGCTGAATACCATCACCATTGTCAGTTTTCGGGGCGATTATTTTTTGCATGCAGTCTCTTTTTTTCCCTGGGCTTTTTTTGGAAGAGTTTTGCGTCGAAATATGCCGCTCTGGTTTTTCTACGGATTGCTTTTTGCCGCAGGCAGTGAAGGCTTGCAGCATCTGCTTGCTTACAGGGCCTTCAACATCAACGACCTGATTGGAAATGCAGCCGGTATTGTTTTAGGATTTATGGCTTTGTGGATTATGCTGTTTTTTTTCCCGCAGCGTGCTGACCGGCCAATGACGAGGTAAAATTTTTATATTTTCGGGCAAGACTAATCAATTGATAGTTTGGGTTTTATCCGATAAAAATGAATTTTTCTTGAGAAATCTACCGGTTCACGATCTCAAATGCCTGCGACAAAATATTCCCTGATTCATCCATCAGAACCAGTTTGTAATTGCCGGGTGGATTCCGGATTCCTTTTTTGTGAATGTAGCTTGTTTGCCCGAGAAACTCGTCGTTCAGGTACCAGTAGATGGTAGATTCGGGTCTTGAATGAGCAATTTCGAATACTACTTCGCCCTTCGAACCGTCCAGTTCACGGGGGATAAAGACCTTCGAAGGTTTGTCCGGCCACACAATCTGCATTGGTAATTCACCGCCGGTCTGGCATTGTGGGAGCCAGGGTGGTGTTGACCGGTAAAAAGGATTTCTTGCCTTGTAGTACCAGGCCATGGCAGGTGGAAGTTCAAACCACGATTTGCTGATGATTTTTTCGGAGGGATAGCAGTCGGCGTTAACCCTGAACTGCTCTGTTTCGTCCAGGTGAATCAACTTGTGGTAAGGGCAGGGTGGAGAGTTCAGGGCGGCTTTGTTAACCCAGATTGAATCCGCTTCAGTGCAAAACGGCGACAGTCGCATACCGCTTTGCCGGCAAACGGCTACCTTTTCCATCTTATCCCAGGGTCGGTCAAACCATTTTCCACTTCCGTGCAATTGCCCAAAAACCTCAAACATGACAGGGGCTGCTGTCTGGATACCGGTAAGTCCTGGTCGTCCTTCTCCATCAGCATTTCCAACCCACACCCCAACTACGAAATCCGGCGTTACACCCACCGACCACGCATCCCTGAAGCCAAAGCTGGTTCCTGTCTTCCAGGCAACCGGGGCAGAACTTCTAAACCAGTCCCAGCCTGCTTCTTCCTCGGGTCGCATTACTTCTCTCATTGCTTCAAACGTGAGGTAGATGGCGGCTTCGTCGAGGCTTTCGATGGCTATGGGACGAGTTTCGTTTGAATCATTCACAAGATTTGGCTGATTAGGTATTTGTTTTGTTGTATGAAGCTGCCCGTCGAATTGTTGCAGTTTTACCGCCATAGCCCGGTAAGCAGCGCAGACATCCCAAAGGGTAACTTCGGCGCCGCCCAGGATGAGCGAAAGCCCATAATGGTCGGCGCTTCGTGTGATGGTGGAAAAACCTGCACTATGCAATACGTTGTAAAATCGCTGGAGTCCGAAATTGCTGAGCATCCTTACAGCGGGTATGTTGAGCGATCGGATAAGCGCATCGCTTGCGGGAACAGCTCCGTCGCAGGTGGAGTTGAAGTTTTTGGGGGTGAAGTTGCTGATGGTAGTGGGAATATCGGGTACCAGTGCGCTTGGCATGATTTCGCCTTCGCTCAGCATGGCAGCGTAAAGAAATGGCTTTAACAGACTGCCACTGCTCCGTGGGCGGCGGATGATGTCCACCTGGTTGCTATGATCGCCTTTAAAGACTTTTTTCGTATTTCCCACGTAAGCCAGCACTTCGCCGCTTCTGGTATCCAGAACGAGTACGGCAGCATTGTGAATGCGGTTGCTTTCCAAAATCTGGTGATGACGCTCAACAATCCGGCTGACTTGTTTTTGCAGAGATGCATTGATGGAGGTACCCAACTGTTTCCCATTTTCGGATGTCAGCCGGTCCACCAGGTGCGGAGCGGTTTCGGGGAGCGGTTGCGGTTTGTCCGGGATAGGTTCCAGAACTGCAAGTTCATAGGTGTCGCGGTCAATGTACTTTTTTTGGTGCAGCCTGAACAGGAGTTTGTCTCTTCTGACTTTCAGAACTTCGCGGTTTCGTCCGGGATGGATCATGGCGGGGGCGTTGGGTAGTATAGCCAGGCATGCCGATTCGGCCCATGAAAGATTGTCGGCACTACGGCCAAAATACCTCCAGGCCGCTGCTTCCAGGCCAACGATGTTTCCCCCATAGGGAGCAACTGAGGCATATTGCCTTAGAATCTGGTCTTTATCGAAACGTATTTCGGCATAAACCGAGAGAAAGACCTCAATCAGCTTTTGCGGGATGTTTCGCTTCCTCCCTTCCCGTGAAATCCTTATTAGTTGCATAGTTATGGTTGACCCCCCGCTTACTGTTTTGCCGGCCATAATGTTTTGAAATGCCGCACGGGCAATCGAAAGTGGGTTGAACCCAGGATGATGATAGAAATGCTGGTCCTCAAATTGAAGCAGGCAGGTTTTGAATTTGTCAGCAACAGCGTTTTCTGCAGGAAAACGCCACTGCCCGTCACCTGCTATACGGGCGCCGAGCATTTCACCATTCCGGTCAAAAACTACGGTGCTTAAAGGCCTGTCGAAACGGTAGGGAGGAAACCAGATTCTGATGCTTATCAGGATGGAGATGATGATCGCAAGCGCAATGGCTGTCTTTTGCAATTTCCAACCCAGTACATCATTCAGGAAAACTTCCATTTCCTCCGCGATCGCTTTGGAAGCGCTGGATATGAAAGACCGAATTTTTCCTGCTTGCAGAGTTCCCTTCATCAAATGTTGAAATTAGCTAAACTCAATAAACTTTCCGATTTTTTCAAACACCGAGTCTTTGTTAAACGGTTTTGGGAGATAGGCGTCAAAGCCGGCATCCATCAGTGTTTTTTCATCGCCGGTATTGGCAAATGCAGTAACAGCAATCACCGGCAGGTCGCTTCTTAATTCCTTGATTAGCTTTGTTGCATCCATGCCATTCATTTTTGGCATTTTGATGTCCATGATAACCAGGGTAATGTTTTTATTCTCCCGGCACTGCTCCACTGCATCAACTCCGTTCAGGACATGAATTATCTCAGCATTGATTTTTTTTAGCAGCACTTTCAGGTAATAGGCGTTCGAATCGTCATCTTCAGCCATTAGTATCACAGGCCGGTCGGTTTTGACGGGAGGAGCCTGTGGCTGCACTTCGACCTCCTCCGGAATTACGAGATCGGCGTCGAAAGGAAGCGTAAGACTAAATACAGAACCTTTTCCTTTTTCCGACTCCATGCTGATTTCGCCTCCCAACATTTTCATGATACCATGAGTGATGGATAACCCCAGCCCACTGCCTTCGTAGTTGCGGGTGGTGCTCATCTCTTCCTGGCCGAAATAATCGAAAATCCTTTGTTTTGCCTCCTCCGACACTCCAATTCCCGTGTCCTTCACGAAAATCTCAAGTTTTCCCGGATGGAGCCTTATCCCAAGAGTAACCTTGCCTTTGTGAGTAAATTTTACCGCGTTGTTAGCGAGGTGCGTGGTTGATTTTGTGAGAAGCTCAAGATCGCTTCGCAGGATGAGGGGCGCCTGCACGGGTGGCAGCGCCAGCTCGGTTTGAAGTTGCTTGTTGTGAGCGCTGTTTTGCAATTTATGAAAGATTTCTCTAACAACGGGAACGACATCAAATTCGCTGAAAGCCAGCTTCATATTGCCGGAAGATATGAGAGAGATGTCCATAAAATCGTTCACCGTATCAATCAGCCTTGTGCAACTCATTTTCAGGATATCAAGGTATTCATTTCGTTCATCATCTGTCAGGTCGGGTTGCACAATCATCTGGCCAAACCCAAGGATGCCGTTCAGCGGCGTTCTGATTTCATGCGAGATGATATTCATAAATGCGGTTTTTAGTTTGTCGCCGGCTTCTGCCTTTTCTTTTGCATCCCTTAGCGCTTCCTCGGTTTTTCGTCTTAAGGTAATATCTCTGGCCACCGAAACTATTCCAACCGGTTTTGCCTTGCTGTCGCGAATGAAGGTCAGTGCCATTTCTACCCACACCGTGGAACCATCCTTGCAATTTTGCTCGGCCTCCATGGAGATGTACCTGTTGGGGTCGGCATTCCCTGATGATTCGTTGGCCAACTCCGCTGTGAGCAATGTAAGGAACTTCCGATAGGAATCCGGCACTAGAATTTCTTCCAGCCTCTTTTTCAGCGTCTCCTCCGGGCTGAAGCCTCTTATGCTGAGTACTGACGGGCTTATGTAGGTGATTCTGTAATTCATGTCCATCATGGTAATGATGTCGGCAGTGTGTTCGGTAATCAGTCTGAACTTTTCGTTGCTTTCGAAAAGTGCTTCTTCCGATTTTTTACGATCGGTGATGTCAATATTAACCCCGCGCAACAGTACCTGTTTGCCGCCTTCAAATGATCCAACGGTGTAAATTTCCAGCCAGATCATGGTTCCATTTTTCCTGAAAAACCTTATTTCATCCTTAACCGCTTTATCAGCGATTTCGGATTGATCGTAGTTTTCAGTCAGTTTGTGCCGGTCTTCGGTATGTACCATCATTTTAAACAATTCAGGAGTAGGTTCCACCTCGCCGGGCTCAAATCCAAGGATCCGGTAGTTGTTCTCTGACCAGGTAATTCTCCGGCTCTCTGTGTGAAACTCCCAACTGCCCATCCTGGCCAGTTGCTGGGCAAACTTCAGCGAAGCTTCATTTTTCTGCATGGAGTTAATTGCAATCTGCCGCTGCTCCTCAGTTTCCAATTGTTCGAAGTGCTTGCTCAGCAACTTTGCTGCCTGATCAAGCATTCGTTTCTCTTCTTCAAGCATAACTTCCTCTCCTGAATAGGAAACAGAGATTTTCCCGATCAGGTTGCCGAATATTTTCAAGGGAACCGAAATCTCATTATTCAGGTTAATAATGCCGGCGCCTGAAGCATAAGTCTTGCCGTTGACCAAAATTGTCGCTGTAACGTAATCAGGATATTGCATTGCCTGACAGAGTAATTCAGTAGTTTCTTTACAAATTTCCGGAGGCGAAACTTTCTGCTGAAGGAGGTTATTTATCTGGTGCAAACCATTGAGCTCTTTTATTCTCTCACGCAGCTCCCTGGTTTTTTCTTTCACTGTGGCATCAAGCATTTGTTGCCGGTTGCGCCAGAACCAGATGGTGAAGGTTAAAATGATTGCTGTGATTGCGCCAGAAATCCCCGCTATATAGGCGTTTCGTGGTTTGTTTGAAGCGCTGAAATTTTGGTTTGGTTCGCTTATACAGGCAAAAACACGACCAAATGCAATTATTGGGGTAACATACCTTTCTCCGGTTATTGAATTTTGAATATTGGTGTTGTCGGGAACCAATCCGATCGGGTAGGTCGAAATCAGCTTTGTATGTTCTGTATCTGTGATATCGTAAAAAAGGGTTTGAGTAAAATTTCGGGTCATATATTGATTTAACAGACTCACATCCAGCATTTTTTCAAAATCTATTACCATTGCAAAAATCCCAAGCATCTCTCCGGGCTTAAGCGCTTTACCCGGAAGCACCGCTGAACCGGAAATATTAAAAACCGGGGCAAGTACCAGGTAATAATTTTCCATCTTGCCATCTTTGGATAAGTAGGAAATACTGGTCGAGGTTACCTGCCTTGTCCGTATCGCTTCATTAAATGCATTGCCTGCTTCATTCCAGGTGGCAAGGTCTGCACCCAGCAAATCATCAATCACACCTTTTGGCTGTAAGTAAGTAACAGGGAAATAATCCGGTCGCTCAAACGTACTTACCTTATTACCATGCGAATCTGTTTCGTTAATAAAAAAATCCTGTATTCCCTCTTTCCGTATCCAATGCTCGAACTCAGCTCTGTATTCAATTTTTATGCATGGTATCCACATATAAGCAAGTGTTGGCGAGCTTTCCGACATAGTGGAGACCATTGAGTTAAACTCTCCATGTTTTAAAAGCTCCTGGCTTTGTATAATACTGGTGAAATCGGAGATTTTCGTGCGCAGATTGGTGACTTCCATTCTTACTGCATAGTTGGTGTTTTTTGCGAGAGCATCAAAGGTTTTATCAATTCTCAAATGCTCATCCGAAGCAGTTTTGATTGTGAATATAGCGGTAATAAAGAGAAGTAGTAAGCCTGTCAGAGCTGTTTCGATGGTCATATAAAAGGAGGATACATATTTCTTTACCAACTTTTTCAGGACGATATTTGCAAAACCAAGTGTAATCAGAATCATTGAAAGGAGCATCAACAGATGTGGTATTTTTTTGCTGTTTCTCAATTCAGTGTAATATTCATCTGTTGGAATATCTACACCTACCACCATCAATACCTCACCGGTGCGCGGGTCGGTAACCGGTGCTAGCGCTGATATAAAACTTCCATATTCATCAGTTGCAGGGCCATTAACACCGGGCTTCACGTTGTTGTAAACCTCATAGTCGAACGCTGTGGGCGATTCATACAAAGTGCCGGGTGGGCTTGCAAGCGGGCTGCCTGGTTCATAAGTTTCCGGACCAAAGCGAAACTCACCGTCAATGAGTTTCATGGTATAAATGCCTTTGTTCTTGAATATAATTTTGGAAGCTCTGAGCTGGTTCTGGATACGTTGAAACACGGGATTAATGCTATCCTCTGCTGTAAATGTCAACTGTCTGACCATGGCCGGGTTTATTGCTCCGGCGATATCAACGGTTTGTTGAAGAAGGTTGGCCTTTATCCTGCCGGCAACAGACTCAGCATGCCATTGAGATACCTTAAAACCGCTGACAAGAACTATGGCAATTACTGCAATGTTGGCAATAAAGAGTATCAGAGGCATTTTTGGTGTTTTCATTGTCTTTCTGTTAAATTGTTGAAATACTGATTTATACTTCGTCGGTAGTGTGCGGTTTATATTTGTTGATGACTTCAAGTATTTTGTCAATTTTTGCAGGTTTCGAAAGGTAATCGTCACAACCGGCATCTCTGATTCTTCTTTCGTCGCCTGTTAATGCAAGCGCAGTGATGGCAATCACAGGAAGCCCGGGTCTCATCTTTTTGATCAGTTGAGTTGCCTCAAATCCATTCATTTCCGGCATTTTGATATCCATGAACACCATGTTGATTTTGGGATTGTTTGCACAAGCCTCAACCGCCTGCAACCCATTCAATACATGTATTACATCGCAGGAGGCCTTTTTTAGCAGGATTTTCAGGTACAGCGAATTGGACTCCTCGTCTTCTGCGATCAGCACCAGCGGTCTGATGTTCCTTGCAGGAATGTTTTCAGGCACTTTTGGTCTGGCTGGTTCAACGGCTGACTCTTTCACAGGTATTTCGAAATAGAAGGCAGATCCCTGGTTTTTGATGGAATCCACCCAAAGCCTGCCTCCATACAATTCGGCAATTCCCCTCACTATGGATAGCCCAAGACCACTTCCGTCCTTACTTTTACTCAGCGAAAGCGCCTCCTGGCCAAAGGGTTCAAAAATCCGTTTACGTGCTTCATCGCTTATGCCAATGCCCGTATCAAGGATCGTAAATTTCATCATTTGCTCCTGTACGAGACCAGAAAAGGTGATTTTTCCTTCATGGGTAAATTTCACGGCGTTATCGAGAAGATGCAGCAA
This sequence comes from Bacteroidales bacterium, assembly GCA_036794825.1. GTDB lineage: Bacteria > Bacteroidota > Bacteroidia > Bacteroidales > 4484-276 > RZYY01. The sequence continues at coordinate 90,703 of DAIRGA010000007.1, read as the reverse complement.
TGCTTTGGAAATCAGCTCAGGATCGGCATAGATGCTGAGATTAGCTGCAATGCCAACAGTAACGATCTCAAAAGAAAGGTTTTTCTGCCTGCATTTTGCCGAAATAACCCCGGCAGCCTCTTTCATCAGCGTTTGAACATTGATAGGCTGCGGTTTATTAGGAATTGTGCCAGTGGTCAGCAGTGAAATATCTATATAATCATTGATGGTATTGACAAGCCGCTCGGTATTCTCTTCGATTTGCTGGCGGTAAAACTCCCTTTCCTTGTCGGTTACTTCGCCTTGCAGAAGGAAGTTTCCAAAACCTACAATTCCATTGAGCGGGCTTCGGATTTCGTGTGAAATGTTGCTGAGGAATGCAGTTTTCAGCCGGTCGCTCTCTTCAGCTTTTTCCTTGGCCACTATAAGTTCCTCTCTGTCAATAAGTTTTTCGACGTAAGTGCTTAACTGGTGGGCAACCAGGTCGAGGTTGTCAATATCCTGTCTCAGCATCTGCTCCTGGTTTTCATCAGCTTCAACAATCATAACCCCCATTACTTTGTTGCGGACGATGAGTGGAAACCCGAGCCAGAGGTCAAAATCAACATCCATGATTTTGGATTGTTTTTTAAGCATAAATGCCTTTAAATCAGACTTGTTGGCAAATATAGAAGTACCTTTTTTAATCACCAGCCCTGAAAGCGCAGAATCAGCAAGGATGGTTTTTCCGGCCATCCGCTGTGATGAATCCCAGGTAACCTTGAGCAGATAAGGGTCATTGCCGGTATTCACAATACAAAGCCTCCTGATGTCAAATGTCTGACGAATCTCGTCATTCACAAGTTTGAAGAGTCCACCCATATTCTCAACGATGGCCATGGCGTGAGCAATATTGTAGTGCATCCGCTCAAGTCTTTCGTTGTGAAGTTGATCGGTAACATCCCTCACACTTGCAATAATTGCGTGCACCGAGGGTTCGTTAAGAAAACTCTGTGCTGTAGCCTCAAAATATGTCCAGCCCCTGGTTTTGTGCATGTGGCGATAGGTTGCTGTAACGGTCTTGTCGGGGTTGTTAATGCATTCTAACCAGGTTTCCGTAATCTGTGGCAGATCGTCAGGATGTATTACCTCGGTGATATTCAGACCGGCTGCCTCTTCAGGAGTGTACCCGCTGAGTTTTTCTATTGCCGGGCTAACATAGCGCTGCACGCCGTCGGCATCAATAATAACGATGATCGAACTCACATTTTTCACCATCAGCCTCAGCCGCTCTTCGTTGTACTTGATCATATTTTCTGTTTCCTTCCGTTCGGTGATGTCCTGTTTAAAACCAAGCATCTCGTCATCACTGATTTTTACGGCTGCCAGCGATATCCATCTTAATTCACCGGAGGATTTGCGAAGCAGAAGCTCTTTGTAAATATGACCTTCGTGGTATAGGTTATGAAATTCTTTTAGCCCCTCGTTTACACTATCAGAGGCAAGCAGGTCGGCTATGTTCATGCTGAGAAGTTCATTTTCACTATAGCCGGTCATCTGGCATTCGGTGGAATTTACCGTCTTGAATTCGCCCTTTGCATTGGTGATGAAAATACCGTAAGGTGCAGCTTCAAAGTAGTTCTGCAAGCGTAATTGATTCTTTTTCAGCTCCTCCTCAGCCTTTTTCCGGTCGTGAATGTCAAAAAGTACACCAAGTACCTGGGTGGCAATGCCATGCTCATCCATTTTGAAAACGGAATTAATGATATACATCCACCTCCAGCCAGATTTGCTTTTTAGCCTGATTTCGGCTTCATACCGGTCAATTTTCGGATCCATAATCATCTGTGTTGACTTTTTACTGATTAGCGCAAAGTCATCAGGATGCACAAATTCCGAAAATTCACCATGGGTTATCTGGTCTGGTTCGGCTGTATTGGTAATCAAAAAGTTCTGATGATACTGGTTGGCCCAAATGTTTTTTCGTTCGGCAACGTCATAGAGGTAAATCATTGCCGGCGTTGTATTGATGATTGCTTCTGTAAAGCGCTGATTTTCCTTCAAAGTGATCTCAGCATTTTTACGCTCTGTAATGTCCGAAAAGGATGCCTGCATGCACAAAGGTTTGCCTTTTTCATCGTAAATAAGACTGGCCACTCCATCTACATAAAATACCGAACCATTGGAATGTTTACCAGCAAGCTCGCCAATCCATTGCCCTCGGTTATGCAAAGCCGCAAGTCCCCGTTTTACCCTATCTGGTGATTCCCAGAAATCGGCCACATTTTTCCCGAGTATTTCAGTTTTATCCGAATATCCCCAAAGGTTTAGCAATGACTGGTTAACATAGGTTACTTTACCTTCAAGGTCTGCCATGGCAATGGCATTGATTGAGGTAGCCAAAGCCCAGTCTTTTATCCGCAGCTCGTTCACTGTTTGTATCCTTGTTGTGATGTCTTCAACGATCACAGCAAACTGACCTTCCTCTGGACGGTAAGCAACAACGCTGTAGTACCGATCCAATTCAGCAGCATAATTTTCGTAATGTAAAGGAATTCCGGTCTTTGCAACCTGTCCGAAATTTTCAATCCAATAGGCTTCCGTATTTGGCAATACTTCAAGTACAGTCCTGCCAACGATTTGATCTGCCCTGAGACCAGTGTGCTTTTCATAGGCTTGATTAGCAAACAGAAAGCGATAGTTGACCGGATTGCCATCCTCATCAAATATCATTTCATGGAGCGCAAGCCCCAGTTGCATCTGATGCACTAAGTTGGTGTATTGGGCTTCATTCACGGATAGCCTTTGGGCTGTTTTCTTTTTCTCGGTGACATCCCTGATTACATAAACCATCCCATTGATTCTGCCGTCATTACCGAAAATCAAATTACCCATTATCTCGCAGTCAAATACCCGGTCGCTGATAACTACCTGAAACTCTCCGACACCGAAACTCTGGCTGAGCATATTTTTTGCCTTCCTGGTGGCTTGCTCCCGATCACCTGGCGCAAGAAAGTCGAGGAGATTTTTTCCCAGAATCTGATCTTTGCCGGCTATCCCAAAAGTTTTCATGCCGTTTTCGTTCACATACACAATTTTACCTATCCTGTCGGTTCTCACAACAAGATCCGGGATTGCCCGGAGCAGGCTCTGATAAAATTCATCGTTACTATGGATGGATGTGTTCATTATCTATTTACTTTGAACTTGTTTGTTATGCGGAAGTGAGTTTTGCGGAAGGGTGAATGAAAATGAACTTCCCACACCTTCGGTGCTTTTTACATGTATCTGCCCGTCATGTTTTTCGATGAAATCCTTACACAATATCAGGCCCAGCCCGGTGCCCTTTTCGTTGGCTGTGCCAGGCCGGGTAAAATTATAGATTAGCGAAAAAAGTTTTGAAAGGTCATCTGGTGCAATACCCAGCCCGGTATCTTCTACTGCCATTTGGATAACCCCGGGGCTTTGCATGGCGCTTACTTTAATTTTGCCACCGGTGTTGGTGAATTTTACCGCGTTGGAAACAAGATTCCGCACAACCGTATTAATCATGTTGTGATCAGCGAATATTGAAATCTCCTCTTCAACCTGGTTATCAAGTTCTATTTCCTTGCGGATTGCGCTCTCTTTCAATATCGCAAAAACACCGTTCACCAGTTCGTGCAGATTGAAAGTTGTTGGGTTAAAAGTGATGCTCCCCTGCTGCATACGTGCCCATTGAAGAAGGTTTTCGAGCAGCTGGTAAGCCTGCATTGATGCACTGTTGATCATTTTGCTGTAACTCCTTACATCCTCCACCGATAATTCTTCGGCCTCGTCAAGCATAAGGTCACTAAATCCGATGATGCTGCTGAACGGGTTTTTCAGGTCGTGGGCGATTATGGTCAGGAGTTTGTCTTTGGTGATGTTCAGTTCGCGTAGTGTTTTTTCGCTTTCGAGAATTTCTGCTTCCATAGCTTTGCGCTGCTCAATATTGCGGCTTACCCCGATAATCTCAATATGGCCGTCAGTGTTGAATTGCAGGTGAGCCGAAACTTCCACCCACACAAGGCTTCCATCTTTTCGGGGTTGCTGTATTTCGATCAGGGTTCTGGTTCTTTCGGTGTCGTTATAAATGAGGAATTCTGCTACAGTTTTTTCAATTTTTTCCGAAATCAATGGCATGAATTCCGGCGCAATAGTATCATCAAGCGATTGAGTGGAAATTTCAATTGGCGTAAATCCGCGCAACGCATAATAGGAGGGACTGACAAAAGTAAATTTTTTACTGTACAGGTTATATATCCAAATGGCATCGGATGCGTTTTCCGTGATCAGACGGTACTTTTCTTCGCTGGCACTCAGCGCAAGGCTGGCTTGAACCTTCTCGGTAACATCCCTTGCACCTGCGTAAATTTTATCACCAACCAGCCGGGCGCGCCACTCTATCCATCTGATTTGTCCCTCTTTGCACCGCAAACGGCTGGTAATGCTCTCTATCTCTTTGTGCTGCTCAAGTTGTGAAAATGCCTTCAAGGCTGTCACCTTATCTTCAGGTGAGATGTATTCCATAAAGCTGCTGCCCTCGAGCTCTGCCACTGAATAGCCCAAAACCTTCTCCCATTCAGGGTTTAACCTGACTAAACGACCATTTTTTTCTGCGATGCAAAACAAATCGAGACTTGATCTGAAAAACCGATCCATCTCTTCCATGCTTTCCACCAGCTTCTGCTCTGCCTTTTTGCGCTGTGTTAGGTCAACATAAGTCATTACAATGAGTTCATCGGTTACTTCCGTGAAACTTATCTCCACCGTTTTATACGTTCCGTCCTTACAGCATATATTGGCTTCAAAGGGTATTAAGCATGTGTTTCTGTTGCTTAATCCTGACAGGTGTTTAAGCCAGATTTCTTTTGTCCGGTTACGGTACTCCTCATCAGGGTAGGCCAACCGCCACCATTCATCTGCCGTGGGTATATCATCGGGTGAATAACCAGTTAGATTTATAAAGGCGTTATTCAGCAAAAGCGTTTTAAATTTGTTGTTGCTCACTGTGATGCCCACCGGCGCATTGAGGATTAGTTTTTCGAAGGATATCTCGGCTCTTTTTGCTTTCCTAACGGCCCTTCGCACCTGAAGCCTCAGCACAATGACGAAAAGAATCAACACCAATACGATTCCCGCAACTGAATAGATCAATACCTTATATTTTTTGAAGAAGCTGGTATGTTCGTAAACAGTAAACCATTTTTCGTACAACTGGTCATACACACCGTTCTCCTTCATTTGAAACAAACCCTGGTTGAGCGACCAGAGAAGTTCGTCATCCCCCTTCTTTACGGCCATTGCATATTTTTGAGGTTTGATCCCTGAACTTCTGAGTGTTACATTTTTAAACTTGTATTCGTTTAGCAGGTGCATACCCTGAAAGTTTCCAATCAGCGCTGCATCATGCTTTCCGGTAGCGATGAGCTCCAGTGCTGCTTGCTGGTTGGCCACGGTAATTATTTTATCGGTTAAACCGGTTTCGATCAGGTAGTCGTGCATAATATCCCGGTTTTGTACCACAATCTCTTTACCGCGCAACTCTTCGATGGTGCGATAATCTTTGCTGCTATGCGTGAAAATCCCGTGAGTCATTACGGTGTGTGGAATCGTAAAGTTCATCATTTCAGCTCTTTGAGGTGAGTAAATCAACCCAAGGATGACGTCAATCCGGCCGGATTCCATCTCTTCTCTGACTTTGCTCCAGGAATCGAGAATAATGGTGTCTTTCCACCCAAGCTCGTCAGCTATGGCCTTGAAAAGCTCAACGTTAAAACCATCGGGCTCTCCATTTTCATTGATGAACTCGAAGGGTGGGTAATATTTGTCGCCTTTCACAATCAGCAACCGTTCCGTCTCGCTCTGGTCGTTGTCTTCCAGTGCATTAGCCGGAAAAAAATGTGAAAACAAAAACACAAGGAGGGTCAATCCGGCCAACCATCCTGATGTTGATTGCATTTTTGCCAATAATGATTTATAGATCATGACTTCAGATTATTAATTAGTGGGTTAAGGTGCTTTTGGATAAATTGCATTAGTTGCTGACTGCGAAATGGTTTGTTTAAAGTCATTAAACGGGCAAAAAGCCTGAGCGTTGTCAGATGCAAAGTATTCTCCGGACTATTCATCGCATTTTGTTGATTTTCAGTTATTAGTAGTGTTTATGGTGGATGAATTTTTCAACGATGTCATACAACATCTTTTTGGTAAAAGGTTTGGGCAAAATTCCGCAACATCCTGCATCGTACATTAAATGTTCTTCGCCGCCCTCAGCGTAGGCTGTTGCAGCAATCACAGGCAACTCAGGTTTCATGACTTTAATTCGTCGTGTAGCTTCAATACCACCCATTACCGGCATTTTGATGTCCATCAGCACCAGCTGGATTTCAGGATGTTCTTTGCACATGTTCACCGCTTCGAGGCCGTTGAAAGCATGTAGAATATGGTATCCTGCCTTGGAAAGCAAAATATTCATCAGTTGAAAATTGGCATCAGTATCTTCGGCAATCAGAATTACCGGCTTTTCTGAGATGATTACTTCATGATGTTTGGCGGGTTGACCGGCGTCCGGGTAATTTTTCAAAGGCGATGGTATAAAAAACCAGAAGGTGGAACCTTTCCCAACCTCGGATTCTGCACCCAACTCGCCACCATGAAGATCCACAACCCCCTTGACGATGGCCAGACCAAGGCCGCTACCCTCGTAGCCTTTTGCAATGGTAAAATCTTCTTTCATAAAAGCTTCAAAAATCAGGTTTATCTTCTGCGCTTCGATGCCTTTGCCTGAGTCTTTGACAAAGAATCTTACTCCATTGGCGGTTGGTTCACAGCCAAAAATGATTTTGCCGCTGGTGGTAAATTTTTCGGCATTGCTCATCAGGTGCCGGATGGCTTTGCCCACCAACTCCCGATCTGCGACAATAGAAAAGCCCGGCTTGCATTCGGGCAAATCGAGGGCAATTTCGATGTCCTTATGTTTGCACAATTCCTTGAGGTATCCGGCCGATTCCTCAATCAAGGTCTTCAGATTCATATCCAACTTATTGATTTCCATATTACCAGTGGCAATTTTCGAAATGTCCATGTAGTCGGTCATGGTTTGAATAAGGCGGTCGGTGCTCGATTTAATCTCTTTATAATGTGCCTGGCGATCGGTAAGTGTGAATCCGGGATTGGTCATCAATTCGCCAAAGCCTCTGATACCATTGAGTGGAGTGCGTATTTCGTGATGGATGGTGTTGATAAACGTGGTTTTCAGTTTGTCGCTTGCTTCGGCTCTCAGCTTCGCCATGTTGATTTCTGATTCTGAACGTGCCCTTAGCTTGATATTTACCAGTACCTGAGCATAGAGCACCAGCAACTGCTGCTCAGTGTCGGTGATTTTGTGCTGGTCATTTACAAAGTCGAAACCAACAAAACCAATACATTCTCCATTGTTCATCATCGGTACCGACAGCACGCTTCGGATACCCTGTGAGGCCAATATTTCTTTTTCCGGAATAGGGGGGAGTTGGTCAACAGATTCGATACTCATGACCTCTCCGGCTTTGTGAACTTTAACCCAATCCTCCATCATTCCGAGCGGAACAGATCTGAGGTTTTCTATATGCGGTTCAATGCCTGGGCGGCACCATTCAAAAGTGTTTGTGCAGATGCCTTCTTTCCATAGATATTCAAAGGTGTAGGCGCGGTCGGCCTTAACAAATTCACTCATCAATCCGAGATACCTGTTGGTTTCTTCGTCAATTTTTGATAGCGGCAGATTGATGTAATTGGAGGCAATTTCGATCAATAGCTGCCTGAATTGGTTTTCCTCCTCAAGCTTCAATTCGTATTGCTTGATTTCGGTAATATCCTGTGTTATGCCGAATATTTCTTTTTGATCCGGATTGTCCTGATTGACACTAATACCGTAGGAATATAGCCATCGGATTTCCCCTCCCGGTTTAATCACTCTGTAGGTGTGGATAAATGGCTCGTTGGTATCGAGGGTATTTTTTATCTTTTGTATCCCGATCAGGTGGTCATCGGGATGCTCGAGTTTCTGCAAGGTTTCGAAATTACCTGTGAAATCCTCGATTTCGATACCAAACAACCGATGGTGCCCGTCCGACCATTCCAGCCTGCCGGTTGCTGCTTCTAACCGCCAGTAACCCATATTGGCTACGTTGAGAGCCAATTTTAGCTTTATCTCTCTCTCTTTCAGGTTTTTTTCGGCAATTTTAAGACTGGTTATGTCCTCAAACATAGCCAGGTAGTTTGTAACGTTTCCTTTTTGGTCTTTGATGGAGGAGATGACGGCAAATTCCCAAATCATCTCACCTTTGCTGTTTGGATGTACCATTTCACCGTTCCAGTCCATACCCTTACTGAGAATACTGTCAATTTGCTTTGAAAGATCAGTATTAAAAGAGGAGGAGAGATATAGATTCAGCGAAGTGCCGGAAAGCTGCTCAGCCGAGTAGCCTGTCCTTTCTATGTATTTTGGGTTTGCGTATTCAATTATTCCACGTGGATCGGTGATTATAACACTTGCCGGGCTTTGCTCGATGGCTTTCGAAAGCAATGTAAGCTGAGCTCTTGTTTTGACTTTGTCGGTAATATCTCTTTCGATCAGGAATACTGCCTCTGGCTGCCCGTTTTTGTCCAGAAGGATTTCGGATGAAATTTCGGCAAAAAATCTACTTCCATCTTTTTTCAACAATTCATACTCAACAATTCCAAGGGGCATGCCATTTACCAGTGCGCCCAGTTTTTCTTTACTGTCCTGATGCAATTCCGGTACTATAAAATCAGTAATGCTTTTGCCTGTCATTTCGCTGGCCTGTTCGTACCCATGCCATTTTAACAGTTTGTCCGAAACATACAAAATCGTGCCTTCAGTTGAGGCAATGCAAATGCCGTCAGGCGAAGTCTTGATGATCGTTTTCCATTTTGCCTCGCTTTCCCGGAGCTTATCCTGCGCAAGCTTCAATTCCGAAATGTCAATAAAAGTAACCACGATCTGGGTTAATTTTCCGGTAGCGTCAAATTCGGGGTAGGCATGTGTAAGTACCCAAACCGTTTCACCGGAATTTGGTTTAACGATGGCGCCTGTGAAAGAAACCAGCGGTTTCCCGCTTTTTAAAACCTGGTACACAGGATATTCCTCGGGTGTTAACCTCTTGAAATTTTCATCAATAAAAAACCAGTCCGGATCGTCAAATTTCCTTCCTAACGATTCATCTGAAGAGATTCCCAGAAGTTCGGAGGCTTTGTTGTTGCAAACTAAAATGCTGGTGTCGGCATTATGAACCACCAGCCCTACTTTCAGGTTTTCGACCAGATGGCGCAACCTTTTCTCGCTGGCTTCATGCGCCATTTCAATCTTTTTCTGATTGGTTACATCCTGGGCTATACCTGTGATGTTCAGTTCATTATTTTCGTTTAATTTAATTTTGGAAGAGACTCGGAGCCAAATTGTACCACCTGATTTCGACTGCATCTGGTAATCTTTGGGAGGCAGCACCACTGTTTGAAGGAGTTCCAAATCTGCATTCACTTCGGCAAGATCGAAGGGTTCCAAAAAAGCGGCAATATTTTTACCTGTCATTTCGGATACTTTGAAGCCTGTAATATCTTCTACCGCTTTGTTGATGAACAGAATAGTACCGTTGGGGTCAATGGTAAAAATGATATCTTTCAGATTCTCAATCAATTCCGAATACTCCAGCTCTTTTTTGCGGGCCAGTTCTTCCGCATTTTTGCGCAGGCTGATGTCGCGGAAAGCCCCCATCATACATCTGCTCCCCTTGTAGGAGTCAAGTTTACCGGTTACAATTTCCACAGGCACAATCACACCGTCACTTCGTTTTACTGTCATTTCAACAGGCTTCCCGATGGGATTGGATTCAAGTTCAGCATGATGCTGCTCAAACTGCTCCTTCGCCTCCTCGGCAATTTCTTCAGGGTGTAACTGCGATTGGTGAAGCCCTAAGACTTTTTCAATTGGCATTTTCAACAGGCTGCAGGCTGATTCGTTGGCGTCAACAACTATACCTGTTTGAATGTCAGCAATAAAGACTGCGTCCGCCAGATTTTGAAAAAGATTCCTGAATTGTGTTTTTTGCTCCTTCAGATTCTCTTCGATCCTTTTTCTACCAGTGATGTCCCGGCAGGAACAGAAGACAACATTTTGCCCTTCAAACCTGAAAGTTCTTGCACTCACTTCCACCGGGTAGGTTGTGCCATCGCTGCGCCGGTGCACGCTTTCGAATGTCCTGTCAATTCCCTGGCTGAGCGAAAAACTCCGGATTACATCCTCTTTTGTTATTTTGGCTTCGAAGTCCCAGGTGTACAACCGGGTGATTTCCTTCATGTCATAGCCCAACATTCTGCAGATTTCCTGATTGGCTTCGATTACCCGGTGCTCCGAATTAATAATCAGCAATCCATCACGGGCATTGTCAAAAAGAGTCCTGGTCAGACTGAATTGACCGCCAATTGATGCACTTACGTCATGATACCGGGTTACATCCTTAGCAATCCCGACCACTGCCTTTAGCCCGCGCTCTCCATCATACTCAGGAACGTTTGTCTGCTCAATCCAAATTACGCTACCATCTTTTTTTATCCATCTAAGGAGTGTTTTTTGCTTAATTTCCTGCCTTCCGGCGATCATGTCCGAAAGAAGTTCCTTATCGGCAGGGTGGATAATTTTCATGCCAAGATCAGGATTGGCGTAGTGCTCCTCAGGGGTGTAGCCTGTTATGGCGAACGCTGAGGGACTTACGTAACTGAAACCACGTTTGGGCAAAAACTCATAGACGTAGATGAGATCGCCGGCGTTGTCTGCCAGTGTTTTCAATATTTCCATCTGGGTCATATTTCCTTCTCCATTCATTTTTTTATAGTTGTTTTTGAGAATTAGCTGAAGAAATTTCGCTGGTATTAGTGAACGGGAGCGAACCTCCCTGGCTGTTTCCGTATTGTGAAAGATTGCTGAACAGCCCATTCGCATTGATTACACTAAAGACTGTGATCAAATCCTTATGGTTAGAAAGTTTCAGCAAATTGCAAATGGGAAATTGGGTTTGAGGCAAATCCCCACCAACAAAATGATGTATGTGTTTGAGATTTTTCATGATTGTCCTTCTAAATGTTTGGCAATCATATCCATTAAATCTTTCATTTGGTATGGTTTTGCAATGAAATCATTACAGCCGGCTTCTTTTACCTGTTTCATCATGCTTTCGCTTACCAATGCTGTAACTGCTATGATTACTACTTTTGAATTGAATTCCCTGATATTTCTGGTAGCTTCGAGTCCATCCATACCAGCCATTCTCAGGTCCATCATAATTACCTTCACTCCGGGGTTTGTTTTGCAATACTCAATGGCAGCAGCTCCGCTGGTTACCAGGTCAATGCTTTTGAATTTCAACCGCAGCATTTTGGATAAAACACTCGCTGATACCGGGTCGTCCTCAACAATCAATATGGGGAATGCCCCGGTGCTGGTAGCTGAAGTTTCTTTAAGTAAGCCGGTTTCATGTTGCTGAATTGGTTGATTAACGATTTTTGCTTCAATTGGCAAAGGTTCTGTGGAATTACTTTTATGATTTTCCGGCACTTGTACAGCAGCGGAATCATCTTTTGCTTCAGGCAGGGTAAAGTAGAAGGTAGATCCTTTACCCTCCTCACTTTCAACCCCGAGCGTGCCGCCATGTTTTTCAATGAATTCCTTACAAAGAATCAGACCTAAGCCGGTTCCCTTTTCCCGCTCTGTGCCCAGATCCGACTCGCTTTTGTCTAGGGTGAAAAGCTCATTTAATCTTTTTGCGCTGATACCGACTCCGGAGTCTTTTACCGAAACCGTTACTTTACCAGAGCTCACGGAAGCCGAAATTTCAACAATTCCGCCACGGTAGGAGAACTTAACAGCGTTGCTCACAAGATTGCGGAGGGCGGTGGTTATCATGTTTTCGTCGGCATTAATCCATAACGCGCCCGGTATGGTGTTGCTGAAACTTATGCCTTTGTTTTTGGCTGTTTCTTTAATGATATCAATGGCGTGGTTCGAAATTCGGCTGAGATTGAGTTTTTTTGGCCCGAAATTTATCCGTCCCTGCTGCATCCTGGCCCAATCAAGCAGATTTTCGAGCAACTGAAGGGTTTGATTTGCTGATCTACCGATGATGCCTGCATATTCCGTTATGGTTGCCGGATCCAGTTCACCGGCTTCGTCTCTGAGCATCTCGCTGAAACCAATAATTGTGGTGAAAGGGTTGCGAAGATCGTGGGCAATAATGGAGAAGAACTTGTCCTTGGTAATATTAAGCTCTTTAAGTATAGCTTCGCTTTGCTGCAATTCAAGCTCAACTTTTTTTCGCTCTGCTATGTTGCGGCTAACGCCAAATATTTCAACCTCTCCCTGGTTGTTTTTCATATAATGAGTCGAAATCTCTACCCAGATGATATCGCCGTTTTTGCAAGGTTGCTGGACGGTGCTTACACGCATTATCTGATCCGAACCATTGCTTTCGTTGAATTTCTGTAACGAGTCAGGAATACTTTCCAACACAAATTTTCTGGACTCGGGGGTGAGCGACTCATCAAGACTTTGCGCCATAGCTTCCTCCACCGTGTAACCTCTCAGATTGATGATTGAGGGGCTGATGTAGGTAAACTTCTGCTGGTTTAGGTTTAAAATCCAGACTACTTCGGTAATGTTTTCGGTGATAAGCCGGTATTTCTCTTCGCTCGCTTTTAATGCCAGATTTGAAAGTTTCTGATCGGTTATTTCGTCAGACATGATAAATATTCCTTCCGGCACCGGAATTACGTTTACTCTGTACCAGGCCGTGGTATTATCGGCAAAGGTGAAAGATGCCTCCAACTGCTGAAAAGTGCGATTTTCATAACAATCCAGGTAGGCTTTGTAGAAAGCGCTGTTTTGCATTCCCTCAATGACTTCGATAATGGTCTTTCCAATCAGATCTTCAGGTCGTCTTCGGGTATGCTTTGCATGTACTTCATTGGCGTAGAGGTATTTCCAGTCGAAATCGAGGATAGCGCAGCCCTCGAGCATATTGTCGAGGGTAAATCGAAACCGTTCTTCCGATTTTCTGATGTTCTCCTCAATTATTTTTAGCCTTGTGATATCCTGATGTGTGCCCGACATCATGAGTGGTTTGCCGTCAGGCAGCCATTCATGCACTTTGCCGCGATCGAGAATCCACATCCAGCGGCCAGATTTGTGCTTCATCCGGAATTCTGTTTCGTACCGGTCTGTTTTGCCTTCGAAATGATTTTGCAATAACACATTGCAGGCCGGCAGGTCGTCAGGGTGGGTAAGGTCAATCCATGTCTGAATGGTGATTGGTTCCAACTCCCTGAGCGTGTAACCGAGCATAGCAGCCCAGTTTTTATTAAAAGTGGTCTCCCCGGTCTGGACGTTCCAGACCCAGGTTCCGGTCTGGGTTAACTCGATGATCTGGTTTAATTCTCTGCTTAGCTCGCTGTGCTGGGACTGTGATTCCTGAAGCCTTATAAAGCTTGCAATCTCGTTGTTAAGGATCAATCCGGCGAAGTTGAAGAATAGATTCAGATCATTTTCCAGCGAAGAATCCATCAGCAATATGTTCTCAATTTTAAGCACACCTATTATCTCATTTCCTGCTTTCAGCGGAATTGCCCGTGATGCAGATGCTGCCGGATGATCGTCTGTCATCATCGAGTCGTCGTGACGGGTTTGGATGGTAACCGGCTTTTTGGTGGCAAAAACCTCTTTCACCAGCGGGTCATCAATAGTGTTTAATAGTTTTTTGTTACCAAAAACGTCGGTGTAATGGCAGGTTAATCCGATGCAATAGTAAAGGCAAATGTTGGTTCCACCGATATGCTCCATTAACATATCGAGCATTTTTGTAACGGAATTTTCGAGGCCGGCAACCGATAATAATTGGCTCATCATGTCGGTCATCAGTTGATAGTTCGATTTCTCCTGAGCAAGTTTTGCCACCCTCTTCTCAAGGTTTTCCATGTCGTGGTTTTGATTGCTGCTCATATTCAACTCATTAAATGTTCTTGGTTTTAAAAAGATTTGTTAATACTTCTTCAAGGTGATCGAGTGTTGTGTCCATCCATCTCACAGGCAAACCCACCAGGTTACCTGCGGCTTCAGCCTGCCGTTCAAAATTTTCGGAACAAGGAGTATTGATACAAAGCAGGTATTTTCGGTCAACGCTGAATACCTCCCGCACAATGTCGGGCTTGTCGCCAAATGTTTTGGCTATGATGTAGTTCCAGCGGTTTGCCCAGTCTTCGAGCAGGAAGAAAGCGCCGTTTTCCAATTCAGCGTTGAAGCGTTCGCTGCCCAGGAGCATTTCCACGCAGTTTTGCCCCTCGGTGCGCCGGGTATTGGCTTTTTTCAGATAATCGTCCATCAGCGGATGGCATGCTCCGTAAAACACCAGCGGCGCTCTTTCCTCATGGTGCTTCAATGAACTGTTGAGGGAATGGGAGAGTTTTTTGAAATCAATATGCAACGCCGAATCAGCGAGAATGGCTTGTACCGGCCAATTGTTTTTGGCAATGAGGTAGTTTACCTCCTTTTTCAATATCCCGCAGCCTAGCAGTAATTTTGGTTCCTTTTCCATGTAATTTGTTATTGCTGAAATTGACCAAATTCAAAGGCAGCGTCCATCATTGCTTTAATGTTTTCGTCTGGGATTGCGTAAGGCATCACCTGGGTGCTGAGCATAAATCTGCCCCGGGGCTTGCCGGCTTCAATGATTCTTTTTACTTCGTCTTTCACCTGATCTTTACTCCAGTCAATCATTTTAACATCGTTAATCACTCCGATGCACAATGCACGTCCATCAATAATCCGGCTGGCTTCGGAAACATCGTCAAGCGGACCGAGATGAAAGGCCTTAATATTCAGCTCGTTGTACACACTATCAATTACGGGATTCATTCCTGCACTGGCACACATGTAGGCAATATCTTCAACACCACCCGGCGCCAGATCGCGTTTCATCCAGGGCATGGATCTCTGATGGAAGAACTTCATGGGTACAAAATCAGGCGATCCAAAAGCATTGGTATAAAGAATTAAGTCCACACCTGCTTTGCGATAGGCTGCAATTTGTTTTTGAAAAAATTCAGAGCATTTGGTCAGCAACTCATCCGCCACCTCCTTCGGCCCATTAAAAAGCAGTTCCATCCATTTTTCAATTCCCATCAACATGGCCGGCAAAGTCATCGAAGCGGTAAGGTAAGCGCAGATGGGATATTTACCCCTGACCTCGCTGTTGAGAATTTTAAGGCATTTCAGAGGTTCCTCAAAAGCAGGGTGTTCCTCAATACTATCCGGTATTTGCAGCTTGCGGATGTCGTCATAGCTTTTGATGACCATCTCGCCGACGTTTGGCGCCCCGTCATTTGCAAAAATGATTTTGCGGCAACCCATCAGTTCAGCTTCACGACCAACATAAAAAAGCGCCCAGACGTTGTCGTATCCATATCTTTCGCGCATTCTGAGCTGTCCTTCAGCCACATATTCACCTTTTGAGTAATATTCCTTAAGCGACATACCCAATTCTCTGGCTCCCTGATCGAGCAGATTGCAGAAAACGGGGATTCTGTCGGTCGGTTTACCGGCGGCGGTATCTGTTAGTCTTTGCAATGAGGTCATCATTTCTTTAATTCGTTAATGAGATTCACAATAACTTTTGCTGCGAGAATGCCGTTTGGCGCCCAGGCATCAGCATTTACAGCTCTGTATAGTTTTTCGTCGTAAATATAAGGAGCGCCGCCAACAACAATTTTGATCTGACTCTCAAGGCCGGCATTTTTGAGGAGTTTCCGCACTTTTAACGGTCCGTTCTCGCCACGGGCGGTGTGCACCATCATCGAGGAGATGGCTATAATCTGGGCATTCCGGTTGATTGCCTCTTCCACAAAACGGTGTGCCGGCACGTTGAGGCCAAGATCAATTACATCAACCATCTGAGCTTTGAGCGCTCCGGTTACTATTTTCTTGCCCAGCCCGTGAAAGTCGCCCAACGAAGTGCCTATCACGACGCACCCTGCCGGTAAGGGTGCAGTTTTGAAAAGCGGGATCATGGCCTCTGTTACTTCGCCTGCTATCTGCGAAATGATGAAGTGCTGGGCAAGGCTAAGGTCTGAGTCATCGCAACTGCTGCCAATAAGCTGTTCAGTGGCAGGCAAAATAACATCAAAGACAACCTGTTCGGGGGTAATTCCTTTTTCTATGGCTAACCGGATGATTTCCAGTGCCTTTACCCGGTCCGTGTCAACTATAGCTTCAATAAGATTATGAATGGTTTCGGTTATCATAAATCCTTAGGATATAAAAAAATTGAGCTTTTTGTGTCATGTAACTGCGGGCAGCGAAAAAGTAAAGCTCGTTCCATGGCCTTCTTCACTTTCGACCCAAATTTTTCCGCCATGCTTTTCAACAAATTCTTTGCATAGGATTAATCCAAGGCCTGTGCCTGTTTCGTTGCTGGTTCCCTGAGTGGTAAATTGAGAACTCAGGTCGAAAAGTTTTTCAATCTTTTTTTTGCTGATCCCTACTCCGTTGTCCGCAACCGTAACCAGAATATCACCATTATGCCGCTGTGCCGAAACTTCAATTTTTCCATTGTTGCCTGTGAATTTTACGGCATTGCTCAGCAGGTTGCGCATAATAGTCTTCAGCATGTCTTCATCTGCACGGGCTATCAGATTGTGATCTAATTTGTTCTGAACGGCAATGTTTTTGGTGATGGCTGCATCACCAATAAATGCCATTGTTTCGGTAACCAGGTCATGAAGGAGTAAACGTTTTGGCATGAATAACAATCTTCCCTGCTGGGTTCGCGCCCAATCGAGCAGATTCTCGAGCAGGCTGAGCGCCTGATTGGCTGCCTGAACAATGAAACCGGCATAACTTTTAACCTCAACTGCTGAAAGATTTTCAGCATCCTCTATCAGCAATCCCCCAAAACCTTTGATACCATTGAATGGATTCTTCAGGTCGTGGGCTATGATGGAGAAAAACTGGTCTTTTGCAGCGTTCAGTTCTTTCAGATTTTTCTCACTGAGCGATAATTGTATGGCTGCATTCTTTTGTTTGGAAATATCCTGAACTATCCCATAAACTCTTTCCACTTTTCCGCTGGACGTAACTGCATTTCCTGTAATCCTGATCCATTTCGCAATCCCCTGGCGGGTGGTAATTTCCTCTTCAATATCAAACGACTCGCCTGTATTAATAGAGTGATTGACGGTTTGGATGATCTGGTTTCTGCTCTCTCTCTTTGTAAAAAAACGGATGGTTGACAGATAGGTTGGTACGAAGTTATCTTCTACATCAAAAATCCGGCAGGTCTCTTTTGACCAATAACCGGTTTTCATTCCTGCCAGAAGCTCCCAGCTACCGATCCGTGCAACTTTGTTGGTTTGCTCAAGCAGATGACGTATTTTACCGGCTTCCTCCTCAATCTGCCTCTGCTCGGTGATGTTGCGGATAATGTAAAGTACCTGGTCATGGCTTGTGAGAGCAACTCTTGCTTCAAATTTGTAAGGACTCAATTCAAATTCGACAGCCTGCACTTTGTTGGATTGATACAACCTGGTCATCAATCCTCCAAAATCCTTCCAGACCTGTTCGGGAAGAATTTCCCTGATATTCCGGTCGTTGATTTTCCCAAAAACCTTCTCTAACCACTGGTTATCTGGAGCATAAAAGTCAATGATTTCACCCGAATGGTCGGTCAGAAACATAATATCCGGCTGGGCTTCGAGGAGAGTTCTGAATTTATCGGTGGCATTCTTTCGCATTTGAATCTCTGAAAGCAGCCTTACCTTTTGGTCGTTGAACTTAACAATCAGATCGGCAATTTCACCAAATTCATCCTTTTGGTGCAGCAAATGAGTGATGGGTCCGGTTGCGCTGTTTTGCAGGCCGGCGGCAATGCTTTTGAGAGGCAGAGTAATTAGTTTGTGGGTTAAGTAAATGTAGATCAGGATCAGCGCAACAAAAAGAATATAGCCAATCAGGGTTATAAAACGGACTTTTTCGAGTGAGTAATACAACTGATCTTCCCGTGAAAATATCAACTGGCAAACCTTATTTTCGTTAGCATCAAAAAGCGGAACCAATACGACCTCTTTTTTCCTGTCGGTATTTGCTGTGTATTGTGTTCCGGGGTCTATGATCCTGATGCTGAAACCGGTTGATTTTTCAATTTCGCCGATGTATTCTGCGTCCCAGTATTTTATCGTCAGAAGATATCCGTTTGCCTTGGTTGTATAATCGAGATCCCATGAAGGAACGATTGCCGAGCCATAAATCTCAAAGAGTTTGTCGTTTTCGAAGATAAATGTACGGATGGCGCCGGTTCCTTCAAACCACGAAATAATCCGTTCGGGTTGGATGTGTAACTCTGGCGCTTCTTCAGTTTTGGCAGTATAAAAAAGATTACCATCAATATCGTAAACATTAAAAAAGTCCAACCCAAAGGTTATTATTGAAGTTCCAAAATTTTCCTCAGCCCAAACTGTATCTCCGGTTTGCAGAAACCTGATGGCATCATCCCAAACGGCATTGTCAATGGTTGAGTTAAGTACGGATTCCGCTTTGAAATCCAGCACTTTAGTTATCACAGTCCGGTCACTCTCTTTTTTTGATTCGAGGTAAATTTTCAATTGATGGTTTTGCAGGTAGAAATAGGCAAGTGTTGCCATGGCCAGTAAAAGTGCAAGAGCCATCAACAGTAAGGTTACTTTGGCTTGAATACTCAGCCCACCGAAAAAGCCTTTTTTTGCTTTCATAATTCTCTCAGGATTTTTCATAAGTAATTGACTATTTGTCAATTAAATTCAGGATTTTTCACTCTTTAACTTTCATAATTCAGCCAAATGGCCAGCTACCGCAATACTCATCGTTTTCGGATGAAAGAAATTGAATGGTACAAAACAATCTGCTGAACTTCTAAAGCCTCAAAAATAATTATTTTGAGGTTAGTTTTGCACGCAATTTGAAAACAGCGCCAGAAAAAGTTCAAAAGTGGAAAGTAATTTTACCAATCCGGCATTTTCGAAACAAATTCTAATTTTACAACTCAATTTCAGAACTATGATTTCAAGGTACGCAGTGGCTTTATTGATGTTCACATTGTCAACTTTTCTATCATTGAGTTGTGTGGTTAAAAAGATGGGAAATCAGGCCGCGCAGTACGAAGCTGCAGGTATGTTTAAAGAGGCAGCCGACCTTTACTACAAAGCCTCGATCAAGAAACCGCAGGAGGTAACCTACAAAGCCGGCCTGAAGCGTTCCGGACAGCTTTACGTCGAAGAACTTGCCCAAAGCGTAAGCCAGGCCTACAATCGTGGCGATCATTATAAAGCAGTTTACGATTACCTTTCGATGCTCGAATTTAAAAATATGGTAAGATATGCCGGAATAGACCTGAATATTGACTATTCCACCCAGAGGATCTATGAAAATGCCCGTGAGCAATACCTTACCGAGCGATATGAGCTGGGACAGAAATTGATTGGCGAAAAGAATTTCGATGAGGCTAAGCGTGTTTTTACCGAAATCCATGACATTCAACCGGAGTTTAAGGATACGCGGAGTTATCTCAACACAGCCACAATGGAGCCTTTGTATACAAGTGGTTCAAGCTTTTTCAGCCAGCGAAGGTACATGGATGCGTACCGTGAGTGGGAAAAAATTTCGCTGCGCGACCCCAGCTATAAGGATGTCAAAACATTGATGCATCAAGCGCTGAACGAGCGTTACAAAGAGGGAACGCTGCTGTTGATGGACGAAAATTTTGATGCGGCGGCTATAGCTCTTGGGGATGTTTACAGGGTAAACCCTAATTTTCAGGATGTGAAAAGTCAGTATTTTGAAGCCAGGAACGAGCCGGTGTATCGCCGCGCCAACAGCGACCTGATAGCCGGTAAATGCCGTACAGCCTGGTATGGATTTGACAATGTGCTGAACGATGCCGGCAATTACAAGGATGCTTCCTTTTTGCGCGACAAAGCCCTTAGCTGCGCCCAGTATCCCGTAGCAGTGCACAGCGGCAAAATGCCGAATTATGCCGCCGATGCCACGGAGTTTGAAAACACCATGATTGACAACATCCTGAAAAAAAATGATCGCTTTCTGAAAATCCACAAACTCTCCGCCGTCAACAGCACTGCAGCCGGAGCCATAAAACCCGGTACAACAAACCCCGACAGAGCCATGCTCAAGGAATTGCACGACAGGAACGGAATAAAGGCAGTGTTGATACTGAGTTTTTCGGAATACCAGAAAGTGGACGGAAAGCTGGAGAAGTACCAGAGAACCGGATTTGAGCGGAAAAAGGTAAAAACTCCTACAGGCGAAATGGTAAATCAGGATAAAAGAGTGAGTTACTTTGAATATCAGAAGAATAACTCGGCTTCACTCTCTATGAGCTATCAGCTTATTTCGACCCGGACCGGCGAAATTTTGCTGTCGCAGCGGCTAAACAGCAGCGAGTCGGACAAAATGCATTATGCAGCCTACGATGGCGATGCCCGAAGCCTTTATCCCGCTATTCAGAATAACAACGGTTACTTTATTGACGAGCGCAATTATTCATCACTTCAATCGCTTCTGCGCTCCGACTCAGGCATAACACCGGTGGACAAACTTCGCGACAAGCTCTTCAGCGACCTGTCGGGTCAGATTGCCACTGCTTTGAACAACTTCAACCCGGAAAAATGAAACTACTCTCCACCGCCTTTTTATTACTTTTTATCCTTGCCGGTTGTTCGTCCGGAAAAAAGTCAACAAGGAATGACGCACTGAAGAATGCCCCGGAATGGGTGAAACAAACCCCCAACAACCCTGCTTTTTATCATGGAGTGGGTATGGTTTTCAAAGCTGGCCAGCAGGATTACCGTGAACGGGCGCGGCAGGTGGCGCTCTCGGAAATTGCAGGGAGCATTTCAGTGACCATTTCATCCTCCTCTGTGCTCAACCAGTTTGAGTTTGACCGAACCTACAGCGAGTATTTCCGCGACAACATCCGCACCTCAACGCAGCAGCAACTCGAAGGCTTTGAACTGGTCGAAAACTGGGAAAACGATCAGCAGTACTGGGTCTATTACCGCTTGTCACGGTCGAAATGGGCACAGATCAGGCAGGAGAGGATTGATAAAGCACTTGGATTATCCAATTCGAAATTCGACCAGGCCAAAAGCTTTTCAGCCGAAGGCAAACATACCGATGCACTCAGATTTTACATCCGGTCGGTAGAAGATATCCGCGACTTTCTGGGTGAAGACCTCAGGATTACTATGGATAACAGTGAACGATCCTATTCGACTACGCTAACAGCAGCAGTGATCAGCGAATTACAGAATCTGAAAATCATGTTTCCGGAAGAAAAATTAACCCTGAAACCCGGATCAACATTCGGAAATACTTCGCTGGAAGCCACCCTCTCGGATGAAAATCGCCGCCCTGTTGCGGGAATACCAGTAATTACGCGGCTTTCATGGTTGCCTGGTAACAATCTTGAAGCCATAACCGATGCGAGGGGAAAATTCAGCATCTCTATTGGTAAAATTGATTCCCGTAAACGATCTGAGCAGATTACTTCAATCATAAATCTCGATAAATTGGTTCGCGACAACACCAGCGACATGACCGTGAGGAAACTTTTCGAGGGGATGAAAGTGAGCAGTTTCGTTTTGCCTGTAGAGCTTATCCCACCTATTTTTTCCATCTTTTTAAATGAAAAAAATCTTGGAAAGTCAATCGTAAACAGCGGGCTGGGGGAGGAGATTGGCCGCCTGCTCCGCCAGGATGGGTTTGAAGTGACTTCAGGATCAAACAGCGATTATTCGATTGTGATTGAGTCGGATACCAGGGAGAGCAGCGAGCGCAACGGGCGGTTTTCGGTCACTTTCAGCGCAACGGTGATGGTGAAAGATCGGGACAACAAAACACTTTACAACAAATCCATAAATGATATTACCGGCCTCAGTACCAGCTTTTCTGCTGCAGGGGAAGATGCCTACCGATCGTTTACCGGAAAATTCCGTATCAATATTTATCCGGAAATTTTGCAGACTTTGTTTTAAAAGCAGGAAAGCCATGGAGTAATATTGCTGCCAAATCACATCAAATCATAACATTACCAAAAATCATAGGATCAAACGAAATTCATCACCAGTAAAAACTCCCCGAATGCTGTCCAAACCCCTCATAAGTCTTCGTAATGTCAGCGTTTTCAGACGACAGATACTCGCCTTGTCAAAGATCAGTTTCGTTGTTAATGCCGGGGAATTGGTGTACCTTGTTGGCAAAACAGGCAGCGGGAAGACCAGCCTGCTGAAAACCCTTTTTGCCGAATTGATGGTGGAGGAGGGGGAGGCAGAAATTGCCGGGTTTGACCTTACAAAAATTAAGCCTGCCGAGATTCCGTTTCTGCGCCGTAAGCTGGGGATCGTTTTCCAGGATTTTCAATTGCTCACCGACCGCTCTGTTCATCAAAATCTTGAATTTGTGATGCGTGCTACCGGCTGGCGCGACAAGGAGAAAATCCGCAAGCGCATGCATGATGTGCTGGAGATGGTTGGGATTCCCACCAAGGGTTTCAAGATGCCACACGAACTTTCGGGTGGAGAGCAGCAAAGGGTCTGCATTGCCCGCGCCCTCATCAACCAGCCGGATATTATCCTCGCCGACGAACCCACCGGCAACCTCGACCCGGAAACTGCCTCGGAGATCATTTCGTTGCTGTACCAGATCTGCCACCATGGAACGGTGGTTATTATTGCCACTCACAACCATTTCCTGATCGAAAAATTTCCGGGGAAAATTGTAACTCTCGACAGAGGTCGGATAATATGATGCCATTCAGGGATTTGGAAACCTTAACCATCCACCCGCTCACCAACCAGCGCAGGATCGTCGCCGTCTTTTAAGGAGTTCAGTTTCACTTTTGCAAAATAATTGACTGATTTCACTGTAGTTGGAAATTTTACCGGAATATAATTTTCACCATATCCTTTCGCAATCCCCCTGTCGTTTCTTTCTACGAGTACGGTTTGCTCCTTTCCAATCCACTGACTTCGGTAAGCTCTTTTTGATTCAATGGAAAGCTGCCGGATGGCTTCGCTCCTGAGGTTTTTGATCTTTTCAGGTATTTGCTCTGGCATTCGCTCTGCTCTGGTTCCTTTACGCACTGAGTACTTGAAAGTGTGGATATGCCCAAAGCCCACCTGCCGGAATATTTGCAAAGTTTTAGAAAAATCCTCATCCGTTTCATCGGGAAAACCGACTATAACATCGGTAGTAAAGTTGAAGAGGGGATGGCGTTTCCTGATTTTTTCCGCGATGTCAAGAAAGCTTCGAACGGAGTACATCCTGCGCATTTTGAGCAGGATTTTATCTGAGCCGCTTTGCAGGCAAAGGTGCAGATGTGGCGTGAGTTTCGGATGATCGAACAGGCTGATGAATTTATCCCCAAAACCATCAGGCTCGATGGAACCGATCCGAAGCCTGAAATCGCCGGATAAGTCAAGGATTTTTTCTACAAGATTTTCAAAATCCGTTTCTTCATGTTGATACCTGCCGATGTTGACCCCCGTCAGTACAATCTCTTTGAAGCCAAAACCTGTCACCTGCCGGATATTCTCCAGAACATCGCCGGACGGTCTGCTGGCAGCTCTTCCGCGGACTTTCGGTATGATGCAGAAAGTGCAAAAATTATCGCAGCCGTCCTGAATTTTGATCCAGCTTCGGGTATGCATGGTTTTGCTGGCCGGCTCGTAATCGAACAGGTTGGGGTTAATATGCTCAGGATGAATAATTTCTCCTTTATAATGCGCGTCAACCAGCGAAAATAAGCTGCTTTTGTGCTCATTGTCAACGAACCATGTAAGATTTTCAGGGTTACTTTCCAGCCTATGACGATGATTGTTGACCATGCAGCCGGTAACCACCACCATCGAGCCGGGATGATTTCGGGTGGCCTGGCGGATTACCTGGCCGGATTTCTGATCGCTCTGGTCGGTAACCGTGCAGGTATTGATAATTACAACATCGGCCTTTGTGGAAAAATCCACCACTTCATAGCCGTTTCGGTTGAACTGCGAAGCCAGTGCATCTGTCTCGAACTGATTCAGCCTGCAGCCCAGCGTTTTGAATGTCACCTTCTTCATCTTTTAATATTTCGTTCGATGGCGTCCTCGATAAGCATACCAAAAAGTTCAGTGAGTGGAATACCCATTTCACGAGCCATTTTGGGGACAATGCTCTCGCCCGTCAGGCCGGGGACCGTGTTGACTTCGAGGAAAAACAATTTTCGTTTTCTTGAAGCATAGATGTAATCAAACCTAACTACTCCCTTGCAATTCAGCTTTTTATATAAGTACGCAGATGTCTCTTTAATTTCAATTTCCAGTTCACCGGGAATAGGAGCGGGGAGTATCTCCTCGGCGAGTGCGGGGTTGTATTTCGCTTCAAAATCAAAATACTCTTTTTTGCTCCGGATTTCGCAGATCGGGAACACGTACATTCTGCCCGAAACCTCCATCACTCCGCATGTTAACTCCCTTCCTTCCACATATTCTTCGATCAGAATTTCTGTGTCTTCAGTAAAGGCTCTTTTAATTGCGGGGAGTAAATCATCGGCGCCGTTTACCTTGCTCATGCCCACGCTTGATCCGCCGGCATTTGGTTTGACAAAAACAGGCAATTGCAGCGCCTTCAGGATAGAGTTGTGGTCAATGATTTCGCTTTTGTAGAAATGCAGCGATCTCGACACGTTCACGCCAAGCGTTCCAACCACACGGTTGCAAAGATGTTTATTGAATGTCAGCGCCGAAATGAGGCTGTCGCAGGAGGTATAGGCCATGTGCAGCAGTTCGAAGTAGGCTGGTAATTTCCCGTTTTCACCCGGAGTGCCATGTATAGCGCAGAAGACGCAATCGAAGTTAACCCTCTGGCCATCAATGGAAAGGCTGAAATCATTTTTATCCACCGAAATCATTTTTCCATCTTTTTCGCACAACCAATCCTTACCTTTAATCCGGATCAGGAAAACTTCATATTTCTCAGGATCAATGGCGCCAGCCACCATGCTGCCACTCTTCATCGAGATTTCAAATTCGCCGGAGTCGCCACCTGCTATTACTGCTATCTTTTTTTTCATCATTGATTCTTTAGCGTGGATTTCATCAAACTAACTGCTTCTTTTGATCTAAATTGTTGAATATAAATAGATTAAATGATATTCGAATGAGTCCTTAAGGTGAGCTTTAACCGTTTACATTTTTTTCGTACAACACCCGTTTTACGATGGAACGCCCGAGCGTGACCTCATCTGCGTATTCCAGCTCATCGCCTACCGAAACTCCCCGTGCTATGGTAGTTACCATCACATCGAAGTTTTTGATTTTCCGGAAAATATAGTAGCAGGTGGTATCACCTTCGATGGTAGCCGAAAGCGCCAGTATCACCTCGCTGATCTCATTTTCGGCAAGTCGTCCGGAGAGCTGCTCGATGGTAAGATCCTGCGGCCCGATGCCGTCCATTGGCGAAATGATCCCGCCCAGCACATGATATAGCCCATTGTACTGGGATGTGTTTTCGATGGCCATCACATCGCGGATATCTTCAACCACGCAAACCAGCGAGCGGTTGCGTTTAGGGTTGGCACAGATATCACAAACTTCGCTGTCGGCGATATTGTAGCAGATGCGGCAATGCATGATTTCATTACGCATCCGGGTGAGGGATTCGCTGAGATTTTGCACATCCTCTTTGCTTTCGCGCAGCAGGTGCAAAGCCAGCCTGAGCGCTGTTTTTCGACCTACGCCGGGCAGTTTCGAAAGCTCATCAACCGCCTTTTCCAATAATTTTGACGAATAAGTATTCAATTTCGATCAATGTTACAATGCCGCAAAAGTAAATTATTTCGGGCTGAGCAGCGAGGGCTTTACTCTATTCGACTCCCTGGCAGATGATAGACTGATCTGTATTTATAATTCAATTTTAAGATACAGATTACCAATGTGTTATGGAGTTTCTTTGGTTTTGTCCATTTTCACGCCAAATTTTGGCGGCTGATAGTCGTCGGGCAGGTAAGCCGAAGGAATGGTAGTTGTATTTCCATCGCGGGCTGCCCGATAATGCGGCGACATTATTTCTATCCCGCGCTCGTTGAACACATCCTGTATGTTCCGGTGAAGCTGAGTGTAAACATGTGCCTGTCGGTCTGATTGCCTGGTGAAGGCATTGAGCTGGTAGGAGACGTAAAAATCGTCGAGGGAAGTCTGAAAAACGTAGGGTTTTGGCTCTTTTTCAATCGAATCGCACCGGTTGGCTGCCTCCGTCAGGGCATCTTCCACATCTTTCCAGGGCGCGTCGTAACCGATGGTGACGGTGGTGTTCACAATCAATCCCCGGCCACCGGATTCAGAGCTGTAATTCACAGTGTTACCCGTTAAAATGGACGAATTGGGAATAGTAATAATTTCGTTGTGGATGGTTTTGATGCGGGTGACCAAAAGGGTTTTCTCGATCACAACGCCTTTGTTGTCGGAAATCTTGATGAAGTCTCCGGTTTTGAAAGGTCGCATGTAGGTTATCACGAGGCCGGCCACCATGTTAGCAATTACTGTTGATGATCCCAGCGAAAACAAAATCCCGACAAACACTGAAACGCCTCTGAAAATGTTGGAATCAGAGCCCGGCAGGTAGGGAAAAATCAACACCAGCATAAAAGCGTAAAGCAAGAATCGCACTATGGTGTAGGTGGGCAGCGCCCAATCGGCATGGAACCCCGAAATCACCAGCTTTTCAGAGCTTATCTCGCTGAAAATATACTTAACCAGCCGTATAAAATATTTCATCACGAAGTAGATTACCAGGATGCTGAAGAGGTTGGGAAAATATTCCCACACCGCCGTTAAAACGCCTTTAAAAGGCATCCAGAATAAATGGAAAAGCTGCTCGGCCCAACCCCGCGTAAACGGAAAAATGCTGAAAATGATCGGAAGTGCAGTGTAACCCAGCAGCGCATAAACAAACCATTTCGAAATCTTCATCAAAAACAGGATGACTTTGTATTCCTGTTCAGCAGTGAGAAAAGTGTAGTCTTTGTAATTCAGGTTCCTGAGCCACAGCTCCCTTTTTTTGTCAAAATATCCCTGGATGTATCGAAATCCCCTGGTAATCAGTAAGTAAAGAAGGTAAGTGACCACTATGACCAACAGTACAAGCCCCGCCCTTATGAGCTGTTTCGAAAGCCGGTTTTCTTCTTTGGCCAAGCGTAAATCATTCCTGATAATGTCGGTATATTCTGTGGCAAGACCCATCTTTGTCTTACCCTGCAACATAGCGTCAGTTTCGGTGACGCTCATGATGATCATATCACCGTAAATGATGTCGGCTGTGTATTCAGAATTGAGGATGACGATGGAGTCGGTTTTCAAAAAATCGTTTTCGCTCAGTGTTCTGATCCTCCTGGAGATTGAGGCTGCTCTTTCAGCAGGCTGAATCGAAGCAACCCTGGCATAAACCTGGAAAAGGGTGTCGGTAAATACCCCGTTCACGGGAAAACCGGTGGCATTTTGCTTCAGCAGATCAATCCGCTTTTGTTTTTCGGCTAACCTGTTCATCTCCAATTCTTCCAATTCCTTCAACTTTCGCTCCAGTTCTGCTTTTTGATTGTCGTCTGCGGCTGTGAGTGATGCCATTTCCGACTCAATTTTTGCTTTGATGATGGAATCTAATTTTTTCTCCTTTTCCAGTTGAGCAATTCGCCAGGCATGGGATTGAATCCACGACTCATTCAGGGTATCGCTATCAGTGGTCGTTTGGTCCTGCTGTGTGCGGGCTGTAAAACTGATAGCCAGCAAAATCAGAATTAACCAAAGTTTTGAGGAATTAAGCATGGTGGATTTGTAGGGTGAAATATTCATGGTTATTGTATCAATTGTAATTCATTTGTTCAGCAAAATTACTTAAACGATTTAATTTGGCGCTTAACCTGCTTCAGGCAAACAGGAAATCCGAGCGCTATTTATAATCAAAAGTCCCGGCTTATAGCTGTAAAATAGAAGTGGAAAATTTGAAACCAGTAAATCCTCTATCATCTTGCTCAGGACTTCAAGGAAAACGCCGGTAACCAGTGGAAGTCAAGCCGAAAATAAAAAAGGTGGCCTTTACCTTTGTCTTTTAGCTTATTTTTGCTGACCATTAAAGCAGCCAGCATGACGCTAACCATCGAAAACATTCTTCTTGTAGGCTCTATTTTGTTGTTTTTGAGTGTGATAGCCGGAAAAACATCCTACCGGTTTGGCGTCCCCACGCTTATCCTGTTTCTTGCCATCGGAATGTTGGCCGGATCAGACGGAGTAGGTGAAATCAATTTCGACGACCCGAAGGCCGCCCAGTTTATTGGTATAGTCTCGCTCAATTTTATCCTCTTTTCTGGTGGTCTGGACACCAACTGGAAATCGGTGAAACCCATTCTCTGGCAGGGAGTTACTCTTTCAACTGCAGGGGTTATGCTCACTGCCACAGTAGTCGGTATTTTCGTATGGCTGATCACCGATTTCACAATTTATGAGAGTCTGTTGCTTGGCTCCATCATCTCATCAACGGATGCTGCTGCGGTTTTTTCCATTCTTCGATCCAAAAGCCTCGCATTAAAAACAAACCTGCGCTCTACCCTTGAGCTCGAGAGTGGTAGCAACGATCCTGTGGCTTATGTAATGACCATTGCTTTTCTCGGCCTTGTAGTGAACCAGGATCAGGCTTTCTACACGGTTTTCCCGCTTTTTATCCAGCAGATGGCCATTGGGGGGCTGGCGGGATTTTTGTTTGGCAGGCTCAGCAAAATAGTGATCAACAACATCAGGCTCGATTTTGAAGGTCTTTACCCGGTGCTTGCCATCGCCATGATGTTTATCACCTTTTCTGTCACCGATTTTGTGAGAGGAAACGGCTTCCTCGCTATCTATATCTGTGCGGTATATCTTGGAAATCAAGATCTTATTCACAAGAAGACTATCATGAAGATGTACGACGGCCTGGCCTGGCTGATGCAGATCGTCCTATTTCTTACGCTCGGATTGCTGGTTTACCCCAGCGAAATTGTTCCGGTGATTGGTATCGGCTTGCTGATTTCCATATTCCTGATGATAGTTGCACGGCCGGTGGCAGTGTTCCTGAGTCTGCTGCCCTTCAGAATGCAAATCCGCAGAAGGTTTTACATTTCTTGGGTTGGGTTGCGCGGTGCGGTTCCCATCGTTTTCGCCACTTACCCGCTGCTGGCTGGTATCGAAAAAGCCGACATGATCTTCAACGTAGTCTTCTTTATTTCAGTTACTTCGGTGCTGATTCAAGGCACAACGCTCTCTGTGGTGGCAAGGTGGCTGCATGTTTCCATCCCGGAAAAAGTTAAACCTCTCAACCCGACTGACGCTTTTCTTGCCGAATACCCCAAGACCGCCATGAGAGAGATTACGCTGCAGCCCGATTGCAAAATGATCGGTAAAAAAATTGTTGACCTGGCGTTCCCTAAACAGGCCATTATTGCCATGATTAAAAGAAACAGCAAATACATCACTCCCAACGGTTCCACGGAGCTGTTTCCCGGCGATATACTTATCGTGCTCTCGGACAGCGAAGAGGGCATCAACAAAGTTTATGAATGCCTCAAAATCCCTCAGCCAGCGGCTTAGCCTCAAAACGGACAGGAGCAACTATCAGAACTGGCATGGGAAAAAACAGCGCCATTTTGGCCATCGCCAAAATGACGCTGAAGGTCAATCAAATAAGTTGATTGCTAATTAAGTTGCTCGAGTAATCCGCTTCTTTCGAGGAACGGCTCGATGGAAGGTTCGTGGCCACGGAACTTCACATACGCATCCATTCCTTCCCATAAGGCATTTTCTGCAAGAATATATTTACGGAATTTGGCTGCAAGTTCCTGGTTGTATAGGTCACCAGATTCTTTAAAAGCTGCGAATGCATCGGCATCCAGCACACCTGCCCAGCGATATACATAATATCCGGCGGCATATCCCGACCCGAAAATATGTCCGAAGTTCGTTGTCCGGTAGCGTGGAATGATCTCCTCAATCAAACCAATGCGCTCAAGGGTGGCATTTTCAAAGGCGTTGACATCTGTTTGTCCGGTTACAGCTGATGTGTGCCAATCCATATCGAGTATGGCGGCTGCAAGGTATTCCGAATTGTCGAATCCCTGGTTGAAATACTTACTTTTCTGAAGTTTATCAATCAGTGCATCTGGCATTGGCTCACCGGTCTGATAATGAAATGCATAGGTTTTTAAGAGTTCCGGTTCACCTGCCCAGTTTTCGAGAATTTGCGAGGGGAGTTCCACAAAGTCGCGGGGCACGCTTCTGCTGGTGCGCTGGTAGCGGCCATTGGCAAAGAGGTTGTGCAGGGCGTGGCCAAATTCATGGAAATAGGTGGTGGTTTCGTCCCAGCTCAGCATGGCAGGTTTGTCTCCGGCCGCACGGGTAAAATTCATCACAATGGTTACTACCGGAGCTACTTTTTTATCATCTTTCCAGGTTCCATTGCGATAAGTTCCGCACCAGGCGCCGCTTCTCTTACCGGGCCTTGGATGAGGATCAATGAAAAGTAATCCCAGGTGGCTACCATCGTTGTCCTTCACCTCAAATGCCTCAACTTCAGGATGGTAAACCGGGACATCGGTGCGTTTTACATAGGTTAGGCCAAATAGATTGTTCGTCAGCTTGAAGATACCTTCGCGCACATTGTCAATGGTTAGGTATGGCTTCAGTTCGTCTTCATTAAGATCGTACTTTTCTTTCCTGACCATTTCGGCATAATACCACCAGTCCCAGGATTCCAGTTGAAAGCCTTTGTTTTCCCTGTCAATAATGGCCTGCATATCAGCTTTTTCGTTTTTAGCGCGTGCAATGGAGGGCTCCCACACTTTGTAAAGGAAGTCGTAAACGTTTTGCGGGTTCTGCGCCATCTGGTCGCTGATAAAGTATTCGGCATAATTCTGATAGCCAAGCAGTTCTGCCATTTTTTGCCTGAGTGTAATCAGCTCGGTGAAGAGTTTTTTATTGTCGGTTTCGTTGTTATTGTCTCCACGCATGAAGTATGCGCGGTAGAGCTTTTCACGCAGATCGCGACGTTCCGAGAATTGCAAAAACGGAGTCCAGCTTGGTTTGGCAAGTGTAAAGACCCATTTGCCTTCGTGTCCGGCTGCTTTTGCTTCTTCGGCAGCTGCGGAGAGCACCGCCGGCGGTAAACCGGCAAGATCCGCCTCGTTTTCAATAACCAGTTTGAAGCCATTATTTTCGGCAAGCAGGTTTTGACCAAGTTGAAGCGAAACCATCGAGATACGCTCGTTGATGGTTTTCAGCTCATTACGTTGCTCTTCAGGAAGCGCGGCGCCGTTTCTGGCAAAATCGTCATAAATTTTCTCCACAAGGCGGATTTGCTCAGCTTCCAGTCCAAGACCTTCACGCTGGTCATAAACAATCTTAATCTTTTCGAAAAGCTGCTGGTTAAACCTGATCTCGTTGCGGTGTGCGCTCATCATCGGTGTGGATTGCTTTGCGATTTCCTGCATTTCGGGGTTGGTGTTGGCGCCGTTGAGGCCTCCGAAAATAGCATTCACCGAATTGAGCAATTCTCCCGAACGATCAAAGGCAACAATGGTGTTTTCGAAATCCGGTGCAGCTGTGTTGCTCACAATGTCTTCAATTTCAGCTTTATGCAGCCTGATAGCCTCTTCCATTGCCGGTAAAAAATGCTCATTGCTGATCTTGTCGAATGGAGGCGAATTGAACGGTGTTTTAAATTCCGTCAGCAGCGGATTTTCCTGTTTCTGTGCGCAGTTTTGCAGCATCATACCAAAGACGATTAAGATTAAAAACGATAAGTACTTCATAATTAAATGTTTATAAATAAATTCAGCGCTAATAAAAATGAGAGGGTTTCAGGCATGGGCTGCAAAAATAATAAAAGTATTGAAATGCAGCGTATTACGGAACTGGCGAAACGATGGCCGCCTGGCCGCAGGTTTATACCTTGAGCGCCGACAAACCGCCATCCACATGCAATACCTGACCGGTAATCCAAGAACTGGATGGATTGAGTAGAAAAACCGCAGCCGAAGCAATGTCGGATGGATTTCCATAGCGCTTTAGAGGGTGCATCTCCGCAGAAGCTTTCTGACGGGCTTCGCCGGCGAGCAAACCTGCTGCCAGCGGGGTATCTGTCAGTGAGGGTGCAATAGCATTGACCCTGATCTTTGGCGAAAACTCAGCAGCCAGCGACCTTACCAACCCTTCCACTGCGCCTTTGGATGCCGCCACAGAGCTGTGAAAATTCATTCCCAGTTGAACAGCCACCGTACTGAACAAAACGACAGAAGCTTGATCGGATTTGCGTAACGCATTGTAAGCCTGCTGAATAACCTTAACTGCGCCGGTAACATTCACCCTGAAATCGTGCAGAAAATCAGCCTCGATCAGCCTGCGAAAAGGTTTCAGGTTAATCGTGCCCGGACAATACACCAGCCCGTCTATAATATCAGGAAATCCATTAAGCTTAATCTCATCATCCAGCACATCCAGCGGTTGATGCTCAACTCCGGGTAATCCTTTCAGGCCAGAATCAGTTCGCGAATAAACAATGACGCGATCACCTGCTTCAAGGAGTTTTTTGGTGATTTCAAGTCCGATACCCGATGATCCGCCGACAATTACGAACGTCTTGTTTTGCATGATTTTAATGTTTTTTCTGGGGTAAATAAATGACAAAACACAAACTTTTGCACCAAACAGAAGGATTTGCGAAAGGTTCAATTTTTCAAAACCAGGAGGTGTTTGGCATCAAGGCCCTTCTGTTTGTTCTGAAGAATCAGTAACGATTGTAAGAAACGATATTTTCCAATGGTTTGCGCTTTTTCGGGGGGACTGATTCATAATCCGGGTAACCTACCGAAATAATCAGCCCGATGGTTTTTTCTTTGGGAATTTTCAGCAACTCCTTGATGCTCTTTTCGTTGAACCAGCCCAGCATACAAGTACCCAATCCCACTTCGGTTGCCTGAAGACAAAAATGTTCGGCTGCAATGCCTATATCAATCAGCGGGTATTCTTTATTTTTTACCCTGCCGCCAATCTGTGACAGCAAGGTTGGCTTTTCGATTACTATTACCACCAGCACTGGCGCCTGAACCACAAACTTGTTGAAAGTGAGCAAAGTGCTGAAGGTTTGCCTGGCCACCTGATCCTTTACCACCGGATCTTCCAAAACAATAAAATGCCAGGGCTGCGAATTGCTGGCCGAAGGCGCCAGCCGTGCTGCTTCAAGACATCGTTCTATCTTCTCCCGCTCAACTGGGGCAGCCTTGTACTTCCTTGCACTGAAACGCTTTTTTACCAAATCCAGAAAATCCATAATCAAAAATTTTAAGCGGCAAAAATAGACAGTTCGGGGATTTGGTTTCGCAGTCTAATTCCGATAGTATCGTTTTGAGGGAGAATTGGTTTTCCCGATAGCGATAGGATCGCTTGGAGCGATACTATCGCAGTCTAATTCCGATAGTATCGCTTTGAGGGAGAATTGGTTTTCCCGATAGCGATAGGATCGCTTGGAGCGATACTATCGCAGTCTAATTCCGATAGTATCGCTTTCAGCGATCCTATCGGTAACAAGGACGGGAAATCGAATGAAAAGCAATGCCCAATTCATAATCTATCAGAAAAAAATCTTACAAAACAGCCCTGAATTCACCTATGGAATAACAAAAATATCTTCTGCAGCCTCTTGCTTTTGAAATTATCTTAATTTTGGACTGCGCTAAATTGACGGGGTCAACCATAAATTTAAAAAATATGAAATCGAAAAATGTTATTTTGATTCTTGTCAGCCTGTTAATCGGATTGGTTGCAGGGCTGCTTATCGGCGTGATGATCTCAAACCCGGGCGTTAGCCTTCGGGATGCAGCCGGAACTATTGGAAAAGTGGAGAAATACCGCAATGTTAAGATTACCGAAGCTGACATTGAGCTTCGCAACGAGCTGATTTCTGATCCTGAGTTGCGGTATGCTTTTACCAACTACGTGCAATATGAATATGCAGCCAGTATCAAACTGGGTGAAGATATTGCAGCAGCCGTTTCTGCAGCCCGCTCTATCCCGGCGTTCATGGATAGTTTCCCTAAGGCTGCCTCGGACCTGGAAAATTATGGCGCCCTGATCGAAAATGCACGTCTCCCGCTGCTCGAAGCATCTGCGGTTATGGATCAGCCTGACCAATGGGATAACATCGCCTTCACCAGCGTAGTAAACAATGCCGGAATGGCCATGTTCCAGATCAGGCAGGGAGCGGCTGCGGCCTATGATTTTTTGTCGGCTGCCGAAACATTTTTCATCAAAAATGATAAATCCGCTTATCCAGATCTGAACATTGCCCGGCTGCAGATTTACTTCGATATGTTGGCTTCGGGCTATATCCGCAACGATCGCATGGCTTTTGAGTACCTGCTCTCCAAGAGTAAAGATGTGGATATTGTTACCGCAACCGCACTCAAAAGCGAAGCGCTGCAACTGGCTGTAATTGCTGATGCCAATAAGTTGAATATTGGCGATGCCAGTCAGCTGGGTGTTATTTTAAATGCCGAAAAACTTGGGATTATCGTCTGGTCAGCCACTACATTGGGTCAGGTGATTTGCAATACCGAAAAGCTGGGTTTGGGATTTTGCGATGCTGAGAAACTCAATTACATATTATCTGATGCCGGTAAATTGGACTTTATCGCACAAATTGAAAAACTTGCCAGCGGAGATGCCGAAAAAATGGGTCGTTTGTTCGATTCTGAAAAGATCAACCTTGTCGCAAATCAACAACAGCTTGGAGTAATTTTTGGAATGGAGAAATTAGGCAATCTCGGAGATAAAAATCAGCTCGGAGTTATAATGGATTTTCAGCAGTTGGGCAGCACCTTTCAGGCTGTTGAAAAGCTGCAGTTGTCAGTAATAATGAATGTTGAGAAGCTCTCCGTGATTTATTGAGCACAAAAATGTTTAGCTCAATATCAATAAAGTTTTTTTTTATTTCGGTTTTTTGCTGCTTGCTGTCGCAAGTCACATCCATTTACGGACAGAAAATCACGCAGTTAGAGTCGGATAAGCTGCACATGATTTACCTGGGCGACCGCTATTCCTACCTGGTTCCACATGTGGTAAGGAGTTACAATAATGCGCTCGGCTTTCACGAAAAGCTATGGGATTACGATGCGGGCAGGGTATATGTGATGCTCACCGACTTTCATGATTACGGCAACGGCGGCGCCATCACCATGCCCATCAACCAGGTCATACTGGGAATTGGCGCTTACAGTTTCGCCTTCAGCATTATTCCTTCCAGCGAAAGGTTTCAATGGCTTTTCAATCACGAACTGACGCATGTGGTGATGACCGACAAGGCCAATAGCCGCGATATGTTCTGGCGAAAGGCGCTGCTCGGCAAGGTGCGCAGGAATGAGCGCTATCCGATTTCCGGCCTCTGGAGCTACGCCACAGTGCCGCGCTGGTATGCACCACGCTGGTACCAGGAAGGTATTGCCTGTTTCATGGAGACCTGGATGTCGGGCGGATTGGGCAGAGCCATGGGATACTACGACGAGATGTACTTCCGCAGCCTGGCTTTTGAGAATGAAAAAATTCACTCCGTGATCGGTCTTGAAACCGAAGGAACAGCCCTCGATTTCCAGGTCGGCGCCAATTCCTACCTCTACGGCGCCCGCTTCGTTACTTACCTCGCCAGCGAATACGGTGTGGGTAAACTGCGCGATTTTTACCTGCGCTCGGAAGACAGCAAAGCCTTCTATGGCAGCCAGTTCAAAAAAGTTTATGGTAAAACGGTAAACCAGGCCTGGCAGGAATGGATTGAATTTGAACGGCAATTCCAGCAGCAGAACATCGCCCGTATAACCGAAATTCCCATCACACCTTATGTTCCGGTTACCAATGAGCCGTTGGGAAGCACCTCAACTTACAGGCTCAATCCAAAAACCGGGAAAATCTACTGCTCTGTCAATCACCCTGGCATCATTTCGCAGGTTGTTGAGATTGATATCTATTCGGGAGAAATCCGCAAAGTGGCAACGCTTGATTCGCCGGCATTGTATTACTCTACCCACCTGGCCTACGACCCCGACAGTAACCGCATCTTCATCAGCGAGCAGAACAACAGGTACCGCAGCCTGGTGATGATTGATGCCGAAAGTGGAAAGAAATCCCGCCTTATCGAATATTCACGCACCGGCGACCTCGTCTTCAACCCCGCCGACAGAAGCCTCTGGGGGGTGCGGCTCGACAACGGCTACTCCACACTTGTCAAGATACCGCCGCCATACAGTGAGGCACTCCCAATGTTCGTTTCTCCCTTTGGAAAAGCCGTTTTCGACCTTGATATTTCTGCGGATGGCAAACTGCTCTCCGCCTCTCTGTCTGGCATAAGGGGTGAAATGGAACTGGTGATTTTCGAAATTGCCGCGCTGGAGGCCGGAAACCAGAAGTACCGCTCCGTGCATCTGATGGAAGACAACACCCTTGCGCAGTTCAAATTTTCGCCCGACAACCGCTACCTCACCGGTACCTCTTACTACACCGGGGTTTCCAACATCTGGCGGGTAGGAGTGGAGGATGGTGAAATGGAACTGCTCACCAACACCGAAACCGGCTTCTTCATGCCACTGCAATACCACCCCGACTCGCTGCTGGCGCTCCGGTTTTACCGCGATGGAATGCTCCCGTGCCGCATTCCGATACAGGTACTTGACGATGCCAACGCCATCGAGTTCCTTGGCAACAGGGTAGTGGAGCGAAACCCCGAAGTGGTGGACTGGTCGCTGCCGCCGCCCGCACCGCTCGACACCACCCGCATCCGCGAATCAACCTATAAACCGCTGAAAGAGATGATGCTGGTGAACGCCTGGCCCGACATCGCCGGCTACAAAAACACACTGGCGCTCGGCTACCGTATGCAGTGGCGCGACCCCGTCGCCCTCAGCCAGATTGACCTGCTGCTGGCCACCTCGCCGTGGAGCAACTACCCCGACAAACAGAAATTCCATGCCCAGCTCGAATGGAGCTACTGGAACTGGAAACTCACCTCCACATGGAACAAAACCGATTTCTACGACATCTTCGGCCCCACCAAACGGAGCCGTGCCGGTTACAGCATCGGGATATTTCACGAACGCCCCTTCATGTTGCGCGATCCGTATAAATGGTCGTACAACTTCGGACTGATGACCTTTGGAGACCTCGAAGTGCTACCCCAGCACCAAAACGTCGAATCGCCCATCCGCAGCTTTCAGGCCGGATCGGTTGGCTTCAAAATGTCGAAAACCAGAAAGACCCTCGGTGGAATTGACGATGAGAAAGGCTACAAGTGGGCGGTGTCGGCCACCACCTACCTTGCCGACGGCGGACTATTTCCCTCGCTCACCTCCAACCAGGACTTCGGTTTCCTGGTACCCGGAATACGCAACACCAGCTTCTGGCTGCGCAACAGCATCGGCAAATCATTCGGCGATCCGCTCTCCTCGCTCTCCTTCTTCTACCTGGGCGGTTTCCGCAACAACTGGGTGGACTGGCAGGATACCCGCCAATACCGCAACGAAATGGCTTTCCCCGGCGCCGAAATTGACGAGATCAGCGCCAACAACTACATCCGTACCATCGGCGAGCTGAACCTGAAACCCATCCGCATCCGCGATGTGGGCGCCACCTGGTTCTACCCGACATTTATCTCCACCTCGCTCTTCGGCACCCACGTAATCACCGATGTGATCGGCGACCAGGGCATCCGCAACATCTTCAATGCCGGCATTCAGATGGACGTGGAAGTGGTGATGTTCTCCTACCTCAAAACCACCTGGTCGGCAGGCTACGCCGAACTCTTCGAACCCGGCCAAAAACACCGCGGGCAATGGATGTTCTCGGTAAAGCTGCTCGGCGGTTAGGCAGCCAGCAGGTGATTGACGGCTGGTTCCTAGCCTGGCGGGGTTTCAGTGCTTATGCCATCAACTGCAACCGGCTTTACTTTTCAGGAGCTAAAGATGCTTTTTTCGGGGGGAGTGGTGGTAATAGCCTTGTTTCTGGTTTTGAGAAGTATCGCATTGCAATTGAGCGAAGAAGATCGGTCGTTAGTGGGTTTGGATTTTGGTGCTAACGTTTTGCAGCTACCCGAAGGTGGCGATTTCGAAGCGATTCACTGTCAGTTTATCACAAACTTTGATAGAAGCACAAAGCTTGATTTAACCAATGAGCCGCCACTTTTGGGTAGGTGCTGTTGGCAACTGCCTTTATTTACTATTTTATTTTGGAACGGGACTTATCATTAATTCATAAAGTTTTATCAGAAGGGTCAGTAATGAAAATATAAATGCAAAAAAAGCAAAGTAGAAATTCCTACTATTCGTGTTACGTGTCACTACAAAAGACAAGTATTGCTCTGGCTTGTCAATTCCTTCAATTTTTTTAACCTTTAAATTGCAACATAAGCAGTGTTTTCTACTTAATATGCAATTGTCTTTTTGAAAGAAATAACAACTTGGTTGGTTAGCTTTTCTTAAAATACTTTTCATCAGTTCCATATATTTTGATATTAATTGATTCTACAGGTCTGTATATAAGGCTATTAGAGCTAATGTTAAAATACATCTTCTTTTTACTTATCTTGAAGTATTTAGTGCGAATTTTATTATTTCGATGACATGGGAAAAGTCTCTTTAGGACCACCCGAACTTCATAAAAAGTTAAATCTTTAAAAAGAATAGGTTCTTTATATTTGAGAAATGACAAAATCTCAAAAACTCTTATTCGATTCCTTTTGTAAAGTAGAAACACCCCACAAAGGTCATTTATTTCCATTTGAAGTATTGTTAACATATCAAATTTATTTTTTAATGATTTCACTTAATGAGGTGCCAAAAGGGCCACACCTACTAATAAATTCCTTCCAATAACAGAGATTGGTTAGATAATAGTCCCCTTTTTTACTGATTTTATATTCTGGGTATTTATCCACTTTAGTTTTTACTGATGATGGGATTATTTTACTTGCAGAAATCAATTTGTACTCAGGTGATTTAAGTTTTGTGATTGCCCAATCGACGTCTTTCTTTGAATGACCTAATCTTGTCATTGCTTCATAAAAAGTTTCATGCAATTCTCCATATAGTTTTACACCTTCCATTGTGTTGTAAAACAATGAATTATTTGTTTTTCTCGCACGATATTTATTAATATTTATAATCTTAAAGGTTGCATTTTCGTTATCATAAAAAAGCTTCATTGCAGCTTCCATTGGAATTTCTTTCTTTTCAACATGTTCAAGATCATCTAATTCAATAACGGTATCCAGTTTATTATAGTTCGATAGAACATAAATTAAACTATCATGAACAATCTCAAATATCTCCCTGATATTACTATCAGTAATACATCTAATAAAGTTAAGGTAGAGATCTGTAAATGGAATAGAAATCTTATTCAAATCTTCAATATTTTCAATACCCATTTTTTTCAGGAGTTTCAAATATGGACTTTCCTTTCCAGAAATTCTTTCCCACCATTTTGTAAGTCCATGTTTTTTTTGGTTTTCAATTAAAATTATAGCTAATCTTTTTGATATAAGTCTTTTAACGTCCAATCTAGAAAGTTCAATCTTATGTACATCCCTTGTAAAGTTTTTAGCAAACCTATTATCATATTCATTTATTGCGGTAAAAAGGGGTGGCCGGACTGCCAATACTAAAGTTGCATTAGGATGAACCCCGAATCCCATAAACAATTCTAGTAAATCAAATAAGTGATGCTGTTCAACATAGTCAAAATCATCAAGAAGTATGACAAGATGCTTTACTAAGTCCGTAGTTTTTTGTGTTGCTAAGTGAGTTTTAAGCAAATGTATGTTATGAGTAATATTCTCGTTTGTGTTATCTTTAGTTTGGTTGCATGGGCGCTCCATTACATTAAAATATGTAATCATATTATCTATAAATGTTTTAAACAAGTGATCAATGTCAACAGATTCTTGATAATCGACAATAATCGGATAGAGTTGATAATCTGTAAGTAGTTCTATTTCATAGAAGACTTTATACATGAAGCTACTTTTTCCTGATCCAGCATCGCCCATGATCAAAATATTATTTCCTCTATTTCGTACATTCTTTAAAATACTTTTCATCTCATTTGTTTCAGTATCTCTGTTGTAATATAAATCTAGAAATACATCTTTCTCATTCCTAGATAGAGAAACTAAGTCTTGAAAAGAAATTTTTATAAATTCGGAATACTCTTTTATGTGTTTGTTATAAATTTCTTCCAATAATTGATTTTGAGTTTTCTCTTCCATTTTTTTCAATATTTTGTTTGTTAATAGACGTGAAATGTATTTTGGATATTATTTTCTACTTGTCTTAAGGTTGTTGCCAATCGTTTGTATGTATGATAAAATCATACTATCGCTACCAGTTTTGGTATGTATTGTATAGTTTTTATCATATTTTAATTCGCAAGTGCGATGCAGGTTCATCATGCCTTCTTCTCAAATTTAAGGGTTTTGAGCATGTTTTTGAGTTCGCCGCCGGGGCGGTAAACGATCTTTGCTCCTGTGATGGTGGCTGCGGTAACGGCATCGGCGGTTTCGGCTGCGTCGCTTTTCACGTTAACGGAAAACGAACCCGGCTTGTACACATCGGTGCGACTCACGGTGCTGTTGTTGGCAATCAGCCGCGAGAGCTTGTCAATACCGGTCTTGCCCGATGCGCTGGAAATGGCATAATACTTTACCGGTTCGGTCGGCTTTAGCAGGTTCTTGCGTGCGATTGTTTTGTACTTTACACTCAAACTAATTGGGTTTTTAAAAGTTTAATAATAAATGAACTCAGACTTGCTTCTTTTCAGCGCTAATCCATGAGGCAAAAATAGCCATTGTGGTTACTTTACCAACATTTTTAACAAAATATTTTTATCCAATCAAAACAGCATCAGCGGATTACGGCTTTTTACTTTCTCATTTCCATTGGCAAAATAGCACATCCCGCCTTTCCAAAAGTTGCCGCTTTACGTTGGTTAATAATTGATATTAAGTGAGTTCAGGGCATTTCTGGCTGCTTTTCAGGTCATCATCAGGTAAGTCAAAAATTGCACATCTTATCTCTGGAAAAAAGATGCTAATACTCTTTTTTCGAGATGCTAATACTTTACAAATGCTAAAAAGAGCCAGCCAGAAAACTCCAAAAATAGATTTTCAACATTATGAGTTTTCTGGCTGGTGCTAAATGAGGGAAGCCAGCCCTCAATGCATGCCCAACGCTGAAGGATGAAGAGGCGGGGATGGATTCCCTGCAGCTTT
The DNA here is from genome assembly GCA_036794825.1 of Bacteroidales bacterium. Lineage (GTDB taxonomy): Bacteria > Bacteroidota > Bacteroidia > Bacteroidales > 4484-276 > RZYY01. The sequence continues at coordinate 49,272 of DAIRGA010000007.1, read as the reverse complement.
CTTAGAGATGCCTTTAGCCCCAGCAAAACTGCTCGCTGATTCAGGGCTGCCATCCCCTTCAGGGCTGGCTTCCCTTCAGGGCAGGCTTCCCTTCAGGGCAGGCTTCCCTTCAGGGCAGGCTTCCCTTTCGTGGCTAATAATCATGCGGGGATGACATGCCTTCCGTAAACTTTTCGATGCCGCCGGACTCTGTAATTGGCGCATTTGGCCTAATTTTGCCCTTCAAATTGTAACGGTAATGTTTTAACCAAATCAAAATTCTATGAAATCAAAAACCGGTTTTCGCCTGGGATGGCTGCTGCTGGTACACCTTTTAGTTATAGTGCCTCTTGCGCAGGGGCAAAGCTATGATTCGCAACTCGCCCAGCTCGAAGAGTATTACTCCCGAGCACTGACCGACTGGCAGGTTCCGGGCATGGCCATTGCCATCGTCAAGGACGGCAAAATCATCTTTGCCAAAGGGTTTGGCGTATCGGACGTGAGGACGAAGAAGCCTGTGGACAGCGAAACGCTTTTCCCAATCGCTTCCAACACCAAGGCATTTACTGCGGCTGCGCTGGCTATTCTGGTTGACCAAAAGAAAATTTCGTGGGACGACAAAGTGACGAAGTACCTGCCATACTTCAAACTCTACGATCCTTATGTGACCGAAAACATGACCATCCGCGACCTGCTGACGCACCGATCGGGGCTGGAGACCTTCAGCGGCGACCTGCTGTGGTATGGAACCCTCTACTCGCGCGAAGAGGTGATCAGACGAGCCAGACACCTGAAACCCACTTTCGGATTCAGGGAGCGCTTCGGCTACTCCAACATCATGTATATGGCTGCCGGCGAGGTCGTTGCTGCCGTTACCGGTAAAAGCTGGGAGCAGTTTGTAAAAGACGAGTTTCTGCTTCCGCTGGGTATGAAACGCACCGTACTCTCCACCAACGACCTCAGCGGAATGAGCAATGTAGCCACTCCGCACACCGATTTTAACGACGAAGTTATCGCCATCGAATACCTGAACTGGGACAATATGGGGCCGGCGGGTTCGGTGATTTCGAGCGTTAACGAGGTTTCCAGTTGGCTGATGCTGCAGTTGAACCGCGGCATCTGGAACGGCGACACGATATTTACCCCCGCCAGAAGCCGCGAAATGTGGACTTCGCAAACCGTGCTCGGCATTTCGCCATTCATGGAGACCAACATGCCTACCACCACCTTCCGCTCGTATGGCCTCGGATGGGGATTATGGAATTATCAGGGAAAAATGATTGTGGAACACAACGGCGGCTACGATGGGATGATCTCGCAAACCTGCATGATTCCGGAAGAGAACCTCGGTTTTGTGATTCTGACCAACAAGAACTCAAGTCTTTATTACCCGCTGATGTACAAGACGCTCGATGTTTTCCTGGGTGGCGAAGAGAAAGACTGGAGCGCCATAATGCTCGAACGGATGAACAAGCGCAAACAGGCCGACCTTGAAGCCAAAGCCAAACAGTTGGAGGCGCGGGTGAAGGACTCGAAACCCTCGTTGCCTCCCGAAAATTACACCGGAGTTTACGGCGGCGAAATGTTTGGAAATGCCGTTGTGAAAATTGAAAATGGTCAGCTTATGGTGCAGATGGAGCCGGCGCCGCTATTCATCGGAACCTTAAAACACTGGCACTTCGATACTTTTGAGATTACATTCGAAAAGTTCCCTTCGCTGCCACCCGGGTTTTGCACTTTTGTCCTCGGCAGCGACGGCAAAGTGGCCGAAATGAAAATTGATGTTCCCAATCCTGATTTTGATTTCACCGAATTGGAGTTCAAAAAGAGGAAGTAGGCTTGTGCTATTGCTGAAGAAATTAACCACAATAGGCACAATAGGGCACAATAGGGGAGAGGGGGGAATGGGGAGATGGGTAAATGTGGAGTGATACTGCCGACTGCCGCCTGCTGACTGCCGACTTTTTGATTTGAAATCAGCTGAGAGAGAATCTTCCTTTTCTTTAAATTGAGATCTCCTTGGTTATGCAGCCCTTGTTTTTGCGGCAGCTTATTCTATTGTGTCCTACTGTGCCTGATGTGGTGAAAAAAAACGAACACTCCCTCGATAGTCAAAAAAAGAAAGCCCGCCGTTGAGTTGTTTTCCGGAGGCCGGAACGACAACTTTTCAGCAGGCTCTGCAACTGCGTTAAGCAGCGGTCTTTCAGAATGAATACCTCAGCTCGGCTGTAACCATCCGGCCGGGGGAAATCAGGTTACGGGAATCAATATAATCGTCGTCAAGCAGGTTGCTCACCTTTACCGAGGCCGATAAACCGCGGTAAATGTCGCGCCAGAGCTGCATATCTATATTACTATAGGCTTCGATTTTCTCGGTATTGGTTTCGTTAAGCCACTGGTAGCCTTTGTAGTCGTACGAAATAAAGAAATTCACAATCCGGTTTCTCCAGGTGAATGAACAGTTCAGCAGATCCTTAGGCTGGTAAACCAGTTCATTTCCAACGAGGTCATCATCAATTTCAGCATTCAGCGTTTTAAACTCAACGATTTCGGTTTCGATGCGACTGTAGGCAGCGGTGAAGAGGATGTTTTCGGTAATTTGCACATTCACAGCAAGTTCAGCGCCAAGGATATTTACTTTTCCGATGTTATCCTTTATCCGTATCGGACGCATTCTGCCGCTCATCATCAGCGAGTCGCCGGTGGAGATGTAGGCATGGTAATCGGTGCCGATGGAATAATAGACTGAAGGCGAGATGGTAACGTATTTGTTTCCGAAAATGTCAGCGCCAATTTCGAAATTGTCGAGGTATTCAGGTTTCAGATCAGGGTTGGCAATTTTCATCCCACCCGAAATCCTTCCTGTGCGGCACATATCATCAAGTACCGGAGGCCTGAAGCCACGGCTGTAGCCGCCGTAAATTCTGTATTTTTCAGGAATATGGTACTGCAGCGACAAACGGGGACTGAACGAGTTGAACTGGGCATCATCCAGATCGCCGGCAAAATCCTGCAGAAAACTCGTTTCGTTGGTTGGGTCTTCAACTATGAATGAGCCGTCGTAGAAGTTGGCTAAGTCGAACCTGATACCGGCCAGAATGCGCCATGGAGTCTCTTTAATTCTGAATTCATCCTGTGCAAAAATACCCGTCTGGAACATTTTTCCGCGGTTAATCACTTTATCTGTTGAAGTTACATAGATATCCTGCCCGTCCACGGCGCCGTTTTTCAGATCAAGTCCGGTGGTGAAGGAGTGAGATTTTCCAATTGTAAATGCATAGGTCGAGAGAAATCCGACATCGTCCCTTAGGGATTCCACGTCGTAACGTGTAATTTTATTATTGCGGTAACTCTCTCTGATATTCTGATAATTTTCTCTCTGTCCATAGAGGGTGGTATTCAGCTGTGACCCGTTTTCGAAGCTTTTGCGGTATGCCACTTTCGCGTTCGTATTGCTGTACGTATTGTAGGCGCCATCTTCCGAAGCTTCTGAAACGTTGGTAAAATCTCCATCCGAGTAGTTCTGGCCGGTTCCGCGTTTTCCGGAGTAATAGCCTCCGCTTACTTCGAGGATCTGATCCGATGAAAACATGTAGCCGAAACGTCCGGCAAGCTGGTACTCGTCGAGGAAAGAGGGAACTGTATATTCATCAATTTCGTCGGCGGGAGTGGTTACATAGCCATCGCTGGTGCGGTACATACCATTCAGCCCCCAGAAAATCTTTTCCTTTTTACCCGAAATCCCGGCCATAGTCTGCAGCGTATTAAAAGTGCCGTAGCTCTGGCTGATGTTGCCCTGGAATTTTTTCTCCGGAACCGGTGTAATCATATTGATGATCCCACCCATGGCATTCCCGCCGTAGATGGAAGATCCTGGTCCTTTAAGCACTTCAACCTTCTGCACGTCGTTCACGCTCAGCATGTTCCAGTTTACGCTACCGCCATCAGATTTGTTCACCGGTACACCATCAACCAGAACCAGCGTCCGGCCCTGCTCGCTTCCCATGCCCCTGAGCGAAACTGTGGAAGAGCCGAAAATGGATGCTCCTCTGCTCACCGACACTCCGGGAACCGACCTCAAATATTCATCAACCGCAAGGGCAGGAATTGATTTTATCCGCTGATTGTTAAGCACATCAATCCGGGTTGGATACTCCATCAGTGTCTGGCGGCTTCTGGTGGTTGACACAACTACCTCTTCGAGCTGCAGAATCTGGAAAGTCAGGCCAATTTCCTGGAGTTTACCAAAATCAGCCTCAGCGAAATCTTTGCTAAAGGTGTTGAAACCTTTGTAACTGATTATCAGTTTGATGGGTTGGGCCTTGTCAAACGAAAGTTCGAAAAGCCCTTGTTCGTTGGTGGTGGTTGCTTTGGAAGTGCCTTCGGCCACCACGTTGGCTCCGCTGAGTGGTGCATTGTTTTCAGCGCTGAAGACTTTTCCTTTGAATACTGATTGCCCTGTTAAGGCATTGTTAATCAGCATAAAAGTAAGAATTAACAGAGTAAAACTACATTTTTTCATACCAAAAATTGATTAGTAAATAAGTAAGAACTTGAATTAAATTCGAGTTGCAAAAATAGCATATCGCCGGATAAAAAAATTATTTTGATGAAATAATTTGGTTCAGCTCATCCTGGAGGGTTGTCAGGTGCTGCTGAATGGAGGGATCAACCTGGTGATAGAGTTTTTCGAAAAAGGAGACGAGTTCTTCACCTTTGGCAGTGAGCACGGTTTGACCACCTGAAGCGCCGCCGCGCGACTTTTCGATGAGGGCAAAACCCAACTTTTCTTCTATTATTTTCAGGTTGTCCCAGGTCTGGCGGTAGGCATAACCCATCTGATCCACAGCGGCTTTCAGCGATCCGGCATCGCGGATAGCTTTCAGCAAAAGCCATTTTCCTTCACCAAGCAAACTTACATCGTCTTCTGTTTCTATCCAGAATTTATACCTTAGCCTTGCACGCGCCATAGCTGATTTTGAATTTTGACCAAAAGTAGAGAAAATTAGTTTCATAGAGCCCGGTTTCTTAACCCAATCATAATTTTGAAAGCAAAATTTAGAAAGATTTCAAATAACCTCCCTAACGAACCTGGTTTAAAAAATTGATTGATCTTTGCGACTTGCAAAAAATACACATCGTTAACTGTAAAACAAAATTCAAGATGAGAAAGATTTTCAAAGTTGTGATCCTCGTGGGCGCTTTAGGACTGATGACGTCGTGCAAATGGAGCCCTGATGCTTTGTCTGGCGCCACAAAACCCATGGCACAAAACGGAAACAGTTTGTTTCACCAAACCGAAGAGGTGAGTCTGCAGGTGGGCGAATTGTCCGTTGAAGGTGAAGTGAAAGAACCGGGAAAAGTGAACCTGGATGATTTTTACAAACGTGAAGTGATGGTGAAAGAGGCTCTCTACGACAACGAAACCGGAATCAATTTTATCGGTGCATACCGCTACCGTGGCTACTCATTGTTTGACCTTTTGCACCCTTACAATCATGACAAAAAGAATAAGGAAACTTTTCATCCGGCAATTGATCTGTATGTCATCATCGAAAATGCTGCCGGTGAAACGGTGGTTTTTAGCTGGTCGGAAATTTTTCATACCAACATTCCTCATCAGATATTGATTGCCACCGAGATGGCGCCAATTGTTCCTTACAAGAAAGAGGTGGATTATCCGGTAGGAAAGAACTGGAAGATGGTTTGTGCCAACGACCTTTTTGCCAACAGGATGCTGGATAATCCTGTGAAAATTTCCGTCAGAACTTTTGACGAGAAGGAGTATGACATTCAGAAAGGCATGAAACCGATGTACAGTCCCGAAATCAATGTGGTGTTAAAGGATGGCGATGGTTTTACCATCAGCCCCCTTGCCGATACAACGCTCTATCGCACCTATTACTCAAGTTTTTATGGTATGGGAATGGGTAATCATCCGGCGAAATATTTCCGCGGACCTGAGCTTTCGATGCTGTTTACTGGCAAAATGGAATTTTTTAATGCTGAAAACATCCGCCATGGACTGGTTTGCTTTGTCGGACTGGATGGATACCGGACGGTGTATAGCTTTAGTGAACTGTTCAACCGTACCGACCAGGTTTCGCCTATACTTGCTATTCCGGAGGATGTTCAGGATGGCGGATTTTACAGGATTTTTCATCCTGGCGAGTTCTATGCTGACCGCTCGGTGAAGTCGCTGAAGGAGATCTATTTTTTCAGCAAATAGCATTTACACTAGGGTTTAATCCTGATACCCGTGAATCAGAATTTCTCGGTCATTATGCGATTGTATTTCTCGTAGTCGTAGGGATTGATGACCTGCGTCTGTTGGTAGGCCTCCCGTGCGCTTTTGGGGTCTTTCATGTCGTAGTAGATATCGCCGAGTAAAAACCAGGCTTCGACCTCATAAACATTCAATGGCATACAACTCTCTTTCAGGCAGGTGATTGCTTCGCGGTATTGCTTTTTGGCATACAGGGTTTTAGCTTTCCAGTACTGGTAAATCCAAAGATTCTGCGATTCGATTGCGAGGTTGATTTTCGCCAGAAGCTGGTCATAATCACTTTTCTCATAGAGATCGTTGAAGATGTAGATCCGTGGCGCTATGTAATTGGGATATTGCTTAAGCGCCATGTCGAACCTGTTCTGTGCCACATGTTTTTCGTCGTTTTCCCAGGCAATCAGTCCGGAATAGTACCACGGCATCGCCAGCGAACTGGCCTGCATGGTGATGATATCGAAAACCTGTGCAGCCTCTTTCCATTTCTTTGTATTGATAAGTTTTATCCCGTTGTTGATATTTTCGAGCAGTTTAGGACTGGTGGTTTCGTCGGTTATCATGCTGCATAGCATCCATTTTTCGAGGTTTTCGATCAGGAAACTGTCGCTGCAGTGTAAGAGCGCTTCGTTGAGGTTGTACCTGAATGTTTCCGGGTCGCGGGAGAGTGTGTTGAAGGCTCTGAAAATTTCATAATAGGGCTGTGGGTGCCGGTCGTGAAGGTTGAAAAGGTTGCTCATCACTGAGTCGCTGAAGATATAATGATGGTGTTTAATATCGTCATTTATCAGGTTTACAATAATGGTAAAATCGCTTATCCAGTCGGTAATTTCCAGTTTTGTTTTTTTATCGGGCATTTTGCTGAGCAGCTTCAGATCAATCACATCGAGCCCATTCATCTTAACGAAGGTTTCGCGGTAGGTGACCAGCCGTGCAATCACATCGATGTAAAAGCCAAACTTAAAGTCGCCATAGTTGCTGTTCTGGAAAAAGCTGAGCTTCTTCTGTTTAAAGAGATCGAAATTTTCTGCTTTGACGGTATTCATTTCCTTTTTCATCCGCTCATAATCGGCTCTCAGCGATGCACATTTCGGAAAATCCAACTTCATATAGGGCTCAAAGATGACGAAATCCTTCTCCAGTTTACTTTGTACCGAATCGCAGAGCAAGAGCTCGGAATACTCATAATCTTTTCTGAAACGGTTGCTGTGAATCAGGTAAACCTTCGCAAGGCTGTCGGCATGACCGCGAATGGCTCTCTCCATCAGTATATCGCTCAGGTGGTTGTAAAAAGTATAGTATTTAACCTCCTCAACAATTTCAGCAGCCTGAACCACAGGATACAACACGTTGAACGACTCCACAAATTTCCGGTCGTGAGAGAGGTTGTAACCCTCTTCATAAATGGTTTTGTAGTGTTTGAACTGATTGTAATATTCATCGGTGAGTTTTATGGCTTCGGAAGTGTCAACCGGGCTGATAAACGAAAACTCCTTGAAAAGCACAAGCTGGGCTTTCGGGTAGGTAAGCACATACTTCATTATTTTACCGTCCTGGCTGGTAAGCGGTGCCGGAGCGGCAACGGGGGTCAGTATATTGCCCTCCTGCATCAGCCTGATCTGGAAGAAATAGTCCTCGAGGTCACTGGATTTAAAGTATTCTCTTTCACTCAATTCGGTGGGAACAATGGTAAAAAATACCTGCTCACCGGCACGAAAGTCATCAGGATTAACCTGGTCTCCGCCTTTTTTATCCGAAAAAAAGACCCGAACCGAATAACTGTTCTTGCCTTTGGACTTGTAAACAATATCTGTTGACTGGCTAAAAAGCGGGGCTGACAGAAAGATTCCCAAAAAAATCGCGATGATCGTTTTCATAAAATTTTGATTCATGGTAAAACATATTTTTATGCAAAGGAAAGCAGAAAAATGTTTGGAACAATTCTAAATTTCGTGAGTGAACGAAAGGATTATTTTACTTTCGCAATCTCAAAGTAGATTGAATTTTGGAAAAGAGATCATCATTAAAGGAATTGAAAATCATCGCGAACAAGATCAGGAAAGATGTTATATGGAGTCTTGCTGCTGCTGGCAGCGGGCATCTTGGCGGAAGTCTTGGCCTGGCGGATGTTTTCACTGTGCTCTATTTCAACGAAATGAAGCACAACCCGGCCAACCCGGACTGGCCCGAACGGGATCGTCTGGTGCTATCCATCGGACATGTGGCGCCGGTTCTTTATGCTGCACTGGCCAATGCAGGTTATTTTGAGAGAGAAGAATTGCTGACATTGAGAAAACTGGGCTCCCGCCTGCAGGGGCATCCCGGACGGGATCATCATTTGCCGGGTCTTGAGCTATCGGCAGGATCGCTCGGGCAGGGGTTGTCGGTGGCGGTAGGAATGGCGCTGGCCGATAAGATGGATAATAACCACCGCAGGGTTTTTGCCGTGCTGGGCGATGGCGAACTGCAGGAAGGTTCGGTGTGGGAGGCTGCCATGAGTGCAGCACATCACAGGTTGGACAATCTTTTGGCCATCGTTGACCGAAACCGGGTTCAGATTGATGGCAAAGTGAGCGATGTGATGGAAATTGAGCCGCTTGCCAATAAATGGAAGTCATTTGGATGGAACGTAACCGAATGTGACGGAAATTCAATTCCAGAGCTATTGGAGGCTTTTGCCAAAGCAAGAAATTGGCGTGGAAAACCTACGGTTATCATTGCCCATACCCTGATGAGCAAAGGGATTCCGGAGATTGAAGGAGATTACCGCTGGCACGGAAAAGCGCCTTCAGCCGAAGATGCCGCAAGATTCGTTGCCATCCTTGAAAATAATGACATCGAATAATACAACGAAACCGATCATGAAAATGAAGGTAATTATATTGTTTGCTGCGGCAGTGATGCTGACTGGCTGCGACGTACTTAAGCAGGTTGAAGGCATGCAAATGTTGACGAAATGCGAATTCAGAATCAACACTATCAGCGACATTCAACTGGCTGGTGTGAACGTTTCCGGCGTCAAAAAAATCTCTGATATTAATCCGCTGGATGCACTGATCATTACCAACGCATGGTTGAGCAACCAACTTCCGTTAGATTTCAACCTCAACCTGGAGGTAAAAAATCCAAACAACCAGCCTGCCTCGATGAACCGCCTCGACTGGATTCTTTTTATTGACGATATGCAGATGCTCGAAGGGGCTGTGAATGAGCGATTTGTTACCGGAGCAGGCGAAACCGGAAATCTGCCGGTTCAGATCGGTTTCAACCTTGCAGAGGTTTTAAAAGGCGAGAGTAAAGACAAGATAATCAGCACTGCACTGGGTTTGGTGGATGGTTCGGGCAAATCCACCCGCGTGATGGTTAAACTGAAACCCTCGTTGATGGTTGGCCAGCAAACCATTATGTATCCCGGTTGGTTGGAGGTAAGGCATGAATTTACAGCTAAATAAAATGATCAGGAAAAGATCCGATATCGCCACAAAGGTTGGTTTTGGTCAGGGAGTATTGGCAGCAGCACGGGAGAATCCCGAGGTAGTTGGGATTGGCGCCGACATCACCGCTTCCGTCAGCCTCGACCTCTTCAGGGATGCCTTTCCTGAGAGGTTTTTCTCGCTGGGCATAGCCGAACAGAACTGTGTGGCTGTTGCCGCCGGGCTGGCGCTCTCAGGCAAAATTCCGGTATTTTCGACCTACGGCGTTTTCTCTGCGCTAAGAACCACTGACCAGATCAGGATTTCGGTTTGCTACAACAATGTGCATGTTATCATTGGCGGCGCCCATGCAGGTATTTCAGTCGGGCCGGATGGTGCAACGCACCAGGCTTTGGAGGATATCGCCATCATGCGGGTGTTGCCCAATATGACCGTTTTGTCGCCCTGCGATGCTACACAGGCCAAACTGCTGACTAAGAGGGCAATCCTTGAGCTTCCGGGACCCGTTTACATTCGGTATGGCCGCGAAGCCGTTCCCGATTTTACCGACGAAAACCAGGAGCTGGAGATCGAAAAAGGGCAACTGCTCAAGGATGGAAGTGATCTGGCCATTATTGCCACCGGCCACTTGACGTGGGAAGCGCTTCAGGCTGCTTATCTTCTTGAAAAAGAGAACATTCGTGCCCGGGTGATCAATATTCACACAATCAAGCCATTAGATGAAGAAATCATCATAGCTGCTGCCCGTGAAACCGGCGCCATCCTCACAACCGAAGAGCATCAGGTGAATGCAGGCTTTGGCAGCGCCGTGGCCGAAGTGGTTGTGAAAAATCACCCGGCGCCCATGGATTTTGTCGGAATGCCCGATTGTTTTGGCGAATCAGGTCAGCCGGGCGAATTAATGGTAAAATATGGACTCACGGCTTTCCACATTGCCGAAAAAGCCCGAACTTTAATCAGAAGAAAATGATTGATGTAACCTGCGCGATCATTTTCAGGGAGAATAAAATACTCGCCACGCAGCGGGGCAGGGGAGGCCATCTTGAAGGGTTCTGGGAATTTCCGGGTGGCAAAATCGAACCGGAAGAATCTGCCGAAGAGTGCATTGTCAGAGAGATTTTTGAGGAATTGGAGATTCAGGTGGTTGTCCTTCGTAAGTTAACACCGGTTGAGCATCATTACCCCGACAAATCAATCCGCCTGCATCCTTTCATCTGCCGGATAGATGCGGGAGAAATCCGCTTAAAAGATCATGCCGCCCTTTGCTGGCTCGAAGCCGGCGAATTGGACGCACTGAATTGGGCAGCAGCGGATCGTAGGATAGTTGAGGATCGGGAAATTAAAAAACTTAATTCTCGGTAAAAACAGAAAACTCATTCCGAAGCCTCTCAAATCCCGGATGATATTTCGAACTGATCAGCATATTGGCGGCTTCGGCGAATCCACGGCCTTTTTCGGTTAGCGAAATTAGGTCATTATCCACAACTATAATTCCCGAATTTACCGAGCGCCTGACGATTTTTTCGATAAATGGCTGATTCCAGCCGAGGTGGTATATCAACTTTCCTTTCATCCGCTCTTCTAAGTTTTCTGTTTCGCTGCTGTGGTTGTAAATGTGCATGGCGAGGGTCATCTGAGCAAACTCCACCTTTTGCCGGCGACGGCGTTTGATATTGGCAATCAGGCCGTTTGCGGGAGCAAATAGAGAAACCAGAAAGAAAATTATGCCACACATGGTAGCCATTACCCCGGCGATGGAAGCATCCAGCCACCGGGCAATCCAATATCCTGATAAGGAGGCAATAACACCGAAAAGCAACGAAAGCCAGATCATGGTTTTCAGATTATTGGTGAGCAGGTAGGCTGTGGCAGCCGGCGCAATCATCAGGGCAATTACCAAAATAACTCCCACCGATTCGAAAGCGCCAACTATGGTTACCGAAACCAAACTCATCAAAAGGTAATTTAATAGCACCGGTACAAAGCCGAAAGTAGCTGCAAGATTTACATCAAAAGTGCTTATTTTCAGCTCTTTAAAAAATAACCAGACAAAAAGAAGATTGACCAGAATGGTGGTGCCAAGTACCCAGAAACTTTTCGGCCCGATATCTGTTCCATTCAGCGTCAGCCTGTCGAAGGGAGCAAAAGCGATTTCGCCAAGCAGCACCGAATCGGTGTCAATATGAATGTTGCCCGCATTTTTGGAGATCAAAATCACACCGATGCTGAAGAGCGCCGGGAAAACGAGTCCGGTTGCGGTGTCTTCTTTTACCAGCCGGGTGTTTGTTACAGCTTCCGTCAGCGCCACGGTTATCACGCCCATTACTGCGGCAAGCACGATCAGCAGTGGCGAGTTGATGGTTTGTGTAACGATGAATCCGATGGCAATTCCCGGGAGGATGGCATGGCTGATGGCATCGCTGGTCATGCTCATCTTACGCAAAACGAGGAAAACACCCGGAATTGCGCACGAAATGGCTACAAACACGGCAATAATTATGATTTCCATTTGCAGCCCGATCATGACTCACCTCCGTTTCTTAAAATCCGGCGGGCGCTGGATATTCCTTTATCTGTCAGGCACCACTGTTTGCGTCCGGTAAGTTGAATCAAACCCTCCTCCGATAGTTTATCCATAGTGGCTTTGTTGTAACCTGGTAAAGGTTTTAAAATATTCACCGAGTGAAGATGTTGAGGGTCATCATGTTGCCGGCAAATTTCAAAAAGATTCACCAGCATGGTTTCTTTTACAATCCGCTTTTTATTTTTTCGGGTCAGAAAGTACTGGGCTACCAGTCCGCGCTTTGGAGCGAATAAGAACGAGATGATCACAATGAAAACAGAAACCAGGATGATAACCGGGCCTGTTGAAATGTTCGCCCCTGAAGCAGATATTCCGGTACCAATCAGTCCTGACAGCAATCCAAATATCGCAGCCAGCAAAGCCATTACTCCGAGTTTGTTTGTCCATTGCCGTGCTGCAGCGGCCGGGGCAATCAGCAGTGCGCTCATCAGCACCACGCCCACCGATTGCAATCCCAGAACGATAGCCACAACAATCAATGTATTGAGCAGAATGTCAAGGATTTTGATGTTGAATCCGATGGTCTGGGCAAATTGAGAATCGAATGCCAGCAACTTAAACTCCTTCCAAAGCAGCGAAACTATGACAAAGGTAACCGCCGCAATGATTGCCATTGTAACTACATCCTGACGTAGCAGTGTGGCAGCCTGGCCAAACAGAAACGACTCCAGTCCGGCCTGGTTGGCGTTGGGCATTCGTTGGATAAAGGTGATAAGCACCATCCCGAATCCAAAAAATACGGCCAGGACAATTGCCAGTGCAGTGTCGCTTTTGATGCGCGTGTTTTGGTTAATGCTGCTGATCCATGCGGTGGCTATCCAGCCTGCAATGGCCGCGCCGACAAAGAAGTAGATCGGATTTTTTACCCCGCTGATCATAAAAGCCAATGCAATTCCGGGAAGCGATGCATGAGCCACGGCATCCCCAAGTAGGCTCTGTCGCCGCAAAATCGCCCAGGTTCCCATCAAACCGCTCACCAGGCCCAGAACTCCTGTGCCCATCACTATAGTCTGGATGGTGTAGTCGTTCAGGATGTCGGTGATAATGTTCATAGGAGATTCGATAAGCAATTATATGATTGTAATTTAATTAGTTACTGTAACTTGGCAAGATTAAACGAAGTACCGTATGTCTTTTCAAGGTTTTCGTTGGTAAATACTTCCTCAACCATACCGTCGGCAATTTTTCGCACATTCACAAAAACCATATGATCGAAATAATCTGTAACCGTTTGAAGATCATGATGAACCGTGATGACCGTCTTGTTGGCGGCTTTTAACTCTTTCAAAATGTTGATGATGGCTTTTTCGGTGGTGGCGTCCACTCCCTGGAAAGGCTCATCCATAAAATAGACATCAGCCTGCTGCACCAGCGCTCTGGCAAGAAAAACCCGCTGCTGCTGCCCTCCCGAAAGCTGGTTGATCTGTCGTTTGGCAAAACTTGCCAGCCCGACCTTTTCAATGGCGTTCAGCGCCAGTTTCTTCTCCTGCATTCCCGGTCTTCTTATCCATCCCAGTTTTCCGTAGGTTCCCATCAGCACAATATCAAGCACAGTGGTCGGAAAATCCCAGTCCACACTGCTTTTCTGTGGAACATATCCCACGCGCGATCTGACCGAAAGATAAGGCTCTCCAAAGATTTTTACAGTTCCCGCAAGGGGTTTGATAATGCCAAGTACCGATTTGATTAAGGTAGATTTGCCGGCGCCGTTTGGACCAACAATGGCCATCATAACGCCGGCCGGCACATCAAGATCAATATCCCAGAGGACGGGCTTGAATTTGTAGGCCACTGTTAAATCGTGAATCTGAAGAGCTAATGGTTCATTCATGATTATCAGTTATTTAAGTGCATTGCGGATGGTTTTCACGTTGTGAAGGTACATGCCGGTGTAGGTTCCTTCAGGGGTTCCCGGCGAACCCAGCGCATCAGAGTAAAGCGTTCCACCAGGTTGAATGGTGAATCCTCTCGACCTTACGGCTTCCACCAGCGCCCTGATATTCCGGTCGGATACTGAAGATTCGACAAACACAGCCGGGATTTGCCTCTTGACAATCAGGTCGGCAAGCTGGCGAACATTTCCGGCGCCGGCTTCCGATACTGTGTTAATTCCCTGCAAACCAATCACTTCAAACCCATATTCTCTTCCAAAATACTCAAATGCATCGTGCGCAGTTATCAGCACACGCCGGGGAGGGGGGACCTCGTTTAACAATAATCTGCTCTCAACTTCAAGCGAATCAAGCTGTTGCAGGTAATTTGCCAGCCTTGCACTGTAATATTCTTCATTTTTCGCATCCAAAGCAGCAATAGATTTTGAAACAAAAATAGCTGCTGATTTCCAGTTATTTATGCTAAACCAGATGTGAGGATCAAAATACTTGCCCTCGTCATCAATCCTGATCAACTGGTCTTGGCTAATTGAGTTTCCAATATTCAACGCATTGATTCCCCGCTGTTTCATCTTCCCGAAAAGGTCAACCAGTCTTCCCTCCAGATGAAGGCCATTGTAGAAAATAACATCAGCGTCATAAATCCGGAAAACATCCCCTTCAGTTGGTTTGTATAGGTGAGGATCAACGCCGGCGCCCATCAGCCCGGTAAGTTGCACGCTATCGCCGCAAAGCTGGTAAACCAGGTCGGTGAGCATGGTGGTGGTGGTCACAACCTTCAGCCGGGATAAAGCTCCATCCTCTGGATCATTCCGCAAACCACACGCAGTAAAAATTGCTGTGGCTACAAAGACGACCAGAATTTTGAGTAGATATTTCATTTTTTACTTTAGGGAGAAATTTATCAGATTGATTCGCAAAAGTAAGCATTTTACACCCCGGATTTACTTTGATTGGTTTTTCCGGTTTTTCTGAGAAAACGAGAAAATTTCAAAAATTCAACAAAATAGATTTTTAGGTGGAGTGGGGGAGGGAACCAATTTTAAAAGCAGCCGAAATTGCTTTCAATATCCGGAAAATTGATTTACAAATGTAATTACAAATGTGAATTTACAAATCTAACCATGTAAATAATGTAAATCATGACAATTTAAACCAATTAAAAATGTAAATGTGGCCAATGTTGAGCTTTGAAAAGGTTAAATCTCATTATTAACATTCAAAATCAGATAAATATCAACGTTAATTACATTCAAAATTGAAAGTATGGATTGACATAAAGTTAATCAAAGCATTTGCTTTTGATAATTAACTAAAATATTGATATTCAATTAAATAAACAAATATTATTGACTAATAGTTTTAATATTACATATGTAAATATAAAAAACATTTGTAAATCCATGCGAATTACACAAGTAAACAAAATTAAATGTACTTTTGTAAAAAATTTGAAGAGCTATGGATGACATTCAAAACAGGATTTCTTTGATAATTTCGACGAAAGGGATGAGCAATGCCGAATTTGCAGAGGCTATTGATGTGCAGCCGTCCAACATTTCGCACATTATGTCGGGCAGGAACAAGCCCAGCCTTGACCTGGTAATGAAAGTTCTGAGGCGGTTTCCGGAAGTCAGAACCGATTGGCTTTTAATGGGCAAAGGAGCGATGAATAAGGATTTCAGCCCGGCTGAGAAGGCCGTAACAGGTGCATCAAAGCAAACAGACCTCTTTGAAGTTGTGGAGGCTAATTTGAATGAGAGTAAGAATGCAGTGGTTGAGAATCAGAAATCAGATCGGCAAGGAGAGATTATTTCAGGGAGAAGGGAAGAACCTTCAGAATTTACTCATAATGCGTTGGATAGGAGGAAGGAAAGTAATTGGAGAGAACCTGGTTTTGGCCAACGGGCAAGTGATTTTATACCAAAATCCGGGAGTGACGAAAGAAAGCTGGTCAAAATAGTATTTTTCTACAGCGATAAGTCATTTAGCGAATATTACGCTGAAGCAGAGTGAATTGGTGCAGGCTGACCTGTAGCTGAAAAAATTACTATGATGAGAAATTGAAACCGGCTGAAACTTTTTTTGACTTTAGCCTTGAAGGTATGAAAGCACTAAGAATTACTCAAAAAAAAGCATTGTAAATCAGTGCATTAAAGCATTCTATTTGCTTAAACACTTGACTTGATTACATACCTGTACCAGTCAGCAATCATTTGATGATTTCCACTTCCGGAAATTTAATCAATGAATTACCTAAGCTGAGGTATTTATCTGAAAAGGATATGCTTAGACTCTCTCGAACTGCGAAAAGAAGAAGTTAGCTTCTATAATTGCATTCTGGTCGCTGTCGGATCCATGCACGGCATTTTCCTGGATGTTTGTTCCGAAATCGTAGCGGATGGTTCCTTTCTCCGCATTTGCAGGATTTGTATTGCCAATGAGTTTACGGTATTCGTCCACAGCGTTCTCTTTTTCGAGGATTGCGGCGATAATAGGACCTGACGACATGAATTCTACCAGTCCATCATAAAAGGGTTTCCCTTCGTGAACTGCATAGAATGCCCTGGCCTGATCTTTACTGAGTCTGAGCATTTTCAAGGCTTTGATTGCAAATCCGCCTTCAAGAATACGGGTGATGATGTATCCTGCATAGCCCCTGCGCATGGCAGTGGGTTTGATCATTGTAAAAGTGATGTTTCCTCTCATAATAGTTGATTGATTTGGCGGCAAAAATAGTCATACTTAAAAAATACAGCGGCTTACGGTTTTTTATTTTAGTTTTGCAGCCGTTTAAAATAACCTGGGAATCGAAATCAAACAAAAGCTATCATTGAGCCAGACTGATCTTGAAAAACTCGCCGAGTTACTCAAAAACCCTATAAACATTGCGATTACCTCACACTACAACCCCGATGGGGATGCTGTTGGATCGTCGCTGGCGCTCTATCACGTTTTAGTTCAGTCGGGGCACGATGTCAGTGTGCTTTTTCCCAATCGTTTTCCGGCTTTTCTCAACTGGATCGAAGGCAGTGACAGATGCCTGTTTTTTGATCAGGACAGAGTAGCTGTAACTGGCATTCTCAGTAAGGCTGACCTGATTTTCTGCCTTGATTACAATGCGCCCAAGCGTCTCGGTGAAATGGGCGAGGCGTTGAAAAAGGCCACCGCTTTTAAAATTCTCATTGATCATCACCCTGTTCCCGAATTGGAAAGTTTCTCAAAGGCATTTCACGATACAAAGTTTTCATCAACTTCGGAGCTTGTTTATCAGTTTCTTAGCCAGCTTAACCTAACGGAAAAAATCAATCTGCAGGCGGCTGAAAGTCTTTACACTGGAATCATTACCGACACCGGTTCTTTAAGTTTCAGCTGCAACCGGCCAGAGACTTACGTCATCATTGCCAGACTGATCGAAAAGGGTTTGGATGCAGAGCGTGCACACCGGCTGATCTATGATAATTTCACCGAAGGCCGGATGCGGCTGCTTGGCTATTCCATCTACCGGAAAATGATTGTTTTTCCGGAGTATCACACAGCCCTGATACCACTGACAATCAGTGAACTGGAAGAATTTCAATACGAGCAGGGCGACACCGAAGGATTGGTAAATTACCCGCTTTCGATGAAAACAATCAATATGTCGGTGATGATGGTTCAGCGGGCTGACAGGATCAGGCTTTCCTTCCGGTCGAAAGGTGATTTCCATGTAAATGAGATTGCATCACATTATTTTGCTGGTGGCGGCCACCGGAATGCAGCTGGTGGCGATTCCTTTGTATCAATGGAAGATACGATATTGAAGATCAGGGAAATACTCCCGTTATTTACCGAAAAACTCAATTTTGAGATTAAATAGAGAGGGATGGTGATGCAAGCTAAAAATCTGATGTTGATTGTATTGTTTTGTTCTTTGATTGTAAGTTGCAGTCAATCAGTGCCATCTGATTCACAAACATTAAATAGCGGTCACCTGAAGGAAGAGTTGATTGAGGCTAACAAAAGCACTGTAAACACGGAGGATCGGCACATTGAAGATTTCATTCAGCGCCGCGGCTGGAAAATGCAAACCAGCGGGACAGGGCTGCGGTATATGATTACAGAGTGGGGAAATGGCAGGCAGGCCGCGAAAGGACGCATTGCAGTGCTGGAATTCAAGACCAGGCTGATAACGGGAGATGTGATTTATTCTTCTGAAACCGATGGACTGAAGGAGTTTGAAATCGGTCGGGGAGGAGTGGAGTCAGGCCTGGAGGAAGCCGTTTTGATGTTAAGAACAGGAGACAAAGGAAATTTCATTTTACCATCCTATCTTGCATGGGGACTTACTGGTGATGGTAACCTCGTACCCCCGAAATCAACCTTGATTTATGAATTGAAACTTATTGATTTAAAATAATTTACACAACAAACTATGAACAAAAGATTTATATGGATAATCGGTGCTTTTCTCATGCTGGCCATGCTGGCAGGCGCCTGCAAACGCACTACAAAAGATGGGTTTAATACCACAGCATCAGGTCTTAAATACAAATTCCATGTCCAGGGCGAAAAGGACACGCTACGCGTGAATCAATATGATATTGTTTATGTGAGAATGGATTACCGGGCGGCTGATACCCTGTTTTTCAGCAGCGGAATAACCCCGATTTCTTTCCAGGTAAATCCTGTCGCACCTGGGGATTTGCAGGAAGGATTGATGATGATGAAGGTTGGCGACAGTGCAACTTTTGCGATGGCTCCGGAGAAGTTCTTTATCAACATGATGAAATACAAAGAGTTACCAGAAATTTACAAGAAATATCCAGAAATCTTTTTCGATATAAAAGTGGTAGCTTACATACCCGAACCACCCGCTATGAAGCAGGAACGCGCTGATACTGAAGTGCGCAAAACTACTGAATCTGACGTAATTAAGCAATATGTTCAGCAAAACAACATCACGGTTGCGCCTAAAGCCAGCGGTCTTTATTACATCGAACTCGTGAAAGGTCAGGGAAAACAGGCTGAAACTGGCAAAAAGCTGACCGTACACTACAAAGGAATGTTGTTAGACGGTACACTTTTCGACTCGTCCTACGACCGGGGCCGGCCGGTAAATTTCGTTTTAGGACAAGGTGAAAGAATACCCGCATGGGACGAAGGCTTTGCAATGATGGCTGAAGGGGGAACAGCGAGGTTCATTGTTCCATCAGTGCTTGGGTACGGCGCAGAACAGCGTGGCGGAGTTAAGCCCTACACGCCAATCATTTTTGAAGTTGAACTTATTAAAGTAGATAACTAATTGAAATTCATTTTTATAAACATTTAATCACTATCAAAATCACATTTTTATGAAAGCAAAATTCTCATTATTGCTTGTTGCGCTGATCGTCTCAGGAACATCTATGATTTCCTGCCAGACCGGAAAAGCCGAGTTCAAATTCAACGAAAATGGTATCGGATACCTTTTCCATACCACCAACAAAGATGCCCGGCAGCCGGTTTCAGGTGATATTCTCAGCATGAAACTTACTTATGGAGCGCCCGACAGCGTTTATTTCCACACCGATTCGACACCCGACAAAAAGATGATGCTCCCGATGAGCGATCCTCAATTCAAAGGCGACCTGTATGAGGCAATCGCTATGATGCGTCTTGGTGACAGCGCCAGTTTCCTGGTTCCGGCAGAATCGTTTTTCCTTCAAACCGCCCGTTTCCCCGAAGTACCCGAGTTTGCAAAAGGAGTAGAGAAACTGCTGTTTAATATTAAATTGGACAAAATTCAGTCGGAAGAGGAGATGCAGGCTGAATACGAAGCCGAAATGATTGTAGCTCAGGCCGAAGAGGATGTAAAAATCGCTGAATATCTACAGGCTAACAATATCACCGCCACACCTACTGAATCAGGAATGTACTACATAGAAGAGGTAAAAGGTACCGGAGCAAAACCGGTTGCCGGCGACAAAGTAAAAGTACACTATACCGGAACGTTGCTCGATGGCAAGAAATTCGACTCATCTGTTGACCGTGGAGAGCCTTTTGAATTCACCCTCGGTGTTGGTCAGGTGATTCGCGGATGGGACGAAGGCATTCAGATGATGACTGTTGGCAGCAAAGGCAAGCTGGTTCTTCCTTCACGCATGGCCTACGGAGAGCGTGGCGCCGGCCGCGACATTCCTCCTTATGCACCGCTCGTTTTCGAAGTGGAGCTGATTGATATTGTTAAGTAAATCATTCTGCAGGACTGATTTCTCAGACTGTAAAAAGTAAAATCATAAACCTTCCGGATAGCCCGCGACTAAAGCGAAGCATGCCCGGAAGGTTTTTTGCTTTGGTAGATCAAAGATTTCAAGAGCGGATTTTGGTTTTCGCCAATTCAAGATATGTCTGGATTCTGCGGTTAAAAAACGGTTTCTAAATCTTATAGGATGTTTTGAAATTTGCATTTGACTCAATTTGAAAACACAATTCTTTATTAACCTATAACCTTGGGCGAAGTAATTCATTGATAATCATTTATCTAACTTTAATGCTTCCTTTTGCTGGGTAACAAGGATGAAAATTACCAATTCATTTTTTTAATGAAAAAAACACCCAGAAAGGTTACATCTTGAGATCAAATAAACATTGGTTGATAATCAAACACACCAAATTGCTTTTCGGGGTGATACTCAGGTAATTGACCAATAGATTGTCATCGATCTGATCAATCATGTTAGAAAGACATTATTTAACTTTTTTTGGCTAAATATTGAAAACTTTTCTTATTTAGAACTGTTTCAAATTGATTAATAACCTAACATCTTTATAATCATGGATCCAATTACACTTGCGGGCGTTATTCTCTCCGGCGCCAATAAACTTATGGAAAATGAAGCAGTTGGCAATGCCGTAAAAGGCGTTATGAACTGGATTGGCGGGGTATTAGGAAAGCCTTCGGCCACCGAAAAACTGCAGCAGATCGAGCAAAATCAAAAGGTTGAAGAGAGCGTGAACAGTATCAAGGCAAATCTCGAATTTGTTCTTGAAGGCAATCAGGATTTACAGAACCAGCTTGCCGCAAAACTTGAAGAGATTCAGGCTCTTATGAAAAAAGAAAATGTGCAGATGCCAAAGACCAATACGATGACGATTACGGGTAATGAAAACATTGGCCTACAGGACATCACTACCCAGGGCAACATCAGCATCACCAGATGACAGTCAATACCAGTAATATAACTGGCGACAGCAACCTCGTTCTGCAGAATATCAATGCGAGGGATATTACACTTATCATAGGCAAAGACCTGCCCATAGAGATTAAGCAGCAGAAAGAGAGCATGAACATAAAGTTCAAAGAGCTCGCTGAAATTTTAGCACTGCTTGATGAAAAAGTAAAAAGCGCTCCCAGGTCCGAGCCATTTGTTCCTCCGGAAGACGATCCTGCTTACGAGGCCATCCGTTGGCGAAGACTTTTGCAGGCGCTCAGGCACCAGGGCTGCGTTTTGTTTATCGGGCCTGAAATCTCGGTGGATAGTCAGGGAAGATCGCTGCACCACGAGTTTTATGTTGATTTGGCTAAAGATTACAGCGAAATCGAATACATGGAAAATGAAGGCTACTTCTCCCCGGAATCGGACGAAATTATCCTATACGATGTGCTTGATTTTTACAGCAAGGAGTTCCCCCGAAAAAATATTACCGGCCGTAAAATCCTTGAACAGCTTGCCCAGGTTCCGTTCAGCCTTATCATCTCTCTTTGCCCCGACGATACCATACACAGGGTGTTTACCGATTTTGACCTGAACCATCAATTTATAGCTTTCAACGGCACGCGCCAGGAAGTTGATCCCATGACTCCCGAAAGGCCGGTGGTTTATAATATCCTTGGAAATGCAGCCAGTAACGGCAGGTATATTTTCACCCACGAAAACTTTTATCATTACCTCAATAAGGTTTATATCCCCGCCGAGATCAAGAAAAAAATTCAGGATGCCACACATTATGTGTTCCTAGGATTTGATTTCAACAAATGGTACAACCGGCTGTTGCTTTTTATCCTCGAGTTTGAACAGAAAAAAAGCGGCGCACACCGCATGACCATTGGCAAAAAGGATGTTAAAGAAGACATCGAAAAGTTTATTTCCAAGCAGTTTAACATCACTTTTGTTGACAACGATTACAGCCAGTTTATCCAATGGCTGATCCACAATGTAAACGAAGAAGGCATGCTCCGAAACCTGAACCAGGGCTTTGTGCAAAATAATTTTCTCAAACTAAAAAGCCTGAGCGCCAGGGTGGGGGGGGAAGATAACCTGGACGAGCTGCTGAAATTGGAAAGCCAGGTTGGCGAAATTGCGGCGAGCATCAAGAAATTCCAACAAAAAATAACCACCTGACCATGGGAATACGCAGATATCCGGGAGCAACGCCGTTCAACAGCCGGCAAGCCAACATCTTCTACGGAAGGGACAAGGATATTGATAAGCTGCTTACGCTGATCCAGGTGGAGAAAAAAGTGCTGCTCTACTCAAAATCAGGGTTGGGTAAAACTTCGCTTCTCGAAGCCGGCGTATTGCCCAAACTGCCCGAAACCTACACAACAATCAGCATCCGGCTTTTTGCATTTAAAGAAGGCGCCGAAACCCCGGTTGAACGAGTCATCAATGCCCTTAAATCAGTAACAGGCGATTTGGATGCCACTAGCGATACACTGATTGATCAGGTAATTGATAACAACGCCGATGAAAAAACTCTCTGGTATTACTTTAAAAAAGCACAGATTTTAGCCCCAAAACCAACAGACGATTCCCCTGAGATAATATACACACTTGTTTTCGACCAGTTTGAAGAACTCTTCACTTTTCCAAAAAAAGATATCGAGGATTTTAAAAATCAGCTCTATGAGCTTACCGAGCTGAAATTGCCCGATCGTTTTGCAGTGCTGATTTCCGAAGGCCGGCAAAATAACCGGGACTTATTCAGCCGTGAAACCATCGGGCTGTTGCACAAAAAAATAGAGATCAAAACCATTTTTGCCATCCGCTCCGACCGGTTGAGCCTGCTTAATAATCTATCGGATAAGCTGCCCGATATCCAAAACACCTTTTACGAGTTGCTTCCCCTCGACTATGAGCAGGCGCAGCAAGCCATCGTTTTTCCCGCTATTGACAATGATCCGGTATTTGATACCCCGCCATTCAGATTTCACGATGATGCCATCAAAAAAATCATCAATGAGTTGAGTGATGGTTACACCGACACCATCGAAACCACCCAACTCCAGATTGTCTGCCACCGGATTGAAGAAATTGCCGCTGCCAAAGAGGCCAATGGCGTCAGGCAGATAACTGTGGACGACCTACCCGAATTCAGAAATATTTTCCTCAACTTTTACTTTGATTCAATAGGCAGGTTAGCTCTGGAAAAGCAGGATAAAGCCAAGCGACTTATCGAAGATGAACTGATCCGAAACCATCAGCGTATATCGCTCGACCAGGAGATTTGCAAAGAATATCTGGATGAAAAAGAATTGCGCGAGTTGGTTGACACACACCTGCTGCGCGCAGAGCGCAACACTTTCGGACGGTTTAGCTATGAGGTAAGTCACGATACCCTGGTTAACCCAATTCTTGAATCCAAAAAGAAATACAGCGATGAACTCGAACGCTTACGGCTCGAAAAGGAGCGCCAGGAGGAGTTGCGAAAACTAAAGGAGCAGCAGGAACAGGAAGCCCGTGAGCGTGAAGCCGAATTGAAGCGCATCCGTGAAGAGCAGGCATTAAAGGAAGCCGAACGTCAGCGGAAAATAAAACAACAGCGAAAAATAATCCTAATTGTCAGTATATTTTTGGTTATCTCACTGATTTCCGGGGCTTTCGGATATTTTCAACGAAACGAAGCCAGAAAACAGGAAGAGATTGCAAAAGCCGCATACAGCAACTTTGTTAAGTCAGAGTTCAAACGAAATTTTAAGGAGGGCAATGAACTATCTCAGGTCGCTGAGTGGGAGTTGGCCAGAGAAAGATACCAGGTTGCCAGAGGATTTTTGGATTCCCTTGTTGTGGATACTGTGAAGTTTAACAACCAGGTAATCAATGCTGAATATGTGAAAGGGCGAATCCTGATGTGCGACAGCATCATTCCAAAAAAGAGTGATCACCTGGCGATAATGTCGGAAGCCAAGGTTTTTCAAGATAACCGTGAATATCTGAAAGCAATGGAGAAACTCAATCAGGCCTACGAGCTTGCTTATGACAGAGGCGGTGTGGAACTGGACAGAGATAACCTTTTTGAAAAGGCAATGAGCATATATAAAAAAGACCTTCTGGATTTCAGGGACATGAACGACCTTGAATTTCAAAATAAAACCCAATTTAAAATTGATAAACTGAATGAGTTATATAAAATTTATGACAGATGAAAAAACTACTCATTCTTGTGCTTGTCTTCGTTTTCTTCGGTCAGCTCACTGCCCAGACGGATGAGTTTTCGCGATTGATGGAAAAGGGCGAGTTTTATTTGAGCGAAAGGGGATACATCGAAGCTTTTGTATATTTTATGAAAGCCAAAGAAAAAGCCATTTCACGATCAGATGATTCATTAGCAACAATAAGATTAGAGAATTGCAGGTTTCTGATTGGCCGTCAGAATATTGAATTGTACCAATCACTCGAAGAAACCGAAAGAGCCCGCTTTGAAGCCAACACAGCGCTTGGTATTGCCCGGAGTATTGTCAATGCTTTCTATTTCTACGACGAAAAGCTGGCGCTGGCATTTAAAAACAATAAATACGGGTTTATTGATAAAGCGGGTGAAACGGTGATCGGTTATAAATACGACGAAGCCTATCCTTTCGACAATCTGGGAATGGCAAAAGTGCGGCGAGGGGGTAAATACTACCTGATTGATACCAACGGAACCGAATATCTGCTCGCCGACGGACTGAATAACCTGAGACGCGAAACGCAGGCGCTTGATTTAAGAAACAAGCAGCTGGTCGAATTTCCTGCCTCTGTTGGTCAATTTCAGTTCCAATATCCCCGTTTAAATATTCTCCTGCTCAATTCAAATGAAATTCGCATTTTCCCGCCCAATATACTGAATCTGTCTAACCTGAACGTAATCTCACTTTCGAACAATAAACTTCGTTCGATACCCTTCGGGCTTTCATTGATCCCAGGCCTACGGATTCTTGATCTGTCGAATAATCTATTAGATTCAGTGCCCGTGGGAATTGCGGATTGCATCAACCTGGAGGAATTGTTGCTTTCCGGAAATAACATTTCGAGTATGCCCGAAAATATTGACAACCTCGAAAGCCTTAGTGCGCTGGATGTCAGCAATAACCAAATCGGATCACTCCCAAAACAGACCAAAAAGCTCAAAAACCTTACATCACTCAAAGCATGGGGCAATGATTTTACGGTAATACCTGCCGTTATATTCGATTTACAGCAACTCGATAAACTGGATTTAAGCAACAACAGGATTTCGATGATCCCTGACGACATCCAAACGCTGAATAAACTTACCCATCTTGACTTATCAAAAAACAGAATTTCAGAAATCCCTCCGGAAATCGGACATCTGACCGGACTCAAATTACTTTCGATCGGAGATAACCTTATTACCAGATTGCCAGATACATTGTTCAGTCTTGTTCAATTAACCCATTTAGACCTCAGTAAAAACAGGATATCAGGAGTACCTTCTGAAATTGCAAACCTAAAAAACCTTGTAGATCTGAACCTGAACAATAATCAAATTGTGGAATTTCCTTTTGCAGTCACCTATCTTCCCCTGCTTACCAGATTAAACCTTGGAAGTAACCAGCTCAGCGAAATTCCATTTGCAATTGGCGAAATTACAGAATTGGAGGCGCTCGATCTGAGTAATAACCTTATCAGCAAAATTCCAGAAAGCCTGCACCTGCTGGATAATCTCAACTACTTGAACCTGAGTGGAAATTTGATTACTGATTTACCCGAAGGAATGAGTTATCTATATCAGTTGGAACGACTTTACCTGAGCCGTAACCAAATTTCTGGCCTGCCTCCGTACTTCAACAACCTCGAAAAGCTGGCCACAATAAATCTGTCCGAAAACCAGCTTAAATCGTTTCCTGTTCAGATAACCGGCTTAAAAGCTTTGGTTGAGTTGAATTTGCAGCAAAACCATTTGGAACATCTGCCCCCGGAAATCGGTGATCTTACCAATCTTGCAAAGTTAAATCTGGAAGGAAATCAGCTAACTGCTATACCTGATGAAATCTGCAATTTGAGCAAACTTGAGGTCATCAACCTGTCAGGCAATGATCTTGAAACTTTACCGGAGGACATTGCCAAACTTAGTTTACTTTACGATCTCGATGTCAGCAATAACAGTTTAAATGACCTTCCCCCGGGTATCTATGATTTGAAATCGCTCAACAAGCTCTCCCTGAGTAACAATAAATTATCAACCCTTCCATACACCAGCGGAAAGCAAGAATTTCCTGAGCTGGCCGAATTGAACCTAGCTAACAATTTGATAGACAGCTTGCCGGAAATGTTTGCCAGGATGCCATCTTTACGGAAACTTGATCTTCGTGGAAATCCCAACCTTAACCTCGAATGGCTGATCTATTGTCTTGGCTGGTCTGAGCGTTTTTTAATCATTTCAGCAACCAACAACGATCTGGATTACCTGCTCGATGCTAATGTTCTACTCGTGTTGATTGATCCAATGCAGCAATTACCCTCCGGCATCGCCTTTATGCATAATTTATTGCTTCTTGATCTTATGGGAAACACCCTCCTCAGCGCTAATGACATCGCCCTGGGATTTTCAGGTCAGTTAGATGAACTGGCATTTACCGCAACACTAAACCCAATAATTGCCGATTTTACCAAAACACATGTCAATGTGAATAAAAACCTGTACCTTGAACTCCAGGAGATCAGGGCATTACTAATTTCAGAAGTTGATCTGTCGGGATCAGAAGTGGTCGGACTCCCTGAAGGTCTGGCATACAACCCCAATCTCACAAGACTTAACCTAAGCGAAAGCAAGTTGACTGAAATTCCGCAAGAAATTAGTCAAATGCACCATCTGAGCCATTTGATCCTAAGCAATAATCAAATCTCCGTTATACCCGACTGGATTGGCAATCTGGTTAACCTGAGAAGATTGGTGCTCAGCGGAAACAAAATCAATTCACTTCCTGATGCATTTGCTGATCTGACAGAATTGAGGCACTTGTATCTGAATGGGAATCAGTTGGCCGCTCTACCTGAGGCGGTCACAACATTGGCCATGCTGACTCATCTCAACATCAGCGACAACCCGATGCCTGCTCTGCATGATTCAATAATCAGGCTGCAAAACCTTCAGCACCTTAGTATTACCATCCGACAGGGAACCAATGTCGGTCAAATGGTGGAACTGCTCAACCAGATGCCAAATCTCCGGTCGCTTTCGCTGAATTTGGACGATCTTTTGCAGTTTCCAATTCAGCTAACCAATCTGAAGTATATCAATGACCTAACGCTTTCTTCTGACAAAATTTCTGTTCTTCCCCCGCAAATAAGCAACCTGGGCAGTTTAACAAGATTGAGCATCATTATGCCGGAGTTAAAGGGATTGCCGGAAACGATGCAAAGCATGGATGGAATTGAGTATATATATATCCAAAGCAACCAGCTGAATGATGGTCAACAAGCCCTCAAAGGCAAGATGACACGGGCACGTATCAATTCTACAGATCATTTATTTAATCAAAATTGAAGGCAATGAAAAAATGGATACGATATCTATTTGTGCTCGCAGCTGTGCTTAATTTGTGCGCAGATGCGATTGCTCAATCTAAAGAGGATTTCAGGCCCGAACAATATACAAAGGCAGTAAGTGAAATAGTGGAACATTCCAAAGGAAATTTGACTGCTGAGCAAATTAATGAATATTTATCGGGAAACAGTGAGATTGATTTACCTGACAAGTCAGGGGCCATGATTACCACTTTATCACTCAGTCCGGTGATTGACATTGTTGGATATAATGGAACTGAACCGGCTCAATTTGATGTCATCACCGAAGTGCAGATCACTTCAGCCACGTTCTCGATTACCATTCCAGCAGCTGCAACCTGGGTAAATACTCCGGTCATAAACTATGTGACCAGGAAGATCACAATCCCTGTGGACTCCAATAACGGATTTACAGCCCGTCAAACTCCATTTGAGGCGGTTTTGATTCTCGGTCCGGTAACAAATACGCTGAGTTTTACTGCTTATATTGTTCAGGAACCAGCGCCGCAGCCGGTTCTGATTGTATCACCAGAGTTTATGGCAATGCCGAAGGAAGGCGGGATTACTGATCCTTTTTCGGTAATCTATTTTAATATCAACAACTGGGTAGCCACAATTCCCGCTGGAACAACCTGGATTTCAATTCAAAACGCAACGCATACGGGTTCACCCGATGAAATAGCTTTTGCATTGCAGCCAAATACAACTTCGACTTCGCGACAGGTTGATATTCAATTCTCAGCAACAAACAATCCTGCAGTTAACTCAACAGTTACGATCTTACAGCAGGCCGGTCAGGGTCCCTACCTCTACATTTCACCACCAGAAAACCATATTGATCCTGATGCAGGCACAATCGAAGTGATGGTTTTTTCGAATACTACCTGGAATACCGAGATACTCAGCAATCCGGGAAATATGATTACGAATATCACCCCAAATATATCCTCACTTGAAATCACTGTGGCGGCAAATTCATCAGCGGAAACGAGGACAGCAGGAATTAAAATTTCCGGCGGCAACCCTGCAATAAGCGACACAATAACAGTTTACCAATCAGCGGCATACATTCTCTTAAATCCAAAGGAAAAAGTGCTTCCGGATGCCGGTGGTACGTTTGAGGTTGGAGTTACAAAGTATTTTGTTACTGGTTTCAATGTGGTTGAAAATCAACCCTGGGTAAGCATTTCAGTCGGTACCAACAGCGACACTTTTACAGTTTCGGTTGATGCGAACAACTCAAGCAACGTCAGAACTGCGGAAGTTACCGTCACCAGCACCGACAACACTGCCATCAAAGATATGCTGAGCATTTTCCAGTATCCGGCCAATCAGCCTTACATCATTTTATCGCCGGGAGAGCAAACTGCCACCTGGAACCAGACAGCCCCGGCAGCCCCATTTACAGTAACCGCAAACAATATTTCGGGGTTGATTCTGGAAGATAATGCCAACTGGCTGACATCGGTTTTTACCAATGACAGCGCTGCCATCGAAGTGGCTTTTTCCGAAAATGTTTCCACTTTACCCCGAACTGCCACGATTAAAGTTTCCAGTTCGACCGACCCTTCAGTTTATGACACTGTTATTGTGATACAGAGTGGGGCGCCCACCTACATTCACATTACACCCGGCTTCAGTTCAATTTCGTTCGAAGGCGGATTAACAGAGCCTTTTTTTGTTGAAGCCCTCAATGTGACTGCCTGGGAGGTTTACTTCCAGGGCGGGCAGCCGGAATGGATCAGCTCTTTTGAAATCAACGGAAGCAACATCGTTTTCGATGTCTCACCCAGCACCAGCACCTTTACGCGGCAAACTACCTTGCAGGTTCGCGACACCGGCAATCCAAACCTATATGCCGAAGCTATCCTGTTCCAGGAAGCCTCTCCGGAGCCCTATATCTTTATTTCCCCGCGTGAGCAGGCGGTGGCGTACACCGGAAATGAAAACCTGATTTTCCAGGTTACATCAATAAATGCTACAAAATGGGAGGTTGATCCGGCATCTGTGCCATATTGGGTTGAAGTCAACGTATCAGGTCAGGATTTGCTGAGTTTAAAAATTGATGAAAATAATTCGCTTCAAACCAGAATAGCAAACATTATTGTCAGGGATACTGCAAATGCCTCTCTGATGGACTCCGTGTGGGTGTATCAGTATTCGGCGCTCGACACTTTCCTGCTGGCAGCCCCGCGCGAACAATGGGTCGGGCATGACGGTAGCAACAGCCTGAGTTTCGATGTAACCGCCGTGAATGTGGAGAACTGGCAGATTGACACAGGTTCACTTCCTGAATGGATAAGTTTGGTGGCTTCCTCAATGGTTCAGTTTACACTGGATGTGCAACCCAACCACACGCTGGATACCCGTCAGGCAATGATCCGGCTTGCCGTTGGCGGTCATCCGGATATCTATGATTCCGTTTATGTATATCAGTATTCAGCCCTTGATACTTTTTTACTGGCAGCTCCACGTGAAAAGTTGATCGGCCATTTGGGAAATGACAATGTTGTTTTTGAAGTGACTTCAGCAAATGTGGAAGCATGGCAGGTTGAAACGGCTTCGCTGCCTTCATGGATTGGCCTGGTAAATTCGACCTTTTCCCAGTTGACACTTGATGTGCAACCCAACGAAACGCTGGATACCCGTCAGGCATTGATCAGGATAGCCGTAACCGGTCATCCGGATATCTATGATTCCCTTTATATTTATCAATATTCAGCCCTCGATACTTTCCTTTTGGCAGCCCCCCGCGAACAGATGATCGGCCATTTAGGAAATGAAAATGTTGTTTTTGAGGTGTCCTCTGCAAATGTGGAGGCATGGCAGGTTGAAACAGCGTCAATTCCTGAGTGGATCGGGTTGGCGACTTCAACATTCTCTCAGTTCGCACTTCAGGTACAACAAAACAATTCACTTAGTACCCGACAGGCCACAATAAAACTGTTTGTTGATGAGCATCCGGATATTTTCGATCTGGTTTCCGTTTATCAGTATTCGGCACTTGATACCTTCCTTCTGGCAGCGCCCCGCGAACAGATGATCGGCCATTTGGGAGACGACAATGTTGTTTTTGAGGTTACCTCTGCTAATGTGGAAGGATGGCAGGTTGAAGCGACTTCGCTTCCTGCCTGGATTGGATTGGTGAGTTCCACTTTTTCTGAGTTTATCCTTGATGTGCAACCCAACTTTACGCTTGAAACCCGCCAGGCGCTTGTCAAGCTTTTTGTGAATGAAAATCCGGGCATTTTCGATTTGGTTTCTGTTTATCAATATTCGGCACTTGATACTTTCCTGCTGGCCGCTCCGCGTGAAATGCGGGTGGAACATACCGGAAATCAATCGGTTGACTTTGCCATCACGCGCGCAAATGTTGCCGGTTGGATGGTTGACCCGGTTACTGTGCCCACCTGGATTGGCATTAACACCTTCGGGCAGGATTTGCTCAGCCTGGCTGTTTCAGAAAATTTAACCCTGTCAAGCCGGCAGGCAACCATTTTTATCTATGACAGCAACAATCCTTCGGTTTCTGACTCAGTGAATCTCTATCAGTATTCCGGCCTCGACAGCTACCTGCTGGCTGCACCACGCGAACAGACAGTCCAATTTCCGGGGGAAATGGTTGATTTTCGTATCACCTCCGTAAATGTTGATAATTGGGTGATTAATCCTGCTCAACTGCCTTCATGGGTTGAACCCGGGAACAGTACATCGGATACCTTGCGGCTGAATGTCATTGCCAATCCAACGCTGCAAACCCGGCAGGCAACGGTTTACTTGTTCGGTCAGCAAAATCCTGACATCAGGGATTCGGTTTCCATCTTTCAGCAAGCTGCCAATGAACCATACATTCTGGCTGCACCCCGCGAGCAGAAGATCTCACACCTCGGCGATCCAGCTGTGGATTTTGATTTAACGCTGGTAAATGTGTCGGACTGGGAGTTTGCCGATACCACAATTTATCAGGACTGGATTGACTTTCAGAACCTGGGCAACAAGATAAGACTTGTCATTACGGCCAACAACCTGCTGCAAGCGCGCCCGGCCAACATCGTAATCCAATCTGCTGCTGATCCTCAGGTGAGAGACTCGGTTTCCATTTATCAATTTTCTGCCCTTGACCAATATATCCTGATGGAGCCGCGCGAGCAGCTGGCACAGCGCTATTCCTTGGATACGCTGCATTTCAGGGCGACCAGAGTAAATGTAAATCAGCTTGGATTTGAAGTATTTGATGATGCAGATGAAATGATAGACCTGAATAACACGGCCATTGAAAACGACACCCTCACCGTTTTCGTAAAGCTGAACGATTCGCCAAACTCGAGGCAGGCAAGGATCAGAGTTTTTGACACTGACCGCCCGGATGAAGTCAGCGACACGGTTTCGGTTTATCAGAATTTTCCATACATCATTCTGCGCCCTTCGGCCTTCGACAACTTTTCGTGGACTGACACGATCATGGAAATCAATACCTTTTCCAATGTGGCGCAATACACGGTGAATAAAGAACTTACAGAGAGCTGGTACCACATCAGCAAAGATATGGTGAACTGGTCAGCCGATACACTCATTTTGGCCGGAAACGATTCTTTTTATCTCAAGGTTGATACCAACGACAACGCCTATCTTCGCCGTGCATCAAAGCTAACACTCAGCATCAGCAGCGAAATAGCTACAGAATTCTGGTTTGATCAGGACACAAGACCGGGTACATTTTTCCCGGTTAGCGGCCGGATTTTTATCGAGGGTGATCCCCAGAAGCCACTGGAGAATGTAAAGGTGATTCTGGCTGACAAAGAGGTCATTTCTGATCAGGAAGGGATTTACAGAAATGAACTGGTGGCCGAAAACTGGATTGGGACGATTACCCCGCTCATTGATACTTCGCTTGCAATTCCCTATTATTTCGTTCCGGCACGAATCGTATATGATACCGCTGGCGGAATTACCGGCCCAACTGAGCTTTCGCCTTTCGCAGCCTACAAAATTGCCCCGGCGGTCACTTTATCTCCGGATTTCACCTCGATTTGTTTTGGTGAAACGCTAAAACCCGGCGATCCCGGTTACCCGACTGCCAATTTCAAAGATACCTACGGTTCGAGCACCTACACCTGGACTGCAACTCCTGCCGACTCAACCTTGCTGCCCAATCAGCACGAATTGTACCCGGAATTCGGGCCTAAAGTAACAACAGTCTATACTCTGACCATGACGAACTTCTTCAGGCAGGCCTTCGACACCTTTACTATCGTTGTGAATCAACTTCCACAGACCATTGGTTTTGAGGGAGAACTGACCGTTTGCAAAAACCAGGCCGGCGTTATTTACCAGGTTCCCGACCCGCAGCCCGGCGTATATTTCAAATGGGAACTGGATACTGAAAATCCGGGTGGAGTTTTTGCCAACAGCCCCCTGCCTTACAATGTTTCCGGAAATATTGCCATCGTCAACTGGGGAAATACGCCGGGGAACTATACTTTGCGGCTGTATGCCTTTAATGAATTTGACTGTGCCGCCGATCCGATTTCTAAAACCGTTGTGGTTAGCACTACCGACGCTCCGCCGCCGTCCACTGTATTGCGTAAAGATAGCGACAACCTGCTCTATTGTTCCGATACCCTTGCCAAATCCTATCACTGGGGCTGGCTGCAGAAAAATGCCTCAGGCGAAATTGTTCAGGAATACATCATTCCCGACAAGAATGACTGGTATTGCAGACTCCCGGATAACCATGTATTTAACCCAACGGTTTACAACTACTTCGTAATCAGCTATTACGATGAGACATCCTGCGGGTCAAGATCGTTCTTTAATCCACCTGTGAGTATAAGCGAATTTGAGGATGATCCGGTGGTCATCTATCCAAATCCGGGGAATGGAATTTTCACAGTTCGCGTGAGCAACAAAGTGAATCGAAGCGGCGGAGTTATCGAGGTTTACACCATTTCAGGACAATTGGTTTACCGCAACACGCTGCTGCCTGCCAAAGCCGATGAAATCGTTGATTTATCGCAATCCGGCCCGGTTGATCCCGGTGTTTACCTGCTCGTGATACGGACACCCGAAAAGTTGTTCAATCATAAAATAATCGTTCAATAAAATGCTGACAATGAAAAATTTAATCAAAATACTTGTTGCCAGCCTGCTGATTTTGGCGCTTATACCCCGGGTGCATGGTCAAAGAAACGTCAGTGATGAAAAAGTGCTTCAGGCCAGGCTTTTATTGAATGATTACCGCGATGCTTCACTTTTCAGAGATATGAATAACGGGTACTATGACCCATCCTGGGAAAGCATTTTCAGAAATTGTTTTACTGCAGATGCAAGAATTGTTTTTGATATTCCCTTCAGAATAAAACAGCTTGATGAAAACGCTGAATCACAAAAAATTAAAATCTACAACGAATTGGTCACTATTGATGACTATATCGAAACCATTAAAAGTGCCTATAATTTTTACTTTATAAATGATTTTGGTTACAGTTTCACCGAAATTGGGATGGACATCTCTAACCTCGAAACTACCAATAAGTTGCAGTTTGAAATCAGAAAGAGTTTCGATATAACCAACTGGTCAACCGGCGATGCCGGGAGTTATATAGTCGAAATGCAGTTTATCGAAAATCAACCCAGAATAACAGCCATCAGGCTTGTTGATGAAAATATTTCCCGCTCGCGGGTCTCTCTGACTTTTATTAATTCAACCCTCGACGAAAGCGATCCTGGGTACAGACTTGCCGGTATGGTGAGTTATATCCGCCTGGTGTATGACGAAACCATCAGCAACCGTAACCTGATTTCTAAAACTGATGGTAATGGGCATATAGACCTGGGATTAATACCAAACCATGCCTTATTGAAAATTGACACAGTGATTGATCCAGACGGAAACAAGTATTCCATCCCTTCGGAGTGGAAAAAGGTGGGTAAAAAAGTGAACGCACAGGAAGGAAGTTTCAGAATTCCTGTTCAGCCCTGGAAATGGAACGGGTTTTCGTGGTCGGTAAAGGGTTTTGGTGGAATTATCGGGCAAGCCGAAAATCAGTTAACCAACTTTTCGCCTGAATCAAAATTCGAAAATGAGCCCGGTTATCAATTCGGATTTGGTATCGAGATACTCAAATTGCTTAATCTGGATGAGTTTTTGGATGGATTTGGCAACTGGTTCACTACAACAAATCCTAATAAATTGAAGAAAAGAAGGAATTATTTCCTTGGAGCTGGACTTGGAATTTCGTACTATCAATACCAGTACAAAATCACAAGCGAGTCCTTTACACAGAATGCATATACTTATATAGACAGACTGGGCACGCCGGCTGAAGTGGTTGTAAGCGGAACAGACTACACCGATATCACCTCAAGCAATGGATTGATGATTCCCCTTTTTTTAGAGATCAGAAAAATTTTCCCTGACAAAACCAGGACGCTTCAAGCCTTTTCATTCCAAACGGGCGTAAACCTCACCGTTCCATTTGAAACCTCTTATGAAATTACCGGTAATTTTTCACGCCATGGAATTTACACTCAATTCAATCCGCAGCCTATAACCGATGACCCTTTTTACAACTATTATACGGACGTAAATAAGGCGGTTGACGAGATATCGCAGAACAACACCATCTCGCCGGCGCTGATGTTCAGGATTAATGGTTTTTTTAACGTCTCCGGCAACAAATCGGACAACCTGCTGGATATCGGTTTACTGGTTTCATTTCCATTTAAAGGTTCATCTCCCTCAGGCTCCGGCAACTATTATATTGCCACCGGAAACGATGATTTCAGCAGCATGAGCAATTCCAAAAACAGGATTTACAATTATTTTGTCGGGGTAAGCGTCGGCTATAATTTTATAAACTACCGGCTATATTAGAATCCCGGACGGAAACCCCATTCCTCAGAAGGTTCCGCATCAAACGGTTTCATTAGTACCTGAAGGTTATCACGTTTGTTTCCTTCTTGCAATAAATCCCGGGTTAAGCAAATTTTCCTTGTTGTAGCTCAACGGAAAAAAAGTTTCAGTATTTATAACTTCTCCTCCGGCCATTTCAACCACAGCCTGCGCTGCAGCGGTGTCCCATTCGAAAGTGGGAGCGAAGCGGGGATAGATGTCGGCAGCGCCTTCGGCAACCAGGCAGAATTTCAGCGAACTGCCTTTGGATACAAGGTTGATATTCCCATGCTGCTGCTTCAGTTGATCTATAAATTCTGAGGTTTCCGGGTTGAGATGGGATTTGCTGGCAACAATGGTCAGCAATTGTTTTTTTTGTTCGATGGGCAAAAGAGCAGCCCGTTGCAGCATCTCCCCGAGGCTCGCAGAATTATCTTTTAAAATCAATTTAAAGGCCTTTTTCAGATGGATTGACCCAAAATAGAGTGTCTTTAGCGTCGGACAGTAAACCACGCCTAAAACAGGCTTATTTCCTTCAACCAGGGCAATGTTTACCGTGAACTCGCCATTGTGTTTGATTAATTCTTTGGTTCCATCCAGCGGGTCAACGATCCAAAGACGCTTCCACAGCTTCCGTTCTTCGAAGGGATTGTGTTTTCCTTCTTCGCTAAGCAATGGAATTTCAGTGATTTTCAAGGCCTCAGCAATTACGGCATGCGCACTGCGGTCGGCAATGGTCAGCGGACTGTCGTCGCTTTTGTAATTCACCTCGAAAGGTTTATCGTAATGGCACATGATTTCATTTCCCGCCGCAATGGCTGCATTTATGGCTATTTCAAGAAGATGATCCATATTTCAAATTTATTTTCTGTGTGTTATTCTCCTCATCCAACCCTCAACCCTCAACTTCTAAAATTCTCAGGGCTGCCATCCACTTCGGGGCTTTCATCCCTTTCTTAGAATCCCTCAACTTATCAACCATTAAACTCTTAAACTTTTCAACCTCAAAATTCACTCAGTCCCTTCTTCTCCCCATTTCCCCAACACCCCAATTACCCAGCCCCTCATTTCCCCATCTCTTTCAACCTCGCTTCCAGCCCGAAAAGCTCATCCCTGAACTGTGCCGCCCTGATGAAATCCAGCTCTTTAACCACCTCTTCCATTTTCTTGCGGGTCTGCTGAATGGCTTTTTCGATCTCGTCACGGGTCATATATTTCACCACAGGATCGGCAGCTACATCAATTTCGGTCTTTTCAACATACGCTTTGCCTTGCTGCTTCAGGGTTCCGGCCACTGAAGTCTGACCCATTATCTCAGCCAGCGACTTGGTTATCTGGGTTGGTGTGATATTGTTTTCTTCGTTGTAACGAATCTGCTTTTCGCGCCGCCGGTTGGTTTCGCTGATGGTTTTCCTCATGGATTCGGTGATTTCGTCGGCATACATGATCACTTTGGAGTTGATGTTGCGGGCGGCTCTGCCTGCTGTTTGCGTCAGGGAGCGCTCCGACCGGAGGAATCCTTCTTTGTCGGCGTCGAGGATGGCGACCAGCGAAACTTCCGGCAGGTCGAGGCCTTCGCGCAGCAGGTTGACGCCCACCAGTACGTCAAATTCGCCAAGCCGCAGCTCCCGCATAATCTTTACCCGTTCCAGGGTTTCCACATCGGAGTGGATGTATCGGCTTTTGATGTCGAGCCGGGTGAAGTACTTGTAAAGCTCTTCCGCCATACGTTTGGTGAGCGTTGTCACCAGCACGCGTTCGTTGCGTTTCACCACGATGTCAATCTCTTCGAGCAGGTCGTCAATCTGGTTAAGGCTCGGACGGACATCAATCACCGGGTCCAACAGGCCTGTCGGGCGGATCAGTTGCTCCACCACCACGCCCTCGCTGCGCATCAGTTCGTACTCGGCGGGGGTGGCGCTCACATAGAGAGTTTGCCCGGTGATTCCCTCAAATTCATCAAACTTCAGCGGGCGGTTGTCGAGTGCCGAGGGGAGCCGGAAGCCATGTTCCACCAAGGTTTGCTTGCGGGAGCGGTCGCCGCCGTACATCGCCCTGATCTGCGGCATGGTAACGTGACTTTCGTCAACAACCAGAATAAAATCATCGGGGAAATAATCTAAAAGGCAGAATGGGCGCGTGCCCGGCTTCCGCCCGTCGAAATAGCGGGAGTAGTTTTCGATGCCGGAACAATAGCCCAGTTCGCGCATCATCTCGATGTCGTAGCTCACCCGGTCTTCCAGTCGCTTGGCCTCCATGGCCTTGCCGTTATCTCTGAAATAGATAGCCTGGCGAAACATGTCCTGCTGGATTTCGAGCACAGCCGATTTCATCTTCTCTTTGGAAGTAACAAAAATATTGGCCGGGTAAATCACAATCTGCTCGTAAGCCTCTAATTCCTTGCCGGTTACCGGATCAAAACTCAGCAACTCTTCGATGGTGTTGTTCCAGGTCACCAGCCGGTAAGCAAAGTCGGCATAAGCCGGGAAAACATCAATCACATCGCCTTTTACCCTGAAATGGCCGTGCCGGAATTCAATCTCGTTACGCGAGTAAAGCGATGCTACCAGGCTCAGCAGGAAGTCGTTGCGGTGCAGCGCCTGACCTACTTTCAAATGGATGACGTTGTTGGTGAAATCGTCCGGGTTGCCGATGCCATAAATACAACTCACCGACGACACCACGATGATATCCCTGCGACCCGAAAGGAGCGAGGAAGTCGTGCTCAGCCGTAATTTTTCAATCTCGTCGTTGATCGAAAGGTCTTTTTCGATGTAGGTGTTGGTGCTGGGAATGAAGGCCTCAGGCTGATAGTAGTCGTAGTAGGAGACGAAGTACTCCACGGCATTTTGCGGAAAAAACTGCCTGAACTCGCCGTAAAGCTGCGCTGCAAGGGTTTTGTTGTGGCTGAGCACCAGGGCGGGGCGGTTCACCTCATTCAGTACGTTAGCGATGGTAAAGGTCTTGCCTGAGCCGGTCACCCCCTGCAATACCTGCGCCAGGTCGCCGCGGTTCAGTCCTTCCACCAGTTGCCGGATGGCTTCCGGCTGATCGCCCGTAGGCCTGAATTCGGATGTAAGCTGAAATTTCACCGGATAAAAATGTTTTGGGCAAAAATAGAAGGAAAATGGGAAAGGGGATT
Organism: Bacteroidales bacterium; assembly: GCA_036794825.1. Taxonomy (GTDB): domain Bacteria; phylum Bacteroidota; class Bacteroidia; order Bacteroidales; family 4484-276; genus RZYY01. The sequence continues at coordinate 10,316 of DAIRGA010000007.1, read as the reverse complement.
AATTTTCAGACCTGACAGGTTTCAAAAACCTGTCAGGTCTTTCGAACGGCAGCGAACCCTGACAGGGTTTCAAACCCTGTCAGGGTTGGTTTTTTAATTATCTCCCACTGAAAATTTGGCGTTTGGCGCCAACATTCACAGCGCACCTACTTTCTTTAAGCCATTTATGTCAATGATTCTTTGAGATGCTCAATATCTTCCGGTGTTAATTCAAACCATTCCCCTCTGATCCGTTTTTCGGCGTAGGTATTATGAAGCGATTATTCAAAACTTTCAGCGATCTTCCTTACCGGGAATTTTTTTGAGACGACCATTTCAATCGTTGGTTTTTCGCTTTGCAAAGTGCGCTCCCGATACATTGGATTATTCGAAATGCCAATTTTGGTAAAACCATTCGTTGAGTCGTGCATGAGATAAACGTAACAACAATCTTCCTGGATTGATGATTCTTTTAGTTGTTCTTTAATGTAGGTTGGTTTGTAGTCTGTTATCTCCCTGTTTACCAATTCAATGTATTCTTTTGCAAATTTTTGGACTACAATCTGCAAGTTTTTCTTTGATCGGTACAATTCGGATGCACCAGCGTTCCCTCCTAAAATTTCTTTATCGTTGCCGCCCAGGTGAATCTTCCACTTTTTAAGTTTTTGACTGGCAAATAATTCTAATTCTGATTTAGTAATCAGCGATTTAGCTTCAATAAATCTTTCATTCCTGTAATTCTTTATTGAAATAGGGTTAGTGTTAAGCCTGAACTCTATTTTCTCGTTGTTTTCGAAGAGGAAACTTATAGTGTCATTGATTTTCAGGTTGATCTGTTTCGGATTGAAGTGGAAAAGGATGTAGTCGCTATCGTTTTGGTAAACGAAGCTAAAAAGTAAGTAAATTAAATGATCATCTGAAATTGATTTTACACCTACTATTTTTTCATAAAGAAACCTGTATCTGCTATTTGCTGAACTCACCTCTGCCCACTCTATTCTTTTGGCGCCGGTGAATTCATCATTGATTATTTTGGGAACATTGATAAATGTTTGTTCAATTCTAAGCGACTCATTTTCATATAGTGAGTAGATTAACTCATGACCTTTTGAATATGGATCCGACCTGTAAACGGAGATGTAACCATCCATTTTAGCTTTATGTTCCTTTTGTATTTTGTTGGAGTCAACATATTGGTAGATGGTTTCATCCTTTCTTACAAAATCACCATCGGATACAAGCCACCTGGAAAATGTGAAGTGAAATCCATTGAAATAATGATTGTAAACACCTTCATCAGCTAAGATTTGATTGATGTATTTACCTTTAGTGTGAATGCGATAAAGGACTTCATTTTGATTCAGCATTTTCTCGGCAGTCAGCACATGTTCCAAGTATCCTGATTCATTGGCAACTATCACGGTTTTATGATAAATAGCTATTGGCTTTCCAACGCTTAGCTCGCAAACCGGTTCATCTTTATTTACCCATTCGCCGTCTTTTCGCAAATACTTAAGAAAGTAAAGGCCTTTTTCTTGCACCCAGTGAGGGTTCTCATTAAGTTTTAGAACAAAGGGAAATGATTTTGGAGCATCGGATTGACCGGATGAGTGATTTAAATCCGCATGATTTGGGACTTTAACGTCATTTTTTTTATCAGTTTTGTTCAATTGAGAATTTTTAAACGTAGTTTTAAAGAGGGTGTTTACTAGCCAAGGCCAAAATTTTATCAGTAAAAAAATGAAAAGAACTGTCAGAATGATTAATACGAACGTCCACATAATTAATTGTTTAAAGAGTTTTTTGATCGCTTAGATGAATCAACCCATCTGATCGTCAAAAATAGAAAACCTTTTCAAACAGGAAGCATTTTCTACAATTGTTGTGATGTAAGTAGGTAAAATGCAGGATCAATCGTTTTTTTCTCTTTGTAAAAGCCAGTGTAATTTTTTCGGATCTTGCCTCTTATCCCAAAAAGCAGTGATGAGAATTGTGTGTCAATCTTTAAGCTTTTCTTTTGCTTAGCCATGTCTCAGTCCGTGTCATAAGTTCATTCTGCGAAACAAACCTGCCATATTTTATGTCCTCTTCGCTCATTTGCAGCATCAATTCCTGCTCTTCGGTTAATGGATAGGGTTGCATTTCGGTTGTGCCAGCAGAAAGGAGATTATTTAGCGCGGCAAGATAATCTAAGTTGTTGATGGTCATTATCTTGTCAATCAAATCATTTCGAAGGTTGTCAACAGTTGCCATAATTTAATCGGATACTTCACACTTTAAGTGCGATTATGTGATTTTTATCACACTTTCGATAGTTATTTTTGGCAAAGTTAGTGAAATCGTGCTTTCCAAAAAAAATTTTGCAGCACACAGCATTCTATTGACAAACGGTGGCAGCTTCAATTCGCTAATGCAGGATCGCAGGGTGGTCGCTCGCTGGTGAAGATCTAATTTCACCGCATAAAATGCCCTTTTCAAAAGAATTTAGAAAAAGGGAAAGAGGGAAACACAAGCCCTTAAAGGGTTTTCCCTCGGAGATGCCTCTAGTACAAGCTCTGTCAGGGCTAATCCCATCACAACATATTCCCCATTTTCACGCCGAAGTAGATCATGCGGGGCAGGGTAGGGCCGTAAACATAGGATGGGTCTCGGTTGATGCCGGTATCGAAATCCTTTTGGTAGGAGTTGAAGAGGTTTTTCACACCGGTGTAGAAGGAGATTTTGGTCACATTCAGCGCCAGGGTGTAGTTGAGTTTGAAACCCATATCGAAAAACGGATCGCTTCGGCGAAGTTCGCCCTGGTCGGGATTTTCGATGGTTGGACCAAAATAGGGAACCAGCATAGAGCCTGTGAAAGCGCCATTGGCCGTGAGTGTCCAATCCGGAATAAATTGCCAGTCAAAGGTCAGGAAGCCGTATTGGTTGGGAGTGCGCAGGAAACGTTTTTCGCCGAAATCCTGTGCTTCTTCGTAAAGGCTCGACTGCAGGGTGAAACCGGCATAAAACCTCAAATCTTCTCGGGGAGTGAAGTTCAGCTCCAGATTCAGACCCTGCACTGAAGCGCCTTTATCGGAGTTGCTGCGGGTGTTCACCACCACGCCGTTTTCATCCGGTTCGCCGTAAGAAATCACAAACGGGTCGTCAAGAAGGGTGACAAAACCTTCAGCCAGTAAGCCAATTTCCGACTTTCCGATCATCTTGTTGAAATCGAGTGAGGTCATCAGGGTGTTGCTGTTTTCCTGTTTCAGGCCTGGTGCGCTGGTATATATCACCTTTCGTGAACCGGAAACTTCGGCATGCAGGTCTTCGTCAAATATACGCGGCGCGCGGTAACCTTTCGCATAACTCAGTCGTCCCTGCAGAAAGGGGCGTATATCGTACATCGCGCTCAAGGCGGGGAGCAACACTCCGTTATTGACTTTTGAATCCGGCGCTGCTTCGTTATCCACCGAGTAATGGTCGTAGCGAAGTCCGAGCGTTAGTTTCAGCCTGTTGAAGCGTTTTTCGTACTGCGTGAAAATACCAGCAGTCAGCGCATTTTCCTTTGCCGTCAGCAGGTTGTCGGTGTGTGGAATTTCGATGATCGCACCATTCTCAATCACAGCATTGTCCAAATCGGGGTAACCCTGTTTGGTATCGGTAAGCTGCCCGGTGGTAAGGTCGCTGCCCATGACGAGCGTTCCATTGCTGACGTTTGCCTTATACTGAAATCCGGCGCTCAGGGTGATATCGCTGGTTTCGCCATATCCTGCCTGGGATTGGTTGGCGCCAAAATAGGAATTGCGGTCAATATTCTGTGCATTGGCAAAAACGGTCAGGAGGTCGCTTTTCCCAACGAACTGCTCCCAGGTGAGTCCGCCGGTGGTGATGGAGTGCTCCACCCATTCGCTTATATCGGCCTCATGGGGCTGATAATCAAAGCGGTTGCCACCGCGGCGTTCCTCTTCGATCCTGAAGAAGTCCAGTGTTAGTTTGCTTCGTTGTGAGAGTCGCTGGTAAATCCGGGTTCCAAAAGTGGTGTTGTCCAGGTCAACCAGCTCCGAAAAGCCGTCGTTATTGGCATCAAAGGCGTTGCGGTTTCGGGCAAATCCAAAAATGGACAACCCCGTTTTTCCATCGTCTGAAACCGTTGAAATGCTGGCGTTCAGACTTTTATCGGTAGCCGGAGTCCCTGCACCGCTCCGTCCGGTTCCGACAAATCCCATGTCGGCGCCCACTTCATAGGTATTGGAAACCGGTTCCCGCAACCTTATGTTGATGGTTCCACCGATGGCGCTTCCGCCGTACAGCGTATTTCCGCCGCCTTTGATAACCTCCACGCGGTCAATCATGCCGGCAGGTATCAGTTCAAGTCCGTAAGCGCTTGCCAGTCCGCTGAATAGCGGTCTTCCGTTGATGAGTATCTGCGAATAACTGCCCTCCAGACCGTTGATTCTCACCTGCGACAGGCCACAGTTGGAGCAATTGGTCTCCATCCGAAGTCCGGGCGCAAAGTTCAGCCCCTCGCTCAGCACGACGGCCTGCACACCCGAAAAGAGTTTTGGCGTGATGCTGTTTACCACCGCGGGCGATTCGGTTCGCTGCTGACTGAACCTGCTTGCCGAAACCACAACTTCGCCCAGCCGCAAAGTTTCCCGATCCAGCTCAAAATCTATTTCGATACTCTTCTTCTCTTCGGTGGTGATGAGGATTTCTGTGGTCTTATATCCTGTAAAACTGGCCTGCAGGATATAAGTTCCCACCGGCGCATTGATGATCCTGAAATGTCCTGTCTGGTCGGTGGTTGTGCCGATGGTTGTTCCTCTTATACCGATGGTAACGAAGGGAAGATGCTCACCGGTGGCGGCATCTATCACATGCCCGAAGATGTTGGCGTCGGTTTTTGGTTTTGGTGGCAACTGAGCCATGATTTCTGTTGAAAGTAATACAAGTACCAGGAAGATTATTTTGACAATATGATTCATGCTGTTCGATGTTTTTATCTGATAAATAAATGATTATTAGCGGATTAAGATAATCTCCGCAAGTATAATGTTAACGTTGAAAAATGCCTGATTCAGGCAGAAACGATCATTTTATCAGCAAAAAATGGGAGGGGAGCGGGGGATGGATTTGCGGAATAAGCGGGCAGCAATTACAATGAAATTCCGTTTGAAATATAACCTGGCATAAGCAGCAAAGACAAGCAGGCCGGTCAATACCAGCAGCAGTTCGCCTGTGGTGATTATTTGCGACAACTGCGCAATGATAAAAAGTTCAAGATCGCTGTGGTGATGGTCGGCGAAAGGTCTTGCCGGAAGTTCCTGCTTGTCGAAAGGATGGGCATGCTTCACGGCAATTCCGTCTGAGCTGAGGTGATAGTGCCAGTTTGCAGCGCTGTTGTAAGAGAGGGCCAACGTGGAAAATATCACTGCCAGAAGCAGAGAAAATTTCGTTATCTTTCTGTATATCAATCCCATTATTCTCATCCCGATCCACTACCTTGTAAACTGTTTTTTAAACGGAAAATGCTGAATATTGTTCAAGTTGAGGAGTTTAAATGTTGAAAAGTTGAAAAGTTTAGGGTTTTATTGCGTCCCACGCCGAACATTCTCAATAATTACTACTATACCCGTTGACCCATTTCCCCACTTCCCCTTCACCCCATCCCTCAGTCTCTTCTTCTCCCCATTACCCCATCAACCCAATTCCCCACTCCCCCTGAATTTCTATCTTTGCCCCCAAAAACATTCGTTCTGCAGATGGAGAATTTCTGGAAAACCCTTCCCAAACCCATGTTCACGCTCGCTCCGATGGAGGATGTAACCGACACCTCATTTCGGCAACTGGTCATGGAGATTTCCGATCCCGCATTTTTTCATGTGATCTTCACTGAGTTCACTTCCACCGATGGACTTTGTCACCCGGTTGGACGCAAAAATGTAATCAGTCGCCTGTTGATAAATGATTCCGAAAGAGAGGTTTTACAGCAAAAGGGCTTCAAAATCGTAGCGCAGATATGGGGCGCCAACCCGGAGAAGTTTTACGAAGCTACAAAGCTCATCTGCAACGAGATGCAGTTTGATGGCATCGACATCAACATGGGCTGCCCGGTTAAGAAGATTGTGAAGCAGGGCGGCTGCTCGGCTTTGATCGGTCGCCCGGCTATTGCTGCCGAGATCATTCAGGCGACTAAAGAGGCTTCAAATCTGCCCGTGAGTGTGAAAACCCGTACCGGCACCAAAAAGCACGAAACCGAAAACTGGATCGGCTTCCTGCTCAATCAAAATCCTGCTGCTATAATCCTGCATGCCCGCACCCAGAAAGATATGTCGGAAGTGCCAGCCGACTGGAACGAAATCACTAAAGCAGTACGATTGCGCAACAGCATGGAAGTGGATATTCCCCTGCTCGGCAACGGAGATGTGATGAGCGTGGAAGATGGCCTGCAGAAATGCCAGCACACCGGCGCCGATGGCGTGATGGTAGGCCGCGGTATCTTTCACAACCCGTGGTTCTTCAATCACCCTCAGCCCGAAATCTCTACCACCGATAAACTGGAGTTGCTCTGGCATCATGTTGATCTCTTCACCCGAACCTGGGGACCAGAGCGCAACTTCGCCACCCTCAAACGCTTTTTCAAAATCTACACCAACGCTTTCAAAGGCGCTGCCCGACTGCGTGCCGCCCTCATGGAAACCACCAATGCCACCGGGGTCAGAGCTGTACTCGACGATTTCGATACCTGGACACACCACGAGTAACAGGTTTTCTCCCAGAGTTCGATTTTCCTCCTCCATTCCAGCGATCCATTCCTTTTCCCGTATTATCTCTGTAAATTCTACGTATGTGGGATGGTTTACATCTGTATCAACTATGGTACAGCTTCGGATTAAATATGGAAGAAATTTGAAACAAATATGATTTTTAAAGAAGTTGTACAATAGTTAGTACGAGCAATAAAGCCCTTAGAATTTGATTTCCAAAGATTGATTTGCACCGATGATAATTGGGAGTAAGTAGATTCAGGTCATTTCAGGAAAGCCAGCCTCCCGCACCCCCGGCCCCAAATCGGGCGAGTCTGCGCAGGAAAGCCAGCCTCCCGCGCCCCCGGCCCCAAATGGGGCGAGCCTGGGCAGGGAAGCCATCACCGGCTATTCCGCTGTCATAGCCGGGCAGGTCTTCATTCCATTGCTAAAGTCATTCACGGTGGCTTCGACAAGCGTTCGACTGAGCGTTCACTCCGAAGGCTCAGCCACCGATGTCTGGCAGGCTACCCTCATCTTATTCACAGGATGTTTTTGAAGCTATAACTTGCAAGGAACCGATTGTTGCAGGTTAGATGTATTGTGAATGGAAAGAAAAATTACATTTGCAAAAGCGAAACCAGCTATTGCAGAAATTTCATTCAAATCTCAAAATGCAGTCTTATCTCATTATCAGGGTTGTAACAAAGCCACCTCAAAAATGGCCTTGATGTAAGCAGCATTTAATAATTCATATCAAAATAAAACCACCCGCCCATGACCGAAACACCGCATCCTGAACGACTGCTCCGCATGTTGCTCATGCTCTCCAGCGGACTGAAGTACACCGCCGATCAGCTGGCCGACCGCTTCGAAATCTCCCGCCGTACCTTCTTCAGAGACAGGCAAACGTTGATGAACGCCGGCTTTGCCATCGAGCAGCTGGACGGCCTTTACTGGATTGATAAAATCGCATCGCCCTTCAAAGAGCTGCACCAGCTTCCCTTTTTCACCGAAGAGGAGGCCTGGATCATGCGGCGCGCCATCCATAGCATTGACGAAAACAACCAGCTCAAAACCAACCTCGTCGAAAAACTTTACTCGCTGTATAAGTTTGGCAAAGTGGCCGAAATCATCGTCAGGAAGCAGCAGTCAGAGGTGGTGAGCAACCTCACGCGGGCTATCGGTCAGCAGCAGCGGGTAATCCTGCGCGAATACCACTCGGCCAGCAGCAACACCATCCAGGACCGGACGGTGGAGCCGTTCGATTTTACCCACAACTTCATCGCCGTTTGGGCCTTCGACACCGAAAGCCAATCCTGCAAGACCTTCAAAATATCGCGCATCAGCCAGGTAGCCATCACGGGCGAGCCATTCCAATTTGCACACCTGCACCAGAGCCTCCCGCTCGACGTTTTCCGTATAAGCGGCGCTCAGCAAACCACCGTAAAGCTGAGCCTCAGCCTCAGAGCCTACAACCTGATCGTGGAGGAGTATCCCCTCTCCGAAAAATTCCTCACTCCGCTGCCCGGTAACCGCTGGCTTTTCGAAGCGCCGGTGAACAGCTTCGATGGGGTAGGGCGCTTCGTCCTCGGTCTGTGCGAAGACGTCGAAATCATCGAACCCATTGAATTAAAGTCATTTATTGGCGAAAAAATCAACTGTTTGAAAAATAATTTGATGGAGTGACATCATCTGGCACTCGCGTGTTGTTTCTTTGCCGCCATTATTAAACAGAAACAATGTCAGCAGGAAAGCATTTAGGATTGATTTTCAACGATTTATTTACCCCAACCCAAATTGGGAGTAAATCGTTGAAAATCTGGTATTCCCTGATAGGCTGTGTGCTTTGGATTTTCAACGATTTATTTACCCCGACCCAAATTGGGCGTAAATCGTTGAAAATCTGGCTGGCTGACCAAAAATAACACAACTATGAACCACAAACATTTCGACCATTTCCACATCGCCGGATTCACCTTCTACGAGGGAGTCCTCGCTTTCAACGACCTGCATATAGGCGCCGAACTACTCCTTAAACCTGAGCCAGACAACCGTTACGACGAAAACGCCGTTGCCATCTGGCATCATAACCACAAGCTCGGCTTTGTCCCCCGAAGCCACAACCAGCCCATCGCCACCATCCTCCATGCCGGACACGACATCTTCGAAGTCCGTGTGCAGCAGCTCAAACCCCACACGCACCCCGAAGACCAGGTGCATGTGGTGGTGTGGGTGAAAACTTCAGAACCTCAGAAAATATCCGGGCAATTAACCAGCGGCGGTAAAGAATCGCTATCTTTGCCAAAAACATTAACTAAATGAAGTCGGTAAGGATGATTTAAGTTATTTAGACTAATGGTAAAATTGACCAAAACGAAGAAGAGATCAATGCGCAACAATGAAATTTTGTGAAATCCAATGAATGCTTTTAAAAATAAGAAGTTTATGGACCTGCAAACAAGAAAACTCAAAGCTATTGAATACCTGATTGGGCTTCGCGATGAAAAGATACTCAGGAAAATTGAAACAACTATTAGGGAGGTCCAAGAGCAACAGACTGTTCAGCGAAGCGTGAAACCTTTATCCGTTGAGCAATTGGTTGACAGATCAACCAGGTCAGCAAATGATTACCTGACCGGTAAATTCAAAACTCAGGAACATCTCGAAGAAGAATCTGAAAATTGGTAGTTTTATGAAAGTGCTATGGTCAGACTTCTCAGTTGAGATGCTATTTGAAATCTATACCTACCATAAGGAAAAAGCCAGTCCTTCAATTGCCAAAAAAATTAAGTCTGAAATTTTATCGGCGACAAAGCAATTGAAAAAATATCCAGCGTCCGGACAAATTGAATTGAACCTTGAGAAGTTGAATGAAGGACATCGTTATTTAGTTCAAGGAAACTACAAGATCATTTATAAGGAGATACCTGAAGGACTGCTTATAACTGATATTTTCGACACAAGACAAGACCCGGTAAAGCTCAACGAAGAAAATAGATAACCCTGCAGGTAGCTTGCAAAATCGTCAAATTCAGGAAATTTGAATAATTGAACTTCTTTACCCCGAAATAATTTTTGACGGTTGGTTGAAAAGTCACCCATATTCGCCGATGGAATATTGGAAGAATAACTGGCTTCCCCCTCCATCAGGTTGAAATCCGGTGAGTTTAAACACAGAGGATTATTCATCGGTTTTGTGGTGATAGAAAAAAATTTTCAATGAGTGACATCATCTGGCACTCGCGTGTTGTTTCTTTGACGGCATGATTAAACATAAACATTGTCGGCAAGGAAAGCATTTAGGATTGATTTTCAACGATTTATTTACCCCATCCCAAATTGGGAGTAAATCGTTGAAAATCTGGTATTCCCTGAGAGGCTGGGTACTTTGGATTTTCAACGATTTATTTACCCCGACCCAAATTGGGAGTAAATCGTTGAAAATCTGGTATTCCCTGATAGGATGGGTACTTTGGTTTTTCAACGATTTATTTACCCCGATCCAAATTGGGAGTAAATCATTGAAAATCTGGTATTCCCTGATAGGATGGGTTCTTTGGAATTTCAACGATTTATTTACCCCGACCCAAATTGGGAGTAAATCGTTGA
>DAIRGA010000060.1:0-10087 GCA_036794825.1 Bacteroidales bacterium | reverse complement strand
CGATACAAACTGACCGGTCTTTTTTGATAAATCAGTAATTTGCTTCCTTACTTTTGGCTGCGAATTTAATCTTAAAAAGGTATGAAAAAAACTTACTTGCTGCTTTTAGCTTCGCTCATTACAGTTTGTGCCCTGGCGCAGGAACAAACACAAGTACCGGTAAAAACCGGTAAGAACTTCTTTGTCGGCATCTCGTATTTTTATACGTCGCTCGACATGAAACTTCAAGACATGTCTATTCACACAGTTTGGGCTGGTCAGGACATGGGAAAGTACGATCTTTCGGAGGTTGAGATTGACGAAATCAACTCGTTTACCGAAAGAACAGCCACTACCAACAATGTATGTGCTGAAGTTGGAATGCCGCTGCTGAACAAGGCAGGCTCACCGTGGCGTATTGACGGGATTTTAAGCATCGGGGTTGCACAAATCCAAAAAACCACCTATAACCAAAATTCCGGTATTGAGGAATACAAGCACACATCAGGTTTCTCAAATCCGTTTTTAGGACTGGGATTTAACATAGCTTACCAAATTGATCCAATATGGGGACTCGAATTAAGACCTGTGTTTAATGCCACTATGGGTAAGGACTCCGAGGTAACGGATAACATTAACCTGGTACCGGAAAACTTTACACAAACTTTTGAGGATAATTATCATACATTTTACGAAAGGGTAAGCCTGCTGGGAAGTTTTTCTGCCGGAAGTTTCAGGTTGTTTGCCGGTCCCGGCTTTTACTGGATTAACTCAAAACATCAGTACAATATAGAGCAGACCAATATAAATAACGGTGACCTTATTCAGGACGAAATAATCTCCAATGGCATTTCCCGGTCATTTATTGATGGCAACGTGGCTTTGGATTGGAAGATCACCGCCCCGCTGTCATTTTATGCTCATGTGGCCATTGGTGGTGACATTTTTATCAACTCAGGAATTCATTATAATTTTTAAACTACACTGCAATGAAAAAATATCAATACCAAAAATCTTTATCCTTTATCAGCCTTGTTTTAACACTTGTTTTTCCGCTGGCGCTCTTTGGGCAAAGCACTTACAATCCGGACGACACGCCCTGGAAAGACGGCAACAACCGAACCTGGTACCAAAGCGGATATGGAACTGCTTTTTATAACTACAACGGAGTTATACATGTGTTTAATTACCAGGACAATGGTATCCGCAACGGAGGCCATACATACATGTACACCATTAATAAAGGACATAACACAGGTAGCAGCAAAAAGGCTATGGCTGATTTCAAATTGGGTCCGAGTAATGATCATAATAACAAAATTGTGTGGGGATACCCAGCCGAAGGTTCTGCCTATGATGAAGGCAGACCGCTCGGCAGGTTTTTTGCATTCCAGTTCAACGGCAGGTTGTGGCATTATCAGCACATACGGTCAGCCGATCAGGGAGAGCATGATTTTAACCCCAAAAACGAAAGCTACGAATGTTATGCCGAGGTTCCTCTGGACACCATGCAAAAGTGTTTTACCTATTACAGCACCCATTCTCCGGTGCTTACGCAATGGAAACTGGGAGGATTTCAATTGGATTCGATGATGTATTTTGTTTCGAGGTATTCGGATGGTAACCTGCAATGGATGATCCAGGAATACAGCTACAGCTCAAATGATAACAAATTCCATTACGTGAAAAACATCATGTTGTCCAATATTCCGACAACCTACACTATGTTGGGAGGACTTGTTAAAAGAGTGGATGCCAGCGGCAAGGAGTATATGATTCTGAATATGTACAACGAGAGCAACTACAGCAAAATAATAGGTAAACTGACACCGGCGATAGGAAGCGACAACAAACGGACTTTCACCTGGACAAAACTTTTTGAAGGCAGCGCTATCTTTTCAACGGCAACAACGGCGACTACCATCGCCGAGGGAAGCATAAAACTTTGCCGGTCTTCCGATCCAACGCCAACTTCGCCCGACCGGCTGGTGCTCTTTGGCCTCAACAAGGACAAGTGCTCCGACGGTTATTACCGTATTTCGTTCAGGGAGTTTAAATTCGAAAATGATGTAATGATTGCCGGAACTTACGGAACCCTCGATCCGGCCAAATCATCAGCGCCGAGCAAAGGCGGGGATCATTTTCAGTTGCATGCAACGTTCGATTTAATCCCCAAACATTACGGCGATGCCATTGAGGGAACCAATGGTTACCAGCAATACATCTGGGTGCTTTATCCTGATGGCAGTAAGCATTTTAATGGTCTGCCGCTGCAATCCGATCTGTGGCGAATGACGAACGACCAGATTGTTACCAGCGACGACCTTTGGAACAGCGATTTGTACCCCGGTATCGAGAGATTATGGTCGCTGATAGGAATTATTGATGGGGCGCCCCCTGCCTCAATCAACTGGGAATTATGGAACGAGCATTACTTCGCCGGAACAGATCCAACCGAGTTGAAATTTACCGTTTCCGGCGAAAAGGAATCAGAAGTAACCTCTACCTACGAGGATCAATGGAGTGTGGGGGAACAGATGGACCTGAAAATAAAACATGTGTTTTCGTTAAGCGAGGAATTTAAATACAGCCAGACCTATAAAAACACAGTGTCAAATTCGTCGAGCGTAAAACGCACGTTAAGCAAAACCTTTGGTTTACTTGAAGAAAACCAGGACTCGGCCGTTATGCTCTGGTCGGTGCCAACCATCAAACGATATACCTATGCAACCTTTCCCTGGTGGGATACGCAACTTACCCACCCTGTCCCAAATTCTAAACAGTATCTTTTCCGGACGTTTGGAATCGCAGTTGTTGACCGGAATGTTCCGATCGAAGATTTCCCGTTCTTAATTGAAGATCCTAATGCAAGTACTCTGCATGCCTGGAATATGTCTTCCAGGGCTGATATGGAAGCCGGAATCTCAAACAATGGCCTTCAGCCGATCATGGATTTGACATGGGTTGACACGCAGGTTGGAGACGATGGCAGCTACGAAATACTGAATAACTCCAGCGACAGCTATGAACATACCACCGAATGGGAAATCAATGCTTCAGCCGGAATTGCCGTGCCAAAGATTTTCGAGGCAAGCGTAAGCGGGGGCTATAAGGTAAACTATTCAACCGAAACAACGGTCAGGACTTCCTATGGAACCCAGATTGATGCATCGCTGGCAAATCTGAGATTAAAAGCCTGGGGGCCCAACACCAATTCGCTCGAAGTAAAGGTCTTCTGGTTCAGAAATTCTAAAAACCCCAACTGGTGGTTTTATTCTGAATACGACGAGCAGCGGCCCTGGTATATCGGCTACTTTGCAAACCTTACAAGAGGGAAAATCAATTTACTTACACCTGAAAAAGGAACAATCGCCGATAATGCCAATTTGTTTTTCAGCTGGGAAAGCGACAATCCCGGCATTAAGGATTACACCCTGGTAATAGCTGATGATTCACCCATCCAGAACAGCAACATTGTGTTCCGACAGGCTCTTGGCGATGAAAAAGGGTTTGCCCTTTCCGGATTTAAACCCGATCCCGGCAAAACTTATGTCTGGTCGGTAATTGGTATGACCGAAGAAAATGATGTCGTATATTCCCCCGCATGGACATTCAAAGTAGATGACAACAGTATGGAAAATGACCTTACGGGACTGGCGGCTTATGTTTATCCGAATCCCGGCAAAAGCGGCGATATAAAGATCATTGTCAGCCCTCCCGCTAAAGGAAACATCACCGTCAGCATCTATAATGTGAATGGTGTGCTGGTGGCTGATAAAGTGATTTCCAATAATGACGGATCGCAGGTGTATATGGACTTTCCTTTTTCCGATGCACCCGAAGGGGTCTATTTTGCTGTGATTAACGACGGAAATCAGCAAATCATTAAGAAAGTATTGATCAGGTAAAAAACAATAATCCCGCACTGATAAGAGTCGGTGCGGGTTTTCATTTAATTTCCTGCATATATTTTAAAGTCAGGAAACCTGGTTGTTTGATAATCAATTCGTTTTTTCCTAAATCAAATTCTTAAAAAGTGGTTTATGAATATTCAAAGAGTAAATCGTTTCTGGCAAAGTTTAAATTTATTCATTGCCCCGGTATTGTTGGTTGTCCTGATTTATTACAGGGATTCTATGACTTTATATCAATTTCTTTTATGGCTTCATCTGCCCTTCCTGATGATTCATGAAATTGAGGAATATGTTTTATCCCCCTTAAGTTTCAAAGAATTTTTCAATTTAAAAACTCCTTTTGGTTCCAGTACCGATCGCAACTACCCACTTGACGAAGGTTATGTTTTCCAGGTAAACATCCTGATTGCTTGGCCGGCGACTATTATCGGCGCAATTCTTGCCGAAGTTGCACCTTGGGTTGGTTTTTCGATGATTTTATTTGAATTAACGGTAAACAATTTAATGCATTCGATAATTTTTCAACCAGATAAGCCAACCTATAACCCTGGTTTAATTACCAATTCCGTTTTATTATTGCCACTCGGTACAGTAACATTCCTTACAGCCCTTCCGTTCTTCACATGGTACGATTGGGTTCTTTCCGTATTGGTCGGTGTATTGATAGCCGGTTTATTGGCATTTAAAACAACAAGTCGCCAGAGAAAATTAAAGCATCAATAAGTCAATAATTTACACTTATTACAAATGAATAAAACTACACTACCTAAGATGCTCCTGAAAGCAACACCTTCGTTGTTCGGTTATTATTTAAAAAGATTGCTTTTAACCATTTCTGATAACAAAACGAAATCATGAACAAATATCATAACTGGCTAATTTTATCGAAAACATATACGATCTCAGGTTGCAAAATTACTTTTTGATTAAAGCTAAAAATTCTAATTATAAATGCACCAATGAAAGAAATCCGTATCATCGCCGAATTTTTGCTGATCCTGACGGGCATAATTCACTTGGTGCTTTTTCTCATTAGCCCAATGGACAAATATGCCCAGTTGTATCTTGTATTTGGAATTTTTTACTTATCCATAGGCATCCTGATGCTCGTCAAACCCGGATTTTCTGCAGCCTGGGGAATAATATTTCCTCTTATAGGCTTACTGGGGGGGATATTCATGATTGTCCCAAGCCAATGGAGTGCTTTGCTTCTCGGCCTTTTTGTTGTTGACGTAGTAATTATTGCCTGTTGCTCCTTTTTGTATTTAAAGACGGAGCGACTATGATTTGAATTAAATATTTTTTAGTGATTCTTAACTGTCTGACAAGCCTGATTTTTTGTGGTGATATAACTTAACCAACCCTGATAGGGTTTCAAACCCTGCCAGGGTTAGTTTCTTTAGCGATAGCATCGCTTTGCGCGATCCTATCGCTACATGAGTACCATGCTCTTCCGCTTGTCAACCCTTGTCTGGTTTGAAGTGAAAAAAATCCTGTGCGGTTTGTAAGTGACTGGTTGTGTGTCAGGTGGGACAGATACTTTAAAAACCTGTGCTAATTTTTACCCGTTTTCCGACGATCAGCAAAGATTTTTGTTTAGCTTTGGCAGCTGAAAAGCATTGATATATGAGGTTCTGTGGCGTATTTGGTGTTATGAGCTTACTTTCTGTTTTGGCCTTTGTGGAGATACTCACCGAAGGTTGCTCCTCATATGATAGCAACCGACAGAACAGTACTACCGCAGCCTCCTCTGACTCGCTTTACGTGTTAACATCAATGGCCGGCCATTTTCTCCCTGGAAACCTCGATTCGGCGATAGTTCTTCTCAAAGAGGCCGGTCACTATTTTGCTGAGGGCAGGGATAGCAGCAAAGCGGAGTTTTTCAACACTTATGGGCTATATTACTGGCACTCTAAAGCATACGACAGCGCTATCCAGAAATTTGGTAAAACCCTTCAGTTTGCTGATGATCCGCAGGTAAAATCGAAAATGGCCCCTGCCGCCAACAACATTGGCGCACTTTACAACAAGCTTGGCAAGCCGGACAGCGCGCGCAAATACCTTAACATTGCACTACAGACAGACACGGAACTGGGGAACGATTATGGCAGGACCAAAACCATGTACGACCTGGCATTGCTGCATTTGCGCACCGACCAATACCTCATCGCCCTTAATTACATTAATAAAGTACTGGATTTTCAGGAAAATACCCGGGACAGCGCCAGGCTGGTTTACAGCTATTCGGTCATTGGTAACATTTACATGCATCTCGACAGCATCCAAAAGGCTGTAACTATGTTTGAGCGCTCAGCGGAGATCGCACATAAAATCAACAGAGAACCACAGGTGGTACAGGCTTACAACAACATAGCCGCTGCATGGATCAGAAAGGGAGACTGTCCTGATTGTGCCATTGATTTCGCTCAGCGGGGACTGGTGATAGCCGGCAAACTCGACCTCTACCTTCATTTACTGTCGCTAAATCTGAACCTGGGCGCCGCCTATTCAATCAAAAAGCAACACCGGCAGGCGCTGCAATACTACCTGCAGGGTTATTCATATTACGACAGCGTGGATCAGCCCTTAAACAAGCTCCAGCTACTGATCCATTTGGCCGATGAATACGCAGTCCTTGACCAACCCCAAAAATCCAGAGAACTATACAATCTTGCACTTACAGAAGCATTGGAAATACAGTCGCTGGCCATACAGCGCAATGCCTGGCTGGGTCTTGCCCACCTCGACAGCCTGGCCGGCAACTTCGATATGGCCTACAAAAATTTCAGGCAGGGTATCGCCATCCGCGACAGCATTTCGAACAAAGAATTATCAGCCCGGATCATCGAGCTGCAATACCTGTATAATCTGTCCGAAAAAACGGCAAGAATTGCCGAACTGGAGCAAAAAGACAAGTACAACCGGCTTATGATGCACTCAGGGTTGCTCATTTTTGCAGCTACCGCCATAGGGGTGTTTTTCTTCGTGCTTAACCTGCGTAAAAAGCGAAAAATCACCCAGCAGCGGCTCATCATCCAGCAGCAGGAAAACGAAAAGTCACGCGCTATTATTGATGCCGGTAACAAAGAGCTTACCAGTATGGCGCTCTCGCTGCTGAAATCCGAGAAACTGATCAGCGACCTGAAATCTGAGATCGAAAAAATTACCGAAAGCAGAACTTATTCCGCCGATGATCTTGCCAAATTGCTCGAAAGTATGAAGGAGACTGGTTTTAGTCAGAAAAGCTGGGTGGAATTCGAAGAGCGTTTCAACCAGATCAACAACCGTTTTATCTCACGTTTGTATTCCGATTTCCCTGCGTTGTCGCCATCCGAAATCAGGCTTTGTGCATTGATCAGGCTGCAGCTTTCGAGTAAGGAAATTGCGGTAATGAGCAACCGCTCCCTGCGTACTGTCGAATACACCCGCAACAACATCCGCAAAAAACTGGGGCTGAAAACCACCGATAACCTGGCCGCTTTTCTTCTCAGTTTTTAGTCTGGCCAGCTAATTTTGATGCGGAATAATGGCTTTTAGTTCCTGCTGATGGACTTGAAAGCCAAAAAACAGTAAAAAAGCTTTACTTCCTTTTGCGTTCACCCCTAATTTGTATTGTGTTTAAATAGTCATTCAAATACCTGAATGACTGATTTTTAACAGGTGATGTTTATTTTCTTTTTTTATCCAAAACAGCAAACCCCGTAGTTTTCAGGTAGTGGATAATTTGGTTTAAGTGGGTTTGCCTTTGTAAATTTGGTTCAAAATTTTGACAAAATGAGAATGGAACAAGAAAAATACTTAGTCATTGCCAGCAAATTACTATGGTTGAAATTCTATTTTGGGGAGTTTTCCGGCAATCACTACTTAATAAAACACATCTTTCCCACCGGACGGATGCGCAAGGCACTGCGGCATTTCCCGGCTCAGGCCGGGATTCGCCGGGTACCGAAGGCGGGCGATTCAGGTGATGTACCATTAAGGCACTGCCGGCATTGCAGCACAAATCGGATTGAAGAGAGCCAAATGAGTTGCATTGGATTAAAAGTCCCGCTAAAAGCAACAAATGCTGGTGATCTCTTCGGCAGACACGCAGGAGACAAGGATACAAAACTTGTTGATCATGCCATCATGCCACATTGCAGACCGGATGCTGCGCCATCGCATGATCTTTTTAAGGAGGGACGAACCATTGTCCGCTCTATGGCAACAGCATCGGAAAATCCCAGAAACCAAACAAAAAAACAGACCACTACGGACAAAGAATTTCAACAAAACTCACGTGAACCAGGCTAGACGCTTGAATAAAAAAGGCCAAAGGCAAAAACAGATGATTAAATCACTATGATCAATTTATAAAATAATCAAAATCAAATTATTATGTTACAAAATTTACAAAAACTCAGCAGTACGTTATGGGCCATCACTATTATGCTGGTCTTTAGTACCCTCACAATGAGCGAAGCGTTCACGCAGACAATTCGCTATGTAAAACCAGGAGGTACCGGCGATGGTACCTCCTGGGCAAATGCCTCCGGCAACCTGCAGGCTATGATCAATGCCTCAGTGGCCAATGATCAGGTTTGGGTTGCCGCAGGCACTTACAAACCAACTACCGGTACCGATAGGACTCTTTCTTTTACCATGAAAAACGGTGTAGCCATCTACGGTGGCTTTGCCGGTACTGAAAACCCGCTCACCTTTAACCTTTCCGACAGAGACTTTGCAGTCAACGAAACCATCCTCAGCGGCGATATTGGCACAACTGGCGACAACAGCGACAACAGCTACCATGTGATCTTTAACAGCGATCCTGGTATTACTGCCACAGCGATATTGGACGGTTTTACCATTACAGGAGGAAATGCAAATGATGGTACTGGCACAAATTCCGTAGGCGGCGGGATGTATAATCGCTACAGCTCCCCCAGTCTGGTTAATTGCAACTTTTCGGACAACAGCGCCAGTAGCACTACTTCTATTAGAGGCGGGGGCGGGATGTATAATCGCGACAGCTCCCCCAGTCTGGTTAATTGCAACTTTTCGGGCAATAGCGCCTATGGCACAGAATATAGCGGCGGGGGCGGGATGTATAATCGCAACAGCTCCCCCAGTCTGGTTAATTGCAGCTTTTTGGGCAACAGCGCCAGCGGCGGGGGTTATTGCGGCGGCGCCGGAATGTTTAATTACGAAAGCTCCCCCAGTCTGGTGAATTGCATATTTTTGGGCAACAGCACCAGCACCTGGGATGGTGAATTTAGCGGCGGCGCCGGAATGTTTAATTACAGTAGTACCCTCAGTCTGGTTAATTGCAGCTTTTCGGGCAACTACGCACGCAGCATTATTTCTAATAGCGGCGGCGGCGGGATACTTAATAACGCAAGTACCACCAGCCTGGTGAATTGCATCATCTGGAATAACCGGATAATTAATAGTACAATTCATACCAGCGCTTCCATTTACAATATAGAGGGTTCAACTACCACGATTTCTTACAGCCTTATCGCCAACTCGGGTGGCAGTGGGTCATGGGATGTAAAAATTGGCACAAATGGCGGTAACAACATAGATGCCGATCCGCTCTTTAAACAAGATGTGAGTTTGGAAAGCACGCCCACCACAACGGGCAATCTACGCCTGAAGGTAAATTCCCCGGCCATTGATGCCGGCAGCAACGGCGCCGTTCCGGCGGGTGTAACCACCGATTTGGATGGAGAATCACGTATCTACAATGGTAGGGTTGATATGGGCGCCTATGAATTCCAGGGCGAAACATGCACCAACCCCACCACGGGTGGCGTAATTGCCAATAACCAGACCATCTGTTCCGGCGAAGTGCCCGCAGCATTCACCAGCGTTTCTTTGCCAACTGGCCACTCCGGCACACTGGAATACCACTGGCAATTAAACACGGTAAGCTCCACAGCCACTTTTGATAAATGGGAAGACGTAGGTACAAACACCGAGACATACGACCATGTTGGCACTCTCACCCAAACCACTTGGTTCCGCCGGCTGGCGAGGGTAGAGTGCGATCCCGTTGGATGGGCTTCGGCCACGGCTTCCAACGTGGTGGAGGTAACCGTTAATCCACTGCCCGTTTGCTCCATTGATGGGGAAGATGGTCCGATCTGCCCGGGAGCGGAAGTCACTTACACTGCTCCTGGCAATATGGTCGAATACTTCTGGAGTCTGGA
>DAIRGA010000030.1:0-61662 GCA_036794825.1 Bacteroidales bacterium | reverse complement strand
TGATTCCGCTTTCGCCTGAGGCAGTGCTGGTTACCACGCAGCAGGGACAGAATTACGAAGCCTTGCGCAATGCCGGGCTCACAGTTGTTCCAATGGCTGAACATCTTGAAAATGATCCGCTTGGAAGGGCTGAGTGGATTAAATGTTTCGGGGTGTTGTTTGAAAAAGAGCGGGAAGCTATTCAAGTCTTCGACTCTATTTCCCTCGAATACAATCGTTTAAAAGCATTGACCGATGATGTGGCCTACCGGCCAACAGTTCTTTCCGGCAAGCAGTACGGAGGTTTCTGGAACCTGCCCGGGGGTAAGAGTTATCTCTCAAAAATGATCGCTGATGCCGGCGCCACCTACATCTGGGAAAACAATGAAGAGACTGGCAGCATGATGCTGGATTTTGAAACCGTTTATGACCGGGGAATTGATGTGGATTACTGGCGGTTTTTGGTCTATTCGAAGGATGAATTTACCACCCAGCACCTCCTCGGTGAGGATGCACGATATGCCGGGCTCAAGGCATTCAAAGAGCGTAAAATGCTCTATTGCAATACTTTCTCAAAACCATATTTTCAAAAAGGTCCACTGGAACCACAGATTTTGCTTGCCGATTACATCTCCGTTTTTCACCCGGAATTGCTTCCAGGCTATTCCAGACACTACTATTCTATCTTAGAGTGAAATCCGCAGAGCGAACATATCAACCGACCGCTGGTCGTAACAGCCTGATATTATTTGTATTAGGATTGTTGATTCTCATATTTTTCATTATTAATTTGTTGCTTGGCTCCGTCTCGATCCCTGTTGTTCAGATAATAAGGATTCTTTTGGGATCGGAAGCCGAAACCCAGTCATGGCAAGCAATTGTGGTGCATACGAGGCTGCCGATGTCAGCTACAGCCATAATGGCCGGTGCAGCGCTTGGAGTTTCGGGGTTGATGATGCAGACGTTGTTTAGAAATCCATTGGCAGGACCATCGTTGCTGGGTGTGAGCGCAGGCGCCAGCCTGGGTGTGGCTGTAATGATGCTTTTTATCACTGTTCCAGGTGGATCACTGGTGGCAGTAAGCCAGGTTACCGGGAGGTTTTCCGTTGTGGCTGCTGCATTTGCAGGATCGCTATTGATCTTAATTGTAATCGGCTGTTTGGCTGCCAGGTTTCGTAGCATCACCATCATCCTGATCCTTGGGATAATGATCGCTTATACAACCAGTTCGCTTGTCGGAATTCTGCAATTTTACAGCATGAAAGAGGACTTGCAGGCTTTTGTCATCTGGGGGCTGGGCAGTTTTGGCAATGTGCCGCTGAAACAGATTAGCGTTTTTATAGTGCTGATTCTTGGAGGATTAGTTCTCTCCGCGGCACTTATCAAGCCTTTGAACCTGCTTTTATTGGGCGAAAACTATGCAGTCAATCTCGGGCTTAATACCCGTGCTTCAAGGTTTTGGATAATCTCGGCCACAGGGCTTCTCACAGCAACAGTTACTGCCTATTGCGGACCAATTGCATTTCTGGGATTAGCTGTGCCGCATCTCGCTCGCAACCTTTTCCGCACTTCCGATCACCGGGTAATACTGCCAGGTACTTTACTTTGCGGAGCTTTGCTGGCGCTGGTTTGCAACATCATTGCCAGGCTACCCGGGTTCGACAGCGCTTTGCCCATCAACGCTATAACTTCACTCATCGGTGCGCCAGTAGTGGTCTGGTTGATTATGAAACGAAATGATTTTAAATCAATTACTTAGTAATCAATGCAGCGACTTTTAAACACCGGTAATCTATCTATTGGCTTTCAGACTAACAAAAACCGTGAAGTCATTCTACATCAAGATATTAACCTTGAATTGCGCAGCTCCGAAATCACCTGCCTACTGGGGCCAAATGGTTCGGGCAAATCCACACTTATCCGCACGCTTTGCGGCTTGCAGCGCCCTCTCGCTGGATTTGTTGAGATCAATGGAAAACTGGTCGAAAAGACGCTTCCCGGCGATTTATCAAGGCTGGTAAGCATTGTTCTGACAGGAGAATTGGAAATCAGCAATATAAATGTTTTTTCGATGGTGGCCTACGGTAGGTCACCGTACACGGGATATTTCGGAAAGCTGAACGATAATGATGTAAAAATTGTTGAGAGTGCAATGCAAAGTACAGGTATTGAACATCTTAGCCACCAGAAATTTGAAACTTTAAGCGATGGTGAAAAGCAGAAAGTGATGATTGCAAAGTCGCTTGCACAGGAAACTCCGCTCATCCTGCTTGACGAACCGACCGCCTTCCTCGATTTCCCGGGGAAGGTAGAAATTATGCAACTGCTACGAAACACCGCCCGCGAGCACCAAAAGGCGGTTCTGCTCTCAACCCATGATATTAATCTTGCCATACAATTTGCCGACCGGTTATGGCTGATGGCAAGAGAGCGACCGATCGTTACCGGAATACCCGAAGACCTTGTTCTGAAAGGCGAAATCGGGTCATTTTTTGATAAAAGGAAAATCAGGTTCGAAGCTGAAACGGGAACATTTATCTTTGAAACCGTTTTCAGGGGAAAAGTTTACCTGGCGGGTGCAGGCACAACCTATGACTGGATGGCTAAAGCGCTGAAAAGGAAGGGATTCGAAATCATTGATCCAGATGATACTCAAGGTGATGCTACAAGAATTAATGTTGGAAAAGGTAAATTTGAATTAATCGCTCAAGGTAAAATATTGCAATACAATACCATAGAAGAAGTTTTACAACAATTAGAAACAAACCAATGAATACATTTACTAAACTGACATTGATAATGAGCATGCTTAGTTTTGTGGCCTGTAGCCAAAAGCAAAGGATTGACCTGATAGTTGCTAATGGGAGTATTTACACTGTAAATGAGGATTTTACAGTGGCAGAAGCGATGGCTGTTCATGATGGAACCATTGTGGAAATTGGTTCTACTGCCGATATTTTAGGGAAATTTACTGCAGATAGGTTCGTTGATCTGGAAACTAAACCGATTTACCCCGGTTTTATTGATGCCCACTGCCATTTCTACGGGTATGGTCTTGGGTTACTTAAAAGAGCTGACCTGACGGGAACACGGTCATTTGACGAGATTCTTCAGGTCATGGTGGCACATCACGAAAAATATCCTTCAACCTATTGGATTGAGGGGCGTGGATGGGATCAAAACAACTGGCCTGAGAAGTCTTTCCCTCTGAACGACAAGCTGAATGAGTTGTTTCCTGATAATCCGGTAATCCTTACGCGGGTTGATGGTCACGCTGCGGTTGTAAACCAAAAGGCACTTGAACTGGCCGGAATTAGTGGAAAAACTAAAGTTGAAGGAGGAGATGTAATTCTCCTGAATGGTAAACCCACCGGCGTTTTGATTGACAATGCAATAGACCGGGTTACCAGGGTAATCCCGCCGCCTGACGCAGTTCAGATGGCCGAAGCGCTGATGGCAGCCCAGGAGAATTGCTTTGCAGTTGGGCTTACCGGCGTGCACGACATGGGGCTGAACAAGCGTGAAATTCAAGTAATTGATTCGATGCAGCAATCCAACAAGCTGAAAATGAGGATGTACGTTTTGCTTACTCCGGAAGAGGAAACGTTGGATGCTTTTTTCGCAAAGGGTAAAACGAAAAACAAAACGCTGAATATCAGGGCAATAAAATTGTATGCCGATGGGGCTCTGGGTTCAAGAGGAGCTAAACTGATGAAGGATTACAGCGATGATCCCGGCAACCCGGGGTTGTTGTTGCGCTCTCCCGAATCACTGATGGAATTTTGCAACAAAGCGTATGATAATGGTTTTCAGGTATGTACGCATGCTATTGGCGATTCAGCCAACCGGCTGATGC
Organism: Bacteroidales bacterium; assembly: GCA_036794825.1. GTDB lineage: Bacteria > Bacteroidota > Bacteroidia > Bacteroidales > 4484-276 > RZYY01. Next base: position 57,827 of record DAIRGA010000030.1, on the reverse strand, counting down.
TTCAGGTTTATGGTGAAATTTTGAAAGAGAAAAATGATCTGAGATGGCGAATCGAGCATTCCCAGATAGTCGCACCGGAGGATTTTGAACTGTTTGGTAAATTCAGTATAATACCGTCAGTTCAACCCACCCATGCCACTTCCGATATGTATTGGGCCGTTGACAGGGTAGGAGCGGAGCGGATAAAAGGCGCCTATGCCTACAACTACCTGCTGCAACAAAATGGCTGGCTTCCGCTGGGCACCGATTTTCCCATCGAAGGCATCAATCCGGTTCATACATTCTATGCCGCAGTTGTTCGCAAGGATTTGAAAGGATGGCCGGAAAATGGTTTTCAAATCGAGAATGCCCTCACACGTCAGGATGCACTAAGAGGGATGACCATCTGGGCTGCCATGTCGGCGTTTGAAGAAAATGAAAAAGGAAGCCTCGAACCAGGCAAGCTGGCTGATTTCGTAGTGCTCGACAAAGACATTATGCAAATTAAAGCAGATCAGATACCAACAGCAAAAGTTTTAATGACATTTGTTGGGGGAGAAGAGGTGTTTTCAGTACCAGATTAAATTTAAAATAGAATATCTATAATATTGATTTAATGGCTGATCTATTCAGGGATAAATACCGGATACCTTCTGCGCGGGCACAATGGTGGGATTATTCATCGGATGGCATTTATTTCATTACAATTTGCATCAAGAACCGGGAAAATATGTTGGGATCAATCAAAAACGGGCAATTGATTTTATCCGTATTTGGCAAAATCGTCGAGGAGGAATGGGAGAAATCGTTTGAAATCCGCAATGAATTATTTTGCGAAATTTACGTGATCATGCCAAATCATATCCATGCAATTTTACGCATCGAAAATAATGAAACGCACGTCGGCGCCGTAGAGACGCACGGCCGTGCGTCTCCGAATGAACGTCCGGAAACGCACGGCGGCGCCGCAGAAACGCACGGCCGTATTGTAGAGACGCACGGCCGTGCGTCTCTACGAAACGACCGATACGGCGTCGCATACCGCGTTCCGAAATCAATTTCATCGTTTGTTGCGGGGTTTAAATCGGCGGCAACATCGCGGATTAATCAATTGCGAAATTCTCCGGGTAAACCGGTTTGGCAAACGCGTTTTCATGATTCGGTTATTCTTGATAATCAATCATTTCTTAACGTCTTCAATTACATCCTCAACAATCCATCTAACTGGCCTGGGGATACATTTTTCAGTCCTGATCAAAATTTTCAACATAACAACCCATGATTCTCAACTACATCTGGATTGCCTTTTTCCTGATTGCCTTTGCAGTGGCGCTTGTAAAGCTGCTGTTTTTTGGTGATGTGAACGTTTTCCCGGAAATCATGGGAAGCACTTTTGACATGGCTAAGCTTGGTTTTGAGATTTCGCTGGGACTTACCGGAGTGATGACTTTGTGGCTTGGTCTGATGAAAGTAGGGGAAAATGGTGGCGTTGTGCGGGTGATGGCAAAGGTCGTGGGACCGCTTTTCAGGAAGTTATTTCCCGAAATCCCGAAAGATCATCCTGTAACCGGTTCGATAATGATGAATCTGGCAGCCAATATGCTTGGCCTCGACAATGCAGCTACCCCACTCGGACTGAAAGCCATGACCCAGTTGCAGGAGCTTAATCCTCAAAAAGATACTGCCACCAACTCGATGATAATGTTCCTGGTACTCAACACCTCAGGGCTAACCATTATTCCAATCAGCATAATGGTTTACCGGGCTCAGCTGGGAGCCGCCGATCCGTCAGATATTTTTATCCCGATATTGCTTGCCACCTTTTTCTCCACAATGGCCGGGATAATTTCGGTAGCTGTCATGCAGCGCATAAACCTCCTGAATAAGATTGTGCTGGCTTACCTGGGTGGCTTTACTTTACTCGTGTCGTTGATTATCTGGTACTTCACGATTATTCCCCAGCAACAAATCAGCGTAATTTCGTCGGTTGCCAGCAATATCATCCTTTTCTCAATTATCATCTCTTTCATTGCCCTCGCCCTCGTTCGCAGGGTGAATGTGTACGAATCTTTTATCGACGGGGCAAAAGAGGGTTTTATGATTGCCATCAAAATTATTCCCTACCTTGTGGCAATTCTGGTGGCAATTGGTGTATTCAGAGCTTCAGGGGCAATGGATTTCATTATTGATGGAATTGGATGGACAGTGGCTCAACTGGGTATTAATAATGATTTTGTACCGGCACTGCCGACAGCATTCATGAAACCGTTGAGTGGCGCCGGCGCACGCGGCATGATGGTGGACGCCATGAATACCTTTGGCGCTGATTCATTTGTCGGCAGGCTTGCAGCTACTTTCCAGGGTTCAACCGACACTACATTTTACATTCTGGCGGTCTATTTTGGTTCAGTATCAATCCGGAAAACTCGCTATGCAGTAACCTGTGGACTTATTGCTGATTTTGCCGGTATCATTGCCTCCATTTTTATCGCCTACCTGTTTTTCTAAAATCAGGTTGCTGTTAAATTCAGCAAAAATTCAGGTTGAAACTTCGCCTTGATCTCAACTTTTGCCCTGAGGTCATTCAAAATCGTATATAACCCAAAATAAGTGCGGTTGAGGTAAAGCAGATGTTTCGAACCGCGCGCAGTCTTAGACTTCCTTACATCTTTATTGTTGTAGATTTCGTCTCCAAAAGCATAAATTTTGCTGAAAAATTCGTCATTGCCGAAATCGAACTCTTTGCGTTTAAAAGGCATAGAAATCAGCGAAATAATTTCCTTAAAGAGGGGGATGAAAAGTTTTTGCTCCTTTTGGGTGTCATCGGAATAGAGGAACTCATTTTTCTGAAAAAGGTCAATCATCAGTTCAGAGTTGTCGAGAACACCCGGAATGAAAAGCCGGAAATAATTTTGGTAAACATCGTGGGGAATGACCTTTATACAACCAAAATCAATTACACCAACACTGCCATCGGCGCCAAATAAAAAATTCCCGGGATGAGGATCGGCATGGACCATTTTGAGTTGGTGTACCTGGAAATTGACAAAATCCCAAAGGGCCTGCCCGATTTTGTTACGGATTATCTGCGATGGATTGGTTGCCAGGAACTCCTTCAGATGCAACCCTTCCAGCCAGTCCATGGTGATGATTTTCGATGATGAAAGCTCAGGATAATAAGTCGGAAAGTAGAGATTGTCAACATTACTTTTGCATAATCTGCTGATCTCCATTGAGCGTTGCAGCTCAAGTTGGTAATCGGTTTCCTCGCGCAGACGCTCCCTTACCTCTTCCATATAATGGTTGTATTCGCTTTCGCTGACATTGGCAATTTTCTTTGCCAGCGGCTTAATCATTGCAAGGTCAGAATCCACGCTTTCTCCAACTCCGGGATATTGAATTTTAACAGCCAGCTTTTTTCCGTTCAGGGTAGCGGTGTGCACCTGCCCGATGGAGGCTGCATTGGTTGCTTTTTGAGTAAAAGTATCGAAAACCTCCCTTGGCGTTTTCCCCAGAGAGTTTTTAAACGTATTGATAATCAATGGGTATGATAGGGGAGGGGCACTGTATTGTGAAAGCGAAAAAATGTCGGTGTAAGCTTTCGGTAGCATGTTTTTGTCCATGCTCATCATCTGTGCAGCTTTGAGAGCGCTTCCTTTCAACTGGCTGAGCGACTGATAGATATCTTTAGCATTGTCTTCATGAAGCTGTTCGCGTGAATTGTCGCCATTGAAAGTCTTCCGGGCATAATGCTTCAGATAATTGCCGCCGACTTTCACTCCCGTGCCTATAAACCTGCTGGCGCGCTGTACCTTGCTTACCGGAATGCTGATCTGTTCAGCCATGACTATTTGTTTTGATAAAGGAATTTGGCAAGGTCAATAAAAGAATCCAACGGACTTTCACCGAGCAGTTCGAAGGATAATTTCACCGTTTTCTCGATCAGAGCATCGCTGCTTTCGAAGTTTTTGCTTTCATCATTTACCCAAAAACGAAGTAAAAACAAAAATTGAACCCAAAGTGCTTCAGCATACTTTTCCGATAAATAGGGACGCTTTTTAAACTCTCCGTTTTGCAAACCCTCTTCCACGAGCACTCCGACAAAATCGAGGTAACTCTTGCGGGCATTTTTTAAAAACGAAGGAATGATATCGTGTTTGTTTTGTTTTTGGAAGAAATATAGCACCAGGCTGCGGTTTTGCTTCAGCACCTCCATAAAGGTGTAGTAGAACGAAAGCAACTTTTCCCTGACCGAATAATCTGCGTATTCCGGAGTTACGCGAAGTGTCGAGATCGTCGTAACAATGAAATCGTTCCAGATCTCTTTTTGAAGGGTTTCAAACGATGAAAATTCCCTGTAAAAATCAGCTTCGGTTGTTCCCTGTTTTTCACAGAAAATGTAAACGCTTTCAGGATTTTTTCCATTGATTAGCAAGTATTTAATGTAAGCATTAACGATTTTTTCCCGGAAGTCTTCACCCGTCTCGCATGATGCCTGCTTTTCTGATTTCCTGATCATTTTGGTTTTTGTTTAATTATTTTGTTCTGATTCTTAAACAGATAATTCAGGCAAAAGTTTACTTCAACTCCAGAATTGCTCATGGAGGGATGTTATTGATATTTAAGCAATTGAAAAACACCAGTTTAAACTCATTTTAAATAGAGTAAAAATGGAATAGTTTTATAGTTATGTTCTATTTTTGCCATTCGTAAGAACAATATGTTTTTTTCGAAAAATGATTTGCATGACATAGGGATCAGAAACTATCTCTTGCGTAATTAAATGAATTAAAACGATTTACAAAATATAAAACTGCACTTTCATGGATAATGTAATTGTTTATGCGGTGATATCATTGAGTGCGATCGGGGTAACTTCAGCGATAGTGCTTTATTTTGTGGCACAGAAATTCAAAGTGATCGAAGACCCCCGGATTGATGTTGTGGAGGGAACTTTACCCGGCGCCAACTGCGGTGGTTGCGGTTTTGCAGGATGTCGCGCTTTTGCCGAGGGAATCGTTAAAGCCGGTAAACTCGATGATTTTAACTGCCCGGTCGGTGGCAATTCAACGATGGCTGCAATTGCCAAGGCTCTTGGGCTCGAAGCAGAAGAAAAAGACCCGATGATAGCGGTGCTGAGATGCAACGGAAACTGTGATTATGCCCCGAAAAAGCTGAATTACGACGGTCCCGCAACCTGTGCTTTTGCACATAACCTCTATTCAGGCGAAAGCGGCTGCCCTTACGGTTGCCTCGGGCTGGGTGATTGTGTGGTTTCCTGCAAGTTCGATGCGCTGTATATAGACGAAAAAACCGGTCTGCCGATAGTGGATGAGGATAAATGTGTTGCCTGTGGTGCATGCGTCAAAGCCTGCCCGAGAGGCATTTTTGAACTCCGGCTTAAAGGGAAAAAGAGCAGGAGGATTTTTGTTAGCTGCATCAACCAGGAAAAAGGCGCCGTGGCAAAGAAAAACTGCGAAGTAGCATGCATCGGTTGCAGCAAGTGCTTCAAAGTGTGCGCATTTGATGCTATCACTATGGAAAACAACCTGGCCTACATTGACGACGAGAAATGCAAACTCTGTCGTAAGTGCGCTCCTGAATGTCCTACCAACGCTATTCACGAGCTCAATTTTCCACCCCGCAAACCCAAAGCGGAAGAGACAGCCGAAGTCCCGAAAGAACCGCTTACGGCCGATAGTAAAGCATAACACGAATTTTTATCACGATCTCAACACAGAAGAAAATGGTATTATCAACATTCAAAATTGGAGGCGTTCATCCACCGGAAAACAAATTCTCATCCGGCGCCGCTATCCGGCCTCTACCCATACCGGGCAGGGTGTTTGTGCCAATAACCCAGCACCTGGGAGCGCCGGCAAAAGTGGTGGTTAACCGTGGCGATGAAGTAAAAACAGGTCAGTTGCTGGCAAAGAGTTCAGGTTTTATTTCAGCCAATATCCATTCGCCGGCCAGCGGAAAAGTATTCAGGATTGAGGAAGCAATTGACCAGTCGGGATACAAACGGATGGCCATAATTATTGATACAACTGAGGATGTATGGGACGAAGGAATAGATACCTCACCGGATATCATCCGCGAAATTTCGATGGGCAGGGAGGAGATAATACAACGCATCAACGACATGGGAATTGTCGGTTTGGGTGGAGCCACTTTCCCAACCCATGTGAAAATGATGGTGCCGGACGGAAAACATGCCGAATACCTGATAATTAACGGTGTGGAATGCGAGCCATACCTCACCTCCGACCACCGGCTGATGCTCGAAAACGGCGAGGAAATGCTGATTGGCACAGCTATTCTGATGAAAGCGCTCGGCGTAAAAAAAGCTATGGTAGGCATCGAAGCCAACAAACCCGACGCTATCGGACATATCACCAAACTAGCCACAAAGTTTCAGGGTATCACCGTTCACGCGCTAAAAGTCAAGTATCCTCAGGGAGGAGAAAAACAATTGATTAAAGCCTTAACCGGAAAGGAAGTTCCATCGGGAAAGCTGCCGATCGAAACAGGCTGCGTGGTGGACAATGTAGGAACTGCTTTTGCAGTGTATGAGGCAGTTCAAAAGAATAAACCGCTGATCGAGCGCGTGGTTACTATTACCGGAAAAGCTGTAAAAACTCCCTCCAATTTCCGAGTACGAATCGGAACCCCCATTCAACATCTGATCGAACATGCCGGTGGGCTTCCCGAGAATATAGGAAAACTGATCGGGGGCGGCCCAATGATGGGAAAAGCGCTCGTTTCGCCGGAAGCACCTATTGTAAAAGGCTCTTCAGGAATATTGCTTATGCCAGTTGAAGAGGCCAGAAGAACCATTGTTAAAAATTGTATCCGGTGTTCAAGGTGCGTATCCGTTTGCCCGATGGGCCTGGAGCCCTACCTTCTTGCACAGTATGCCAGGCTCGAAATGTGGGAAAATGCTGAAAAGGAACGTATAATGGACTGCATTGAATGTGGATCGTGCCATTACATTTGTCCTTCGGGAAGGCCATTGCTCGACTATATCAGACTTGGGAAAGCCAATGTAGGTAAAATCATTAGAACCAGAGGAAAAATATAGACTATGAATAATTTACTCACTATTTCGGGTTCACCACATGTACACACCGATGAATCCATCAAAAAAATCATGTTCAGCGTGGTATATGCCATGGTTCCGGCGATGCTGGTTTCGGTGTATTTCTTCGGCCTTGATGCCGTGAGAGTTATCGGAATTTCAGTGATAGCCTGCGTTTTGGTAGAATACCTTATTCAGAAATATCTGATTAAAGGCGATGTGACCATCAACGACGGGTCAGCTATAGTTACAGGCGTTTTGCTTGCTTTTAATGTGCCTGCAAACCTACCAACATGGATCATCATTGTCGGTGCCATCGTATCTATAGGCGTCGCAAAGATGGCTTTTGGCGGAATAGGCAAAAACCCGTTCAATCCGGCGCTGGTTGGCCGTGTATTCCTGTTGATTTCATTTCCTGCCCAGATGACATCATGGCCACTACCAAAACCTCTTTTCGCTCAGACGGTTACCGACACCATTACCGGGGCAACCCCGCTTGGCCTATTAAAGGAAGGTCAGATGGCCGGTAAAACCATAGAGCAGATAATGGCCGATCCCAACATGCCCGACTATATTCAGCGGATGATTGGGTTTCAGACCGGATCACTTGGTGAGATGTCAGCTCTGGCGCTATTTTTAGGTGCAATCTTCATGTTTTTCCGCAAAGTGATCACATGGCAAATTCCGATTTCCTATCTACTATCTTCATTCATCTTTGCCGGTATTTTCTGGATGATTGACCCTACTCATTATGCCGATCCCTTTTTCCACCTGATCACCGGTGGTTTGATGCTTGGTATTTTTTACATGGCAACCGACATGGTTAGCTCACCTATGACCCCCAAAGGACAGATCGTTTTTGGTATCGGCTGCGGCTTGCTTACCATGATAATCCGTCTGTGGGGAGCATATCCCGAAGGTGTTTCGTTTGCCATCCTGATCATGAACGCATTTGCACCTTTAATTAATAAGGCTTTCAAACCTACAAGGTTTGGCCTGTAAGCCTGAATCTGAATTTTAGAAAAAGACATCAAAAACAACAATTTGATATGGCAAAATTAGAATCAACATTTCTGAATATGTTTCTGACGCTGCTTATTGTCACAGCGATCTCCTCGCTGGGCGCAGGTGTGGTGTTCAATCTTACCAAGGAACCAATTGCCGAGGTTGCCCGTCAGAAACAGCAAAAAGCCATCGAGCAGGTAATGCCCGGTTTTGACGAATACCGCCGGTTTGCTGTGATGCCGGCCAACGGCCAGGATTCGCTGATTTTCTTTGAAGGAACTAAAGATGGAGAGGTCATCGGAGTTGCTGTAAATACTTACACCAACCTGGGCTATAGCGGACTTATCAAACTGATGGTGGGTTTCAGACCTGACGGAACCATCGTGAATTACGAAGTACTCGACCATAAAGAGACGCCAGGGCTGGGTAGTAAAATTGCTGAAGGGTTTAAAGAGCAATTCAGTGGGAAAAACCCGGCTGACTTCAAATTAACGGTGACGAAAGACGGTGGTGAGGTGGACGCTATCACTGCCGCCACCATCAGTTCACGCGCTGTATGCGACGCTCTGAGCAGGGCATTTGTAACTTATGAAGAGGTAAAAAAACAACAAAACCAATAGGAGACACATACCATGGATCAAATGAAAAATTTCACCAAAGGATTTTTTAAGGACAATCCGGTATTCGTGATGCTGCTGGGTATGTGTCCTACGCTGGCCGTAACCAATTCAGCCATAAACGGAATGGGGATGGGGCTTGCCACTACTTTTGTGCTGGTGATGGCCAACATCGTTATCTCGCTGATCAAAAATCTGGTTCCCGATAAAGTCAGGATACCGATTTTCATTGTAGTCGTTGCCTCTTTTGTTACCATCGTTGACCTTGTGATGGCCGGCTACGCTCCTGCATTGCATGCACAGCTCGGGATTTTTATCCCTCTTATCGTCGTCAATTGTATTGTGCTTGGTCGCGCCGAAGCTTTCGCCTCGCGCAATAACGTTTTTTCATCGATGATTGATGGTTTCGGCATGGGACTCGGTTTTGCCATGGCGCTTACCCTTCTTGGCTCAGTAAGGGAGATGCTCGGCAATTACTCCCTGTTTGGCTATAAATTTATCCAGACCGATGGCATTCTGGTCTTTATCCTGTCACCCGGCGCTTTTATCGCCCTGGGCTTCCTTATTGCCCTCATCAACAAAGTAACCAAAAAAGTTTAACCTCAAAAACTGCTACTCATGGAATACATCATAATGATAATCAGCGCCGTACTGGTAAGTAACATCGTGCTGGCCAACTTTCTCGGCATCTGCCCGTTTCTCGGTGTTTCCGGCAAAATCACCACTGCTTCAGGCATGGCTGGCGCCGTACTTTTTGTGATGGCTGTGGCCTCAATCGTCACCTGGATGATTCAGCAGTACATCCTGACACCGTTTGGGCTGGGATTTTTACAAACCATTGCCTTCATCCTCGTCATCGCTGCGCTCGTACAGGTGGTCGAAATCATTCTGAAAAAAGTAAGCCCGCCGCTTTACCAGGCGCTTGGCGTCTTTCTGCCTCTTATTACCACCAACTGCGCTATCCTCGGAGTCGCTTTGCTGATTACTCAAAAAGAATATAACCTGATCGAAGGAACCATTTATGCTATCGGCAACGCGCTTGGATTTGCCCTGGCGCTCATTATTTTTGCCGGTATCCGGGAGCATCTTGAGCTGATGGAAGTTCCCAAAGGAATGCGAGGAATGCCCATAGCACTGGTTGTAGCAGGAATTTTGTCGCTGGCTTTTATGGGGTTTGCGAATTTGGTGTAGGATTGACCAGTTGTTGATTTGCCAGAACTATTTTCCGGAAATGCGGCTAAATAGAATTCAGGTTAGACTTTAGATTTTATCAGGAATAAAATCCATCTATCAGAATTTCTCTTTCATCAGGAACTCCATGAGTGAAAGGTGCCGGATGCCTTCATATGAGTTCATCACATTCATTGTATCCATTGAAATTACATATTTTGGATACTGATCCTGTATGAGTAAGAGGTTTCCAAATTCACGCTGAATAACATTTTCGTCAGGAAGCATCAGAGCGGCTTGAAAATAGACTTTTTCGCCTTGCTTTTCCGCAATAAAATCAATCTCCAGGTTTTTCATGACACCAACAAACACTTCGTACCCCAGCATCACCAAATGATTATGCACCAGGTTTTCGACCAATTTGCCCGAATCACCCGGTTTTAAACCAACAATGGAGTTTCTTAAACCATGATCCTGAAAATAGTATTTGCCGCCCTGCTCGAAGATTCGTTTTCCCTGAATATCATATCTTCTTGCAAATTTCAGCAGATACGCATCTTGCAGGTACTGAAGGTAGTTGAGAATTAAATTGACAGTTTTTGATTCTCCCTGAGATTTCATAAAGTCTGCAATTCGTTTGGCAACTGTTATGCTCCCGGTATTATCTGCAAGAAAATGAATCAGATTGGTTAAAAAAGCCACATCCCGGATTTCATATCTTGACAAAATGTCTCTGAAAAGGATAGTGGAATTGATGTTTTTCAAATAATCAAATACAATCTGATCATCTTTTGGAAGATACATTAAATATGGCAAGCCGCCATATTTCAGATACATACCGAGAGAATTCTGGTCGCATGGAAGTTTGTGAAATTCAACAAATTCATTGAAAGAAAGGCTGTAAACCGTAATTGAAACCTGTCGTCCGCTGAGCAATGTGGCAAGGTTTCCGGAGAACAAAGCAGAGTTGCTTCCTGTGCAGTAAATATCAAAATTTCCCTCATTTAGCAGGCTGCGCAAGGCTTTTTCAAACTCTGTAATCTCCTGAATTTCATCAATAAAAACACAATTCATACCTGCGGATGCCTTGTCTTTGACATATTGATAAAGTTGGCGGTAGTCTCTGATCTCATCGAATTCAAATTGTTCTTTGTCAATAAATAATACTTGATGATCCGGAAAATTTTCTCTTATCTCTGATGCAACCTGCCTGAGGAGAAAACTTTTACCCACCCGACGCTGCCCGGTAATAAACTTAATAAGTTGATTACCATAATGTGGCCTGAGCCGCTTTAAATAAATCTCTCTTTTTATGTTAAGCATAAGTATAATGAAAATTTTTTCAAAATTACATTTTATTTTGACTACAAGAAAAACTTTTTCATTTTTTTGAAATATTTTCTTTATAAACAAAACTTTTCAGAACTGTTTCAGGAGTTGTAACCACCAAAATCAAAAAAAATCCGCAATCACCTGTTTATCACGAATAAAAAATCCACTGACAGGATGGACAGGAAAGACTTTTTGAAAGCAATGGCCTTGCTACCCTTAACCCTCAACGTTATGCAACTGAAAGCACTGAACCAACTGACCAGTTCGCTCAGAAATACGGAAACCATGCCGGTACTTTTCCTGGGACACGGCAGCCCGATGAATGCCATCGAAGAGAATGACTTTGTGAAAGGTTTCCGCAGGATTTCCACTGAAATTGCTCATCCGGCGGCCATTCTGTGTGTGTCGGCACATTGGGAGACCAACGGAACTTTTGTCACGGCAATGGAGCAGCCGCGTACGATTCATGATTTCGGCGGTTTCCCAAAAGCCTTGTATGAAATACAATATCCTGCGGCAGGCAGCCCTGAACTGGCAGCTGAAACATCCCGGATAGTAACCAAAGCAACGATTGAAGCCGACCACAGTTGGGGGCTTGATCATGGAGCATGGTCGGTAATCAAACATCTCTATCCAAAAGCTGATGTACCGGTGATACAACTTAGCCTCGACCGCACAAAACCACCACAGTACCATTACGACCTGGCACAGGAACTGTCGTCTCTACGGCGCAAGGGGGTGCTTATTGTTGGAAGCGGTAACATGGTTCACAACCTGCGCATGGTGGCATGGAACAGATTGAATGAGGATGGTTATGGTTTTGACTGGGCCATGGAAGCCAATGATATGATGAAAAAGTTTATAGAAGAAGGTAATCATCGGGATCTTATTAATTATACAGCTCAGGGACAGGCTTTCAGGCATGCCATTCCAACTCCTGAGCACTACCTGCCACTGCTTTACAGCCTGGCTCTGCAATCGAAAAATGAAGAGGTAATAATCTTCAACGACAAAGCTGTGGGAGGAGCTATTACCATGACTTCCATAAAGATCGGCAGGTAAGATTCCTGGCTTTTCTGGCTGAGTATTTATTGTCAGTTGAGAAATATATTTAGCTTTGTTTCATCAATAAAAACAATTGACAATGAAAGCAAAGTCTCTCCTCTCAACCTCATTGATGACATTACTAATAGTCTGCTTTTCAATAGATTCATCAGCCCAATACTCGCTCGATTTCAATGGTGGAACCGATTATGTGGTTATGAACGGAAGCGACCTGGCGCCACCCTGGAGCCTGGAAGTAATGGTGAACAAAAACGAAACCGACAACTATCAGCATATTCTCACCGGTACCGATGGCAACAGCGGTATCCGGGTTGAACAATACTGGGGTAATAAAGTAGGTTTCACCCATTCGGGCGTGATGGACTGGTATTTCAACTACACCTGCCCGATCGGGCAATGGGTAGCGCTAACAATCACCAACAATGGGTCGGTGACCCGACTCTACGTTAACGGCATTTTCAACAGCCAGGTAAGTGCCTCCATTAATCTTCCGAGACGGTGGATGAGCAAAAACAACACAGAGGCATCGCTCAAAGCTAAGATAGATGAGTTACGGATGTGGGACGTTGTCCTGAGTGATGCCGTTATTCAGCAATTTGCCGGTCAACCGGTTGACCCATCGCATCCCAATTATACCAGCCTGCTGCACTACTACAAATTCGACGAAGGAAGCGGAAATACCTGCTTCGATTCCAAGGGTACACTGCACGGAACCATTTACGGCCCGGTGTATTATATGGATACAGATTATGACGTCGGAATCAATAAACTGGTAGCCCCTGAAACCACACCGGACAACTATTCATGGGCAGAACCTCTGATCGTTAGAGTGAAGAATTCTGGCATGCAACCCATCACCACCGATTTCACCGTTGGGTACACTTTGGGGGGAATTCTGGAGGAAGTAATCACAATCCCTGCAAGCACCAATCCATTACAGGCCAACCAAACCATTGATATTGAATTTGAGCCGGTTAACATGAATACGTCGGGTTCATATAATTTTAAATTTTTCACCGCATTGCCAAATGATGAAAATCCTGGAAATGATACCCTGTCCAAAACACTGGTGAGTAACTCAAATCTTATTGGCGAAATCACAGCATTCCAGGTGGATACCTGCACAGCCCTGATCTCCTGTGGCAGTGCAAAGGTGCGGGTAATCTTTTACAAAAATGATATGTTTCGCATCTGGCTGGCTCCTTATGGCAGTTTTGTAAATCCGGCCGGCGACAATATTGTCGTAAGCTACGATTATCCGCTAATCAAAATTAATTGGACTGATGAAGGTACGTATTACAAGGTCAGTACGAGCGAACTTGCTTTGCGGGCTTATAAAAATCCCCTCAGGTTTGAGCTTTACCGGAATGATAATGCCACACTGATATGGAAAGAGATTCAGGGACTCGATTTTGGAGTAAAAACATTCCAGTACCTGGCTACTGATCCGGATGAGTATTTCTACGGAGGAGGAATGCAAAACGGATATTTTTCTCACAAAGGAACGAAGATAAAAATTTCGAAAGAGACTACTCACTGGGACGATGGGGCTGTTCCCAATCCGGTTCCCTTTTATATGAGTACCAAAGGATACGGTGCTTTCAGGAACACTTTTGCTCCAGGAATATACGATTTCAGGGATAATCAAATTGTTGGACTTGCGCACCAGGAGGTACGATTCGACTGCTTTTATTTTTATGGACCTTCACTAAAAGAGATTCTCAACGGTTACACTGAATTAACAGGAAGACCAACGCTGATTCCTCGCTGGGGACTTGAACTTGGAGATGCCGATTGCTATAACCTTGGTGGACAAAGCACTCCGGATGTCATATCACAGGTAGCCGATGTTTACCGAAATAATGATCTGCCAGGAGGCTGGATTTTACCCAACGACGGATATGGCTGCGGCTACACCGACCTTCCCGAGGTGGTGTCGGAACTTCATAACAGGGGATTCTGGACAGGATTATGGACTGAAGACGGAGTTGGTCAGATTGGTTGGGAGGTTGGAACAGCCGGCACAAGAGCCTGCAAACTCGATGTCGCATGGGTTGGCGCAGGTTATCTCAATGCATTAAATGCCTGTAAAAGCGCATACACCGGGATTGAAACCTACAGCGATCACCGGGCTTTTGTATGGTCGGTATGCGGATGGGCTGGCACTCAGCGCTACTCGGTGGTTTGGTCGGGCGACCAGTCGGGTAATTTTGAGTACATCCGTTTTCATATCCCTACTATCATCGGCAGCGGACTTTCGGGATATAACTATGCTTCCAGCGATGTTGACGGTATCTTTGGCGGAAGTGCAACCAGCTATGCCCGAGACCTGCAATGGAAAACGTTTATTCCTGTGACCTACTGCATGTCGGGTTGGGCTGCCAGTGACAAACATCCCTGGAACTATGGCACAACTATTACCAACATTAACCGCACCTACCTTAAATTGAAGATGAGGCTTACACCTTATCTTTATACCTATTGCAACGAAGCGTGGGAAACCGGAACTCCGGTGGTCAGGGCAATGGTGCTGGAATACCCCGATGATGAGGTAACATGGGAAAAAACCACTCAGTATCAGTTTATGAGCGGGGAGTGGTTCCTGGTGGCGCCCGTGTACAAAGCACCGCAGGAACGCGACAGCATTTACTTTCCTGCTGGTAAATGGTTTGACTACTGGGATGGAACCGTGTATGACGGCCCGACGACACTTAACGATTATCCGGCTCCTTTGGACAAACTGCCTGTTTTTGTGAAAGCCGGCGCCATAGTGCCCATGTATCCTGAAGTGCTCTACGATAACCAATATCCTAAAGACCCCATCACCTTTGATGTTTATCCCCATGAATATTCCAGTTTTGTGTTGTATGAGGATGATGGACTTACACGGCAGCACAGGGAAGGCGCTTTTGCAAAAACATTGATCGAATGCTGGGGACCACAATTTGGAAATTTCGGAGATGTTGCAATCCATGTTGGTCCGAGCATCGGTGAATACGAAGGTAAGCCAGCTGTCAGATCAAACTGGCTTCAAATTCATTTACATCAATGCCCGCAGGAAGTTTATATAGATTTAGGTTTAACAAACCAATACCTAACCCTGCAAGAATTGCAGCAGGCGCCTGACGGGTGGTTTTATGATCCTGAGGACAGAATGGGAACATTGTACGTCAAAACCCAGCCTTTATCTTTGAATTCCGGATTTCAGGTAGTAGTTGGCTACTTCGTCTCTGTGCCGGAGAATTATAATGATGATGGTTTGAAAATCTATCCAAGTCCCACATCAGGTTTGATTTCTATTTCAAGTGATAATGAAATGGTTACAACGGTAAAGGTTTATGATTTAAAAGGAAAATTGATTTCAGATAACTTGAAAATCAATATTTCGGGGAATCATGCTTCGGTGGATATGTCTTCACATCCCAGAGGAATCTATAACATCGAAGTGAAGATGGATAAGAGCACGATCAGCCGAAAAATCAGTGTAGTGAGGTAGAAGAATTTGTCATTATTTAGAAGTAATTTCTGACAATGCCTTGACAATCAGTCGGTACACAACTTCGATCTCTTCATATGTTATCACAAGCGGCGGCGCTATCCTGAAAGCTTGAGGCTTGAAGAAGAAGGGATCCGTAACCAGACCATTGACAAGCATGGATTTCATAGCTTTAAGGTTGAGCTCGGCTGATTCCAGTTCGACGCTCATCAGCAGTCCTTTACGTCTTATTTTCTGCACTAAAGGATGATTTTCCAGCGCCTCTTCGTACATCGCTCCTTTGTCGTCAACCTGGCTGATGATTTCGGGGTTATTCGTTAAAACCTCGAGGTTGGCGAGCGCCGCAGCAGCACACACAGGATGGCCGCCAAACGTAGTGATATGACCGAACTCAGGATTGTCCGTGAAGGTGAGCATCATTTTTTTATCAGCCACAAATGCCCCTATTGGCATACCGCCGCCCATTGCTTTGGCTATACATAAAATGTCGGGAATCACTCCGTAATGCTCAAAACAGAAGAGCTTTCCAGTGCGACCAAAACCGGTTTGAATTTCATCGAAGATTAGCAGAGCGCCGGTTTCGTCACATTTATTACGAAGGGTTGCAAGAAATTCATTCTCCGGAACAATCACCCCTGCTTCGGCCTGAACTGGCTCAACCAGCACGCAGGCAGTACGCCCGGTGATTTGGTTGAGGTCATCCAGGTTGTTGAAACGTAAATGCCGGACATCGGGTAGGAGCGGCCTGTAAGCGTATTTCATCTCTTCATTCCCTAGCATACTGAAGGCGCCATGCGTACCGCCGTGGTAACTGTTTGTGAATCCAACCAATTCCGTTCGGCCGGTCACTCTTTTAGCAAGTTTCAGTGCGCCATCAACCGCTTCACTGCCAGAATTGACCAGGTAAACCGAATTGAGATTGCCGGGAAGCAATTCTGTCAGTTTGTGTGCCAGTTTCACCTGTGGACTTTGGATAAACTCGCCGTAAACCATCAGGTGAAGGTATTTATCCAATTGTTCTTTAACTGCCTGAACAATAGCCGGATGGCCATGTCCGAGGTTATTCACGCAAACACCAGATACCAGATCAACATAACGCTTTCCATCCGGTGCATACATGTAAATCCCTTCAGCTCGCTCTATTTCAAGTCCCGTCGGGAATTGCGAAGGCAACGCAAGATGCTGGAAAAATAGCTGGCGGTTGGTTAACATATTTCGATGATTTATGAATCCGCAGGGGGACGTTTAAAACTCCTTCAACTTATCAATCATTCTTCGCTCTTTCTTTGTCGGGCGGCCAATTCCCCGATCACGCTTCTCCGCATTCATTTCGTTATAAAGCCTGAGTTTTTCCAGCTCTTCGGGTGGGGTAATGTCGGTGGCAAACTGTGGAACCAGTTTAGCGGCCACGCGATTGGTGAGAAAACCCAAAACAACCACCGTTTTGGTGAATTGAGGATTGACTTTAACAGTGATTGTATCGTTGATTTTGATATCCCTCGACGGCTTAACTTCCTGGCCGTCAATCTTTACTTTTCCCGCACGGCAGGCATCCGAGGCCATACTGCGGGTTTTAAAGACTCTGACTGCCCACAACCATTTATCAATTCTAACCGATTCTTCCATAACGGATTATTTCTTTCTGAAATAGATCTGAACCGGATTTCCGGAAAAATCAAACTGTTTGCGCAACTGGTTTTCGATGAATCTTTTGTAAGGCTCCCTTACATACTGTGGCAGGTTACAGTAGAACGCGAATGCCGGAAAACCCACCGGGAGCTGCGTTATGTATTTGATGCTGATGGACTTGCCTTTGTAAACGGGTGGGGGAGAGGATTCGATGAGCGGCAAAAGCAGCTCGTTCAGTTTGGATGTGGCAATACGTTTGGTTTTGTTCAGAAATGCCTGGTTGGCTGCTTCTATGGCTTTGAAAATCCGCTGTTTATTCATTACGGAGGTAAAAACTATCTGGTAATCGGTGAACGGCGCTGTCTGACTTTTAATGAACCGTTCGAACTCGAGGTGGGTATTTGTTTCTTTTTTTACCAAATCCCATTTGTTGACCACCACTACGACCGCTTTCCGGTTTTTCTCGATCAGGTGAAGGATGTTCATGTCCTGGCTCTCAAATCCGGTCGTAGCATCCACCATCAGCAGGCAAACATCGCTGTTTTCGATGGCTCGCACCGATCGCATTACCGAGTAGAATTCAATATTTTCCGAGACTTTGCTTTTCTTCCTCAATCCGGCGGTATCCACGAGAATGAAATCAAAGCCGAAACTGTTGTAGCGGGTATGAATGGTGTCGCGGGTTGTTCCGGGAATATCCGTAACGATGTTTCTTTCCACACCAATCAAAGCGTTGATGAGTGAGGATTTGCCAACATTTGGCCGGCCGACAACCGCCAGCCTTGGGATGTCAGGTTCCGGTTCGTCGCCTTTGTCGGTAAAATGGCTAACCACCTCATCCAGCAAATCGCCTGTTCCGCTTCCGCTAATGGCAGAAATGGGAAAAACCTTCTCGAATCCAAGCTCATAAAACTCTCCAACATCATGGGTTTGACGTGTGCTGTCCACTTTGTTGGCAACCAGTAAAACGGTTTTATCTGACTTTCGGAGGATATTCGCCACATCCTTGTCAAGTTCAGTGACGCCATCACGCGTATCTACCACAAAAACAATAACATCCGTTTCAGAAATGGCCAGGTCAACCTGCTTCCTGATTTCTTCCTCGAAAATATCGTCAGAACCAACCACATAGCCGCCGGTGTCAATCACCGAAAAGCCTATCCCGTTCCAGTCGCTGCGGCCATAATGCCGGTCGCGGGTAACGCCGCTGGTCTCTTCCACAATGGCCTGTCTCTGCCCGATCAAACGGTTGAAAAGCGTGGATTTTCCCACATTTGGCCTTCCAACTATTGCTAATATATTCGACATGATTTTTTCCTTTTATTCTCAAACAAATTCATACAATCAACAAAAAATCAACAACTTACAGCTCTCACCCAACTCTTAAACCCTTCTCCAAAGGAGTCCTTCGGACAATTCCTCAGCCCACGTCTACATCTCGTACCCAAACCTCTTCAGCGCCTGCTCGTTATCACGCCAGTCCTTATCCACCTTCACCGAAAGCTCAAGGAAGACCTTTTGTTTCAAAAAATCCTCTATCTCTTTTCTGGCATCGGTTCCAAGCCTTTTTATCATCCTGCCTCTGTGCCCGATGATGATGATTCGCTGACTTTCGCGGGCAACATAAATCAGCGCTCTGATGCGGGTAATTTTTTCTTCCTCTTTAAACTCATCCACCACAACCTCAACAGAATACGGAACTTCCTTTTGATAAATTTTCAAAATTTTCTCCCTGATGATTTCCGATACCAAAAAGCGGTAAGATTTGTCCGTCAACTCATCTTTGGGATAATAAGCCGGATGCTCTGGCAGGTTTTCGATGATGGCTTCAAAAATTTTCCGGATGTTGAACTGATGCAGCGCCGAAACTGGAATCACTTCAGCCTGTGGGAGTTTGCCCTTCCACTGTGATATCAGTTGTTGAATTTCCGGCTGGGTTCTCAAATCGACCTTATTGATGGCGATAATCAGCTTACGGAAATCCTTTTGAACCAGTTGCTGCAGAGTATCATCCAACTCACGAATTTCAGGATCTATCACATAAATAATAATATCGGCATCTTCGATGGCTTCGCTCACCTGCGACATCATTGATTCGTGCATTTTGTAGTAGGGCTTCAGGATGCCAGGTGTATCGGAAAATACTATCTGAAAGTCCTCGCCGCTCAAAATTCCTTTGATCCTGTGACGCGTAGTCTGGGCTTTATCGGTAATTACCGAAAGTCGTTCACCCACCAAAATATTCATCAGTGTTGACTTTCCCACGTTTGGCCTGCCAAGAATGCTAACAAAACCTGCTCTGTAATTCATTTTTATTTTTTCAGAAACTTCAATTTGCAAAGAAACAAATTATATCTTTGCAGCCCGTTTGAGAAAAACGGGTTAGTTCTTCAAAATAAAACACATTGCGGGATGGAGCAGAGGTAGCTCGTTGGGCTCATAACCCAAAGGTCGGAGGTTCGAATCCTCCTCCCGCTACCAAAACCATTGATAATCAGCGTGTTATCAATGGTTTTTTTGTTTTGGCTTACCTGGGGCTTGCCGTTGAAAATTTTCAAAACAATAAGATTCCTGTCAACTTTCTTCTTTTCGAGCTTGCATTTCAATTATTTTTATACTTTAGTTGCTGATTTAAAACTCAAGCTATGAAAGTGCTTTTTAACAGGATATTCCTCGATCATAATATTGATAGTCCCTTTGAAGGAAAGTACCGCATGGAGGGATTTACAGACATTGAAGACACAGTTGAAGACGGAGAACATTACCTCAGTCTTGTGCATTCAAGGGAATACATAGACTATATTCGTCAGGCCTGTGAGAACGAGCAGGTGATAGCCGAAATTTCACTCAATCCAATGAGCTATAAAGCTGCATGCCAGGCTGTTGGTTTAGCTGTGAAAGCGGCTGAATCGGGAGATTTTGCCGTGATAAGACCTCCCGGTCATCATGCTCACAGAGATAAAGCATCAGGATTTTGTCTTTTCAACAATGTGGCTATTGCTGCCCAAAAGTTGGTGAATGAGGGTAAAAAAGTTTTCATCCTCGATATTGACGGCCATCATGGCGATGGCACGCAAAGTATTTTCTACGACTGCAGGCAGGTTTTTTTCTGCTCGATACATCAGCAAAATACTTATCCATTTACAGGTACTTTTATGGAAATCGGAAAAGGGGAGGGAATTGGCACAACCCTCAATATTCCAATTCCTGAAAAAAGCGGCGAGAAGGAGTTTCTGAAAGTAATTGATAAGGCAATTGTTGCAGCTCAAAATTTTAAACCCGATGTGATTGCTGTTTCAGCCGGTTTCGACGGGTACCGCAAAGACCGTTTGCTGTCGCTGAACTTCACTCTTCATGCCTACTACGAGTGTGGGTACAAGCTGCGCAAAGCCTTTAAAAATGTTTTTGCTGTCCTTGAAGGAGGCTATCATCCAGACCTGAAAGAGTGTGTTGACATGTTTGTTGAAGGAGTCAATATCGGGGCTAAGCCCACCAAGTTTACATGGAACAATGAGCTTTCGATCGGATAAAATTCTTATTTGTTAGTAACAATACGCTTTCTTGAGCAAAGAAATCTCTTAATTTTGCCGGCCGTTTCACTTTAAAAAGATGCAAATGCCTCAGACTCTACTCATTATTCTTGGGATAATCGTAATTCTAATTGTTGTTCTCATTTGGTTTTACCCTGTTTTTCACATTCTTGGCGCCAAACTGCTGTTCGGAAAATTTAGCGCAAGGTACATTGAAGTGCATAAAAAGTACACTGGTAAAAGCCCATATGGTTACTGCATCAAAGATGATTTTGTGAATCATATCGCCAGTTTTTACCATAAGAAAGTCAACTATCCCGTTTACCTCAGCCAGAAGCCGATACTTTACGGGAAAATTTCTTACGGTGCAAAGTTTAAGGAAGTATTTGCTGCCAATCAAAAACCGTTCTGCGTCAACTCGTTCCGGTTGGATTTGTTCGAGTTAAAATTGCTCGGATACCGAAGCGAAATGTTTGATACGGAGATGAAATCCTGCTATTTTTTCATAGATAACAGGCTTTTCATGGGCGAATATACTTTTAAGAATCCCAATGAGGAAAAACTGAAAGAAGTTGCACAGATCATTCATAAAAAGTACATCCCGGGCGTAGCTGTTGACTCGATGAATTTCCTTATTGAGGGCTCCAATGATGCGAAATTAAGATTCGAGAATACCGGTTTCAATCTATCACTGAAATATCTCGATTGCTCCAACCAGGAGATTAATGATTTGCTCGTTCACTACTGGAACACCGCAGTAAAAAAGGATTTTGATCAGGTAAGCACTGACTTTGAGACGGAATTGTTTGATAAACTATAGGAGCGTTATCCTTGGGAATACACAAAAAAAGGGAGCAAAACTATAAGTTTGACTCCCTTTTTAGCTTAACTGGACACATCAATTGGTCAGCAATTTCGGTTCTTCCTTATTCTCGTTGTGGATGATGGCAATATCAAGATCGCTCTTTCCTTCGGAGTAATCAAGCGTAATCTGATCACCTTCAACCAGCTTTGCATTGATGATTTCCTCTGCCAAAGGATCCTCTACATATTTCTGAATCGCCCGTTTAAGCGGCCTGGCGCCGAACTTTTCATCCCAACCCTTTTCAACGATAAAATCCTTTGCACTTTCGGTAAGAGTCAGCTGGTAACCTAATTCCCTGATCCTGCTGAACAGTGATTTCAATTCAATGTTGATGATCTGATGAATGTGCTCGCGTTTAAGTGAATCAAATATCACAATGTCATCAATCCTGTTCAGAAACTCCGGAGCAAACGAGCGTTTGAGTGCGCTTTCGATAATGCCATGAGAGAACTTGTCTTTTTCGGATTCGCGGGCGGCAGTATTAAAACCGACTCCTTGTCCAAACTCTTTCACCTGTCGACTTCCAATGTTGGATGTCATGATGATAATGGTATTTTTGAAATCAATCCTGCGGCCCAGACTGTCGGTTATCTGGCCATCGTCGAGAACCTGCAAAAGTAAATGGAAAACATCCGGGTGAGCTTTTTCTATCTCATCCAACAGCACTATGGAGTAAGGTTTGCGTCTTACTTTTTCGGTAAGCTGGCCACCTTCCTCATATCCGACGTATCCGGGAGGCGCTCCTACCAGCCTTGAAATGGAAAATTTCTCCATGTATTCACTCATGTCAATACGCACCAGCGCATCTTCAGTATCAAACAGAAAGCGGGCTAAAACCTTTGCAAGATGGGTTTTTCCGACACCTGTGGGACCAAGAAAAATAAAACTACCGATTGGCTTGTTCGGATCCTTTAATCCGGCACGATTGCGGCGGATAGACTTCACAATTTTTTTAATGGCCTCATCCTGACCGATTACTGATCCTTTTAACTCTTCATCCATGTTTACCAGGCGTTTGCCTTCGCTTTGGGCAATACGCTTAACCGGAATCCCCGTCATCATGGCAACTACTTCGGCTACATTTTCTTCAGAAACTGTTTCACGATTAATGCGTGATTCGATTTCCCATTTTTTCTTCTCCATTTCCAGCTCATCCTGAAGCTTTCGCTCAATATCACGAAATCGGGCGGCTTCTTCAAACTTTTGTCCGCTAATGGCACGCGTTTTCTCTACTTTTATCTCTTCAATCCTCGTTTCAATCTGAATGATTCTCGATGGGACATGCATATTGGTGATGTGGACCCTTGCACCAGCCTCATCCAGGGCGTCAATGGCTTTATCCGGCAGGTAACGGTCGCTGATGTAGCGATTTGTAAGCGTTACACACGATTTTATGGCTTCGTCGGTGTATTTAACAAGGTGGTGGTCTTCGTATTTCTCTTTAATGTTATGAAGGATGGTAACGGTCTCATCCACTGTGGTTGGATCAATCAGAATCTTCTGGAACCGGCGTTCGAGAGCACCGTCTTTTTCGATATACTGCCGGTACTCGTCCAGCGTGGTAGCCCCAATGCATTGAATCTCGCCCCTGGCCAGAGCTGGCTTGAACATATTAGAGGCATCCAGCGAACCTGATGCATTTCCAGCGCCAACCAACGTATGAATTTCGTCAATAAAAAGGATGATATCGGGATTTTTCTCCAGTTCATTTAGTACGGCTTTCATCCTCTCTTCAAATTGCCCGCGGTACTTCGTTCCGGCAACAATCGAAGCCAGATCAAGGGTAATAACCCTTTTATTAAAGAGAGCGCGTGAAACTTTTCTCTCTATGATCCTTGTCGCCAGGCCTTCTGCAATAGCCGATTTACCAACTCCGGGTTCGCCAATCAGGATCGGGTTATTTTTCTTGCGGCGGCTCAGAATCTGCGATATTCTTTCCAATTCGCGTTCACGACCTACAATAGGATCCAACCTGCCTTCCTCTGCTGCACGGGTAAGATCACGTCCAAAATTATCGAGAACTGGAGTTTTTGACTTGGAGTCTGAGGGCTTTTTGGGGGTTTTATAACTTTTGTCTTCAAATTCGTCATCGGCAGAATCTCCCGGAAATTGAGCGGTAGGATCTGTCTTTTCGACGCTACCTGTGGAATTTTCTTTCATCTCTTTTTCGTTAGAGATAATGGTTTGAAGTTCCTGTTTTACAGACTCATAATCAACACCTTGCTTTGTTAAGATGTTGGTTACAAGGTTGTCTTCATCTTTCATAATTGCCAGCAAGAGGTGCTCGGTCCCAATCAGATCGCTGTTAAACAGCTTGGCTTCCAGATAGGTAAGTTTTAAGGCGCGCTCTGCCTGCTTAACAAGTGGAAGGTTTTCGGGTTTTCTCGTGGTGTATTTGTTATTGGGAGTTATTGATTTTTCGATGGTACGTCGAAATTCCGACAAATCAATACCGAGGTAATTCAGGATTTGCACGGCAAGGCCTTCGCCCTCTCTCAGTATTCCAAGCATAAGATGCTCTACCCCAATATATTCGTTACCAACCCGTAATGCTTCCTCCCGACTGAAAGTCAGAACATCTTTGACGCGTTGCGAAAATTTTGCTTCCATTATTGATGATTTCGATGTAAAAAGGTTTGGCAGATCAAAAGGCATTCCAAAAAAATTTATTAAAATTATACAAGTTTGGATAATCTAATTTCAAATCTCTTAAATAGTTGCCTGTCATTTAGATAAGAATTATGCTTCAAACAAGAAATCCTAACAAATTGTTCAACCGCAAAAATAGCTCCTTTCACTGTCATAACGACCAGCATGATACTGATTTTATCAACATCCCGCTGTTAAAAACAAATCTGTCAATTAAACATCAGTCAGATATTATTTAGTACTTTTGCACGAAATATCTCTGAATAGGTATTTATTTAATTATGAATTAGTTAGTAGATGGAAAATAATTTTGAAGAAGGTAGAATAGTCAAGGTAAATATTGAAAATCAGATGAAATCGGCTTACATTGATTATTCAATGTCAGTCATAGTTTCAAGAGCTTTACCAGATGTCAGAGACGGATTAAAGCCAGTTCA
Organism: Bacteroidales bacterium; assembly: GCA_036794825.1. Lineage (GTDB taxonomy): Bacteria > Bacteroidota > Bacteroidia > Bacteroidales > 4484-276 > RZYY01. The sequence goes on along the minus strand of DAIRGA010000030.1, from coordinate 32,972 downwards.
CCGCAGAATCTTATTCGGAATGCTCGATCTGGGTATACTTTCCAACCGCCCCTATAAAAAATCTGCCAGGATTGTGGGTGAAGTTCTCGGAAAATACCACCCGCACGGCGATACATCGGTTTATGATGCCATGGTGAGAATGGCTCAGCCATGGTCAATGCGATACCAACTTATTGACGGCCAGGGTAACTTCGGCTCGATTGACAACGACAGCCCGGCTGCCATGCGTTATACCGAAGCCCGGTTGAGGAAATTGTCCGAGGAGATGCTCGAGGATATCAACAAGGAAACCATTGATTTTCAGCTAAATTTTGATGATACCCTCGAAGAACCAACCGTTTTACCAGCAAAGGTTCCGAATCTGCTCATCAACGGAGCCTCAGGTATTGCTGTAGGAATGGCCACCAATATGGCGCCACACAACCTGGGTGAAGCAATTGATGGCTGTATTGCTTACATTGATAATCATGAGATTACGATAGCCGAGCTGATGAATTACATCAAAGCGCCTGACTTTCCGACAGGTGGGATAATTTATGGTTATGACGGCGTGCGTGAGGCTTTTGAAACCGGCAGAGGACGTGTGATCCTTCGCGGTGAAGCAACCATTGAAACCACATCATCCGGCCGCGAGCAAATTATCGTCTCCTCAGTGCCTTATCAGGTGAACAAAGCCGAAATGATTAAGAAAACGGCTGACCTTATCAACGATAAGAAAATTGAGGGAATTGTTGACTTACGGGATGAGTCGGATCGCAATGGAATACGCATTGTTTATGATCTCAAGCGGGATGCAGTTAGTAATGTGGTGCTCAATAAGTTATACCAGATGACAGCGCTGCAGACATCCTTCAGCATCAACAATATTGCATTGGTGAATGGCCGTCCGATGCAGTTGAATCTCAAAGATATTGTTCGGCATTTTATTGAACATCGCCATGAGGTTGTCATACGCCGCACCCAATTCGAATTAAAAGAAGCTGAAAAAAGAGCGCATATTCTCGAAGGATTGCTCATAGCTTTAGATAACCTTGATGAAGTGATTGATCTCATCAGAGCTTCACAAACCCCCGAAGAAGCCAGAGAAGGTCTGATTAGCAGGTTTCAGCTAACCGATTTGCAGGCCAGAGCTATTCTTGACCTGAGGCTGCAACGCCTGGTTGGTCTGGAGCGAGACAAAATTAAAGCTGAATATCAGGAACTTCTGCAAAAAATTCAACATTACAAAAATATCCTTGCGAGCGAAGAGATGAGGATGGCCATAATTAAGGACGAACTTATTGAAATCAAGGAGAAATACAATGACGCTCGCAGAACTACCATTGAATTTGCTGCCAGCGATTTCAGAATTGAAGATACTATCCCTGACGACAATGTGGTAGTAACGATATCTCACCTTGGATATGTAAAAAGGACCCAACTCACTGAATACCGTGTACAGGCAAGGGGTGGGAGAGGAGCCATCGGTGGTACTGCAAGGGATGAAGATTTTCTGGAGCACCTTTTTATTGCAACAAACCACAATTACCTACTTCTCTTCACCGAAAAGGGAAAATGTTACTGGTTGCGTGTTTTTGAAATCCCTGAGGGGAGCAGAACCTCCAAAGGCAGAGCTATCCAGAACCTTATCAACATTGAGCAGGACGACAAGGTCAGAGCTTTTATCAACACGAAAGACCTCAAGGATGAAGATTATGTAAACAACCATTTTATCGTTATGGCTACCAGTAAAGGTGTCATTAAAAAGACTCCGCTGGAAGCTTATTCGCGTCCACGACAGAATGGCATCAATGCAATAATTATCCGTGACGATGATTCACTGCTGGAAGCCAGGCTTACCAACGGCAACAACGAAATTATTATGGCAGTCAGATCTGGTCGTGCTATTCGCTTCAACGAACAAAAAGTCAGAGCGATGGGAAGAAACAGCACTGGTGTGCGTGGCATTTCGCTTGATTCCGAAAAAGATGAAGTTGTTGGAATGATCTGCATGGAAGATATAGAGTTCGATGTTTTAGTTGTTTCAGAAAATGGCTACGGAAAACGCTCAAAATTAGAAGATTACAGAGTTACTAACCGGGGTGGAAAAGGGGTCAAAACCTTGAATATCACACCAAAAACCGGAGATCTGATTTCCATCAAAAACGTAAAGGACAACGATGATCTGATGATTATCAATAAGTCGGGACTTACAATCAGGATGGCTGTATCTGGGTTACGGGTTATGGGAAGAGCAACGCAGGGGGTCAGGCTAATTAATCTGCGGGACGATGACAGCATTGCTGCGGTAGCCAAAGTTGAGATGGACGAAAATAATGTTGAAGAAGTAAAATCAGACGCAGAATTTAGGGAAGTTGATACTCAGTTTGACGAAAATGAGCCAACCGAATCCTCTGACAACCTATTAGATAATTAGTGAGCTATAGCCTGCCCATCAAATTGTGATTATGCTTTTATGGAGTGTTTTAACTTTTGGTGCGGCATTTGTTTGAATTGTTTAACTTAAATAAAATAATTACTATGAAAAAAGTTTTTGCAGTGATCCTTGGATTATTCATTTTTGCAGGAGCTTACTCCCAGACGAATAATCGCACAGCAGCATTTAACCACCTTCGCTATGGCAAACTTGACAAAGCAAAAGAGGCCATTGATGCGGCTGTTGTTAATCCCAAAACCAGCGCCGACGAGCGTACATGGTTCTACTACGGTAATGTTTACCTGGCCATCCATCTTTCAGAAGATCCGGCTTACAAAGCCTTAGACCCTGATGCGCTGGATAAAGCTTATGCCGGTTACTTAAAAGCTCTTGAGTATGATCCCAAAAAGGAAAACGTCCAGGAAGTTAACGATCGCCTCATCATTTGCGCTGAGCAATATTTCAACAGGGGGGTTACCTTCTATAATGAGTCAAAATTCAGCAATGCAACATCGTCTTTTGAGAAAGCAGGTTCAATTAATGCCGGAATTGGTATAACTGACACAACTTCATACTTTTATACTGCCCAAAGTGCATTCTTTGCCAACCAGTACGATATCTCCAAAACCTATTTCAACAAGTTGATAGCAATGAACTTTGGAGAACCGGCAATTTATCGTTTTGCCGCCGAGATAAACAAAGCTGAATCAGATACTGCACAAGCTTTGAAAACCATTCAGGAAGGACGGGCAAAATTTCCGGAAGATTTTGGTCTGATTATCGAAGAGACTAATATCTATTTGGCTACCAACCAAAAAGACAAAGCTATGGAGTTGCTCCAGGTGGCTATTGCCAGGGACGATAAAAATCCAACGCTACATTTTGCATTAGGCACAAATTACGATCAAATGGGAAATTTTGATGCTGCTGAGAACAGCTACAAAACAGCGATTGAGCTTGATCCAAATTATTTTGACGCTAATTACAACCTTGGAGCTCTTTATGTTAATAAAGCAATTGCTTACAGTGAAGAGGCTTCGGCTTTGCCTTTAAGCGAGCAAAAGAAATATGATGAACTTAAAAAGAAATCTGACGAATTACTGGAAAAATCTTTGCCATACCTCGAAAAAGCTGATGAATTGAATCCGAATGACATTTACGTTTTGCGCACGTTGAGGGATATTTATGCGAGGCTTGGAAAATTAGATAAACTAAAAGAGGTTGATGCCAAATTGCAGCATGATTAATTAGATAAAATAGGGAAGGCAATTTGTTTTCCCTGTTTTTTCAACATTTCTATTTAACATAATATAAATTATAGGACAAATGATTTATTCAAAAAATTAACCCATAATTAGTTAATCTAACAAGTATTAACCTTAATTGGATGAGATGCACTTGAGAAAAAGATCCACTGAACGTCAAAACCTAACTGTTACTAACAATACAAGTCGAAAAGCAAAAGTCATAATTCAAGCAAAAAAAAAGGCTGCTATATCAGGGCAGCCTTTTTTTTGCGGTGCAATTTGCAACTCTTTTACCTCTTGACAACCATTTTTGCAGAGGTACTTATTTGGCTTGATCTGTCGTGCATCTTAATGATGTAAAGGCCTTCCGAAAATCCATCGAGATCAACTTCAATACGGTCAGTCAAAATATTATCCATCGTAAATACTTGCTGACCCATCGCATTGAATATTTGCAGATAACCATCTTTAGGTTGATTTGCTTCGTGAATATAGATATTAACCACCGTAGTAGCAGGATTTGGGAACGCTGAAATAGTCAAACTCGTGTATGTTTTGGCCAATTCTTTTGTATTGCTTAACAGGCTGTTCATGGCGCCCGGAGTGCCATAACCGGCCGACGCCATCCAGTTCTGCGGTAATGCATTATCTAACGAAGGTTGTATCAGTTCGAGTGAAGGCCCGCCACCATTTGCCTGTGGTGGCCATGGAGCACTGTTCAAGTAATGTACAGTGTCCAGAAGAACTTCTTCAGCATTGTAAAGTCGAAGCAATTCGCCATCGCTGGAAAATCCAAAGTCAATGTTTCCCATAAAGTTGGTTACTTCAGGATGCAAGGCCTTAAAAGCCAATGTATCGCGGCACAAAACCAGATAGCCATTAGCCTGAATTACAGTATTTTGTGGAAAATACCATGAGTTATTGTCGTTTCCATCTTTAAACAACCAATCGGAGATATCAAGATCGTAATCGTGCGGATTGTAAAATTCTACCCAGTCTTCGGTATTGAACCAGCTTGCTGCTCTGTAGTTTATCTCGTTGATAACCAATGAATCCACATAAAGCTTTGGTTTAAAGTGAGCGATGATGTTGTCGCCGTTGGTTAAGCTTAAGGTAATACTTGATGAGGTTGAGCCTGGTGATGGAGTGTGGTTAGCAATTTCCCAGTAGTCAAACTCAAATTGAGGACTTGAAGGTATTGCTTCCAATTTCACCTGGATATTCCCATAGTAATCGCCGCTCCAGGGAAATTCTTTCAATGTCAATGAATTAAGCTGAATAAATCCGGATCCTTCCGGTTCGGTGTTAACTATTATTGGGTATGGACCGGTAAGACCGTAGCAAGATTTCAATCCTGTTGGAAAGTAATCAACGCGGTTTGAAACGAAATTCCTCATTTTCTGCACATTACTCTCCCACTCGGACATGTTTCCACCCCATCGGGTTATATGACGAGGCATCTCAGGACTAAAGACCCCAGCTGTGCTGTCAATGTTTGCAATTAAGTCCTCTTTAATCAGCATGGTGTTCAACAAGTCTATGAACCTTGATACATAATACTGATAAAAATCTGGATTTGCTTTTAACTTATTCAATATTTCAATATGTTTCTGTGGGTCGGAATACGATGGTAAAGTCTCCGGGAAACACGGCGGTACATATGGGTGCTGGCCAGGAATTCCGGTGTAATTGATGTAATGTCCAAGAATTGCATCTTCATCCCAAAGGATATAACCCCACTTATGATGAGTTCCTTCCGGGTTCATTCCTCTCCACCATCCAACATTCCAATTGAGCCAGTCGGAGCAAACTACAAAAGAATTGACGATTACATAATCTACCAGCGATTTGTAGTCATACCTTTCGTCAACATAAGCAAATGCCTGGGGATCAGCCATATTGTTGCCCAGAATGTATGATCTGAGCGCCATCCAGTCATTAATAGCCTGTTGACCACCATATTCCGCCCACAGGCCACCCCAATACATCAGGAACTGAATGTCGTATTTATCCTGATTGTAATAGTACCTGGTAAAGTCGTGATCGCTGACCTTTTCACGTATTGAATAAACTCCCCAGTATTGACCATTGGCATACAGAGCAATCCTTGCTCCCTTACGCACGTCAAGGTGTAGGCCTGATCTTTGGGCAAGATTTTGCGTCCATAAGTCGCGCATGTGAGCAGACGTATCTTTGCCTGGGTAATTATCGTCGCCGGCAGCTCTGAGGATAATCCGCTGAAACTCGTCACGATCGGAGTTTGCCAGCAGTTTTTCCCTTAAGGCATAATTATAACCCATCTCGTCGCGGGTAATCAGGTCAATGCTTCTTTGAGGGTGAACCCAGGAGTCTTGTCCATGCTCATTGAATTCGCCATAGGCAGCACAAGTACGTACCTTTTCCATGTCGAAATATTCGATTGAACCGTGGGGCCGCAAACTTGCGTTCCCGTTCAGTAATTGAATCAACTGATCTCCTGAAATCGACATCACGGGTAATTGATGGCTTTGGTTGATGAAATAAGTATTAAACTCAACAAGGCTGGGTAAAACTGTTGGGCTGGAATGAAATGCCCTGGCCTGAAGCAAAGTGGTGGTACTGACGCTCACGGGCGAAGAATACACTGTTGAACTGGAAGTGGGTGCATTGCCATTGGTTGTGTAACGGATCGTAACATCTGGTTCACTGCTTGTTAAGGAGACTGTCTGTGCATCCTGATAAAATCCGGCAGCAATATTCATCGTTGGTTTTTCAGCGTAGCGCTCGTAAGATTGAGCGGAGTTGTTGGTTGTATTAGGAGTTGGGTTTGTAAAAACCACCCAATTATCAGTACCGTTGGGTTGTCGTCCGCGTGAATGCCCCAATTGGGTGATTTTCAATTGACAAGAATCAAAAATTGCCCCAAACGGATTGGAAAAAATTACGTAATCCGGGTTGTCCTTGGTCTGATTTAAACGAAAATTGGTATGGAAGTGACTTCCGGAGGCTTCATTGCGGCCAGATGCCCAAAACCTCAAAAATCCATTGGGTGAAATTACTGTGTTGAATGGAATTTGCCATTTGTAGGGATTTCCGGGACGGTCGCTTAAAAAGTAACCTCCGATGTCTACCGCTGTGGAACCAGAGTTGTACAATTCAAACCAATCCTCGTATTTCTGGTAATTGTCAGAAAACTGGCTGAGATTGGAGGTCGAATACTCATTGATAACTACCTGCGAGCTAACCAGATGAGAAATCAGTAGTGCCCCAGTCAGGGCAGCGAAGTAAAATAATTTCATGGGAAGAAAAATTAGTGAATTTTATGATTAAATTGCTGTGAATCAATTTTCTATGATAACAATCCGACTTTTTGCAAATAATTTCACCAAAAATAGACAATTTTTGAAATGCAATAAAAAAGCCCCACTGTGTTAGCAATGGGGCTCCTACAATCGGATTTTACTATCTTTAAAACTACATAAGTTTCACATTAACAGCGTTTAATCCTTTTTTGCCTTGTTTGATTTCAAATGAAACACTATCGTTTTCATTGATTCTGTCAACCAAACCTGAAACATGAACAAAGATTTCTTCGTTTGTTTCTGCATCCTTAATAAAACCAAAACCTCTGGTTTCATCAAAGAATTTTACTTTACCTTCTTTCATAAAAAAATTGATATTTAATAAATTAACGCGGCAAAGGTAACCAAATAATATCAATCCGGACATTCGGGATAAAATAAATGATTGACGAATGGAATTGTTTGAACGGCTGTTTCAACTGAAATTCAGCTATTTTTGCTGAAAATTCAACACAATGTCAAAAACAGCCGTTTTTCCGGGATCATTTGATCCGATAACAAAAGGTCATGAAGATATCATCACAAGAGCCATTCCACTTTTTGACAGGATCATAGTAGCTATAGGCCAGAACCAGGACAAGCAAGGCTTTTTCACTATCCAACAAAGACTGGAGTTCCTCCATTTTGTTTTCAGCCCCTACCCTACTGTTGTAATTGATTCTTATTCAGGACTGACAGTTGATTATTGCCGCAAAACCGGCGCGACCCATATTCTGCGAGGTTTGAGGACGTCAGCTGACTTTGAGTTTGAACGCTCGATAGCCCAAATCAACAAAAAACTTTATCCCAACATCGAAACCGTGTTTTTGCTGACAATGCCCGAATACTCTGCACTTAATTCGTCGGTAGTTCGGGATATCCTGCGACATGGTGGAGATCCTGCCGATTTCATTCCTAAAGGATTGAAATTAAAATGATTATTTTTCCATAACCTTTTTTTTGGGTTACGTTTTGAACTTAAATCGTTCAATTTTTCATCCAATTCAAGTCATCCAAAGGTTTCAATCATTTTTCCAGTCATTTTTTTGAATTAATTTTGCCGCCAGATATGACGAGACAATGTGTCATGATAACAATAATTTTATCAGGGCATCATTGTTGATCAGTGGATTTTTTATTACCAAAATCAGAAACATGTTTAAAAACATCATAAAAAGCTTGTTTGGCACCAAAGCCGACAAAGACCTGAAAGAGATCAATCCCCGCCTGACCGAAATTCTGAAAGCCTACGAAACCATCAAACTCTTGTCGAACGACGAGCTTAGAGCTAAGACAACTTCATTCAGGGAGATGATATCGGTACATATTGCCGGGGAAGAAACCAAGATACGGGAAATTCGTCAGCGAATTGATAATGAGGTGGATATGGCCACAGATGAAAAGGAAAAACTCTATAATGAGATAGACAGGCTGGAGAAAGTGAGCTACGAAAAGTCGCAGGACATCCTTTATAATATACTCCCTGAAGCTTTTTCGGTGATAAAAGAGACAGCGCGCAGGTTCAAGGAAAACGAAGAGGTGATTGTTACCGCAACACAGATGGATCGGGACCTTGCTGCCCGTTACGATCATGTAAATATTGTGGGTGATAAAGCGCATTTCAAAAACCAGTGGATGGCAGGGGGCAACCTGATCAAATGGGATATGGTGCATTATGATGTACAGTTGATCGGTGGAATGGTGATGCACCAGGGAAAAATTGCCGAAATGGCCACCGGTGAAGGAAAAACGCTGGTAGCTACTCTCCCGCTCTACCTCAATGCTTTACCGGGTAAAGGTGTTCATTTGGTCACAGTAAACGATTACCTGGCCAAACGCGACTCTGAATGGATGGGTATGCTCTATATGTTCCACGGATTAAAAGTGGATTGTATTGACCGGCACGAGCCGAATTCCGAATCACGCCGCAAAGCTTACCTCGCCGACATTACCTACGGCACCAACAACGAATTTGGCTTTGACTATCTGCGTGACAATATGACCGGTAATCCCGTAGAACTTGTTCAGCGTCAGCATAATTACGCTATTGTCGACGAAGTTGACTCTGTGTTAATTGATGACGCACGTACACCTCTTATTATTTCAGGTCCCACGGCGAAGGGCGACAACCAGCTTTTCGACGAAATGAAAGAAAACGTGCAACGACTCTACAATGCTCAGCGAAACCTGGTTACCAAACTTCTTTCGGACGCCAAGCAAATCCTGACCGGCGAAAATGTGAGCGATGATAACCAGAAAAAAGGAGGTGAATTCCTGCTGCGCGCTCATCATGGCCTGCCAAAAAATAAAGCTTTAATAAAGTTTTTGAGCGAGCCCGGAATGAAATCCCTGATGACCAAAACCGAAGGATTTTACATGCAGGAGCAAAGCAAACATATGCACATCATCAACGACCCGCTATATTTTGTGATTGATGAAAAAAATAACTCTATCGAGCTTACCGACAATGGAATTGACCTACTAAGCTCTTCCTACAACGATCCAAGTTTCTTTATCATTCCAGATCTTGGCGCAGAACTGGCTGACCTGGACAAATCGGATTTGACAGACCAAAAGAAAACTGAAAAACGCAACGAGCTTATGCGGGAATTCTCAGTTAAATCAGAAAGGATTCATACTGTAAATCAGCTTTTGAGAGCCTATTCGATGTTCGAAAAGGATGTGGAATATGTGGTGATGGACAACAAAGTTAAAATCGTTGATGAGCAAACCGGACGTATCCTCGAAGGGCGGCGTTACTCCGATGGGCTTCACCAGGCCATCGAAGCCAAAGAAAACGTAAAGATCGAGGCTGCCACCCAGACTTACGCTACTATTACATTGCAGAACTATTTCAGGATGTACAAAAAGTTGGCGGGAATGACAGGTACTGCTGAAACTGAAGCGGGCGAGTTGTGGGATATTTACAAACTGGATGTGGTGGTAATTCCAACCAATCGTCCAATCGTGCGCGATGATCGTGAAGACCTTGTTTACAAAACCAAAAGAGAGAAGTTCAACGCTGTAATTTCAGATATAGAAGCACTCGTAGAAAAAGGACGCCCGGTATTGGTAGGAACAACGTCAGTGGAAACCTCAGAACTGCTGAGCAGGATGTTAACCCGCCAGAGGATTCAGCATAACGTACTGAACGCCAAGCTTCACCAACGGGAAGCTGAAATTGTAGCAGAAGCCGGTAAACCCGGCAGAGTGACCATCGCCACCAATATGGCAGGTCGAGGAACGGATATCAAACTCGGTCAGGGTGTGAAGGAATCAGGCGGTTTGGCTATTATCGGTACCGAGCGCCATGAATCACGACGCGTTGACCGCCAATTGCGTGGGCGTTCAGGTCGCCAGGGCGATCCGGGTAGCTCGCAGTTCTTTGTCTCTCTTGAAGATGACCTCATGCGCATGTTCGGTTCCGAGCGTATTTCGAAGATAATGGACAGAATGGGCATCAAGGAGGGTGAGATGATTCAGCACTCCATGATCACCAAATCCATCGAAAGAGCACAGAGAAAAGTGGAAGAGAACAACTTCGGCATCAGGAAACGGCTGCTGGAATACGACGACGTAATGAATCAGCAGCGTGAGGTGATTTATCGCCGCCGTCGCAATGCCCTCTTTGGCGAGCGTCTCGAAGTGGATATCTCCAACATGATGTTCGACCTTTGCGATCAGATCGTTTCTGATTACCAGGAAAACGGCGACTTCGAAGGATTCAGGCTCGAAGTATTAAAAGATATGGCAGTAACTGTACCTTTTTCAAATAAGGAGTTTCTGCAGGACTCAAAGGATTCGCTCACAGGGAAACTCTTTGAAAAGGTGTACCAGTCTTACAAGCAAAAGATGAAAATAATTGCCGAAAAGGCTGCACCGGTAATCAAGGATGTTTTTGAAAATCATACCAATTTCGAAAATATCGCCATTCCTATAAGCGACGGGTTAAAAACCAGAAACATTATCGTCAACCTGAGAAAGGCCTATGAAAACGGAGTCAGGGAGATCAACCTTTCCATCGAAAAGAGCGTGACTCTTGGCATGATAGACGAAGCCTGGAAGGAACATCTCCGCGAAATGGACGACCTGAAACAATCCGTGCAGGCAGCCACCTATGAACAGAAAGATCCCTTGCTGATTTACAAATTCGAATCTTTCCAGCTTTTCAAAAGGATGATCCAAAAGATCAACCGCGAAATAACCTCTTTCCTCATCAAGGGCGATCTTCCGATTCAAAATCCATCTGATGTGAAAGAGGCCCAAATCCCAAGAAAGATTGACCGCCGCAAGATGCAGGAAGGTCGCGATGACTTGCTTTCGCAGGCCAACAGCAATACACAGCAGCGTCAGAAACCTCAGCCGGTTAAGGTGGAGAAAAAAGTTGGACGCAATGAGCCATGCCCCTGTGGTAGCGGAAAGAAATACAAAAACTGCCACGGCCGAGGCGAGGATTAAACCACCCGCACTGTTGTTACTGCAGGATTTCGTTTCGTCAGGATTTTTCTCAAAAAAGTGATTTCAATTACGACTGTCCCGGAAGGGTCGTTAAGATCAATTTTTTCGCTGCACACTTGTTCTAACCTTTAAAAGTAAGATATTTGCAGCCCGAAATTTTTAGCAAGCAAACAATTAACATTTTTCAATAACACTTTTATTCAAATCTGATTTTATCATGAACAAGACATTGAAGGAGAAACTTCACAGCGCAATTCAGTCGCACGGTACTGTTTTCGACAATATTCCACGCAGGGAACTAATCCGCATGGCAGTTGAGAACAGGGAGGCTATTGTTAGCGAATCAGGTGCATTGGCTACATGGACAAGGACAGAATCTGGCGGACGCTCGCCAAAAGATACCGTTTCGGTAAAACGCAGCCTGAGCGAACATACCATTGACTGGACTTCACCCAACAATATCCCGATAGACGAAGAGACTTTTGATATGATTTTCGAGGATGCCCTGGGGTTCCTCAAAGAAGCAAAACACCTGCAAATCACCGATCGCGTTGTTGGCGCCGACAGCAAGTATGCGCTGCCTGTTAAAGTGGTCACTCCGAGTTCATTGCACGCACTTTTCACTGATAATATGTTCCGGCCTGTGCCCGGTGACCTTCACCGCAGTGTTTTTCACCAGAACGGCTTCGAATTGGTTGCCATTCCTCATCGCAAACTAAATCCCGCAAGGTATGAAGGGCGACTGAGAAAAATGCCAGACGGAACCACTTCCGACATGGTGGTTGCGATAGATTTCGACCGCAGAGTAGGCGTAATCGTTGGATCAGCCTACATGGGCAGCATCAAGAAAATGATCTTCACCGTGATGAATTACCTGCTTCCTTTTGAAGGAATTCTTCCGCTGCATTGCTCTGCTAATGAAGGCCCTAACGGAGATTCAGCCCTGCTGCTCGGACTTTCCGGGACAGGAAAAACAACCCTTTCAGCAGATCCTAACCGCGCACTGCTTGGCGACGACGAGCATGGCTGGAGCGAAGACGGAATTGCCAACTTTGAGTTTGGGTGTTATGCCAAGATGATTGACATCAACCCGAAAAAAGAGCCGGACATTTACGATGCCATCATGCATAAGGACGACTACCTGAATCATGGATCTATTGTCGAAAATGCGATGATTTATCCCGACGGCACCTTTGACTTTTACGACGACCGCCTTACACCCAACTCACGGGCTTCTTACCTGTTGAGCTATCTGAAAAACATAAAAGAATCGTCCGTTTCTGGCCATCCGTCAACCATACTTTTCCTCACTGCCGACGCCTACGGAGTACTACCGCCGGTTTCACGACTCAATGAGGATGAGGCCATGCTCTGGTTCCTGATGGGCTACACAAGTAAACTTGCAGGCACTGAGACCGGAGTTACCGAGCCACAGGCTACATTCTCCCGTTTCTTTGGCCAGCCTTTTATGCCGGGCAACCCGGATGTTTATGCAGGTATGCTTGGCGAGAAAATGAAAAAGTTCAATACCAAAGTCTATCTGATTAATACCGGCTGGAGCGGCGGAGCTTACGGAACCGGCAAAAGGATTGACCTGACACTGACCAGAAAAATGGTGGATGCAGCGCTTTCAGGTGAACTGGAAAAAGTGGAATATGAGCGCGATAATCTCTTCCATGTTGATGTGCCAACATCTTGTCCAGGCGTGCCTTCAGAAATGCTGTGGCCAAAAAATACATGGCAGGATAAAAATGCTTACGACAAACAGGCGCAGATGCTGGCTAAAAAATTCAGCGATTCCTTCGACAAAAACTATGGTCATAAACAGATAAAAGATTCGGTTATCAGCGTTTGCCCGGGCAAATAAACTAATGAAAATCAACCAATAAGCACCTCAGGCCATTTTAATTGATCTGAGAAAAATAATCCGACGATCCGGCTTACTAATCATAAAGCCGGATCGTTTTCATTAACCCTTTTAATTTTAGTTTTGCAGAAAAAAAGTAATGACAATCAGCCAAAACATTGCTGGAATCACACGTGAATTACCGCCAAAAGTAAAACTGGTGGCAGTTTCCAAAACCAAGGGTGTTCCTGAGATCTTGGAAGCTTACAGTGCTGGTCAGAGAATTTTTGGTGAGAATAAAGTTCAGGAGATGGCTGCCAAGCAGCCGCAATTGCCGCACGACATACAGTGGCACTTTATCGGTCATCTGCAAACCAACAAAATCAAATTTATTGCCCCATTTGTTACAATGATCGAATCGGTTGACCGCCTGAAAGTGTTGCAGGAAGTAAATAAACACGCATTGGCCGTTGACCGTCGTATCCCTTGCCTGCTCCAGTTTCATATTGCTGAAGAGGAGACAAAATTTGGCCTCGATATGGCAGAAACCAAAGCAATCCTCGACAACGAATATTTTGGCAAACTCCACAATGTCATCATTTGCGGTGTAATGGGTATGGCTACTTTTACCGATGATGAAAATCAGGTAAGAAAAGAGTTCCGGCAGCTAAGAAAAATCTTTGACACCCTCAAGCAGAGCTATTTTCACAGCGATGCAGCTTTCAAAGAAATCTCCATGGGCATGTCGGGCGATTACAGGATAGCCATTGAGGAAGGCAGCACAATAGTAAGATTGGGAAGCATCATTTTTGGAGAACGGGGCTAAATCAATCATCAGGTAGTTAATCCTATTGTGCTAATGTATTGTAGCGGCTTTGGCTCACTTTCATCCGGTGTTAATTACTTCTTTTACAGATGACTCCAATCCCCACAAAACCCCAGTTGACCAAACAAATTCTATTTTCAGCTTCGAAATTTACCTCGCACTTTGGTTTTCATGCTTGATGATCGTTAACAATACTGAATACGAACCTTATAGTTCCAATTTCTACGGATTGCTAAATACTTAAAGTGAAACATGAGATGATAGTTAACTGATTTTTTTCTTGTTTCTCAGCACCTCCCTGATCAGCCATTTTTCGATACTGATTACCAAAAATATTACTGCGCCTGCAACAAACGAAATCAGCAGTCCTGTACCATCAAGCGAAGCAGTTCCAAACACTTTTTGCATAATTGGCAGGTAAATAAACAGTGCTTGCAAAGGTAAAATCACACCGATTCCTAAGAAGATAAAACCATTGCTAAAAATACCGATTTTCAATACCGAATCTTTAAGCGACCTGCAGTTTATCAGATAAAATATCTGGAAAAAAATGATGAATGTTACTGCAATGGTTTGTGATCGTGCCAAAGCATCGGTTTGTAGCATTCCATTTGTCAGTGATTCGGTGTATGTCCAGCTAAAAAGCGCTATCGTGCCAACAGTCATAAGTATCGAAACAAAAAACAATCTGAAAGTTACAAATCTGTTGAAAAGCGCCTCGTTGGATTTTCGTGGCGGGCGATTCATAACATCAGGCTCCTTTACTTCGAAAGCAAGCGGTAATGCAAGTGCAATGGCTGCTACCAGGTTTATCCACAAGAGCTGCGTTGGCAACATGGGAAGTAGTAATTCTTTCGCTACAGGATCGAAAGGAAAGAACATGATGCCATAGATAAGGATAAATGCAAGACCTAAATTGGTGGGTAATAAAAAGGCGAGTGATTTGAGCAGGTTGTCGTAAACCCTGCGCCCCTCCTCAACAGCTGCAGCTATACTCGAAAAGTTGTCATCAGACAGCACAATGTCCGAAGATTCTTTGGAAACAGATGTTCCAGTAATACCCATAGCCACGCCCACATTCGATTGCTTGAGCGATGGCGCATCGTTCACCCCATCACCGGTCATGGCAACAATTTCATTTTTTTTCTGTAAAGCTTTTACCAAACGAAGTTTGTGCTCAGGAGCAACGCGTGCAAAAATATTGGTGCTTTGTATGATTTTATCTAATTCTGCATCATCCAATTTCGACAAAACCTGGCCGGTTATTATATTACCATTAGTCGAAAGTCCCAATTCCATACCAATGGCACGGGCCGTTGCATGGTGGTCTCCTGTAATCATTTTTACCGTTATTCCCGCTTTATGGCAGGCTTTTATGGCTTCGATGGCTTCGGCTCGCGGCGGGTCAATCATACCTATCAATCCTATAAATTCAAAATCACTTTCAACATCTTCGGCTGATATTTCGCCACTTTTGCTATGAATTTTTTGGGCTATACCGAGTACGCGCATTCCTTTGGATCCGAGTAGTTCAATATGAGAAAAAATCCTTTGGGAATCCAAACTACTGCCACCGATATGCACAGAACAACGTTGTAATATGACTTCGGGCGCTCCTTTTATGGTAATATTGTCGTTGAGGGTTGCCATAAATTGCTTTTCGGAGTCGAAAGGAATCACGTCTTTTCTTGGTTTTTCCTTACGTAAACCATCAATGGAAATACCCGCTTTTGCAGCTGCTACTACCAACGCCACTTCTGTTGGGTCGCCCGAAATGCTATATTCATTGCCTTTGTAAATCACATTCGCATCGCTGCAAAGCACTGCTTTTCTCAATAATAGCAGCATATCATCGGGCAGGGTTGTTATTTCGACGCCGTTTTGCTTGAAACATCCTTCTTTGTTATAACCAACGCCGGTGACCTGAATACTATGATTGTAATTCCATAATTCATTTACTGTCATTTCGTTGCGTGTAAGCGTGCCGGTTTTGTCGGAGCAAATTACGGTAGTGCTTCCCAGGGTTTCAACTGCAGGAAGCTTGCGAATAATGGCTTTTCGTTTTGCCATCCGCTGCACGCCAATGGCAAGAGCAATGGTAACAACTGCGGGAAGTCCTTCGGGAATGGCTCCAACTGCCAGCGCAATTGCAAAAACTAAACTTTCCTTAAGTGCATCGAACAAAAGCACTCCCTGCCCTAACATGCGGTAAGTTCCAATAACCATAATCACTGAAGTAATGGCTACAATACCAATGGTTAAATACTTGCCGATAATACCCAGCTTTTGGGTAAGCGGTGTGTCCAAATCTACGGTTTCGCTAAGCATATCGGAGATTTTGCCAAGCTCGGTATTCACTCCGGTATTTACAACAACAGCAGTGGCGGTGCCCGAAACAACCAAAGTACCACTATAAACCATGCATTTTCTGTCGCCAATTACAGCATCTGCCCTGACCGCTTCGGCAGTTTTTTGTGAAGGCACCGATTCGCCGGTAAGAGCAGCTTCTTCGGCTTGCAGGTTTTTCTGTTGTATAATTCTCATATCGGCAGGTATGCGCTCGCCGGCAGCTAAATGTACTATATCACCGGGTACAATATCCGAAACAGGTATTGTTTCAATGTTGCCACCCCGGGTTACTGTTGCATTTTCCGGAACCATGCTGCTAAGCGCTTCAATTGCTTTACCAGCTTTGTACTCCTGGATAAAACCGATGATTGAGTTCACTACAACTACTGCAAGAACCACCATTCCGTCTGTAATTTTACCTAAAGCCGTAGCCAATGTACTTGAACCAATAAGAACCCAAATCAACGGATTATTGATTTGTCGCCACAGCACCTTTATGACTCCATCTTTGGTTCCTCGTTTGAGTTGGTTAGCACCATATTCCGAAAGTCTTTTTTTTGCTTCTTCCAGATTCAACCCATGTAAAGAACTCTCGAAATTTTTTAATACCTCATCATAATCAATGGCATGCCATTGTCCTTTATCGTTTTTTGTCATTCGCAGGTCAGGTCTGATTAATTTTTCAGTGATAGAATTACGATTCACAGATCAATACTCCACAAGCATGTTCCGATGCTTTTCCATCAGTGATTTGTAAAATTCTCCGCAAAGATAAGCCAACAAAGATATTCGTCTTAAAAAAGAAAAGCCCTCTGGCGTTGAACTGGTTTCAGAAGCCGGCAGGCGCAAGTTAACACCCATTTCTCCGCTATCCCACTGTCCCTCCATCCCATTACCCGATGAAATTCAAACTGACAAACTGTTACCAGCATGTAGTAGTAGATGTAACCTGAGCGCCTGTATTCCTTTGCTGGTTAAATCGAGCATAGTATCAATTTGCTGGATATCTCTCTCCCTGAACCGATTACATTAGTGATGCCAACCACAAAAAAGACCTCAGCCATAAATAGAGGCCGCTGTTTTAATGGGTAAAAATCTATGCTTCAACAGGGAAGACAGTTGGTTGCTTATGCTGGTCTATTTTGCCAAAAATAGATTTGTGGAGCGGAGGGGTTAATAAATCGTTAATTTTTTTCATTACCTATTATCAAATCCTCAAAAAGTCGGTACTTTGCACAGTTTTTCCGAAAAATAATTGTGCATGTCCGACATCCTGGGAGCTGTAGTTCAGATACTTACCCTTATCGGGGCTATGGGGTTTTTCCTTTACGGGATGAAGGTAATGAGCGAATCGCTTCAAAAATTTGCCGGTTCAAAAATCCGGAACTGGCTCAGCCGCAAGTTTTCCAGCCTTTGGAAAAGCATTTTTGCTGGAATTTTGATTACCGGAATCATACAATCTTCATCAGCCACCACGGTGATGCTGCTTAGCTTTGTAAATGCCGGACTGATTTCATTTAAAGCCTCCATCGGTATTGTATTTGGCGCAAATATCGGCACTACTGTCACTGCCTGGATAATCAGCCTTGCCGGGATAAAAAGCGGATTCGATTTTTACCTGATTGTTCTTCCTTTGGTCGGTATTGCGCTTCCATTCTTTTTTTCGGCAAAAAATATCCACCGCGTCAGGGCGGAATTTATCATGGGTTTTGCCATTTTGTTTGTCGGGCTCTACCTTTTCAAGCAAAATATCCCATCAATTGACGAAACTTCGGGTATTTTTGATGCGCTGCACTCACTGAGCGCTTACCGCTATATTAACATCCTGGTCTTTATTGGGCTTGGGATGGCGATTACGATACTATTTCAGTCGTCAAGCGCCACTATAGCGCTTACCATGGTGTTGGCAAACCAGGAGTGGCTTTCGCTGGATGATGCACTGGCTATGGTTTTGGGCGAAAACATTGGAACAACTTTTACTGCCATTTTTGCTTCGATGGTGGGAAACCGGGCAGCAAAACGAACAGCACTTGTTCATCTGCTTTTCAATTTAATCGGGGTGATCTGGGCTTTTACCCTTTTTGGATTCTTATTGAAAGGGATTGAGGAATCCATCCGGTTTTTGATGGAAACAACCGGTAAACCGATCGAAGTGATTGTGCCTATGGGAATTGCCATCTTTCACAGCTCTTTTAATATTGTCAACACCATACTTTTTGTCATTTTCTTCAAACCTTTTCATGATTTGTGTTTAAAGCTACTGCCCAATGGACAGAAATCCGAATTTGGGCTGAAATACATTGGTTCAGGTGTAATTTCGGTGTCGGAGATGTCTGTGGTTCAGGTAAAGATGGAAGTAGCGCAAATGGGTCTTCACATTGCCAGGACTTTCAAATTGATCCCAGACCTACTTATCGAAAAAAATGAGCGCAAATTCTACAAAAAACTGAAAGTGATAAACAGGTACGAAGAGGGCATAGATGATCTGGAAATCAGCATTGCCAACTTTATCACGAGGCTGTTTCAGAGCAACCTGACCGAGAATGGAAGCCGCCAGTTGCGTGCTATGTTAAAGATTGTGGACGATCTCGAAAACATTGCTGATATGTGTTACCAGATGTCGCTGACCATTGCCCGCAAAAACGAATCCGGTGCATGGTTCACTCCGGAACTGCGCGAAAAACTTGATCTTATGATTGGTAAAGTAGATCAATCAATAGAATTGATGAATGAACACTTGAAAGTTGATTTCGGGAAAATTGATTTCGCAAGAGTGAAAATTATGGAATCAGAGATCAATGAGTTAAGAAACGACCTGAGAAAATCGAGCATGGAAGGGTTGAAAAATAGCGAATACCCTTATCAGACAGTGGTTTACTTTAGCAATCTGATTGGTTTGCTTGAGAAAATCGGAGATTACATTTACAACGTCAACCAATCGCTTAATGGCCAATCATAAAATTGTAAAAACCAAATAATCAATTCAATGGATATTTATCTCATAATTGTTATCGTACTTGTGGCATTCGCAATCTCCGACCTTGTGGTTGGGGTAAGCAACGATGCTGTGAACTTTTTAAACTCGGCTGTTGGTTCAAAAGTAGCTCCAATGCATGTAATAATGATTGTAGCCAGTCTTGGAGTAGCCATCGGGGCAACCTTCTCGAGCGGGCTGATGGAGGTAGCCCGAAGCGGCATCTTTCACCCCGGAGAATTTACCTTTTCTGAGATCATGGTCATTTTTCTGGCAGTAATGGTAACCGACATCATTTTGCTGGATTTGTTTAATACTTTCGGCCTGCCCACTTCTACAACTGTCTCCATCGTTTTTGAACTGCTGGGAGCTGCTGTAGCTGTGTCGCTGATCAAAATCTCGATTTCTGATGAAAGCCTTGCTGAACTTGGTAAATACATCAATTCTGCCAAAGCCCTGGCAATTATTTCGGGTATTCTTATTTCGGTGATAATCGCATTCACTGTCGGCGCTTTGGTGCAGTACCTGGCCAGGCTGGTGTTTACTTTCAGCTATCACAAGACGCTGAAATATTATGGCGCCATTTACGGCGGTTTGTCTATCACCGCCATTACATTTTTCATGATTCTTAAAGGTGCTAAAGGAGCGTCATTCATCACACCAGAAATGGCCGCATGGCTCGACACTCACACCATGCACATCATCATTTACGGTTTCCTTTTCTGGACCGGGCTTCTGCAACTTTTAGACTGGCTTTTCAAAGTTTCTGTTCCAAAAGTTATTGTTCTGGTAGGTACATTTGCTCTTGCCTTTGCTTTTGCGGGTAACGACCTGGTGAATTTTATCGGGGTTCCACTGGCAGGTTACGAGTCTTATCAGAGTTTTAAGGCAACGCCCGGAGCAACACCCGATACATTTTTTATGGGTTCATTATCTCGCCCGATTATGACCAATACCCTATACCTTCTTGCAGCCGGCGCAGTTATGGTGATAACACTGTGGTTTTCGAAAAAAGCCAAGTCCGTGATAACTACCTCAGTGGATTTAGCCCGGCAAGGCGGAGGTGAAGAGAGATTTGGTGCTTCGCCACTTTCAAGGTCGGTTGTAAGAGGCACCTTAAAGCTCAATAAGTCGCTTGTGCAAGTTGTACCCGACGTTATCCGCAGCAGAATTGACAAAAGATTTCAGATGCCCAAGAGTGTCCGCAACAGCGCGCCTACCAAAGATGCAGCCTCTTTCGATGTAATCCGGGCATCGGTGAACCTGGTGGTAGCAGCCGCCCTGATTGCCGTTGGAACTTCGTTAAAGCTGCCTTTGTCAACCACTTATGTAACGTTCATGGTAGCAATGGGAACTTCGCTGGCCGACCGTGCCTGGGGAAGAGACAGCGCCGTTTACAGGGTTCAGGGTGTATTCTCGGTTATTGGAGGTTGGTTTCTCACTGCCGTTGTTGCATTAACCATCTCGATGATAATTGCGGTAGTGATCTATTACGGCGGAATAGTAGCTATTGGTGTAGTGGTGCTTCTGGTGATGTTTTTCATTTACCGCACTTACCTGATCCACAAATCAAAACAAAAGGAAAAAGCAGCCGAAGTTGCCGAGATGGAAATAGAAGAGATTACAAGCGCTTCCAGTGTTTTTGAAAAATGCATCAAACACACTGTCAGCGCACTTGATAAAGTTCCGGGTTTTTATGAGCAACTTATAAAAGGCTTATCTGACGAAGACCGTTTGATCCTGAAGGAGCTGAAAAAAGATGTCAGGAAATTCAATAAAAAAACCAAAAGGATCAAGGACAATGTGAACGAAACCGTGATGCACCTTCAGGTTGATCAGATTGATACAGGGCATTATTATGTTCAGAGTGTGGATTATCTGCGCGAAATAGCCCATTGCCTCAATTATATGGCCAATCCTTCCTTTGAGCATGTCGAAAACAACCACACCGGACTGGATGAGGATCAGATGAAGGAATTCAACGAAATTTACCTTGGCATTTCGGAACTTTATAAAGAGATCATTGCCAAGATCAAATCCAAAAAATACAGCGATCTCGATCAGATTATTCAAAAACAACAGGCACTGCTGCTGCTGATTGCCGAGAACCGTAAAAATCAGGTTAAACGATTAAAGGAAAAACAGTTGCACACACGCACCAGTTTGCTATACTTCGACATTCTAGCTGAAACCAAAAATCTCCTCCTCTACTCTATCAATTTATTAAAATCCCAACGTGACTTTATCAGTGAAATACCGAAGAAATAGCCCGGTGATACATTCGGGCGGGCAAACCGGTGTAGATCGTGCCGCGCTTGATTTTGCCCTTTGCCACAACATCAGTTGCAGCGGCTGGTGCGCGCCCGGCAGGATGGCTGAAGATGGACCCATCAACCTCAGGTATCCACTGCGTCCGGTCTATGGATCAAACAACGACCTGCGAACCGAATTGAATGTGGTAGATTGCGATGCAACCCTGATTATTTGCTTTGATGAAATGGACCGGGGGACTAACATCACGATTGAAATGACTTCCATTCACAACAAGCCCTTGTTTGTCTGGAAACTGGACTCAGCAGATGCTTCGGCTGAAGTGAGAAAAATTAAAAAATGGCTGAATAAATATCAGGTGAAGCACCTCAACATTGCTGGCCCCAGGGAAAGTAATGCCCGCGGAATCTATGAGCGTACGCTGGAATCCCTGCAAATGCTCCTGCTCGAAGATTGATTCCGGAATTTTGCCGTTTAGCTTTTAAGGTTTTGTTGCACCTGCCATCCGGTCGTGGCCTGAAAGGTCTTTTCTTATTTCAACATTTTCAAAACCATAAGCTGACAGCAGTTCAAACATCTCACGGCCAAAACGCTTGTTTATCTCAAAATAAATCTTACCGGAAGAGTTTAGATGATCCCGGCTAAATTCAAGTATTTCAATGTAATAGATCAAAGGATTATCATCGCTGACAAAAAGTGCAATTGGCGGCTCATAATTCAGGACATTAGGCAGCATCTCTTTTTTGTCGGAAAAAGTAACGTAAGGCGGATTACTGACTATCACGTCGTAGGCCGAAAGAGCTGGCCAGGCGTTCCTGTCGAAAATATCCATCCTGAAAAGATTCGTTTTCAACTTTAGTCGTGCAGCATTTTCTCTGGCTATCTCCAGAGCACCTGAACTGATATCGCAGGCTGATATAACCGCAGACGGCAATTTAGCTGCAAGGGATAAAGCAATGCAACCACTCCCGGTACCGATATCGAGAATCGAAATTCCGGGGTGAGTTTTGAGGTCATCAGCCACCCAGGCACTCAGCTCCTCCGTTTCAGGGCGCGGGATCAATACGTGCTCATTCACCTTAAGCCTGAGGTCTCCAAACCACGCTTCACCGAAAATATACTGAACCGGGCGCAGCTTTTTCAACTCTTTAATATCGAAATGAACTTTCAGTATTTCCGACTCACTCAACCTGAGATCAGGGTTGAGAATACGGTCGAGCCTCTTTAACCCCAGCCGGTATTCGGTCACCAGGTCGAAAAGCGCCGAAGCCTCCTGCTCAGAATAAATCAACCCGAGTTCACGAAGATAGGTTTCGCGGATATCCTTAATTTTGTTAGTCGAAAAATTCACGCTAAAATATTTATAACGATGATTTTAAAAGAAATTCTGGCAAAATTAGATGAAATCAGCAAAGCTGGAAAAAGAGCCTCCCTTTGCATTGTAACCAGAACCTCCGGATCAACGCCGCGCAAAGCAGGATCGAAGATGCTGGTTATTGAAGATGGCCAAATTGTCGGCACAATCGGCGGCGGCAGCATCGAAAAAAGAGTAATCGAAGAGGCACTGCTCCTTTGCAAAAAATCGCAACCGGAAATGCTTTCCTTTAACCTGGAGGACGACCTGGCGATGCAATGCGGCGGAACTATGGAGGTGTATGTTGAGCCAGTTGTTCCACAGTCCGGGCTGGTGATTTTTGGCGCCGGACATGTTGGATTTGCCCTGGGAAAGTACGCAACTGATTTCGGGTTCAGGGTAATATTTGTGGACGAACGTTCCGAATTTGCTGAAAAAATGCAACAGCTTGGTTTTGAAGCGATAAATGGTGATTTTGCCGCTGAAGCAAAAGCTTACGAATCCGACAGCAATACCTACTTTGTGGTGGTTACACCAAAACATGCTTACGACCAGGAAGTTACATCAGTTTTAGCCAAAAAGGAGTTTGCCTACCTCGGAATGATTGGCAGTAAACGAAAAGTAGCTGAAGCCAAACGCTTTTACCTGGATAACAAAATCCTTACACAAGCTGAGATTGAAAAAATTGACATGCCTATTGGTGTGCCCTTCAATGCCCAGACACCGGAAGAGATCGCCATCAGTATCCTGGCCAAATTGATTGACGTAAAAAACACAATGTCAGGTAGTTGATCATTAGAAATTGTCATGGAAGTCATCAATCGTCATGCGTTTGCCTTGCAAAGCCCAATCAATTCCCGGCGCCTTGAACTTATAAAAATGATTAAAAATAGCTCTATGATTGACTTAATGCGTGATTTTGGAGTATGTTTGTAATCACTTACGTTTACAAGTCAGTCTTTTCAGGAAATGAAGTTGTTGATTGCCGCCATAATCACATTGTTTTTTTATCAACTTCTCTCTTCTCAAACTGAGAGATACCATCGGATTGAGGTCCCCTTTCAATCGGAATCCATCCAGGAAATACACCGTTTGGGTATTGCTATTGATTACATTCAGCCGGATGAATTTGTATGGCTCGAGATATCGGACACTGAGCTTAATCAATTAAAATCCAGTGAATTAAATTACAAGGTACTTATTGAGGATATTGACGATTTTTACCGGGAACGCAACCGGGATGCTGACATCGAAAATGTGATGGATGAGCAAAAACGCAGTGGCCGTTACACCATCCCGACAGGTTTTTCGCTTGGCTCGATGGGGGGATTCAGCACTTATAGCCAAATTCTGTCGCACATGGATAATATGGTTCAGCTTTATCCCGGCCTGATTTCTGCCCGGTCAGTTATTCCAGGCGGACTCACGGTGGAAGGAAGACCGCTGTACTGGCAGAGAATATCCAATAATCCATCTTCCACACAAAACAAGCCACGCGTACTTTACACTGCACTCACCCATGGCCGGGAACCCGGCTCAATGCAGCAGATGCTCTATTTTATGTACTATATTCTTGAAAAATATGGTGTTGATGACGAAATTACCGGCCTCATTGACAATACCGAATTGTACTTTATTCCTTGCGTGAACCCTGACGGATATATTTACAACCAGACCACCAACCCTGCTGGTGGCGGTATGTGGCGAAAAAACCGCCGTTTAAACAACGACGGCTCCTATGGTGTGGACAACAACCGCAATTTCGGATATATGTGGGCGTACAACGATTTTGGCTCCTCCCCGATCCCATCAAGCACTACTTTCAGGGGTAATGCGCCATTTTCGGAAAAAGAAACACAACTTGTACGGGATTTTTGCGAGCAATACAATTTCTCCATCACTATGAATTTCCACACTTACGGCGGCCTCCTCCTGCATCCATGGGGATATGTTTCATTTTTACTTTCTCCCGATCACAACCTTTACCAGGAGTTTGGCGCTGTATTAACCCGCCAGAATGATTACAGGTATGGCGTTCCGGGCGCTTTACTTTACGTTGTCAACGGTGACGCATGCGACTGGATGTATGGTGAGCAATCCACCAAGCAAGCCTCTATGGCATTTACCTGCGAGGTCGGAACCAACCAGGACGGTTTCTGGCCGGAAGTAGTAAGAATCATTCCTCAATGCCAGGAGAATCTCTATCAGAACATCATGGCTGCCCGCCTGGCCGGGTTTTATGCCAATTTCTTTGACTTTACACCAATCAACCTCAGTAGTCAAAGCGGATGGCTGACTTATGGCGTAAAACGTATCGGGCTGGCAGACAAACCTTTCAGCGTAGAGTTTGAACCTCTGAATGATGCCATACTTCAGATACAAAGCGCTAAGAATTTTTATTCCAGCAGTCTGAATATAATTCTGAACGATTCAATCCAGTACCTGCTGCGACCTGGATTAAGAACCGGAGACGAAATTAAGTTCAGGGTAGTATTGAATGCCGAAGGATTTACTTTCGCCGATACGATCACAAAAATTTATGGAACCGGAGCCCCCCTGTTCTTCGATCCCTGCTCTTCGTTGGCTAACTGGACGGCAAGCAGCAAATGGAACAGCACTAACCTGCGCTCAAAGTCACCACAAAGTTCCATTGCTAATGCTCCCGGAGGGGTTTACCCCAGCAACGAAAATACCAACGTAATATTAAAGCAACCCATTGATCTGACCAATACAACCTGCGCCTGGCTTACCTTCTATGCTTCATGGGATCTGAACGGCGGCAAAGACTGGGTGAAGTTGATGGCCTCCGCGGACAGTGGAGTCACCTGGACGCCTTTGAGGGGAAGATTTATGGACAACGATTTTATCCTTAACGAACCCGAAACCTATGTCTATAGAGGAAAGCAGGATGAATGGGTTAAAGAATGGATATCGCTGAAAAATTATTGCGGCGGACATGTGCTGCTTGGTTTTTGGTTCAGCAGCGATGCTTCAATCGGGAGGGCTGGTTTTTTCTTTGATGATTTTAATGTTTCAAAACCAGACAGAACCATTGTAAATGAATTGTTTAACATCCGGGAAGGATGGAATGGTTTTTCGGGAAATCTTGTTCCAACTGCGGAATACCTTGAAGCGTTGTTTACCACCGACACCCTTCTCATGCTGGAAAATCTTTCAGGATTTTACCAGCCCGGAAACCCCCAAAGCACCCTGATACGATGGGATGAAACAACAGGGTACTTCTTCAAATCTTCGGCAAACTTTACCCTCGATATAGAAGGAACCAGGCATCTGACCAAAATTCTCGATCTCAAATCAGGCTGGAACCTTATTCCGGTACTTTCCGAGCAGCCTGTTTCGGTTAATGATCTGACTACCAATCCTTCAGGCACTATTGAAATCATCCGTGATGCAGCAGGTATCGCCATTTTCTGGCCTGAACAGGATATCACAACACTTGAGTTCCTTTTGCCTAAAAAGTCCTATCTCATTAAGCTAAAACAGCCAGCACTGCTCTATTTTGGAGATAATTAACCTCTGCTTATTTTTTAAATTAAAACCCCTTACCACTCCGCTTTTTCAGTTTTGAATAAATTTGTTGCGCAATTCAAAATCAAACTACAATGATTTACAGGTTCATTCTCTTTGCTTTTTTGTTTCCACTTTTTGCATGTGCGCAAAATTTCTCTTTAAATGGCAGGATTTCAGGGCTTTCGGGTGAAAGGATTTCTATTCATGGCTTTTATGGCGCTGAGGGTAAAAGAATTGACTCAGTGGAAATCAAAACCGATGGATCGTTTACTTATCAATTCCCGAAAAATGCCTACACCGGGATGTATCGCCTTCGGTGGGGCAAAAACCAGATGATGGATATTATTTACAACCGCGAAAATATCCGGTTCACTACGCATACAAGTTCGGTGGTGGATAGTTTGGTTTTTAGCGAATCCGTTGAAAATCAGCTATATTTTGAATACCTTCAAAAACGTAACGAAGCCGAGTTTAAGCTGGAACTCATTTACCCACTTATCAACATGTATCCGAAAGATGATCCTTTTTATGAAACCGTTACCCGCCAGTACGACATGGTTAACAACGGGATGAGCGAATGGGTGGCTACAGTGACAAAGAAAAATACCGGGAAGTATGCCACAAAACTGATTAAGGCCGATTTCACTCCGCGCCCGTCATCTGCGTTGACAGAAGAGCAGCATGTTGACTTCCTGAAAGTCCACTTCTTCGATCAGATTGATTTCACCGACACCACGCTCCTTTACAGCAATATCGTTTCGAGCAAAACCATACAGTACCTTTCGCTCTATCAGAACAACAGGCTCGATAAGGATCAGCTGCAGGTGGAATTTATCAAGGCGGTGAACATGATTATGGAAAAAACCAAATCCAGCCCAACCGTTTATGCCTATGTGATGGATTACCTCATCAATGGCTTCAACAGCTATGGTTTCGACAAGGTAATCACCTACATCGCCGACAACATCAACCTTGAAGATCAGTGCATTGATGAAGAACGTAAAGCAGAACTGGAGAAGAAAGTGGAAAGTCATAAGAAGTTTTCGGCAGGCAAACAGTTACCTGATTTTGAAACCCAGGATATCGGGGGCAAAAAAGTAAAACTATCGGCCATTAACTCGGATTATACGCTGTTGGTTTTCTGGGCCACCTGGTGCCCGCACTGCAATACGCTTGTGAAAGAACTAAAAAAAATCTATCTGCCAGATAATCGTAATAAGCTGGAAATCATTGCCGTGTCGCTGGACGATTCGAAAGAAGACCTTGACCGGTTTCTGAAAGAGGGAGGCTACGACTGGATCAACGTCTGCGACTATAAAAAGTGGAAGGGCGAACTGGTGCAGCAATTCGATATTTTCGCCACACCAACAATGTTCCTGGTTAGCAAGGATATGACCATTCAGGCCAAACCAATCACCTACAATGAGTTGATGAATGAGTTGTATAAGAGGAACATCCTGAAATAGGCGATCAGGTCACACGGCTAACTGATTTGGCTACGCCATTTTCACATTGAGTTTGATATTGGTATGGGAAAATGGGAAAATGGGGTGATGAGCTCTTATAATGCCTGCTGATTTTTACCAAAGTTTTGCATCCAAATCATCCAAAAAAGCTTTTCGCTTATTTGAAGGGATAAGAGTCTTTTTCACTATTTGACCGACATAAACTAAAATGCTAATAAAAAATATGTTTGAGATTCCTCGCTTCCTGCCCGACTGCGTCTTTCAGGCGGGCGCTCGGAATGATAAACATTTAGCTGTTTGTGGAGGGGGTGTGCGGCGGCTTCGCCGCCGCACACCCCATTCCCTATAAAAACCCCTTGAAAGCCTTGTCATTCCAATGCCGCACTTGCGGCAGAGGAATCTCCTTCGAGTTAACCAGCGGACAGTACTGATTCTTTCTGAAAAAAATACCTGCGACATTCATGTAGAAAAAAATCCGGGAACCTGGCTTTTCCAGAAAACAATTATGGCCATCTCTGTTCATTTTTTTTGAGGAGCCATTTCAGGAAGATCAAAAATTTTTATTCACAAACCTGCAACAAAGAAAAATTTACTTCGTTCAGATAATTGTCTTATTTTTGCAGACAAATGTCTAATAACTGAAATTATGGCCGAACTAAAATCTTCGATAGAGAGTAAATTAAGTAAAGAGATTTCTGCATTTTTCAAACACACCGACGTTGGGAGTTTCAACATTGAGGTTGACAAGCGGATTACTTATGAAGACTTCCTGACCAATAAAATGTTGATCATTGCTGCGATCAGGGCAGGTATTCCATATTCCCTTTTTGGCCTAATCCGCGACTATACGCCATTTACAGAGAGCGATTGGGCTGATTTTCTCGACATTTCAACCAAATCGTTGCAGAGGTATAAAATGGCGACTAAACATCATTTCAAACCTATCCATTCCGAGAAAATAATTGAGATGGCGGAAGTAACAAAGGTCGGCCTGGACGTTTTCGGCAACATCGAAAAATTGAAACTCTGGCTTAATACACCAAGTTTTGCCCTTGGGAATTTGAAACCTATTGAACTATTGAAAGATTCCTACGGAAAGGAATTGGTTATTAGCGAATTGACCCGTATAAATCACGGCATCCTGGTGTAAAATGAAAGTCTTCAGATTGACGCGGGAAAAATTTGCACTGCCATTATCAGGCAAAGGCGCGGCCATCAAGGGCGCACGCTGGAATTCAATTGGGGTAGAACTCATATACACAGCCAAAAACAGGTCGCTGGCAATGGCAGAAGTTGCTATCCACTTCACACTTGCAACATTGCCAGACGATTATATGATGATGACCATTGAAATACCTGAGCATATTTCGATGAAAACTTTGTTGCCAGAAGACCTCCCAGCCGACTGGAAAGAATTTCCTCACCCTGCCTCTACCCAAAAAATCGGTGACGAATTTGTCATCGAAAACCAATATTGTGTCCTGATTTTACCCTCAGTGGTTACACAGGGCGATTTTAATGTTTTAATAAATCCTAACCACAAAGAGTTTAGTCAAATAATAGTAACCGACATTGTCAAGTTCCCGTTTGACAAAAGAATTTTCAAATAGAGCAAATGGACTGAGGTCATTGCCAATATCTGCATCCTCTGGACATAAGAAGCCTTATATTGATGGATATCATCATTCACAAACTTAGAGATAATGGGCTGAAGCCCGCAGTCTCTCTATATTTCTTCCCATTTCCCCGACCTGAAGGTCGGGGCAAAGAAATTTGTGATTTTCAAATATTTACAGTACTGTCCGAGTAAAATTAATCAATCATCCTGAAACACTTGATTTCTTTAATCCCGAAAATTCGGGATATTTTTAGAATCAGGGTGACCTTTTCCTACAATATTTCACCCCGTGCGTACGGGGATTCCGCATATCGCCCGCCTGATCGGATGGGCAGGGATAAAGTATTGTAGCAGAGAATTTTACAACTTGCAAAACTTCCACGTTTTGGATTTACAAATTTTAGTCGGTCAGCAGTGAAATATTTACTATGATCAATGAATTTTTCAGGTTAAAGATACCATTGAATTTCAATATCAATTCACTCCTCCTTCAACTTCACAAACCTGAACGGGATTATCCGGCCATCTCCCTCAATTTCAGCGTAAAGAGAATCCGCAGCAGTTAGTTCGTAGCGGATAAATTTCGGGAAATCATGGTCAGGATTGGAACATGCGAAACCGTTTTCGGAGGTTGAATCTATATAAAACCTCACCTCAGTATTGTTTTGGGGTACATCGGCGATAAAGCAAAGCCTTCCGTTTGCCTCCTTTATCGTCATCAATTCGCTGATCAGTGTGTCGTTGCCGGCAACTTTGAAGCTGATTCCTTTCAATTCCATATCATCCCCACTCCTGCTCCATTGCTCGATTTCACCGGTTTTGATGTTTTGCCAGGCGCCGCACAGCCAGTCGAAATGGCGGATATCAATAGATTGAGCTGAAAGCCCACCGAAAAGTCCGATGAAAATTAAGGGAAGAAGTATGTTTTTCATCATTGACCGGCAAAATTTAAAAAGAGTAAAAAAATGAGGAGGCGATTCCTCACTTCGTTCGGAATGACAGTCGGCTGGCTGTTTGTGGAGGTGGTAGGCGGCGGCGAAGCCGCCGCCTGCCAACCCTATAACCAAAATCCCTGAAATCCTTGTCATTTCTCTGCCGCATGTGCTGCAGAGAAATTTAATAGTTTTTGTTGGTCTAAAGAGGACGTTATTACTAGAGAGAATTTTATATCGATCCAAAAGATATCGCCAGAAAGCTCGGCCCATTCAGTCCGCCATGCATGATCACGCCAACCCAGGTATTTTTGGTTCGCTGCACAATGTACGACTGGATGAAAATCAGGGGTAAAAGGGTGAGCATCAGATGCCAGCCAAATGCAAAATGGAAAATCCACCAGCCGAGGCCATGCACAATCCATGCTTTTCGGCCAAAAGCCACTTCCTGACGTGGTAACATGACACCACGCCACAACAGTTCCTCTCCCATAATGTTCAGTATCCAGTAAGGAAACCAAACCAGCAAAAGCCAATATCGTCCAGGGGTGAGCGGTTCGAACGACATGAACGGAGGAGAGTGATCAAAACTGCCGACGGAAACTTCAAGAGCTTTGAGAATGAGCGCACTTAGAAATCCTGCAGCCAGGAGCCCTCCAATTCCCCATAGCCAATCAGTTTTGGTAACTTTCCTGAATCTGAGTCGCTGGACAAATGTTTTGCCGTTGATATGGTATCCTTCGGAAATCAGTATTCCTACAGCTATAATGATCAGAGGCAGAAAGATACCGATTCCACCGACTACAAACCAGAAAAGCACTGTTTCCTGGCCACTGACAGTACTTAAATAAGGAATGAGGTAGCGGGTGAGAACAAACATAAGCAATGCAGCAGGAAGGTAGACAGCGA
Source organism: Bacteroidales bacterium (assembly GCA_036794825.1). Lineage (GTDB taxonomy): Bacteria > Bacteroidota > Bacteroidia > Bacteroidales > 4484-276 > RZYY01. The sequence goes on along the minus strand of DAIRGA010000030.1, from coordinate 1,455 downwards.
AGGAATAACCCATTCCCATTGGATTTAGAGCGCTATTTTTTATTACTGATTTTTCCATAGTCGTCAGCATGTGTAAATGACCAATCCCTTAAGATATTCTCCTTCAGGGTGATAGATGTTTATCGGGTGATCTGCTCCCTGCGATAACTGATGAACTACCCTGATCTCCCGACCGATGGTTGCCGCCGCCGAAAAAACTGCCAGACGAAAATCCTCCGTAGTAACTACCTGTGAACAGGAGAAAGTAAACAGAAATCCACCTGGTTTCAAAAGCCTGATGGCGGCTTCGTTGAGCCTTCGGTAGGCTTTCAGAGCGTTACCGAGCGCCTGGCGATGCTTTGCAAAGGCAGGCGGATCAAGGACGATCACATCGTAAGGAGCAGTTTGCCTTTTGAGAAATTCGAAAACATCATCCGTGAAAAAGTGATGATTCTCCATCTCACCAAAGTTCAGCTCCATGTTGATCCTGGCCAGTTTCATTGCTTTGGCCGACGAATCCACGCTATCCACACTGCTGGCTCCTCCCCTGGCGGCGTACACCGAAAATCCCCCTGAATAACAAAAGAGATTGGCTACCCTTTTGCCCTGGCAATAATTTTCAAGCAATTTTCGGTTTTCGCGCTGGTCAATAAAAAAGCCGGTCTTCTGGCCTTGGCGGACGTCCACTTCGAAACGGTTGCCGTTTTCAGTAACCACAACGGTTCCCGAATCGCCTTTCAGAAAAGCACCGCTGCCAGGCTCAGCGCTGTTCAGCGTGGATTCACTTTTGTCGTACACTGCGGTAGCTTTCCCGGGTAAAATCTCCATTAAAATCTCGCCGAAAAGCTCCCTGTGCCGGTACATCCCGGTTGAATGTGCCTGGATTACGGCCACGCCGTTGTAAAAATCCACGATCAGTCCCGGAAGCCCGTCACCTTCGCCATGAATCAACCTGAACACGTTGGTTGATGAATTTTCGGTGAAACCCAGCGCTTTGCGGAAAGAAATTGCATTTTCGAATTTCATTTGCCAGAAGGCTTTCCCGGCATCGGTTTGCTTAAACGAAAATATCCTTACCATGATGGAACCCTGCTGATAGTGCCCTGTAGCGAGGTATCTGCCATCATTACCAAAAACTTCAACAATGTCGCCATCCACCGGCGTTCCGCTGATCTGCTTTATTGCCCCGGAAAATACCCACAGGTGAAAGCGCTCCAGCGATCGCTCCCGACCCGATTTCAGGATCACTTTAGGAAATGGTTTGTTCATGAAGTGAAATTTTGTACAAAGTAATAGAATTTAACCGTTTTGGCGAATAGAGAATAGTCGGCAGTCCACATTCAGTGGCAGGCAGTGGTCTGGTGATAGGAGGTCGGGCATCAGGCGTTTGGAATAAACAAAAAATTTCAGTACTGGCCGGGTAAAATTAATCAATCGTCCTGAAACCCTTGATTTCTTTAATCCCGAAAATTCGGG
>DAIRGA010000006.1:0-168246 GCA_036794825.1 Bacteroidales bacterium | reverse complement strand
ATCGCTCGAATGGCCAACGCACATGGTTTATTGCCTTGTTTTGCTGCGAAAAGAACTTTATGCCGGTCCTACCAGCGGAATTGATCTCCGGTGATCGGCCTGATAAAAATTTCGACTGATGTCAGAGGAAGAAGTTAAGCGCAGGCCATTCCCCTATAGGGGATCAAGGGGCGCGAAGGCGCGGCTTGTATCGCGCAGCACATTCCGGCCCGTAGAAAACCAGAAATTTTTATCCAGCCTTGATCTTTTGGTACTTTTGGATCAAGCCAAAAGTACGGAGACGAAAATCATCATCGGATAAACTTCCGTTCTGCGAAGTAGAACCAGTTTTGAGTAAGACTGTATCTTTGCTCATCATTAACAACTAAAGATTTTCGAAAAGATGAAGAGCAAAGAAATACTCCGGCTTGCGGAGAAGTATGGTGCGGTTACAGCGGCAAACCTGTCGGAACTGGTGAAGATCAAAAGCCTGAGCGGTGGCGAAGAGGAGGTGGTGAAAAAGATCAGGGAGCAAATGCTTGAAGCTGGTTTTGAGGAAGTTCGGTTTGACGGACTGGGCAATGTGATCGGGCGAATCGGCAACGGCAAACGGGTGCTGGCCATTGACGGGCACGTTGATACCGTGGATGTGGGCAATCCCGGCAACTGGGATTTCGATCCTTTCAGCGGAGAGATTAAAGACGGGTATGTTTACGGACGCGGCGCCGTTGACCAAAAAGGCGGAGTGGCAGCATTTATTACTGCCGGAAGAATCATCCGCGAACTCGGGCTGGCCAAAGATATCACCCTATTGTGCGTCGGCAGCGTGATCGAGGAGGACTGCGACGGGCTTTGCTGGAAATACCTGGTCGAGAAAGAGGGCATCCAGCCGGATATGGTCATCAGCACCGAACCCACCAACCTCAACATCTACCGCGGGCAGCGCGGCAGGATGGAGATGGATGTGATCTTCAACGGCCTGTCGGCACACGGCTCGGCGCCCGAAAGAGGTAAAAATGCCATCTACATGGCCTCACGCGCATGCCTCGAAATCGAAAAACTGAACGAGAGACTGAAGCACGACGATTTCCTTGGAAAAGGCAGCATCACCATTTCGCAGTTTGTTTCGGGCGCTCCCTCGCTCTGCGCAGTGGCCGACTACGCCAAAATTCACCTCGACCGCAGGCTCACCTGGGGCGAAACCAAAGAGATTGCCGTGGAGGAGATTAACGCCATTGTTAAAGGAACAGATGCCAGTGTGGTGGTTCCCTATTACAGCCAGAAGGGCTGGACAGGACTGGAATTTGGCATGGAGCAGTATTACCCCACCTGGCTGCTGCCCGAAGATCATCCGGTGATCAGAACAGGCGTGGAGGCTTTCACCCGGCTCTTCGACAAAGCCCCGGTGGTGGACAAATGGACCTTCTCCACCAACGGCGTTACCATAAATGGGATTTACGGCATCCCCGTGCTCGGCTTCGGCCCCGGCAACGAAGTGATGGCGCACGCCCCCAATGAAAAAACCCCAATTTCCGACCTGGTGGCTGCCTCGGCGTTTTACGCTGCGTTTGCGGAGCTGTTTGCCAAATCCTGATTCAAAAGGAGAAGTTGCCTTTTTTAGAAAATTCACCAATGTCCGACAACACAAAAAGTCAAAAAAGATATGTTTGAGATTACTCGCTTCGCTCGGAATGACAGATAGTTATCGTTTTAAGGGGAGGTGGTGTGCGGCGGCTTCGCTGCCGCACACCACCTCTTCTCCAAAAATCCTTTCAAAGCCTTGTCATTCCGATGCCGCATTTGCGGCAGAGGAATCTCCTTAAAGTTAACCTGACACTACTGAAATAAATTCTATATTATTCATCATCAACAATTTAAAAGATGAAACTCAAAAAACAAATCTCCCATCTGGAGAAAGAGGACAACACCCTGTTTGGGCAGGATTTTTTGCTGACATGGGAAAAAACCGAAGCCGAGTTGCGGATGATCCTCGACCTGGCGCAGGTGATGAAAAGGATGCGCGACCGGAACATCTCCCTTCGGGTATTCGATTCGGGTCTGGCCGTTTCGATGTTCCGCGACAAATCTACACGTACGCGCTTTTCGTTTGCATCGGCCTGCAACCTGCTTGGGCTTACCGTTCAGGATCTGGACGAAGAAAAGTCGCAGCTATCGCACGGCGAAACTACCCGTGAAACGGCGAACATGATCTCTTTCCTGAGCGATATCATCGGCATCAGGGATGACATGTACCTGGGCGAGGGCAACCGTTTTATGCGCGAAATGGCCGAATCGCTGGACGAAGGCTTCGAAAAGGAAGTTTTGCCGCAGCGGCCGGGCATCATCAACCTGCAATGCGACCTGGATCATCCTACACAATCCATGGCCGACCTGATGCACCTGGTGAATGAATTTGGCTCACTGGAAAATCTGAAAGGTAAAAAAATCGCCATGACCTGGGCCTACTCGCCGAGCTACGGCAAACCATTGTCGGTGCCGCAAGGCATCATTTCGCTGATGACCCGCTTTGGCATGAACGTGCACCTGGCGCATCCCGAAGGGTATAACCTGATTCCTGAAATTACCGCACTTGCAGCGAGAAACGCACAGGAGAGCGGCGGCAGTTTCTCGGTTTCCCACTCGATGGAGGAGGCTTTTGAGAGTGCTGACATCGTTTACCCGAAAAGCTGGGCGCCCTTCCATGTGATGGAACAACGCACGGCATTGTTGAAAAACAGGGATACCGGCGGGTTGAAGGAGCTCGAAAAGGTGTGTCTGGCCAACAACGCCCAATACCAGAACTGGGAATGCGACGAAGCCAAAATGAAGCTGACCCGTAACGGCGAAGCCCTGTATATGCACTGCCTGCCGGCTGACATCTCGGGTGTTTCGTGCGACCGGGGCGAGGTGCAAAAAGAGGTTTTCGAGAAGTACAGGATCAAGACCTACATCGAGGCCGGCTACAAACCTTATATCATCGCTGCCATGATCTTCGCCAACCGCTTCATGTATCCCGCCGATACCCTTGGATTACTCTCAAAGGTAAAGATGGAGAGGATCTGGGAATAATAATCTCACGGGATCAGTCATCATAAGCAATGGAGCCGGATTCACACTTTATGTCCGAAGCGATAGCAGCAGCCAGAAGCGAGGGCAATCCCTTTGGCTGTGTGATAGTTATGGATGGAAAGGTCATTGTGAAAGCCTTCAACACCGTGAAGAAGGATAACGACCCCACAGCGCATGCCGAGATCAACGCCATCCGGTTTCTGGCGAAACTGAGGCTTCCCGCTCATGCCCCGGTGACGCTTTACACCACCTGCGAACCCTGCCCCATGTGCATGGCGGCTATCGTTTTTGCAGATATCGGAAAAGTGGTCTATGGAGTATCCATTGACCAGATCAGCAGGTTTTACAGGCAGATTGATATACCGGCTTCGGAAGTTGCACAAAGAGGCTTTGGCAACGTTGAAGTTAAGGGCGGGATAATGGTTGAGCAATGTTTGAATCTATTGATAAACAAATAGTTATGATACCTGCCAGATTGCTTACTTTTCAAAATGCACCGGCTGAACTGACCAAAAGCGGACAGGAAATGCTGAAGATCCATCTTGGAGAATTCGATTTTGATTTCGGCGCAGTGAACCCGGTTCTACTTTTTATCTTAAGTGGAGGTTCAGAGCGGTTTGCAATTGAAGTAATTTACGATCAGCCATTTACGATCTTACTTGCCTTGGAGAGAAATAATTCGTGGGCGGCAGCTACCGAAATTAAGGCCTGGATGAACCAGCAACGGGTTGAGGGTTTCATGGCCGATCTGAACAATCAGTCGGACTTGGACAAAGTAAAACAGTTGCTCAGAATTTATGAGTCATTGGAAAAACTAAAAGGACAAAAACTGGGACTGATCGGAACTCCTTCGGACTGGCTGGTGGCATCGGGGATCAGCAAGGATTTGCTGAAAGAAAAAACGGGGATTGAGCTGAAAAGGATAAACTGGGAGGATGTGCCGGACTACAAAAGCTTTGAACCGGAGAATTATTTTCTGGAGAAATACCCTTACCCGAACCGGCAGGCCGTTACGGACGCATCGGGAATCAACCTTGCTTTTCGTCGGCTTATTGCTGAAAATCAACTGGATGCCATTTCGGTAGAGTGTTTTTCGATCGTGAAAGAAAAATCGGTAACCGCCTGCCTCTCCCTCTCCGACCTTAACGACCGTGGCATTCCGGCCGGCTGTGAAGGCGATCTGACAAGCATCACCGGAATGATGGTGGTAAAGGCCGTGACCGGCATCATCCCCTGGATGGCCAACCTGATCAGCATTGATGAAGGAAGAGTAAGATTTGCCCACTGCACAGCCCCCACACAGCTTCTCGAATCCTTTGCAGTGGACACCCATTTTGAAACCGGCCTGGGAACCGCCATTGCCGGGCTTTTTGCCGGCGACTCCGTGACCATTTTCAGGTTGAGCAACGACCTCCGCACGGCCTTCCTCTGCAATGCTGCAATTACCGCCAGGCGCCAGCATCCTGAAAATGCCTGCCGGACAATGATTGAGGTAAAATTGCCATCAGAAACTGCTCAAACATTAAAACAAAAGCCGTTGGGGAATCATCACCTGATCCTTCCCGGCGATCATCGGGAAGCGATATCCTATGCACTGAAAATGAGAGGTATAGAGGAGATTTAACCACTATTCCACACCAGGAGAATACTATCAGATTGGAATTAAACCGGCGTTAAACCACGGTATCAAGTCATTGCCAGAAAACTCACCATAATAGATTTTCAATGATTTATTTACCCCACCCCAAAAGGGAGTAAATCGTTGAAAATCATTGCTCCCATTTGGGTTGGGGTCAACAATGATTTTCAACAATAATAGTTTTCTGGCAATGAATATTTAGTGCTTATCCAGTAGTTTACAAAGCCAATTTTTCACGATCATTTTACCCCAAAAGGAGTACTTTTGAAGCCCAATTTCAAGAGACATGGCAAAAAGTTTTCTGGACAACCTGAATGAGGCGCAAAGGCAGGCTGTGATTCACACAGAAGGTCCTTCGATGGTGATTGCCGGCGCAGGATCGGGCAAGACGAGGGTGCTGACTTACCGTGTTGCTCATCTGCTGCAGAACGGCGTTGATCCCTTTCAGGTGCTGGCGCTGACCTTCACCAACAAGGCAGCCCGTGAGATGAAGGACAGGATCGTTTCGCTGGTAGGCTCGTCGGATGCGCGCAACGTCTGGATGGGAACCTTTCACTCCATTTTTGCCCGCGTTCTTAGGATTGACGGGCATTTACTCGGGTACCCTTCCAATTTTACAATCTATGACACCGACGATTCCAAAAGCCTGCTGAGAACCATCGTCAAAGAGCACAATCTCGACCCTAAAGTTTATCAGCCCGGTTGGCTACTGGGCAGGATTTCGGCGGCAAAAAGCAACCTGCTTTCCGATGCTGAATACAACCAAAACCCCGAACTGCTTGAATCTGACGCTCGCTCCGGAAAGCCCTTAACCGGGAAAATCTTTACTGCCTACAACACCCGCTGCAGGAAGGCTTCTGCCATGGATTTCGACGACCTGTTGTTTAACATGAACCTGATCCTGCGGGATTTTCCCGAAATCCTGCTAAAATACCAGTCAAAATTCCGCTATGTGCTGGTGGATGAGTACCAGGACACCAATTTTGCCCAGTACATGATCGTGAAAAAACTGGCTGCCAGACACGAAAACATCTGCGTAGTTGGCGACGACGCGCAGAGCATCTACAGCTTCCGTGGCGCCAATATTCAGAATATTCTCAACTTCAAAAAGGATTATCCCGACCTGAAAGTCTTCAAACTGGAGCAAAATTACCGCTCTACCAAAAATATCGTGGAGGCGGCCAACAGCGTCATCATTTACAATAAAGATCAGATTTTCAAAAAGATATGGACTCAAAATGAGGAGGGAAACAGGATAAAATTGCTTCGTGCAAAAACCGACACCGAAGAGGGAAACCTGGTGGCCAGTTCAATATTTGAAACCAAAATGAGCAACCAGCTTGCCAACAGCGAGTTTGCCGTACTTTACCGCACCAATGCCCAATCCCGTTCGATAGAGGAAGCGCTGAGAAAACTCAACATCCCTTATCGTATTTATGGCGGATTGTCTTTTTACAAAAGAAAAGAAATCAAGGACTTACTGGCTTATTTCAGGATGGTTGTCAATCCCTCTGATGAGGAGGCTTTGAAGAGAATCATCAATTACCCTGCACGCGGTATCGGCGACACCACCGTTGACCGGCTGATCGTGGCTGCCGGAAGCCTGGGCAAAACGGTTTGGGAGGTCATCGAAAATGTGAATGTTTACGAACTGAACATCAACCAGGGGATAAAAAACAAGCTTGCTGATTTCGTTATGCTGATCCGGCGTTTTATAGTTCAGCAAAAACAGCGCAACGCATACGAGCTTGCCAAAGAGATAGCCCGGGCATCAGGAATCATGAAAGACCTGGAGGAAGACACCACCCCCGAAGGCATCAGCAGGGTGGAGAATATCGAAGAATTGCTCAACGGGATCAAGGAATTTTCTGAGTCGGAAGATGTGAACACGCTTGAAGATGGCAACAACGTGCGCACGCTCGACATGTACCTACAGGACATTTCGCTGCTCACCGATGCTGACCAGGACGACAAGGACGACAACAACAAAGTGTCGCTGATGACCATTCACAGCGCCAAAGGGCTTGAGTTTCCATACGTTTACATTGTGGGATTGGAGGAAAACCTTTTCCCGGGCATACAATCGGTTGCCTCGCGTGCTGATCTGGAGGAGGAGCGCCGGCTATTTTACGTTGCCCTCACCCGCGCCGAAAAAGCAGCCTTTATATCCTACGCCGAAACCCGCTACCGCTGGGGAAATCTCACCATTTGCGAGCCCAGCCGGTTTCTTGATGAAATTGATCCCGCCTTCATCGAATTTCCCAAAAAGGTGATCAACCATCCCAGCGATCACAACAAGTTCAGATTTGATGAAGATGATTTTCCGGTAAAAAAATCAACCCCGATAAATACCGACAGGTTAAAAAAAATTGCTGATTCCCGCCAGCTAAGCGAAGAGCAGGAACCATTCGAAAGTGCCGATTCAGAAAAAATCCAGGCAGGTATGCAGGTCGAACACCAGCGTTTTGGCAAAGGCAAGGTACTCAGCACCGAAGGCAATGGACCCAATCGCAAGGCCACCGTATTTTTCCCGGTGGTAGGACAGAAAAATCTCATTCTGAAATTTGCCAGACTAAAGATTGTTGGGTAAACAAACATGGCAACGCCTTTATCTTCCCCGAAAAACTTGTCCTTGCTGTCAGATTAAACGGTTTTGGTTTAACTTTGTGCGAAAAGTTTCTGCATGAATCAAGCTATTACCGAAAGCATCAGGAATTTACTGCGCACCGAACTCAGCCGTGCAGGATCTGGTTCGCTGGCCTATAGGCAGGGTCACAGCCTGCATCTCAACGGGCAGTGTGCTCTTTTGTCCGAATCCGAAAATCACTTCAGATTTTCGGTGGATGACAAGTATGGCGATTTTATGGTGGAAATCAGCCGTCAACAGGAGCTAAATCTCAGTTGCAGCTGCCAGAGCGCCACCCTCTGCCGGCACAAAACTGCAGCCCTCCTTCAACTGGATGAGTTGATCCGGCTCAAAGAGGATGAAATTCCCGCCGAGGGGATTAAATATACCCGTAAAGGAATGATTCAGAGGGTGATAGACGAGCGGAAGAAAAAAGCGCTTCAAGCCTCGTATGCCATCGAATTTGCCGATAATATCTTCGGCGAGCACCTGCTTACCAACGAACGCGGGGTTCAATACCGGCTGACTTTCAGAGACATCAACCGCAAGCATGGCTACTGCAACTGCCCGGACTACCGGATAAACAAGCTGGGAACCTGCAAGCACCTTATCTTCGCATTTTCGCAATTACATAACGAACCCGAACGGATTCCCGCATCGCTCCCCCCCTACCCTTTCATAGAGGTCTTTCTCAATCCTTTTCGCAACAACAAAATCAGCTATTTCTATCCTGACAAAGTCACAGGCCAGGTTGCTGAACTTTTTTACCGCTATTTCGGCAATAAAAACTTTATCGAAGATGATGAAATCGAACGTTTTACAGGATTCATGAATAACACCGAAAAGTTTAAAAAAATCCTTGTACGGCCAGAAGTCCTCGAGAAAGCAAAATCAGCCACAGAGAAAGCCACTATCGCGAGACTTAAGGAAAGTAAAAAACTGAATTTCAAATTATTGAAGAATGAACTGCTGCCATTCCAGGTAGATGGTGTCGAATTTGCCACTTTTAGCACTGGCGCCATGCTGGCTGATGACATCGAACTGGGCAGGATAACACAGGCTGTAGCCACAGCCGTGATGAAAAAGGACATTTTCGGATTTTCACGGACGCTGATCATCTGCCCGGCAAACCTGCGCAATCAGTGGAAGAAGGAGATTGAAAGCCTTACCGGCGAGGCAGTTACGCTCGTCGAAGGAACACCCGGTCAACGAGAGGCAGCATACCAGCTCCAGGACAACTTTTTCCTGATCGTGAACTATGAAAACATTGTACATGACACCAGTCCGCTTAAAGAATTTCCCCCCGATTTTATCATCCTGGATGAGGCGCAGCGAATCAAAAACTACGAATCGAGTATCTCGATGGCTATCCGGGCCATTCACCGGCGGCATACCCTGCTCTTGTCCGGCAACCCCTATGATCATCATCTGGTAGAATTTTATGCCCTGATGATGCACGTTGATCCTGAACTTCTATCGCCGCTCTGGGAATTTTCCTATAAATACTGCATTTTCGACGACCACACCAGCACCAATATCGTCGGATTTTACAATCTCGACGAGTTGAACCAGCAAATTGAGCAAACGGTTTTACACCGAACCAGAGATCAGGTAATCAGGCATTTGCCCAGAATAAGCTATATTGACCTGCCCGTTCCCATGCACGCGATTCAGGCCAGGATGCATCAGAAATTCGCCAAAGAACTGTTTGAGTTGCTGAGCAAAAAAATCCAAAGCAACTACGAAGTTCAGCTCGCAATCACTCTTATCAGGAAATTGAGAATGGTTGCCGACTCTACCTTTTTGGTTGATGATATGACCAACATATCCCCAAAAACCGATGAATTAAAAAACCTACTTACTGAAAGGCTGAGCATCAGGAAGAAACAGAAGAAGGTCATTATTTTCACCGAATGGAAAAGGATGCTGCAGATTATCAGCAGGACGCTCAGGGTCAACAAATTCAGGTACGTCGAAATATCCGAAGACACACCTGAAAAGCAGCGTGGTATTTTGCTGAAGACCTTCGCCACCGACTCCGAATGCAATGTTTTGATTTCGTCGCATGCCGGGCTGAATGCTTCAGACATAAAAGCGGCAGATGTCGTCATTCATTTCGACAGCCCCGCCAACCGCGATTCGAAAAGTCTGCGGATGGGCAGTTTATCAGGGATCATCCAGCGAAACGGCAATCTGACCATCATTAACATGTACGCCAGGAACTCGCTGGAAGAGAAGATCAACAGCGGACTTGAGACTGATTTTCACCTCAAAAACAGGAAAAAAGGGGAATCGGATATGCCTGCCGAAATTCCGAAAGTTTTGCAGTCCGAACTTCTGGAAACCCTGAAAGACTCGATCCATCGTACCGAATCGCCGGACGAAGAAGAACTTCGCAGTTCGGTGAAAACTCAGGAATCAGGCCAGATGCTGTTTGATTTTTCATCAGAAGAGGCTGTAATCAAAGCGCCGGTAAAGACGGCATCAACGGTGAAAACCGCCATGAGCAGCCACTTTCCTGATCTGAACGAAGAAAAGATCATGCAGGCCATGATCAGCAGCTCCTCTTTGGTTGCTCAAATGCTGAAACTTGCAACAGGTGATCTGGCTGATATTCAAGAGTATAATCCGGATTTCGATCAGGAAGCCGGAGAAATTTCGATGAAGTTCAGGATTATCAGGAAGGGATGAGAAGGTGGAGAAATGGGGTGATGGGGTAATGAGGAAATGGGAGACGGATAGAAACCGATAGATAGCGCTATCAATCTGCCAATTCACCATAAATCACTTTCCACTTATCTACCCAAAATTTTCCAAAAAACCTGCTGCTCTATAGTAGTTGCCGGATAACTCCTCAAAATAGATTTTCAACGATTTATTTACCCCGTCCTCCCGAATTCTCGCGATAAACTCCAGGAGTAAATCGTTGAAAATCAATGCTCCCATTTGGGTTGTGGTCAATAATGATTTTCAACAATAGTAGTTTTCTGGCAACGACTCTACAGTCCCAATGCTGTCCTGATCTTCTCTACGGGCAGTTTTGTTCCTAAACCTTCGGTTTCGATGGTACTGAAAACAGCCTCCAGAGGGAAAATGCCGATCTCTTTTACAAAGAAAATGGCGGCAAGCAGGCTTGCCGTTCTGGCGCCGATAGATCTGAAATCTGAAACTATCACCTCTGCACCGGTTTCCGGCGGTGTGAGAGACTGGTCAATAAAAAGTTTTCCCTTTTTCATCAGCCCGATGCGTTTTTTGCTGTGCAACAACCCATCATGCGAGGTAACCACAACAATATCAGGAACATTGATCCCGTGAAAATGAATTTCGTCGGTCGAAAGGTTGAGTTCGGCCGTGGAAAAACCCACACCCACCGTTACAGGATAGCTCCCTTTTTGGGTGATGTTCAGTCCTGAACGCATGGCAGCTTTTGAGAGGATGGTTGCGGTAAGCTGCACACCCTCACCCGCTGAACCACTTAGTATCACCGACATTGGATGTTCCAGCAAGGAAGAAAACAATGGCTGGATTTGTGGCGTCCGGTTGAAAAGATTATCCGTTTTCTTTCCCTGGTGATGACTAAAAACTGTCCTGTCGTTAACCCATTCACCGGGCTTGCGACCAGAGGTTTCGATGATCTCGCTGAGTTTGCGGCCTGGGTTGAATTTCACACCGTAGCTCGGACAAATTTCGATGATCTCGATCAGCGAAAAGCCTTCGGTGGAGAATGTTTTGATGAATTTTTCCGAAATATCACCGATTCCGGTAACTCTGGCAACATAGGCTGCACCTGCAGTGTGAGCAAGTGCACAGATATCATAGCCTGCAAATGGATTTCCCTCCATAGATGTAGTAGTATGAAAACCCTCGGGAGTCAACCCGCTCGACTGGCCGCCGGTCATACCGTAGAGCATGTTGTTGTGCACCACCACGGTCATGTTGAGGTTGAGGCGTGCTGCTTCCAGGATATGCTGTAAACCTATTGTTGCTCCACCGTCGCCGATGAAAACGATGACCTTTTTACCGGGTTCCTGTATGCCGAAGGCAATGCCGGCGCCCAATGCAGCCGAACGGCCATGCAAACCGTGAATGGTGTGCGTGTTAAGGCTTTTGTCAATAATTCCGTGGCAGCCAATGTCGGTAACAACGATCACATCTAACGGTGACAACCCCATCTTTTCAAGGGCTTTGGCTGTGTTTTTTGATATCAAATCGTGGCCACATCCTTTACAGAAGGGCAGTGAGTCTGTATTTAATATATTGATATTCATTATTTTACCTCCTCAATAATTTGTTCTGGTGTGATCATTTTTCCCAAAGCGCCGGTAAATCTTAGTCTTTCGGGTTTACTAACCCCAAAGAGCAGGCTACCCAATTGATTGTTCATGTTTTCTTCAGCAATAACAATACGCTGGTAATTATCAAGAATATCTAAATAGGCTGCAGGAACCGGTAATAATGTTTTGGGAATGAGCAGCGAAACCTTCCTTCCAGCTTGTCGAAGTTCACTCACTGCATCCTTTGCTGCAGAAGCAGTGATTCCATAGGAGACTACAATCGCCTCAGCGCCTTCCTGCCGGTCGTAGGTGTAGATAAGATGTGACTTCATCTTTTCCCGGATTTTCTCCTCTAAACGGCGGGTGTTGGCCAGGGCTTCGTCGGTTGAATGCTGAAGAATACCCATCTGGTCGTGCGTGGAAGCATTGATCCTTACCTGGTGGCGATTTTGCGTAAGTGGAAGAAAATCAGGAACCATGTCAGTAGGCTTGTAGGATTTGTACTCACAATCCTTGTCGTAAAATTTATGATCTGACTTTTCGATCTTCTCAAGTTTTGAAAGATCGAAACTTTTGAAGGTCATCACTTCCTCTTTTGATGTGAGCAGGATAACTGGTGTTCGCATCTGGACGGCAATTTTCACCGATTCGGCAGCGAGGCTCCAGCAATCTTCAAAGTCGGAGGTGCAAACTACCGGTATTGGATGTCCACCGGAAATCATCCCATTTAACAACAGCAAATCACCCTGAGCTCCGTTGGTGGCGGTTCCGGTGGCAGGTCCTAGTCGTTGCACCAGGATTATTACCATCGGGAGTTCCATCATGTAGGCCATGTTGATAGATTCGACCATTAATGCAAATCCGGGAAATGAAGTAGCTGTTACCGGGATTCTTCCGGTAGCAGAGAGCCCTGACATCCACTGCAGGGTAGAAATTTCGTCCGGGGCGGCGAGCATTATCTCCATCCGCTGGCCGCTGTACTGGTAAAGCAGGTTGGCAGGAGTGATCGGGTAGCCGATAAAAGCGTCGGCGCCGGCGCGTGCCAGCGACTCGATGATCAGCCTTGAGCCGTCAATCAACGCCATGCTTTCTGATAAATCCGTTTTCATCATTGAAGAATTTTTGAAGTGAATTGAGCTGCAAAAGTCCGATTTATTCCGGATTTAACGATCATTCCTCCCTTATTTCCATTCATTATAAATTAGAATGTTGATAAGGAGAAGCCAGTCAGGATTGCGTAATTGCTGATAATATGCAGTAATTAACATATTTTAAATGGGTTGAGGCGCTTAACTTTCATTTAGTTCCCTGCAATTGTTATACTTTCGCCGCCAATTTTTTAATCATTTAAATCACTATTTATGAGACGTTTTTCGATTTTAATTTTATTGATTTCGATTACAGCAGGCATGCTTTATGCCGGCGGCTACCAGGTGCGGCTGCAGGGACAGCGGCAAACCGGTATGGGATTGATCGGAACCTCGCTGCGCGGTGATGCAAGCAGCTTGTTCTACAATCCGGCTGGTCTGTCCAGCATCAACGGAAAATGGAGTTTCTCGGCAGGATTCAGTCCGATTTTCAACAAGGTGGGTTTCAGGCTCGATGGCGACCCTAATACTGTTTACAACGACAATCCCGTGGGTACACCGTTCAGTTTTTACGGATCTGCAATGATCACCAAAAAACTGGGTTTTGGTATCGGCGCTTACACACCTTACGGCAGTTCGTCGGTTTGGGGAGATGATTGGATTGGAGCCTCCCTGGTACAAGATCTATCCCTCAAAGCAATCTTTATTCAACCTACGCTTTCCTATAAATTTGGAGATGTCTTCAGCATCGGAGCAGGGCTTGTTATTTCATCAGGAACCGTGGAACTCAACAGAGCGGTACCCTACAACAGCCCGGCAGTGGAGGGACAGGCAAACCTCACCGGTGATGCAATGGAATACGGCTATAATGTTGGTATTATGGTAACTCCGGGTGATAAGTGGAGTTTTGGATTGAACTATCGTTCGGAGATCATAATGTCGGTTGAAGATGGCGAGGCAAAATTCACACTCCCTACTTCAATCCAGCCTATCATTCCTGTAGAAAATAAGTTCAGCGCTGACCTGCCATTACCAGCCAACCTCGATTTTGGAGTTTCTTTCCAGGCCACCGAAAAACTCCTACTGGCCATCGAAGCCAACTACGTTTTCTGGGAAGTTTACGACAGCCTGAAATTCACATTCGAAGAGCAGCCTGATTTACTCAACTCAAGTAATCCCCGCCTGTATTCGAATTCACTTATCGGAAGAATTGGCGCTGAATACAAATTCAGCGACATTGTAACCGGTCGTTTGGGGATGTATTACGACCCCACACCAACCAACGAAGATTATTTTACTCCTGAAACACCAAGTCTTACCACTCTCGGCATCTCAGCCGGATTGTCAATATATCCGATCGAGAATTTCGCCATTGATATCTCTTATCTCCATCTCGAAACAAAGCAGGCCTCCAAATCCTATGTGCCGGCGAACTTCAAGGGAGATTACAAATCCAGAACCATCATTCCAGGAGTCGGTTTAACCTATAATTTCTAATCTTAAACACATCATTACCATGAATATAAAGAATTTATTCCTACTATTAATTGCAGCATTACTTTTTGCATGCAAGCCCGAACTCGATGATGCAACAACAACTGCTGGCAGTGCGGATTTTTCGAAATATGTAGCCATCGGCAACTCACTAACTGCTGGTTTTACCGATTCTGAGCTTTTCATTTCAGGGCAGAATAACTCCTACCCATCCATTCTGGCTAACCAGATGTTGGCAGTCGGTGGCGGAGAGTTTAAACAACCGATGATGCTTGATGAGTATGGTTTTGGCAGACGAATGCTGCTGAATGCAGCTGCACAGAGGCCAGTACCTGCCGGAGTTCCTGTTAATCCTGCAAACTTCAACTCCATTGCCAGCGATGGCCCCTTCAACAATTTAGGGGTTCCCGGTATCAAATCGTTTCACCTTGTACCTGGTGCAGAAGCTTACAGCAATTTAAATCCTTATTACCGAAGGTTTGCAGCACAGCCAGGCGTTTCCACGGTACTTGGCGAAGCTGTTGCCCAAAACCCGACATTCTTCACCTGTTGGGTCGGTTCAAATGATGTTTTGGTTTATGCAGCAGCAGGTGGAGCTTCGGACAGCATAACAAATCCTGCTCTTTTCCAGGTGGTTATGGGTGCTGTGTTGCAGCAACTCACCGCTAACGGAGCAAAAGGTGCTGTGGCTAATGTCCCGGATATCACCAGTATTCCTTATTTCTCTTTCATGAATACCCAGCTTCCGTATAATGGGCTTGTTCTTACTCAACCTCAGCAGGTTGCAGCATTAAACTTCGGTTATGCTCCGCTAAATGCATTTATCAAAATGATGGGATCCACCGATACACTTGCCTTCCAGCTGGGTCAAAATCCTTTTGTGATTGCTGATAAGGAACTCCCATGGGGTATGAGACAAATGAAAGCTGACGAACTTTTTCTGCTAACGCTTCCCACCGATTCTATAATCAATAATGGCTTTGGGAGCCTGACACCAATTCCCGACAGATATGTGCTTACCCAGGCAGAAATTGACAGAATAAAAAGTGCCACCGATTCCTACAACAATATCCTGATGACCCTCGCCAGCCAATTCGACCTGGCTTATGTTGATACCAAGGCTTTAATGGAAAAAGTTGCAAGCGAAGGTATTACCCGCGATGGAATCAAATTCACCGGCACATACGTTACCGGGAATACTTTCTCGCTGGATGGAGTTCACATCACTGGTCAGGCTGCAGCGATGGTTGCCAATGAGTTTATTAAATCCATCAATGCAAAATACGGCTCAGCCCTCAAAGAGGTAAGTCCGGTGTACTACTCAGGGCTTTTCTATTATTAATGAATGAAAAATAGTCAACATACAAACCCCGGCAGCATGAATAATGCTTCTGGGGTTTTTTAATTTTTACCATGAGAAGAAAACTTGTTTTTGCCACTAACAACAGCCATAAACTGGAGGAAATCAGAAGTGTCGCGGGGGCTGAAATTGAAATTCTCAGTTTGAATGACATTGGATTAAAGGCAGAAATCCCAGAGGATTTCGAAACCCTGCACGAAAACGCATTACAGAAAGCCAGGTTTATTCATGACAGGACAGGCATGGATTGTTTTGCAGATGACACAGGACTTGAGATTGATGCACTTGAAGGAAGGCCGGGAGTAAAATCGGCACGCTACGCCGGCGAACATTGTAATTCTGAAGATAATATTAAGAAAGTGCTTTCGGAAATGGGCGATTCTGAAAACCGGAGTGCCCGATTCAAAACTGTTATTTCCCTCGTTTTGGGAGTGCGGGAATTATTCTTTGAGGGAGTTGTTGAGGGCGAAATAATCTATCATAAAGTAGGGAAAAGTGGTTTTGGATACGATCCAATATTCAAACCGGAAGGCCAGAGCCAGACATTCGCTGAAATGAGCGCAGAAGAAAAGAACAAAATCAGTCACCGTGCTAAGGCTGTTCAGCGGTTGATCGAATTTCTTAAGGGCGAAGGATCATCCGGCCAGTAATTCCTTCTTGATTTGTATGATCAAACAGTCGGCTTTAATTTCTACCTAATAAGAGGATGTAACTGGTGATTGGCAATTGACGGGATTACAATCATTTAACCGCAATTTTTAAACAAAACTTCAAACCAGCTGTTAATCACAGGTTATATATTCTTTGGTGCCCGGTAAATATTGAACTACAAAAAAATGAATTGTGCTTCCTCCATCCCTGCCCGACTGCGTCTTATCATGCGGGTGTTCGTGCCAAAGGCATTCCAATGGAAGAATGACAGGCACTTACACCAAAGGGTTGGGTTTGAGTTATAATCTTGTGATGCCGCATAGCAGAGAAACGAAGGTAACCTCGATAGAAATGAAGGAACAACAATCACCGTGTTGCTGCCGCTTTAACTAAAATGATGGTTTTAAAAACAATGAAACAGCCGCAGGTATATGAATAGTCAACAAAAAGCGGTTTTCCTATTTTGGGCAGGTGTGCTGCTCATTTCCCTTGCAGCCTGCAATCAGGACCCTAAGCCAATCGGCCGGAACGAATTTTCCCAAACTAAAACCATCAGTCCACCAATTGTGATAAAAGCTGGCCATCCGGTGGTTCATTCATTAGCCAAGAAACCTCCCCCTGAAACCATAGATTTATCCAAAAAGCCTTCGCCCGTAACACAGCCGGCTGACTTTTTTATCACCATGCAAAACTTCAATACCGACGATGGTCTGGCATTGAGCAGTATTCTCAGCGGGTTCAAAGACAAAACCGGGAATCTTTGGTTTGGCACATTTGGGAATGGCGTAAGCAAATACGATGGGAAATCATTTGCAACTTACAACTCATCTCATGGTTTAATCCACAACCTCGTTGAGGCAATTACCGAGGACAGTGAGGGAAACCTTTGGTTCAGCACCTATGGAGGCGCAAGCAAATACAACGGTGTATTTTTCGAAAATTTCACCATCGCGCAAGGGCTTCCCAATAACCACGTTAACAGAATTCTTGTGGATTCAAAGGGAACCATCTGGCTTGCTACCCGGGGCGGTTTGAGCAGATACGATCCGACACAAAAAGATAACGGGAAAAGTCAATTTATCAATTACAAGGATTGGCAAGGCATAACCGGTGATTACATTGGAAATATTATTGAAGATCACAAGGGCTATCTTTGGATTTCCGGACACAAGGGCATATTCCGGTTCAATCCTGGTGCTCTCAACCCTGACGAAACCGTATTTATTGATTATTCTGAAATAACCGGCCTGGAAAATGAAATTGTTTATTGCATGGCTGAAGACCGAGACGGGATGATTTGGTTCGGAACCAGCAAAGGAGCCGTAAGGTTTGATGCTGCCAACATTCGAATGGGCAAATCTGCTGTAACAACGTTTACAAAACATGACGGGCTGATAAGCAATACAATCGAAAGTATTCTGGAGGATAGCGCAGGCAACATCTGGCTGGGGTCGGAGGAGGGGGTTTCTGAATTTAAAAAAGAAGATTCCTCATTTATCAACTATACCTCTGAGCAGGGGTTGGTAAGCAACGTTGTTGTCTGTATGGTTGAAGACAATGCCGGCAGCATTTGGTTTGGTACAAAGGGAAGTGGATTGAGCAAATTTGAAGGCAGAAGTACGATTGAATATACGGCCAGACAAGGGCTTCCCGGCAAAACCGTTTTTTCAGCAACCGAAGATCATAACGGTGATATATGGATTAGTGCAGAAGACGGGGGGCTCACAAAATACACGAAAGACCCACAGAAGAAGAATAAGGGATATTTTATAAATTTCATAGATGCCCGATTTCTTACAGCAGGTGATGCTATGAATATGATTATTGATAAAGCCGGCAACCTGTGGTTCGGTTCTGGAAATGGTTTAAGCAAATTCAACAACAAATTTATTACGACCTGGACCACAGTGCAGGGACTGATTACAAATAGTGTGATCAGCCTTGAAGAAGATAGCAAAGGCAATATCTGGTTTGGAACTTACGAAGGTGGATTGAGCAGATTTGATGGCAAATCTTTTACGAATTACACCCCGGAGCAGGGGCTAGTGCACAACACCGTTTGGAACATTCATGAAGATAATTCCGGTGCAATCTGGTTTGCAACCCGGGGAGGATTAAGCAGGTTCGATGGTGAAAACTTCATCAACTTTACTACAGCACAAGGGCTGCCCGATAACAAATTATCTATCGTAACCCAGGACAGGAATGGCAACCTGCTCATCGGAGGCTGGGGCGGAGGTGTTTCCATCATCAGAAAAAAATGGATGGAAATGTTGAGCTTGAGCGATGCAACTCAAATTGAGCAAAATATTTTTGAAACCATCAACACAGCGCATGGCCTTCCCAATGATGTGATTTATGGCATTCTGGAAGATCAGGATGGCAACATCATCATCGGCACCAGTAAAGGATTCACCATCCTCAGAGGCGGATTGAGCGCAGACGGAGACAAGATTGCAAAAGATGGGGTGGAACACTTTAACCAGCAAACCGGCTACCCAATTAAAGATGTAAGCAACAATTACGCAATGGTAATTGACAGCCATGGTGTTGTTTGGGCAGGAACGGGAGATAAACTGGTGCGCTTCGACTATAAAAAGGTGCGCAGAAATGCCTATGCTCCACAGGTGATCATCCAGAGCATTGGTATAAATCATGAAAACATCAGTTGGCGCAGCCTGCAAAGAGCAAAAGAAGGCTCCGGACCCGAATCGCCCCAAAGCGTACCTGCTTATGTAAATAACGAATTAAGCGTTTTCGGTAAACAGCTTAGTGAAACCGAACGCGATACGCTGATCAGGAAATTCAGTAAAATCCGCTTCGACCGCATCAGCCCGTTCAATGCAATTCCCGAAAATCTGGTATTACCTTACACGCACAACACCATTAGCTTTGATTTTGTGTGCATTGAAACCACTAAACCATTTTTGGTTCAGTACCAGTTTATGCTCGAAGGTAAAGATAAACAGTGGAGCCCGCTCAGCCAGAAAACTGTGGCTGAATACGCTAACCTCGGACAGGGGAAATATACTTTTAAACTTCAGGCTAAAAGCCCTGACGGCATTTGGAGCGAGCCTATCGGTTACAGTTTCAAAATATTGCCCCCCTGGTGGTTTACATGGTGGGCATTTCTCTTGTACATATCGTTGTTTTTTCTTGCGCTATTTGGGGTGAGACGATATGAAATGAACCGAATCCTCCTCCGAAACCAACTGAAACTTGAAAAAGTAACGACAGATTCACTCCGTAATCTGGATCACTTGAAATCACAGTTTTTCGCCAACATCTCACATGAATTCCGTACTCCGCTCACTTTGATCTTAGGACAAATTGAAAGCGTGATGTCTTCATCCATTGACACAAAAGAAAAAGGAAAATTACAGATCGCAAACCGCAACGCCCGAAGGCTGCTGGCTTTGATCAATGAACTGCTCGATTTGTCGAAGCTTGAAGCAGGAAGTATGGAACTCAAAGCGGCAAGGCACAATATCGTGTCATTCCTGAAAAGTCTTTTCTATTCATTTGAATCTCTGGCAGCCACAAAAAAAATTGAACTCGGTTTCGTAGCTACAACAGATCATATTACGGTGCTATTTGATCCCGATAAAATGGAGAAGGTGTTTAACAATCATATTTCGAATGCGTTCAAATTTACACCTGAATATGGAAGGATACAAATCACGATTACTTTAACAGAAAATAAGATGGTTGTGATCAGTATAAAAGATACCGGTTGTGGTATTCCGGAGGACAGGCTGAAAAATATCTTCGACCGTTTTTATCAGGTGGACGGGTCAAGTACACGCGAGCATGAAGGTACTGGAATCGGACTTGCGCTCGCCAAAGAACTTGTCGAACTTCATAAAGGAAAGTTGGCAGTAAAAAGCAGCGAAGGCGAAGGATGTGAGTTCCTAATCACCTTGTCTGTGGAAGACGAAAGATCAGTTGATTTCGGAGAAAAAACGACTTCCAATGTTGAATCTTTTGAAGAAACAGGTCTTGCCGGTTTTGAAGAAGCGGTAAAACCGGCAGAAGCAGTTTTATCCAATCAGCCGGCGCCTGGTGGCAGGGAAATCATCCTGATTGTAGAAGATAATGATGATGTTCGATCGTATATCCGGGAGCAACTTGAAGGCGATTACCAGGTGAATGAGGCGCGCCACGGAGAAGAGGGGGTGATGATAGCTCAGGAAAAGGTTCCTGACCTGATCATCTCAGATGTGATGATGCCCAAAATGGATGGTTATCAGTTCTGTAAAGCGATCAGGACAGATGAAAAAACCAGCCACATTCCCCTTGTCATGCTGACGGCCAGAAGCGGACTTGACGACAAAATTGAAGGGCTCGAATCAGGTGTTGATGCCTATCTCACCAAGCCATTCAGTGCAAAAGAACTGAGAGCCACCGTAAAAAACCTGATCCATCAGCGCGAGCAACTGCGCAAGCGTTTCAGTAAATCATCGGTCATCAGTCCGGCCGAGGTCAGCACATTTTCGACCGACCAGGCATTTCTGGGAAAAACCATAAAAATCATAGAATCAAATTATGGAGATGATCAATTCTCGGTTGAAATGCTTGCAGAAAATTTAAATATGAGCCTTACACAACTAAACCGTAAACTCAATGCCCTAATTGACCAACCACCCGGACAACTGATCCGTTCATTCCGACTTCAAAAAGCGGCTGATTTGCTTGAAGAAAAAGCTGGGTCGGTTTCCGAAATTTGCTATAAAGTTGGCTTTTCCGACAACGCCTATTTCTCCCGTGCCTTCAAAAAGCAGTTTGGTGTTAGCCCTTCGGAATATCACGACCAGTTAAAAGGAGATTGATCAAATGGTTAAATACAGGCTTGTGAAACTAGGCGATAAAGATTAAAACATTTCGCTCATCGTAAAAATGAGAGTTTCTGTTTTTTAACCACATTAGGCACAGTAGGACACATGAGAATAGCTGGATAATTGATCTCAGCGTTTGTGATAACACAGAAAAACTAAAGCATATAAAGCAATGGTCGGTGAAATGGCTGCCGCATCATCATAAGAACTTTAATGTGCCCTACTGTGCCTAATGTGCTTATGTTATATACTTACACAGGTGCGCATTTCTCTGATGTAACTGATATTTTAATCTATCATTTCCCCATTTTTCAGCTTAAAATGCACTTTTGACCGAAAAGTCCAACACTTTGCAAGAAAAGTCCTACCCTGTCCCTTACCCCCCGAAGTACTTTTGCCGAAGTTCATTTGAACAATGGAGCAAGCCGAAAATCCCAAGTTAAAAAGAGTAGGCCATAACTAAATTTTTTATTGTCATGAAAACACTGCTTTTATTTTCGTTTTTCCTCTTGAGCTACGCTACCTGGTCACAAACAAATCCCACCGGACCGCTGATCAGCGGTAAAGCGCCATCTTTCAGTGCATCATCCACCATGGGAATGGTCAATTTTCCGGATGACTTTTTCGGGAAATGGAAGATTCTGTTCAGCCATCCCGCTGACTTTACTCCCGTCTGCACATCGGAGATTATGGCGCTGGCATCGGTGCAGGAAGAGTTCAAAGAACTCAAGACAGCCCTTATCGTTATTTCCACCGACAGGCTGAACAGCCACATCGAATGGGTCAAATCTATCGAATCCATCTCCATTGAAGGAGCAGCACCGGTAAAAATCGAATTTCCGCTGGTTTCTGATTCAGATCTTAAAATCTCGCGTGCATACGGCATCCTGCAGCCAGGTCATGAGCAGGAAATAGACATTCGTGGTGTAATGATTATTGATCCGGACAATAATATCCGGGCTTTTTTCCATTATCCTCAATCCGTTGGACGGAATATAGAAGAAATAAAAAGGACATTGATTGCGCTGCAAACCCAGGACAAGCATAATGTTTTTACCCCGGCCAACTGGCAACCAGGCAATGATGTCCTTTTGCCAAGCCCTGCCACCCAGGCTGAAGCTGAAAAACTGGAAGCAAAAAAGGACCCCAAGTTGCGGAAAGTAACCTGGTATATGTGGTACAAGGAACTTTAACTATCACATTGATTAAAAAACAGGAGCAAGCCGAAAATCCTTTATCAAAGAGTAGGCTTTTTTAAATCAAATCAATTATGAAAACAATCAGAGTACAAACAGTACATTTACTGTTTGCAATGGTGTTTATTGCTGCATCAACGCTATTCAGCAATGGAGTTCAGGCGCAGGAAGCCGAAAAAGGGTTCATCCTTTCGATGACCGAATTCACTATAAAACGTGGCCATGATGTGCAATTCCGCGAAGGGATAAAGGCCTGGAAAGCTTGCTATATCGAGAGCAAAGGCGATTGGACATGGAGTATATGGAAAAGACTGAACGGCGAAGGTAATGTTTACATCCTGACTTCGAGAATGGCCAACTGGGCCGAAATGGATGAAACCAATGATGACGGTCAAAACTGCCGTGACCTGGTGAGGGAAATGATCAATCCGCACATCGAATGCTCAGAGAGTAATTTTGCCCGTTTCATGCCGGATTACAGTAAAGCCTATCCCAATCCCGACAAGGTACTGTGGCTAACCTCATGGCAGGTGAACAACAGCGATAAATTCAAAGAAATCGCCAAACAATTGTCGGATGCTACAAAACAGGCTGAAGGATCATCACGCGGTTACTGGTACAGCGTAATGGGTGGAAGCAAGGATGCCGCCGACTTTTTTGTTGGCGTGCCCTATGCAAACTTTGCCGCACTGGATGTGGACAGGGAAATTGTCTGGGATATCTACGAAAAGGCAAACGGAAAAGAAAAAAGAGATCAGTTGCAGTCCGAATTCCGCGAAACCATCAGAGAAGCATGGTCATATCTTTTGGAACGGGATGCCGATCTGAGCCATAATCCACCGGCGAAATAAGTAATGAGAATTGTCAAAAATGCACCTTGACTCCTGAATCCCCTAAAGGTGACTTTTTAAATTGTTGATTTTTACAGTTTTCCCTTTAGAGGCAGGGGTAAAAAATGCTAAAAATCAGCAGTTTGCGAGCTTTTTGACTGGACTCCATATTTTTAATCAACACATTATCAAACAAATAATATTAATTTTTATGAAAAAAATCATCTATTTATCATTTATCGTCGTTCTGTTTTCAGCCTGCAGTGCCGACCAGCCGGTTCGCTATTTCTCAGCTTCTCCGGAAATCGAAGCCACCAAATCTATTCTTAAAGCTTACATTGACGCTGATTGGGATGCTATGAAATCGCATTATGCCGACACCGCAAAAGTTCAGAACAATGTTCCTGAGAAAAAAGGCATTTCAATTGATTCCGCTATGGTTGAGTACAAACAGGAGCATGAGCTCTTCAGCAATATTGCCTATGTGGCTGATGAAGATTTCTTTGAGATGGTGCTGACCGATGATGGCGAGACCTGGGTAAACTACTGGGGGCTTTGGGTGGGAACCCTGCGTGCTACCGGCGTGAAATACGAGATACCGGTGCACATCACCCTGAGGTTTATCAATCAAAAGGTTGTTCTCGAGCATGGATACTGGAACAGCGCCGAGATTGCCCTGGCACTTACCAAACTGGAAACCCAACCTCAAACACCTTGAAGCTGATAAAAAAAATAGGGATATTCAATCCGGATGGGGAAATTGTTCTCCATCCGGGCATCTCTTTTTCATGGAAGTCGCTTAGCAATAAAAAAGTTCCCGAGCTGCCACAGGGAACCCCCCTTGATATTGATGTCACGCTGGATGAAAAAGCCCTTCTCTCCGGCAACCATGGAATAGTTTGGGCTACCTATGATCTTCTCCAGGCCGAAATCATCTGCAATGCACTCCTTGCCCAGAATATAACCTCCACCATCGGAAAAGTAGAGATGGAGGATCGAATTCTGTTTCTGATAAAAATTTATCCGGACAGCTATATATCTGAGGCCATGGATTTTATATGGAGAAAAGAGGGGGGATTGAGGTTGCAACCCGATTGGACATACCCGGATGGTGAGGTCAATGCAAGTTTTGAAAAATGGGTAGGAGCCTGACATGGCCATTTAAAAAAATTATTTATAACCAATTCTCTAACTTATGATGAATCTCAAAAAGTCACTAATCATAGCCCTTGTGTTGAGTTTAGTAAGCCTTACAGTGTGGGAAATTTACTGGCGTTCACAGGGTAAATATCCCGATATAACGACGACAAAGAGCTTTGGGCTGTGCAGAGAACAAAACTAAAAACCATGGATCAATCTGACTTTGTAATAGTTGGGTCATCCCGGGTGCTTTTTGGTATTCAACTGGATGTTTGGGAAAATGAGACCAGAAGAAGGCCATTAATGCTTGCCATCCCTGGTTCAAGTCCGCTGCCGGTATTCAGAGATATTGTCGAAAATACTGACTTCACCGGCACCGTGATTGTTGGTGTAACTGAGGGACTGTTCTTTTCAACAACGTTTCCACAGGCTCCGCCCTGGAAAAGAGCACAATCAAAGGTTGACTACTACTATAGCAGAACTTACGCACAACGGCTCAACCATTGGTCGGGTCTGCCGCTGGAAAAGAATTTTGCTTTTGTTTCGATCAGTGAAGAACAATGGTACGACGATATTGATCTAAGGTCGTTGCTGCGGCGCATCCACATTGGGAACAGGACTGGCGCCAACCCAAAACCACCGTTCAGCAATTTTTCGCACGTGGAGGTGGACAGAAATGTCAGGATGTCTGAAAAAACGGCAACCGACACCGCCTTTGCCAACAGTATTATCCGGGTGTGGAAATTCTTTGGTGAAAATGCACCTCCACCGGATAAGAAATCTACCATGGCCTTCTTTCTGGAGGATGCGGCTAAATTCCGGGCACGCGGAGGAAATCTGATCCTGGTAAGGTTCCCTTCTATTGGCGGATTGCGGGCTGCCGAAAATATGCTTTTCCCCAGAAATGAATTTTGGGATGAACTTGTTTTTCAATCAAATGCCAAAGGTTACCACTTTGAAGATTATGACCAGCTCAACCGGTTTGAATGTCCGGAATGGTCACATTTATCAGCGCCTGATGCGGAAATTTTCACACAGGAATTGGCCAGAATTCTGGTTTCCGATGGAGCCATTACAAAACCCAAAAACAACTAACCATGCTTTTCAATTCAATAGGCTTTATCTTCTTTTTCATTGCAGTAATTGCGCTTTATTACACGCCACTCTTTAGCTGGAATTTCAAAAAAAGAATGTTGTTGTTGGCGAGTTACCTTTTTTACGGATTATGGAATCCTCCACTGATTTTGTTGCTTTGGATTTCGACAATGATTGACTGGGTGGCTGGAAATAAGCTCTTTAAAGAGGAGCGTCCAAAAGCAAGAAAACTATGGTTGCTGTTGAGTTTGTTCGTTAATCTTGGCTTTCTGGCATTTTTCAAATACAACAACTTCCTGCTTGAGAATTTTATCTTTCTCGCTGATGCTGTTGGTATTACTTTCCAGGCCAGGCCACTCGATATTATTCTTCCTATGGGGATTTCGTTTTATACTTTCCAGACAATGTCCTACACCATTGACATTTACTATAAAAGAATTGAGCCGGCGAGGACTTTTCTCGATTTTGCGCTCTATGTTACCTTTTTCCCTCAACTGGTTGCAGGCCCGATTGTCAGGGCAAAAGATCTGATCAGTCAGTTTTATGAGCCCCGCAAAGCCACCATAAACCAGTTTGTTTGGGGTCTGTTTCTGCTAACGTTAGGGTTGTTTCAGAAGGTTGTTTTGGCTGATACGATGCTTTCCGGTGTGTCCGACAATGTTTTCAATTCAGGTCAAGTGTTGAATTTCTGGGATTCATGGGCAGGTACACTAGCATTTTCAGGACAGATATTTTTTGATTTTGCAGGATATTCCACTGCTGCCATCGGTATAGCGCTTATGCTGGGATTCATCCTTCCTGATAACTTTAAATATCCCTATGGCGCTATAGGGTTTTCGGATTTCTGGAAGCGTTGGCATATTTCACTTTCCAGTTGGCTTCGCGATTATTTGTATATCCCTCTCGGTGGCAATCGCTTTGGCATCACCAGGATGTACGTTGCTCTGATGTTAACCATGCTCTTGGGCGGGCTTTGGCATGGCGCTGCCTGGACCTTTGTAGTCTGGGGAATGCTGCATGGCGTTTATCTTGTGATAGAAAGGGTTCTAAAACAATACATCCCTATCAAAGTAACCGTTTGGAATGGAATTTTGCTGGCTTTTGCCACTTTTACTCTGGTCAATTTCACCTGGGTGTTTTTCAGGGCAAGGGAATTTCATACAGCAGTAGGTATGATCGAATCAATGCTTTTCCTTAACGTTGATGGGGTAAAAGTTCTTGAATATTTTGACCTGATCAAAGTATTTGTTTTGGTGGGGATTTTGTTTCTTATTCACTGGCTCATGAGAAACACAAGTCTTAATCAGGTAGCTCAGAAAATGTCTCCCTGGATGCTTGGGCTGATTTGGGCCTGCCTTTTCCTCCTGCTGACCGTTGCCCAGGGCAGTGAAGAGCAATTCATTTATTTTCAGTTTTAAACGGGAACTTTTCCCGCTGAAAGGACTGCACGGAAATAAAAGGTCTACCTAATAACAAAACAAATCCTTGTTGTAGAATAATGCTTGACTTCCGCAGGTCATAAAATCTCTACTTGAAATCACCCCAGATGATCAATAGCCAGCCCGCCTTCTGATGTCTCGCGGTAAAGGCTTGGAAGATCTTTGCCGGTTCTTTTCATGGTAATCACCACTTTATCAAAAGTTACCCGGTGCTTACCGTCGGACATAATCGCAAAGTTACAGGCATCCATCGCACGTGATGCAGCGAATGCATTTCGTTCGATGCATGGAATCTGCACCAGCCCGGCAATAGGATCGCAGGTAAGTCCAAGGTGATGTTCCAGCCCCATTTCGGCAGCATATTCAATCTGAGCTGGTGTGGCGCCAAAAAGCTGAGATGCGGCTGCAGCGGCCATTGCGCACGCAGTACCAACCTCTCCCTGGCATCCCACTTCAGCTCCAGATATGGAAGCATTATTTTTGACCAGATTACCGATAAGTCCGGCAGTTGCCAAAGC
Source organism: Bacteroidales bacterium (assembly GCA_036794825.1). Taxonomy (GTDB): domain Bacteria; phylum Bacteroidota; class Bacteroidia; order Bacteroidales; family 4484-276; genus RZYY01. The sequence goes on along the minus strand of DAIRGA010000006.1, from coordinate 141,013 downwards.
CCTGATAATTTTCTTGTCTGAGAACCCATAGGCTTTGTGTAATCCGAAAAGAACGCCCGGCAAAACACCGGCAGAGCCGCAGGTAGGCGCTGTTACTACCTTCCCACCTGAAGCATTCTCTTCAGCTACGGCCAGGGCATAAGCGAACATCTGACTTCTCCTCTTCAACGAACCCCTGAAGCCGCTTGCTTTAATCATATAGGCCGAAGCTTTCCTTGCAAGTTTGATACTTCCCGGAAGAACTCCTTCATTCTCCAAACCCCTCCTTACGGCATCCTTCATAACCAGCCAGACTTCCTCAAGATATGGCCACATTCTTTCATCTTCGTGCTTCTGAACATACTCCCAGAATTGCATTCCATTCTCCTCGCAACAGGTAAGGATGTCCTTCATCTTTGTGTGTGGATAGATGGATTTCTCTCCAACCGATGCTGCCTCTTTCTCCATGATTTCACCTCCACCAATGCTGAAGACCGTCCATTTGCCCATCATTTTCGCATCATCTCCGAAGGCTTCGAAAGTGATCGCGTTGGGATGGAATTCTTTGACTTCCTGTGGTTTCCAGGTGAAATCCACCGGTTTGGGCTTCAATTCATCAGCGATGGCCACATCGGTAAGGTGTCCTTTTCCGGTGGCAGCAAGGCTTCCGAAGAGTGTTACATGAAATGAGCCGGCATTGGGGTATTGGGCTTTAAACTGCATGGCAGCTTTGCGTGGTCCCATCGTGTGGCTGCTCGATGGCCCATGCCCAATTTTGAAAATTCGCTGAATCGAGTCCATAAATCAATCTCCAAAGTGGATCCCAACTCCGCGTGCAGTATTCATCAGGGCGGTCTGGGCTTCCACAAGGTTGGGCTGAGCTAAGGCCTCTTCCAGCGAAACCGATGTAATGAGTGGATGGCGATAGGAAACCATTCTGCCGAACTCATCATTCAGCACCATTTCAAACGCTTTCACGCCAAACTGGGTAGCAAGCACGCGGTCGTAGGCAATCGGTACACCACCGCGCTGTAGGTGTCCGAGCACCGTAGTTCTGATGCTGTGTTCGCATCCAAGGTCCTTTAATTCGTGCATCAGTACGTTGGCCACGCCTCCCAGGCGGCGGTTTTCGTAGCCGATCTCCTTCTCACTCAGGGTAGCGTAATCTTTGCCAATCGCCCTGGCGCCTTCCGAAATCACCACATTCACGAAACCGCGGCTGCGGGCAAATCGCTGGTTGATATGGTTCAACACTTTTTCGATATCATAAGGAAATTCGGGTAGCAGGCAAATCTCAGCTCCGCCGGCAACTGCAGCATTTAAGGCAATCCAGCCGGCATATCGCCCCATCACCTCAAGAATCATCACACGGTTGTGGCTTGCTGCAGTAGTCACGAGTTTGTCCACAGCTTCGGTGGCAATCTGCACAGCAGTCTGAAATCCGAAGGTTGAGTCGGTTGCCGAAAGGTCGTTATCAATGGTTTTAGGAACTCCGATGATATTGCAACCCATATCGAACAGTTGCTTGCTGATGCGTTGAGATCCATCTCCGCCAATGTTTATAACTGCGTCAATCCCAAGGTATTGCAACTTTCGCAGCATCTCCTCCGAACGATCCACGGTTGTCCATGAGCCATCTTTGTTTTTCACAGGCCAGGCAAAAGGACCGCCTTTATTGGTTGTTTGTATGATAGTTCCGCCACGGTAATGAATTCCGGCAACTTTTTCCTCGTCGAGGATTACAATTTCGGTGGGTTCGCGAAGCACACCATTAAAGGCTTCTATACTACCCACAATTTCCCAGTCGCGCTCTTTGGAAGCTCTCTTAACAATAGCCCTGATCACGGCATTCAATCCTGGGCAGTCGCCGCCGCCCGTTACAATCAAGCATCTTTTCATATATCAGTTCAATTTTTACGAATTAAGTGGCAGCAAAATTAGAAAAATTGAATTGACCCTTCAGTTTTGCGTGATCGGACACATTGGGAAAGCTAGTAAAATATCCTTCAATGGTCAGCAAAATTTTCTATTCATTGAATTTCATATAATTTAAATTGCTGCAATACTTACGCTTGTAAGTTTATGGCAGGACATTGCTGAAGGCAAACCGTGTTTTACAATGGACTTCTTCCTGTATAATTGAAAGGAGTGATTTGTTTCAGTTCGTTCTTCAACTGATCTGTAATGCCCAATGAATCAATAAATTGGTGAATTTCCTCCTTATTGATTTTCAAATTCTTCCGGGTAAGGTCTTTCAAAGCTTCATACGGATTGGGAAAATTTTCGCGCCTGAGAATGGTTTGAATTGCTTCTGCCACCACTGCCCAGTTATTGTCGAGGTCAGCATGAATTTTATCCGGATTAAGCACCAGTTTGTCAAGTCCTTTAAGCAGCGATTGCCAGGCAATCAATGTATGCGCTATTGGCACGCCGATGTTCCGGCTTACGGTGGAGTCGGTGAGGTCGCGCTGCAATCGTGAAATGGGTAGTTTGGATGAGAGATGTCCAAAGATGGCATTGGCGAGCCCGAGATTTCCTTCAGAATTTTCAAAATCAATCGGGTTTACTTTATGGGGCATTGCAGAAGAGCCAACCTCTCCCTCTTTAATTTTCTGCTTGAAATAATCCATGGAGATGTAGCTCCACATGTCCCGGTTGAGGTCCGTCAGGATGGTGTTGATGCGGCTCAGTCCGTCGAAAAAAGCGGCCAGGTTGTCGTAATGTTCGATTTGAGTTGTGGGATGCTGCCGTTTCAGACCGAGCGACTCTTCCAGGAAATGTCTGGCAAATTTATCCCAGTCAATATCGGGGAAAGCTACGTAGTGAGCATTTAAATTGCCTGTAGCGCCGCCAAATTTACCTGAAAACGGAATCTCCCTGATAAGTTGTAGCTGGTTCGACAGCCGGGACACAAATACCTGAATCTCTTTCCCTAAAAAGGTTGGCGATGCCGGTTGTCCATGGGTTCGGGCCAGCATCGGGATATCCTTCCATTGCTCGGCGAGCCTTCTTAGCGCTTCAATAATCTTATTGAGATATTCGGCCACAAATTTTTCCCATGCTTCTTTCACCGAAAGGGGAACGGCTGTATTGTTAATGTCCTGCGAGGTAAGTCCGAAATGGATAAACTCTCTGTATTGCCCAAGCCCAATCTGGTCAAATTTCTCTTTTAGAAAATATTCCACCGCTTTAACATCGTGATTGGTGGTTTTCTCGATCTCTGTTACCCTGATGGCGTCGTCAATAGAAAAGTTGATGTAAATTGATCTCAGCTCTTCAAATATTTCGGGATTCACCCCGATCAACTGAGGAAGGGGCAGTTTACAAAGGCTGATAAAGTATTCGATTTCCACCTGCACCCGGTAGCTGTGCAGCGCTGCCTCGGAAAAATACTCCTGAAGCAGCATGGTCTTGTTGCAGTATCGCCCGTCAATCGGCGAAATACAGCGTAAATATTGACAGTTCATAATATCTTTGGTTTAGGTTAATTACTTGTAATCAAAATTGCCGGGCCTGGTTTGGACGAAGCCTGAATAGAAAGCGACAACCGGATTATCAACAAAACAAATCTTCACTTTTTACAGAATTAACGTGGCTCCCAACTAATTTTTCTACAAATTTAATCGAAAAACCATAGGTGCAGCGGCAACAGAAAAAAATTTTCGAACAAATTATTAAACTGAAAAATCATTTACGCCATAAAAATAAACAAACTGAAAGTTGCGATAAATCAATGCAGCCTCAATATTTACACAAATTAACGTGCTCATTATGCTTATGTATTTACTTTTGCGGCAAACAATTTTTATATATGTTTAAACTTTTTTGCAATGAAAAATGCTGAAAATCTCGGATTTCTTACCAGGCAGGTGCATGCAGGACAATTTCATGATCCTTTCGGAAGCGCTACTGTGCCAATCTATCAAACCTCAACTTTCAAATTTAAAAATGCCGACCATGGCGCTGCCTGTTTTTCGGGAGAATCCGACGGTTACATTTACACCAGGCTTGGCAACCCCACCATTGGAGCATTGGAAAAGTCTGTTGCCAACCTCGAAGGCGGGTTCGCTGGAATAGCCACTTCATCAGGCATGGCAGCCATAACAACCGTTTACCTGGCTTTGCTTGGCAAAGGAAAACATATTGTCAGTCATAATTCGTTGTATGGCCCCGCCAGAGGTGTTATGGAAACTATTTTTTCGAGGTTCGGGGTGGAATATTCCTATGTGGATACCACTGATGTTGAAAACGTTAGACGAGCGCTTCGGCCCGAAACTACTATGATTTACACGGAGACTCCGGCCAATCCAACCATCGGCCTCACCGACCTGAAATCGCTGGCCGAAGTGGCACACAAGGCAGGTGTACCGCTTGTGGTTGATAACACATTCTGTAGCCCATACCTGCAGCGTCCTATAGAACTTGGTGCTGACATTGTTGTGCACTCGATGACCAAATTCATCAATGGACATGCTGATATTGTTGCCGGAATGATTATTTCGGCCTGTGAGAAATACCATAAATTGCTCAAACCGGTGATGACCAATATGGGCTGCAACATGGATCCGCACCAGGCTTACATGGTTCATCGCGGATTGAAAACACTGGGATTGAGGATTGATAAGGCACAGGAATCGGCTATCAAAATTGCAGAGTACCTCGAAAAACATCCAAAAGTATCATGGGTGCGGTACCCAGGACTGAAATCGCATCCACAATTTGAACTTGCCAGGAAGCAGATGTATGGCCCCGGCTCGATGATGTCGTTTGAACTCAAAGGTGGTTTTGAAGCCGGCAAAAAACTCATGGACAATGTACAGCTCATTCTTCTGGCAGTTTCACTTGGAGGCGTTGAGTCGCTGATTCAGCATCCGGCCTCTATGACCCACTCGAAAATTTCTCACGACAAGAAAATTGAAGCGGGAATCACCGATGGGCTGGTTAGGTTTGCGGTGGGTATCGAAAATGTGGAAGATATCATTGCTGACCTTGAGCAAGCCTTAAACAAAGTATAATTCATTCAATTTTAGTTACTTACAACTAATTTTGATTTCCGAAACGATATTTCTCAATACCGGTTAGCCAGATTTGCCTACTTTTAGTACCAGATTTCTGAGCAGAAAATCATACCGGATGAATTTACTCAATTTCAGATTATCATTGATTATCAGCTTGTTGATTTTCGTTATCAACATGAATTCTGCCTTTTGCCAGAAAGTTGCGGTTGTGTTGAGCGGAGGCGGGTCACGAGGAGCTGCCCATGTTGGCGTTCTTAAAGCGCTGGAAGAGAATAATATACCAATAGATTACATTATCGGAACCTCGATCGGCGCATTTGTTGGCGGACTTTATGCGGCCGGGTACAGTCCGGAAGAGATCGAAAAGCTTCTTACTTCAGCAGAGGTAAAACGATGGTCGTCAGGAGCACCAAATCCAAAGTACAACTATTTTTACAAAAAAGGAGACCCGAACGCATCATGGATCACACTGGATTTCGATTTCAACAAATCATTATCAAAAATACTCCCTTCCAATCTTGTCTCCACTACCGAAATGGATTTTACACTGATGAGCCTCTTTGCCGGGCCATCGGCCGCATCGGGCCAGAATTTCGATAGTTTATTCATCCCTTTCAGGTGCGTGGCAGCCGACATTGATGCCAGCCAGGCCATCACTCTTGCCGCTGGCGACCTGGGCAAAGCAGTAAGGGCTTCACTCACATTCCCACTGTTTTTCAAACCTTTGCGCATTGATGGCAGACTCCTGTTCGACGGGGGTATGTACAACAACTTCCCGCACGATGTGGCAAATGAAGTTTTTAAACCTGATGTTATCATCGGCAGCAAGGTCTCTAAAAATTATCCAAGCCCCGACCCTGACGATGTGGTAAGCCAGATTCAAAAAATGCTGATGACCGATGCCGATTTTAATCTTTCGGTGGAGAATGGAATCATTATCGAGCCGGACCTTGTAAAACCCAATCTGACCGATTTTTCGCTTGCAGAAGAATTTATCAGCATTGCCTACCAGGAAACCCTTCATAAAATACCGGAGATTAAAGCTAAAATCAGCAATTTCAGAACTCCTGAAGAGGTAAACGAAAACAGGAATAAGTTTAAAGACAGGATGCAACCCTTATTTATCGACAGCGTAAACACTGTGAACAAAACAAAAAATGAAGCCGTCTATCTGAATAAGATATTCTTTCATCAGTACCAGACGGTTACTCTGAAAGACGTTGAGCCGGGTTATTACAATGTTGCGACCGACCGGTATTTTGAGCTGGGCATGCCATCCCTTACACTTGATCGTAAAAGCCAAAAGTATTTTCTGGATCTTGATCTGAAGAAGGCTGACCGCTTCAATATCCTGTTCGGGGGGAATTTGTCTTCGCGGTTAGCCAATATGGCTTTCGTTGAGCTGAACTATAAATATCTTTTTACTCAGGGGCTCAAACTGAAAACCAACGTCTATTTCGGTCGTTTTTACACTTCATTTCTCTTGGGTTTCCGGCTTGAGTCGCCCTCAAAAACTCCATTTTACCTTGATGGAAACCTGGTTTACAATCATTTCAACTACTTTAAAAGCGACAACCATTTCTTTAGCGATGTTACGCCTTCTTATCTTATTGAGAATGAAAATTTTGCACGGGTTACCGGAGGCATACCCACATCCATCAAGGGTAAACTGGAGGCCGGAATTACTGTGGGATCGCTGGATGACAATTATTACCAAACCAACAAGTTTTCGAGGGAAGATACGGCGGATGTAACAAAATTTAGATTTACCGGCGGGGGTTTGAGTTGGGAGCTAAACTCGCTGAACCGGAAGCTTTATCCAAACAGTGGATCACGTTTTGTGATGGAAGGAAGCCTGGTCAGCGGCAGGGAGAGTTTTTACAGCGGTTCCCTTTCCACCGAACAAATTGATAATGAGAATATAAAACATGATTGGGTAAGAATACGGATTGTCTGGGAAAACTATTTTAAGCGAATCGGACGGCTAAAACTCGGATTTTATGGCGAGCTGAGCCTGTCCAACCAGGAGTTCTTTACCAACTACACTTCAAGTCTTCTTGTTGCTCCGGCATTTCTGCAAATTCCTGAAAGTAAAACCACATTTTTACCCAATTACAGGGCGCACAATTATGGCGTGGGAGGCCTCACAGCCATTCTGATACTTTCACGCAACGTTGATGTAAGGATAGAAAATTATCTCTTTCAACCCTATCAGCAAATCCTCAGGGATGCTGACAATCAACCTTTTTATGGAGAGAAATTTGCCAGCAGGTACTTCATGGGGTCAGCTGCAGTGGTTTATCAAACCTTTCTTGGGCCAATTAGTTTTTCGGTAAACTATTTCGACAACCCGGAAAACAAAGTATTTTTTGCATTAAACATTGGTTACCTGATCTTTAACAAAAGAGCACTTTATTAAATTTCAACCTTATGCGTTTAAATATCACGTTCATTTTCTGCTGTTTGCTAATTCATGGCTACAACCAGGGTGTAATCGAAACCCCTAAATCACCTGATTTTTATTTTCGGAATCTGGGAGAAATTTGTGTTACTTTCGAACTGGAGGATAATGAGTTACTCCAGAAATTGACGAAAATCATCTCCATTGACAATGTTAACGGCAACAGGGTTTTTGCCTATGCCAATCAAAGGGAATTTGAGGCTTTTCTTGATTTTGACATTCCTTATAATGTTATTCCCCACTCCACAGAGATTCCGGTGGAAATTACCATGCTGGAAAAAGGTGATCTGCAGAAGACTACCAACTGGAATTTTTATCCGACCTACGAGGCATACATCAGCATGATGAACCAGTTCGCGGCAGATTACCCAGCACTGTGCTCGGTTTTCAGTATCGGTACATCCGTTCAGGGAAGGCAATTAATGGTGGCCAAGATTTCCAAAAATGTGAATGTCAGGGAGCCAGAACCGCAGTTTCTCTACACCGGAACCATGCATGGCGATGAACTGGCAGGCTATAATTTTCTGTTACGGTTAATTGATTATCTGCTAAGCAATTACGGAACCGATCCAAAGGCTACCTACCTTCTCGACAATGTGGAAATCTGGATCAATCCGCTGGCAAACCCTGATGGAACCTACAAAGGCGGCAATCACACAGTAAACAGTTCGACCAGATTTAATGCCAACAATATTGACCTGAACAGAAATTTCCCCGATCCGCAGGATGGCCCGCACCCCGATGGAAATGCCTGGCAGCCCGAAACGGTGGCTTTTATGCAACTGGCTGAGAATAATCATTTTGTGATGTCAGCCAACACGCACGGTGGCGTTGAGGTGATGAATTATCCCTGGGACACCTGGTCGCGACTGACGGCCGATAACAACTGGTGGATTTACGTTTGCCGTGAATATGTGGATACCGTGCATCTTTATTCGCCATCCACCTATATGACCTACCTTAACAATGGAATTACCAATGGTTATGCCTGGTACAGAATAACCGGCGGCCGGCAGGACTATATGAACTATTTTCATAATTGCCGAGAATTAACCATGGAACTTTCCAATGTAAAAAGGCTGGCCACTTCAAATCTAGAGGCTTACTGGAACTACAACTACCGGTCGCTGCTTAACTACATAAAGCAGGTAACTTACGGTGTGGCCGGAACGGTGACAGATCTTTCCACAGGAGAACCCTTGGAAGCACAGATTACCATCAACGGGCATGACAAGGACAATTCGTTTGTTTTTACCGAAAGCGGCCATGGTTTTTATCAGCGCCTGCTTGAAGCCGGAACCTATAACCTGACTTTCAGCGCCCCAGGTTACGAGCCGGTGACCATTGATGGAGTGGTTGTGCAACGGTACCAGAAGACCATCCTAAACGTTCATTTGGATGCAGGTCCCCTCAACCCTCAGGTAAATGCTGGTTCCACAATTATCCCAACCGGTTCGTCGGTCAGCTTCACCGATAACTCGGGAGGCAAACCTACTTCCTGGTTTTGGGAATTCCAGGGTGGTGAGCCCGGATCATCCAACCTAAAAAACCCGGCGCCAATCAGTTACTCTAACCCTGGCAACTTTGATGTTAAGCTAACCATCACCAACAGTCAGGGACAGCAGGTTACAAAAATCTTTGAAGATTTTATCCGGGTCTCTCCTGCCGATTTAATGGGAAATAAAACAATTACTACATGTAATTCATTATTTTATGACACCGGTGGCGCCAATGGAAATTACAGCAACAACCAGACATTCACGATGACTTTTTTACCAGGAATTCCGGGGTCAAAATTAAATGTCAGGTTTCTGGAGTTTGGACTGGAAGCGAGTACCAACTGCGTTTATGACTGGCTGAAAATTTTCAACGGCATCAACACCTCCGCTCCCTTGCTTGGAACCTGGTGTGGATCTAATTCCCCGGGAACCTTAACAGCCAACAATGCCTCTGGCGCATTGACTTTTCAATTTAAGTCCGATAATTCTGCAATCTCTTTCGGATGGAAGGCCCTGATTTCGTGTATTGTAACCCAGGAAATTACCATCATTGAAGGCTGGACAGGAATCTCAGCCAATACCACTCCACAAAACACTGATTTTTATACAGTTATCCAGCAGATTGCTCCCCATATCATCTACATTGAGGGAAATGACGGCATTTATTATCCTTCGAATAATGTAAATACCATTTCAGCCTGGAATTCACGAAGAGGATATCTTGTTAAAGCCGGGTCTTCAGCTCTTTTCTCTATCCAGGGAACCCCTGTATTAAACAAAACCATCACCCTAAAACAAGGTTGGAATCTGCTGCATGTTCCAACCCGTTCGCCGATCAGCACTAACAGCCTGGCTCAGTTGCTGGACCCAGATCAGCTGGTCATCCGCGAAGTTGCAGGAGTCGGGATTTTCTGGCCCGGAATGGGAGTTCAATCGCTAACACATCTGTTTCCTGGCAAGGCATATTATATCCGGACTAACGAGCCGGTAGAATTTATTTTCCCTGACGAGTAAAATATGAGATTTTAATTTTTTCTTTGCAAACGGAAGTGATTGCAGCCGGTTGATAAACATTTTACAGGGGGTAACTATGCGTACAATACTTATCATCATTCTCTTTTGTGGAGTTCAGATCTCCTTTGCCCAGTCGGATATTGATGTTGTTTTGATGAAATCCGGCGAGCGGATGGAGTGCACAATTCAATCCATAGAGAGCGATACCCTGGTAATCACAAGGTTTTCAGGCAGATCTCAGGTCACTGATTCACTGGCAATTTCAGAGATTGCGGTTTATATTGTAAACAACCACTACACTACTCCTGCCGAAGATCTGATTAAAGCAACAGGGCATTTTTACACCGGAACTGCGCTAATGGTGGGAGGTGGTATAGTAGCCGTAATGGCGATGAACAATGGCAACAAGAACCTCGCGGTTGCAGGCACGGCGATAGGGATTTTTGGCTCTGTTTTTTTATTTTCGGGCTTTTCGAAAATGAATCAGGCTGCAAAAAAGATGAACAAAATCCAGCTGCATAACGACCGGATTATCTACAAGTTATGAAAACCTCGGATCAGTTAGCCTGAAAAGTCATTCAAGATCAAAATTTCATTTTTTCTTAAGTTTCACACCCATTATCCGGCAAAAGTTACACCGGAAAACTAATCCGGCATTTTCCTGCCTGAACATTTGCAGTTGCTAAAACATTGCTGTTTCACACTTTTTGATTTCCTTTGTAAGAAAAGCAATTGCCGGAAATCATCCTGCATTACACTCAAAATCAGTATCATATAAAAATTCCTGCAACCCACTAAATACAAATTAAAGATGAGATCAATCATTACACTTTTCATTGCAGCAATACTCATTTCGTCAATCTTTGGCTGCAAAACTGGCACGAAATCAATTCCAATGAGCGACCCGGCTCATTTTGACGGCTGGGTATCAGGGTTTACCTCGGGTGTGATATCATCAGAAAGTGTAGTTCAGATTTTCCTTGCTAAGTCGATCGAAGGCTACCAGCCGGGAACTGAGTTGCCAGCCGGGGTGCTCACCCTTATTCCTGCAACGCCTGGAACTGCCGTGGTGGAAGATCGCTTCACAATCTCATTTAAACCCGGTAAGCCGTTCAGGCAGGGGCTTAAGTACGTGGCAAGCCTTGACCTGACAAAACTTTTAGAAGCACCGGCTGATTTGAAACGCTTCAATTTTGGATTTGAAGTCATTTCGCAGGATTTTACCGTTTTCGAAGGTCGGCTTATAAGCGAATTACCGGATATGGAAACATCTTACCGTTACGAAGGCAGAATGATCACTGCCGATGTGATGTTCCCGGAAGATGCCAGAAAATTGCTTGAGGCATCCATTGCAGGCAAAAAATTGGATATCATCATAGAGAGCGAAGGCTTGAAGAAATTTACCTACGTCATCAGTGGAATTGAGCGACAAGCCAGTGCATTCACTATGACTGTGAGTTGGCGGGGCAGTCCGGTGGGTGTGGACAAGAAGGGGAATTTTGAGGTTAAGATCCCATCAATCAATGATTTCATACTCCTTAGCCATCAGGTGAACCAGACCGACCAGTCGCTGCAACTGGTATTTTCTGATCCGCTTGACGGTAGCCAGCAGATTGCCGGCCTGATTCGGTTTAACAACCTAGATGATGTAAGAATTGCAAGAAATGGAGCCCTTGTAACCCTTTTCCCCAACCAGCGATTAGCTGGCGAGCAGCGGGTTACGGTGGAAGGTTCGGTCAGAAGTTCGTCGGGGAAAATGCTGGGCGAGCCTGTTACACTGTTAGTGGCGATGGAACCCCTGATGCCGCAGGTGGAGATCATAGGCAAAGGGAGCATCATGCCGGATTCAAAAGGACTCATCCTTCCTTTCAGAGCGGTAGGATTGCGGGCAGTGGATGTTGCTGTTTATAAAATTTTTGCTGATAATGTGAAGCAATATTTTCAGGATAACACTATGATGAGCGGTTGGAATCTGCGATACACCGGAAGACCCGTATTTATCCAAACTGTCAGGCTCGACAAGGGCAGTGATTTAGATCTTAGCAGGTGGAACGGATTTTCAGTTGATCTTACAGAGATGACACGCAAAGACCCGCAGGCCATTTACCAGGTAAAAATATCCTTCAAAAGAAGCTACACCTGGTTTGATTGCAATGGCCAAATGAGTTCAACGGAGGAAATCGGGCAAAGTGAAATCAGCAGCGCCGAAATGGATTACTTCGACGGAAATTCATATTGGTTTAACGACTGGCCTGAAAACTGGAAATGGACCGAAAGAGATGACCCATGTTCTGAATCCTACTACATCAGCGAACGGTTTCCCACCCGAAACATCCTTGCCAGCAATATCGGCATCATCGCCAAATCGGCCGACAATTTGAAGTTTTCAGTCACGGTCACTGACCTCATCACCGCCAACCCTATTGGCGGAGCTCAGGTGGAATTTTTTAATTTTCAACAGCAAAAAATCGGCGAAATACTTACCAATTCCAACGGTATGGCTGAGATTTCGCTAGAAAACACACCTTACCTGATTTCGGCTTCTTACAATAAACAAAGAACCTGGCTTCGGAGCGACAATGGCACCTCGCTTTCGCTCAGCAACTTTGATGTGGCCGGCAGAGAGACTCAAAAAGGGATTAAGGGATTTATCTATGGTGAGCGCGGTGTCTGGAGGCCGGGCGATACGCTGTTCCTGACTTTTGTGATGGATGACGTGTTGAATAAATTACCCAAAAACCATCCTGTGCTCTTTGAGCTTTTCGATGCTAAAGGGACTTTGGTACAAAAACAAATTAAAAATGAAGGTGTTGACAACTTCTACATTTTTAAACTGCCAACCAAACCGGAAGCGCCCACAGGAAACTGGCGGGCAAAAGTAAGCGTGGGTGGAGCTGAATTTGAGCAACGCATTAAGGTTGAAAATGTCAAACCTAACCGGCTGAAGATGGAGTTGTCTTTCATAGATGAGGTGCTGTTTTCGCGCAATGCAGATCAATCAGGAATTCTGAAATCGTCGTGGCTTCACGGATCACCCGCCGCAGGGCTGAAAGCTCAGGTTAACCTAAAGCTAATTTCTACAAATTTCATATTCAAAGGTTTTGAAAAATATACATTTACCGACCCTACCAAAAGCTACTTTCCGACAGAAAAAATTCTATTTGAAGGAGCCCTCGATGCCAAAGGAGAAGCAAACGTGGAAATAAAACAGGAGACCAATCCATGGGCGCCCGGAATGCTTAAAGCCATCTTCACAACCCGGGTATTTGAGCGTGGTGGCGACTTCAGTACCGACGTATTCGAGATGCCGTTTTCCCCCTTTCAAACCTTCACAGGGCTGCAGATTTCTGGTGCAACCGACCGGTTCAGCGCACTCGAAACCGACGAAGATCATACGATTAGCGTGGCCACGCTCGAATATAGCGGTAAACCAGTTTCATTCCAAAATCTCGAACTAAGGATTTATAAACTCTCGTGGCGCTGGTGGTGGGGTGCAGACAGCGATAACCTGGCCGGCTGGGTAAGCGGGCAGGGCTCGGAACTGATCGAGCAAAGGAATTTTTCCACCGTCAATGGTAAAGCACAACTCCAATTCAGGGTAGATTATCCCGACTGGGGGCAATACTTTATCCAGGTGCTCGACCCGGCGGCTGGCGGCCATTCGTCAGGCATGATCGTTTTCCTTGACTGGCCGTCGTCTTACAGCAGATCCAACCGGCAAAGCCCGTCCGCGGCCACAATGCTCTCGTTTTCAGCAGATAAAGAAAAGTACGCCACTGGCGACAAAGCAAAAATTACCTTCCCTGGTTCAGACGGGTCACGGGCGTTCATTTCCCTCGAAACCGGAAATAAAATCCTGAAACAGTGGTGGTTTGATTGTAAAAATAACGAAAACTCCTTCGATATCACTATTGATGCTGAAATGGCGCCCAACTTTTATGTTTATATAACTCTGATCCAACCCCACAATCGCACCGCCAACGACCTGCCCATGAGAATGTACGGCGTAATTCCGGTAATGGTTGAAGACCCGCTGACAGTGCTGTCGCCGGTAATAACAACACCGGAAAGCATCCGCCCTGAAAGCAGCTATCAAATCAAAATATCGGAGAAAAACAAACGAGCCATGACTTACACGCTGGCCATAGTGGACGAAGGGCTTCTGGGGCTGACACGCTTCAAAACTCCGAACCCCTGGCAAACTTTTTATGCCCGCGAAGCGCTGGGAGTGAAAACCTGGGATATGTTTGACGATGTTCTCGGCGCTTATTCCGGGCAATTGCAGAAAATTCTCGCAATCGGTGGCGACGACGAACTGGCGAGAGCTGGCGAACGAAAAGCCAACAGGTTTAAGCCAGTTGTAACATATGCCGGGCCTTTCACACTAAAAGCTGGTCAGGAAGGTGTGCATGAACTTGCAATGCCCAACTACATCGGCGAGGTGAGGGTGATGGTAATTGCCGGAAAGGATGGCGCCTGGGGTGCAGCCGATAAAAAAGTGCCGGTTAAACAGCCACTGATGATTCTCCCTTCGCTGCCACGCACATTGAGTCCGGGTGAAGAGGTTTCGCTGCCGGTAAGTGTTTTTGCAACAGACAAAGCGATCCGAAATGTTACACTCACTGTTAAAACAGATGGTCCTCTGAAACCGTCCGGAAGCGCAACGCAACAAATCAACTTTTCGGAAACAGGTGAAAAGATGGCATGGTTCAACCTGGTTGCCGGTGAAACTGCAGGGGTCGGTAAAATCATGGTTGAAGCTGGTTCAGGTAGTGAAACGGCAACTACTACGCTGGAAATCAACATTCAACAACCAAATCCCTACACTACTGTTTCAGAAAATCACATTATCCCGGAAGGCGCCACACAAACCATCAACATCCCGGCGCCAGGCATCAAGGGAACCAATACATCTATGGTGACAGTCTCCGGCTTGCCTTCGTTTGATCTGGAAAAAAGTCTTCAATACCTCATTCAATATCCTTACGGGTGCCTGGAGCAGGTGGTATCAGCCGGTTTTGCACAACTCTCACTCATTGACATTATACAACTCAGCAGCGATCAAAAGGCAAAAACCGACCGGAACATCCGAGCTGCTATTCGTTCCCTGCAGGCTTTCAGGATGGGGGGCGGTCAATTGTCTTACTGGCCTGGCAGCAACCATGTATCAGACTGGAGTTCAGTTTATGCCGGCCATTTCCTTTTGATGGGAGAGCAAAAAGGCTATCTTATTCCCACCGATCTTAAAAATTCACTACTTGAGGAACAATCCCGTCAGGCGTTGCATTTCGACCTGTCAAAAAATCCTGCAAACTTGTCAGCTTTACACACGCAGGCTTACCGGCTCTATATGCTGGCTCTGGCCGGAAAACCGGTTTTCAGCGCAATGAACCGACTGCGGGAGATTACCGGTCTGACTAAAGAGGCAGCCTGGAGGCTGGCAGCAGCCTACACGCTCGCTGGCAGACCCGAAGTGGCTGAGAAACTTGCAGAGCAAGCCGCAAATTTAAAAAATCATTCTTTGGATGAAACTGATGAAACCTTTGGTTCTTCCCTCCGCGACCAGTCGCTGATACTCGAAACTTTAGTGCTGATGAACCGAAAGCAAGCCGCATTTGATCTGCTTTCAGGAATGGCAGCAGAATACCATGCTGAAAGCGCTTCTACCCAAACCACCGCTTTTTGTATTTACGCGCTGGCTCGTTATGCAAAATCAACCGGCAGCAGTAATCAACTGAAATTCAGCATTACAGCAAATGGAAACAGAGAGAATATCATTTCAGAGCAGCCGACAGTAAATTTTGATCTGGATAAAACCACCGGTGGCTACATCACCATCGAAAATTCCGGTAAAGGGGATCTCTTCGCTTGTTTAACCACGATTGGTCAGCCTGGGTATGGCGAGGAAAAAACAACCACTTCCCATCTTACAATGCAGGTAAAGTACCTGACAGTGGATGGTAAGACTCTCGATATCAATAGCATAAAACAGGGAATTGATTTCACTGCCGAGATATCCGTTACCAATCCGGGTGTGATGGGAAATTACCGGAACCTGGCTCTGAGTTTTAGCGTGCCTTCGGGGTGGGAAATCCTTAACAAAAGGATCAATGATGTTCCTGATGTAATTGCCGAAAGCACTTACCAATACAGGGATATTCGCGACAACCGGGTGGACACTTTCTTTGACCTTGCTGCCGGCGAAACCGCTACCTATCGCATCGAGCTCAATGCATCCTACAGTGGTCGTTTTTACCTGCCTGCTGTAAAATGCGAAGCGATGTACGACCGGGGTGTATCTGCCATCGAAAAAGGCCGGTGGGTTGAGGTGTCAAAATAAGCTGTTTCGTTGATTTGATTGAGAATCTTAACTTTGTGATGCTATTTAATAAAATCTAAATGCAATGAAAAAAACTACTTTCCTTATCGTGCTTTTAGCAATGAGTTCTTTCGCTCAATCACAAGTGCAAAGGGTTGCTAAATCTGGCAGCCTGGAAACTGTTGAAATCGCTGAACCGTACGCAGGTAAAGCCGGTTATAAATTTCAAATGGATAGGATCAATGGCCATTACAGCATGGAGCGCGCGCTTGATTACGACTCGCTCAACATGACTTTTCTCGGCAATTGGCCCCTGGGCGTCAGCTATTCGCTTATCTATTCCGGTGTTGATAATATTTTCATGATTGGCACGGGTGGTGGGGTGATGGTGTTTGATGTTACCGATCCGGCCAGTCCGCTGACAATTTCGGTCATAAAAAGCCGCTCCCTGGTTGATTGTGCCACCTACGACCCAGTTAAACAAAGGCTCTATCTGGGCGCCTATTTTTCAGGAGTAGAAATCTGGGATTTATCCGATATGCAAAATCCTTCGAGGCTGGCCCGGATACCAACCAACAGCTATCCGAGAGGTGGAATTTTTGCCGACAGCGATTTACTGTATGTCATGTCGGTAGCAGACGGAATCTACATCTATGATCTCGCTGACCTGTCAAATATCCCCATGATCGGCCACTATCCTATCCCCTCCTCCACTCTGATCTGGAATTCAGCAAAATACGGCAACCTGATGTTTTGTGCCGCTAACAACAACTGCCGCATCGTCGATGTTGGCGATCCATCAAATACGTATCTGGCAGGTGCAATACCCGGAGTCTCAACCGGAGTTTATGCCACTGAAGGGAAATTATATCAGGTTTCCTACAATTATGGTTTGAAAATCTGGAATGTTTCTAATCCGGCTTCACCACAATTATTAGGGCAGATCGCCATCAACGGATACCCGGTAAAGGTTGTAGTGCAGGGGAACTACGCATTCGTAGCAAGCAGTACAACCAATCCCGGAGGTGGCCTGCGGATAATTGATGTATCAGATCCAACAAACCCTCAGGAGGTCTCATCATACCCAGGGTATGCTGATTTTGTGGCTGTTAATGAAACATTTGCAATGATTTCAGGAGGGAGCAAATCTGAAATTCTCGACATCAACAATATCGTTTCACCTCAATTGGCAGGTAGTGTTTTGCTACCGGGTTGGGTAAATAATTTATGTGTAAAAGATAACCTTGGCTTCACAGGCAGCAACGGTTTCAGGGTTTTTGACCTGGCCGACAAATCCAACCCCGTTCAGACCGGTTATCATGAAACCCAGGGTGATCTGGTAGCTGTTTCGGGCAACCTGGCTGTGTACATCCCCAAAAGCATGGGCGCATCCAACCCGGTGAATGTGATGGATATTACCGACCCGACCAATCCATCAAAGCGCGGACATTATATGTCACCGGTAATGACCTACGACATCAACATCAAAGATCATTATGCCTTTATTGCCTGCTGGTGGGATGGTTTCAGGGTAGTTGATTTCTCCAATCCTGATAGCCCGACACTCAAAGCTCACAAACTTGGCTGGTATAACGGAGCAGTTCCGGGTGTTGACTACTGCTTTGCACAGGCACTTGATATCGAAGGAAACTATCTCTATGTTATTGATTACATGCCTTTTGAAGATCAGGACACGAAAGGAGTTTACATCTTCGACATTTCAGATCCTGAAAACCCGGAATTCATCAAACGCTTCGCAGAGATCAACTCAAAATGCAATGATATTTCGGTGGAAGGAAACTACGCCTATCTCGCTGATGGGCTGGGCGGTGTGGAAGTTGTCAACGTGACGGATCCCAACAACCCATTCATCGCCGGATATGTTTACACACCCGATGGATCAACTGCCATCGAAGCCATTGGCAATTATGCCTATGTGGCCAATTACATACTTGGCGGTGTGCAAATGGTGGATATTTCCTTTCCGGCCAACCCTGTTATTGCTGGATATTACAAACCTTCAGGCGTATTTGCGCTCGGTGTTTCCGTTGAGGGTTCGCATGTTTACATAGCCGATGGAATTGCGGGCTTCCAGGTGTATGATAATCTGATAATTACAGGGACCCATGAACCTGCCACAAAAGATCAGTGCATTATCGAAATTCATCCAAATCCTGCATCAACTTATGCCGACATTGATTTTCTTACGGAAACCCGCAACTATTGTAAACTCTCACTTTTCGATAATACCGGGCGTGAGGTGAAAGTGGTTTTTGAAGGCTGGCTTGATGCCGGAAATCAAAAATTTGAATTGAGAAGAGATAACCTTAATGCCGGAATTTACCTGGTTAACCTGAAACTGGACAAACGGATTGAAACTCAAAAACTGCTTTTTTTGGATTGACTTTTCCAAAGACCAGCAGATTATTCCATCAACTATTTGAGTCCATTGCGTTTGAATTAACCGAAAACTGAAACTTGATGGCCATTAGCTTGTTTATTGGTCAGAGCGTCAGTAAAAATCCTAATTTTGGCTCCTGAATCAAAAAACCTAACCTAATTTGCCATGAAAAAGCTTTTCGTTTTGGCCATTGTACTTTTCCTGACCAACCTGAATTATGCTCAAAATCCAGGTTTTGTGCAGGCTCAACTTTCCTACATCACCTTCTATTCCCCAGCCGACGGGCCATACATCGAAACTTACCTTTCGGTGGTTGGTGGCAGCATTGTTTGGGTGAAAAACGAAGCTGGTAATTACCAGGGCAAGATCGAGGTCACCATGATTTTTAAAAATGGTGAAGAAATAACTGCTTTTGACAAATATGAGCTATCCAGCCCGGCTGTGAAGGACTCGGCTGACCGGTTCGTCACCTTCCTTGATCAGCAGCGGTTTTTGTTACCCCGCGGGGATTATAGTTTTGAGATCATGTTGAAAGATATGAACAGCGATTCAGCACCATTCAGCGCTTCACAAACCATCACTATCCAACATCCCGAAGATGCCGTAACAATATCTGGCATTCAACTTCTCGAATCGTTTACGAAAACCGACAATCCTTCTATTCTGACAAAAAATGGTTACGATCTTGTGCCATACGTTTACAATTTCATCCCGCAGGAGGTCAGCACGCTAAGCTTTTATGCAGAAATTTACAATACCGATAAAGTATTTGGCGAGGCAGAGGGATACTTACTCAGCCATTACATTCAAACCTATGAGTCTAAAAGAATTCTGGAAAAGTTTTCCAGTTTTCGCCGCGAAAAAAGTGCCCCGGTCAATATTCTTCTGACCAATTATAACATCACCGATTTGCCATCGGGTAATTACAATCTTGTTGTTGAAGTCCGCAACAAGGAAAACCTTCTGGTCACCAGTCAAAAATTGTTTTTCCAGCGCAGCAATCCGGGATTAAAGGTGGACTATCCGACTTATTCCGGGATTTCCCTCGAAGGATCGTTTGCAAGCCAGATTAATAGCAGAGACACTTTGATGGAGTATATCAGATACCTTACACCAATAGCTTCTGATATCGAAAACAAATTCATCAAACACCAGATCGAAAACCAGAACGCTGATATTGTATTAATGCAGCGGTTTTTCCTCAATTTCTGGCTTGAGCGTAATGAATTAAATCCTGAATTGGCCTGGCGAAATTACCTCGCCAATGTGCAACTGGTTAACGAGCAGTTTGGTGCGCCGGGAAACAAGGGCAAAAAAGGTTATCAGACTGATATGGGTTATGTTTATCTGAAGTACGGCCCGCCAAACACTATCACCGACCGCCCTTACGATGCCGGTACCTCCGGAATGACTATCAACCCCGGTGGCAGCGAGGCTGCGGATATGGGTTCAGTGCCCTATCAAATCTGGCATTACTATTCGCTCAACGGATACCGTGACCGAAAATTTGTATTCGCCAACAAGCACCTTGCTTTGTTCGATTATCAGTTAATCCACTCCAACATGCCCGGCGAAGTGCAGAACGAAAACTGGCAGGCTGAGCTGCACCTCCGGTTTAATCCCGGTGGTACAATGCCCGACAGCGACAAATACAAAGGCAGATCCGGAGATTACTACAATAACCCGAGATAAAACCCGAATACCAGTAATCATGCTAACATGCTAATTTTGTTTTAGATGCAATAGATCGCCACATATATTTATTCCAAAAAACATTCAAAGGCCGACAAGGAAGGCACAAAAGAATTATTTTTACCGCTCAATGAAAATCGCTATTGTCATACTCAATTGGAACGGTAAAAAATATCTTGGCACCTTCCTTCCAAAAGTTCTGGAAACAGCCGGGGATGCTGATGTTTGGGTAGTTGATAATAATTCCGCTGATGGTTCAGTGGATTTTTTAAAGCAAAATTATCCAGGGGTAAATATACTCTCATTCACCGAGAATTATGGTTTTGCCCGTGGTTACAACCTGGCAATCAAACAGATAGAAGCAGATTATTATATCCTGCTAAATACCGATATCGAAGTTACCGAAAACTGGATCAGCCCGATAATTGAACTGATGGAGTACGATCCTCTGATTGCAGCCTGCCAGCCGAAGATTTTATCCTACAACCAGCGTCATTTGTTTGAATATGCCGGAGCAGCCGGAGGTTTCATTGATCGCTACGGCTACCCTTTCTGTCGTGGACGCCTGTTTCAATCCATCGAAGAGGATCACGGGCAATATAATGACACTACTGAGATTTTCTGGGCTACAGGAGCTTGTCTGTTTGTCAGGGCAAAACTATATCGCGAAGCCGGTGGATTTGATGACGATTTTTTTGCCCACATGGAAGAAATTGACCTTTGCTGGAGGCTTAAACATCTGGGGTACAAAATCATGTTCTGCGGACAATCTACCGTTTACCACATAGGTGGCGGTACGCTGGATAAATCCTCACCCCATAAAACCTATCTTAACATCCGCAACAACAGCACTTTACTTTACAAAAATCTCCCTCCCGACCAGTTGATCCCTGTATTTGTCTCACGGTTTTTCCTCGATATTATGGCTTCGCTGAAGTTTCTGATTGATGGTGGATTCAGGCATTTTGTGGCAGTGTCGAGGGCGCATCTGGGATTTTATTTCTCCTACAAGAAAAATCGCGTCAAAAGAAGCCTTATCAGCCACCAGAGGGTATCGAAAATTTACAAAGGCAACATAGCTCTGGATCACTTCCTTTGGGGAAAAAAAAGTTTTAATAGTCTGAATATCAACAAATTTACATAGGTATTTGTAATATGAACTTTTCTATGAACCTCCCTATCAGTTATTTACCTAACTGCTGTAAGAACTTTTTTTTGCTATTTTGGATTAATAGTTAATTTTGCGCCGCATTCGCTGCTATTCTTATCCT
Organism: Bacteroidales bacterium; assembly: GCA_036794825.1. Classification (GTDB taxonomy): domain Bacteria; phylum Bacteroidota; class Bacteroidia; order Bacteroidales; family 4484-276; genus RZYY01. The sequence goes on along the minus strand of DAIRGA010000006.1, from coordinate 119,359 downwards.
GAAAGCACAATCGTCAAACCTTTATTGTTGTAAAAAATAAAATCTCACGGCTGACAGCCTGATTATCCCAATCGTTCACATTTCAATCAAGTTTTACATGTCTTTGAAAGTTATTAGAATTCACTGCAGAAGCGGTTATTAGCAGATTGCAAATCCAAATTTTAATTTAAAACCGTAAATTTAAATCATCCTGTAGATGTACGATATTATTGAACTCAATGGAAAGTTACTTCAGGATCTTCGTGAGATCGCAAAGGAGTTGAACATTTCCAAAATCAACAACCTGAAAAAACAAGATCTGGTTTACAAGATCCTCGATCAGCAAGCTCTTTTCCCGCTAAAGTCGGAAACTGAGGGCAAGAGTGAAAACAAATTCAACAAAAACAAACGCCGGCGAATTGAATCTAAACCTGTAAAGGAAAGAATCGCTTCAAGCGCTGATACAAGTCCTGAAGCAATAAAAGAAGAGCCCAAATCCTCCACACCCGCTGAAATGTTGGCGCCGTCATCAGTTGAGAAGAAATTTCAGAAACCGGCATTTCATGAGCGATTCAAGAAACCTCAACCCGAAGAGAGACAACAAAGATCCGATCAGGAAAAAAGGTTTCAAATGCCCGCCGTCGCTGAACCTCAACCTCAGCCTAATCCTGAAAATGATGCCGTTGCAGTAAAGCCCGAAGGTGAGGAGCCCGTTCAGAAAAAGATTCTCACGATCAACAAAAACAAAGATTTTCAAAAGAAAACCGAAACTGTTGACAGCCCGGCAGCTTCCCAGGAAATCCTGGAGGACGAAAAAAATGGTGATTCCCAGCAACCCCAGGAATTTAAGAATGCCGAGCATCAACATCGGCAGAAATATCAGGACAAACACCGCGAGAAGTATTCCTTCGAGGTGGATGGAGTGGTGGTTACCGAAGGTGTGCTTGAGATTATCCAGGACGGTTATGGATTTTTGCGCTCATCAGATTACAATTATCTCAATTCTCCGGACGATGTTTATGTTTCACAATCACAGATCAAACTCTTCGGATTAAAAACCGGTGATACCGTTCGTGGTAGCATCCGCCCTCCAAAAGAGGGTGAAAAATTCTTCCCGCTTATCAAAGTGGAAGAAATCAATGGCCGCGACCCGGAAGAAGTCCGGGACAGAGTTCCTTTCGATTTTCTTACACCACTATTTCCTGAAAAGAAATTTAAACTCACGGGTCATCCACAGGAAACCATTTCCACACGGATTATTGATATGTTTACCCCTATCGGCAAAGGACAGCGCGGACTCATCGTAGCTCAACCTAAAACCGGTAAAACAGTCTTGCTCAAAGACATAGCCAATGCAATAGCCTACAATCACCCAGAGGTTTACATGATGATCCTTCTCATTGACGAGCGCCCTGAAGAGGTTACTGACATGCAGCGCAGCGTAAGAGCCGAAGTTATTGCATCCACCTTTGATGAGCCAGCTGAAAGACACGTTAAAATTGCCAATATCGTTCTCGAAAAAGCCAAGCGGCTTACCGAATGTGGTCATGACGTTGTAATTCTGCTTGACTCAATTACCAGATTAGCAAGAGCTTACAATACTACTGCGCCAGCTTCAGGAAAAGTTCTCACCGGTGGTGTTGACTCCAATGCCCTTCAAAAACCTAAACGTTTTTTCGGCGCTGCCAGGCAGATAGAACACGGCGGTTCACTGACGATCATTTCCACGGCATTGATTGACACCGGATCCCGCATGGATGAGGTAATCTTTGAGGAATTTAAAGGAACCGGAAACATGGAACTCCAGCTCGATCGTAAAATTTCCAACAAACGGATCTATCCCGCTATTGATATTGTGGCATCCAGTACCCGCCGCGACGACCTGCTGCTCGACAAGGAGATGCTGCAGAGAATCTGGATTCTGAGGAATATCCTGTCGGAAAGAACCACCGTGGAAGCCATGGAATTCCTTAAAGATAAGATGCGATTCACACAGACCAATGAGGAATTCCTCATTTCGATGAACAGTTAACAGAAAAAAGTTTAGTTCAAAATACGGGGTTTCAAATAATGTATTAATTTTGCGCCCCTGAAAAACAGTATAAATTTAGGTCATGGCAAAGAAATCAAAAGACGCAAGAGTCCAGGTTATTATGGAGTGTACAGAACACAAAAACAGCGGGCTGCCGGGGACATCAAGGTATATTACTACCAAAAACAAGAAGAATACGCCCGAACGTATGGAATTGAAGAAATTCAATCCAATCATGAAAAAAGTAACAGTTCACAGAGAAATCAAATAAGGAGGAAAGAACATGGCAAAGAAAGTAGTTGCAACCCTTCAGACAGCCGGCAAAGATTACGCAAAAGTGATCTCAGTGGTACGTTCAAAGAAATCCGGCGCATATACCTTCAAGGAGGAAATAATGCTGAACGATAAAGCACAGGAACTGGTTAAGAAAGGATAAACCTTTCGGTCCGGTTTAACTTTTAGAGCCTTTTCCGTCAGGGGGAAGGCTTTTTGTATTTCATCTGATTTAATCCGAAAATCATGGGACTATTTGACTTTTTTTCAAAAAAGAAGAAAGAGCAGCTCAACGAAGGTCTAGAAATGACCAAACAGAGCGTGTTTTCCAAAATCACCAAAGCTATTGCCGGCAAATCGAGGGTGGACGAAGAGGTACTGGATAATCTGGAAGAAATCCTGGTTTCGTCCGATGTTGGAGTTTCCACCACACTGAAGATTATCAGTCGGATTGAAGCAAGGGTTGCAAGAGATAAGTATCTCGGAACAAGTGAATTAAATAAAATACTCAAGGAAGAAATTGCTGCTTTACTCTCTGAAAACGGAAACAATGAAGTAGTTGGCTTTGATTTCCCCAAAAGGGAAACTCCGTATGTTATCATGGTGGTAGGTGTGAACGGAGTCGGAAAGACGACCACCATTGGCAAACTGGCACATCAGTTCAAAACGGCCGGAAAGTCAGTACTCCTTGGCGCTGCCGACACTTTCAGGGCTGCGGCCGTTGACCAGTTGACCATTTGGTCGCAGAGGGTGGATGTTCCGCTGGTTTCACAGGGAATGGGTGCCGACCCTGCATCAGTAGCTTATGACACCCTGAAATCGGCCGTAGCCAGTAAAGTTGATGTGGTAATAATTGATACTGCCGGGCGTCTTCACAACAAGATCAACCTGATGAACGAGTTGACGAAGATCAGGAACGTAATGAAAAAGGTTATCCCCGATGCACCCCATGAAATTTTGCTCATTCTGGATGCCTCAACCGGTCAGAATGCCATTGAGCAGGCCAGGCAGTTCACCGCCGCTACAGAAGTCAATGCCCTGGCGCTGACCAAACTCGACGGAACAGCAAAGGGCGGCGTGGTGATCGGAATTTCAGAACAGTTCAAAGTACCGGTGAAATACATTGGTATCGGCGAAAAGAAAGAAGACCTGCAGCTGTTCAACAAAGCTGAGTTTGTAGATTCCCTTTTTAACCAGGAATAAAGGCTATCCATTTGAAAACCAAAGATAAAACCAACCAGGTAAGCATTGTGACACTTGGTTGTTCCAAAAACACGGTGGATTCTGAAGTTCTGTTGCGCCAATTACAGGCCGGCGGGATGGAAGTGGATCATAACCCCGAAAATATTACCGCTGGCAAAGTCATCATCAACACCTGTGGATTTATAAATGATGCCAAGGAAGAATCCATAGAAACCATACTGAACTTTGCAAAAGCAAAACAGCAGGGTATCATCAGCGAACTTTTTGTGATGGGCTGTCTTTCACAACGTTATCGCTCAGAACTGGTCAATGAAATTCCTGAAGTTGATGGGTTTTTTGGTGTGGCTGAGTTTCCGGAAATTCTACGAAGTGTTGGCGCTGATTACAAAAAGGAACTTCTTGGTGAACGGGTAATTACGACCCCGTCACATTATGCTTTTCTCAAAATATCAGAAGGTTGCGACCGCAAATGCTCCTTCTGCGCCATTCCGCTTATCAGGGGCAAACATCAATCCAAATCTATTGAAGAGTTGATCGGAGAAGCTACTTTTCTGGCCAATTCCGGGGTCAGGGAATTGATGATAATTGCCCAGGATTCAACATATTACGGACTTGATCTTTATGGCGAGCGTAAACTTCCTGAACTGCTGCTAACACTCGCTGAAATACCCGGGATCGAATGGATCAGGTTGCACTATGCCTTTCCGGCTGGTTTTCCGGAACAACTGCTCAGCGTGATCAACTCATCTCCCAAAATCTGTAAATACCTCGACATCCCGGTACAGCACATCAGCGACCCTGTTCTCAAGGCCATGAAACGAGGGCATAACGCAATAGAAACCAGGATGTTAATCGAAAAGATAAGAAAAGCTGTCCCGGGGATTGCTCTCCGTACCAGTGTTATAGTCGGATTTCCCGGCGAGACAAAAGAGCAGTTCGAGGAGTTGAAAGCTTTTGTTTCGGAGGCAAAATTCGAGCGATTGGGCGTCTTCACCTATTCCCACGAAGAAAACACAAAAGCGTTTGATCTGAAGGATGACGTTCCACCGGCCACAAAAAAGCGTCGGGCAGCGGAATTAATGAAGTTGCAGGAAGACATTTCGCTGACCATCAATCAAAACCGAATTGACCAGGTTCTGCGTGTAATCGTTGACCGCAAGGAAACCGATTTCTGGATCGGCCGAAGCGAGTTTGATTCTCCTGAAGTTGACAATGAAATACTCATTCCAGCAGCCTTCGCCCTGCGTCCCGGCGATTTTGTTCAGGTCAGAATTACCGGTGCTGAGGCTTACGACCTGTTTGCTGAGCCAGTCTGAAAATTTCACCAGAAATCCCCCTCTCCTTTTAGTTGATTATTTTTGCACTTAAAAAAATCGTTTTCACTATGAAAAATCTATTCTTAGTTTTCACATTACTTTGGTTATCAGTAGCCTGCACCTTCTCGCAGGATAACAGGGCAGAAGCCACCGAAAAAATAAATCAAACCGACAGCAAGGGTCGTAAGCAAGGCTACTGGCAAGATACAGTTGATAATATAAGGAGTGTCGGGTTTTATGTGAACAACCTTAAAGATGGCAGTTGGCTGACCTATCACCCAACAGGGATTGTACAATTTGCCGAATCGTATAGAAATGGAAAAAAGGATGGCGCTTTTATCGAAATCGACAGCAAGGGCTATTTCGTTTCTGAGCAATTTTATGTCAACGACAAGAAGAGTGGTTCGCGCAAGGTTTATGAGCGTGGCTTCCGGATAATTTTGGAAGAAAACTATTTAAACGACCAGCTCCATGGCAGCAAGCGGGCTTATTATAACAACGGTACATTGCAGGAAGAATCAGAGTACAGCAATGGGATGAAAAAAGGACTCTCCAGGTGGTACAGCCAAAATGGCCAGCTCATCGCGGAGTACAATTACGTAGATGGAAAATTTGAGGGTATTCAGAAGACTTTCTACGAGAACAACGCACTGATGACCGAGGAGACGTTCAACGACAACATTCGTAATGGACTATTCAAGGAATACTACGAAAACGGCCAATTGAAGGCTGAAGGCAACTTCAAGGATAACCTCAAAGAGGGAATCTGGCGCGAATACGATGATAATGGCAGTCTGACCGCAGAGAAAACCTTTTCAGCCGGAGTAGAAAAATAAAATTATTGCCATGTTCCGAAAAGTCCGCAATCCTTTTACCAAACACCAGGGCTACAATTGTTTTGGGTGTTCACCGGACAACCCTGCAGGCCTGCGCCTCAATTTTGTTGATGAAGGCGAGACCATTACTGCAACCTGGCAGCCAAACCCTGATTTTCAGGGATACAACAACCTGCTTCATGGTGGCATCCAGGCCACGCTGCTGGATGAAATAGCAAGCTGGTACGTTTATGTAAAATTGAAAACAGCCGGAGTAACCTCGAAAATCGAAATCAAATACCGAAAACCGGTTTATGTGACTAAAGGGCCGGTTCTGCTAAAAGCCAGTCTGATAGAAACACGGCGCAATCTTGCTGACATCCGCGCTGAGTTGTTCGACTCTGATAATCAACTGTGTGCACAGGGAGCGATTCAATATTTTACTTTCCCCGAAAAAATTGCCCGCGAAAAGTACTTCTATCCTGAAGCTGCTGATTTCTATTTCACGGAGGGGAAATAAGCGGAAAACGTTTTCAGAGCTGATGGCAGATTTGCTCGAAAAGTGAAGCCCATTGCACACCAGAGTCCCGTTTTCCCATCCTTACAATGATCACATTCTTTTCTGGATTAACATAAATGTACTGTCCCAGGATTCCTTTGGCAAAAAATGCACCATCATCTTTTACCCGCCATTGGTAAGAATATGGGTAACCTTGCGAATCCCTTGAACTTTTGTTGGCATTCAAAGTTGCTTCAACCCATGATTTTGGCACAATCTGCCTGCCGTTCCAGTTACCCTGGTTAAGGTAAAGCCTGCCGAATTTCGCCATATCCACTGCGCGGGCATTGATACAACAAAATGCCTTTATTTGATTTCCTCTTGGGCTATCGAAATTCCACGTAGCATCATATTCCATCTCAAGGGGAATCCATATCTTCTGCTCCAGGTATTTGGCCAGATTATATCCGGTAGCGCGCTCCACAGCAATACCCAGCAGCAAGCCATTCACGCTGATGTAGTCGTATTCCAGATCCGGCGAACGGCTTATCTCAAGTTTCCGGATATAGTTTTTCAGATTTGTTCCGTAATAGTACTTAGCCATATCACTGAAAGGTGTAGCGTAACCTTCATCGAATTTAATTCCTGAACGCATATTCAGAAGGTGTTCAAGGGTAATTTCCGAAAAACGGGGGTCGGATTCCAGAAGTTCGGGAATAAAATCAGTGATAGGTTGGTTTACAGATTTGATGTACCCCTCTTCCAAAGCTATCCCTGTCAAAGCCGAAACATATGACTTACTAACTGAAAATGAAGCAATCATCTCATTCTCAGAAAAATCATCAAAATAATTTTCATACAAAATTGTGTCGTTTCGGATAATCATAAACGCCACTGTTTTAGTATCCTTCAGAAAGTCATTAAAGCCAGAGGTCTTTTTGCTACCGGTAAATCCTTCAGGTAAACAAGGTTCTTTTGGCAACGAGAGCTCAGCGAAACGAAAACTCCTTTCCCCCTTGCCTACATACTCGGCCGGAAACTTTCTGAAATCGTACACATCAGCCATATTCCAGTAAAAAAACCGTCCGACATGACATGAAGTGATTAAGATGATGACGATGAACAATAAAGGAATGATGACAATTTTTCTCATCAAAACACCTGTTTGAAAAAGATTCCAAAATTAAGAATTTCGACCATTATCGTGATTCTGAGGAGAATTCGTTCAGGAACATTTTTCAGATCCAACATGACCAGAGGATAACAGCAAGTTTTTAAATTGATTATAAATTACCTGATTTAAAGTCAAATCCAGCCCATTAAAAACTAATTCCTATTTTTGTTAGCAAATTCAAAAGCATAACTGTTCATCAACAACACTTAATCATGGCAAATCTAAGTACCAACTACATGGGTTTTAAATTAAAAAACCCGATTATTGCCGGCAGTTCAGGGCTAAACAAAACTGTTGAAAACCTGCAGGCGCTCGAAAAACATGGCGCAGCGGCCATCATTCTAAAGTCTCTTTTCGAAGAGCAGATCATGCATGAAGTGAATAAAGTAATGAACAGCTCCGACAACCGGGAAAATTATTTCTATCCCGAAGCGGAGGATTACATCAGCAATTACACGAAGGAGAGGGATGTAAACGACTACCTCCGTCTGATCGAAAAAGGAAAGAAATCCATTACTATTCCACTGATTGCCAGCATCAATTGTTACACTGCATCAGAGTGGACTTCGTTCGCCAAAAAGATTGAAAACGCCGGCGCAGACGGACTTGAGCTCAACGTATTCATCCTTCCGTCAGACACCAAACGCGACCCGGCACAAAACGAGCAGCTCTATTTCGACGTGGTAATGGAAGTGATGCGCCAGGTTTCGATACCGGTTGCGCTGAAAATCAGCTACTATTTTTCTGGATTGGCCAAAACTGCACTCAAACTTTCCTGGACCGGCATTTCGGGAATGGTGATGTTCAATCGGTTCTATTCACCTGATATTGACATAGATAAGTTCAAAGTTACCTCCACGCATGTTTTCAGTACAAAAGATGAAATTTACACCACTTTACGCTGGATTGCCATGCTGAGCGACAGACTGCACTGCGATATTGCCGGTTCAACAGGTGTTCATGACGGCGAAGGCGCTGTAAAACTATTGCTTGCCGGCGCAAAGGCAGTTCAGATAGCCTCAGTGCTCTACAAAAACGGGTTCGAAGCTATTGGCGAAATCACCCGGTTCATCGAGCAATGGATGGATAAACATGAATTCAAAACCACAGACGAATTTATCGGAAAACTGAGTGTGAAATTTGCCGAGAACCCTGCAGCCTACGAACGGGTTCAGTTTATGAAACACTTTGCCGGGATCGAATAACCGCTAAATCAATACTGGCCTGCGGCGTGGCGATTTAAAAAAGTCGCGGAACTCTGGTGGACCGGTGAGGTAACGACCCGTAAAATCGTCCATATTATTGATGGTCTCGTTGGATAAAAGATCAGTAACCTCGTCCATAGAGCCACTCCCGATCACAAATGGAGGCTCTTCCAACTTCAGAAACCCGCCTTTAAACCGCCCAACAATCTGGTACTCTTCCAGTTCGGAAACTTTCTTTCCCGTAATTGCACAATTGGACAACTGATCGTAAACATCCAACTCGGTGCGGATTGGCTTATTGAAAAACTGGGTGAAGTTGCCCGCCAAATGTTCGTTAAAGTATCGGTGCAAATTTTCCTTCGACTGCGCTGAGTAGCTGTTCACAAACGCAACAGCACACGCAAAGCAAATCGCATATTCGAACATCACCTCCATATTACCCGAAACCGGGTTTTTCCTGTAAACCTTCTCAATAAGATATTCGCTGTCGGTTTCCACAATTTTCTTGTTGCAAACCTGGCATTTTTCGATGGGCATATTACTGATGCTGTCGTAAAAAAGCCTGGGAATTTCCAATCTTGTATTGTAACTGTAATCATTCATATTATCAGGATTTTGATCATATAGTCGAAAAAACTATTCTGATATCATTCTAACCTGCGAAAATAAACCATTATTTTGCAAACCGAATAATTAAGCATGAAAACTGCGATTGATCCCGGTGCGGGTTTTTGCTTTGGGGTAAAAAGAGCTATACAACTGGCAGAAGAAAAACTGGCAGACGGAAAAGAGTTTTTTTCGCTTGGGCAAATTGTGCATAACAAAGAAGAAGAAATCCGCTTGAATAAGTTGGGAATGAGCACAATTGACCAATCACGCCTGGATGAACTCCATAATAGCCGCATCTTGCTGAGGGCACACGGCGAACCCCCGGAAACTTATCTGAAAGCCCGACAACAAGGACTTGAAGTAACTGACGCAACCTGCAAGGTGGTGCTTAAACTTCAGGAAAAAGTTAAAAAATTGTGGCTGGATAGGGAAAAGGATGACCGGCAGATTGTGATCGTCGGAAAGAATAACCATCCGGAGGTCATAGGATTGGCAGGAAATGCCGGAAATCAGGCAATTGTGGTTGAAACAATTTCAGACCTGGAACAGGTTGATACGACAAGGCCAGTTTATCTTTTTGCACAAACTACGGCAGACGAAGACATTTTTGAAGAAGTAAAAACGGAGATTGAAATCCGGCTAAAGCAGCAAAATAGCGCTCCCGGTTCAAAGTTGTTTATAACCAACAGTATATGCAGCCATGTAAGAAACAGGAAGAAACAGATTGTTGACTTTGCCCTGAAACATGATTTGATTATTTTTGTGGGTGATAAAAATTCATCCAACAGCCGGTATCTTTTCAACCTCTGTCAAAAAATCAATACCAACTCATTTTTTGTGGAAAATGAAAGCATGATAAGAGAGGAATGGCTTAATAGTCAAAATTCGATCGGAATTACCGGCGCCACCTCCACACCCATCTGGCTGCTGAAAAAAATTGAACACAAGATCAACCCGCTCAAAAAAGACTGATGTACCTTAAAACACTCCATATTCACGATTTCAAAAACTGCGAAACGGCTTCGGTTGCCTTTTCACCCAAAGTAAATTGCTTTATCGGCGACAACGCAGCCGGCAAAACCAACCTGCTCGACGCTATTTACTATCTCTCATTTTGTAAGAGCTACTTCAATTCGGTGGATACGCAAAACATCAGGCACGACCAGGAATATTTTTCCATATTAGGTGAGATTGAGGTGAATGAAGAAAAAACTGACATCATCCATTGTGTCCAGAAAAGAAACCAGAAGAAAAGTTTCAAACTCAATAAAAAGGAGTACCAGCGGCTGGCTGACCACATCGGAAAATACGCTCTGGTGATGATCTCGCCATACGACCGCGACCTTATCAACGAGGGCAGCGAGGTGCGGCGACGGTTTATTGACAGCGTAATCAGCCAGTTTGACCCCCTCTATCTCGACAACCTGATCAACTACAACAAAGCCCTCGCCCAGCGAAACTCGCTGCTTAAATCGTTCGGCGAAAAAAACTACTTTGACCTTTCGCTGCTCGAAGTCTGGAACCAGCAAATCATCGAGCCCGGAAACCTAATTTTTCCGGCCAGGAAAAAATTCATTGCTGAATATCTGCCTCTGTTCAACCAATACTTCGAAATGGTGTCCGGAGGAAAAGATGCCGGTACGATCATTTATGATTCTCAGCTCAACGAAAAGAGTTTTGAAGAGCTGCTCGCGATAACCCTCGACCGGGATAAAGCGCTGAGATTCACCACCGGAGGAATCCATAAAGACGATTTGATTTTCAATATTCAGGGGCACCCCATCAAAAAGTTCGGATCGCAGGGGCAGCAAAAATCCTTCATAGTCGCTCTTCGGCTTGCGCAATACATGTACATCAGGGAGCTAAAGGGCTACAAGCCGCTGATTCTCCTCGACGACATTTTCGATAAACTCGATGACAAGCGTGTGGAGCAGCTCATTCAATTGGTTGCTGAAAATACTTTCGGACAGGTCTTTATCACCGACACCCAGCAGGAAAGAATCGAACATCTGCTCACGAAGATATCCAACAGCTATCGGATTTTTTTGATTAAGAACGGCGCTGTTACCGAAACTCCAAACCTTAAAAGCTGATTATCATGTCATTCAGGGCATCCAACGAACAGACCTTAGGCGAAGTGGTCCGTGAACTGATCGGTCACCTTCATCTTGAAGACAAACTGAAAGAGGTACAGATGGTGGCTTCGTGGGAATCGGTTGTCGGCCAGATGATTGCAAGTCATACTACCAATCTGAGGATTCACAAACGGGTTCTTTATGTTGAGGTGGATTCGGCAGCACTTCGCAACGAGCTGATGTATGCCCGCGAAAAAATCAAAAAAGCCCTCAACAAAAAGGCAAAAGACAACCTGATTGACGAAGTGGTGGTGAGATGACCCTTCCTGGCTGCACCTGGCCTATTGCTTGATTCGTTTCAAAAGATAACTCCGGATTTAATCCAGGCCGATCATTTCTATAAACTCACCTTCGCTGATAATTTTTACACCGAGCGCTTCCGCTTTCTGCCGTTTAGCCGGACCCATATTTTCGCCGGCAACCAGAAAATCGGTGCTGCCACTCACCGAACCGGTATTTTTACCCCCATGTTTTTCAATTGCCGCTTTGATTTCATCACGGGTGAAATTGGAAAAAACGCCGCTGATGACAAAAGATTTTCCAGACAATTTCCCCTCTGGATTCGCAGAAACAGTTTCTGATTTTAGCCTGATCCCCGCTGACTTCAATTCATTAATGATTTGAAGATGGACAGGATTATTAAAATACCGTATGATGCTTACTGCTATCCTCTCTCCTATTTCATGAACCGAAGTAAGGGTCTCAAAATCCGCCACTTGCAGTGTTTCAATATCTCCAAAATGGGTTGCGAGTTTTCGGGCAACCGTTTCGCCTACATACCTTATACCCAAAGCATAAAGGACTCGTGGAAAAGGAACATCCTTCGACTTTTCAATACCTGTAAGGATGTTTTCAACTGTCTTATCCCTGAAGCTGATCTTTCGTTCTTTTTTCATATCCATTGCCGGAAAAATCTTTTCCAATCCGAGCAAATCATCTTTATTAAGACGATAAAAGTCGGATACTGACTTCACCAGATGGTTCTCATACAAAATCTCGATCTTCCCTTCGCCCAGGCTTTCGATGTTCATGGCTTTGCGGGAGATAAAATGTTCGAGCTTTCCTTTGATTTGGGGGGGGCATCCGGTATCGTTGGGGCAATAAAAAGCTGCCTCGCCTTCGTTGCGTATTAGTTCAGAATTGCATTCGGGGCAATGGGTGATAAATGCAAAAGGGGTCGAACTTGCAGCACGCTTTGAAATGTCAACGCCGGTAATTTTGGGAATGATTTCTCCGCCTTTTTCCACAAAAACCACGTCATCAATCCTTACATCAAGTTTTTTGATGATGTCTGCGTTGTGCAAAGATGCGCGTTTTACGGTTGTTCCGGCCAGCACAACCGGCTCCAGGTTGGCAACGGGAGTCACTGCACCCGTTCTTCCCACCTGAAAATCAATTGAAAGCAATCTTGTTGACGCGCTTTCGGCAGCATATTTATAGGCGATGGCCCAGCGTGGCGATTTGGCCGTGAAACCCAGCGTTTGCTGTTGTGCGAAGCTATTCACTTTGATAACCACTCCGTCAATATCGAAATTAAGCTCCCGGCGGGCGGCGCCCCAATAATTGATAAAGTCAAAAATCTCCTCTTTACTTCTGCATTTTGCGATGTATTTCGGAATTTTGAATCCCCATTTGCGGCACTCCTGGATATTGTCGTAATGGTTGTCGAAGGGAAGTCCCTCACCTACAACATAATAGAGAAAGCAGTCGAGGTTGCGGCGGGCAACCTCGGCCGAATCCTGCATTTTAAGGCTGCCTGCTGCGGCGTTTCGCGGGTTGGCAAATGGCTGGTCACCCTCCTCTTCCCTGTCGCGGTTGATTTTATCGAAAGCATCTCTTGTCAGCATCACTTCACCACGTATCTCGAACCTGGCCGGAAATTCATAAGAATGAAGCCTAAGTGGAACACTGCGAATAGTTTTTACATTGGTGGTTACATCGTCGCCCTGCTCGCCATCTCCTCGTGTAACCGCAGCTTTTAGACGGCCACCTTCATAACGCAGCCCGATAGCAACACCGTCGTATTTCAACTCACAAACATATTCTACTGCATCACCCACTGCCTTCTCCACCCGGTTGAGAAAATCGGTAACCTCCTGCTCTGAATAAGTATTTCCCAGCGAAAGCATCGGGTATTGGTGCTTAACCTGCCTGAACTCTTTGGTGATCTCACCTCCTACCCTTTTTGCCGGAGAATCCTGGGCAGCAAGTTGTGGAAACTCCCTCTCGAGGTTTTCCAACTGCTTCATTTTTATGTCAAACTCAAAGTCGGAGATAACTGGTTCAGCAAGAACATAATACCGGTAATTGTGCTCGTTTAGTTCCCCGGTTAGCTGGTCAATGAGAAATTTCGCTTCCTGTTGCGTCATGGTAATCAGAATTAAAACTCAAAAATAGGTGAAAATGTGATTAAGCAGTGAATCTTCTCCGGCTGAGATTCAGGGTCAAGAAGTCAATAAACAGAATTACCATGAATTAGAAGTAGCTATTTCCAGGACTTAATGAAAAACAAGGAAATAATACTAAAGATTTCAAGCCGTCCGAGCAACATATTAATGGTGAGAATAAACTTGGAAAAAGTGGGTAAAGCACCAAAATTCCCTAATGAACTCACACCTCCGAAACCAGGACCAACATTTCCGATGGTGGTTACGGCCGCCGAAAAAGAAGTAATCAGGTCAACATCCTGAAAGGTGATCAGTAATGTAGAGATTAGAATTATGGAGAGGTAGAGCAAGATATAAATTAACGAATTCTGCAGAACGGAATCTTCAACAGTTCTGTGATTTATTTTCAAAACAAAGACTCCCTGCGGATGTTGTAATGACTTGATTTGCAATATAATAGATTTAAAAAACAGCAAAACACGATCAAACTTCAATCCACCAGAAGTAGAGCCGGCACAGGCACATTGAATGGTGAAGTAAATCAGTATCAAGATCGTAAAAAATGGCCAGTTGGGAGTATCAGCAGTGGCAAAACCCGTGGTTGTTCCGAGGGAAACTACCTGGAAAGATGCCAGACGAAGCGATTCCAAAAAAGTTCCATAACCGCTCCACCAAAGTTTTACGGCAACTAACAATATCCCGGAAAACAAAACGAATATGAAGGCTCTGACGATTTCCGACCTGAAGATATTATCGCGTTTTCCGACCAGTGTTGCATAGATAAGACCAAAATGCAACCCTGACAGGATCATAAATACCATGATAATTATCTCAACTGCGAGATTATCGAAATAAGCAATACTTAAGTTTTTGGTCGAAAATCCGCCAGTGGCTATGGTGGAGAAAGAGTGATTTAGTGCATCAAACAAACTCATGCCAGCAATCCAGAGCAAAACAGTTTCAAACAATGTAAGGCCAATGTAAACATAGGCAAGCGCCCGAACAGCCTGGGTCGCTTTCATCTGAAAGTTCGATTTGGCGATAGTAGAAATCTCGTTGCGAACGAGCACCATTTTTGAGGTTGATGGTTGAGGAAGGATGAGAAGTGCAAAAATGATAACACCCAGGCCCCCGATCCAATGTGTTGAGGATCTCCAGAATAAAATTCCTTTGGGGAGTACTTCAATATCCTTTAGTATTGTTGATCCTGTTGTAGTATAACCTGAAACGCTTTCGAACCAGGCGTTTATAAGTGTAAATTCCCCACCCCACATCACGTAGGGGAGCATACCAATGATACAGGTGGTTAACCAGCCAAACACAATGGTCACCATTCCTTCAAGTGTAGTAAGCAAAGGTGATGAAGGTACATAAATCAGAGGGAAAGAGCCAAATATTAATACAATCAATGCACTATACAGTAAAGGAAAGACTGCTGTTTCATCATTAAATAATGAAATGAAGAATGATATGAAAAGGAAAACTGCATTGATGAGCAGCACCATTCCTATATGCCGGATTACCAGAGGAACTCTCATAAATTCTTGCGGTTCATCTTGTTTACCAACGCTCTAACAGCATCTTCGAGCAACTTTATCTCATCCCTTGTTTCGATGTGAGCATTGATCTCTTTTCCTGCCGGATGGTAATTGTTTATAGCCTTAATTAATCGCAGAATCGGTGATACAAGGTAATAATTAATGAAAAAGTTGAACATTATGGCAAAAATCAATGCTACCACCACTGCCACAAAACCTGGCATTACTGCTCTTTGCGCCACTTCACGAACATTGTTGGCATTATTGTACATGCTGGTTTGATTCAACATCATCAGCTCTTTGACCGACATTTTGGCGTCAATAAAGCTATTGTGACCATGAGTTAAATACCAGTCCAAACCAGGCGACTGCAAATTATTCAGGATATTTTCAGACCAAAATTGTTTGAATAACTCATATTTTCGGTTAAGGTCTTCAATGAATACATCTTCATTTTTTTCAGTAATATTAGCTTTGGCAATTTGCAACGAAGCAATAAAAAGCGAATCGCCACGATAGATGACTGTTTTCCCCAATTCAGTCTGCCCCATCATAAACAACATGATTCCGCTTTCCACCGTCTCTATACCATCTGTCATGTTGTTGCAAGCAAGGATGCTTTTATAATTATCGTCGAGAATGGAATTAACTGACTTGCTTAATTTATTAAACTCCCAAATTCCAAAACCACCAGCAACGGCAAGCATGGCAACCAAAACCAGGAATCCTGATAAAATTTTTAAACGGATCTTCATTTTTGAGAAATTTAAGTTCTTTATACGAAATGTAAAACCAAAAAAATGAACGACCATGTCCAGCACATGCAAAATTACACTTTGTGTATAATGTTGCAAGGAAAAAAACCATTCAATCATGGAGATCCCGACCCATTCATCAGTTCGAGTATCTGGCGAAGATTTTCCTGTTTAAGTGCAGATCTTGTTTGTTGGGCGGATTGTGTAAAGTACTTGTGATTCTTGAGAAAGGATACTTGTAATTTATACCAGTCTTTGAGCGAAATGGATTTAATCTGGTGAATATCCCACTCATGCTTAAGGCGATGCGAAATCATGAAGAAATCCTTGCGCCCCAAATAATCAAGGTCGGCGTCGCAGATAATCTGCTCAAGTTTTTGGGTTGCGCTTTGCGGGAGTTTGGTGGTCATTATCATTTTGTTGACAATGGCTATTTCACCTGCTGAATATCCAAAACTGGGCAGGATTTCCTCCGCCAGCTGACACGAAGCTTCTTCGTGACCGATGTAGGTAATTAACATGCCGGAATCATGAAAGATACAGGCTGTTCGGGCAAGCAACTGATGGTATTCATCAATATTCTCAGCAATCATCAACCTTTCAGCAGAGTGCAGGACATCGAGGGTATGATTAAGATCGTGATAGTAGAGATCGGAGCTTAATTCCTTACCCAGTTTGTCAAGCATAAACGATTTAACTCCTTCGTAGTCCATCAACAGTCGTGGATTAAAACTTTATTAGGTTGGTCAGTAGTCGTAATTTATGAAAAAAAGCCGGATTTTTTATCCGGCTCATACTTGGGCTGAAAAAGTCAGCTATTAATAAGATACAATTTTCTGCCAGTTCAACTTTCTCGGATTGATACACATAACTGGGATTTGCGAGCCGTTAAAGATGATCTGTTCATCCCATGAACCAAGAATAAATTTTGCAAAACTCTGGTCCGGATCGGTCATAATCATTATCAGGTCAGCATTTACGGAGGTGGCATGGTCAATCACCTGTTTGGCGAAGTTGGTATTTTTTTCGGCGATTGTAATGGAGAATTTGACATCGTTGGATGTAAAGTACTCGGTGATTTGTTTCACAGCTCCGTCAATCTCACTACCGTTCATTTGATAAATATTTATCTCGGAGTTAAACTGTTTGGCAATGTGAACTGCCCATTTGGTTTTTTCCCACGGGCCGGCATCGCTGGTGATGGGAAGCACAACCTGATGATAGCCTTTATCAAACGATCGCTTTTGAACAACAATAACCGGGGCCGGCGAACTGGTAACCACTTTCAATGCGTAGCTTCCGGTGAGGTGCTGAATGCCAACTTTACCATGAGTTCCAAGATAAAGAAGGTTAGCGCCAATTTCCTTGGCCACATCGCTGATGGTGGTGAAAATTGTACCTTCCTGTGCAATCCCTTCTGCTTCAATGCCAAAGTTGGCTTTTATTTCGGTTGCAATTTCGTTTAGTTTTTCATTTATCGCTGTCTCTTCAAGGCTGTCCTTTTTTAACTGGCTTTTTGTAGCACTGTCAATTACATGAAGCACCACCACTTTGTAGCCCAGGAATTTTGCTGCTTCAGAAGCCTGGTTGATTGCATTGTCGCCAACGGCAGTAAAATCCGTTGGAACCAACACGATGTTATTCATGTTATCAGTCATAGTAAATTTGTTTTTGTTGTGAATGAACATTCGTTAGTACCTGACAAAAATAGATTTTTTTTTGCAGGTGGAAGTTCGCTGCAAGGATTTGTAGAAAAAATCTCAATTTGACTTCCTTCGGGGGGTCAATGATGCTAAGTTGTCGGAGCTGGATTTATCTTTCTTTACCCGGCTGATCTCTTCTTCGGCAGTTACATAAATTTGCCGCGCTACCGAAGATGCATGGCCGTTGGTATTATTTAAGACAATAACGGTGATAGCGTCGGAAATAAACCGATGAAAACTTGTTGTGAAGCCATTCCAAAGTCCATTGTGGTAAATCACTGGCTTGTCGTCAATTTCGGTGAAACGCCATCCGAGTCCATAATCGTGAATCCTGTTGCGACCTGTGACGGTTTTTGTAAACGCAAGTTGAATTAACGAGTCGCTGATGAGTTGGTTACTACTCCATGCCAGTTCCCATTTCATCAGGTCGTCAATGGTACTGTACACACTTTTATCACCCCCAATCTCATCTAACGGATCGTGACCGACTGAAGTATATTTCTTCCTGTAACGCTTGAAGCCCGTGGCAATATTTGTAATCGTATCCATCGTCTTACGGTTCCAGACAAAAGTATGTTGCATATCAAGCGGATCGAAAATATTTATTTTCATAAACTGATCGAAAGGCATTCCGGATACCTTTTCGACAAGCAGGGCGAGAATAGCATAGCCCGTGTTGGAATAGTAGTGCCGTTGTCCCGGCCTGAAACTCAACTGGGGACTATTTTGAACCAACAGATCGAGAACATCATCGTAAGTCAGGTGCTTTTCCTTATCCCATTGACCATCAACAAAATACATATAATTCTGAAGGCCGGAGGTGTGTTGAAGCAAATTCTGAATTGTTATATCCCTGTAAGGAAACTCAGGAATATAGCGAAAAACAGAGTCTAAAATATCCAGTTTACCCTTTTGCTGTAACATCAAAATAGCCATAGCAGTAAAGGCTTTGCTCACAGAGGCCAATTGAAAAGCTGTTTCAGGACTTAACTTTTCCTTCTTGAAAAAGTGACGGTATCCATTTGAGTATCTTACTATTGGATAACCCTTGTAAGCAACCAGAACATTACCATTAAAACCCATGTTGTCCAATTGCCGGGCAACCCGGTTTTCAACCTGTTCGATCTGATCCTCGGAAAGCGGAGGCTCAACAATAACTACCTCAGGAATTTCGATGGTGAAATCGTTGGAGATTATGTTGATGGTGTTGCACCGCAAAAACAGCAGAAAAAACAGAAGAAAAAAGCGAAAATACTTCATGCCAGGGTTGTAACTTTTAAAGCGCCAAAAGTAACAAATTTCCGTTTTTTTCAGTGGTAAAATTTTCTATTTAGAGCAACGTTTTCAAATTTGTTTTAGTTTCGCACTGATTTACAGCACTTCTTTGAGATGGTAAAATTGTTTGCAGTAAAAACCTTATGCGAAGACCATTTTCGACAATTAGTTCCAATGTTTTCGCCCGACAAGCGGATTGAAGAGTTGCTTCACAGGGGGAAAAACAAGTTGGCTGCTCAGCACAATATTTTAAGTTATTTGCTGATGCGCAAGGTATTGATATCTCAATATCCACTCCACCCCAACGAAATTGTGATTGCTGTAAATGAACACAGTAAACCCTATCTTTCAGGAAAATCTCTGCCACATTTCAACCTTTCCCATTCAGGGGAATGGGTGGTGGGTGCATTTTCTGAAAAACCAATTGGGATTGATATTGAAAAGATTAAAAGGGTTAACCTGAAAGTGGCTGAGCGCTTTTTCTCGCTGCCGGAAATCAGGTTTCTGAACGAATTGAATGAAGTTGAGAGGGATTTGTGGTTTCTTAAATTCTGGACCATCAAGGAGAGCTATCTGAAAGCTCTTGGGACCGGCCTTTCGAGGTCAATGAGTTCATTTGTAGCCAGTTACCATGATGGTGTTTTTCATATCACGGACGATGAAAATCCTGAAAAAATCTTTTTGGATCACCGTGTCTTCGAACAAAACTACCTCGTATCGGTAAGCGCTTACGAACCTGACATTCAGAATGAGATTGTCATTTATGATGTTACTAATCTGATTGCATGATAATTAATCAAGCTACACCAACTTTTTACGCTGCATCATGTGGATGATATCCGAAACCAGGGATTGATTGCTGATCTTTTCGACATTATAGGTAACGTCGTAACAAATATCCTGGTCACATCCAGCATAAAGCATTTTTATCAACTTTTCGCGGGCATCGTCAGTCTCTTTGATCTGCTTGAGAGCTACTGATTTTGTTATTCCAAATCGCTTTGCAACCCTATCCGCTCTCCAGTTCAGCGGCCCGACGATTTTGATGTGCAGTGATTTTTCGATGTCGCGGGTAATTTGTGCACCGCCTCTTCCAAGAATAATCGCATGGCCATCTTCAGCAAAATCGCGGATAACCTGTTTAATGGTATTCTTGATTTTCCACTCGCTGTGGTAGTCTCTGGCAGTAACCGACTGCATGAAGTCTTCCCATAAAGATCGCTGCTCGGATTCAAAAACAAACCGGATATCCTCGGTTTTAGCTTTCAATTCGCGGGCTGAATTCTCTAAAATTTTCTTACTCACCACTTCCCAGCGGGTTTCGTCGCCAACAGGAAGATAAAACTCGTTCAGGGTTTCGGCCAGCAATTTTGCAATCGCGTTGCCACCGCATCCGGCCTGACGCGAGATGGTAACCACAGGACCGGGTGGCTTTGGTTTATGGTGAATCTCCTTTTGGTGCTGGTAATGCTTTTGCAGGTAGTCAAGTAAAAAGTTTTCCATGGGTTGTGTTATTAATTTCAGCGGGAAAAATACAATTTTTTTCTGAAAGCCACCAAAATTCCAGGTATATTTTTACTCAGAAGGCAAAAAACATCATTCAAAAAGAGCAGCATTGGATGACATCAGTAATAACAATATTAATATCAAATACATACAAGAACTAAAAAGAATAAACTGATGGACGAAGAGGACGACCGATTTTGCATCCATTTAATTAACTGGGACTTTACAAAATCGCCCATGAAGTCAAATTTTCCTAATTTCGCTTCCTCAATTTTTACAAATCACCAAAATTTTTATTCATGAAAAAGACCCACTGGTTTATGGCTATTCCGCTTGCTCTGAGCATGTTTGCATGCCAGCAGGCTGCCGAAAAAGCAACAGTAACTGAAAAAATCATAGAAAAGCCGGAAATTACCCTCACCAACGACCGGGTAACACCGGAAGTGCTATGGGCTTTCGGGCGGTTGAGTGATTCTCAGGTTTCTCCTGACGGCCAGACTATCCTTTACGGTGTGACCTATTACAGCATCGAAGAGAACAAAGGCAACAGGGAACTTTATACAATTAAAACCGATGGCACCGACCTGAAAAGACTAACCACTACATCGAAAAGTGAGTTCAATGCGATCTGGCGTCCGGATGGAAAGAAGATCGGTTATCTGTGTTCGGAAAGCGGCTCGGTGCAAATATGGGAAATCAATCCGGATGGCACCGGTAAAAAGCAGATTTCCAATGTAGAAGATGGGATAACTGGATTTCAATACTCGCCCGATCAAACTAAGATTCTCTATTCGAAGGAATTACCAAAGGAAAATAAATTCAAAAACCTTTACGAGGGGCTGCCACAAGCTACCGGCAAACTAAACGATGACCTGATGTACAGGCACTGGGATAGCTGGGTGGAGACCATCAGCCACATTTTTGTTGCTGATTATGACGGCAATAAAATTTTGAACGACAAGGATATACTTGTGGGTGAGCCTTACGATGCTCCTACCAAACCCTTTGGCGGCATGGAAGAAGTGGCCTGGAGCCCCGACAGCAAAACCATCGCCTACACCTGCAAAAAGAAAACCGGCAAAGCATTCAGCTTATCCACCAACACCGACATCTATTTGTATGACCTTGCAACGGGCACTACCAGAAATCTCACTGAAGGGATGATGGGCTATGACGTTGTTCCCAAATTTTCGCCTGATGGAAAATACCTTGCCTGGGAACACATGGAGCGCGATGGCTACGAATCAGATCAAAACCGGTTGTTTTTGCTCAACCTCGAAACCAAGGAGAAAATTTATGCCACCAAAAACCTCGATCTTGACGTGAGAAGTTACGACTGGACAAGCGATAATTCATCTATCTACTTTACCTGCGACGTGCAGGGAACCTTCCAGATTTACCATTATCAACTGGCCGACGGCGCTATCCGCAAAGTTACCGATGGGCTTCACGATATTAAGAAAGTTGCTGTGGCCGGCGATATTTTGATTGGCGAAAAGCAGAGCATGTCGCTGCCCACCGAGCTGTTTGCCTATAATCCGCAAACCGGCGAAGAGAAGCAAATCACCTTTACAAATAAGGATTTGCTGGACAAACTCACTATGGGCAAAACCGAAGGACGGTGGATGACCACAAAAGATGGAGAGCAAATGCTGACCTGGGTAATTTATCCGCCAAACTTCGATCCCAACAAAAAATACCCGGCGATTCTCTATTGCAAGGGCGGTCCGCAAGGTCCGCTGAGCCAGGATTTCCACTACCGCTGGAACTTCCAGATCATGGCTGCCAACGACTATATCATCGTAGCGCCCAACCGCCGCGGCGTATCTGGTTTCGGGCAGGCATGGCAGGAGCAGATCAGCGGCGACTACCACGGTAAGTCAATGCAGGACTACCTCACAGCCATTGACGAAATGGCAAAAGAGCCTTTTGTGGACAAGGAAAGACTGGGTGCTGTCGGTGCAAGCGCCGGCGGCCATGCAGTATATTACCTTGCCGGTAACCACCAGGGACGTTTCAAGGCATTTATTGCTCACGACGGCATCTTCAACAAAGTGGCGCAGTACCTCGAAACCGAAGAGATGTGGTTTGCCAACTGGGATATGGGCGGCCCGTTCTGGGATTTCGACAACAAAACTGCCCAGGAGACTTTCAAGTACTCACCCCATCACTTTGTGCAGAACTGGGATACACCTATTCTTATCATACATGGCGAAAGAGACTACCGCGTGGTTTACACCCAGGGAATGACGGCCTTCAACGCTGCAGTACTCCGTGGAGTGCCAGCCGAGTTCCTCTTCTTCCCCGACGAACATCACTTTGTACTCAAACCGCAAAACGCCATCCTGTGGCAACGCACATTCTTCAACTGGCTGGACAGGTGGCTGAAATAATTGTTGAGGCTAAGCTGTAAAGCCTCTTACCTCCTTTACAAGGACGCTGATTTCCTGAAATCCATGAGGGTTTTGAGGTAATTGGCGTCCTTGATGCTTTTCAGGAGATTGGGGAAGTATAGGATCGTTTCTAATAGTTTCAGAACTCCTGACCCAAAATGGGCTTTCAAGCGATTACAAAGACTGTATTGTAAATCGGAATGTCGTAAGTTTGAAATTTCTCCCTGCCTGACTGCGTCACGCTGGCAGGGCTAATCTCAGTCGAAATGCCATTTTTCATACGGATTGTATGGGCAGAGTGCGGCGAGGACGCCGCATTCTGCCCCCATATCCACAAAAAACAAACAATGTCATTTCGACCGCAAACACAAGCGAAGCAAAGTATTGAAGGGAGAAATCTAATCTTTTGCGACATTCATTGTTGCGCCGGTTCAGTAGATCTGAGCTTACTTCAAGTGCTACCATTTTTTATTTCAAGTAACCCAATGTCCTTTAGTACAATTAACCGCAAAAAAAAACAGGCATCATCTCTTAAATGATGCCTGAAAACATTCAAGTCTTTTTGGATCAGTTATTCCGCAATCTTTGCAATCTTGCCAATTTGTAGCAGGGTTAACATGTCGGTAACATTTTTTTCGTCGCTGATGCCGTGGGTTCGGAAGCTGAAAAGTGTGCTTCCCACCGGGATCTGGGCGTCGTAATTCACTGTGCCATCCGAATCTTCACTTCGGGTGAGCATCCCCCGGTAGTTGTCAACTTTGATCCTTTTTTGATTGGGATCGGTTACCATTATGGCAGGCATCGCCATAAAAGCGTTGATGCTGGTTATAAGTGGCGAGTCGCTCATAATTTCAAAATTGGCTGATAGTGTGGAGTCCTTTTCATAGCTCCTGCTAACGAAAAGCCCTGCAAACATAATAGTCGTTCCGGTTACATTGTCCTGACCTTCCACTTTTTTCATTTCTCCCAACTCTGATGGAAGCATATCAAGAATTTCCTTTCCAATGGCCTGGTTGATTCCCTGGAGCGCCTCCTGCAGAGCAAACCGTGTTGCTTCGAGATCTTTGGAATTGTATGCCGACTTGGCCTCGTCCAGTTTCTGATTCACGTCCACCTGGGCATGTAATCCGGTTGCCACAGTGAAAACAAAAATGATGATAAGTATCTTTTTCATGCCTATTGCTCTCCCAATTCTTTTTTAATTTTATCAATATCAATCATTTCGGCCGCTGCCATTATCGCTTTCTCATCATCGAAGTTGATGCCTTCGACCACAAGGACGGAGGTCTGCCCAAAGGGGACAGTCAGTTTGTAACCGGAATATTCGTCGTATTCGAGTAGTCCGCGGTACTCTTTCACCTTAACGGTTTTGTGGGCCGGATCGGTAGACGAAGTGCTGTAGGCGCCGGCCATAAGGTACATATTGGCTGCAGCCAGTAAACCCGAGTCGTTACCAATCATAACGCTTAACTCCTGGTCTCCTTTGCGGTAATAACGCTGGATTACCAATCCGACGAATCCGATTCCGGAGCTGGTCACGAGGTCTTCTTCATCAACTTTTGGCAGGTTACTGATGGATTCAGGTAGTCCTTCGAGGATATTTTTCCCGATTTCCAGTTCAACTCCCTGAATTGCCTGGCGCACTGCGAAACGGGAGTCGTTGAATTTCTTATCGTTAAAAGCGGTTTCCGCCTCTTTGATGTTGGCACTAACATCGGGAGCAGACTTTGTTAAACCGCCTCCCCTTGTGTTGCTTGGGCGATTCGCACCTGAGTTAACCTCCGAATCCTGAGAAGGTGGCGTTTCCACTTTAGGAACGCTAACAGGCTCGAAAACCTTGTCAATCACCTTGTCTTCAGCTTTTTCTTTTAGTTTCCTGATCACGCTTCCCTGAGCGGAAGTCTCCTGAATCATAAAACCCGTTACAAAGAATGTAAGGGCTACCATAATCAATACATGTCTCATAATTTTTTGAATTGAATTGAAAGAACAAATTTAAGCTAAATAATAAACATACACGATATCAGGAGCTGAATGAGGCGATCTGATCTTCGATTACCTTAATTTTATTTTCAGCATCGGTTTGTTTTTGCCGCTCTTTTTCGACGACATCTGCTGGTGCACCGCTTACAAAACGCTCGTTGCTCAATTTCCTGGTAACCGATTCAAGAAATCCTTTCGTGTATTTTAGTTCTTCCTTAAGCCTGGCTATCTCTTTTTCGATGTCAACAATTTCGCCCAACGGGATGTAGAACTCGGTGGATTTAACAACGAACGACATGGCGTTATCAACCTTTTCGTGGACATAATTGATACCCGTGAGATTGCAAAGCTTGGCAGCCAGGCCGTCGAAAGTGGTATCAGGTGTTTGATCGAGGTTTTTCTTTACATAAAAATCGAGCTGCTGCTTCATGGGGATATTTTTCTCAGCGCGAATGGATCTTACAGCGATAATAACATCTTTGGCAAACTCGAACTGCTCGAGAATTTTGTGCCTGATCCGCCGTCTGATCGGCCATTCTGCCACCATGATGCAATCTTCGGTTTTCCTATCTTTCAATAAATGCCAGATTTCTTCGGTGAGGAAAGGCATGAACGGATGAAGAAGTTTCATCAGTCTTTCAAACTGCCAGATGGTTTCGTCGTAGGTTTCTCTGTCTATGGGCTTTTCGTATCCGGGTTTTATCATTTCGAGGTACCACGAGCAGAAGTCATCCCAAATCACCTTATAGGTTACCATCAGTGCGTCTGAAATTCTGAATTTGGCAAAATGGTCATCAATCAGGCTAAGCGTTTCGCTCAGGCGAGCATCAAACCACTCTATTGCAATTTTGCTTGTGTCGGGCTGAGGGATTTCATTATCCACCTGCCAGCCGTTAACCAGCCGGAGTGCATTCCAGATTTTGTTGGCGAAGTTTCGTCCCTGCTCACAAAGGCTTTCGTCGAAGGGAAGATCGTTGCCGGCCGGCGAAGTAAGAAGCATACCCACGCGGGTACCATCTGCGCCGTATTTATTCATCAGGTCAATAGGATCGGGAGAGTTGCCGAGAGATTTGGACATCTTTCTGCCTAATTTATCTCGCACAATACCAGTAAGATATACATTTTTAAAGGGAACATCGTTTCGATACTCCAATCCGGCCATAATCATACGGGCAACCCAGAAAAATAGAATTTCGGGCGCCGTAACGAGGTCGTTGGTAGGGTAATAGTATTTTATATCAGGGTTGTCAGGTTTCCGGATACCGTCGAAAACCGAAATCGGCCAAAGCCACGACGAGAACCATGTATCGAGCACATCTTCGTCCTGACGGAGATCTTCCGGCTTCAGTGTGGTGAGTTCGGGATATTCGGCTTTGGCGATCTGATAAGCTTCCTCCTGCGATTTAGCAACCACCATTTCGTTGTTGGGCAGATAGTAAACCGGAATGCGCTGTCCCCACCAGAGCTGCCGCGAAATACACCAATCGCGGACATTTTCCATCCAGTGACGGTAGGTGTTTTTGAATTTTTTCGGGTAAAACCGAATCGTGTCATTCATCACTACATCCAGTGCTGGTTTAGTCAGTTCTGGCATTTTGAGGAACCACTGCAGGGAGAGTTTTGGCTCAATGGGGATATGAGTTCGTTCCGAGTAGCCGACTTTATTTTTGTAATCTTCAATTTTCACCATGTTGCCGGCCTTTTCGAGGTCAACCACAATCTTTTTCCTGACATCCATTCTATCTTCGCCAACATAAAGTTGGGCAGCGGGACCTAAAGTTCCGTTTGCGTTAAAAATATCAATCACATCCAGTTTGTGGGTCAATCCGATTTCGTAGTCGGCGAGGTCGTGTGCAGGTGTAATTTTCAGACACCCTGTACCAAATTCCATATCCACGTATTCATCCTCGATGATAGGAACCGAACGGTTGAGCAGTGGAACCAGCACCCGTTTTCCTTTCAATCCTGCAAATCTTGGGTCGGCGGGGTTAACACAAACTGCGGTGTCGCCCAAAATCGTCTCCGGACGGGTAGTGGCAATAGTAACCCACTCATTTTCAGAGCCATCAACCTTATAGCGCACGTAATAGAGTTTTGAATTTTCTTCTCGGTATATTACCTCTTCGTCGGAGAGGGCAGTGAGCGCCTGCGGATCCCAATTGACCATCCTGACGCCACGGTAGATAAGACCTTTTTTATAAAGATCAATAAAGACATCAATTACTGATTCGTACAAATCCTCGTCCATAGTGAATTTGGTGCGTTCCCAGTCACAGGAGGCGCCAAGTTTTTTCAATTGCTCGAGGATAATGCCGCCATGCTTCTCTTTCCATTCCCAGGCATGCTTCAGGAACTCCTCCCGGCTAAGGTTTTTCTTGTCAATTCCCTCTTTTTTTAATTTTTCCACCACCTTTGCCTCAGTAGCGATAGAAGCATGGTCGGTGCCAGGGAGCCATAGTGCGTTTTTACCCTGCATCCGTGCTCTGCGAACCAGTACATCCTGCAAGGTATTGTTCAGAATATGCCCCATGTGCAATACACCGGTTACGTTGGGTGGTGGAATTACAATACAAAAGGGTTCACGATCGTCGGGGACCGACCTGAAATAACCCTTGTCCATCCAGCATTTGTACCACTTTTCTTCGACCAGCGAAGGATCGTATTTTGAAGCGATTTGCATAATCAGTATGTTTTCGGTTTTTAAAAATGGGTGCAAAAATAGGAATTGTTTTTTGAGGCGGTGGATACGGGGGAAGCATTAATCACCGAATGGTGAAATTACAGAAAGCTTCCCTACTCCATTCTAAGGTATGTCATCTCAATGTGCCGGAGGTCTTTGAACCGTTTGATCACATGATCGGCGCGGCTTTTCCTGACGGCAAAATCAATTGTACAGGTAAGATGAAAGTTCTGGCCAAGTTGAGAGAGTTCTTCTTCTTTAAGAATGCGCATTACATCGTTCATGTTCGCGTAAACAAATTTCACCTGGTAAACTTCGTGAATTACCCGCGTTTCGATCGTATTGTTATTGATGGCGTCCTGAGCGGAAAATTTATATGCATTTATCAATCCTCTGACTCCCAGTTTGATACCACCAAAATAACGTATCACGACAATCAGGGTGTTGGTAAGGTCGTTGGCAAGCAGCTGTCCGTAAATAGGCTTACCGGCCGTACCGGACGGCTCCCCGTCATCATTTACTCTGTATGCTTCCTTATTGAACCCCAAAATCCAGGCATAGCAGTGATGACGGGCATCATAATGCTCTTTGCGCAACAATTCAAGTTCCGGTTTAATCTGTTCCTCTTTGTGGACAGGGATCGCATAGGCAATAAACTTACTCCCTTTGTCCTTGAATAGCCCCTGGGATTTTTGGGTAATTGTTCTGTAAGTATCGTCGAAAAGCATTCCCGAAATTTTGACAAAAGTAACTTGTTTGGTCGGAAAAGCAGATGGAACAAATAAAAAAGGCCATTACCCGGATGAGTAACGGCCATACTTCACACTAACACAATTATCATCAATTATTTTTGGATCAGCAGTTTAGAGCTAAAACCATCATTTACTCTTACTAAATATACTCCGGTGGCAAGTGATGATGGAACGCCGATTTGAATCTGATTCTTCCCTGCGGCGAAATAACCCGTTTCAACAATCTCTGTAACCCTACCCATACTGTTGATAAACTTCAGAGACACATTGCCCGGGGTAAGCAGTTCGAATTCGAGATTTAACATGTCGCCTTGTTTTACCGGATTGGGTGAAATGCTTACAGTAGATTTTTCCAACTCATTTACCCCAATACTGATATCGTTGTACAAGCGCACCATTGCAAAGTCAAAGTTAAGACTACTCCGCGCTTTTCCTACGGCAACAATTTTGCCATCGGGTTGTAATGCTATTGAAAGGGCTTCGTCGAAGTTTCCGGAAAACTGCACTTTGGCCAGTCCATTGGTTCCGAATGTGTTATCCGGAGTTCCATTTGGATTGTAACGCCATACGGCAAAGTCGCCATCATTGGGAGGAGAGTCACCTGATCCGCCGCCAACAAGTATCTTATTATCAGCCTGAACAAGGACTTTTGCTCCCACATCGTAACTGCCCTGATCGGCTACCACCACACCGTTGGTTCCGAAATCTGTAACAAAGCCACCCTGCTGATTTAATTTGATCAGAAGCATGCTGTAGTTGTAGGTGACGGTTGTGGTAAACCCGCTTATCAGGTAGTTGTTGTCTTCTGTCATGGTAATGTCAAATCCTTCATCATCCACACCACTGTAAACCCAGTTGAGAATTCCATCGCTGTCGAATGATTGATCCAAAGTGCCATCGGGCATGAATCTGGCGACGAGCATGGCAAAAGATAAGAAGGTATTGGCAATATGACCGGTGGCGACAATTTTACCATCGGGCTGTACCAGCACTCCGTCAAAATCATTTTCGATCTCCGAAACATTTATTCTGGCCACTCCGGAGGCGCCAAAGCTTGAATCCAATTGACCGATTTCTGTAAAACGAGCAACTACTGGTGAAAAGCGGTAGTCGCTATCGTGTGATTTACCCGCCACCACAAATTTACCATCGGATTGCAAGGCCACTGAATAGGCATGATCTTCGTAAAAATTCTCCAATGAGCTAATCTTCTGCACTACCACGCCATTTGTTCCAAACGTATTATCCGGCGTTCCGTCTTCATTCAATTGCAGGAGCAGGAAATTATAAACATTGTAATCGGTTGTACTCCCAACCATGAGTATTTTGCCGTTGGGTCGGATCGTAAGATCAAAAATATTGGCCTCTGCATTGAGCGAATAAGTAAAAATCCCATTGCTTCCAAAAGTTTGGTCTACGCTTCCGTCTTGAGTAAAGCGCATAACCTGGGTTGAAGCTGTAAAAGCGGGATCATAAGTAATCCCAACAGCGATTATTTTACCGTCTGGTCTGATTTCTACATCGGTAAAAAGATCAACTTGACCATTGTCAAGCACGAATTGACCGTTATTGGCAAAGGTCAGATCAAGTGTACCGGGGTTTTGGGAAAACATTATCCCCTGCGTAGCGAGCAAAACGCTCACCAAAAGTGTAAAAGTTCTAAGTTTCATACTGAATTCGAAATAAATATTGAAATTTGAGAATACGATTTAAATGAAAAAACTTCGGGACTGTGACGACTTATTTTTAAATCCCGGCAAAGATCAATATAAAACGTTGAAACGATCTGCTATCGAACCCCTACAATACCCGTACAATCAGATTAAAGCGGTTAACAAAAACTGTACAGTAAAATGCAAAACAAACATTTACAGCAACTTAAGCAACCCGAGGGAGGATTGGTTTTTCAGGCAGAGGTTAATCAGGATTTTTAATGAATATCCAACCGCCGGAGGTAACAGAATGCCGCGTTTTGATTTTTTGTTTGCTGCCATATTAAGGATTGCTGAAGCAGGACTTGCTGTTAAACTTAACCTAACTTGAGGAAAAAAGTAATTTTTTAGTCCTGAATCGCTCAGGTTGGGTTATACCGGGATATACTCTGAAAGTATTCCAGAATCAAAATAAGGTGGCCAACCCTTTCGGGTCAGCCACCTAAACCTGTTTATGAAAAAATCTATCTTTTGATTGTGAACCGGGTGAACTACTCGATCACAACTTTCTTAACGGTGATGCCATCGGTGGTCTCTGCTTTTATCATGTAAATACCTGAAGAGAGGTGTCCGATGTTGATGGTATTGCTGTTGAGCAGGTTGTTGTTTTCGTAAACAACCTGGCCATTGTAATTAATGATTACCAGTCGTTGCAATCCCGGACCATCGATGTGAAGCATATCCTTTGCAGGATTGGGATAAACATTGATACCTCTGCTCACCATGTCATTCATTCCGGTGAGTGCATCCAGCCCGTCAGCTGGAGTGAGGTAGAATGTGTAGGCTTTGTTCATGTTCGGCAAAACCACCACATTGGCAACAGTCATCGGTGCATAGCCCTGAGCTGAACATGTCAGGTCGTAGGTTCCCGGAGGAAGTAAAAGTGAATAATGCCCGCCGAAAGGTGTATTGTAGGCGATGGTTCCGTTGTCCATATTGGTAACTGTAATAACGGCCTCGCTGAGTGCAAAGTTGGTAACGGCGTCGCGGATGAAACCCTGGACTTTTCCGGTAACTCCCTGTATGAAAACCTGAACGTAGTCGGTTTTGGGTGATTCGCCCTGGTTGTAAACCGCGCTGACCTGGTACACATGATTACCAGCGCTGACATTCTGGTCTACGTAAGTGGTGGCGCCAATTGGAGTGTTATTCACTTTCACATTGTCGCGATAGACATTATATCCCAGGAGTGTTAATTTTGACGGGACATCCCAGGTTAAGGTTACGTTGTTTCCGTTAACTGCAGCTGCAAGATTTACAGGAGGAGCTAATGGCACAGTTGGCCCTGATTTTTTACGCAGTACAATACCGTTTGATCCACCACAGATAAATCCTGTGTAGTTGTCGGTAAAAGTAACATCATAGAGTGCTTTTTCCCAGTTGCCATTGAAATCAGAAATCCAGTTTTGCCCGCCGTTGGTAGTTTTATAAACGTATTCCGGAGTTCCCACTACAAAAGCGGTGTCGTAATCCCAAATGAATGGTTTGCGGAATAAAATATCCAATATAGTCGTAGATTGCCATGTTGTCCCCCCATTGGTGGTTTTGATCACCTGACCATAATCCCCAACCGCAATACCATATTCCGGGGTGAGGAAATCGGCTCCGACCAGCAATGCTCCCTGGGAATAAACTATTGCCCAGGTAGCGCCGTTGTTGGTTGATTTGCACACGTAATTATTTCCTGTGGCGTACCATGTGTTCCCACCAGCCCAGCTTACATCCATGAAAGCCTGGTTTCCGGTTCCTTCGCTCCACGAGGCGCCGCCATTGCTGGTGTATAAAATCTTGGGATTACCTGAGTTCATCATTGCAATTACTATCCCGTTGTTTGCATCTTTGAATTTGACACTTGAATAATAGAAAACATTGGTAACAACGTCAACAGGTTGCCATGTCTGGCCGCCATTCATTGTTTTTAATATCTGATCTGACCAGCCCACGGCGTATCCAACCTGTAAAGTGGGGAAGCTGATGCTTTCGATTCCATCAATTCCAGGTTGAGTGGTTGATGTCCAGGTATCACCGCCATCAGTGGTTTTTAACACAACGCCAAGTCCGTTGTATGTAACAGACATACCGCCAGTATAGCCAATCTGATCCTGACCTTCAGGGAATTCAATACCGGTGAGAATATAATTATAGCCTGTGTAAATCCATTCCCAACCGTTAATTGGTGTATTAATGCAGGTTCCGATTAGCGAAACGGTTAATTGCGGATTGATCGGGTCGTTAGAAGTATAGGTTACACTACCTTCAATTAATCCCAACGTAAATGGCTTAAACTGAATGACCTGATTCCAAGTTGCTCCTGGAGCAACGGTAATCGGAAAGCTATTGTAGGTTTCAAACGGTGCGCTAAATGATGCAGAGGTGATAACAAGGTTTGCATTTCCGGCATTGAAAAATGTGAGTGTTTGCTGTGTCCGGCTTGCAATATAGGTGTCATCGAAGTACAATGGATTGGGATTGGCAATGAACACTGGCGCCGGGCCGGTGGCAACGCCGGTTCCTGAGACAGCCACCAGGTAAGGATTCACTGCACTGTTGTTGGCAATCTGAAGGTTCGCACTGACGGCTCCGGCGGCGGTTGGAAGGAATGACACGGTAACATTCTGCGTTCCTCCCGGTTGGATGGTGAATGAGGCTGGAGATGCCGTAAACACGGGATTGGTTGAAGTGATGTTGGTTACCTGCAATGCAGCATTTCCTGTGTTTTGAACTGTAAGGGTCTGATTGGCGGTTGTTCCAACGTTTACATTGCCAAATGCAAGCGGGTTGGGTGTGTCTGAAATAACCGGTGCAGGAATAACTGCAGGTTTCTTTCTGCAAACGACACCTCCGCTGCCGGCAACAAATCCGGTGTAGTTATCGGTAAAGATAATGGTATAGAAGGCTTTCTGCCAGTTTCCGTTAAAATCAGAGTTCCAGGTCTGACCAGCATTGGTGGTTTTGTAGATATATTCGGGAGTTCCCGTAACGTAAGCCGTGTCGGTGTCCCATACGAAAGGTTTATGGAAAAGCCAGTCGGCAACGATGTCGGTTTCCCAGCTTTGTCCGCCGTTGGTGGTGGTGATAATCTGGCCATAATCCCCGGTGGCAATGCCAAAATCCGGAGTAAGGAAGTGAGCTCCCAGCAACAGCTGACCCTGGGTGTAAACGGTAGTCCATGTAGCTCCGTTGTTGGTTGATTTGCAAACATTCTGGTATCCTGTGGTGTACCATGTATTTCCTCCGGCCCAAACCACGTCTTCGAATGCCTGGTTTCCGGCGCCTTCCGTCCAGGTAGCGCCGCCATTGGTGGTGAACAAGGTTTTCGGATCACCTGAAGCCATTTTGGCAAGGATGATTCCGTTGTTGGCATCTTTAAATTCGATGCTGGAGTAGTAATAGACATTGCTCACAACATTCAGGGGTTGCCAGGTCTGGCCGCCGTTGGTGGTTTTCAGAATCTGGTCGTCAAAACCGGCAGCATATCCTACGTTGATCGTTGGGAAACTGAACCTTTCGATTCCTTTGATTCCGGCTGGTGATATCTGTGCCCATGAATCACCGCCATCAGTGGTTTTGAGCATGATGCCCAATTGGCCAGTTGTCAGATTCTGTCCACCTGTGTAACCGATAAGGTTCTGGCGTTCAGGAAATTCGATGTCGGTCAGGATGTAGTTGTGACCGGTATAGATCCATTCCCATCCGTTTATGGGGGTGTTGATGCAGGTTCCAACCAACGAAACGGTAAGTTGCGGATTAATCGGATCGTTGGAGTTGTAGGTTACATTTCCTTCGATTAAACCCAATGTAAATGGTTTAAAATGAATCACCTGATCCCAAGTGGCTCCCGGTGCAACGGTAATGGGGAAACTGTTGTAAGTCTCAAACGGACCGCTGAATGTAGCTGATGTAATCACCAGGTTAGCATTGCCTGCGTTAAAGAAGGTAAGTGTCTGCTGCGACTGACTGCTGATGTATGTATCTTCAAAATACAATGGATTGGGGTTTGCAATGAAAACGGGCGCCGGGCCTGTAACCATTCCGATACCGGATACCGCAACGTTGTATGGGCTGGCAGCACTGTTATTGACGATCTGAAGGTTACCAGATACTGTACCGGCAGCCGTTGGTGCAAATGTTACGGTAATATTCTGTGATTGTCCGGGCTGAATGGTGAATGAGGTCATATTCACATTGAAAACCGTATTGGTGGTGGTGATATTGGTTACACTCAGCGGGGCATTTCCGGTGTTTTGAATGGTGAGAGTTTGCTGAGCCGTTGTACCCACAAGGGTTACGTCAAATTCCATGGGATTTGGCGATGCTGTAATTTCCGGCTGGGTAACAACTGCCGGCTTCTTTCTGAGGACAATACCCCCGCTGGCTGCAACAAATCCGGTGTAGTTGTCGGTAAAGGTAATTTTGTAAAAGGCTTTCTGCCAGTTTCCGTTGAAATCGGAGTTCCAGGTCTGACCGCCGTTTGTGGTTTTATAGATATATTCCGGTGTTCCGGTAACATAAGCTGTGTCGGTGTCCCAAACGAAAGGCTTACGGAAAAGCCAGTCGGCAACGATATCTGTTTCCCAGGTTTGCCCGCCATTGCTGGTGGTGATGATCTGGCCATAGTCTCCGGTGGCAATACCATAATCCGGAGTAAGGAAATGGGCGCCTATTAGCAACTGCCCCTGTGTATAAACTGTTGTCCAGGTGGCTCCGTTGTTGGTTGACTTGCAGACATTCTGAATTCCTGCAGTGTACCATGTATTCCCTCCGGCCCATACCACATCTTCGTATGCCTGGTTTCCGGCGCCCTCGGTCCAGGTAGCGCCGCCATTGGTGGTGAACAAGGTTTTCGGATCACCTGAAGCCATTTTGGCAAGGATGATTCCGTTGTTGGCATCTTTAAATTCGATGCTGGAGTAGTAATAGACATTGCTCACAACATTCAGGGGTTGCCAGGTCTGGCCGCCGTTGGTGGTTTTCAGAATCTGGTCGTCAAAACCGGCAGCATATCCTACGTTGATCGTTGGGAAACTGAACCTTTCGATTCCTTTGATTCCGGCTGGTGATATCTGTGCCCATGAATCACCGCCATCAGTGGTTTTGAGCATGATGCCCAATTGGCCAGTTGTCAGATTCTGTCCACCTGTGTAACCGATAAGGTTCTGGCGTTCAGGAAATTCGATGTCGGTCAGGATGTAGTTGTAACCGGTATAGATCCATTCCCAACCATTAATAGGAGTGTTGATGCAGGTGCCAATCAGCGATACGGTGAGTTGTGGGTTCACCGGGTCGTTGGAGGTGTAGGTAACGCTTCCCTCGATTAAACCCAGTTGAAAAGGCTTGAAAATTACTGCCTGATCCCAGGTTGCTCCGGGTGCAACGGTGATGGGGAAACTGTTGTTGGTCATAAAAGGTCCGCTGAAATTTCCTGCTGTGATTACCAGATTAACATCACCTGCATTAAAAAAGGTGAGCGTTTGAATCGACTGGCTGGAAATGTAGGTGTCATCAAAATACAATGGATTTGGATTAGCGATAAAAATAGCGCCATCCGTCGTTCCGGGGGTTTTTTCTCTGTTGTCAGAATTTTGGGCTTCTGTTACTAATCCTGACAAGCTCATGATGAAAATCATCACAAATGCTTTCAGTAAAAATTTGCTCATTGACATAATTATTGGATTTAGTTTTTGAATTATTTTGCTATTGATTTAAGATTAAAGGTTCTCAGCGTTGGAGGCTATTATCGCTGAGACCATTGTTGTTTTTGGTTTTCTCAATTTTATCCAATCCATCGAGAATTTTTTTCAGTGCGATGGATTCTGCTTCATAATGCTTGTGAAGACGATCAATTTTTTCATCAATCTCGTCTTTAACCTTTTTACTTTTTGAAACTTCTATGTGCTCGTTTGTTTTCACGAAGTAAATTTTTTGGCAAAGTAACCGCCATTAGATCGAACGAAAAAATTACCAGCCTGTACAATGTATGTACATTTTGAAAATCTCTATTTACATTCGCTTACACATTCGTTTATCTGAGGGAATATCAATAACATAAATCCGAATTTCCATCAATTGTAAAACAAACGGTTTTCCGATGAATGGTTATTTGAAGAGATGAAATCGAACTTTCACACTCAATCCCGAAAATGATCCATTAAAACATTAATTCCATAGTCGGTTGAATCTTATTCAGTTTCGGATTTTCATTCTGATTATCAGCACAATACCAACATTTGAAATAATATGTAAATAGGGTTTGTGATCGCTGTACAGATAATGTAGGCGGTTAGTATTTTAATTAGGTGAGAAAGTATGCTGTAATTTGTCAACAAATCTTGAATTCATTCTTCTCCAACAATAATTTCAATATCATGAACGTAAAAAGTACGCTTTGCAGTTTTCTGCTTCTTCTGGCAACATTCAGTCTTGCCTACGGGCAGGCTTCACAAGCCAGTGCAACCTATTCGCTTGGAAATATTAAGGCTGACAGATCATTTCAGCTTCCGTCACACTCCTCTTCCTGTCCGGGAATCTTGTCAGTAAACATACCGGCCGGTTCTACGATCACCGGAGTGGATGTTGTGTATGACTTCGAAGCGCTGCCGGGTTCCTACAAAGCCTTCCAGGTATCGCAACTGCGTTGTGTTTCACCGGGAGGATTACCCGAGGCCACAGTGTTCAAAAATACCGATTACACTTCCGGGGTCTTAAAATACACCCGCAACAACCTAACCATTGCAAATGGTGTTGCCGGCGGAGGTGACATCGTTTTCCAGCTTCATGCCGGAAGCACATTCGGTTCAGTTCCGGGTTGCAGCGAGCTTTATGAAAGGGTGCTCAACAACACCTGGAAAGTAACCGTTCACTACCTGCCGCCTGCTTTTCCCGATCCTCCGGTACTCCCAAATCCTGCAAACAATGCTTCAAATGTTTCGATCAATGTCGGGAGTATTTCCTGGACTTTTGGCGCCAACTCAAGCTACTACGATCTCTATTTCGACACCAACAATCCGCCGGCCGTAAAAGTGGTGAACAATCAGCCGGCAGGCGCCACAGGCTCCTACAGCTTTGGAACACTCGAAAGCGGAACAGAATTCTTCTGGCAGGTTGTGGTTCGCAACGATGCAGGCCTTCAGCTGGCCGGTCCGGTATGGAAATTCTCTACCGAATGTCTGCCGAAGAACGTTCCAATAGCCATGAATTTCGACAATTTGGCTGCCCCCAACTATGGCGGTGACACGACGAAAGTGGTTCCGCTTTGCTGGAATTTGCTGTATCAGAACAACCAATGGTATGCTGCACAAAGTACAGTAGCCACTTCAAATGCCTACAGTGCACCCAATTGCTGGTTGATGTCCAACGAAGCTGATCCGAATGCCTATAGTTTCATGGTCATGCCCGAGATGGCGGTGTCACTCGCCACATTACATCTCTCGATGATGGTAAAAGGCAACGGAGGGGTAACCACAATATCAGTAGGAACCATGAGCGATAATACCAATCCGCTTTCCTACACTGAGTTTACAACATTTACCACCTCAACTGTTTATCAGCAGATTGATATTCCTTTTTCGGCCTACAACGGAACCGATAAGTACCTTGCCGTGAAGTTTACCTCTCCGGGGCCAAACACTTACCGGTACGTTTTTATTGACGATGTGCTCATTAGCGAAATACCCACCTGTGTCCGTCCAAAAAATCTTACTGCAACCGGCATCAGCCAGACAACAGCCACTGTAACCTGGGCCGAGCAGGGCACAGCCTCTGCGTGGAACATTCAGGCAGTTCCCACCGGAACAGCAATAACCGGTAACTTTTCAACAACCACCACTAATCCGTTTACGTTCCAGGGGTTGGATCCTTCCACCACCTACGACTTTTATGTGCAGGCCGTTTGCGGCGGCGGAGGCGTAAGCTACTGGTCGAACAAAGGTATGTTCCGCACTGCATGTTTACCGGTTGCGATTCCGTTGTTCGAAAACTTTGATGCCTCCACCTCCATCCCATCCTGCTGGCTGGTTACCAAAACCACCAACGCCACCGCCAGCATACAAACCTATGGCGGGTACAGCTCCCCAAACAGTTTTATGATGTCTGTGAGTTCGTCCAACGATAAAGTGATGCTTATCAGCCCGCCGTTGGCTGTACCAGGTGGAAGCTTAAAAGAGGTGAAACTGAACTTCTTTGCAAAGCGCACGGCAGCCGAGCAAACGGTTATTGTGGGTACGCTCTCCAACCCGCTCGACTTCAACTCCTTCAACCCGATAAAGACCATTCTTCCTGCAACCAACTGGGCAGAATTTGAGGTCTGGTTCAATAATTACACCGGCACTGACAACTACATTGCATTTATGTTAGGCGACCTTAGCAACACAACTCAGGTAAACCTGGACAATATCAGCATAGGCCTTCTGCCATACTGCCTAAATCCGGTAGATCTTTTCATCACCGACATCACCGAAACCCAGGCAAGGCTTAACTTTACCGAAAGCCGCGAAGCCACAAAATGGCAGATTGAAGTGGGTCCTTATGGTTTTACTCCGGGAACCGGCAATCAGACGCAATCCTACACATACGACCTGTCGGGCAACAATTACAGCTATGTAATGACCGGTTTATCTGCTATGACTTTTTATGATGTTTTCATGCGCGCCGATTGCGGAGGCGGAGTGCTGAGCCAGTGGAGCCCGAGAGCAAGATTCATGAGCCAGCCGACGTTGTATTCACCGCTTCCATTCACCGAAAACTTTGATCCGCAGATCACCTACACCATCAACCCACCCTCAAACCTTACAAATTGGTCATTGTCTTCTGCACTATATACTTCGGTGCCCAACAGCATCAGAAATCAGTATGGTTTTACCAACAACAATGTTCTGCTAATCTCACGGAGATTTGATCTCAGCGGGAAATCCAATGCTTTCCTCTCCTTCTGGCACATTGCCAAAACACAAGGAAATCGCGATCACTGTTATGTTGAGATTTCTACCGACGGAGGAGCAACCTTTGATCAGTTGCCCGCTGAATCCTACCTTGGCACTGGAAATTACGCTGTTCCAACACAAAACCTGCCCGACGGTCCATGTTTTAGTGAGCTGTCGTACACCGCATGGGGCACAGGCGCCGAAACCCCCGACAACACCTGGTGGAGAAACGAAAACTTTGATTTATCGGCCTTCAGCGGAAGCAACAACGTGGTCATCCGCTTCCGGTTGTTTTCGGATAATTCTACCAACAAATACGGCTGGCTGATCGATGATATCAGCATTAAAACCTACACTGGTGTTGAAGCCGGCATCAACCCTGATAAAATTGATGTTGCTTTGGAATCGGGTGAGACAACTACCGAAATCCTGACCATCACAAACCATGGCGACCTGCCGCTGGTTTTCACAGCGTCCGTTCAAAACTATTCCGATGCAATAACTACCTTGCTCAATGAAAATTTTGAAACAGGATTTCCTTCTGCATGGAGCATCATAAACGGCACAGAGTCATCGCCACAATCGCAATGGCAGCTTGCACAACCCGGCGCCGCACAGAACAACATGAACGGCACCAATTATATGTTTGTTGGGCGGTTCTTTCCCGATGTTTGCTCCGAAACTCTACTCTCTCCTGCTTTTAATGGCACTGACTATTCCAATGTGTTTTTAACCTTCGATCAGGTATACATCAGAACAACAACCACCGGAGCCCCTGATTATGCCGAGGTTTTTGTGTGGGACGGTGCCACCTGGCAATCCGTTCTCTACATGAAAACGCTTACCATTGGTAACTGGGGAAGTCCTGTTACACAGGTGATAGATATCACTCAATACGCCAATCCTGAGATGAAAGTAAGATTCTATTACGCCGGAAACAGCAGTTCACGCTGGGGTGTGGATAATGTGAAAATCACAGCATCGGATATTCCGCTGGACTGGCTGAAGGTGAATGGCAGGACAACATACAGCGGCGTGCTTCAGGGCGGACAATCGGATCACATCAATGTTGGATTTGAAGCAAGGCCCTCCTTCCCCGACGGTAAGTGGAATACTGAGATTCAGGTGGTAACCAGCGATCCGGCCAACCCCACAGTGATGGTTCCGGTAAGTATGACCATTGGCTGTCCGCAGCCGTGGACATACACACAAACCGGCCTGAGCCATACCATCAGCATTCCGGCTAATGTCGTTCCCGAAATCTTTGGTGAACCGCTGGCCAACGGCGACTGGATCGGAGTTTTCTATCTCGACGGCAATGGTGAGGAAGCCTGTGGCGGAGCCATTCAATGGAACAGCGGCGGTGTAGGATTTAATGTTTTTGGAAATGATCCGACGACACCCGAAAAAGATGGCTTCGCAGCTGGCGAAAC
Organism: Bacteroidales bacterium; assembly: GCA_036794825.1. Lineage (GTDB taxonomy): Bacteria > Bacteroidota > Bacteroidia > Bacteroidales > 4484-276 > RZYY01. Next base: position 79,084 of record DAIRGA010000006.1, on the reverse strand, counting down.
CTTTATCTGGCGGTTGGTAAAATGCGGATCCGTTGAGCAGTATGCTGCAATGGCTGCTTATGATGCCACCATGCCAAACCAGGGCAACTTTACCGACTTTGGACTTTCAAAACTAACCAGTCTGCAGGCCGCCTATTTCCAGCAATATACCTTCAGCCAGGGATGGAACAGCCTGTCAAGCTACCTTATTCCCACCAATCCCGATGTGGTAAGTATATTTGCCCCTGTTGTAAACAACCTTACCATCCTTAGCAACCTGACCTCAATGTATTGGCCATCGCAGGGTGCAAATACCATCGGCAACTGGAACAGCCAGTCGGGTTATACCGCCAAATTCGCAGCCGGCACCGACTTCACCATCGCCGGACTAAACTACGCGCAAACCACCATTACCCTGCCTGCCGGTTGGTCGTACCTGCCGGTGCTGAGCCAGTGCCCGTTGAACGTAATGGATTTGTTTGTCAATAATTTGCCACAGGTGGTCATCATACAGGAACTGATAGGAACCAGAATTTTCTGGCCGGCTTACCAGGTGTACACCCTGCAGACACTCTACCCGGGCAAGGCTTACAAAATCAAGCTGGTCAGCCCGTTAACGATTACTTTCCCGGCCTGCCAGATGAAGGGCAACAGCAGCTTCCCGCCGCAAATCAACAGCATCGGGTCAGCCTGGGGAACTATTGGCATGACTCCCTCGTCACAAATCACCGTTTTTATGGCCGGATCACTAAGTAACTTTGCTGCCGGCGACATCATCGGAGCATTTGACCAGAACGGAAATATCCGGGGAGAGCTTCAGATCACCTCAACCGGTGAGAACCAGACCATCACCCTCTTTGGCGACGATTTCAGCTCGGTGGAAAAAGAGGGCTTCGGCGATCAGGATGCCATCAGCTTTAAACTTATGAACGCTGCCACAGGCGATGTAACCGGCCTGGAAGTGGATTACAGCCCTGCTCTCGACAACATTTCAGGAAACTTTGTGGCAGGTAGCTTCGCTGCCATCTCGTCGGTGAAGACGGGCTCCACAGGTTTGGAAGATGCCAGCGCATCCACCATCCGCATTTACCCCAACCCTGCCAGCGAAACCCTCAACATCTCAGGCATCGGAAGCCCCGCTACCATCAGGATTTTCAACCTGCTTGGCGAGGAAGTCTATTATACCCAGACATCATCCTCGCTTACCATCAACGTAGGCAGCCTGGCAAAAGGCTCCTACATTGTTAACCTTATGACCGGCAATGAAGTAACGGTTAACAAGCTGGTAATCAAATAAAGGCACTGACTTATTAAGTGTAATTCTCTGTAAATTCCGGCCCGGGGCAACCTGCGGCCGGTTTTTTTACAATGAAGACAAGAAGGTTATCAGGTTTTCGTCCTGCTCGATGTTTAGTTTCTTCCGCAACCTGTGCCGTGCAATGTTGATGCTGTTGACCGACATGAAGGTAATCGCTGCAATATCTTTAGTTGACATGTTCAGTCGTAAAAATGCACAGAGTTTTAGTTCGTTTGGGCTGAGATCGGGGAACATTTCATTTAGCTTTTTGTAAAAGTCGGAGTGAACTTCCTGGAATCTTAACTCGAATTCCTTCCAGATATCACCTTTCGAAGCGGCCTCCAAATCGCGGATGACATCCTCCACCAGCTTCCTGTTCTCCAATTTGAAACTCATTTTGGCTTTCTTTAGTTTGTCGGTTACCGAGAGGATCAATTCATTTTTTCTGAGCAGGTACATCACATTGGTGGTCAGTTCCTTGTTCTTGTAAGCCAGATCATTGTTCAGTTTTTCCTTTTCCAGTTGCAGGTTTACCGATTCCAGCCTAACCCTTTTATTTTTATTTATCTGAAGCAGGAAGAGCAACATAAAGATCACCAGACCTAAAACTGATCCCCCGATCATCATCAGGTAAAAGGTTTTATTCCGATTTTGAGCAATATCATTCAGGGTTTGTTCAAATTCCTTTTCGGCCATCAGTTGATCGAATTTATTCTGCATATCCCTTTCAGTGACCTTTCTGACGACGTCCATATTCTGAAGGCTATCCTTCATGGCCTGGTGAATGCGAGCGAACTTCAGCGCCTCTTCGGTTTGGTTTCGGTATTCATAAGCATAACTCAAATTATCGGCACATTTGGCCACAATGGAAGTGAGCCCTGATTCACTGGCAATTTCATATCCTTTTGTAAGATACCCAATTGCAGCAGAGTAGTTTTTAAGCTCAAACTGAGCCGTTCCAATACCGCTGTAAACATTGGCGAGGTAATAGGATTTCGGACCGGTATAATTGGCATTTACCACATCAATCTTACCGGAAGCCAGTTCGTAAAAACTTAGTGCCTGCCGGTAGTTTTTCAGATCAATGTAATAGTCGCCAAGCGAAACCAAAGCAAAAGCCTCTGCCACTTCATCGCCATTTTCCCGGGATAATTGCAGTACCTTGATAAAATAAGATTCTGCCAGCTCCATGTCACCCATCGTGGCATTAAGGATTCCAAGATTGCCATAGAGGTAATATATCTCATCTTTTAATCCCATTTTGGTGCTGATCTCTAATGCACGGTTAAAACACGCCAGCGCTTTATCAAATTTCCCGAGGCTTTTGTAAACAGCGCCAAGGTTGTTGTTGACCTGTACCTCCAATTGACGAAGCTGAAGTTTTTCGGCAATCCCGAGCGCCTTCTGAAAATAATCAAGCGCTTCGATTAACTCATCCCTGAAGGAGTGCAGCGTTCCAATAGTAATATAAATCCGTGGCAACTCGCTTTCGATGTCGCTTTGCTGATAATATTTAACAGACTCTAAAAGATACAGTTTTGCCTGTTCGGTGGCATCACGCGAAACTTCAATATCCCCCAATGAATAATAAGCCGCGGCTACTCCCTTGGTGAACTTTGCTTCTTTGGCAATCCTCATTGCTTCAAGCGAATAGGTCATTGCCGAGTCGGGGTTGGCAATTTTGTACTCTTTGGATAAGTTAATAAGGGCCAATACCTTAACAGTGTCCACATTGGTACTGGAAATCAGATTGTTCAGGCTATCTATTCTATACAATCGCTGGCCTGAAGCCATGTGCGTAAATACGGACATAAACACAGCAACAAACAAAAACCTGGTAACCTGCGTTTCCAACTCAAAAACGGAAATGTTCATAACGGCAAAAGTAACACAAGTAATTATTTTGAAAGTGATTTCGCCGAAGACATACTTGCCAGTAAAAGCTAATGAAAAATAAAACTATTTTTGTCTGTTTAAAATATTTACAATTACTCATGCCCTTCAAAAAGTTGATCTGTCTTGTGTTCTTTTCGCTTACCATACTTGCTGTGGCGGCTCAGGTAAGTAATAGTATTGATAGCCTGGAACAGGTGTTGGCCGGCGTTCAGAACAATCAGAAAAAGTTTGACCTGATGATGGATTTATCTGAAAAGTTGTTCAGCTACGACATCAACAAGTCACTTCACTATGCAGAAGAAGCATATAAACTGGCCGAAAAAGAAGGAGATAAAAATCAGGAGCTTAGGGCGAGTTATAACTTAGCCAAGGTTTATTATTATCTTTCCGATCTCAACAATGCAATGGAATATGCAACCAAAACCAGAGCGTTGGCCGAAGAGTTAAATCTGTTACTGGATCAGGCACTTGCAGCAGATGCCATTGGAATCATCTATTATGACATTGGATATCAGGCAAAAAGCTCGGAGCATTTCTTTACCAGCCTTAAGATCTATGAAAAACTCGATGATAAAGAGGGTATTGGCGCCAATTTATGCCGAATTGGGACGCTTTACCTCGACCAGAATGATTATGATAAAGCGGTTGAATATTATACCAAATCCATCGAAATTGCAAGGGAAATCAATAGTAATGAGGGCATTGCCAGCAATTTGAATAATCTGGCAAAAGTTTACTTTGAAAAGCAAGAGTATGACAGGGCTCTTGAAATCTTTGAAGAAGCATTGGCCATAAACCTTAAGGAAGAGAATTCCTACCTGGTCGCAAGTAATTATCTGAACATAGCTGATGTTTACCTTGAAATGAAACAATACCCTGTTGCCATCTCAAACCTGCAATCTGCCGAAAAGATGTTTGAGAAGCTTGGGAACAAACTGCGACTGGTCAAGACAAGACTTATGCTGGCTGAAGTTTACTTCGCTTCAGGACAAATGAGACAAAGTGAAGACCTGGCAGTGATTACCTTGAAAATCGGAATGGAAAATAATTACAAAGAAATCATAGTCTTATCCTCAGGTTTACTTTCAAAGCTTAACCTTGCCAAAAGTGATTCTGCTGCTGCTTTTCGGTATTTTTCTCTTGAGCAACAATACCAGGATAGTCTTTTTCTTGAAGAAAAACAAAAAACTTTGACAAAACTTGAACTGCAATACCAGTTTGAAAAAATTGAGAACGAACTTAAAATAGCCCGTCAGCGCCGAAACACTGCCATATTCATCATTTCCACAGTCTTATTGCTTAGCCTGATTATCATCGTATTAATATGGAAGCAATTAAAACTGAAAGCCAGGAAAATGCAGCTCGAAAAAGCAAACTATGAGAAGGAACTCGAATTTAAGAATAAAGAGATGGTGCTCAACGTGATGTCGCTGATGAAAAAGAATGAAATGCTTGCCGGCCTTTCAGAAAAGTTGATTTCAATTGATGAAGAGACTACCTCACCCGAGAGCAAAGACACTATAAAAAAAGTGGCTGTCGAAATTCAGAAAAGCCAGGAAAAAGAAATCTGGAAGGAGTTTTCGATGCGTTTCAAAGAAGTTCACGGTGATTTTTACAATAAATTACTGGAGAAATTTCCGACGCTCACCCCCAATGAGCTTAAGCTTTGTGCTTTTCTTCGATTGAATATGTCATCCAAAGATATTGCCGAGTTAACCGGACAGCGGGTCACTTCTCTTGAAACGGCCCGCTACCGGTTGAGGCAAAAACTGGGCATCGCCAATTCAGATGTTAATCTGGTTACCTTTCTGTCGACTTTGTAACCCAAAACACACCAGAATCAACCTTCATTTTTCCTGCTCGAGCACAATTTACATTTTTATTAAATTAATGTAAACCAGTTCATTATGCTGTTTGTACAGGTAATGTTCAGGTATCAATTTTCAGATGTCATGGTTTTGTGTAGGCTCTTAGTTTGGTGAGTGGTGTAAATCACTACAACTTTGCACCGGATTGAGAAAATCATTTCTCACTTCAAACCGACACATGAAAATTGCCGATCAATTATTTAAAAAGAAATCCAGATTAAAGGAATCGGATCACATACCGCCGGATCAACCTTTGGAGGAGGATTCAGGAAATGAGGAAATTTTATCCGAAGAGCCCACAGGTAACCCAGACGAAATAGTCAGCATTGAAGAGTTTATCAAAATGAAGAAGAGGCAGAACAAAGTGCTCGAAAAGATCATCGAAACGATCAATCAATCAGATAAGAAGGTTTAATTCTATTTATTTAACTAAAACTAAATCACATGAAAAGTTCATTTTTTACTTTAATGCTTGCGCTGCTCATCAGCGCAACAACTTTTGCCCAGCTTTCAGGGCCAAAGACCATTCCGGGCGATTATGCAACAGTTGCAGAAGCAATTGCTGCTTTGAATGCCAATGGTGTTGGCGCTGGTGGTGTTACTTTCAACGTTGCTGCCGGCCACACTGAAACTTTTGCTACTGCGTTGTCTGGTTTAATTACCGCAACAGGTACGGAGGCAAATCCAATTCTTTTCCAGAAAAGCGGAGTTGGTAACAATCCAAAGATTACTGCCGGCGTGGGTACAAGTACCACCAATGACGGTATTATTGTGATTGCAGGTGGTGACTACATCACTTTTGATGCCATCGACCTTGAGGAAAATGCTGCCAATGCCAACCAAACCACCCGTATGGAGTTTGGCTATGCACTGCTTAAAGCAAGCACCACAGCGCCTATTAACGGTTGTCAGTATGTTACAATTAAAAATTGTACTATCACCATGAACAAGTTCCTTACGGCCACCACCTTCGTAACCACGCATGGTATTTACGCCGGTAATCATACAAGCACAGCTATCGCAAGTATTTCTGGTTTGAGTGATCTTAGCGATTTACTTGGCAACTGTAAATTCAATAATAATACCATTTCGAATGTTACTTACGGGATAAGAATTTCCGGATCAGTTCAAAGCCTTGCTCTCTACGACTTTAACAACGAAATTGGAGTTGACGGTGGAAATACATTAACAGATTTTGATAACACGGCCATTAATGCAAGATATCAGAAGAGCCTGAAAGTGGCCAACAATACAATTTTTACAAATGCTTTAGCAAGTAATACCTTGTATGGTATTTTAATCCAGAACACAAATAGCTGCGATACTTATGACAACACAGTTACATTGCAACCGGCAACACCAACTACAGGAGCATATAATCGAAGCCTAAACGGTATCAATATTTATGCTGGTGAAACCGGAGATACAGGTAATATTTATGGAAACATCGTTGAGAATTGCACTACACCAGTTACAACCCAATCTGTATCTTTTACAGGTATAGCTAATGCTGCTCAGGTTACTAACATCAACATGTACGATAACATTGTAAGAAACAACGCGATCGCAGGAACAGGATCATTTATCGGAATTTCCTCTGGGTCGGGTGTGAATCAAAATGTATACGACAACCTCGTTCACAACAATTCTAAAACAGGCACTAACGGTCAATTTACCGGAATGCAGGTTGGTGGCTCGGAATTAACCAATGCATTTAATAACAAAGTTTACGCAAACGCCAGTAATTTAGAAGCCACACCTACAACAGGCGCTGCGATGATTGCATTCATTATCAACAATGGTAATCCTAGCAACTTTTTTAGTAACGAAACTTACGACATGACCGTTTACGGTGGAGGAACAAGTGTTGCCAATACGGGTATTTCCGTAAATAATGGAACGCTGATTAATATTTACAACAACTTTGTTTCGGATCTCAAAGCACCTATTGCAGGAACATTTAATGCTTCTGGCACCACTAATAGTATTACAGGTATCACAATGACAACGCAGCCAAAGAACGTGAATGTCAAGTTCAATACGGTTTTCCTCAACGCAACCAGTACAGGAGTTAATAACTTCTTTACTTCCGCAGTCTTTGTTCCTGCACAACCCATTGCTGACCTGAGAAACAATATTTTAGTAAATCTTTCAACCCCTAATGGCATCGGGGTTACTTCAGCCTATCGCAGATCAAGTGCAAGTTTGGACACCTATCCATTGACTTCAAACGCCAATGTTTTTTATGCCGGCGATGTTGAGGATGAATTCCATGCTGTTTTCTATCATGGCGGATTATCCTCTGCTATACCTCCAATTCCACCTACAGCATTTAACTTTGTTGATTTCCAGGCTTTTGTAGGCCCTGCAAGAGAATCAGGTTCGTTCAGACATCTTCCTCCGTTTGTTAATGCAGCCACTGCACCTTATGACCTTCACCTGATTGACGGCTTCCCCACACCATGCGAAAGCGGGGGAATCCAGATAACCAGTCCTGTGAATATAACAACGGACTTTGACGGCGACCTCAGGTCATCTGCCCCCGATATCGGAGCAGACGAGTTTGATGGCATGGCAATCAGTGTGATTAACCCGGGTGGTGTTGTTGCAACACCCCAAAGTTCACATCAGATTGATGTAAACTTCTCGACCAACCCATCCAATGACGATGTGGTGATTGTCTGGAGTACAACAGGTGAATTCACTGCTCCTTCAGGAACGCCACCGGCAGCAGGCGAGCCTTTTGCCGGAGGGACATTGCTTTACAATGGCACCGCTGCACCTGCAAGCCATACAAACCTGCCCGGCGCCACCACATTCTACTATAAAGCATTCTCTTACGATGGAACTGATTATTCATTAGGAATTACCGTCAGTGCAAATACCAACATAGCTCCGCCATCAGGTTTCACAGCAACCGCGGTAGGTGCAACCCAGATTAACCTTGCCTGGACCAAAAACGCCTATAACAACGACGTGATTATTATTGCCAACGACTGGGATAACTTTGGCATACCAGTTAACGGTGAAGTTTACACTCCCGGCATGGAACTCCCGGATGGTGGAACTGTAATTTATGTTGGGCCACTAACTGCATTTAGTCATACCGCTTTGATGCCGAATATTGTTACCTACTATTATCAGGCATGGTCGTACGATCCGACCAACATGGATATCTATTCTCAAGCCAAGGTAACTGCCAATGCTGCAACTTTATGCTCAACATCAACCATACCGTACTTTGAAAGTTTCGAATATGGCGGAACTTCAGTTGGTTGCGGTACTGTAATTGATGTTCAGAATAATTTTGATACTTGGTTTGCGAACTTTGGTTTTGCAAAGACTGGAGTAATTTCATTGCGTATAAATGGTGGCTTTTCGGCGTTTGCAAAGGATGACTGGTACCTGACAAATGGTCTTGAATTGACTGAAGGTAAGGCTTACCTCGTGAAATTCTGGTACCGGAATCAGAACTCAAATGGTGCGAGCCATCAGGTTGAGGTGAAATGGGGTAACAGTAATACCGTTGAAGGAATGACCAATGGCCCAATTTACTATAATGATGCACTCCCAAGAGTAAACACATACAACCAAATCAGCTGCCAGCTTATTATCCCACCATCAACTGGTATTTATTGGGTCGGTATTCATAACTTCACTCCTGTAGCTCCGGGAAGCGCTATGTTCGTTGAAGATATAACAGTAGAAGAGGTAATGTTGCCGGCACCGCCAAACGATTTCATTGCAACGCTTAACGGCGTTGATATTGACCTGGCCTACACCAAAAACGCAGCCAACAACGATGTTATGATTGTTGTAAACACTGTGCCTGTATTTGGTAATCCTGCTCAAGGAACTGCTTACGCTGTTGGTAGTGTAATTGGCGGTAATGGTACGGTACTCTATAAAGGCGCACTATCAGCTTTTACACACACCAACCTCAACCCAAGCGCCACCTATTACTATAGGATATGGTCGGTGAATAGTACTAACTACTATTCAAGTACAGCTCCCGAAGCCAACGCTACCACACCCAATTTCCATACTGTTTGCAGCACAATGGGCTGGGGTGGCATTTCGAGCTACCTTACTCCTGAAAATACCGACATAGAAGTGGTATTGGCCGGCATTGAAGAAGAAATGCAGATACTACTTGGCAACAACGGTTTCTACTGGCCTTCTCAAAATATAAATACGTTGATTAATTGGGATCCAAACAAGGGTTACAAGATCAAGATGAATGAACAGGCATGTTTCAGTATTCTTGGTGAAATGACAGAGAACAAAACTGTGATGCTACCGCAAGGTGCAAGCTTCATGCCGGTATTGTGCAGCGAGTCGGTTAGCGCAGCCAGCATCTTCAATCAGCTGGGTAACAACCTGCTCTTTGCCTATGATCTCACATCGCAACAACTTTACTGGCCAGTTGGAGGAATTTATACTTTGCAAAACCTTATTCCCGGACGCGCTTACCTGGTGAATATGATCCAGGCAGGACAAGCCACATTTGGTTGCGTAAAATCAACTGACATCAATCCAAATGTAAACGGACTTCCGGTTTATGAAAGCGCTCCATGGACTTACAATCAGTCTGGTGAACAGCATTTTATCTCCATACATAGTTCAGCACTTGCCAGCCTGGAAAAAGGAACATTCATCGGAGTATTCAATGCTCAGGGCGTTTGCGTTGGTTTGACCCAGTACAATGGCGAAGCCGGAAACCTCCTTTTGGTGGCCTATGGTGACGACAACACTACCAGCGCCATTGATGGTTTGACCAATGGTGAGATGATGTCTTTCAAGGTCTTCGGTTCTGTTGAAAAAGCAATCAATGTTGAGTACAGTGCAGAATTGAACAACTCTGGCAAATTTGCTGATATGGGTCAATCCATGATTATGAAGCTGGGCGAGAATGCAACAGGCATTGGCGAAGGCCAGCTCAGCGATATGAAACTCTATCCAAACCCGGGTAATGGTGCTTTCACACTCGAAATCCCGAGAGTAGATCAAAGGGTAGAAGTTAAGGTTGAAAATAGCTTAGGTCAGGTCATTTACACTGAACTGATTGAAGCCAGCCAAACCGGCTCAACTCAAAAAATCAACCTCAGTTCAGCCACATCAGGCATCTATTTCGTAAAGATCTCATATAACGATGTAACTTTAGTTAGTAAATTGATTGTTAGGTAAACTTGTAATTTTTTGAATGTTGATTGAAAAGCCGCTACCGCAAGTTGCGGCTTTTTTTTGTGCACTTATTTAAGCAAATCCTACTTAGAGATGATTGGCTAAAGCTCGTGGACTCTCTATTTCTTTCTGCTTCCCCGAACTGAAGGACGGGGTAAAGCAATTTGTTGTTTTTCAAATATGTTCTATGATCAATGAGTTTTTCAGGTTTAATCATTTTTATCAGAAATTCAAGAGAATAAATGAATCTTTTTTGCCGTCAAATCTATCAGAGCAAAAGTCGCCAGTCATTAGCCAGCAGTCGGCAGTCAGCAGTTAGAAGTCGGTAGTCGCCAGCCAGTAGTATCATATCCCATTTACCCATTCCATCATAAGATTCAAACAAATTTCGACTTTTCGGGAGTTAATTTATTAAATTAAGAGCCTATAAATCAATCTATTGAAAGGTATGTACAGTTAAAGTAAAGGCTAATTTGATGTGGTGTACTGGTTTTGTAGGGCAATTTAATTTGTTGGATGTGGAAGCTGTGCCCACCTTTGCATCAAAATTTTTCATTCAAGAAGTAACTAATTTTAATTTCAATTTTCTATGAAAAAATCAATTTCTATTCTCGTTATGGCGCTACTATTAAGCGCTGTTTCGTTTGCTCAACCGCTCACCGGAGTTAAAACAATTCCGGGCGATTATCCAACGATTGCGGCTGCCATTACCGCATTAAATACATCCGGTGTAGGCCCCGGTGGCGTTACCTTCAACGTAAATGCAGGCCACAACGAAGCATTTCCAACCGCCACATCCGGGCGTATAACTACAGCCACCAGCTCCGCTTCCAATCCGGTTGTTTTTCAGAAATCCGGCGCTGGAAACAACCCCAGCATCAGGGCAGCCGCAGGAACCGGCACAATGGATGCTATTATTGTCTTCAATGGAACCGATTATGTAACTTTCGACGGCATTGATCTGCTGGAAAGCGGAACCAATGCCAACACAACGTCCATGATGGAATGGGGATTCGCCATTTTAAAAACATCACCATCCAATGGCGCCCAGAACATCACCATCAGGAACTGCACGATAACGCTTAACAAATACAACCCCGACTCCAAAGGCATCTATTCCGCCAACCATACTGTAGCGAATTTTAATGTGATACCTGTAAATAATATTACAGGGACAAACTCCAACCTTAAGATCTACAACAACGTAATAAACAATTCCTACATGGGTATCCATGTTTCGGGACACAATGCTGCATTCCCTTACACCTTTTACGATCAAAATGTGGAAATAGGGGTGGATGGAGGCAACGTCATTACCAATGTTGGAGGCGCTCCCATTGATAGTTATGGTATTTATGTACGCAGAGTAAATAACCTGAAACTGGCCAATAACACAGTGACCAGCACTACGATTGTAACCAATTACTCCCCAGTTTATTTTTACATTTACGGTATCTACCTTACAGATGCCTTCAATGCCAGCTTCGATGTTTACAACAATACTGTTTCGATGAACTTTTCTACTGATGACCCTAATGGAAACCATACTCTTAATGCGATGTACATAGAGATGGGTGAAAATGGGACCAACAATGTTGCAAACATATACAACAATACAGTTTCCGACTGTGTGTATTCCACATTTGCTCATGGATCAGTTGCAAGGTTTATACATCTTCGATTACTTGGCTATACTACAAATGTTTATGGTAATGTTGTTAGCGGAAATACTGTTGGCGGTGCATCGGGTTTTCCTACCAGTGGAGAAATTCAATACATCCGTGTCCAAAAATTATCACAGGTTCAGGGGCCAGTAGCTGTTTACAACAATACAATTACTAATAATTCACGAATACAATTAACACCACAGGGAGGGATTACCTATTATTTATTTTTAGCCGGAAATGGAACCACACTCCAGGCATACAATAATATCATTGACAACAACATCATAGGGTCTGAGGGCGGAACTTACGGCATTTGGAACGCTTTTAACGGATCAGTAAAAACCGAAATCTTCAACAACTCATTTACAAATCATACCGAAGCCAATGGTTCGGTAAGCTGTTTATATTTAGCCAGTCCCGGCCTTGTGTCCCACTATTACAATAATACAGTTCATAACATCAGCAGCAGCAATTCAGCTATCTATTCCAGGTTAGTAGGTATCTACATGAGTGAATTCGGGGGTACGAGCTACATTTATAATAATATGATCAGCGATCTCAGAAATCCCGCATCTCAGGCCACTGAGGGAGTTGCTTACAATGTACTCAGTGGAATCTATGTTGATGCAACCAATAATGTAAGAGGGGTTTACAACAACACGGTGTATTTAAACACCACGATAAACGGAACTCAAACAAATTACGGATCAGCCGCATTTGCAACAATGAATCTCAACGGAATTGACCTGAGGAACAATATTTTCGTGAATACAAGTCAAAACACAGGGACTATGGGGAAAACGGTTGCAATTCTATCGAGAACTACAAACACAGGTTTCTTCACTTCCAATTTCAACAACCTCTATGCAGGAACACCAGAGCCAAAAAATCTGATATTCTTCAATGGTACAACTGCTGCTCAAACATTGGTTGATTATAAAACCTTCATTACACCACAGGAATTGCAGTCTGTCACGGAATTACCTCCTTTCGTCAATATCGCTGCACGTCCATACGATTTGCATCTGAAAACCAATGTTCCCACGCAGTGTGAATCCGGTGGAACAGTTGTTTCATCACCGTTAGCAATTACAACAGACATTGATGGCAACCCACGGTTCCCTAACCCGGGTTACCCTGTAAATATTTTCTACACACCCAATGCACCCGACATTGGTGCTGATGAATTTGGCGGTGTTGCCTCCGATCTTATTCCTCCGGCAATCAACTTTACACCGGTACCCAACGTTTCAAATGCAAACCCTGTGACGCTTACTACCGGAATTACGGATGGAACAGGAGTTCCTACTTCAGGTATCGGATTGCCGCGACTGTTCTGGAAGAAAAATAACGGAGTTTACCAGGCAGTAACTGCCACATGGGTGTCGGATACCACCTACACTTTTACTTTTGGTGGTGGGACTGTGTTAGGCGATGTTATTTCTTACTATTTTGTAGCCCAGGACACCAAAAATCCGCCAAATGTCGGCGCTACTCCCATGCAGGGCGCCGCAGGCTTTTCCGTTAACCCGCCTGCCTGCGCTACTCCTCCCAGCAGCCCATTTACATACTCACATGTTAACACCATTTCGGGTGTATTTCATGTGGGAGTTGGAAAAACTTACACCACCCTTACAGCTGCCGTTAATGATCTGAACAGCAAAAATATGAGCGGGCCGGTAACTTTTATCCTGGATGATGCAACCTACCCAAGCGAAGCCTATCCCATTAACTTTTATGCTAATGCAGGAAGCAGCCCCATCAATACGCTCACAATCAAACCCAATGTAGGGGTCTCGCCTTCTTTTACAGGCTCAGTGCAATATCAACCTATCCTCAGATTCATCGGTCTTGATCATGTGATACTCGATGGTTCAAACAATGGCGGAACCAGCCGAAATCTTACTTTTCGTAATAATTCCTCTTCATATAATGCCAGTGTGATCAGTATCACCAATACAATGGGTGGTGACGCAACAACAAATCTTACCATTAAAAATTGCAATTTAATAGGTAACAATCTGGATATTAATACTGAAACATATGTATTCCTATTCTATGAGAACGGAGGGCCAACTGGCGGTGGGTACAACAACATTGTGATCGAAAACAACTGGATAAAAAGTGCAAAGAATGGAATAAATGTATTTGCACAACCAACAACCAAAAACAACAATATTTCCATTACCGGCAACACGATTGGCTCCACCGAACCAGATGAATACCTGACCAGGTATGGTATTGCTGTTACACAAACGTATAACATTCTCATTGCAGACAATGAGATCATGGGCGCTGCAGGCGGCAATGATGGCGTCAGCCAGTTTGGTATCTACACCTATGATCATAATAAGAATGTTAAAATCACTAACAACATCATTCACGACTGGATTTCCACTGGACCCGGCAGCCAGGGTATCCGTTATGATAACGACAACAATGAAACAGTAGCAGAGATATCCAACAATGTGATCTATAACATCGGCGCCTGGGGACTTAACCCTGGTCCTGCATTTACCCAGGCTCATGGTATTATGATCCGTCGGGGAGGTAATATCCGCATCTGGCACAATTCGGTTCACCTTAGCGGACCATACCTCTATGGTTTTGATTCGTATGCGCCATCATCAGGTTGTATTGTTTTCTGGAATGAATCATTTGTGAATTCACAAGATTATGATGTTCGCAATAACATCCTGCGCAACTCGATGACCAATGATCATCCCAATCCAGGGCCGGATGCATGGGGTAAAGCTTATGGTATTATGTTCAAAAACACCATTTCGGGGTTATACACCGAAAACAACAATTATTACATTGATGGTTATCAAGGTGAAATAGCGATGCAATATTGCGTTGGAGGAATATGCTTCATACAATACCCAACACTTGATGATTGGAGAGCTTTCACCGGGTATGATGTGAATTCCACCGACATCAATCCGATGTTCACATCCGAAACGAACCTGATCCCAACAAACCCGGCACTGGATAACCTTGGGGTCTATATCCCGGGAGTTCCCACCGACATTACAGGAGCTATGCGTTCCAACCCGCCTGACATGGGCGCTTACGAATTCGGAACACAGCCTCTCTCGCACATGATCAGCATTCCGGCAGGATGGAGCGGAATTTCCAGCTACCTGAAACCAAACAACCCCAGTATGGCTTCGGTATTAAGCCCGATAATGAATAACCTGGATATTCTTTATAACTTCAACGGAATGTACTATCCCGGCGGAAATATTTACACACTCAATAGCTGGAACGAGTACGACGGATATGCCATCAAGGTAAATCAGGCGGTGACCTTACCGATTGGTCCGCAGGAAATCTCCAACAAAACGGTTGAACTGGAGCAAGGATGGAATTTTATTCCCGTGCTCAGCCCGGTCAATTACAGTATAACCAGTCTCTTCACGGGCGTTAGCGGGTTTGAAATGGCAAAAGATATTGCCGGTTTAGGTGTTTACTGGCCTGCCTATGGAATTAACACAATTGGAAACGTTTTGCCCGGTAAGGCTTATTACGTCAGAATGAACAATACCGGCAGCATAACATACAACTCACTGAAATCCAATGAGCAGCCGGAAGAAATCAATCAACCCGAAACCTTTATCAACCCCTGGAATGAAGTGATCGTCACTCCGGGATCGCACCTGGTGCTTTTCAATATTGGCGGGGGTTCGTTACAGGCGGGTGATATCATCGGCGGATTCAACACCGGGGGTATTTGTGCCGGAGCTGCCCTGATCGGCAACCCTGCAGCCGCATTCACCCTGAGCCTGAATGGCGATGACATGAGCACAACAGAGAATGAAGGTTTTGCTGCAGGCAACCTCCTGACTTACAAAGTTTACCGTCCGTCAACCGGCGAGACTTTCGACATCACGGCAACATACGAAAACGAATCGAACAAGGGCTTTTTTGAATCGAATGGAATTTCAATAGTAAAATCGGTTACGATGAGCGCTACCGGGATCGCTGATAATTCATTGACAGGACTCAGGATTTATCCCAACCCATCAAAAGGCGTATTCAACATCGAAGGGATGAATCAAAATGTAAACATCCGGATCTTCAACGCTTTTGGCGATGAAATCTACAACAGTTTTAATCTGCCGCTTTCGATTGATTTGTCTTCGCATCCCAAAGGAATTTATGTTGCAAAAATCCAATCCGGCACAGCCATAAAATTTGAGAAGTTAGTGATAAACTAAAGCCGGTTCATTCCGGTAATTTTCAAGCCCTGCCATCTTTTGGAAAAGATGGCAGGGCTTTTTTTTATTTCAGCAACTGGCGGACTTTCCTGTTTGGCCGATACTAAAAATCAAAACGGGATAATGCCACCAGAAGTGTTACCCCGATTTTCTTGCTCAAAGCACCCTCATTAAATCTCTTCTGCCAGCTCGAGGAAACGCTTGTAAGGGATGGCGAGCAGGCTTTTGGCGTGCATTGCGCCATGAGCCTGGCTGATGATAGACACTTTAGCGGCGGTTTCGGGATCGGGGGCTTCATAGATATCTATGAAATCGTACTCTCCCAGAATGGCATAATGGGCAAGGAATTTCACCTGCGGGCATTTTTCCCTCACCTGATCCATCCATGCACGCCCCTGGCGCTCACGGTTTTTCAGTTCGTAAGAGAGATCGGTAGAAAGTTTGGTGAACAGCATGTAAGTTTGCATAACTACCTCCTTTGGCTAATGGTTAATGAATTCGGTAGCCAAATTACAAAAAAATTCATTAACGACAAGACTCAGGAGGATGACCCGATGACTATTCCGAATTCAAAAACTATCCGAAAAGCCACAACCATAATGAATGCAGTGATGATGGCTTTTTTATCAACCTTGATTGCAATAGGAATTTCATCAAAATAAAAGGTATTGAAACTGCTGAAGTTGGTCATCATTGGGATTATGAAGGCCAGCATGGTCAAGAGTGTGAACAGCTCATAATAGTTTACCATGGGTAATTTCAGGCCGATGAGTATTGCTGTGCCCAGAATGGCAGGTAAAACAATCTGACTAAAGGTAAAAAAAGCCCGGTTATGCTCGTTAAGTTCATTGAAATAAGCATTGCCCGAGAAGAGGAACCACTTGGTTGTAAAAGCCGCTACCAGCAGCAATGCAGTCAATGCGAGCAGTGAAAGTATGAGTTTTCCGGTGTCTTTGAAATACATATACATGATCACATACCCGATACCCTGATCGAGAATTGCGCCTGAAAGCAGGGCACCGAAGAACCATACCATTCCATGGGCAAAACCCCAAAGAAAGAACTGCTTTATATTGGTGCGATCGTCGTAAAGTATGATATAAATGATCAGGAAAATGATACCAAGCAACAGCGAAAGCAAAGGCGCCAGGCTAAAGAGCAGTTTGACCGACTCAACCGTCCAGTCATAGGAATCAATAGCCCAAACAAGCTTGTGATAATAAACCACGCTTTTGTAGTCGTATTGCAAAGCGACGATGGCTGTAAGAAACTGCCCGAGCAAATACATAATGATGAATGAGATCAGGAAATAAGCGGTGGAATTGAGGACAATCCTGAAAAAATTACCTTTTGTCCGCTTATTCCTGTCAATAGTAGGGTCTTTCAGCATCAATGAATACTTGATTTAAATCAGGCAATGGGGGTTTTCATAAACTGCCCGGCATCAATCATCTTATCTGTTGGATAAAGGCCTTTATCCAGTTTTTCTTTGACCTTCGAAAAAGCATCAATTGTGTATTCCACATCTTCGATCGTGTGCACTGCTGTAGGAATCAAACGCAGAAGTATTACTCCTTTTGGCACCACCGGATACGTAACGATTGAGCAAAAGATGTTGAAGTTTTCGCGCAGGTCGTAAGTGATATGAGTGGCTTCAGGGATACCACCTTCGAGAATGACGGGGGTTACCGGTGATTCGGTGCCGCCGGTATTGAATCCTTTGGAATTCAAACCTGATTGGAGCGCATTTACAACTTTCCAGAGGTTTTCACGCAACTCCGGACGGGTTCTGATCATATCGAGCCTCTTGAGGGCGCCAAAAACCATTGGCATTGGCAATGATTTTGCAAATATCTGAGAACGAAGGTTGTACCTTAAAAACTCGATTGCCTCTTTATCACCGGCAATAAATCCGCCGATCCCAGCCATGGCTTTGGCAAAAGTTCCAAAATAAAGATCTACCTCATCCATCACACCCAGATGCTCCGAAGTTCCGGCGCCGGTTGGCCCCATAGTTCCAAATCCATGTGCATCATCTACCAGCAGACGAAAGGGATATTTTTGCTTGAGCGCGACAATTTCGCGTAGTTTGCCCAGATCCCCCGACATTCCGTAAACGCCTTCGGTAATTACCAGAATACCACCACCGGTTTGCTGAATTATTTTGGTAGCCCTTTCAAGCTCTTTTTCGAGGTTAGTCATGTTATTGTGCGGGAAAACAAAGCGCTTTCCGAAATGCAACCTGCAGCCGTCAATGATACAGGCATGTGCCTCTGAGTCGTAAACGATCACATCATGCCGGTTAACGAGGGTTTCGATAATAGAAACCATTCCCTGATAGCCGTAATTGAGCAGGTAGGCATCCTCCTTCTTTTCGAATGCGGCCAGTTCGCGCTCGAGTTGTTCGTGATATACCGAGTGACCCGACATCATACGTGCACCCATCGGGTAGGCAAGACCCCATTGCGCAGCGGCTTCAGCATCTGCTTTGCGTACTTCAGGATGATTGGCCAGACCCAGATAATTGTTCAACGACCAGACCAGCCGGTTCTTCCCCATGAAATTCATATGAGAAGCAATTTCACCCTCGAGACGGGGAAACATAAAATATCCGAAACTCTCGCGGTTAAACTTCCCCAGCGGTCCCATGTTGCTAAATTTCTTGAAAATATCCATTCCTAATGTGATTTTAAATTTGGCTGCAAAACTACTATTTATTCCATGGGTTTTGACGGTTTCCCGGAGAAAATTGCAGGGCCGGACCCTTGTTTAATCCCAGGAATTTAACGGTTATTAAGCATGGAAAATCAAAGGTGCTGAAAACCGTCCATTGTCTATGAATAAAAACTGAGTGCTGCTTTGCTTGTTGATGACAATTAACTGGAAATTTTTCTCCAGAGTTTATCTCCCATAGCACGGGCAAATTGCAAGATATCAGCCTCATCGCTCATCGTCAGCCTGCCATCTTTAACCACCAGTTTTCCGTTGGAAATGACATGCTTCACATGCCCGGCATCAAATCCGTAAATAAAATGGCCGGCACAATTCTGCTGGTGGATTTCGGTTGGCGAATTATAGTCCAATACGACAAGGTTGTTTTCTCCATCCCCCTCGAAATTATTGACCTGCAGATAATTATGAGCATTTCTTAATCTAAGATAGATCTCCATCGGAGAAACGGGGTTGATTTTCATACCGGCAAAATAGGCATACTGAGCGCTTCTAATCATGTTGCTGTGCATGCCATCGGTTCCAAGCATTATATTGTTGCCCAATCCTTTAGCGTTAAAAATTCCCACTTTGTTATTCAGGTTGCTTTCCATGTTTTCAACCACCCAGGCGTTGTTGCTGGCAATTAATTTCTTTTCTTCTTTGTTGAGGTGAAGACAATGAACGAGGATTGATTTTGAAGAATTCAAAAAACCGAAATCATTAAGTCGCTGAACGACAGTCCTTTTGTAGTTGACCATACAATGGTCCTGGTCATATTTATCCTCGGCGCAATGGATATGGACTCCGGAATTGAATTTCTCCATAAGCCGTGATGCCAGTTTCATGGTTTGATTGCTGACGGTGAAAGAAGCATGTAATCCTACAAGTCCCTGGTATTTAGCAAGATAATCGTTGGTATGCGCCAATCCTTCGGCAGCTCTTGAAATCCCGTCACGATCGCTGACTTCATAGCAGAGCAGGTGTGAAAGCCCAAGCCGCTCAACCGATCTGGCTATTGTCGGAAGCGAATCGGAGATTGCATTTGGAGATGCGTGATGGTCAATAACAAATGTAACACCGGCTTTGAGGCTCATCATGGCCGAATACATTGCGCTGGCTTCGGTCATTTCCTTATCGAGGTTTTTATCGAGCTTCCACCAAACGCGTTGCAACTTCTCAAAAAAGTTGGCCGGAGGTACCTCCGGTGGTGGCATGCCGCGCGACAACGCTGAATAGATATGATGGTGCGCATTGACAAATGACTTTGTTGCGATCATACCTTGACAGTCTATACACTGGATGTCAATATGTTCGTCCGGAATTTTATCAAAGAATTGAAGTGGCCTTTCGGAGCCCTCTTCGACCAGAATGTTTGTTCTTTTCGAAATCAATGTTTTCCAGTCGAGCCAGGTAGCGTTTTTTAATAAAAGAGGCATGAGTCTAAAAGTATTTGCCGTTTTAAAGTTAAGCTATTGATGATCATTGCGTTGCATGGGCAAGCTATATCGTCTGATTTTATCGAATTGGTACAAAGCGTTGGCTACCGCTGCGGCAGTGGGTACGAGGCCGATTTCGCCAATTCCTTTAGCACCGTAAGGACCAACCGGATCGGGGACTTCCACAGTACGCACTTCCACCTCCGGCATTTCATCCGCCCTCAGAATTTTGCAATCCCTGAGCTTTGTGGACACCAGCCGACCATCTTTCATCGGAAGGTTTTCGGTGAGTGCATAGCCCAACCCCATGTGTACGGCGCCTTCAATTTGTCCCTCAAAAAATTGACTATCAAGCAAATTACCGACATCATGAGCTGCGATAACCTTTGAAATTTGCCCGTTATCGTCGAGTTGTACCAACTGGGTGGCATACCCGTAGGCAAAATGGGTCACCGGCTTGTCGGTTTCCACGCCGGGTTTTGTTGTCCAGTCGCAAACAAATTTTCCTGGATAAACATTTCCTTTCAACTCGCTTAAAGTGTGGGTTTTAAGATCTTGTTTCAATGCCCGGCAGGCATCAAGAATGGCATTTCCCATCAGCGCCGTTGCCCGCGATGAAGTAGTCATTCCGGTCACCAGTCCGTCAGTAGTATCAACCTTAACATCAACAATTTCCGGAGGTAGCCCGGTCTCCTTAGTAAAAATCCTGATCGCCATGGCATGCACCCCCTGCCCCATTTCCGACCACCCATGCAAAATTGATATCCGGCCATCTTGCTGGAAATGAATTTTCACCGTGCTTTCATCAATCATGCCATTACCAACACCTGTGTTTTTGATTCCACAGGCTAAACCGGCAATCTTCGAACTGTAGAAATCAGTTTTAACGGCTTCAAGGGTTTTCCGCACCCCTACCCCAGCCTCCAATTGCTGTCCGGTAGCAGTTAACGAGCCCTCTTTAAGAGCATTGTTGTACCTTATTTGCCACCGGTCGAAGCCTCCTTTTTCGCACAATTCGTCAATGAGCGATTCGATGGCGAAGGTAACCTGATTTACTCCAAATCCCCGCATGGCGCCGCTTGGGATGTTGTTGGTATAAACCGTTCTGGAAATCAGGTCAATATTCGGGATATGGTATGCGCCGGAAGCATGCCCGGCGATTCTTTCCATCACTTTGGTTCCAACGGAGGCGTAAGCTCCGGTATCGCCTGTGGCATCGAGTTTCAACGCAGTAAATATTCCGTCCTGATTACAGGCCATTTTCATTTTCATCCACACCGGGTGCCTTTTTGGATGCATCATTATGGATTCCTCACGCGTTAATGTCAGCTTAACAGGACTTTTTAGCAACCAGCTAAACAGACTGACATGACCCTGAACGGTCAAGTCTTCTTTTCCGCCAAATCCGCCGCCTGTCTGCACTTGAAGAATCCTGATCTGATCTTCGGCAAGATTAAGCAACCCGGCGATCTGCCTGCGATCTACATACACTCCCTGTCCCTGGCTGAATAACCTGATGCCGTCTTTAAATGGTTCAGCCAGAGCAGATTCAGGTTCGAGAAACCCATGCTCGATTCGCTGTGTGGTGAATGAGCCTTCTGCCGTCCATTTTGCTTCCTCAAAAGCCAGCTCGGGTTCGCCTCGTTTCACTACGCATTTTTCGAGAAGATTAGGCTGGCCCTGATGTACCTGCGGGCTTCCCGGTTCCTGAGCCAGAAAAGGATCAACAACGGGGTCTAAAATTTCATAATCCACTTTAATCAACTCCACAGCACGCCTGGCCGTTCTTCGATCCGATGCAACCACCCCGGCAATCACATCTCCAATATAATGGGTAATTTCTCCGCGCGGGATCATCAGCGGCCAGTCTTTTTGAATCAGACCGGTTTTCAAATTGCCGGGAACGTCGGATGCCGTGAAGATGCGGATTACTCCGGATATTTTCATCGCTTCAGCGGTATCAATAGCCAAAACCTTAGCCCTCGGGTGATCGCTGAAACGCAGAGCAGCATGTAACAAGCCATCTACCTGTATATCATTAACATAAGGTAACTTACCCGTGGCCATTTGTAAAGCCCTGTACCTTGGTAAAAAATCATTTGTATTTACAGGGATAAATGTCTTTTTCCCGTTCAACTGATTCAATGCCAGTTCTATAGCATCAATAATCTTTACATACCCGGTGCAACGGCAAAGATTCTGCCGAAGCGCTTTTGCAATTTCGTTTCGTGTTGGATGGGGATTTTCCTGGAAAAAGACCTTAGCCCTCATCAAAAAACCCGGCGTACAAAATCCGCACTGCACAGCACCTTTTCCCACAAAGGTACTGGCCAGAATATCAAGTACCCGTTGTGGGATTCCTTCAAGTGTAACTACCTGAGCACCATCCAGTTTATGTAAAGGTGTTACACAGGACAACCTCGCTTTCCCATCAATCTCAACCATGCAAGCACCACACGCAGCCTGCCCGGAACAACCATCTTTAACCGAAAAAATACCTTGAGTTTCACGGAGGAATTCAAGTAATGTAAGTTCCGGATTACCGTTAAAGCTGATGGGTTTGCCGTTTAAACGAAAGGAGATCATAGGGTAAGGTGATTGGTTATCAAAGCTCAAGGAAAGAAATCACCCTTTCAGCATCATTGGGCAGGGCTTTTGGCATGCTCAAAACCTTCTTCACAGTTGCAGTGTCTTTCATTCCGCTACCCGTTATCATAACAAGGTTAGAAGAGTCCTTGGCGATTTTACCGTTTTTATGCATTTTGAGGAAACCAGCAAGCGCAGCAGCGGCAGAGGGTTCTGCAAAAATACCAGTGTTTCGGGCGAGTTGGAATGATGCCTGCATGATTTCATCATCAGAGACTTTTAAAGGAATGCCTCCGAACTGTTTCATGTAATTGGCGGTCATGTAGAAATTACGGGGAACATCCACCGAAATGGAATCAGCCAGCGTTTTGGATTTTACCGATATAAATTCACTCCTGTTCAGGTTATCTACCAGATTTGGACTCCCTTCGGCCTGCACGGCAATAATCGTTGGCATGATGTCGGAAATACGCAGCTTTATTAACTCTTCAAATCCTTTATACAATGCTGAAATGATAACTCCGTCGCCCACCGGGACAAAGATATTATCGGGCAAAGCGCCGATGGTCTGGTCGTATATTTCGAATGCAGCAGTCTTCTTACCTTCGATTGTCAGCGGGTTATAAGCGGTATTCCTGTTGTACAATCCGGTTCTTTTCGATATTTCGAGGCTAAGGTCAAAAGCGTCATCATAATTGCCTTTAACCTGGACTAAAGTAGCGCCGAACATCAATATTTGTGTTAGCTTTTCAACGGGGGCATTTTCCGGGACCAGGACAATTGCCTTCTGTCCCTGTGCTGCACATATTCCAGCCATAGACGACCCTGCATTTCCTGTGGACGCCGTAATGATCGTGTCAAGCCCATGCTCCTTTGCAAATGCCGAAACAACTACGGATGCACGATCCTTAAACGAAAGCGTCGGGTTGCGGGCATCGTTCTTGATATACAACGTGGCATTCAACGGCTGACCTTCGAAATTGTCCACCTCATACATAGGTGTGTTGCCAATGTGAAGACCCGGAATGGTATCAGATTCAACAATTGGCAGAATTTCCAGGTATCCTTCATCCTTTAAAATAGCAAAAATATTATCGCTCAATATGTCCTCGCGAATCATCCCATAATCGTATATCACTTTGAGCACCCCCCTGAGAGGTTCTCCAGGCTTATTATGTGGCTCGCAATCAGGACAGAGGTAGATAACGCCGCTGGTTACAATCTCTTTTCCACAATTCACACATTGATAAATGAATTTCTGGTTCATAATTCTTACAGTTTAATTTAGCGGTATTCGTTGATTATCCCAGTTTTCTCGTTGAACTCCATGATTTCTTCATCCCACTCATCCACTTTTTTCCACGAATCCTTCCAGTAATTATCGTCGTACCACTGGTTGTTGAGTTCTTCAACGGTTTTTCCCTGCTGTTCAATCCAGGTAAAATATTTCAGATTGTGTATTCGCTTTTTTCCGTAATAATCCAGTTCGATCATATAATCGGTGGAGATTGATGCAAGAGCGGCATTGAAATCTACCGCAGCCTGACGGTCAGTATAAGCGCCATGTTTATTTTTCTCTTCGAGCATTCGTGACCGGTACATATCCATCGAATCAGTGGCAACGGTGAAAAGGAAATCGTCTCCATTCATTTCGTAATACTTTGCCATCTTTATACAACCCATCATATTGGCAATGGACGAAATTCCCATCAACGGGAGTTTATCAACAAGTTCAGGATCAATTTTCAAATCATTAATCATGAACTCTCTACCTTTAGGCTCGTTAAACAGCCTCATAATCCGTATGTTGGCATCATCGTCAATACCTGCCACCATATCAATATTCTTCACATTGAAAATCCAGGGTATATGCTTATCGCCTATTCCTTCGATCCGATGCCCCCCAAACCCACTATATAGCATGGTGGGACATTGCAGAGCCTCTCCGGCGCAGATTTTTACATGCGGATGAATTTCCCTGATATATTCGCCTGAGCCCAGTGTACCGGTAGATCCCTGAGTTAGGAAAATGGCTCCCAGCTTTGATTTTTCAGTTTTCAGCTTTTCAAATACATCCTGCATAGCGGGACCGGTAACAGCGTAGTGCCATAGCGGGTTTCCGATTTCGCTGAACTGGTTCAATGTAACGATCTGGTCGCCACGCTCGGCCTCCAGCTCTTTCACCTTGTCGTATATCTCTTTCACGTTGCTTTCGCAGCCGTGTGTGGCAAATATTTCGGCACCCACTTTCCTGAGCCACTCGAAGCGCTCCTGCGACATTTCCTCCGGCAGCACAGCTATTGACTCGCAACCAAGTAAATACGAATCATAAGCCCCTCCCCTGCAGTAATTTCCGGTGGAGGGCCATAACGCTTTCTGGCGTGTCGGGTCGAAACGGCCGGTTATCAGCTTTTCGACCAACGGCCCAAAGGTCGCACCAACCTTGTGTGCACCTGTTGGAAAGTATTTACCGATAAGAAGCACTATCCGCGCCTTGACGCCGGTTAGCTCCGAAGGCAAGTCGATATAGTTCACATCCCCAAACCCTCCTCCAAATTCTACCGGTTCATTTTTCCAGGTAATCCTGAAAAGGTTGAGCGTGTTTAAATCCCACAAACCCATCGTTTTCAGTTTGTCCTTTACCTTATCAGGTATAAGCTCAGGGTTGCGCATTTGCTTATATGTCGGGATAATAATATGACGCTCGCGGCAACGCTGAATTGTGTTTTTCAGCACATTCTGTTCATTCAATCTCATGGTTTAAATCAAATTAATGGTGGCTTCTAATATCATCTTCATTTCAGCAATTTCAGGAAGTTCGATATTTCCTCCCAGTTCGGTAAAGACATCAATATGCTCTATATCAAAGGTTTTTTTATTTAAAATCGCCATGCAGTCATCATTTTCGAAAATGAAGGCATCCCAGCTTTCGGAAATTATAGAAAGATTTCCGTTTTTCTTCATCGTCAATTGTTTAAGTTTCCCGTCGATGGTGAGCAGGAAGCCACCTTTCCCATTTCTAAAACTTTCTTTATCGAAATACACTCTGAGTTTATCTTTATAAGGATCTCCGGCGGTGGGGCAAAATGTGGTGCAGTTGCCACATTCGTTGCACCAGTCAGCAATGTTGATCACCTGGTATTTCTGGGATATAGGAAGTTGTTTTTTGTAAGTAACTTTAAACGATTCATCCTTATACTTTACTGAAGGAAACTTCAATTCATCAGGTTCAATTTCGAAGCCATAGAAGGCATGGTTTGGACATACGCTGACGCAGACGTTGCAGATTACATCACACTGCAGGCAGCGCCCGGCTTCGTAAACCGATTGAAGGCGGGAAAGCGGAGATATAACCAAATCGAAATTATTTCGCTCATCGGTAGGTAAAATTTTCTGTTTAACTGCAATTTCGCGTTTGGCTTTTTTGAGTTTCAGTGAGGCCATTCCTTCTGCGTTCAGCGTTTTGGGTATAGGGCTGACAGGTAGAATATTTTCCTTTTGCATAATCTCCATTGCAGCTCTTCTTCCATCACCAATGGCTTTAATTGCTGTAGCTGCCCCGCGCATGGCATCACCTCCAATATAAACCTTATCCATGCGTGTTTGCAGTGAGCCGTTTTTGGTTTTTAATTGTTCCGGATCTGCGAAATCAATCCTCAGCTCCTGCCCTATTGCCGGTATTATGGTGTCGAATTCATAACTGTGCAACGAATCATCCACTTCAACAGGCAAAGGCCTTCCAGTGCTATCGGTGCCTTTCAGTTCCATATCCACACATTCCAGACCCTTCACAATACCATCTTCGACCAAAATTCCTACCGGTGCAACCAATTCGATGATCTCAATACCTTCATCTATTACAGCTTGAATTTCACCCCGATCGGCAGGCATCTCATTTATAGTACGGCGGTAAATTATGGTTACAGTTCCCGAATCACCTACCAATCGCAGTGCAGTACGCGCTGCATCCATGGCTGTATTTCCTCCGCCAATTACGGCAACATTCCTACCGAGGCGCACCTCCTGATCTTGACGCACTTTTCTGAGGAAATCGAGCGGATCAACCACTCCCATGGCATCCATTCCTTCAAAATCTAACTTTTTTGAGGCCTGTGCACCGGTGGATATAAACACATAATTGTAAGCTTTTCTGAGCGATTCAAATTTTTTCTTATCAACCGGTGAGTCCTCGATAATGTTGACTCCGCTATTTCTTATACGGTCAATATCTTTCGCTATATTGGCATCTGTGAGCCTGAAAGCCGGAATAGCACCGGAAACCATACCGCCGGAGATTTTTCCGGCTTCGTAAACATCAACCTGAAAACCGGCCTGGTTGAGAAACCATGCACAAGAAAGCCCGGCAGGTCCGGCGCCGACTATACCAACCTTTTTTCCATTTTTTGGAGTAGCAGAGGTATTTGAAGCAGCATCCTGATAATTGTCAGCCACATATCTTTTTACCTCCCTTATCATCACAGCATCATCATAATTGATGCGTGTGCATTTTGTCTGGCAAAGATGATCGCAAATCGAGCCTGTCACCGAAGGAAAAGGGTTGTTCTGAATAATAACCGAAAACGATTTATCCATTTCATCATTTGCCGCAAAATGTAAATAATCGGGTATATGCTGTTCGGTATGGCATTGCTTAACGCATGGCGCCTCAATACAATCGTAATGATTCAGCGCTTTTGAAGTTTTTATACTGTTGTTCTGAAAAATACTTTTCTGGTAGGCTTTGTTATTTAGGGTGTGAATGGCATAACCCTTCAGATGATCCAATGCAGCAGCTTTTACGTTCAGTTCGCTGCTTGTTTTGATGGTATATTCGAAGATATTTTTGGCGCTTGCTTTGGCAAATTCCTTGGAAAGCTGTTCGAAATACTGCGCTAACCGTGCGTAACCTCCTGGTTTTAACAAATCGGAGCAAACCGTGATAGTGGTAAATCCACACTTCATTAGCTTAGTAATGTTATAACAATCCACGCCTCCGGCAAACGATAAGGCCAGTTCTCCTTCAAAACGGGTTTGCAGGTTGGCGGCAAGATTAACAGAGATGGGATGAAGGGCGGGACCGCTCAGGTATACTTTTTCCTCTTTAGCAGGTAGATTTTTTCCTTTATTTAAACATTCGAGCGTATTGGAAATCTTAAAATTCAACTCCAGTTTCATCTCTTCTGCGGTCTTCTGCAGGTTATTAATCATCGTTATTGCATCTGCATATTGAAGATCATTATCGAAGGATGAATCAGGAATTTTAACTTCAAAGCCACGCTCCTGGTTCAAAATAGCTCTTACCGATCTGGCGCCCAGCAAAGTAGGGTTAAATTTCACCGTGGTATGCAGCTTTTTATCCACCATCAGGTACTTGACAATATACTCAATCTCGCGCGGAGGACAGCCGTGCATTGTTGAAAGGGTTACACTATTGGATATACTTGAAGGGATCTTCAAAGTCGTGACAGCAGGATATATATGCTTAACCGACCGGATTTTAGCATTCAGCTCTTCGGTGCAGTCAATCATTTTATCAATAAACCATTGCACTTTTGCACTCCTTACCTGGTCAAGGTTGTAGCCGACACTCATGTTAAAAACCGTCCCAACTTCGGTATCCTTACGTATAGAGTTATGCAACCGGTGGTGAAGGATATGAATCAGAATCCAGGCATTCAGATACTGATCAAACGAATCCTGAATGGACAGTTCCTGCGACCACTCGCAGTTGTAGCCTTCGTATTGCATATCAATGCAGGGCTTACTGATTTCGAGCTGGTCATTTTCCTGAATTGTTTTCAATTCGATGAAACGAGCGCCGCACAGCCAGCCGGCAACAATGTTCTGGGCAAGTTGAGTATGTGGGCCTGCAGCAAGCCCGATCGGGTTGTGAAGAAATTTTCCGCCCGATTTTGTGTATAAAACATGGTATTGCCAGGGTTTATAGAACAACTTATCGGGGATGCCCAGAATTTCTGATTTGGTATCGAGTTCTTTCAGAAAAAATCTAATCAGTTGCTCCAATGTCGGAGGGTAGAGTTTGTCAGACATGATATTAATTTGTGGTCAATGAGTTGCAAATGTAAACTTTAATTATCAGTATGTTGCAATTTGTTCGTTAAAAACAGATAATTTTTATTGATTTTAAATAATTAAGAATGAATTACATACACCAAATCAGGCTATCTGCTTGTTTTACTGTATATTAGAAAATTGATAACGAGAAAGCAATCCAATCAGATTTGTTCAGATATTTTTAAAAAGAACGAAAGCCGGAACTCACTTTTCTTCCAATTG
Source organism: Bacteroidales bacterium (assembly GCA_036794825.1). Classification (GTDB taxonomy): domain Bacteria; phylum Bacteroidota; class Bacteroidia; order Bacteroidales; family 4484-276; genus RZYY01. The sequence continues at coordinate 49,942 of DAIRGA010000006.1, read as the reverse complement.
AATCTGCCGTATCAATTCATTTTCAGTCAATTTTTTAATCAGGACAAAGGTCCGGTAGGTTTTTCCCTCAGTTGTATGGTAGTACCCGATCAAGTAGCTGGAGTCTCCATCGGTTTTGTCCTCGATTTCAACAACAAACTCCTTAACGGGATTACGATCGAAGAAAAATTTGAGCAACTGAGTGGCCTGCTTTTTGCTAAACGTGCCTTCGCTATCCGGGATACTGAGGCTGATGGCCACATCGAAAAACTGCGACAACTGACTGGCATTGGCTGCTGCAATCGCATTCACAATACCGGAGTGGATCAACGAATCGCCAACGGGAACCATGGTTGTGCCGGATAAACTGAGAGCCAATTGATTATCAGTGCTGATGGATAGAGAATCCTGTGTGACTATGCCTGAAGTATACTCCTGGGCAGGTAGCACAATCGAAGCCATCAGGAAGAAGAACATTAAAAGATGTAGTCGTAACTTTTTCATAATCTTACCCTTCTCTCAGCAAATCATTAGTTTTGCAGCAATTGGCAAATATAGAAATATTTCATCATGAAACCGGAATTCATTAAAAAATACGGCGGAATTTTCACACAATCCATGCCAATTTACAATTAATCAAGCAATTAGATATTTTCTTTTGGCAATGAAAATCAGGCTGTTAATGGTTGGGAAAACGAAAGAGCGCTTCATTGAAGAAGGATACGCCTTTTACCGCAACCGTATCGTGAATTATCTTCCATTCAACGAATTCATTATTCCTGCACTGAAAAACTCCAGGAACCTTACACCTGAAGAGTTTAAAATGCTTGAAGGAGATTTGATCCTGAAAAATTGCCGGGAGGATGATTTCATGGTTCTTTTGGATGAGAAAGGTAAATCACTGAATTCCATTGAGTTTTCGCAGTTTATTCAGCAGCGGATGAACAGCGGCATCAAAACGTTGACCTTTGTAATTGGCGGAGCGTACGGTTTCACGGACGAAATTTACAGGTTGGCGAAAGCAAAAATTTCTCTTTCACCGCTTACCTTTTCCCATCAACTTGCCAGGTTAATCTTTATGGAACAACTCTACCGCGCTATGACGATACTGCGTAATGTACCCTATCATAACGAATGATCGTTAGAGTACTTTGAGCACCTTTTATTATTTGTAGCGTTCGTCTTTTGTTTCCGAAATGGTGTAGAAACTTTTAGGAACCTGCGCTTCCAGTTCAATCCGCTCTTTTGTAACCGGGTGGTCGAAAGCTAACCTCCATGCAATGAGCCTGATCTGCCTTACCGGCGACTTTGCAGCGCCATATTTCCAGTCGCCAACTATCGGGCAGCCAACTTCGGCAAAATGCACCCTGATCTGGTTTTTGCGGCCAGTATCCAGCGAAACTTCTACCAGGTGATACTTTCCTACCAACCTAATATAGCGGAAGTTGGTCACAGCCCATTTGGAATCGGGTATCTCACGGTCATAAGAAAAAACTTTCTGTTTCAATCCATCCTTTAGCCACGAACTGATCTCTCCTTCCTTTGCCGGTGGCTGCTTCTCGGTGATGGCGAGATAACTTTTTTCCACCGTACGCCAGTTTTCCTTCATAGCCTCAAGGATTTTTTCTGATTTTGCAAACATCACCAGCCCTTCCACCTCCCGGTCAATGCGGTGCACAATGCCCAATCGGCGAGGCTGACCCGTCTTTTCGCGAATCATCTCGGTAAGCAACTTCACAAATGTCGGAGTTTTAGAGGTGGATTCGCCGCTGGTAAGCATCCCGGCCGGTTTGTGAGCTACCAGCAGGTATTCATCCTCGTACATAACTTTAACGGTGTATTTCCCCAAGCGCCACTCCTCGGCCAAAGGCCGGTCTTTCAAAATTAGTTCGTCGCCTTCCTTAATAGGATCGCTGGTGTTCCTCAGAGGTTGGTTATTACAGGTTATATCGCTGTGCTTCACCAGGTTGCGAAGGCTCTGGTTGGAACTTTTGGGAAACTGGTTTTTGAGGACTTCCAGCAATGTGCCGGAAATGTTTGCTTTGAATTTTTTCATCTCGAAAATCTTAAAAATGTTCCTAATGGCAGGTCAATGCCGGTTTTGGCATGCAAATAAAACTCGCCGTACTCTTTTGATTCATTCGGAAAAAAGTGATTGGCCACATTCAGTCCGATGAGCGATGAGAAGCCTAATGAATAAAGGTTTAGAACGAAAAAACCATCTTCGGGATGAAGAAGCCTGGCGGCGGATTCCATAATTTCGGGAAGTCCTTCGTGCAAAATCCATTTCTCGCCTGCTGGACCTCTGCCGTATGCTGGTGGATCCATTATAATGCCGTGGTATTTTTTTCCTCTTTTCACCTCTCTTCTGGCAAATATGAGAGCATCCTCTACAATCCACCGGATATCAGTCAAACCTGTTTTCTCCATATTTTCGCGAGCCCAGGTAACCACTTGTTTCACCGAATCGAGGTGGGTAACATCAGCTCCCGCAATCTTTGCCGCCAAAGATGCCGCACCAGTGTAGGCAAACAGGTTAAGCACAGATTTTTCCGCATTTTTCAGACTGACTACAGCCCTGTAAATATAGTCCCAGTTGCAGGCCTGCTCAGGGAAAACGCCAACATGCCCAAATGTTGTCAGGGAAACCGTCATTGTTAGCTTCAAATCTCCATTGACGTAATTAATGTTCCAGGAATTCGGCAGCTTTTTCATGATTTTCCATCCACCGGCCACCTCCAGATCCTGATCAGAATTCTGCTTTTTTGTCCTGACAAATCTTGCATGGGCAGTTTTCTCCCATGAAGCCTGCGGCAATCTCCGTTGCCAGATGGCCTGTGGTTCAGGGCGGATAAGCACAAAATCGCCAAAACGCTCTAACTTCTCAAAGTTGCCGCAGTCAAGCAGTTCGTAATCCCTCCAATGCAGAGGTGCGAGTGAATTGATCATCCTTTAAACCCAAATTTTTGCCAAAAATAGTAAATAGGACTATCATTCCTCATCACTACCCAACTTAAGAATTAACAGAACATCCATACGACAAGGGATTTACCTGAAACATTTTAATTTTGAATTGCCTGAGAAGCAGATTTTGCAAATGTTGACATCAAACAGCCACATTTCTCATGAGGTCAAATCCTCAATCTGAATCCCATCCAATCTATTGAAATCGCTGATGTTTTTGGTTGCCAGTACAAGACTGTAGGTGATAGCAGTCGCTCCGATCAATAGATCAAAATCATCCAAAATCTTTCCTGCTGATTTAAGTCGTGCTTTTTCTTTGGCATAAACATCAAGCGCCGTGAAAATGGGAAGAACTGTAAAAAGGGATAAAAAATCTTCAAGGATTGCACGGTTTTTTTCTTTTTGAGCGCTTTTCTCAGCACCATATTTCAACTCGGCGACAGTGATTTCAGAAATAAAACAACGATCAATTCCAATCTCATGAATTTTCTGGTGAAGATCATACTGGCCTTTAAGGAAGTAGATGCAGATATTTGTATCCAGCAGGTATCTTTTCAAAATTCTTCTCGTTGGTGGGTGAAGGTGCGGGAATGTCTGATTTCCTCTATCATTTCATCGGCCGTTTGATCAGAAACAAATGCTCCAAATAGCGAAACAAGTTCCTCTTCTTTGCTGCTGACAGGGGATTTTAATGAACTGCTCAAACGGGCAATCAGTTCCTTTTTGCTTTCCGAACTCAGGTTCTTAAGGATTGCAAAATAACTCTCAACCATGTTCATATTAAAATCTGCGGGTTTCATCATTAATTTTGATTGGATACAAAAATAAGGAAAGTTTTCAATTTGCCGGAAAAGGAACAGTGTTGCAAACTCATTGAACCCTGATATAACCGGGATTGGTATTTTTGTCGGAAAATAAAAAACAGGACAAGGATGAAAAAACCTTCGGAGCATCTCACCAGTGTCAATAATCCCAGAATCCGGAACATCATTGCCCTGCAAAAGCCACGCGAGCGCCGTGAACAGGGAGTTTTTGTCATCGAAGGTATCAAGGAGATCGAAAAAGCCCTGCTTGCCCGCTACGAACTGACATCCTTGTTTTATTGCCCCGGCCTGGCCGATGAGGATGTGGCGAGGCCATTTTTCAGAAATGTCGCAGAGGTCTTCACCATCAGCATTGAACTTTTTGAAAAAATGACCTACCGGGGAAATAGTGGCGGCATGATTGCCACAGCACGCATTAAAGAACACAATATCAGCGATTTGAGAATGAAGGAGAATCCGTTGTTCGTGGTGCTCGAAGCCGTGGAAAAACCTGGTAATCTTGGCGCAATCCTTCGCACCGCCGATGCAGCCGGCGTAGATGCCGTGATTGTGTGCGACCCGCAAACCGACATTTACAACCCAAACATCATCCGGTCGTCACTGGGGTGTATCTTCACTGTGCAGGTTTACAAAGCACCCTCGTCCGAAGTGATAAACCTTCTCAAATCTAAAGGGATAAGCATATTTTGCACTTCGCTGGAAGCTTCCGTGCCTTATCATACAATTGATTTCACCAAGCCTTCAGCCATAGTCATGGGCACCGAGTCCACCGGACTAACTCCATTATGGACAAAGCAATCAACGCAAAACATTTTGATTCCCATGAAGGGGGTAGCCGACTCCCTGAATGTTTCCACTTCGGCGGCAATCGTAGTTTTTGAAGCAGTCAGGCAGAGGGGAATTGGCTCTGAGAATTCAGAACCAAATAATGAGTTGTGAGTTGGAAATTGAAGCGGGAATGGGGAACTGGCGTGTTGGGATTCCCGAATCGCGTGATTTTCTCCGATGCTCCCGGTTTGACACTTGCATACTGCAGTGCAATGACAGAATCGCTTTGAGTGATGTCATCGTTCTGGAAATCAAGTTTCTACAATTTTTTTTGATTAATTAACTAAATATTTAGTTCATCAACTAAAATATTAGTTATAACTTTGCCGTTAGATTGGAAACTGAAAACAATTGCCATGAAAAACGCCCATTCAATAAAAGAACTGACCAAAGCCGAGGAGCAGGTGATGCAAATCCTGTGGAAGATCAAAAAAGGCTTTGTGAACGACATCCTTGAACATTTGCCCGATCCCAAACCGGCCTATAACACCATTTCAACCATTGTAAGAATCCTGGTGAAGAAGGGGTTTGCGGGCTACACAGCTTACGGCAAAAGCCATGAGTACTACCCGTTGATCGCAAAAAAGGACTACACCCGTTCATTTTTGAATGGGTTGCTTTCGGGTTACTTCAGCAACTCCCACAAGCAGCTTGTATCCTTTTTCTCCAAAGAAAACAACCTGAGTCTTGAAGAGTTGGAGGAGATTCGGGCGATTATGGATGAGCAGATCGAAAAACAGAAAAATCTAAATCAATGACAATTATGAGCCAATTACCGCTTTTTTTGCTGCAATCGGGCGCCAGTCTTGTGTTGTTGTTCATCATTTACGCTGTTTTTCTGCGCAAAGAGACATTTTTCGGCGTGAACCGGGCATACCTTTTATTATCGCTGATTTTCTCCCTTCTTTTCCCTATACTGAAGTTCAGGTTTTCTTTTCCGGCCAACGAAGAGACCACTTTTTATGTCCTGCTCGATGCAGTGACCATCAGCGCATCGAAAGTTGAAGAAACGATTATCCGGCACCGCAGCGCTGTGGAATACCTTTTGGTGATCTATTTCACCGGTGCAGCAGTTTTTGCGGTGAGATTTCTTTTTCAGTTGCTTCAGATTTTGTGGATGGTTCACAAATACGGAATTACAAGGCATGAAGGAATGCGGCTGGTGTTTGTGGACAACAGGTATTCACCTTTTTCATTCTTCAACCTGATTTTTATCAATCACAAAGAGCTTAACCAGGAAAATATCCGGGAGATTATCGCACATGAGCAGGTGCATATCCGGCAGAAACACTCAATTGACCTTATTTTACTTGAACTATTAACCATTGTGCAGTGGTTTAATCCGGTGATCTGGTTTTACCGTAATTCGGTAAAAAGCGTGCACGAATACCTTGCCGATGAGGGGGTGCTTTTGTCAGGGCATAATCCGGTGAGCTACCAGGCGGCGCTGCTCAGTCAAACTTTGGGAATCCAGGTGAACAACCTGACAAATAATTTCAATCATTCACTTTTAACAAAACGATTTATTATGATGACAAAAACAAAATCCAACCGGCTTGCAAGGCTTAAAGTTTTGCTGGCAGCGCCGGCAGCGTTTCTGCTGGCCGTAATTTTTACTACCTCGCCGGTAGTTCAGTCCATGGCGCAGGTGGAGAGCAAAAAGCAGCAGCAGGAATCACCAACGCCACCTCCAGTACCTCCAAAGCCGCCTGTGCATCAATCCCAGATGCCCCGGGATGCAGAATCGCCCTTATTTACCGTGGTTGAAGATATGCCGCAGTTTCCTGGTGGAGATGAAGCAAGAATCAAATACATGCAGGAAAATATAAAATACCCCGAAGAAGCAAGGAAGAAGGGAATTCAGGGGACTGTTTATGTAACTTTTATTGTTGAAAAGGACGGTAAGATCAGCGATGTGAGGGTTTTGCGTGGCATTGGAGGAGGCTGTGACGAGGAGGCCATCAGGGTAATCCAAAACATGCCTGACTGGATTCCGGGCAAACAAAGAGGAGAAGCAGTCAGAGTGCAGTTTAATACGCCTATCCGTTTTGCCCTGGGAGAGAAAACGGAGCTGAAGAAACCAGAGTAATACTTTTCGTTAGAATTGCCCTAAGGCTGCCTTAAAAGTCTGGATTAAAACCAACAGGTTGAAAATCAAAATTCAGGACTTTTTGAGACAGCCTTATTTTTTTTGTGTATTTCCCAGCAAAAAATCCAGGTAATTTCTATACCTTTACGCATTCATTATGTGTACTGATTTTTCTACCTGTTTAACCTTGTTGGTATGATAAGAGTAATTGTTATTGATGATGAAAACCATGCGCGCGATTCGCTGATCAAAATCCTTAACAGGCATTGCCCGGAGGTTCTGGTTGTCGGGCAGGCCAATGGCGTTCAAAGCGGTCTGGATGCAATCCGGGAACTTATGCCTGAACTTGTTCTGCTCGACATACAGATGAAAGACGGCACCGGTTTCGATCTGCTGGCCGCTTTGCCGTCAATTGACTTCAAGGTAATTTTTGTCACCGCTTTTGACAAATATGCCCTTCAGGCTTTCAAATTCAGCGCTGTGGATTATCTTATGAAACCCGTTAACCCCTCTCAGCTTGTTGAAGCAGTTGAACGCGCAAAAATTATGATCCTCGAACATTTCCGGATTCAAACCCATGTACTGGAGGAGAACCTGAAAAACATATCCAAAACGAACAAGAAGATCATCATTAAAACAACGGAAAACATTCACCTGCTCGAAATCAGGAATATAATCTGCTGCGATTCTGATAGTTGCTACACTACCATTCACACTTCAGATGGCGAAAAGATCATGGTTTCGAAAACACTGAAAGACTACGAAGAGTTGCTCGCAGATTGCGGGTTTTACCGGGTGCACAAATCGAACCTGATCAACCTGCTGCACATCAAACGTTTTGAGCGGCAGGACGGAGGCTATATTATACTTACAAATAATCTCAGAATACCGGTGTCGTCGCGAAAGCGCGACCACCTTCTTGAGTTGATTGAAAAACTTGCAGAATAGGGAATTATAACGAGAGCGAAAACAATGGAAATAAGATAGTGACTGGTTTTTTCAACTTCTTTCAAACTTTTGTGATGTCCGAAGAAAGGGAGCGCTTATAAATGAAACTGATTCTTTCATCATGGTTCCTGCTGGTTTTTGCTCTGCCTTTGAGCGGGCAGAATATGCAAAATCGTGACAGTCTGCTTAAAATGCTGAGCATTACTAAACCTTCAGAAAGCATCGCAATCCTGAACGAACTTGCCTCCATGTATGCGCCGGTAAATTTCGATTCAAGTATTATGTATTCCGCCCAGGCCATGCGCCTCGGCACTGTTAATGGCGACCAGGTTGGTGTTGGGATCGCAAGGCTGAATACCGGGAATGCCTATTATTATCAGTTGGATTTTAACAATGCCCTGGTTTCTTATCTGGCGGCTGCAAAAATTCTTGAAGAATGCGAAGCCTGGGATCAATTGGTGGAGGTAAACCTGATGCTTGGTCATATCAATTTCTTTATTCAGCGACCAGAAAAGTCGGTCTCATACTATCAACGTGCAAAAAGGTACGTTAAAACCGAAGGCAATGAAGATCGCCTAAAGCAAATATACCAGGCAGTCAGCCTTACCTACTGGAGAGATGGAAATATTGACAGCGCTGTGTTTTATAGTCAGCAATTGTTAGATTATTCCAAAGCTATACACGATACAGTGTCGGAATGCCTCGCACTGATTATTCTCGGACAAATTTATAACGACGAGAGGGCTGTTGACTATTCCAATAAAGCCCTTGAAATCGCCATCCAGATTGATGATAAAAACCTGATCTCAATTATTTACAACAACCTGGCAAGTTTATACGACAGGAGTTCTCCGGAGTTTGAGAAATGTGGAGACTTAAAACTTTCGAGGTATTATTATGAAAAAGCTACTGAGGCAGCAACATACCATGACTATAGCATAGTACGGTTATTTATACCGGTTTCTCTGGCAGAAATTGACATTGAAGAAGGGAAATTTCAACAAGCTGATTTGAGCCTGAAATGTTGCGAAGAAGAATTAAAGGTTTTTCCCCATCATTCTTTAAGGACTTCTTCTCCTCCGGGATACTTCTCTTTTGGCAAAATTTATGATTATTTTTTGGTGCTCAGGACAAGAAGAGATCTTTATGACGCAAGGTTTAAACTTGCAAAAGCAACAGGTGACCTTGAATTGGCTGTTGAATACCTGCATGCGATTTACCGGGCAGAAGATTCTTTGAATGCGGCCCTTCAAGGCCGCCAGCTTGAACTGATAATGACCGAAGCCGAAGCCGAAAAAACCGAACAAAAAATCCGAACGCTCTCGCAGGAGAATGAGTTGAAACAACTCCGGCTGAACCAGTCATTGCTGGCCCTTGCCGGCGGTGGCGGTTTGATTATTTTTTCCAGCCTGTTTGTCCTGATGTTTATTCACCGCAAACGGAGCAAGGCCGAGCAAAAGTCGGTGCTGATGGAACAACGGCTGCTGCGCGCCCAGATGAATCCTCACTTCCTGTTCAACTCGCTGGCCAGCATCCAGAATTACATCCTCAACGAGCGACCGGATGAAGCCAGCACCTATCTTTCGCGATTTTCGCAATTGGTGAGGGATGTGCTCGACAATTCGGTGGAGGAGTTTGTGCTGCTTGGGAACGAGATCAACGCCATCACAAACTACCTCGAACTGCAGAAAGTCCGCTACGAAGACCAGTTTGTTTACAGTCTCATGGTGGACAATACGCTTGATGAAGACGGTCTGCTCGTTCCGCCAATGCTGGCACAGCCTTTTATCGAAAACGCCATCGAACACGGGATAAAATACAAGGAGACCACCGGTCATATCAACATCAGGTTCATGGCCGGCGGCGATCTGATCTGGTTTGAGGTGGAAGACGACGGAGTGGGCCGGGAGAAAGCCCGTGAGATAGAATCAAAACATAAAACAAAACACCGCTCCATGTCCACCTCGATAACTATTGAACGGCTGGCAATGCTTGGGAAAAAGTTCAAGAAGAAAATCAAGCTGGAGATCACAGACCTGAAGGACAACCAGGGAATTGCCTGCGGAACAAAGGTTACTTTTGGGATACCGGTGGTGGAGGGGTAGCGAGAGGTGAGAGAGCGACGGAGAGATGGGGCGATGGAGGAATGGAGGGGTGGAGGGATGCAAGCCCTGAAAGGGGTTACAGCCCTTGGGCTTTGATTAATTCATATTTATTTAAAAAACTTTCATGAAAAGCCTGGTAATCATTTTGGTACTTGTGATCCTTCGGATTCAATCCGCTGGTCAGCTCCATAATCATGCCCATATCGAAAACCCGGACAGCCTGTTGAATCGAATCCCGGAAGCTTCGACATTGGAGAAAATTTCATTGTTCAACCAGATGGCTGCCCATTATTCCTCCTTTCATTTCGATTCAAGTATGGCTTATAGCAACCAGGCCATGCGTATGGCTATGGTTCAGGGGAGCAGTCAGTTGATTTCGATGATTCACAAAACCATGGGTGATGCTTATTACTACAAAATGGACTTCGGAAATGCCCTGATCTCCTATCTGGCAGCCCTGAAACTGATTAATGAAAAAGCAGAAGGAAAATCAGCCGGAGATATTTATCTGCAACTTGGAAATATCAATTTTTTCATTAAACGAACCGAAAAGACCAAAGCTTACTACCAAAAAGCACTGGCTTGTTACCAGACGATCGGAGATGAAGATTCGGCTGCTGATGTCTTTGAAGCGCTTTGTGTTGCCCTCGATAACCTGGGGTATGAGCCCATTGATACCGCAATGTATTATGGGTTTAAGCTGCTGGAACATGCCCGGAAAGTGAGCGATCCCTACCGGGAAGCTTTTGCCATGATGATGATCGGACAAAATTGCATCACTGAGGATATGTCGGGGAAATACGACCCGTACGTAATTCCATACAACGATTCTGCCCTTAAAATTGCTTCTGATCACAGTTTCCACGACCTGATAGCCATCATTAATCTTAACCTTGGCTCGTTTTATTCAATTGACAAAAGTTCGGGAACCTGTGAGAGAAACAAGGACCTTTCTAAATCACGATTCTATACTTTTCAGGCGATATCTGCATCAGAGAAATGGGAAAGCAATAATATGCTGGCGCTTTCCTATATTAATCTGGCAAATTTAAGCCATGATGAAGAAAAATATCAGGAGGCTGAAAAATACCTGGATCAATGTGAAGCTAATCTGAATGACTATTTTGAACATGGCGTTAAGTCAAATATTCAGGTAAGGATTGGCTATTCTTTCAGCAAAATCATTGACTACTATCTGGCGCAACGCACTCAAACCGATCTTTTATATGCCAGGCATGCTTTGGCTATGGCAGAAGAAGAAATGCAGAAAGCCCTTGATTATTTGCAGTTGTACTACCAGTCGCTCGACACCCTGAATGCCGCGCAGCAGAGCAGACAGTTCGAACTTATGATGACCGAAGCCGAAGCCGAAAAAACCGAACAGAAAATCCGGACGCTCTCACAGGAGAATGAGGTGAAACAACTCCGGCTGAACCAGTCATTGCTGGCCTTCGCCGGCGGTGGCGGGTTGATTATTTTTTCCAGCCTGTTTATCCTGATGTTTATTCAACGCAAACGGAGCAAGGCAGAGCAAAAGTCGGTGCTGATGGAACAGCGGCTATTGCGTGCCCAGATGAACCCACACTTCCTGTTCAAATCGTTGGCGAGCATCCAGAATTACATCCTCAACGAGCGACCGGATGAAGCCAGCACCTATCTTTCGCGATTTTCGCAATTGGTGAGGGATGTGCTCGACAACTCAGTAGAGGAGTTTGTTTTGCTCAGCAATGAGATCAATGCCATAACAAACTATCTCGAGCTGCAGAAAGCGCGTTACGAAGACCACTTTTCCTACAGCCTTGAGGTGGATAAAACACTGGACACCGATAGCTTGCAAGTTCCACCCATGCTGGCACAGCCATTCATCGAAAATGCCATAGAGCACGGGGTTAAATACAAGGAAACAGCAGGTCATATCCGGATCCGGTTCATGGCTGATGACAACATGATCCGGTTTGAGGTAGAGGACGACGGAGTGGGCCGGGAGAAAGCCCTTGAATTAGAATCAAAACACAAAACAAAACACCGGTCTATGTCCACATCCATTACCCTTGAGCGGCTGGGTATGCTTGGGAAAAAGTTCAAGAAGAAAATCAAACTGGAGATCATTGACCTGAAAGACGACCAGGGAAATGCCATCGGAACGAAGGTCACTTTTGGGATACCGGTGGTGGAGGGGTAGGAGAAGAGGAGGTGGAGTGATGGAGAAATGGAGTACTGGGTGAATGGAATAACTTTGACATACAAATCAATAACTATGAACACAAAACAGAACAATTTACTGATATTTTTAATTCTGGCGCTGATGCTGGGCTGCAGTCAGGATCAAACACCGAAGCCATTGAAATTTGCAGCCTATGAGGGCAATCCTGTCTTAAGCCCCGGCGAGTCGGGCGAATGGGACGAGTTATTTCTGATAGGGCCTTATGTGTATTGGCACGACAGCCTTTACTATATGTTTTACAATGGCAGCAATGTTGAGGGTAAAATAGCTATTGGAGTTGCTACTTCACCTGACGGTTTTCACTTCACCAAATATGCGAACAATCCTGTCCTTGCACCCGACGGCAAGGGTTATGATGCCTGGCATGTTGGTGGTGCTGTCATTATCAGGCAGGACTCTCTGTGGGTGATGTATTTTGGCGCCAGCGAAGTAGTAACTTATGGCCCGGGACCTTACATCGGGCGAGCCACTGCGCGGGAGTTAACCGGCCCCTGGATTAAAGATGAAAAGCCTGTTTTAGCTGCAGGCAAAGCGGGTGAGTGGGATGATGGGTATGCTTTTCCCAGCTCTGTTGTGATTCTTGAAGATAACAACTACAGGATGTATTATTGCGGCGGAATTGACTTTGTTCAACATGATGATCGTTTCATCGGAATGGCTGATTCGCCTGATGGAATAACCTGGAAAAAGCACAATGATCCCAAAACCGACCATCATCCCTTTGCTGACAGTGATCCTGTAATTACCGATAGCAAAGATGGTGAATGGGATGATGCCACGCTCTTTTCGGCATTTGTATATCGGGATACGGGCTGTTTCAGGATGTATTATTGTGGCGGATCAATTATTAACAGGGTTAGCATCAACCAGCTTGGATTTGCCTCCAGCACAGACGGAATTCAATGGAGTAAATATGCCGGCAATCCGGTATTTTCAATCCAGGACGATCCTTATGTTGCAGATCAAACAGCCGCAAGGGCAACTATCGAATGCCCATGGCTGGTCTTTCGTGATACCGTGTGCCTGATGTATTATGACTATGGAACGGTAATGGGGGAAATCAGCGTGGCAACAGCGAAACTGAAATAAAACAAGAGAATGGATAAAGACAGGAATGTTTATTCTTTACACATGAAAACGAAAAGCAGCCTTTATATCATGTCTTTCGGGTTGATGGCTTTTTTGATCTATTGCTGCCATCAGGATGATACACCCAGGCCGTTGAAATTTACAGCCTACGCAGGCAATCCTGTCTTAAGCCCCGGTGCACCGGGCGAAGACGATTTATTTGTTGCACTGCCCTATGTGGTAAAACATGAATCCATATTTTATCTCTTTTATTTGGGTGTTAAAAGAAACAATATAGCGACTGCGATGCTGGCCACTTCAACCGATGGGTATCACTTCACAAAATTTGAAGGAAATCCGGTGTTAGCCCCGGATGGAAAGGGTTATGATGCTTTCGGAGTGGGCGCACAGGTGGTGATCTGGCAGGATTCGTTGTGGGTGATGTACTTTAATGCCATCGAAACAGCCACCTGGGGACCGTGTAAATACATCGGCAGGGCTACGGCAACTGCACTTACCGGACCATGGACGAAAGACGACAAACCGGTGCTCACCGGCGGCAAAATGGGTGAATGGGATGATGAATATGTTTTTCCGGGGTCAATTATCCAATCGGATGATGGTGTTTACAGGATGTACTATACAGGTGGCGCCGACTTCGCAGGCAGTCAGCATCAATACATGGGTATGGCTATGTCAATTGACGGTATCAACTGGAAAAAGTACAATGATCCTGCTACCACCCAAAGGCCTTTTGCTGACAGCGACCCGGTGCTAAAAACCGGAAAGCCTGGCGATTGGGATGACCTGCAGATCTGGACAAACCATGTATTCAGAAGTTCAGCAGGATATGAGATGTACTACGGAGGTTTTACTACCACTCAAAAGGTACATGTCGGGGCTTTGGGATATGCCTTCAGCCAGGATGGCATTTCCTGGGAAAAGTATTCGGGAAATCCGGTTTACACCATTGATTACGACCGGGAGGCGGATAATCTCGTAGAGGTAACGTTTGAAGGCCCGTCACTGATTTTCCTCGACACCCTCTGTTTGATGTATTACGATTATGGAATTATCGGTGAAATTCGCAGCCAGATAGGCGTGGCAACAGCAAGGCTGAAGTAACATCAGGAGTTGGCAAAACAATTTGATTACCCGCAAAGGCGCGGAGACGCTGTCTAAAGCCCAAAGAGTTATATTCTCAAGGTTGAGTCCACTCCAAAAATGGAAATTGAACCACAACCTGTTCCGATTTTTTAGTCGGGATAGACACATAAACCACATAGAAGGCACATAGTCTGTGCAACAACACTAAAACTATAACACAGAGAAGGCACAGAGCATGTGATTAACATTAATTCTATCAGCGAATTGGAGTAAGTATCAAGGTTGGCACCTCAGTTTGATCCTTAAAAAAAACACAGGCTTTCATAAGCTCCAATAAAGAAGATAGGGCAGGCATTCTTCCATATCTCAATTTCAGGGCTGCCATCCCTTTCAGGGCTTGCATCCCTTCACCACTCCCCGCCTTTTCCTTCGTCTGAGTTCGGAAGGCATCACTCTATCACTCCTTCTCCCTGCCTCTCTGTTGCCCCCTCCTCTTTTTGCGTTCGTTAGACAAATCCCGGCGTTCGTTAGACGAATCCCGACGTACACTTAACGAGCTTCCTTTTGCCATTTGCGGAGCTTACCTTTGCTGTATTAACTTTAAACATACTTTTATGAAATCAAAATTACTCTTTTCAGCAATTTTCCTCTGTCTGGCCGGGATGGCTTTTGGTCAGTGGACATATACCAATTTATCTGAGGCCAAATTCTTTATGGGTTCAGCCACTTTGGGCAACAAAGTGTGGTTTGGAGGTGGTCGTAGTGGTTCTTTATATCTTTCCAATACTGAAATGTACGACCTTTCGACAGGTTACTTTGAGCCATTTGGAAACTTATTTGTCCCCAGGTTTTTTGTAGGCGGCTCAGTAAGTTGCGGTTCAAAAATTTTCTTTGCCGGTGGATTCGACGATGCCGTGACTTATGATTTTGTGGATATTTTTGATACCATCACCCAGGAATGGACGGTTGAGTTGCTCTCCGTTGACAGGTTCTCATTGGCAGCAGTAAGCCATGGAAATATTGTCATGTTTGCCGGCGGTATTCAGATTCAAGGCAGCCCTATTTTTAAAAATACGGTGGACATTTACAATTGCGAAACAGGAGAATGGGCAGCGCCTGCCGTGCTTTCGCAGGCCCGGGGTGGAATCGCCGCGACGGTCGTAGGCAACCTTGCCATCTTTGCCGGAGGGTGGATTAATCTATCCGGAGTTACTTCCGACAGGGTTGATATTTACAACTTCACGACGAACACCTGGAGCCAGGCAACCCTGTCGCAGGCAAGGGCTTACGCAAGTGCGGCAACTGTTGGAAGCAAGGTGATCATTGCCGGAGGGATTACTACCTTAAATAGTCCAACCAATCGTGTTGATATTTACGATGCCGAAACCGGATTATGGACACAGGCAACCCTTTCTTCACCGAGATCGTTTTCTGCTAATGGTGCGACTATCAATGGCAAAGTCTATTTTCCGGGGGGTGGGAATTTTCATGGAAGCGGGTTTAATAATGCCTCAAATGTAATTGATGTTTATGATGCCGCGTCCAACTCCTGGTCGGTGATGAACCTTGCAACGGCACGCGTCCAGCATTCGGTAAATGCTGTAGGCAACTATTTGGTAGTTGCCGGTGGCATCAACAATAACGGCCAGCTTTCTTCGGTCGAAATTTATTATGATATGCCACCCAGCCACATCATCCATGTTCCCGGCGATTACCCCACCATCCAGGCAGGCATCAATGCCGCCACGCCCGGCGATACCGTGCTCGTGGCAGATGGGCTGTATTACGAAAACATCAACTTTCTTGGTAAAAAGCCTTTGCTGGTGGCCAGCCAATTTATTATGGATGGCGATACCAACCATATTGCCAATACGATCATCAATGGCAGCCAGCCGGTTAATCCGGACAAAGGATCGGTTATTACCTTTAATATGGGTGAAGATACCACGTCGATGGTTTGTGGTTTTACGATCACCGGTGGTACCGGAACCATTGAACCCAGCGTGAACACGAGAATGGGCGGTGGCGTCCATATTAGTTTTTCAGGCGGAAAACTACTGAACAATTATATTCAATACAACACTGTTACCTACAATGGAAACATTTATGGCGGCGGGTTACAAGTTGGTGGCCCTATCTCTGAAATTCCCTGGGTTGTTCTGCGTGGTAACAAAATCGTGCATAATCAGGCCATAAGTAATAACGGGTATGCTGATGGCGGTGGACTAATGTGCTTCTATAATCTGATCATGACTGGTAACCAGATATTTGATAACAGCGCAGAAGGCCTGCTGGGAGGTTGTGGTGGTGGAATTGCAACTGGTGGTGCATTTGGAGAGATTGACATCAACATCAGCAACAATGTGATCACTCAAAATGAAGCTAAAACGGATTTCGGAACAAACGATTATGCCACTTTGGGTGGTGGAATTGCGTTGTACTTTAACATCATAGGGAAGATCGCCAATAACTTTATTGCCCAAAACAACCTGCAAGCTCCAGATACATACAAGAGCTGGGGTCCAGGGGTATTCATACAGGATATCTATACAGATAATTTTGTTTTCGAAAATAATATTGTCAAAGAAAACACGACCAATTCTGAAAACAGCTTTGGGGGCGGCTTGGCTTTGCTGAGGGCCGGTGGAACATACCTTAACAATGTTCTACAGTATAATTCAGCTTATAATGGCGGAGGAATAAGCATTGAAGAATCAAAGGATGTAAACGCCACAGCAATTTTAATAAATAATACAATCACTGCAAATGATCGCGGAGGTATGTATATTTCATTTTCTGATGCAATCGTAATAAATTCAATTCTATACAACAATTTTCCTCCCGGACCGGCAATCTATGAAGAATCAAGCGACCTCGTTGTAGTTTTCTCGGATGTTGATTACGATGAATATGTGTATCCGGGTGTGGGGAATGTCAACTGTGATCCGACATTCCTCGAAGACGGCTACCACCTTGATTATACCTGCCAGTTGCTGAACATGGGAACGGCTGCTTTCGATCTGAACGGGGTGATGTATTATTGCCCCGAAAATGATATTGATGGTCAGGAAAGGCCTTTTGCCGGCGCCGGTCCCGAAATCGGTGCTGATGAACTGATGACGCTTGTCTTCATCAAAAATCCTGTTGAAGTAAATCCAACCGAAGTAACCCTCTTCCCCAACCCTGCCAATGACCGGATCACCATTTCAATAGAGGACGGCATTGTCATCCGCCAGGTTACAATGACCAACCGTTTGGGGCAGGAGGTTTACACCGGACATCCGGAAAACAACCGGCTCGACGTCTCCAGGCTAAGCCCGGGCATGTACGTCCTTTCCGTCCTGACCAACCGGGGCGAAGTAAAACAAAAAGTGATTATTGAATAGTTATGAAAACCTGTCAGGTTTTTGAAACCTGACAGGTTTAACAACAGAAAAACAAGCATTTATTAACAAAAAAATCAAATGTATTATGAAACCAAAACTTCTCTTTTCAGCAATTTTCCTCTGCCTGGCCGGGATGGCTTACGGGCAGTGGACGTACACCGAACTCTCATCACCTAAAAAGTATATGGGGGTTACCTCTTACGGCGATAAGGTTTACTTTGCCGGCGGATCAAACGGAACCAGCACAGTGACCACCGTCGAAAGTTATGATGTGGAAGCCGGTGAGTGGGCTAACACCGGCAACCTGAGTCTTTCGCGGATGTTGGCTACAGGAACTTCTTGCGGAACAAAACTCTTTTTTGCCGGGGGAGCTACTGCAGGTTTTTCACCGGTGGGAACTGTGGACATCTATGATATCGCAACAGGCCAGTGGTCGGCAGCACAGCTTCAGGTTGGCAGGTTCGACATTGCCGCAGTGAGTCATGGCGACAAGGTTTTCTTTGCGGGCGGGTGTAACTTTAATATTGTATGCACCGATATTGTGGACATCTACGACATGACCACCAACACCTGGAGTTTTACATACCTTTCGATGGCCAGGGCGGGAATGGCTTATGCAGTGGTTGGCGACAAGGCAATTTTCGCAGGAGGTTTTATCAATGGCGGCGATGTGAGTAACCGGGTGGATATTTACAATTTCTCGACCAACACCTGGAGTACAGCCAACCTCTCGCAGGCCAGGGTGTGGGCAACTGCGGTTACAGTTGGTGACAATGTGTTGATTGCCGGGGGAATAAAAAATTTTCCGGATGTGCCCACTGATGTGGTGGACATCTACAATTCGACCACCGGGACATGGACTACCGCTTCACTGTTCGAACCCAGAGCCTGGTTAACGGGTGGAGCCATCAACGGGAAAGCTTATTTTGCCGGTGGAAGCAATGTTGCCAATGGAGGAGTAACCTATGACTTCTCTGATATTGTTGACATACTGGATGAGAATGGGAACACCGTTTCTTATGAATTTCTTGCAACACCCCGATCAAGCCAGGGTCTTGCTGTTGGTAATCACTTAGTAGTAGCCGGCGGAACAGGCGCATCGGGTGTTCTTTCCTCCGTCGAGATTTTTTATGACCCGCCAGTTCCACACATCATCCATGTTCCCGGCGATTATCCCACTATTCAGGCCGGAATCAATGCCGCCGCACCCGGCGATACCGTGCTGGTGGCTGATGGGATTTACCATGAGCAGGTGAATTTCCTGGGCAAGAAGCCCTTAATGGTAGCCAGTGAGTTTTTAATTGATAATGATCCCGCTCACATCGAAAACACGATCATTGACGGCAGCCAGATAGCAAATCCCGACAGCGCATCGGTGGTCTATTTCATTTCAGAAGAAGATACAACCTCTGTAATCAATGGTTTCACCATTTGCCATGGAAAGGGTACTAAATACACTTTTGAGTCAGGTGTTGATCATTCACGCAACACAAGCAAGCTGGGAACCAGCATTCGTGGCGGTTTTTCCGGTGAGAAAAGAGAAACATTTGTTGATTTAGCCGGTGGCGGGATTTTTATTTCCGGATCAGGAGCCAAAATCATCAACAATCATATTACCGACAACCATTTGACTGATACTGAGCTGGAAGATGTTCAGGTAATTGATGGAGCCGGTATTGCAACGCAAATCATTGATAGCGACGAATGGGTTGTAATCGGACAAAATGTAATAGACAACAATTCGATCTTTGCAACAAAGTTTGAAGGTTTCGGGGCTGGGATAAGTATTGGTTACAACACCCGTATTGTTGGTAACACGGTATCGGATAACATCACTACAGGCACTGCAGCTCATGCTGCTGCAGGTGGAATGGGGTTTTATCAGTACCCTGACTGGACAGAAAAAACAGCCATTGTTGAGCAGAACCTGATCCAGGACAACGTGTCTGAATCAGCCGGGAGTTGGGCGAATTCAGCCGGAGTATTTTTTCAGGCAATAAATGGAAAGTTCACCAACAACATCGTTGAACAAAATGTAGTAACAGCCGGCATCAACACAGGGGGTGGGGCTGGTTTGATAATATTTAATCCAGTCGACGGATTTCTTGTCAAAAACAATGTGTTTAAAAATAATACCAGTAATCTGTGGGCAGGAGGATTTTCAATTGAAGATTCTGAAATATTTGTAAACACTGTATTGATTGAAAACAATCTTGTAATCAACAATTCGGCTAAATCCGGAGCTGGTTTTATAACGTTTAATGTTCCTGCCGTACTTCAGAACAATGTATTCCTTGAAAATACTGCACAACTTTATGGCGGTGCAATCTATCTATATACAGTTAACGGAGGTATACCGGTTGGTTTAATCAACAACACGATTTCGGGGAACAGTGCCGCCTATCAGGGAGGTGGGCTGTATCTGAACGGCAGCGAGGCTAATGTGATCAATACCGTCATCTGGGGGAATACTGCACCCACGGGTCCTTCCATTCAGCAATTGGGAGGTACGCTCGAAGTCCATTATTCAGATGTTGAAGGGGCTGACCCCTGGCCGGGCACTGGCAATCTGAACTGCTTCCCTTCATTTCTTGAAGACGGCTACCACCTCCACTATGCCTGCCAGCTACTGAATTCGGGTATCGCCACTTTAGAAATAAACGGAGTGCTCTATAAATGCCCGGAGTATGATATTGACGGAGAGCCGAGGCCATTTAGTGGTGCACCCGAAATGGGTGCTGATGAGCTTATGACCAGCGTCTCCATCAAAAATCCTGTTGCAGTAAATCCAACCGCCGTAACCCTCTACCCCAATCCCGCCAATGACTGGATCACGATTACTGCTGAAGAAGGCATCGTCATCGGGCAGGTAAAGCTGACCAACAATCTGGGGCAGGAAGTTTACACCGGAGTTCCTGAAAACAGCCGGCTCGACGTCTCCAGGCTAAGCCCGGGAGTGTACATCCTTTCCGTCGTGACCAACCGAAGAGAGGTAAGACAGAAAGTGATTATTGAATAGTTATTGAAAACCTGATAGATTCAAATAGTATCGGCAAGAAAACTCTTAGATTATGATTTTCAACGATTTAATTACCCCACCCTAAAGGGAGTAAATCATTGAAAATCAATGCTCCCTTTAGGGTTGGGGCACTCATTGATTTTCAACATCAGGGTGTTTTCTTGCCGATGTTAAATAAGCAATCCACCACAATGAAAACATTTATCAAATTTACAATCATCTTTTTTGCGCTTTCCGCACTGGGATGGACTTTCCATGGGCAGTTTGCATCCAATGGCACAAATCCGGGAAATCAGCCTGCCGGCCAGGCCTTCTTGGCTGAACATTCAGATGCGCAATTTTTAACGGGAGTCATTACCCTGAAATTGAAAAAGGGCCCCGGCGATTTCGGAAAACAAACCGGAACAGTCAGCTTTGGCGTTCAGTCGCTGGATGATAAGATAGCCCTTTTTGAGGTCTTTCAACTCGAAAAGTGCTTCCGTTACAATCCGGCCAAACTGCAGCCGGATTTACCCGATCTTTCCAGGATTTACAGGCTCTCTTTCCCGGAAGCGTTTTCGGTTGAGGAAGTAGCGGCAGCCTTTGCCTCCGACCCGGGCGTGGAGTATGCCGAGCCCATCCCGATCGAACGCCTGGTCGAAATTCCCAACGATGCCCTGTGGTCGCAGTTGCAGCATCTGCCGCAGATCCATGCCCCGGAAGCCTGGGACATCCACAAAGGGGAAAACGGAACACAGGAAATCGTCATTGCCATCAACGACACCGGTGTGGACTGGGATCATGAAGACCTTATCAGCAACATCTGGCAAAACCTTGCCGAAGATGCCGACGGCGACGGGCACACCATGGAATATATCAACAACCAGTGGGTGCTCGATCCCGGTGATTTAAACGGCGTGGATGATGATATCAATGGTTTTACCGATGACCTTTTCGGCTGGGATTTCATGACAAACGATAACGACCCCAATCCTTTTCCCGGCAATCCCGACAATGGCCATGGAACTCATTGTGCGGGTATAGCTGCCGGCGCTACCAATAACCAGACAGGAATTGCCAGCATAAGCTGGAACCTGAAGGTAATGGCAATACGTACCGGGCAGGATAACTTCATTTATATGGGTTATGACGGGATCATCTATGCCGCCGAAAACGGGGCAGACATTATTTCAAACAGCTGGGGCGGGGGAGGCTATTCCATTGCAAATCAGGAAGCAGTTTCTTACGCAGCGGGACTTGGAAGTATAATCCTGGCAGCTGCAGGAAATGATAATATTTCTAACATATATTATCCCGCCGATTACCAAAATGTAATTGCCGTAGCTGCAGTAAATACAGATGATACCAAAACTGGTTATTCATGTTTCAATCTGGCGGTTGATATTTCTGCTCCCGGAGGTGGCGCCGGAGGAGGAATCCTGAGCACCCTTCCCGATAACACCTATGGTCCTGGGTCGGGAACATCCATGGCCACACCGATGGTGGCCGGCAGCCTGGGACTGCTGAAATCGTATCACCCCGGCTGGTCGAACGATCAACTTATCACACAGTTACTCGCGACAGCCGATAACATTGATTCACTCAATCCCAACTATATCAACATGCTGGGAACAGGCAGGGTAAATGCGTACCGGATGCTTGCCGAAGAAAACGTGAAGCCTTTCCTCAAGCTGGAATTACTAAGTGTCATCACTACAGATGTCAGCGGAAACGGCATCAACGAACCGGGCGAACTGGTCAGCTTCGCATTTACAATGAAAAATTATGCCCAGGGGCTTGGTGTGGAAGATGTACTGATCTCCATCCAGTCCGACGATCCCGAAGTGGCCCTTATCAACGGGTCATACAGCACCTACATCCCCTCTGATTCCTCATTCAGCCTCAACACGCCGCTGACTGTGCAGGTGGCAGAAAATTCAACCTCACACGTTGCGCAACTGACGCTTCATTTCGAATCGGAGAATCCGATTCTCATAGGGGAACAATTTTCCATTTCACTCCTGTGCGCCCCCACCGGTATTTTTGTATTCGAAGGTGAAGAGGGCGGCCAGGATTACAGCGGGCAGTTCATCACTCAGTTCCTCGACCACATGGGCTATGATTACACCTACGCCAATGATTACCCTTCGCTGCTGGGCTTCGAAACGGTTTTCCTGTCGCATGGCAACTTCGGCGAAAGCTTCGACAAAGGTTCGATGTTCCGCTCCAATCATGCGGTGATGGTGCAGCAATTCCTCGAATCAGGCGGGAATCTTTACATCGAGATGGGGGGAATGTTTTACCGGATGTTTACGGCATCTTACCCCAATTTTGGCGTTATGATGCAGTTGATGGGCGCAGCTTCCTGCAATTTTACTGCGATCTCCAATCCTGTCGATACTTTAACGGGTATGGGCGGATCTCCCATGCAGGAGTTGATGTTCACCGGATCGGATCAGAAGTGCAACTGGTACATTGATAAAATGAACCCGGCTACAACAGCCGTAACCCCATTTATCGAAAACTCCTATGGCAAAGTGGCGGTGATGAACAACGGATCGGCCACCTACGGCCATAAGTCATTCTATTTTGGCTATTCACTGGCCGGACTCCACGACCGAACCAGCCAGAGTTCGAGGTACAACGTGCTGATCAAAACCATGGAGTTTTTTGACTATACCCTTCCCGACGGATACGTGCTGGCCAACTTTCTTACTGCCGGCAACTCCGGTGCGCCGCCACTCGAAGTTCAGTTTACCGACATTTCCATCGGCAGCTCAGCTTACCTCATCAGTTCGTGGCAGTGGGATTTCGACAACGACGGCGACATTGACTCTTTCGAGCAGCACCCTGTATGGACTTTTACATCCGGTGGTTCTTATGATGTAAAGCTGATCGTCTCCAACGGGGTGAAGTCCGATACACTTGTGGTAGAGGATTGTGTTGAGGTGAATGCAGGGTATTTGGTTTACGAAGGCGTTCCGGGTGGAAATGATTACAGTGGCGGGTATATCCGCAGCTTTATAGAACAGAACTCCTGGCCCGTAACCTATAAGATTACCTTTCCACAAAGTCTCATAGGCTATACCGCCGTATTCCTCTCCTTTGGCAATGCCGGCTCGGGCAATACAATTTTCACAGATGAAATGGCCGAAACCGTGAAAAAGTACCTCGAAGCCGGAGGGTATGTTTACCTCGAAGGAGGCGATGCACTGGGCAACGACCAGGCAGGCAACACCCCGCTGATCAACCTTTTCGGGCTGACCATCACCACCAACGGATCAGACCAGAACCCGATCAACAGTCTGCAGGGAAAACCGGCAGCCATCACCCACGATATGGTTTTCACCGGCAACAGCCAGGCCTCCAACGCATCCATTGATAAATATGCCCAATCTTCAGCCGGCGTTGTGGCCTTTACCGAAGCCGGCTATGGCACTGTGGCTGTGCAGCACAGCATCGCCGGCGGCAGGCGCACCTTCTGCTTTTCGTATGCCCTCGCTTATCTGACGGATGGCGAATTTCCGAATACACGTGAGGAGTTGCTGCACCGGATAATGGACTTCTTTGATATTTATACCGGAGTGCCTGAAACCGGAAATCATGAAGGCTTCTCATGTACAGTTTATCCCAATCCGTTCGTGCAATCCATCCGCATCGAATACCAGCTCGAAGAAAGCAGGCTGGTTACCCTGACCCTCTTCAACCAGTTGGGACATACTATTGAAATACTTACGGCAGAACAACAATCCAAAGGGCTTTACCGGCAAAACTGGGATGCCACCGGAATGCCTGATGGAATTTATTATTTCCGGCTGCAGGCTGGAACAGAATTGAAAACTGGAAAAATGATTTTGATAAAATAATCACTGACTACTTTTTTTACAAGAGAGAGCAGTACCAGCCAAGCCGAAAACTGGAAAATAGAGTAGGCAAAACATTAAATTAAATAGCTATGAAAAGGATTTATGTTTTTTTAATTGCAGTTATCACAGTGTGCAATGCAGGCGCCCAGGATTGGACTAAAATCTGGGGACCTACAGAGTTTGTCATTGTTGATGGCGAAACGGGTTTGGTTTATGCAAAACCCATCGTTAAATCAACGGCCCTGAATCCGGAAATTGCAGATATTTTCCGTTGGGATGGCGAGCCCGATAAATGGACTCCATTAGGAATGCCAGGGAAGAAATACGTAACAGCCGGAAGATCGCCACAAAGTGCTTTGTTTTGTCTTGATTTTAAGGGGATTGTTTATCGCTTCAAGGGAACCCCAAAAGATTGGGAATCATTAGGCGCTCCTGAAAATGGTAAAGCGTTTGACATTTTCGGAGGGCCCGACGGGCTGCTTGCGGTTGCAGAAAGTGCGTCAAAAGACGTGTATCGGTGGGAATCCCACAAGGGATGGACAAGGATTGGAGGTCCGGGTAAGGAATTTGTCATTGGGAAAAACAGTGACGAAGAATTTCCATTGGTCTATGGGCTTTCTCCCGAGAACTCAGACCCTGCAGAAAGGGGTGTTTATCAATGGAGTGGTTCGTGGCACAAGCGTGGTGGCCCTGCCGGAAATATTTATATCAGTAGATCAACATTGTTTGCCACAAATCCTGGCACCGGTGATCTGATGGCCGAATTAAAAGGTAAATGGGAGAAAATTGGGGGCCCGGGTCAGATGTTTGCAACTGATCAACTGGGGAAAATTTATGGACTTTCTGCGGATAAAAAGGCTGTTTATAAGTGGACAGGTAAGCCAAACAAATGGAAGGAAATTGGTGGAGCGGCCGACAAGATTTTTGCCGGCGGAGATGGGCTTCTGTTTGCTACCAATCCTGACACAAAGGATTTGATGTTTTATAATCATTGAAACAGCCCATTCAGACAGCAAATGATTGAAATACCAACAAGCCATTCTTAATCCAGGCAGCCACCAAAATTCTGGAATACTGCTTACATGCTATCAGTACTTGTTTTTTCAGCCAGAAGCCCAATAACAGTTGATTTCAAAAAATCATCAAACAATGAAAAACAGAACACGGAGAACACAGATTTTACGGATCCCCCTACGTAAAGGACGGATTATGATCAGGTTAAATCCGTCCGATCCGTGTCCCCGTGTTCAATATATTTAATCGAAATTCAAAAAATTCACGATCATGAAAAACCTTATCATTTTATTGTTTGCGCTCATTGCGATTAACAGTGCAAATGCGCAATGTTGCCTGCCCGAAGGCATCACCTTTACCACCCAGGAACAGATTGATAATTTCCAAACCAATTACCCGGGGTGCACGGAGATAGAGGGCGAGGTGACCATCAACGGCCCGGGCATCACCAACCTCAACGGGTTGAACATGATCACCAGCATCGGCGGAAACCTGATCATCATCAAAAACGACCTCCTCACCAACCTGTCGGGACTGGATGCACTGACTTATATAGGCGGCTACCTCGAGATCGGTGATGTGGGGGATGAAGGCAACCCTCTCCTTACAAGCCTGAACGGTCTTGAAAATTTAACCTCCACCGGACATGGATTAACCATCCGTTTCAATCCTGTGCTGACCAGCTTTGATGGCCTCGAAAATCTTACCTCCCTCGGAACGGGTGGATTCCTTTTAATCCAGGTGAACGAGGCACTCACCGATTTAACTGCCCTCAGCAACCTGAATACTGTAGGTGGAAGCCTGAGAGTTGAGGACAATGCTTCGCTGACAACCCTGGCCGGACTTGAAAACATTATTCCCGGTTCCATTGACAATCTGTTCATCAACCGGAATCCCTTGCTATCCTCATGCGAAGTGCAAAGTATATGTGAATACCTGGCAAGCCCTACTGGAACGGTTTTTATTTTCGACAACGCGCAAGGTTGCGAGCACCCGGCGGATATTGCTGTTAGTTGTGGAACCACCTTCGACTGCCTGCCTCATGGCTTCTATCATTTTTACTCACAGAGCTATATCGACAATTTCCATCTTGGTTTCCCCGGTTGCACAGTACTGAACGAATACGCCGTTATCAGCGGCGACAACATCAACAACCTGAATGGTCTGAGCCAGATTACTTCTGTGGACGGTGATTTATGGATTCTCGGGAATCCTCTTCTGACGAGCCTGAGCGGGCTGGATAATTTATCCTCCATCACCGGTGAGCTTGAGATTTCAGGTAACACTGCACTCACCGATTTAACAGGACTGGAGGGATTGACCTCAATCGAAGAGAACCTGCTGATCGGTTACTGGTATCCTAATAGCAATACGGTGCTTGCAAGCCTTTCGGGGCTTGCAAACCTGACAACGCTGGGCGGCGAACTTAGTATCAAGCAAACCCTTGCCCTCACCAGCCTTGCCGGCCTTGACAATATCACTCCGAACTCCATTAATGACATTACTATCACAGACAATACCTTGCTTTCGTCGTGCGACGTCGAGAGTGTCTGCATCTATCTTGGTTTCCCCAACAGTATGATAACCGTCAGCAACAACGCTACCGGCTGCAACAGCATCCAGGAGCTGAGCGAGGCTTGCCTCGGAATAGGAATGGAGGAAGTTAATCCGGATAAAGGTTTCACGATCATCCCAAATCCGGTAAACGGTATCATTACAATTTCCCATCCCGGACTGGCCGGTACAGCATGGTTTACCCTATTCAACACCGGTGGAGGGAAAGTATTTGAAAGACAAATTACCGGTACTGAAACCCAAATCGACATCAGCTCCCTGCCACGGGGAGTCTATGTAGTGAGGCTGCAGAATGAAAAGATGGTGGAGGTAGGAAAAATCATCAGGGAATAACTCAAAATGCAAAATTGAAACGACATGAAAAAACTTATCATTTCATTGTTTGCGCTAATTGCGATGAATGGCGCGATAGCACAAACGCCATCCAGTTGTGATGTTCCTGACGAACTACTGTTTCATTATCAGGATGATGTAAAAGACATCGCTGCACAATGGCTCTTCGACATCCATTCGCCTGATACTGCGCTGATTGATATCCCGCAGTGGTGCCAGGACACCGTCTGGAGCGGGTTGGCAGCCATCATTAACCGCTATGACCTGCCTGAAGTAGATTCGGTCTTTAACAAATACTGTATTCATCGGATGAATGGATTCTTCGACATCAGAACAATTTATGTTCAGCTATATCCATCCACCCCATGGATAAATAACTGGATCAACCTCCGGATTAACACGGGAGTAGCAGCGCTTGATTCTCTTTTATCACACTATCAGTTTTCTGTAATTTACTTCTCTCCTGATGATCACTGGGGATCACTTTTTACCCCTGAATTGATAAATTTATATGCTTTATGCGACAGTCTTGAATCTTTTAACGGAATTGCAGATGCAGATCCTGATTCATGGGGCGGCAGTGCTGCCTGGTATGATCATATTTATTTCAGTGATACGGCCGGCATCAAATACTATACTTTTCAGAAAGGTGTTGGTCTGGCCGAACTTTATCGCTGGAATTTCAGTGTTAACAACGATTGCTCTATTGATTTCCTTGGAAATGAGGGCTCTTACTGTTATGAACTGCCCGTACCAGTAAACTGCAATATACTGACATACATCCCTGAGAACAGAGAGGTGTCCGGTTGTGCTGTTTTTCCCAATCCTTCAACCGACAAGATCACCATTTCGTCACAGTTATTAACCGGCATTACCATCCTTTCGCTTTTTAATGTCAATGGGGAAAAGGTACTGGAAAAACCACTGACAGAAACCGAAACCCAAATCAACATCAGCGCCCTGCCCCCAGGAGTTTATTTTGTGAGGGTGCAGAGTGAAAAAATGGTGGAGGTGGCGAAAATCATCAAAGAATAGAGCTATCATTCTTCATTGAAACATTAAAAATTTCATCTCCCATGAAAAACAGAACACAGATGACACGGATTTTACGGATGATCGCGGATTTTATCAGTGCAAATCCGTTTGATCAGCGTCATTTGCGTTCTATCAAAAAGCAGTCAGAACTACCAAAAATCCGCAGGTTATGTTAAAAACAATCATCATTGACGATGAAGCCCACATCAGGGACACGCTCCGGAAGCTGCTGAAGATTTGTTGTCCGCACGTTGTGGTAATCGGTGAGGCCGCCGGAGTAGCGGATGGTTTGAAGAAAATACTTGCCCTGCACCCCGACCTGGTCATTCTTGATATCAACCTGAAAGACGGCACCGGTTACGATCTCCTGCACCTGATCCACCCGGTAAATTTCAGGGTCATTTTCATTTCGGCATTCGACCGCAGGTCTATACAGGCCTTCAAACTCAGCAGTCTCGCCTACCTCGTTAAGCCTTTCAGCACCCTCGACCTGGCCAGGGCCATCGAAGAAGTGGAACATACCGAAGTGAAGCATTTTGACCTGATCCTCGAAGCCCTGGAAGCCAACATCAGGGAGTAAAGCATGATGAAGAAACCGGGTTGCAGGCAGTCCGGTTTTTTATGCTTAGTTTTTTAAAACAACCCCCACCCGAAAAAAAATCATTAGTTGGCTTGATGGTTTAAAAAAACTGATTTAATTTTGGAAAATCTTTTAATTAAAACCTTCAGCCATGAAAAAAATGAAAAACCTCTTTGCGATTTGCCTTGTATCATTTTTCACAATTCAATTAAATGGAAACCCAATTCCATGGCCTTTTCTATTTTGTGATCCCAGTTTCCTGGACGAGTATCATCCGGTTGCGCCCCAAATTACCACGCAACAATTTTACCTTTACAATGATACTTACCTTAGCTTCAACTTCTTTATCGAAACAGAAGAAAATTGGCTTTCGGTGGAACCATCGTCCGGATACATCGAAGAATTTGGCATGGTGCTTTGCACTGTAACTATCAACTCTCTGCCGCTGCCTCAAAATGGATATTTCTTTGGCGATATTGAGATATTTGATAATTGGACTTATCAAAGTTTTTCCTTGCCCGTATTTTTGCAAACAGCCAATCCCTGCGAGGGTTTTAACCAGGTACTATACCAGGGACAGACTTACAATCCGGCGCCAATTGGTAATCAGTGCTGGTTGAAGGAGAATATGAATGTGGGATCGTTTGCCATTACCGGTTTTATGTTTCAGTCAGATAATGGAATTATCGAGAAGTACTGCTATGACAATAATAATGCTTATTGCGATGCCTATGGCGGGCTTTACACCTGGCATGAAGCAATGCAGTATGGAACCAATGGCGCGCAGGGCATCTGCCCGCCGGGATGGCGAATTCCAAGCGATCAGGATTGGATCACGCTCGAAGGTGAAACTGATTCTTATTACAACCCTGCCGACCCTGTCTGGAATCAAACCAACTTTCGTGGATTTGATGCCGCAATAGCACTGAAATCTGCACAAGGATGGTACTTTGGAGGAAACGGCGCCAATGAATCCGGTTTTACGGCATTGCCCGCCGGGCATTATGATGCCTGTGAACAATTCTATTCGTCAGGGACCTCCACCTACTACTGGTCATCCACCGGAAAATCAGACACTCAGGCCTGGTTTCGTATTTTTTCAGCCAATAGCCCACAAACAGGTCGCCGGTTTACAAATAAAAACCTGGCAGCTTCGGTGCGATGCATCAGAGATTGAGCCATGCGTTCAACCCATCGAAACCTGATCAACTCTGTCAGATTGCCAATCACCTGAGTCCCGGTGCTCTCCAATCTCTCCTTCGACTGATGCCCGCCGGCCACCAGGATGCAGCCGATGCCGGCCTCTTCAGCCACTTCAAAATCGTGGATTGTGTCGCCGATCATCACGATCTGGCCTTTTGGGAGTCCAATCTCATTAACCAGCAGATGAGCGTTTTCAACTTTGGTGGCGGCGTAATGGTCGTTCAGACCGGCAATAGCTTCTAAAATGGCGGGATGAAAGTGCTGCAGGGAAAACTCAATTGAGTTGAGCTGACGGTAATGGGATAAGCAGTCAGGCCATCAGCAAAGAGTATTGTCTGATTGTATTCATCCAGTTGCTGCAAAATCTCAGACGCAACATGCCGGAGTCCCTTATCCGGCCACTCTGACCTTGAAAGCTTCTCTTCAGGAAGACATCTCAATTCAGTCCCTGGTTCAAAATGATTTCAACCTGCAGGAAAAATTTCTCCAGTGATAAAATCAAAATAATTTTCACGGGTTATGACTTCAAAAGTTGAGTCCTTATAGGCGCCCAGAAATTCTGCCTGATTTCTGGCTTTGCCTGCTTTCCATTTAAACTCAGTTCCGAGAAGCTTTCCATTCCATTCTTCAATGAGATCAATCTCCTTCTGATCATAGGTTCTCCAAAAATAATAATTGACATAGCGGCTGTTGTAATGATTCATTTTTCTTCGTTCAGCGATACAATAATTCTCCCAAAGCCGGCCAACATCATCGCGTAAATCAAGCCTGTTGAAATTATTAATGACTACATTGCGAATGCCGTTGTCCCAAAAGTAATAGCGCGGCGATTTGGAAAACTCCTTGCGGAGGTTTCTGCTAAAACCTTGATGCGAAAAGATGATAAAGCATTTTTCAAGCAACTCTAAATACCGGACGACAGTTTTTCGACTCACCTGAAGACTATTGGCAAGTTCAGCAACGGAGACATCATTTCCCACCTGAAAAGCCAGCAACCGCAAAAGGTTTAATATAAAAAGGGAGTCTTTCAGATTGTCCAGTTCACGTATGTCCCGCAGCAGGTAGCCATTTTTTATTGACTCCAAAGCAGCAATTTTGTCTTCAATAGCTCCACTTATAACCACCTGGGGATAATAACCATAAACCAGTCGGGTTTCAAGATTCTCTTTTTGCTTCAGAAAATCTTCGTCCAATTCTGCCTGTGCAAAAGGAAAAAGCAAATAATTCCTGCCTCTTCCAGTCAGTGGCTCACCGATTTTCCGGTTCAGGTCAAATGCAGATGAACCTGTCACAAAAATACCCACCTCAGGAATGGTGTCAACGATCAGCTTCAGGTTGTCGCCAATATTTGGTATTTTCTGGGCTTCGTCAACAAAAAGAAGATCGTACCCGGCCAGAAACTTTTTGAGTACCGAGGTCCTGTTGCTGGACAAGATTTCAGCTACATCAAGATTCTCCCATGAACCATCAGAATATTCTGAACTTTCATCTTTTCTTTAATCGTTTGCATTAATACAGTCTTGCCGGTTCTTCGGGCGCCAAACAAGCCAATCACCTTGCCCTGCTGTATTTGTTTGATTAATGTATTCTCAATAATTCGTGATACCATGGTGTCGTAGTTTATATAAATTCAGATACCAAAAATAGTATAATTCATAGAATACTTACATTGGTGAACACTTAAACTTATGACGGAAACCCCTGGAAATCAGGGTTAATTAAGTAGAATTTTGTAATTCTGCTTTTCAAATAATAGAATTGATCGGGTAAAACAGTGAGGGAAGCCTACACTACTCATTGAGTTTGTGCTATTGTTTCAGGTCCGACAAGATCTCAACCACAGGCGCTCCGGTCATTTGCAGTCTTTTGACCGACTGATGCCCGTTGGCCACCAGGATGCAGCCGATGCCGGCCTCTTCAGCCACTTCAAAATCGTGGATGGTGTCGCCGATCATCACGATCTGGTCTTTTGGGAGTCCAATCTCCTTAACCAGCAGATGAGCGTTTTCGACTTTGGTGGCGGCGTAGTGGTCGTTCAGGCCGGCAATGGCCTCAAAGATGGCAGGATCAAGCCTGGCCGAAATGGTTTCCATCAGGAAATCCTGGTGCATGGCCGAAAGGATAAACTGCCGTTTGCCCTGCTTTTTGAAAAATTCAAGAACTTCCTTAACCTCCTGATGCAGTTTTGCTCCGGGAATTTCCTCACGGTAATTATCAATAAATTCCATAGCCACGGTTTCCCAGTCATCTTTATCGAAATCGAACCCTGCCTTAACATAATACTCCTGCACCGGGAAGGTGAATATCTCCTTGTAACGATTGGTGGAAAGCAGAGGGTAATTGCGGGCATCAAGCATCCGGTTCATGGCATGGATACAAATATCGAGATCGTCGAGCAAGGTTCCGTTCCAGTCCCAAATTATTGCTTTACAGCGATTTATGAGGCGTTGAGGCATGTGTGTTTCAAAAAGTTTAATTTCGCAAAGTTAACCAACCTTTTTACAGTATGAAGAGCATCAACCCGGCCACAGGCCAGATCATCAGCGATTTTGAGGTACATACGCCCAGGCAGGTTTCCGAAATTCTTATGCAGGTGGACCAGGCGCAAAAGCAATGGAAAAAAAGTTCATTTGCCGAAAGGTCAGCATTGATGAAAAAAGCCGCAGAACGTTTACGCGCAGGGAAATCCGAATTTGCTCAGCTCATCACAAAGGAGATGGGTAAAATTATCCGCGAGTCGGAAGCGGAGGTGGAAAAATCGGCGATCGTTTGCGATTATTATGCAGACAATGCCGGGAAGTTCCTTTCGGATGAGGTGATTGAGAGTGATGCCGGGGTTAGTTTCGTTGCCTTCGAACCGCTCGGAACCATTCTGGCGGTGATGCCCTGGAACTTTCCGTTCTGGCAGGTGTTCAGGTTTGCTGCTCCGGCTTTGATGGCCGGAAATGCAGGTGTGCTGAAGCATGCTTCCAATGTTCCGGGATGCGCCATGGCAATAGAGAGGATTTTTGCTGAGGCGGGCTTTCCTGAAAATCTTTTTCGCACGCTACTCATACCCGCCAGCATCGTCGAAAATGTAATTGCCCACGATGTCATCAAAGCAGTTACATTGACCGGCAGCGAAGAAGCCGGAAGCAAAGTTGCCGGAATTGCCGGCAGACATTTGAAAAAAACTGTTCTCGAACTGGGCGGTTCCGACCCGTTCATTGTGCTCGAAGATGCTGACCTTGAGCAATGTACAACCGTTGCAGTGGCTGCCCGGATGCTCAACACCGGTCAGAGTTGCATCGCCGCCAAGCGGTTCATTGTGGACAGCAAAATTGCTGATGATTTTACCAGAATGGTAAGGCAAAAGATGCTGGCTTTGCAGTCGGGTAACCCAATGGAATCTGGCAGCGATTATGGCCCGCTGGCACGGCCTGATCTTCTGGAAGAGCTTCAGCATCAGGTTGAAAGGTCGGTGAAAATGGGCGCCAAAATCGAAATCGGCGGCAGAGCAGCCAGCCGCGACGAGCATTACTACGAGCCCACCATCCTTACCCGGGTAACCGAAGAGATGCCGGTGATGCGCGAGGAAACCTTCGGCCCGGTGATGGCCATTATTACAGTTGCTGACGAAACAGAAGCTTTGAGAGTAGCCAACAACAGCAAGTTCGGGCTGGGCTCCAGCATCTGGACGAAAGACCGGGAGCGGGGTATCCGGCTTGCACGTCAAATTCAGTCCGGAGCGGTGTTCGTCAATGGCATGGTAAAATCAGATCCACGACTGCCGTTTGGGGGAATCAAAAAATCGGGCTACGGCAGGGAGTTGTCGGGTTATGGGATCAAAGAGTTTGTGAATATAAAGACGGTTTGGGTGAAGTAGGGAGGGGAAATGGGTTGATGGGTTAATGGGGTGATGGGTTGAAAGGTTTAAAAGTTGAGAAGTTGAGAGGTTGAGAAGTTGGGAGTTGGACGTTTGAGATTGGGCGTGAAAGGGAAGCCAGCCCCGAGGAACGAGGGGATGGCAGCCCTCAGATGGTTGAAAAGGTTTAAGGGCTTGAGATTGTTGAGACTGAAACCTGACAGCGTTTAAAATTAAAAAAAGTTCACCAGCTCATCATCTGCAAGTTTCTTGACGACTTTTGAGTTTCATTTTAATAAAATCGAAAAATTTAATCAATGAGAATTGACATTTTAACGATATTTCCGGAGATGTTTGACGGGGTTTTTCAGCATTCGATCCTGAAACGGGCGATAGCTAAAGGGCTGGCTGAGATTCACCTGCACAACATCCGCGACTATGCCACAAACAAGCACCGCCGGGTGGATGATTACGCTTTCGGGCATGGCGCCGGCATGGTGATGATGATTCAGCCGATTGCCGACCTGATTGACAAACTCAAATCAGAGCGGACCTATGACGAAATCATTTTCCTGACCCCTGATGGAAACCAGTTTAATCAGCCCATTGCCAATCGCCTCTCGACACTTCAAAACATCATCCTGCTCTGCGGCCATTACAAAGGCATTGACGAGCGGCTGCGCGAGCATTATATTACCCTCGAAATTTCCATCGGCGACTACGTGCTTTCGGGTGGCGAACTGGCTGCTGCCGTGGTTACCGATAGCATCGTAAGGCTGATCCCCGGCGTGCTTGGCGACGAAACTTCCGCCCTTTCCGACTCCTTCCAGGACGGGTTGCTCAGCCCGCCGGTCTATACGCGCCCTGCCGACTACAACGGCTGGAAAGTACCGGAAATCCTCCTTTCGGGCGATGAGAAAAAAATCAACGACTGGCTGATGGAAAAAGCCATGGAGAGAACAAGGGAGCGGAGACCCGGGCTGCTATAATTCGATCATAAGTGTCAGTGCGTTGCTTTCTGGATGATGAAACGCCGTGCAAAAGGAGATCAGTTTTCTGATAACAAATAAAAAAAGTTAACCTATTTCAGGCAAGGTCAGATATTCCTTGTTCGATATTCAATATTCTTCAAAAAGCATAGTAATGGATTCTCACTCCACCACCACCTTCTCCGTCATCCATCTTTCCCCATCCCATAGCCTCAGCAGATACAAGCCTGCCGGCATGTGGGTGGTTTCTATTTTATGGAATTCGCCGGATGGCTTTGCCTTGTAAAGCAGTTTGCCTGTTGGGCTGTAAAGCTCAATTTGCGCTTGATTAAACGGCATGTTTTCTGGCAGTTGCAGCCAGAGTTCGGTTGTGGCGGGGTTGGGGTAAACCTTTATTTGGTTTTGAACGGCAAAATTTTCCTGCATACCTATGGTGGTGTCCTTTATCTCAAACACCCACCAATCTTCATCAATCCAGTTGCCGCCATAGGGCGTGCAGCCTACATCATAGGAGGGGCCGTAATCGGTTTGCCCGGCTATTACATAGTTGTTGTCGCTTTTCATTATAACACCATATTCTACTCTATCCTTCCCTGCCCCACCAAAACATTGTTGATAAATTATTTCACCTGTAGAACTTAATTTTACCATCCAGATATCAGAATCATATTCACTCATAGAATGGTTGCCAGAAACATCACCATCATTTGAATAAGTATTAATAAAAAGCATTAAGTCCTGATTGTTTAATTCAATTATATTTTTTGCTGAACTTTCTCCATTAGAACCTCCTATGGCGTTTTGCCAGATAATATTACCATCAAAATCTATTTTAACGATCCACGCATCAGGTTCAGGGTCTCCAAGATGATTGTAACCCACATGCCATCCTGTAACATCGCCATCATTTGAACCTGTATAAGCACCAAAAACATAACCATCGTTTACCTCCATTAAGGCTGTTATACCATCATGTTCGCTGCCGCCATAGCAGTGCTGCCATTCAAGGTTCAGGTTTGCATCAAGTTTGAACAATACAGCTTCGTTCCAGCCATATGAATGTGGTGTGCAGGTAATATTGCCGGTATTGTTTCCCAGCATATTGGCATTGCAGGCCATGAGGTATCCGCCATCGGAAGTTAGCATGGCTGCCTGGCCTACATCAACCCAATCGGTGCCAATGGTGTAGTCCCACTCAATATCCCCTTCGCTGCTTAATTTTATCATCCAGGCATCGTTGCCCCCGTAAAACTGGCTTACATCGCCATCGTCCGAGTATGTCCAGCCATAGGCCACAACACCACCATCGGAAGTGCCAAAGCCCGACCAGATGGTCTCGCCCGAGTTTCCCCCGACAATCCTGTCCCAGATAATGTTCCCTTCTATGTCTATTTTCACAATCCAATAGTCATAAGATCCCGGATATGGGTCAAAACTTATATCGTAATCTGATGAACCGGAAAGGCCAATAAGATAAAACTCAGCATTATCTGTTGGAACGATTTTGACAAACCAATCTCCCAGGCTGCCACCATAGTTCCTTTGCCATAAAATATTCCCTGTGCTGTCAATCATTATTACCCATCCATCTCCATTTCCATGCGTGTAAGTAATATCACCATCATCTGAAGTGCATATACCAGCCATTAGATAATTATCATTTATTTTAACAATATCCATTGAATAGTCTATTTCCGAGCCTCCAAAACAATTCTGCCAGGTTATCTGGTAATTTTGGGTATAAGATAGAAAGGAAAGGCAAACGAGATAAAAAGTAAAAACCAATTTTTTCATTTTCGACGGTTTAAATAAGAGTACGGCGTCGGTACAATGATGCCGTACTTTATCATATTACTAATTATTTATTACTATTTTCCCCGATTTATTTACACCGGATGCATTAAAATTATAAAAATATACACCTGGGCTCACCTTGCGGGTATTCCATATTTTCTGGCCCAGCCTGCCTGAAACAGGTATCACTGTAACGGGCTTGCCGGTAATATCTGTTATTTTGATACTGGCCGAAGCATAATCATCATTCAACGAATAATCAAATGCCACCCAATCGGTTGCGGGATTGGGACTAACTGTAAGGCTTATACCGTAAGCCTGCTCGTGATTT
This sequence comes from Bacteroidales bacterium, assembly GCA_036794825.1. Lineage (GTDB taxonomy): Bacteria > Bacteroidota > Bacteroidia > Bacteroidales > 4484-276 > RZYY01. The sequence goes on along the minus strand of DAIRGA010000006.1, from coordinate 12,858 downwards.
TCCGGATTTAATGAACCGCTGCTTTTGTAGCCGGTACTGTCGCTGTTTATGCAATCGCAGAAATGGTAACCGTAAGCATATTCGAGGATACCTTTGGCCTGTGCACTTGCTGTTCCATTGGTGTTTTCGGCAATGTAAACAAGGCTAGACACCTCTGTTGAATCAAGTTCACCGACGGTTCTTCCTTGTTGTTTCAAGGTGCTCATCAAGTTTAACATGTCCACGTAATAACCGTGTTCGATCAGCTCGTTTTCATCATAGTCATAAGTCTGTGGTAAAGCATCGGCCAGACTTAATGCCTGCGAATAGTTTTCTTCTTCCATATAGGAAGCGATTACCTGTTCGTCTGCCCGTTTTCCACCAAGCCTGCCCAGCAAGGTACGCAGTTCAGCCACATCGGTTACCGTATCATTCAGGATGCTACGGATGATGTCGTAGGCAACCCTTGTTTTCACCTGGTTGTAGTTGGCCATGTTGCCGGTCAGTATGGTTTTATAGGTGAATCCTGTTTCAAGTACCTGTCTCAACACAGTGAGCATATACTCCGGTAAGGGGTTCTCTTTTTCAGCACAGTATTGAATAAGTTCACCCTTCCGAAGTTCATCAGGATTGGCGGCCATTATTTCAAAAATCACATTATCGGGGAAAACATCGGTTTTGTCGGCAGTGGCTTTCAGTACCTCTGTTGTAAGATGGGGTGACTTTTCCAGCAGGCTGGCACGCAACTCCCACATCTCATCAGGAAATGCGGTTTCAACTTCTGAGAGGATCAGTTGTGTATTTCCCCCGTCTTTCAGGTATTCGTACAGAGATTTTACATTGTTGTACTCAGCCAGATTATTGTTATAATCCTGCTCGGCTTCCTGTTTTTCACCGGGCGTTAGCACTAGGCCCCTGCCTGTACCTCCGCCGCCACCTCCTCCGTAATGCGACAGGCACTCATTTTCATACAGGTAAACCCCTACCCTGGTTACTTTCCAGACTTTGTCCATATTGGGATAAAATACCGTATTCGTATCACCATTAGTCGGTTCATAATAAAAGTAACCAATCCAGTAATCACCTTTGTTGTGAATATGCCAGGCTGCCGTTGGAGAGAATGTGTTTCCGGCCGGTAAATAGACTCCTCCAATGGGGTTTTGTATTCCCGATGGTAAGTTGGTTAATGTATCCACATAAAAGTCCTGCCAGTTGCCGGTGTTTTCATTGCAGTAGTAGGCGAGGCCTTTGGCTGTGTTATCTTCAAACCAATTCTTCCCCACCGCATAATTTCCGTAGCTCAGGCCATCGAAGGTGTTTCGGTACACCTGGTTGGTGCTTTGCGATTCGGCAATGGTAATCCCCACATAAATGCTAGCCGGGGCATGCGCGTATTTGGTAAAGTAGTTTTCTTCGATGGCAAATCCTGACGAGGAGGTGGCGTGTATTCCGTAGCCGTTGGCTATGGTACCTTCATCTGAGCACTCTGCATCTTCGGCGTACCGACCAACATGAAAGTCGCATGATATCACTGTAAAATTGTTGGTGCCCAATACCTTGATTCCATAAAGGTTGTTCGAGAAAAATGCCCTGCTGACGTTGAAGGTGTACAGGTTGTTGTTGCTGGAGGATATGGCATCCCTGAATCCTGTAAATGTGCACCGGTCGTACTGGTTGCAGGGGATTTGGCTCGTCATGCAATAAGCACTTACATTAAACCCGGCATTATAAGCGGCTATGGCACTATTCCAGGGTGAAACACCTGTGGTCTGTTGAAGCGAAAAATCGCATCCTTCAAACCGGATACCTTTTACACGGTTCAGGTCCACGTGTTTAAAAAATTCGCTTTCGCCCGGATAATCTTGTGTAATTTCAAAAGTACAGTTTTTGAAATAGCTGTTATAATTGGCTTCTCCACCCATGTATTCATTGGTATAGCATAGTGCATGCACCGATTTGGCGTTGTTTCTGAAAGTTGCATCATTGGCAAATACAATTCCGCCGGTTTTGGTATAGTCGCCGGGTTTCCAGAGTTCCAATGCTGATAAGGCGTTTTCAATAACAGCATCATCTACGATCAAAACCCCCTGAGGATAATTCCCATTTTGGTCGGGGAATTGATTGACATTAGTATCGCCCCATACCTGGATACCTTGCCATACCTCATTGTTCAATCTTGAAATTATTGCTTTGTTTATGATCAACTTGCCACCCGGCTCCACGATTATTTTTCGGTTGCGCGTAAACCACAGGTTTTGGTTTATTGTTAAAGTGCCGCCGGTTTTTACAATTATGTCACAGTAAAAAATCGTATCATTTAAAGTCTGGGTATTGTCAACTATTAATTGGCATTCAGGAACCGCCGCTACTGCCAAGTCCGCCCTTATCCTGCCTGCGCCGAGAAAATTATCTTTCATGCGCCATTGGGGTTGGGCAGTGGTGTCGTTATCTGGGTGAAAGGCCGTCATTTCAATTATACTGTCCAACTCAGAGGGCATTAAATATGGGTTTTTCGACAGCATCAGAGCCATTACACCGGCAACGGCAGGCGCCGAAAAGGATGTACCGTCACCATTAGCATATTCAATAGTATTTGCTTTCAATGAAGTAATAGCAACACCAGGTGCAACTACGTCAGGACGTCTTAAACCTTCACTTTGAGCATCGTATGGATAATCATTGTACGGAGGAACATTTGACCATGTTACCGGGCCAAATTCCGATTGCTGCCACCAATTACCAATTGAATCGATCGCACCTACACATACAACCGCTGATTGTATTCCCTCAGAACCCCAAAAATTTTGATGGGGGTGTTTCCATGGCGGGGGAATTCTTCCTGGGACTCCAATTCTATCGGGTGGAATTCCGGAGGGATTATCAGGATCAATATTTCCCGCAGCGACAACCGCTACACAACTTGACTCAAGTACACAATCCATCACCTGGCGCCAAAGGCGCAAAGTTTCGGGAAAAATAGTTCTACGATTTTGCCATGAAAGGTTAAAAATGTCAGCGCCATGATCAAGCCCCCAGGCAATCCCTGCCAGAAAAAAACTATGAAATGTTGTGCCGGTCATACCATCATAACCGACTTTAATCGCCATTATTTTAGCTTTTGGCGCCACACCTGTTATGGTTCCCGCTGTACCATCTCCTGCAATTATTCCTGCTACAAGTGTACCATGTCCTTCTGTGTCAACAACACTATCGTTCCAAGCTATAATATTCCAGCCATCTCCTTCCCACATATTATTCTCCAGGTCTGGATGTCGAATATCAACTCCTGTATCAAGAACCGCCACAACTACCCCCTCACCCTTATAGCCCAAGTTCCATACTGCAGGTACATTCATGGTTTTTATATGGTAGGCTGTATCAGGGGGAGTCATAACGTTGTCTGTTACAATTTCTCCGATTTCAAAAACCTCATCAATATGTAACATGCTAATATCCTGTCTTTGCGCCAATTGGTTTATTGCTGCGGGCTTTGCTTTGCATGTAATCATATTAACAATCCAAAACTGCCGCACATTTTCCGCCTGCCCCAATGCCTCAAGACTGGTGATTGTATTCATAATTGCCTGCTGGGAAGTGTCAGCGAAACTTTTAAGTTCGTTTACAACAAACTGCCTTATCTCCTTGCGTGGTAGATTGTTAAGTAAGGAATCCTGCAAATCCTTACAATCTATTTGATCGTTCATTTGAATAATTATAGAAATCATATCGGAAGGACCAGCATTATTAAGCTCCGTTTGCAAGCTTGATGTGATGATTTGTCCTTGTGCTTTTATCAAGAAAAGCAATCCGATGAAAAGCAAAATGTATATTTTCTTCATTTTTGTCACTTTTATTTATTGATTATTAATTTTAAGGTTTCAGAACTGGAGCGCTTCGGTGATTAATCAATCGAAGCGTTCAAAACAAATCAGCTTAAGGTGGAAACAACTTCCTGTACCAGGCCGGTTTGAAAAGTATCTTTTGTGTTTCATCGCTTACTCCGCTTGATGGTTTGCGGCCTACGGCCGGAATGATTTTCGGGGGGGGGGGGCTGTATTATACCTGTTTTCATTCATCTTTGCCGATTTACTAATCATGGTTAAAATTTACTTAGCAAAGTAAATAAAAAAATTTTGAGTGAGCAAACTTGTTCATAGTCATAGTATGGCTGGGAGCCATACTATGACGGTTAAACCCCGAATTGACCCCGTGAATCCTGCCAAATACCCTCCAAACCTGAAACTGCGGCGGGCTTTGCAGAAGATTCACCGGGTGGCTTTTTCGTAATATTCGATATTCTACTCCAAAGACGTCCTTTGTAACATTGAAGTCATTTCTGGATTATCCAATTCAGTAATCTACATCTATAGCAGAAAATAACGGCGCTTTTCGTTCGTTTCAGTGCCTTACTGAATAACATGCGAAAACTGATCTTCATCATCGTACTTTTTCCATTTGCACCAAGCGCCCCGGCACAGGTTGCTGATTCGTTGCTGGTAAGAAAGATTGATTCGCTCGCACGGGTAATCTACAGTCCTGAGCCTGATTCGGTAAAAATTGCTGCTAATAACCTGATCCGGGACATGCTAGCCGATCTTCTCTCCACCCCTCAATCGCTCACCTTCCCCTATGACTCGCTCAATTTTGCAAAAACAATCACTTCGGCAGACCAATCTTTCCGATTGGTTACCTGGACAATTCCCCTTGCTGAAGACCGCTTTGGCTACTTGGGCTTTTACCAGAAAATTTCAAAATCCGGTATCGAAAAAGTCATTGAATTGATTGACCGGGGGGATTTCAGAGCAGCAGATCAATCCTTTGGTGCTGAGAAATGGCCGGGTGCGGTTTATTACAATATCATCGAAAACAAATCGAAATCCGGGAATATTTTTACCCTCTTTGGGTGGGTTGGAGCGCCTCAGGGCAGAGCCTGCAGGGTGATCGAATCGCTTACTTTTGACGAATCCGGGCTGCCGGTTTTTGGCTTTCCGGTTTTTGAAACGGAATCGGGAAAGTTGCAACACCGGGTAATCTTTGAATTCACCGCTCAGGTTCCGTTTCATCTGGCCTACGAGCAACACCGCATTCCGGGAAAAGGACGCAAAAAGAGCCGGATGATTGTTTACAACAGGCTTGGTGGTAATGATCCCGCTCTTGGCAGATTTTTTGATGCGCCCGTCCCCTCCTACTCCACCTTCGACGGCTTCGTTTTTACCAACCATAAGTGGAAGCCAGTCAAGGGCATCGATACAAGGGTCGCCACCAGGTCCGGACAAGCGCCGAAAGAGTCCGGTCTATTCCCGGAAAAATGAATTGACCGGGTTAAGATTTTCCACGCTGAATGGTATTGAGTAATTGCCAGAAAACTTCCCAACCTATTGTATTCCCAAACATAGAGATAACGGGCTGAAGCCCTATTTTCTCTATCTCCTCCTATTTCCCCGACCTAAAGGTTGGGGTAAAGCAATTTGTTGTTTTTCAAATTTGTGCAACGATCAATGAATTTTTCAGGCCAATAAAGATTTTCAACAGTAGAAGTTTTCTCTTAATGACCAATGGTTGAGCGGCAGTTCCACTCTGCTGGTTTACACATCAATCGTAAAATAATGATTGTCCAAGGTGTTGATGACCAGCAATTTATTTCTCAATAAACTGCCTCTGCCGATCAGGATTTTCAAAACCTCACTCACTTGAAACGAAGCGGCAAGTCCGGGTGTAAACGACGGATTACCCAATTCAGCCTCTTCGCCCCTGGCAAGGTCTTCAGGGTAAATTCTGTTCAGGGTCTTATCTCCCGGCATAACAGTGCAAACCTGCGCATACCAGCCGGCAATGGCAGCGTGCACAAGCGGAATAGCAAGGTTTTCGGCGGCCTCCTGCAGCATTAGCCGCGCAGTGATATTATCCAGCGCATCGCAGATCACATGATGACCGGAGAGTATTTCCACTGCATTTTGGTTGGTCACAAACGCATGGACAGGGTTCACCACAACGTCAGGGTTCACAGCTAAAACTCTTTCTTTTGCTGCCACAGCTTTTGATTTCCCAAGATTGTTGGGCATCGAAAGCAACTGGCGGTTGAGGTTGGAAACATCAAACACATCACCGTCAATTGCAGTAATGTGCCCTATACCAAGCCTGGCCAGCATTTCGATGAGGTAGCCGCCTAATCCGCCGCAGCCCACAACCGCCACCCTGAAGCTGCGCAGACGCTGATTTTCATCTGCTGAGAGCATATTCTGGTTTTTGATGTACCTGTTCATCGCAGTCAATTTTTTCCAAAAATAGACTAAACCTGATTAATTCATCATCATAGTGAAACTTTGTGTCTATAAGCCTTTTGCCAAAGGCATCACTTTGTGAGTGGCAACTTTTTTTTTACCAGGACGCCCGGACTCAAAACTTTGAGATAACGGGCTGAAGCCCGCGGTCTCTCTATTTCTTCCCATTTCACCGACCTGAAGGTTGGGGTAAAGCAATTTGTTATTTTTCAAATATTTGTCATGATAAATGAATTTTTCAGGCCAGGAATCACATAAATGAGAGAATTTCATGAATTTTCCTGGTAAAAGCAGTTCATAGTGTGGCCTATTAACCACAAGGGATGGCCGCCACCGGAAGTCGCATCCAACCTCCTAATTTGATTTGTCTAAATTTGCCGTGCAAACCTACTTGTTTTCGCATGTTGCAGAACCGGCTACTAAATGTAATTTTTCTTTTCCTCAGCGGGTTGATACTGCTGTTCATCATCGCGCCGCTGGCCGGGATGTTTCTGAAGACGTCGGTATCGGCTTATGTTGACACCGCCACCGATCCACAGGTGATGAGCAGCATCCGGCTTACGTTGTTCAGCTCCCTTGCCGGTACGATCATTTTCGGAATTGCAGCCATTCCGCTGGCTTACGTGCTGGCGAGAAGAAATTTCCCCGGCAAAAGCATCGTCAACGGCATTGTTGATCTTCCGGTGATTATACCTCATTCAGCAGCCGGCATTGCTATTCTGGGAGTAATTGGCCGAAACAGCCTTATCGGAGGTGTCGGCGAATCGGTTGGAATCCAGTTTGTCGGAGGAGTAGCCGGAATTGTGGTGGCCATGGCATTTGTGAGCATTCCGTTCCTTATCAGCGCTGCCCGCGATGGTTTTGCTGCCGTTCCGGTAAAACTGGAGAACGCAGCTCTGAACCTTGGAGCGTCGCCCTGGCGGGTCTTTTTCCGGATTTCACTCCCACTGGCCAAAAGGTCTATATTGTCGGGGCTGGTATTGATGTGGGCACGCGGGCTCAGCGAGTTTGGGGCCGTCATCATCATTGCCTACCACCCGATGATAACGCCGGTGCTGATCTGGGAGCGCTTCACCTCCTTCGGACTGAAGTATGCAACGCCGGTAGCGGCCATCTTTGTGGCGGTTTGCCTGGTAATTTTTATATTGATGAGATTACTATCCAGAGACCCGTTACATGCTCGAAATTAGAAACATAAGCATCAATTTTAAGGATTTTGCCCTGAAAGAGGTCAGCCTGAAGGTTGAACCGCGTGACTACCTGACCTTGCTCGGAATTTCGGGAGCGGGCAAAACCGTGATTCTTGAAGTCCTCGCCGGGCTGTTAAAACCCGACAGCGGCCAGGTTCTCTGGAATGGAAAAGACATCACCGGAATGAAAATCCAGGAACGGCCGGTTGGATTGGTTTACCAGGATCTCTCCCTGTTTCCTCATCTTACCGTTTATGAAAATATCGCCTTTGCATTGAGATGCAGGAGGTTAACAAAAGATTCGATCGCCGGCAAGGTGAATGATCTCAGTAAACTGACAGGAGTTGCCCATTTGCTGAAGCGTTACCCGGGAACACTCTCCGGCGGAGAAGCACAGCGGGTGGCCATTGCCCGAACGTTATCCGCCGACCCTGAAATCCTTTTACTCGACGAGCCGCTCTCCAGCCTCGACATCACCCTGAGAGCCGGTTTGATTAATTTGCTGAAAGAGATCAACCAAAGCGGTAAAACCATCATCCACGTTACACACGATTATGATGAGGTAGCCACCCTGAGTAACAAAGTAGCCGTAATTGAAAATGGAGAATTGATCCAAAGCGGGCCGACAAGCGAGGTATTCCGGCATCCGGCAAATGCCTTTGTAGCCAGGTTCAGCAAGTCAAAAAACCTGCTTCCATGTTCCGTTATCACAGCCAGAAACGGCCTGATGCTGGCCCTGGTCAGCGATCGGTGCCAGATTTACTTTAGCGGAACAACCAACAGCAAAGCCGGGTTTGTGGTTATTCCCGCCGAAGACATCATTCTTACCGAAAAGAGGATGGATAGCTCGGCCTTGAATCAGCTGGAAGGAACCATAAAGGAAACCTGGCTAACTTCCGCCGGAGCTGAGCTGCTGGTGGATGCCGGGGCAGAGTTTGTGGTTGCAGTTACCCGGGTATCGTTCGAAAAGCTGCATTTACATCCCGGAAAAATGATCTGGCTTAGCTTCAAAGCTTCGGCAGTGAAATTTTTTGGAGATTAGCCAACCGCCTCAACGCAGCACGGTGATCTTCGAAGTTCTCCATCCGGCTTCATCCAGCACTTTTACCAGATAAACCCCATTGTGGATCGCTGAAGCATCAAAATTAACCTCCCTGGAGGTGGCTGTTTTGCCGGCGGCAATCATCTTTCCAAACATGTCAAAGAGCTGAACTTCAGAAATGAGGAATTTTGACGTGATGGTAATCAGGTCTGTGTTTACCGGGTTTGGGTAGATAATAATTTCGTTGGCATTCACCTTCGCAATTCCGATAGCGCTGTCCACGGTGATATAATTCTCGTAAAGCACCGAGTCAATTCCATAGCTGTTCTGAACTATCAGTTTCACGTCGTACTGGCCCAATTCAGCGTAGGTTACGGATGGATTCTGAAGGGTTGAGGATGAAGGAGTTCCACCTTCAAATAACCAGCTCCACGAAGTCGGGCTGTTGGCGGACAGATCGGAAAACTGAACGGTTTCGCCTTTATAGATTTGTGTCTGGTTGGCGCTGAAATCGGCAACCGGCGGCAATCCGACAAAGCTGCAGCTTAGCACGGCTTTCCACCCGGCCTTGGTAACCGAGTTATCGGATTGAAACACAAAGGTAAGCGCTCCCTGAGCGTTGGAAGCTTCGATGGTTCCGGGCGAGTTGGCGCCGCAATAAGTACCGATGAGCGGGGCAGACGTGTTGACTCCGTTGTAGATCTTCAGCCAGTCGTAGTTGCACGAAGAGTGATATTCGACATCAAACGACTGAAACTGAACGATGATATTGGCGCCGGTGTTTTCAGGTTTAAAGGTCATCGTGAAATTCTCATTGTTGCCATAACTGCCAGATTCTCCACCTGAATCATAAAATATTCCGCCACAAATGGTTACCGTTTGATTGTTCATGACAAATTCTGCATTCACTGTGATGAAATTCTCTTTGGTTATGGTATTGCTGTTGCCACTTCCATCGGTAACCGTAAGGCTTACAGGGAACACTCCGGCACTCTGGTAGCTGATATTCTGTGGATTTTGCGTTGTTGATGATGAGGGCGTTCCACCCGGGAAACTCCAGTTCCAGCTTATAGGCGAACCATAAGATTGATCGGTGAAATTTACCGTGCTCCCTACCGATATCGTATTGGCTGAAGCCGTGAAGTCAGCGGCCAGTGCACCGGCATCCATCTGAACGTTAACTGTGGTGGTGTTGTACCGCGAAACGCTTACGCCGTTGATGGTAACCGGATAATGACCTGGTGCTGTGAAGGTTAAATTATAGGTTCCCGCTTCCAGAAGCCGCTGATAAAATCCGGTTTGCGGGTCAGCGAAAACAAAAGAGTTGTTGTTATCGTGCCCCTGGATGGTTACTTTTGCGTTGAGCGGCTGCCCCGTGGCCAGGTCGGTAACCAGACCATTGACGCCAAAAAGATTTTGCTCCATGTAATTGAGGAGCGAGCGGTAGTTCCAGTTCCAGTGGTTAACGAGTTGCGAAGCGGGCAAAAGTTTTGTATCGGAGAGCTCCATGGTCAGCTCGCGGCAATTATGGAAATAGTTCATGTAATCCTGGCGCCCTCCGCTGATGGTGTACCATTGGTAACCGTTGGTAATGCCGTTGTTGAACTCATTCAGGTAATTGGCCGGTGAATAAAGATGCACCGTATCCACATACTGCCGGCAAACGTAAATCCACCAGTTGTCATCGGCATGAAGGGTAGCCCAGGTATCCCAGGGATAATTCAAAACCTCGGCGCCGCCATGGGTATTACCCGACATAACAAAGTGCTGCTCTTCGGCCAGTTGCATAAAGTGAACGGTCTCTGTCTGCCAGGGATTCCCGTCAGGATGAGGGCCATCTTCAGGATCGGGGTAATTCCGGTTCAGGTCAATATCGTTGGCGTTGTAGCGGGTGGCGCCATAAATGCTGTTGTTGCCGCCGGCATAGGTTCCGTCGGGATTGCTCAACGGGTTGATCCATATCTCACTGTTGTCGAGCAGGTTAGTAACCTTTGGGTCAGTGCCGTAATTCTCAAGCAGATAATCAATCAGCCTTAACAGAAGAATGTAGCCTGTAGTCTCATCGCCGTGGATGGTTCCTGTGTAAAGGAACTGCGGCTCAGCCTCGCGGGTTCCCACATTTTTCGAGATTTTAGCCATCAGCAATTGCCTTCCCTGTATGCTGTTGCCAATGCTGAACACCTGGCACAATTCGGGATATTCGGTTGCATACTGGTTCATCATGTCAACATAAGCGGTATAGGTCGGGTAAAAGTCCCATTCTGCAATCTCTCTGATATTGACATTGTCAAGCATCTTCGGGTCTTTTATCAATTCGCCGGGTTTCGGCAGAAGCTCAAATGCAATTTCATACTTGAGAAACTCCGCAAACTCCCTCCGGTTGGCATAAGCAAAAACTTCGTCACGATTTGCCTTGTCAAGCGAGATAATTCTTGATAGAGTCTGAAGATCAACATTTTGGTTATCAAATCTGAAATAGATTTCTCCTCTTTCACCGAAGGTTTCTTCGATGATACGGGAGTAATCTTCTTGCTGCGAAAAAGCAGTATTTAGCAGTAATGAGCAAAGGATAGCAGTTAGTAATGACCTGAAAAACATGACAGTAAGATTAGTTAGATGATTGATTGGTGAATTCAGTGATGAGTTGTTGAAGGCTGAGGTAAACTGCTTTGTTAACCTTAACCAAAGGTAGCCTCAGGTTATTTTCGGCAAGCTCGATGACCTGGAGCGCAGCTTTAATTCCTCCCGGACTGCCGTCTTCAAAGAGTTTCTGCATGATGGGCAGCAATTTGTAATGGATTTTAGCGGCTTCGTCAAATTTTCCTTTCAGACAAAGTTTCACCATCTTCGAAAAGTCAGACGGAAAGGCATTGGCCACCACCGAAATAACACCAGTTGCACCAAGCGCCATCATTGGAAGGGTGAGCGCATCATCCCCCGAAACCACTGAGAATCCTTCCGGTTTTTGACGAATGATTTCCATGATCTGATTGAAGTTGCCTGAGGCTTCTTTTACAGCGATGATGTTATCGCAGTCCGTGGAAAGCTGAAGGACGGTGTCGGGGCTCATGTTGGCGCCTGTCCGCGAAGGCACATTGTACAGGATAATGGGCACCGGGCAAACGCTGGCAATGGTTTTATAATGGTAATAAATCCCCTTCTGCTGGGGTTTGTTGTAATACGGACTTACCGATAAAAGCCCTGAGATTCCCTCAAACGACATACTTTTCACCTTGTTAACGATCTCCTGGGTATTGTTGCCTCCCACACCAACCACTACCGGAATCCTGCTTTCCGCGCTCTCCAGCACAAAATCAAGTACCGCTGTTCGTTCATCTGCCGACAAAGTGGGCGTTTCACCGGTCGTGCCCAGTACCACCAGGTAATCTGCTCCGCCTGTTATGATATGTTCGACAATCTTACCCAGCGAGGTAAAATCTATAGCTCCGTATTTGTGAAATGGAGTAACCAGGGCAACCCCGGCGCCAGAGAAACTGAATTTCATTGCTATTAGGTGTTAATGGTTTGCAGATAGCCAATTATGGTCTCGCTGAAGCGCTTACCCTCCATGCCTTCAGGCTTTTTGACCATGAAATCGTAAGCCTCCATCATCTTTTCGCTGTAACGCCCGGCTTTGAAACTGGCATGGGACAGACCCGAAATATAGTTCAAAGGCAGGTAATCATCAGCGCTCAGGTCAATCAGCAAATCAAACTCCTCCTGAATAAAACCCTCAACAAATGGTTTTTTGCAAATCCCGATCAAATTGAGATCCTTCAGGGTGATGATGTCCATTTTCAGTTTGGCAAGGTAATAATTCGGAATCTGTTTGTGCGGAAGATAGCCAATAATCCTGACCTCTTTCCCTTTGGCAATCAATTGATTTACAATCGAATTAACATACAGATAATCCTGCTCTTCAATCATCGAAAAAAGAATACCGATAGTGGATGCATCTGAAAGGTTTACCACCTTTTTAGATCTTGAAAGGCTTACCAGCGCCCGCCTGATGAGGTAATGTACGATGTATGACCTGATGTATTTTATCATCTGAATTTTCCGTCAAAAAAAGAGCCTCAAAAGTAAAAAACAATTTGTTGATGGGATTTTATTTTCATGAAGAGCAGGCCGTGTAGCTCTTCTGCGAAAAAAGTCTGTGATGGATTCGTCAGGATCAGGAAATTTTGTTTCGGGCCGATCCGGTGGCCGGTGGGAAAAACCTGACAGGGTTCCGAAACCTGTCAGGTTTTTTCGTTACCTTTTTGCCTGCTTTCCGAAGGGCTGCAATCCCCTTCGGGGCATGCATCCCTTCGGGCGTGCATCCCTGGCGATGGGATGCCAGCCCCGACCGAAGGGAGCGGGATGG
>DAIRGA010000059.1:0-10373 GCA_036794825.1 Bacteroidales bacterium | reverse complement strand
TCCATACAAAGTTAATCTTTTAGCCTATATTTGAATTGCTATTGAATTGATCAGGTTTATTCACGCAGTTAAAAGACAAAAGGATTTTTGAAAGTGTCAAGGTAACTTTCGACACTATTGAATGGAGCAACAAGCTGGATTTTGATCCGGAGGTGCTATACGAAAAGAGTACGCCGTTAGCGTAGAGCTTTCATCACAATTTCCCGATCGTTGGCACAAAGTAATAAAGAACTTTTTCAAACCGCTGATTTTTAGATGACTCCCTTTAGGGTTAAGGGTAAAAAATCTAAAAATCAGCGATTTAAGGGATTTTGATAGCAGGATTAATCAAAATTCAATTATTGATGAGCAAGAAATCAGCCCTGTAAGGTTCAAAAACCTGGCAGGCCTCCTCTATCTTTAAGATGGGCAACTTTAATAAACCTCATCGTGGGTTCCAATGTCAACTAGAACGGCCTTTCTGGGGTTTTCATCGGTAAAATAAAACACTACCCTATAATTGAAACCAATGCTGAAACTCCACAAATCTTCTAATTTACCCGATAGTTTATGGGTTTTTAATCTTGGATTAAATGGATTTTCGATGAAAAAACTGAGATGCTCCCAAAACATTTTCTCAAAATTCATTACCCCTTTCGACTTTTTCCTGAAAGACCGTTTAAATGAACTACTGAATGTAACTTCCATCATAGCAGGTTTTTCAGTCTTTCGATATCACTGCTAAATTCCAATTCATTCTCAGCCACTTCCGATTTGGATGCAAGATAGTTTTGGTAGATTTCATTTCTTCGCTCCTCGGCAACATTTCGTCCTAAAAGATCTAAAAGCTCTTCTCTTTCCTCAAGTGGAAGACTATAGATAGTGTCCACGATCCTGTGAAATGATGTATCCATAGTTGATGTTATTTTTTGACAAAAATAATCAACATTAATTAATTGATCAGAATAATTTCCCCACAAACCCCACTTCCCTCGAAAACATTACTTTTGACCTTCAAAAAGTTGAAGCAGATGAAACATTGTTTACCCCTCATTTTTTTGGTCTTTATTACGACATGCATAGTGGCTCAGCAGCCCACCCGCAGCGAGATTGAGCGATCGGGAAGGTATTATTATGGTGCGGGAATTGCCACTGACGAGAACCGCGCCCGCGATGAAGCGCTGTCGGCCATCAGTTCGATGATTGCGGTGACGGTGGCAGGAAGTTTTGAAACAGTGGCCAGCGAAACCGACCTGAAATATACCGAGGCGGCTACCTCGATTATCAAAACCTACTCCACAGCCACTTTGCGAAATGTCGAGTCCATACGTAATGTTCTGGGCGATGGCAGAGTGGAGGTTTTTTGTTATATTTCCAAAGAGAGGGTGAACGATCTATATGATCAACGAAAGCAGCTGGTGCTGAACCTTTTGCAGGAAGGAGAAAAGTGCGAGCAGGCGAATAACCTCGCTTTTGCGCTGAAAAACTGGTACTTCGGCATCATTCTGCTCAAGTCGGTTCCGGAGGAAAAAGTCATCGTCAACAACGTGAATCTAACGGTGGAGCTGCCTGCAGCAATCAACCGGGTGATCCATAATATCCGCTTCGAACTGGATGCCGATAAAATCCAGGATGAGAATTTCAGGGAGATCAGCCTGAAAGCCAGCTACAACGGCCGACCTGTTTCCCTGCTGCACTTTCGCTTCTGGGACGGGCGCGACAACAATGGCGCCGGCCAGGTGAGGGACGGGTACGCCACCATCAGGCTGGCAGGAGCTAATACCGCTTTCGATCGTATAACTATATATCCGCAGACCGAGTATTATACAGCCCGCACCGAAAACCGTATCGTGGAGGAGTTATGGGAGCTGGTAAAGCATCCCGATTTTACTTATGGGATTGTAGTCGTCTTGAAAAAGATCAGCATACCGGAACCGATGAAGGAATCACTCAATAACAGTGATTTACAGCCCTTATTGAAGTTTAATGAATCGGTTACGGTAGCCGAAATAATTCTTCGGAACACCAGCAATTTTATCGAGAATATTTCGTCAGGAAATCCTGAAAAGATCAGGACTAGTTATACCGATGATCCCTTTCTGGCCGAAAAACTCAGCGATTATATGTTTCACAACAATCCGCAGGTTATTCAAACCGACGAGAAGGCTGATATCAATCCGACCCGCAATGGATATGAAGTCCGGAAGTTGAGGGTTCTTCAACAGTATCCCACCATCAACAAGCAATCCACTGAATATATCGTACTCGACTTTGACCATGAAGGCAACCTGGTGGATATGAACCTTTGTATAACCGATGAGTTGTACGATAAATTTGTAAAGCAGTCGGAATTTGGTCAGGATTGGCAACAACGGCAGGAGATCATCAAGTTTGTGGAAAAATACCGCACGGCCTTTCATACCCGCGACCTTGAAACCATTGACAAGATGTTTGCCGAGGAGGCGCTGATCCTGATCGGGCGGAAAATCGAAACCCGTAAGGTGAAATCCAATGAGCTGGTATATAATCCTTTGCCCGGGCAGCCTGATTTTGAGCAAATTCAACTTACCAAAAAGGAGTATATCGAACGGCAAAAAATGGTTTTTGATTACCAAAAGGATATTTTTATTGATTTCAGCAACTTTGATATAGCGGCTAAATCCAATGCCAGCAGAGTTTATGGAGTTCAAATGCGACAGAGTTACGCCTCCACAACTTATGCAGACGAAGGGTACCTCTTCCTGCTGATTGACTTCCACGAGGAGAATCCGTTAATATATGTCCGCGCCTGGCAGCCCAACGAATGGGACAGCAGCGCTCTGGTAAATTCGGCCAATTTCAGGGTGTTTAAGTAGTCATTTCCAGAAAATAACTGAAGTTGAAACAAGATTCAGATAGTTTATGGCTCAGGCTTTGTAATATTTTCAATCTGTCAGTAGAAATTAAATACTGATCTTTGAAAGATGAAGAAATCACTTTTGCTACCGGCAATAATTTGTTTCACTATCCTGCTGCTGATATTTATCCCGGCAGATTCAGAGGCTCAGGTATTGCGGGAGATGAGGCTGTTGGATAAGGCTCAGAAGATTGACAATGAAATAGTTGCGCGCCGGGATCTTAACGGAAACTATTGCGCTGCCATCAAGGTGGTTTCGGATATGGACGGATTCAGTTACGATGCTTTTGATGGCGTGGTGGGCGAAGTGGATGCCCGTCCGGGTTTGGACATTGTTTACCTGACCACCAGCGAGCGGGTTTTTGAAATCTACAAAACCGGATATAAACCACTGAGAATCATTCTTTCGGAAGCCGGTATTCATCTTAAACCCGGCGAGGTGTGGCAAATAACCATAGCCGGCGATGAACGTGTGAGCACTTTGCCGGTAACGCTGAGGTTTTACCCGATCGAGGCGAAGTTGTATATCAATGATGAACTGCGCTCAAAATCAAATACTTACTCACTTCCAGTCGGGAATCATCGCATCAGAATTGAAATGGAAGGTTACGAAACGATTGACGAAGTGATAAGCGTGGATGAGCAAAATGTTTTTTACGAATGGAGCATGAAGGGGAAGCAAACCCAGTGGATGGTGATCACCAGCCAGCCCATTGGCGCTGATGTTTACCTGAATGAAGAACTTAAGGGGCAAACGCCGTTGCAGCTCAACATTGAACTGGGAACTTACCGCTACAGCATCCGTTTTGACTTGTATTACAATTACGAAGGAACCATTGAGCTGACAGGCAGAACAAGGGGTGATATTGTCGCACTGCTGAAACCCAATTTTGGGTTTATACGGGTAACCACAAAACCCGAAGCCGGCGCATCCGTCCTTATAAATGGAATGCCTCAGACACAGGCCACTCCGGTTACTTCAGAGCGATTGAAGTCGGGGGTTTATACGGTTTCGGTGAGCAAAAACATGTTTCATCCCATTTCAAGGGAAATTACCGTGGAAGATGAAAAGACAACGGATGTGGTGATTGATATGAAGCCTGCTTTTGGGATGCTGTATATCAATTCAGCGCCTGAATCGGGCGCACAGGTGTCGGTCAATGGCAACCCTGCCGGAATGGTTACTCCCTGCGAAATCCCTTCCCTGCCTTCCGGTGAGCACATTATATCGGTCAGGAAAGAGTGGTTTATGCCTTCAAGCAAGACCATCACAATGTCT
Organism: Bacteroidales bacterium; assembly: GCA_036794825.1. Taxonomy (GTDB): domain Bacteria; phylum Bacteroidota; class Bacteroidia; order Bacteroidales; family 4484-276; genus RZYY01. The sequence goes on along the minus strand of DAIRGA010000059.1, from coordinate 6,219 downwards.
GACGGTGAGAACCAGACATTGAATTTCGAAATGCAGCCTAATTATGCCTTATTGAATGTGGCGGTGGATCCGGATGCGGAAATATATGTGAACGATCAGTTTAAAGGCACGGGGAATTGGGAAGGCCGGGTAGGCGCCGGGTGGCAAATCATCGAAGTGAAAAAAGAAAAGCATGCAAGCGAAACCAAAAAGATTGAGGCTAAAATCGGTGAATCCTACAATCTCCACCTTACTCCGAAACCTATAACCGGCTCACTTTCAGTGCAAACCAATCCTCACGATGCATCCATCGAACTCAACGGGAAATATTACGGTACAACTCCGGTAAACCTCAACGATTTGCTCATTGGCACCTACCAGCTCGTGCTGTCAAAAACGGGCTATGGAACTGTAACCCGGGAGGTCGTGATATCAGAAAACCAGGTTACTAAGGTCAGCGAATCGTTGCAGCAAGGCGCCACAATCCTGATTAAGAGCACGCCATTGGGGGGCGCCGTTACCATTGATGGCAAATCTTATGGAAAAACACCGGTTTCAGCTGATTTGACTTTTGGCACGTACAAGGTTCAGGTCGAGCTTAATAACAATAAAACAGAACAGACGATCGAGGTTAAACCAAAAGGAGCTGTAGAATTCAATATCCTGCTTGCACAAAAAGTTCGCTTTAAGACCAATCCCTGGGGAGCAAGAATTTCGGTTGATCTTGACGATAAAGGAGAAACGCCACTTACCGTTCCATTGCTCTCCGGCAATTATGCCATCAGGGCTGAGCTGAGTGGTTATCGCACCCGAAACCGTTATATATCGGTAAAAGACAAAGCAAAAACGGTGAATATAAACATGAAACCAGCCACTATCTGGGGTGTCGGGTTTATATTGCCTGGCGAAGGTTGTGAAGGTGGTGTCGAAATTTTTATTTCCGGAAAAGTTGAGTTCGGGGCTTCGTTGTATGGCCCCAAAGCCATGTACAACGTGCCTTACAGCGAGTATGACGTGTTCGGATATTCATTAAACCTCGGTTACCGCATTCCTTATCCACTTGATTTCTCTGTGCATGCAGGTTACGGCGGCCGCAGTTTTACCAACAAAGAGTATGAGGAAGAGTACGAAAAATTCAATTCTTTTATTCTGGGCGTAACCCTCCCGCTTTACATAACCCGCAAAGGTGGCCTCTATGTCAAAGCCGATTATTGGTTTGAAACGGAGGATAAGGGAATATTGCTTTACACCATTGGGCTTTTCGGACGAGCAGGCGGAAAATGAGAATTTTGACCTCCCGGATATCAACTCCAAGTCATTAATCCATAGCCGATAAGAAGACTTTGTCCTTCGGGTCGTAATCGCTCTTTCCCTCATAAACTGGTGGTCAACTCAAAACTTTGGTAATTTTGCCCGGCTTATCTTTTTTAAAATGCTTTCTAAATATTTCTTAATCAGATAATTGAGTTCAAATAAACAGAAAATTCCAATAGAATGAAATTGAAATTCCTTTTGATAATGCTCATGATAGCAGGTTTTGCCAGGGTGTATGCTCAAAATAATCCGGAAAATGATCATGAAGGTGACCACCACCACCATCATCACAAAAATGAACTTGGTCTAAGTAATTCTGCGGTTTATATTTTTGAGGAAGAAAAGTTGGCTTATAGTCTTCACCTCCACTATATCAGGTTGCTGGGAGATTCGAAGTTTGGTCTGGGGCCTGGAGTGGAAATGATTTTCGGCGAACATAGCCATAACACTGTAGGACTTGTTTTGGCTTACAGCCCACTGGAACCCTTGACACTGGCCATAACGCCCGGTGTGACTTTTGGTCATGAATCTCACAACGAATTCTCGATGGCAGCAGAAGCGATTTATGCTTTCAACATCGGAGTCTTCCATATTGGCCCTGCCATCGAATTCAGCTATCTGCCTCATGATTACCATATTTCTGTTGGATTTCATATCGGATTTGGCTTTTAGCCGACATGGAAAACAAACCCCGTTTGAATAAATCAGTGGTTCTGTCGTTTGCAATGTCAAATGTAATGCTATGGATAGGAAGACTCTCGTGATTCTTGTTTTTTCGGCACTGCTCTCCAATGTTGGTTTAAGCCAGACTGCCGACACCATCAACCAAACCGACGACCTGGGTCGAAAGCAGGGTTTTTGGCGGCAGAGAGATGAAAAAGGCCGGTTGAAATATGAAGGTCAGTTTCAGGATGATATCCCTTACGGCGAGTTCCGCCATTTTGATGCAAATGGCAGGATTAAAGCTGTTTCTGAAATTTCGGAGCAGGGCAAAAGATCATACACCAGAACTTTCCATCCCAACGGCAAAATGATGAGCGAAGGCCTCTACATCAATCAGAAAAAGGATAGCCTCTGGCGGTTTTTGGACGAGTATGGAAACCTTCTGACAACCGAAACCTATGCTGGTGGATTGCGCAACGGTGAAATCAAAACTTATCACCCGGATGGCCATGTGGTCGAAATCTTGAATTATGCTAATGATCTGAAGGATGGCGAATGGAAACAATTTTTCATGAACGGTCAGCCTAAACTCATAGCCAACTATAAGGACGGGGTGCTTTCCGGTCCGGCGAAATACTTTTTCCTGAATGGTTCCGTGAGTTCGGAAGGGTCTTACCTCAACGACCTCAAAACCGGGCAATGGACTGTGTATAATGATCAGGGAAAAATCGCCGTGATCGAAATTTGGGAAGAAGGCCGTTTGATCGAAAAAAAAGAAATGGAAAATTAACGCCAGGCTTAAACCTGCCCATATAATACAGCGAAGATTTTGCTAGGTGTTTTCACTATCAAACTGCTGACTGCCGTTTGCCTTGAACCAACTCATCTCCATCAACTTTTACCTGAAACTGTTACAATTCGTATATTTGCTCAAAATTAAAGCAAAGCTATGGATGAATTTTCCCATGCTATTTCGTTTTTGCTGGATGATCAGGTAGTTACAATTGATTTTTCGAAACCCGGAGCACTCCGGCCATCCACCACCGTTCTCCAGTATCTTCGTTCGCTCGATGGTCACAAAGGTGTGAAAGAGGGTTGTGCCGAAGGGGATTGCGGCGCATGTACCGTGGTTGTTGCCGGAACGGACGGCAGGGGAGGACTTGAATACCACAGTCTTGACTCGTGCCTGCTTTTTTTGCCAATGATTCATGGCAAACAGCTCATCACTGTCGAAAACCTTGCCCATCGTAAAAACGGCCAACTCATACTTCACCCCGTCCAGCAGGCAATGGTTGAAACCGGTGGCAGCCAGTGCGGGTATTGTACCCCGGGAATCGTAATGTCGTTGTTTGCCTTATATAAAAACCCCGGAAATATTGACAATGAAACAATTACAGATGCTTTAACCGGCAATTTGTGCAGATGTACCGGGTATCGTCCAATTGTGGTGGCGGCCGCAAAAGCTTGTTCCGGAGATCGTAAGGATCACTTTTCTGAAAATGAAGATGACGTAATTGCAATGCTTTTCAAGATTCAGGAAAATTCAACTCCCCTTGAGCTGAAGTCTGAAAATCAGGTATATCTGAAACCTTTTGGCCTGCTTGATGCTTTAAGGCTGAAAAAGATGCACCCGGATGCATTGATCGTCAACGGTTCAACAGATGCGGCGCTTCTGCAAACCAAAAAAAAGATACACATTCCCAAAATCCTTGATATCTCAGCAGTAAACGAACTGAAAATTTTGGTGGAGGATGAGAATTTCCTGGCGATTGGTTCGGGAGTGGCTCTGCAGGAGGTTTACAATTTCTGCCAAAGGAGGTTTCCTGCGCTGGCCGAAATTCTGAAGTGGTTTGGGTCTTTACAGATCCGAAACATAGCTACACTTGGCGGGAATATCGGCTCCGCTTCACCGATTGGTGACACGCTACCGGTATTGATCGCTTCCGAAAGCAGAATCAGGTTGATGGGGTCGGAGGGAAGCAGGGAGATGCTTCTGGAAGATTTTATCACCGCTTACCGAAAAACTGCCATCCAACAGGATGAGCTGATTACGATGGTCATCATTCCCAAGCCTGGTGGGGATGAAATCCTCAGAACCTACAAGATTTCGAAGCGCCGGGATCTCGACATCTCTTCAGTTTCCGGTTGTTTTAGGTTGAAGTTGGATGAAGAGGGTAAAGTCGAAAAAGTAAGGCTTGTGTTTGGCGGAATGTCTGAGATGACCAAAAGGGCAGGATTGACCGAAGAATTCTTACTGGGCAAAACCTGGAACCGGGATATTGTCGAAAAGGCAGCAGAAATGATCTACAGCGCGTTTTCACCAATTTCGGATGCAAGAGCAGAGGCTGATGCCCGCCGAATCATGGCGAAAAATCTCTTGCTGAAATTCTGGACAGAGACAATTAACCCAATTAAAAGCTAAAAGAAGATGAAATCCGATAAACAGGATCAGCCACACGAAAGCGCCATTGGGCATGTAACAGGGCAGGCGGTGTATATCAACGATATGCCGGTGGGGGGACGACTGCTGCATGGGCATGTGTTGTATAGCCGAATGGCTCATGCGAGCATCGTCAGCATTGATATTTCCAAGGCATTGGAAGTGCCTGGTGTCGAGGCTGTTCTATTGGCCGGGGATATTCCCGGCGAAAACCAGATGGGGCCGGTGATCCACGATGAACCCTGCCTTGCCGCTGAGGAAGTGAACTGCGTTGGTCAGGCGGTTGCACTGATCGCTGCTAAAGATGAAACTACGGCGCTCAGGGCGGCCAATCTTATCGGGATAGCATGGGAAGAGTTGCCTGCAATTCTCGATATCGAAACCGCTATGAATGCAGGAAACCGGTTGGGCGTTGAGCGGAAAATTGAAACGGGAGATATAGAAGCCGCATTTAAAGAGGCTAAAAATGTAATTTTTGGCGAGTTGAAAACCGGCGCCCAGGAGCATTGGTACCTCGAAACCCAAACCTGCCTTGCAATGCCTGGTGAGAGCGGAGAAATCAAAGTTTTCAGCTCAACACAGCATCCATCCGAAACGCAGGCTATTGTGGCAGAGGTGCTGGGAATCCCGCGCAACCGCGTAACCGTTGAGATGCGCAGAATGGGTGGGGCTTTTGGGGGTAAAGAGACACAGGCCAATCATGTAGCGGCCTGGGCCGCTTTGTTGGCCAACAAAACCCAAAAACCGGTCAAAATCCATCTTTTCAGAGACGACGACCAGATCATCACCGGTAAAAGGCATCGCTTCCTGTCTTTTTACCGAGCTGCATTTGATGATGATGGCCGGATCAACGCCCTTGATGCCTGCCTGAACTCCGACGCCGGCATAGCTACCGACCTGTCGCATGCTATCATGGAGCGCGCACTTTTCCATATTGACAACGCCTATTATATTCCAAATCTGAAAGTTACCGGTTCGGTGTGGAAAACCAATCTTCCTTCCAACACTGCGTTCAGAGGATTCGGAGGGCCGCAGGGCATGGCCGTCATCGAAACCGTTATTGACAGGATAACCAGGCAGTTAAAAAAAGACCCGGCAGAAATCAGGCGGCTTAATTTTTATCAAAATGAAAACAGAAACCTGACCCATTATGGCCAGGTTGTTGAAAATAATCACCTTAACCTGATCTATGAGAAGATTATCAAAAAGTCGGACTATTTTAAACTCAGGCAGGAGTTAGAGAGGTTTAATGCTGAAAATGAGTTCTTTAAAAAAGGTGTAGCGCTCACTCCGGTCAAATTCGGCATCTCATTTACAACCTCCTTCCTTAATCAGGCCGGGGCTTTGGTAAATGTTTACCAGGATGGAACGGTTCTGGTAAATCATGGCGGTACCGAGATGGGGCAGGGGCTGCACACCAAAATTATAGATGTTGTCAGCGTTGAACTGGGGCTGAGCTATGATAAAATTAAAGTATCCCCAACCGACACATCCAAAGTACCCAACACATCGGCCACAGCCGCTTCATCAGGAAGCGACCTTAACGGAATGGCCGTTAAAAATGCCATTGACAAACTAAAAGAGCGGCTGAGACCGGTGGCTGAAAATCTGTTGATTGCCAGATACAATGCTGGTTCTCCTGAAAAGGAAATCTGCTATGCCGACGGGCTGGTTTTCTTTAAAGGAAATCCGGAACAAATGATTTCTTTTGGTGATTTAGTTTTAAAAGCATACTTTTCGCAAGTAAGCCTAAGTGCAACAGGGTTTTATAAAACTCCGGACATTTATTACGACAAAGAAAAAGGACGCGGTAAGCCCTTTCA
>DAIRGA010000058.1:0-10734 GCA_036794825.1 Bacteroidales bacterium | reverse complement strand
CAGAGTTTTTCAGTGATTCCGTTGTTGGATTGCACATAAGGATTGACCTGTATGCCCACATTAAGATTTTCAGCCATCCAGCATTGATCTCCGATCTGAACCGTCGCATAAGCTTGCCCCTCATAAACCAATGAATTTCCGCATGAAAAGCTTGCAGTTCCAAAGCTTATTATAACATTATCCGATGAGCTCCCACATTCTGTAGAAATGGTCCATGAAAGCGTGTATTCATTTCCTACCAAACCCAGAAAAACGCTGGATGGTGAAGCGGGTGATTCGATCGTACCGCCCGTGCCGCTTACTATTGACCATACACCTGCGCCATTCACCGGTGAATTCCCGGCAAGCAGGGCAGAAGTTCCGGATATATTAAGCTGATCAGGACCGGCATTGGATTGAGTAGGTTCGGGTGAGCATGCTTTAATACAGCGGACTGAGAATCCATTGGCTCCGTTTCCCGCGTCCCGGTCAATACTTGCATAATTGCTGTTCAGACCCCGCCACCAGGCACTGAATGAACTTGTTTGAGATGAAGACCAAAAGTATCCTTCATTGCCCTGGTAGTAAAAGCTTCCATCATTAAAGGCCCGAATTCCCCCTGGATATCCTGTCCATCCACATTCATTGGTTGCTCCCGCATTAGGTGTGTGCCACAAACCGGTACCATCCTCAATGGTTCCGATAGATTTCATTTTTCCTCCGGCTATGGATGAACCACCGAGGAAAGATTCCAATATCAGCCAGTCCCCGTCCTTCGGAATTTGCCAACCATCAGGACAAATGCCCTGTGCCCCTGCGTTAGTCAAATACTGCATGGCTTCCGGCCATTCATATAAACCCCCGTAGATATCACAGTTAGCTTCATTATTCTCATAACAGTATCTCTCAATGACACCGTTATTAGTTTGTGTTATGCCATTGATCATTGTTCCCGCATTCATGTTCTCAGCCATCCAGCATTGCTCACCGATCTGAACAGTATTGTAGGATTGATTGTCGCGGGCGTCGAGAATGGGATCGCCGCAGGACCAGGAGGGTTGTTCAATATCTTTTATGCAGCGTAGACTCAAGTACATATACCATTCAGGAATTGCGTTGTCGAAATATATTTCTGAAGAATAATGGAAAAGACGTCCATAAATAGGCTCATTGATGTAAGGTTCCATACTCGAAGTCCAAAAAATGCCATCTTGTTTCAGACTATAATAACCCACAGCATTCAAACCTCCACCTAATGCAGTAAAGCCACTGGAATTGGTCGCCCCTGTATTGGGTGCATCCCAATGATCGAATCCCGTTTCTTTCAGATTACCTCCTGCAAGGCTTAAACCACCTTGCACATTGACCAGGTAATCCCAATCGGCTTTTGTTGGAATTCGCCAACCATTGGGACAGATTCCCTGGTTAACTTCTTCCGTGGTATAATTCATGATTTCATCCCAGAAATACAGACCTCCGTATTCATCGCAATTTGCCGGATTATCGTCATAGCATAATTTTTCGATGATCCCGTTGTCAGATTCACTCAGAGGTGCAATCATAGTCCCCACGTTCATGTTCTCCGCCATCCAGCATTGATCGCCGATTTGAACGGTATTGTAGGATTGATTGTCGCGGGTGTCGATGATGGGGTCGCCGCAGCTCCAAACAGGAAGATCCTTATCTTTTATGCATCGGACAGGTAACCCAATTGTCACCGGATAGTAACCACGTGTAATCCAGGGACCGTAAGAACTCATGTGCCTTATAAAAAATTCGCCTTCAGTTCTTCGCGTACTTGTGACATATTCTCCTGTTTCCCTGATATTGTAGAAAAAATCACCCTTGCTACCGCTTCCTACTGCTGTAAAACCTGATTCATTTGTCGCTCCTTCATTGCCAAAGTTCCAATGTTCATACCCTGTTTCTTTTAGTTTTCCACCAGCCGTTTGACTAATATTCGTCAAGCAATCTGCTTCAGGATCAAGCTCCGATACCAAAAGACACCAATCATAATCAGTAGGGATATGCCATCCTTCAGGACATATTCCCTGTGCTCCCGGCTGGCCGGAATATTGCATCAACTCGTTCCATTGGTACAAGCCTCCGTATGCAGAACAACTGTCGGGTTCATTGTTGTAACAATATTTTTCCAGGGTACTGTTATCTGATTGAATAGTATTTCCATCGATCATTTGTCCCACATTCAGGTTTTCTTTAAGCCAGCATTGGTCACCAATCTGGACGGTATGATAGGTCTGTCCTTCGTAGGTTATTTCAGTAACATTTCCGCAATAGGAAACCGCAGCGGGAGCAAAACCAATCATAACAGAATCAACATCAGATTCTCCGCAATAATTTGAAATGGTATAGGCGAGAACATAGCTTTCAGCCGGGTTTCCTGTAAAGGCAGTGTGCGGATTCCGCTCATCAAAGAAGGATCCTCCTGAACCACTGACTATTGACCAGCGGACAGACTCTTCAATGTTTGCCGGATCATTCCCATCGAGTATTAATGAATTTCCTGCAACAGTAAGATTATCTGCTCCGGCATTGGCCGTCGAAATTGAGGGACAGGCGGTTTTAATGCAGCGAAGGCTCGCATATAAATGATATTCAGTTGCTGCTCCATCCCAGGTAACTTCCACACTATTGTTCATGAATAATTTATAAACGGGTTCAACTCCTGATATTTGAGAAGATGTCCAAAACAAGCCCATCTGCTTCAGAGCATCATAGCCCCAGGCATAAACCCCTCCGCCAAATGCTGTAAACCCGCTTTGGTTTGTTGCACCTGTATTGGGAGAGTCCCAATGATCAAATCCTGTTTCTTTTAAATTAGCTCCTGCTAAATTCGTCCCACCCTGAGAATTGATAAGCACATCCCATTCTGCTAATCTCGGCACATGCCAGCCATCGGGGCAAATTCCATGGTTGAATTCTTCAGGCGAGTACTGCATCATTTCATTCCAGAAATAAAGACCACCGTATTCATCGCAATTGGCAGTGTTGTCATTATAGCATATTTTTTCTATGATCCCGTTGTTAGATTCCCCGATGGGTGCAGTCATAGTTCCCACATTCAGGTTCTCCGCCATCCAACATTGGTCGCCAATTTGAACGGTATTGTAGGATTGGTTGTCGCGGGTGTCGATGATCGGATCACCGCACGACCAGGGCTGAGGCTGTGAATCCCTGATGCAGCGAACACTGAACCCAAACATCTGGCTATACATATCATGAATAATAATATTTGATTGGTAGGTAAATGCCCAGCGATTTGCATTGCCATTAGTCTCACTAAAGGAAGACCAAAAATCACAGTAATATCCAGGAGTACATAAAGCAGAACCCGGATCCCGAAAGCCGGATGGAAGAGCATCAAAACCGTAAATATCATTTCCATTACCACCGTTCAACCAGGCATCGGCAGATTTTAACTTCATCCCAATATCAATACCAGGAGAGCCACCAATTTCGCAATCCACAGAGGAATCTACAAATTCAGCTAGCTGACACCACTCTGCTTCACTGGGTATGTGCCATCCCGTTGGACAAATTCCCTGTGAGCCTTCAGATGTATTATATTGCATCATTTCAAACCATTGATACAATCCCCCCCAAAAACTGCAACTATCTTCATTGTTGTCAAAACAATACTTTTCAATTATGCCGTTATCTGTCATTTCATTGGTTGAAAGAACTGAAGTTCCAACATTCAGGTTCTCCGCCATCCAGCATTGATCTCCGATTTGAACAGTGTTGTAGGATTGGTTGTCTCGGGTATCGATGATTGGATCGCCGCAGGACCACGGCTGAGGTTGTGTGTCTTTAACGCATCTGACACTAAAAGCATATAAAGAATGATTGTTATACCTGTTCAATTGATCTGTTCCTCCTCCCAAACTTCTTTTATAAGCTCCACCACCAAGTGACTGTGAAGTGACAGAGGAAGTCCAGAAATGCGCATAATATGAGAAATTTTCAAATTGTCCTTCGGTACTTACATTTCCAACCGGCAAAGCTGAAAACCCGAAGATATCGACACCGCTGTTTATCCACCATGCATCGTTTGATTTTTTTAAATTTTTGCATGCATCGAATCCCCGGTATCCCATGTTGTCCCATTCGGGATCAGGATAACCGAACTGGCTATCGGCAGACCCTTCCAAAACCTTCCATTCTTCATCGGTCGGCAGGTGCCAGCCAGTCGGACAAATACCTCTTCGTCCGGCAATGGTGTCGTATTGCATCATTTCATCCCACTGGTAAAGTCCACCATAAACATCGCAGCTATCCTGTGTCCCGTTGTAACAATATTTTTCAATTATTGAATTATTAAGCTGTGACTGTGGAGGCTCAATCATCGATCCGACATTCAGATTTTCAGCCATCCAGCATTGATTCCCGATTTGAACCGTAGCGTAGGATTTCCCGTCACGCGAATCAACCAGTACATCACCGCATTGCCACTGTGGCACCGGACAATCCGGAAAACTAATTTCTGCCGGGCTGTTCATCTTCACAAAGTAAGCGCTTCCGGGTAAGAGTTCTTCAATGGTGTTGATGTCAAATCCTGGCCAGTACAATTTCCATCCAGCTACTTCTTTTACGACTTCAACACCAGAATTTCCAAAGAGTGTTTCAACATTTACCGGACAACTGGAAAGGACAGGAATCAGATTCCAGCCCGCTGAGAGTGAGAGCATTCCATTCTGCATTTTTTGTCCTGAAAACTCAATTGTTGCTTCCTGTGCAAATTTTGCAATGTAACCTGATTGTGGATCCCAGTTTACAAGTGTGTTTAACTGTTGTGAAGGCATATAGATTCCCGTTTGATTGTACAGAATGATTAATTGATCCTGAACTGCAAGAAACAGGGTCTCAATAGCTGGGTTCTCCGGGTTAACATAGCTTGAAAATCCATTCCATCCCTTAGAGAATTCAATTACATGGCTTTGTGTCGTTTCTCCACCTGCTTCATCAGGCATTAAGAATTCACTTCCGGAAGCCATCATACATGCCGGATTGAGTCCCGGGATGGAGATTTTGGTGTCTCCCCCTGTTCGGATACCATCCTCATTTAGTGTGTTTTGCGGCACGTGCGCAAAGGTTAAGGCTGCAAAAATCAGCAACCCCGTGAGCAGAATAAAATTTTTCATAAAAGTAGGTTTTAATCTTTGCCCCCAGCCCCCGCTGGGCATTTTTTTATTTATATAAAAAAGCGTGGGAACTGTAACCTGATCAGAACCTAATTTCGTCAAACTGATGTGGGAAGAAGTATTAGCAGCCCACGTTTGAGCCTTTTGCGTGGTACTTTTTATCTTGGTCCCAGATGAAACCTGGCGATTTTCAGATTCAAGAAAAAAGCTAACGCCTTATTATTTGTGGCTATATCACTGTATTACATTGCTTTTCTAATTTTTATGATTTATTATTCCGTGTTTCTAACATATTCATAATGTATTACTTACTGCTTACAAAGGATTCGACAATACCCTCCCTATAATCAAATGCATCATTTTCCACAGCAGGCTTTCCATCATCATGAAGCTTTAGGTTTGATGAGTCTTTAAACCTAACCGTTTCCTGCAGAGTTAAATCAGCTAAATAAATTAAAAACTCACTGATTACCAGCACTTTCAGTTCCTGCTTTGATACGTTGGGCAGCACGTTACATAGCATTTTGGTTAAATTAGACCGACTATGGCATTTTACTACTTTTCTGATTACTTCAAAAGCCTCAGAATCATTGGTATAGAAATCCATACCAATTCTTGTTTCGATAGGGTAACCATAGTTCATCTTTTGTAACCCTTTGGCAATAAATATTCAAACAGCAGTTTACCAAACCGGTCAATAGGACTGTCAGTGCTAATCAGGTTCTGATGATCCAATTTTAGCACATGTACATTGAATTCCAGCATATCAGGACATATTCTTAGGCTTACTGTAACTGGGCGCCCTGGTAATTGATCAGGATTTTTAGATGGACCTTTTGTTCGCATATTCATGAAGACATAGTTTTAAATTGTCATCAGAACTACATTTTATGGAAACTCAATCCTGGCTCAGTCTTTAAATCGTAAGACACTCCTGTATTCTTCTGAATGGCGGACAAAGATAAAATTTTTCACTTGTCACTGTGTGATAATTGGTCAGTTATTTCATTAAAAATCATTTCATTTTATGAATTTTTATCATTTCAATAATCACTAAAACAAAACCACCCCACCTTCCTACCGACGAGCTGATCTAAACCCAAAATGGAAACTCACTCTTTATCTCAAAACCACTTTTCTGGTTGCACTTTCGCTATTTTGTTTGATATTAATGAAATACACGCCAGGATTGAGGTTGCTAAGGTCTAAAGAGACTATATGCTTTGAAAGCCCTGATTCCTGCAACACCAGCTGTCCGACTGCATCTCTTATGGTGATTTCAGAACCGGCATCCAAACCGGCAATATAGAGTAAACCATCAGTCGGATTGGGATAGATGCTGATGATTGCTCCAAAGCCTTCAATACCAATACCAGAGGCTGCTTCAAAGCCGGTGATGGCTGAAAGGCCATTTTCGGTGAAGAGGCCGTCGGATTGGGGGAGGGATGGGTCGTAGGTGGGTTCTAAACCTGTCAGGTTTGCCATACCTGTCAGAATTTTGAAGAAGATCATCTCCCCTTCAAAAAATCCATCTTTTACTTCCGTTGCCGGATCATCGCCCCAGGCAGTAATGGCAATACTTTCTTCACTACTTACTATCTCGGAAAATCCTGCACACAAACCTTCGGTAGTAAATACCCCGATCACATCTCCTTTGGAAAATGCTGCCAGCAGGCTTGCGGGTACTACGATGATGTGTGACGTGCCTGTGTTGTTTACAATACCCCACGGACTTTGTAGGTTATCCTTTTCTAAAACCAAGACTGATTTTCCTTTGACATCATTAGGCGGAAAAGTTAGACTGCCTTCGCTATTCAGATTTACATAGTATGCTCTTCCGGGTTGTAACCAATACAGGGTCTGAATGCCATACTGAGGCCAGTAAACCTTCGTACCTGCCACCTCCTTGATGATCACCAGCTTTGCTCCCAACTGCTGCGCAGCAATGGGAGCATCCCAAACGTCGTTAAAGATCACCGGCATCAGGTTCCAGCCGGCTGTCATCGCAAAGGTCTTGTTCAGTTCCCATCCACCTTCGAGGGCCAGTGTGGCCTCGTTTTCCATCTTCACCTTGAATGCCGACTGGCTTGCCCATTTACCAATGGTGTTGGTTCCGGCTGCAGGGTAATACATACCACCGGCATTGTTCAGCAAAATGGTAAAGTTGCTTTGAATGGGTGCAAACAGCTCGGCCACATCATTTTCAGGCGCTGGCAACAGCCATGTCGAAAGACCGCTCCAACCTGCAGGCAGGGTGATGGATTGTTCGTCGGGCTGACCTGCCCAGAAGATTCGGTTGAAAGGATCAGACTCGTATGTGGCGCCTGAAAATGCCCCGGTTTGATTGATAAAGAACACCTGCCCGGTATTCACATTTTTCCTGACATTATACTGCCCGCCCCAGGTATTGACAGGAAAGACGGCATTTTCGATGACCAGTTCCTGGTCGTTGATAATATTCAGCAGGGTGCCACCTGCGGCGCCATTTCTGAATACACAGTTTTGAAATGCCGGCGACAATTTAACAAGAGCCCCCGGATGAATATGAATACCATTCTGGTCCATATTTTCGAATTCGGTATTACTGGCACTTATCCATGATCCGCTGTTGGCATTAAAAGAGTAGCGATCGGCAGCATTGATACCAGTGACCTTTGAACCGACAGAGTAAAAATAACCGCCGGAATTTATGTTGATGGTTCCGTTGTTTTTCATTTTAAGAATTCCATCAATGAACAGAGTACCACCGTTGTTGATGATGACATTCCCGCACTGAATGCTATTTTGGATGTTGGTATAAACCGTATGACCTTCTATTATCAAATCGTTGATAATTTCGCAGCTAAAAATACGAGTATCATATTCTGATGCATTAATTTTAAGGTTATGAAAGTACGATCCATTGTAGGCTTGAACCTCTCCATAACCTTCTCCTGATTTTTCTACTGTTCCGCCGGAGGGAGCAAAACCGGGCGATAACGAATGAAAATTCCTTGTCCGGATTGTTCCGCCTGTGATATTTGAAGTAAACGCGTAAGGAGCGAAATCAGAAATATAGATACCATTGTTAACTCCGAATTCAAGTGTTCCGCTTGTCATTGTAAGCATTGTATTTCCAACAGAACCCCACCGACTCCAATCAAGATTCTCACCATAAACCTTAAACTCTCCCCCATTGATAGTCAGATTGCCGATCAAATCGACAGCCTGAGTTGCATCCTGGTGCAGTTCAACAGAATTACCGGATAATTTCCAGTTACCGTAAATACCGTTATCGGCAAGGTCCTCAGCATAGAAGTTCCCGTTGCTGGAAATCCAGATTCCTCCCTGTGTCCAGTCATAGACCTGGCAACTGATGTTCGCGTTGCTATAATTATATAAATACTCCGATGGCTTGTTTATTTCGAGGGTGTAAAATTCTTCATCCGAACACATTTGCGCCTGGTTTCCTGCAAAAATTACCCTTCCGGTTCCTTCGATAAACCCCTCGGGACCTGCAACATTATTCCAGTCGCCGTGGATACTGATAGTGTGATTGACTGTGTTCAACACACCACTTTGAATAATCAGGTCGTTAGTAATGGTAAAAGGCGACATCAGAGAAATCACGTTGGCTTTGCCTCCGTCATACAGTAATTCACCTGTCCGCATATCAAATACAGGCTCGCAACCTGCTGACGTATCGCCTTCTTTTGCAGATTTATTTATTAAAACATTTGGAAGCGAACAGCCGTTTGATTGCGAAATACTAACATCATTTGAGCCATAAAATTCAAATGTACCCATCGTAGGTGTAAAATCGGCCCTGTTTCCGGAAAAGCCATAAGCCGTGCGGATGGTACCGCCGGTAATGTTGTCGGTCAGGGTTAATGTAGGGTTGTTGTTGATGGTCAATCCGCAGGTTTTCAGGTCGATTACACCGCCGGTCATCTCGACCACGGCATTGCCACCGAAGGGCCAGAAGCTCAGTGAACCGGAAATATTGATCGTTCCCCCGAAGTTATGCAATTCGCCAGCAAGGTCAACAAACGTTCCTGTACCTGAATTGGTGAGGTTGATGGTACCACCCTCCTGGCAGATAAAAGTGCCTTTAATGGCATTGTCGAGCAGGTCGTTGGCGGTGAAAATAGTACTCATGTAAGTTACCTCTATACCCCCCTGTATCCAGTCGTAAACCGAGCAAACGATATTACCATCCCAAACATGAAGTGGAGTCAAGCGGTTTACTTCAAGAATATTAAAATTTGTACTACCTGTACATCCATAATCATTGCCATCGTAAAAGTGTACTTTCCCTGTACTTGCATTAAATGCTGCTTCATCTGCCAGATTCATCCACGAAGATGTGTAAATATCGAAAGAATTACTGGGATTCGGACCATTATCGCAACTGAGAACACCTGAGTATATGCTACACCATATAGTTCTCAAATCCGATTGCAAATAGCAAGTTCCGGATGGCTTGTCTATATCAAAAGATCGGATTTCAAATTCTTCGCTTTGGTTATTGAAATATTGATCTCCGGTACCTTCAAAATCAATATCAAAATTTTCACCCGAAGCACCGGAATCAATAATAAAATCGCCTCCTACACTTATTAACAAGTATTCTGGTGATATAAAACTGCCATTATAAAAATGAATGCTACCATTAACAACTACCTCTTCAAATATAGGTGTATTTCCAATCAGCGAACCACCATCTTCAACAATAAATGCATTGATGCTTGAACTTTCTATTATCAATTCGGAATTAAGCTCAAAAACACCTTCTTTTATTTCGAATGTTCCAGTGCAATTAGCAACCAGATCGCTAAATGTAACTGAGGCAGTAATTATTGATTTTTGGATACGTACATTGGAGTATACACTTTCAGGAAACGAATGCCATTGTGTGTTTTCAGAACCTCTAAAAAACAAATAGGATGTACCGTTCATGATAATTGGTCCGTTACTATATCCCCAAATTCCAAAATCTCCGTAACAATTTATTGTAGTGCTTGTATTTTGAGTAAGCAGCGCATTTTCCTGGATCCATAGGTTATGGCAATTGGCAGTTCCCGAACT
This sequence comes from Bacteroidales bacterium, assembly GCA_036794825.1. Lineage (GTDB taxonomy): Bacteria > Bacteroidota > Bacteroidia > Bacteroidales > 4484-276 > RZYY01. The sequence goes on along the minus strand of DAIRGA010000058.1, from coordinate 526 downwards.
GATGACCGGTGAAAAAGGTGTACCGGCAGGAATGGTCACATCCGTTACGGAAGTCGGCACATTAAAATCGTCCCAGTTGCTTGCCGTTGACCAGTTGGAAGATGTTATCCCTGTCCACAATCCCGGTGTTGAAGCTACCCAGGCGATCCGGTTGAAGGGGTCAAACTCATAGGTTGCCCCGGCAAAAGCGCCTGTTGCATCTTTGAAGATTACATGCCCGGCATCATTCGATTTATAAACGTTATAACCGCTGTTCAATGCGGTGAAATGTGCCTGATAAATTGAAATTTCCTGATTATTGTTAAAATATAAAACGCCGCCGGAAGGATTGGCAACATTGTTTGTAAAAGTGCACCGGTAAAACGCATTAGCCGGATCGAGTGTTGAACCGTTTTGTAACTGGATATAGTTCAAATAAGAGAAATAGGTATTGTTGGCTGAAAGTATGCCGCCGCTTTTCACATATATGAAATCACTACTGTCCGACTAAAAAATGAGAAAATAGGGGCAGTACAAATTATATAAC
>DAIRGA010000057.1:0-10769 GCA_036794825.1 Bacteroidales bacterium | reverse complement strand
GTAGGACCGGCCTTAAATTCTTTTCGCAGCAAAACAAGGCAATAAACCATGTGCGGTGGCCTTTCGAGCGATCCGGAAGGCAAGGCACATTGACCACTGAACAAGAGTAACCACTGAACTAAGTTGTGCCTTGCCGGCTTGGATCGCGCAAGGGGTTTGTTGCCGTAGCTTTTGCGCGGAAAGAATTTTGAGTCTTGTTTTTTTCTTTGTTACTTTCTTTTGTAACAAGACAAAAGAAAGTAAGTCGAAAAAAGGAGATCAATTTGCTGCTTCGTCCCTGGAAATAAATGTTGCTGGTAGGACCGGCCTTAAATTCTTTTCGCAGCAAAACAAGGCAATAAACCATGTGCGTTGGCCATTCGAGCGATCCGGAAGGCAAGGCACATTAATCACTGGACAAGCGTAACCACTAAACAGAGTTGTGCCTTGCCGGCTTGGATCGCGCAAGAGGTTTGTTGCTGTAGCTTTTGCGCGGAAAGAATTTTGAGTCTTGTTTTTTTCTTTGTTACTTTCTTTTGTAACAAGACAAAAGAAAGTAAGTCGACACAAGGAAATCTATTTATCAGCTACGTACTTTTGGCTTGATCCAAAAGTACCAAAAGATCAAGGCTGGATAAAAATTTCTGGTTTTCTACGGGTCGGATTGTGCTGCGCGATACAAGCCGCGCCCCCACACAGGCCAGCGCTTGCTTCTGTATCGCTTACTGCAGGCATGTGCTGCAATCTTCCCTTGAAAACTGACAAAATTTTTATCAGGCCGATTCCCTGGAACAACCTTTGAGACAGCCTCTTGCCTGCCAGCCGTCAGCTCCTGAAAACCAGTCCCTGGTCATCAGCATCGATGGTGATCGGCAGATCCCTGCTTACTCTACCTGAAAGGATCATCTTTGACAGCTCGTTCATCAGCTGTTTCTGAATCACCCTTTTCACCGGCCGGGCGCCATAATGCGGGTCATATCCCGCTTCGGCAATGCGGTGGATGGCAGCTTTGGTAACCACTATCTGCACTCCGTTCTTTGCGAGCATCTCCTTCAAAAGGGTGATCTGCAGTGCGGCGATTTCGACGATCTGATTTTCGGACAGCGGACGGAACATGATGATCCTGCATTTTGCCTGTCAAAGGATTAGGTGTGGCTGACAAGCCTGTGGGTTTGCACCTGATCGTCCTGATTACCGGCCGGAATAATCCCGCGCTGGTGCAAATAAAGTTTCGTCTCATTGGAAAAACTGTTTTCTTAACCGGGATTCTCCGAAAACCTACTCCTGAAATGTCAGTTATCTTCCCGGTGCGGATTTTCTTGCAAAATAGTTACAAGACACTGGGAAAATGAATCATTTTACGAAGCAGGAATCCGACGCCAAATTTCTGAAGAACTGACCGGATTATTTTTTTTCTACTTTTGACGCATGTTTAACTACAGCGCATTTGGACTGCAAATAGCATCAGAGCCTGAACTTCACGATCTGATGCCGGGCAACGGAACTCCTGATGTGATCATCAGATATGGAGATGTTCCTGAGCACCTTCCCGAACCCATCAAGGGAAAAGGAGTCGCCTATGAGTTATCAGAAGACCGCTTCCTGCTGAGAGTTCCCGGAGTTGCCCGGTTCCTGGTGAACCATGGAAATGAAATTGTAGTTGACAGGGCTACTGGAACCGATGATACCGACATCAGTCTTTTCATTGTCAATACACCAATCGGCGCATTGCTTTATCAGCGCGGTTTTTTACCGATGCATGCCAGCGCTATCGAAGTAAACGGGGGCTGTACACTTTTTACCGGTGTTTCCGGGGTCGGGAAATCAACCATCCTGGCCTCTTTTCATCAGCACGGTTACCATGTGGTGGCCGACGAGATCTGTGCTATCTCACTTTCGGGCGATGGTGTGCCTTACGTGCATCCTGGTATGGCCTCGACCTGGCTTTGGCGCGATGTGCTCGATCATTTTGAGAAAGATGTCAGTGATTTGAAGCACAGGCAAAATAATCCTGAAAAATATAGGGTCCCGATTGATGGAAGGTTTTACTCGATGCCCCTGCCCTTAAAACGGGTTTATGTGCTCTCCACGAAAAACACCCCGGGTATCGAAATCGACGAAATAAAAGGTCAGGATAAATTCCTGCCGATCAGGAACAATGCTTACCGCTACCGAATTGGCAAAGTCATAACCAACCCGGTTGTCTCCTTTACAATGCAGACAAGCATTGGTAAGCATGCCATTGTGAAAAGGACTTTACGCCCCGACGGCAAGCCCAATATTGATTTATTGCGGGAGTTAATCATCAATGACCTGGAGAACGGATGAACAACATAATCTGGCTGGCTTCCTATCCCAAATCGGGCAACACCTGGTTCCGTATTTTTTTATCCAACCTGCTGAATGAAAAAGAGGAACCCGCCGATATCAACAAAATTACCAGCACCCACGGAATTGCCAGCGCCCGCCACCTCTTCGATGAACTCACAGGAATAGAGGCTTCCGACCTCTCGCAAAACGAAGCCGACCTGCTGCGGCCCGGTGTTTACAAACTCATTTCGGATGAAGCCAGGCAAACCCTCTTTATTAAAGCACATGATGCCTATAAGTTTTTACCGGACAAAAGTCCGCTGTTCCCCCCTTCTGCCACCAGAGGGGTGATCTATATTATCCGGAATCCCCTTGATGTTGCCGTTTCCTATGCCAATCACAACAGCTGTACCATACAAAAAAGCGTTGAGATGATGGTTGATCCAACACACGGATTGTGTATTAAAGAGAGGAAACTTTCTTATCAACTGAGACAACAAATGGGATCGTGGAGCGATCATGTGCTGAGCTGGACGAATGCGCCGGAACAAAAGGTACATGTGGTCCGTTACGAGGATATGCATAAATCGGCCGTTGAAACGTTTACAGCGGCCGTCAGATTCGCTGGTCTCGATTTCGACGCAAAGGCGATCGGGGAGGCACTGCAGAAGAGTAGTTTCGAAGAATTGCAAAAGCAGGAAAAGGAAAAAGGATTTAAAGAAAAAGCCGCTGCTTCACCCTCGTTTTTTCGCAAGGGTCAACCAGGCTCATGGCGTGAACAACTGACTCAGGAACAGGCCAATCAGATCATTCAAGCTCACGGGGCGGTGATGCGAAGGTTTGGTTATCTGTCTCCGGAAGGTGAAATAGCCTATTGAATGAATCACAACTATCAAATTGAAAAGAAATATGAAAGAAGAAAACAGCCTGTCATTAGAGACGAAGGTTTCAAGGAACCCGGAAATCATTCACAGCGCCATGGACAATGAAGTGGTGATGATGAGTGTGGATCAGGGATTGTTCTTTGGATTGGATCAAATTGGCGCCCACATCTGGGAGTTACTGGAAACACCAAAAACGGGCGAAGAGGTGATCTCTCTTTTACTTCCGCAGTACGATGTCACCCGCGAAAAATGCGAAAGCGACACACTCCGGTTTTTGAATAAAATGCTGGATAAAAAGATCATTCTGATTCAATCCAATCAACCGGGATGAGCGCTATCACAGGCATCTTTCATCTGAACGGGAAACCGGTGGAGGCTTCCCAAATTGAGGAAATGAAAGCCCCCATAAGTCAATGGGGACCCGAAGTCTCCTCCGCCTGGATTGAAGGCAATACCGGCCTTGGCCATTTGCTTTCCTACAACACCCCTGAAGCGCTGCACGAAAAGCAGCCGCTGACCGACACCTCAGGCAGGTATGTCCTTGTCTCAAGGGCAAGAATTGATAACCGGGATGAATTAAAAAATGAACTGGGTATTCCGGGAAATGAAATGGCAACCACCCCAGACAGTGTTTTCATTCTTGCCGCTTTTAAAAAATGGGGAAAGGATTGCGTGCACCATCTTTTGGGCGACTGGGCATTTGCCATTTATGACAAAATGAAACAAGAGCTTTTCATCGCGAGGGATCATCACGGAAATACAGGATTGTTCTGGTTCAGATCATCGGATGTATTTGTGTTTGGATCAAGCATTAAGAGCTTGCTTGCCAATGGTGATGTTTCAAAAGAAATCAACGACCTTTTTGTAACGAAAATTCTGGTCTCATGGCCTCCTTTGGGTCATGAAACCGCCTACAGCCGGATTTTCAGGCTTCCTCCGGCGCATTACCTGCTGATCTCGAAGGAATCCTTCGAAGTAAAGCGTTACTGGTACCTTGAAAATACCCCCGAACTGCATTTATCCTCGCCCTCAGCGTATTATGAACATTTCCTGGAAGTATTTACCAATGCGGTGAAGGTTAGGCTACGGAGTTATAAACCCGTTGCTTCCACTCTGAGTGGGGGCCTCGATTCCGGTTCTGTCTCAGCGCTGGCGGCCAGTGAATTGAAAAAACAAAATCAGCGGTTGCAGTGCTACTGTGCGGTGCCATTATACGATATAAGTCAGTTGGATCTTGGCCGGAACCGGTTTGGTGATGAAGGTTTCCTGGCTGAAGAAACGGCAAAGTTTTCCGGTAATATTGATCTTGAGAAAATAACTTCGGCAGATATTTCTATTCTGGATTCTATCCGATTGCAGTTGGCTACCCACATGGAACCTGCCCATGCTGCCGGAAATTATCACTGGATTGCCGCTATCCTGAAACAAGCCAGGGCATCAGGTTATGGTACGCTGCTGACAGGGCAGGGGGGCAATGCCACCATCTCCTGGACAGGATTGCCCGACCCGCCAACCCTTACTTCGGTCATGAAGAAATTGCGCAGCAAGAAAATTTCACGTGCAGCTGCTTTGCGGCAAATCATTAAAATGCTGTTGCCTGATTTTCTGGTTCAGCAATACCTTCATTTTAAAGATGAGAAAAATCCCTGGGAAAAATATTCTGCTATTAATTCCGGTTATGCGGCGAAAATCAACCTGAATTCGTTGATGAAAAAAGCGGGCCATGATCCTCATTTCAGGCGTCCTGAGGATGCAAAAACAGCCCGTTTAAATATTCTTAAGCCGGGAAAATCACTGGTTGGTTCCTTCTGGCAAAGTTCCGGCGGTGAGCATGGTATCGAAGTGAGGGACCCATCTTTTGACAAAAAATTAATGGAATTGTGCTTCGCAATACCCGATCGAATCTATAAGGATGAAACAGGCGACCGGTTATTGATAAGAAATGCAATGGCCTCTTTCCTGCCTGACAATGTAAGATTGAATAAAAAACGGGGACTGCAGGCCAGCGATCTTGTCTATAGTGTAAGAGAAAATGCAGATGAATTAAACAACTTGATTTCAACGTTCAACAGCAACGAACAGATTCGCTCTTACCTGGACATTTCCAAAATGGAAAACATTTTGAAGCAATCTCAACATGAAACGGAGAAAAACAAAACAGCAGAGGTTGGCACTATTTTTTTGCGGGGAGCAGGGGTGGGATTATTCATTATTGAATTTTCTACAATAAAGAAAAATCATGGGGATTAAGACAAACCTAACACCCTATGCAATAGATAAAGCAATCGTTGTTTTCTTAGTTGGAAATTATACAGTTTGCCACATTATGAAGTTGTAGTATTAGCATTGTTACCTGGTTCATAACCGTCAGTTCCGGTCCCAGTATTATTATTTGTAAAAACAGTGTCCAACTCTCTAATTTCAGGAGCGTTCCAGGTTTTTAATTGCAAAGCTTGCTGTGATTGGGTTTGTAAATTTTCAATTGTCTCCATAGTACATTATTATTAACAGGGCAAAAGTACAAAAATATTGATCGGAAATTTTTTTTTTGGAATATTTTTCATCCAATCCTTTTTTTCAGATTCATAAATTTGCAGATTGATCAGGATGTTAATTTCCCGATCAATTTTACTCAATCGCTTATTCAGGATTCAAACACAGGCCAAAACAAAATGCTCACTTTTTACAGGAGAATTAGAAAAACCGGCAGAAAGGGCTGGTGGCTGTTTTTCAAGGCAATATACTGGACCGGCATCGCCAGGATTCTGATCGCCTGGATTCCTCTAAAACGGTTTTCTTTTTTGCTGGGGACCCACATGAAGGAAACCCCGGTGGCCAAGGTCACAGGCGAGTTGGAACAAGTCATGGCAGTCGGCCTCGCCATCCGGAGAGCAAGCCGCTATGTGCCCTGGCGCTGTAAATGCTACGAACAGGCTATTGCGGCTAAAATGATTCTCCGGGATTACGGTTTTCAATCCACTCTCTATTATGGTGTGACCAGGAATCCTGATAAAAAACTGATCGCCCACGCCTGGGTGCGCTGCGGCGATTATATTGTTACCGGGCGACAAGGGATGCACAGATTCACCATTGTGGGAACTTTCGCCTGAGTTGACTCATCGCATTTCACTTGCTTTTATTAGAATGAATCATTGCGCAGTGCCTGAATGCTGCTGATTTTGGGCTAAGGCACAGTAAATGGCTGTTGTCTGATAGATAGTGCTTTAGCCTCAATCCTTTGATGTTTCAATGCCTTTTTCGACCAGCCTCATCATTAAATTTCCGGAGATTCAGTCATATCTCCTACTTTTGTCGAATGAATCCCGATCATCAAAATATTTGTATCCAATGCGGCCTGTGCTGCGACGGGACCCTGTTTCATCATGCCAGAATACAGGCCAACGAACCGCTGGAAACAGAATATTCCTTTGAAACCATCGTCAGAAGAAAGCCAGCTTTCCGATTGCCCTGTAACTACCTGAAAGATAAGGTTTGCTCAATCTACGACCGAAGACCCTATTCCATTTGTGCAAACTTTCAATGTAAACTGCTGCGGGCGGTACGTTCGGGAAATACAACACCTGCCGGCGCCCTGAAAATCATCAATGAGGTAATTGATATGAAAACCAACATTGAATCACAAATTCTCGAACACCATCCCGAAAACACAGGAGATTCATTGCCCCGAAAGCTAAAGGAATTTCAACTGCATTTTGCACACACAATGAGTGAGGTCGAAACCAGAAGAAAATTCGGGCAGCTATTCCTTTCCTATTTCATGCTGAAAAAGAAATTATCCGACTCATTCATGAGAAATCAAGCCATATAATAATCGTCATGCAACAAGGAATCATGGAACAAGGTGAAAGGATCAGCTACTATCAGCACCGCCACCGCCTTACAATCCCGCAGATTGCTGAGCTGAGGGAATTTTCCGGCATTGCCATCGCCGATCCGGCCAATAAAAAAATGAAGCTCAGTTCCATGTCCAAAGTTGCCGAGCTGATTCGTTTATCCAGGTTATTCAAAGATCATGACCTTGGGTTTATTCCCATCAAGGGGCCACTTCTTTCGTGGAGGCTCCACCATGATGCTGCGGTGCGCTATTCCAATGACCTTGATATACTTGTTAAGCCTGAGGATCTGTTCAGGATAATCAAAGTGCTGAAAGAGGATGGGTATCAACCGATCCATTTTGATTTGCCCGCTTCGGGGAGCAAAACGAAGGTGATAATGAAGGTAAACAACCAGATTGGATTCATTCATCCACAAAAGAGAATTCCGGTCGAGGTTCACTGGAGGCTGATTAATCTGCGGGTTTGCCCGAAATCCAGGCTTGATAATCTGATTAATCAAAATACGGAATCAATAATTTTTCACAATGAAACATTTACTGTTTTCCATAAGGAATTTGAACTGGTGTTCCTGATAATACATGGCGCCCTTCATAAATGGTTCAGGCTGAAATGGCTGCACGATATTGTGGCGTTTTCTAAAGATGAACAACTGGATTGGGACAGAGTCATCACGATAAGTAAAGAATTTCAGGCGGAACATCTGGTGCATCAGGCAATTCTGCTTGCTGACAGGTTCTGGAATCTGCCGGAAAAGATTACTTCAAGGTTTATCCCGGAAAGAACTGCTTTGAAACCATTTTTAATCCATTTCCCTTTAGAGTCCATCGCCAAAAAACCTAAGGGCACAGCAGAACCCGGGCTATACAATTGGTTCAGGTTGATATATGGATCGATTAAATACGGACTGATGATTTTCCCATCCATGAAATACAAGTATTCTTTTTTGAAAAGGTTGATGTTCAGGGAAAAGGATATGAATGTAATAAAGCTGCCTGATTTTCTCACTTTTATGTATTATCCGATGAGGCCATTTTTGTATGTTTACTCGAAACTGGCTCCTTCAAATACCCGTAACCGGCGCCAGAGATGAGCAACCTGAAAAAAATCCTAACCCTCTACTCCCGGTTTTTCGGGTTCGCCCCGGGCCGGAATACCGGAATATTCCTCACCAACCTGTTGTACGGTTTGAGCTCGGGGGTAAGCATCGTGGCGCTGATTCCGCTTTTGCAAATGCTGGAAAAGAATTCATTGGGCAACAACAAAGTATTTGCGGTATTAGATGCATTGATCGGCCGGATGGGATTAACCATCAGCATCGAACTGATTATCGCGCTGTACCTCCTGCTGATCCTGTTTAACGCCTTCATACTGTTTGCAAAAACGATCTGGCAAAGCGATGTTCAGCAGGAGTTCATGGCCAGCATAAGGAAAGATATCTTTAGCAAACTGATCCGTTCCGACTGGATGTACCTTTCGGGACAAAACCGGAACGAATTTTCTCACATCCTTACCTCCGAAATTCCGGGTATTACGGCGCTTAACTTCCACTTGTTCTCCCTGCTCTCGGTGGTTATTATTTTTGTCATCTATGTCGTTCTGGCCTTCCTGGTTTCTTTCTACTTTACCCTTATGGTGCTTGCATGCGGAGTTGTGCTGTATGGCCTGATGAACAGGTTTATCACCCGTACCTATGCCGCGGGGAAAGAAAACTTTTTCACGAACCGCAATCTTTACAAGCAGTTTGATGATTTCTGGGACACCATCAAATTCGCCAAGATACATGGAACAGAGAAATACCACTACGACCGTTTTGATGAGCAAAATCAACAGTTTTCCGAACAACGTAAACGGATGGTAAGGTTAAACCTCACTCCCCAGACCATTAATACGATCGCCTCCGCCTTCGTCCTGAGTGTTGTTGTTTATGCAGGATATAAGTTCGGTGATATGTCGCTTTCGTCTTTCCTGATCCTTATCCTGCTCTTTGCCCGCATCTTTCCCCAGATGATGAAGATTCACACCTCCTCCATGCATATTGCAGGCCTCTTACCTGCCTATGAAAATACCATGGCGATGAAGAAAAAGCTGGATGCTTATCTGAAAGAGTCATCGGTTTTCCGGAATTTAACGACATCAAAAATTAAGCTGACCGAAAATATTTCCTTTCACAACGTTACCTTTGGATATATACCCGACAAGATTTTGTTTGACCGTTTAAACATTGTGATTCCTGCTTTCAAAATAACCGGCATTTTTGGACCCTCAGGCATCGGCAAGACGACGTTGCTGGATCTGGTCACAGGCCTGATAATCCCAAAGGAGGGAGCAATAAAGGTTGACGGTAGGCCCTTTTTGGATATGGATAAGGCGTCGTGGCACAATTCCATTGCCTATGTTCCCCAGGATTCGGTGTTTACCAATTCCTCCCTGCGCGAAAATCTGACTTTAGGGAATGAGCAGATTTCGGATGAAAAAATATGGAACACGCTTTACAGGGTGAATGCAGGAGGATTTGTCCGTGAACTTGGGGATGGTCTCGACACGAAGATGAATAACAATGCACAACAATTCTCAGGAGGAGAGCGTCAGCGATTGGCCATTGCAAGGGCTTTGTTGCGGGAACCTGCTTTATTGCTCCTCGACGAAATCACCAACTCGCTCGATGTAAAAAATGAACAGAAGATATTCGATATTTTGCTGGACCTGAAATCGGAGATTACCATCATTGTCATTACCCACAAAAAGGACCTGGTTAAGTATTTTGATGAGATCATTGATTTGAATCCTTTGCTGAATCAATAGTTCAGGCCCGATGGGTCCGGCTGGTGATTTTTTTAGTTTAACAAAGAGTTGTCTTTTGGACATGAGAATTGCCAGCCCTTAGTTCCGGATGGTCACCCCCCCAAATGCTCCGTACGATTTCAACATAACCATCGTCGTACATAGACCAAACCCCGAAGGGGTGACATTACCTTTGGCTGAGCTGCGGGAATTGGGAAGCCAGCCCTTTCCAGAGGATTGCCTGTGGCAGAGGCACGAAGGGATGGCTGCTCTTACTTACGGTTGGTTAAATCCCTAATAACAAGTGTATTTACTGAGACTATCTCAACAGTCTTTTCCTTCCCATGACCTCCATGATTCCCTCTGAATGGGTATTTACTTTCTTTTGTATCAAGACAAAAGAAAATAAGTCGAAAAAAGGAGATCAATTTGCTGCTACGTCCCTGGAAATCTATGTTGCTGGTAGGACCGGCCTTAAATTCTTTTCGCAGCAAAACAAGGCAATAAACCATGTGCGGTGGCCTTTCGAGCGATCCGGAAGGCAAGGCACATTGACCACTGAACAAGAGTAACCACTGAACTAAGTTGTGCCTTGCCGGCTTGGATCGCGCAAGGGGTTTGTTGCCGTAGCTTTTGCGCGGATAGGATTTTCAGCCTTGATTTTTTCTTTGTTACTTTCTTTTGTATCAAGACAAAAGAAAGTAAAAAACGGAAAGCAATTTTAGTGTCTTGTACTTTTGGCTTGAACCAAATGTACCAAAAGATCAAGGCTGAATAAAGATTTCTGGTTTTCTGCTGGTCGGATTGATCATCGCGATACAAGCCGCGCCTACACACGGGCCTGCGCCTGCTTCTGTATCGCTTACTGCAGGCCTGTGCTGCAATCCTTCCCTTGAAAACTGACGAAATTTTTATCAGGCCGTTAACCAAACACCAGCAACTGGTATGGGAGCGACCG
>DAIRGA010000029.1:0-67165 GCA_036794825.1 Bacteroidales bacterium | reverse complement strand
CAGCCCGTCCAGTCTGATCATTTTCAAGAGTTTCAGCCATTGGACAAACTGTGAGCCCGGCATTGCGCAAGGCTTCGGAATTCTGTCCCTGCTGCGTGGTAACCAGCACTGCCTCAGGCGAAAGCGGAATCAGCTGCTCCAGTTTAAAATGATCGCTAATGCCAATCTCCTTGATTTTTCCATCCATTAAACGATCTGAAAACTGCGCAGAAACCACATAATCAGGGCTTGCCACACCCACAATCCGTTCAATCAACCCGAGTGCATCGGCAAAAGCTATTTGAGTGGCTGAGAGGCAGACCATGGTTTTTACAGGAACCTGGATAATTTTTCCATTTTCAGGTATTTTAGTTTCAGCATTTAGGTCTCTGTTAATCAGATAAAAACGCTCTGAAACAGCGGTACCGTCACCAGAGATCATTTCAAGAATGCGGTACGATTCGTTCTCCGTAATCCTAAAGCCAGCTGCCAGTTTGGGGTTCGATGAGGAGATTTTGTTGCTAGTATTTTCACCCTGCGGATGGTGACTACAAGAAATCCAAAAGCAGGATACTATGAGCAAGAATATACTTAACAACCTGATTTTCATTAAAAAGGGTAAGTTTTTAGCATTAGTTTAAAAGATCCAATCCTGAACCATATTTCTGTTAATCAAAGAGTTCGTCATCTCTCTCGAGGAGAAGAATAGAGTTGTGCGGAACAATGAAGTATTTTTCGCTATGAAACATCACCTCAACAGCCCCTTTCTGCATAAAGATCGCAAGGTCACCTTCCTTTGCCTGGAGAGGGATGTAGCGGGTTTTTTGCTCGGACCTTTTCCATGACTCTTCCTGATCATCTGAACTGGACGGAATGGGATAACCTGGGCCAACTTTAACAACATATCCCGTTTGAACTTCCTCCTTCTCTTTGTATCCGGGTGGCAGATAAAGCCCGCTGCTGGTCTTCTGGGACTCAATTTTGAGTTTGATCAGCACCCGGTCGCCAACCACAATCAATTTGCTGATATCGGGATTACGCGTCATTGTATTTCCTTTCGTTTTCAGGGACAAAGATACAATTATAGTATTTTTGCAGCCTTAATCCAATAATTGACCATGCAAATTGTATTTTTCAAAAGGGGTAAACCGAAGCAGTTTGATTACAAGCCGCGTTATTGGGATGAGGAGAAGGAGCGACAGGAAGAACTTAAAAATAGAACCATTAGTTTCGAAAACCCCTCGCGTGATAGCATCAGCCGCGAAATTGACATGAGATGGCGTAAGGTTGACCGGAAAAACCGTAGTAAAGCAAAGGGAATCAACCTGTTGGTTTATCTTGTGATTGTTTTGCTCCTGCTATATTTCATATTTAAAGTCTGATCGGCAATCGTAAACCCTTATGTCGGACATCATCCACCTGCTTCCTGATTCTGTAGCCAACCAGATTGCTGCCGGCGAGGTAATCCAACGCCCTGCATCGGCTGTTAAGGAAATCCTTGAAAACGCCATTGACAGTGGCGCCGACAAGATTGAACTGGTAGTGAAGGATGCAGGCAAAACGTTGATTCAGATCACCGATAATGGCTGCGGTATGTCGGAAACCGATGCCCGGCTTTCGTTTGAGCGGCATGCAACCTCGAAAATCAGCACAGTCAACGATCTCTTCTCCATCCGAACTATGGGATTTCGCGGTGAGGCTCTGGCTTCTATTGCGGCCATCGCACAGGTAGAGATGAAAACCCGCAGGCACGAAGAGGAACTTGGAACGCAGGTAACCATCGAAGCATCGGAGGTGAAGCGCCAGGAGTTTTGCAATTGTCCTGCCGGTACAACGCTGATGATAAAAAACTTGTTCTTCAATGTGCCGGCAAGGCGTAAATTCCTGAAATCCGACAGCGTTGAACTGCGCAACATCATCGAAGAGTTTCAGCGGGTCGCATTGGCTCACCCTGAGTTATACTTTAACCTTTTCAACGACAGGAAACCGGTGTTCCAACTCAAATCATCCAACCTCAAGCAACGGATTGTCAGCATTTTCAGTCCAACGTACAATCAACGGTTAATCCCGGTAGAACAGCAACTCAACATAATGTATATCAGTGGTTTTATAGCAAAGCCCGAATTTGCAAGAAAGCAACGCGGAGAACAATATTTCTTTGTCAACCGCAGGTTTATGCGGCATGCCTACCTGAACCACGCTGTTGAAAGCGCATTTGAAGAGCTGTTGCCCGAAAAGTCCTACCCATCTTATTTCCTCTTTATCGAAATTGACCCGGCCAACATTGACATCAACATTCATCCTACCAAGACAGAGATCAAGTTTGAGGACGAAAAAATTATCTATTCTCTGGTGAGATCGGCGGTTAAGGCAGCATTGGGAAAATTCAGTATCACCCCTGCCATTGATTTCGAAGTTGAGCCATTGTTTAACTTTAAAGCACCGGCAAAGGATATTCCAATAAATCCCCCGACCATCAAAATAAACCCCGATTATAACCCTTTCGAAAACAGGCAGCCGCCGGCCAGCCCAAGACAGCGAAGCAATCAGGAGAATTGGGAGAAAATTATGCCGCCAAAGAATTTCAACTTTGACAGATCGCCTGTTGATGATGCTGGTTTTCAGGTTGAACTGAATGAAAACAAACAGAATAAGGTTGAAATCGCTTCAATGGAGAGCATTTTTCTGCAGCTTCACCGGCAATTTATCGTTACGCAGGTCAAATCAGGGCTTTTGGTGATTGATCAGCAAAAGGCACATGAAAGAATTCTCTACGAGCGCTATATCGAGCTGCTCTCTAACCAAAAAGCTTTGTCGCAGCAGGTATTGTTCGGGATCAGGCTTTCGCTTTCGGCAGCAGACGCTGAATTACTCAATGAAATTATGGAAGACCTGAATTTGCTGGGCTTCAGTATTAAGCCCGACAACAGCAAGCCCTTTCAGTTCGTTGTCGAAGGAACTCCGGCTGGCATGGTGGTGGGTAATGTTGCCGATACGATCGACAGCATTCTCAACAACTACAAGCACTGCATGATAGAGCTTGATCTTGACAAAAGGGTTAATTTAGCCCGCTCGATGGCCAAAAATCTTTCGGTCAAATCCGGGAAAATTCTTCAGCAGCCTGAAATGAAAATGCTTACCGAAGAGTTATTTGCTTGCAAAGCACCGGAGGTTTCTATTGATGGCGAACCGATTGTGAAGGTAATTAATGTCGGTGAAATTTTTGGACGGAAATCCGGTGAACGACTCTAAACAATTAATGACGAATCAAGTTAGTTGAACAAACTTTAAACAATGAATTACCAGCAATACAGCCCCCAGGGATTTACGGTATTACCGCCGGTGGTCAAGAACCTACTGATCCTCAACGGATTGTTTTTTCTTGCCACCATGGCAATGGAACAGGCCTACCGAATTGATCTTGCTGATTACCTTGGACTTCGGTTTCCCGGGTCACAGGCATTCGAACCATATCAATTCATTTCCTACATGTTCCTGCATGGAAGCATTTCCCACCTGTTTTTCAACATGTTTGCGCTTTGGATGTTTGGTTACACCCTCGAGAACATTTGGGGAAGCAGGCGGTTTCTGACCTATTATCTGATAACCGGGGTTGGCGCTGCTCTGGTTCATTATGCCATTTTTTACATCGAATTTCAACCACTAATCAACTACCTTGACGTTCTGATTGCAAACCCTTCAGCACAAGGTATAGTTGAATTCAGCGCTTCGATAAAGGGTACATTTTCGCCCTACGCAGGCGAAATGCACCTGAAATACAATGAATTTAACCGAACTGTTGGCCAACTGATGCGGAATCCCGACAACCCAGCGCTGATCGAAAGCGCTAAAGGATTTGTGATTGATTACAAGCAGTATATGCTCAACCGGCCGAATGTGATTGGCGCTTCCGGTGCCGTTTTCGGGATTTTGCTGGCGTTTGGAATGATATTCCCGAATGTGAGGCTATATCTTTATTTCTTCTTTCCGATCAAAGCCAAATGGTTTGTCATCCTTTACGGTTTGCTCGAACTCTACCTTGGTTTTACCCAATCGCAGAGCAACATAGCACATTTTGCCCACCTTGGCGGAATGATTTTTGGTTTTTTTCTCATCAAATACTGGAAACATAAACGCATTTTCTAAGCATGTACGCTTATCAGAATCCACTTGACGACCTGAAGAGGTTTTTCAGCCGTAAATCGTTGCTGGCCAGCCTGATATACATAAACCTTGGGGTATTTCTACTGGTAAATGTGTCGAAGGTTATCTTCTGGCTTTTCCAGGTTTCAAATCCCGGAGCAGCCGACGGTGATGTTTCTTGGATCACCTGGTATTTGTCGGTTCCGGCAAACCTGAGCGATCTGGCCAGCCGTCCGTGGACGCTGATCACATACATGTTTCTGCACGAAAATTTTTTACACCTGCTGTTCAACATGATCGTTCTTTACTTTGGCGGTCGTATTTTTCTCGAATACCTCGATAATAGCAAATTGCTGAGCGTTTATATTCTGGGGGGACTTGCCGGGGCGTTTTTTTATATCGGGGCCTTCAATTTTTTTCCCGTCTTCGAAAGCTCCTTAGGTCAGTCAATTGCTCTCGGCGCCTCAGCATCTGTGCTCGCAGTACTCATTGCAGTGGCCACCTACGTTCCCGAATATTCGATTGTTCTTTTCCTTTTTGGAAGATTAAAGCTGAAATACCTTGCACTGATCACTATTCTTGTGGATGTGCTAAGCATTCCATGGGGAAATGCAGGCGGCCATATTGCACACCTGGGAGGCGCTTTCTGGGGCTTTCTCTATATTTTTGCACTGAAAAAAGGCAACGACCTTACCATAAGTTTCCGGTGGCTAAATTTTAAACGCCACAAAGGATTTAACAGGAAGTCCGGACGGTCTGAGACACCCTACACCGGACGACCACTTTCGGACGATGAATATAACACACGCCGCCGGGAAAACCAGGCAAAAATTGACAAGATTCTTGAAAAGATTGCACGGTCGGGTTACGGAAGCCTTTCCAGTGAAGAGAAAGCACTGTTGTTTCAATCGAGTAATAAAAACCGAAACTAATGGCAACCGGGAGCATCAGGGTTTTCAGGCTCGGGCTGAAGATGCTGCTTTTGCTCATCAACCTGTTTTTTGCCATACTGCTTGCTCTTACCTATTTTGCGCCGTACTACAACCCCGAACAATTCTTTGTCCCATCGCTGCTTGGGTTGTTTTACCCTGTACTTTTTATACTTAATGTCGGTTTCGTGGTTTTCTGGCTGATTCGGTTCAAATTCTATTTTCTTCTTTCCTTCATCACCATTATGGCAGGATGGAACGTGATGATGAAGAATTTCGGACAAGGGAAAAATTCGCACATAGATCCATCAGCTCCCAATTTCAAATTCCTGTCCTACAACGTCCGGCTTTTCGATCAGTATAAATGGCTCAAAGGCCAGGACTATTTTACACGCGATGCGATTTTCAGGTTCATTGCTACTGAAAGCCCTGATATTATTAACTTTCAGGAGTTTTTTCACGGCAATGAGAGTTTTTTTCCCACCATTGAGCCGTTCGTCCAGCTTCAACTGGCCAACCATTATCATGTTGATTATGTGAAAGTAGCAGGTGATAACAAACATTACGGACTGGCCACCTTCAGCCGCTTTCCCATCGTCGGCAAGGGAGCGATCCGTTTTAAAAATTCTACCTCAAATTCAGGCATTTACACCGATGTTGTCATCAACCGTGACACGATCAGGGTTTTCAATTTTCATCTTGAGTCCATCCGCTTCTCCAATGCTGATTATAAGTTCGTCACTGAATTTATTGATCCTGGAATTCAACCACAGAGCAGCTCGAACTCAAAAATAATTCTCAGCAAGTTCAGAAATGCCTACAGAAAAAGAGCGGAACAAGCCAGGATTGCAACGGAGTATATCCGCCAGTCGCCATATCCGGTGATCGTTTCCGGTGATTTCAACGACACCCCTGTTTCTTATGTCTATTATACCATCTCCAATGATCTTGGGGATGCTTTTCTGAATGCCGGAAGAGGCTATGGCAGCACCTATTCCGGTGGAATTCCTTTAATCAGAATTGATTATGTGCTGCATAGCGAAATTCTTGTCCCTAATGATTTTACTATTCACAAGGTTGATTTCTCCGATCATTTCCCGGTAACGTGCATGTTTAACCTGAGGCGATCTGAAGATTAACCTTTAAAGGGACAGATCACCTTTCTGAAAAGCTTATTCCCTGATTAATGTCCTGATCCGCTGACTTTTGCACTTTTGGTCTCCTCTTTTACTTCAGGCTCACGGATAAACATCCAGAAAATCACCGATGTGGTGATAAAGAGTCCACAAAGGATATAAAGCAACTGGTAATTCCCTGTCTGTTTGATCACATGCGCCACGCCATTGGACATCATTTGCGGAAGGACAACAGCAAGATTGAAAACACCCATAAAAAGACCCATCTTCAGAGGATTTACCCGCTCGCTCATGATAGCAAAAACAATGGAAATTACAGCCGACCATCCAATTCCCGCCAAAAACATCCCCAGGTAAAAATCGGTTTCAACATGGCCTAAAAATGCAATGTAAAAATAGCCTATGGCCGAAAATGACAGTGCAAAAATATAGGTACGCACCCTGCCGATGCGCCTGGCAATTGCCTGCAGTGCCACGGGAAATATTGCGCCTACAAAATTCAGGATTAGAAAACCGAGGGAGACAATATTGCCGATGGATGAATCAGCTGTCTGAGCAATTCCCGTCAGCTTTTCAGCAAACCAGTTGGCAATGATTCCCGAAATTTCGAGGTTGGGCAAAATCCTGTTTTCGATAAAAAATCCCGACATGATAAACATACTCTGAAATGCCACCCATGTAAATGAATGTGCAAGCATGATTTTGTGGAATTCGTTGTTGTTGGTAGTATTCTTCATCCCCCTCAGGATGCTGACAATACCGATGACCACCGAATAGGCCAGAGATGCGATCAGTAGCGGGTTGTGAATGGGTGTAAGTGCATCAAAAAAGTGATTGAAGACGCTGTAAACACCGAAAACCAAAAATCCGTAAAGTGGAAAAATCTCCTGGAAAATCTGTTTAATTCCGTAGGTTTCAGCATTTTTATCCTGAACTTTGAGGTTTTGCTGCTCTTCAATCAGTAAAATCGGGAAAACAGCGGTTAAAAGAACCAGAAAAGCAGCGATGTAAAGTAGTTTCTCGTTGCCGAAAACCATCGAGAGGAAATATGCGAGAACGCCGAAAAATCCTGAGATAATCTGCATCCAGACATAACCTGCCGTGCGAAGTTTTCCTTCGGGGGTGAGGTCGGCAATGATGGAACGCGCCGGATTAAAGGTGACATTTACTGAGAGGTCGAGAAACAGCGCAATCAGGGATGCAATGATGGTGATGTCAACGATGCCGGTTATTCTGGAAATCTCCTGAATATAAGGAAGCGAAAGAAACGCAACGGCGCTCACCAACCCGCCAATGATAATAAAAGGCCTTCGCCTTCCACCCATAAACCAGACGTTGTCGCTTATCAGTCCAACAATAACCTGCCCAAAAATACCTGCTATCGGGCCTGCCAGCCAAACAAAGGCTACCTCGTGGATATCGAGCCCGTACTTCTTGGATAAAATCCAGCTAAGGGCTGCAATTTGGGTTGACAATGCAAAGCCCACGGCAGTTGCCGGAAGGCTTAGTAGCGCAAAGAAAGGTTTGGAGAGTTTCTTTTGTATTGCTAACATCTTCAGTCAATTTTAATAGTTTGATTATCTGATTATTGGATTATGATCTTAAAATTTTCGTTCTCAGCGGTTTTTAACAAATAAATACCTTTATCTAATGCTGAAACATCAATGCTTTGCGCATCATTTCCATGCAAAACCGGAATTCCGGAAATATGAAATAGTGTGAAATCTCTTCGTTCCGATAAAAACACTGCATGTCCTCCGGCAGGATTGGGATACAGTTGCAATGAAGGTTCTGTACTGTCGCCTTCGATGATAGCAAAAACAGCATTGGAACTTCCAGGTGAGGGATCATCGAAATAGACCCAGTTTGAGCTGCCGTCCGGACTGCGTCCCAGCGAAATATCCGTCTGTTGTGGCCCGAAATTGTAGTTATCTATGGAAGAGTAACTGCTCGCCATGTTGTTGAAGATTCCAATGGATTCACCGTCAGCCGAAAGCTTGAAATCAGCATGGAAAGGTCCTTGTTCAGGATCCTCATCAGCCCATATGATCAGGTATTCGCCGGGAAAAATGATATGGTCAGGCAGTTGCCATTTTGTGGGATTGTTTAGTTTATCCGTCAGGTATTTATCTCCAAGCCAAATGGGATTTTGACCGCCATTGAAAAGTTCGATCCAGTCTTCGAATTCGCCTTTAGAGTCGTTAATTCCGGTTTGATTGGATGCAAGAAATTCGTTAATGTAGAGTCCCGTAGTATAAACGGGTGGAAAATAGACTTCGATGGATTCACATGGGTAGAAAAGAATATTTCCTGCAGCATCCTGCACCTGGATGTGGTATTTCAGGGTAGTTTCTCCAATCACACCACTGAGTGTGGCTGTAAAAAAATCATCCTGGCCGGCGGTCATGGGCATGGTAACAAACCCTGACTGGTTGAAACGGTACCTGACCCAGGCTTGCACACCGGGCTGGTCATCCCATGCTTTCACCCTGAAATTCACCGGGTTACCTACACCGCTGTGTTCAATACTGAGGTAATTAATCACCGGATAGAGCGGGTTGAGTTCCAACTGCTGCTGAATCGAATTGAGCCTGGCGGTCATATACGGCCTGATGCCATATTTCACGTGCGCTCCCCAGGCCTGGTCGTATGACTGGAGGAAGGAATTTTCGTTGAAACCATAGTCAAGCGGGTAAAAAGGATCGTTGATGATGTAGGGATGGATCAACTCCCTGATGGCATCCATATAATTGTTGTAAGCGGGCTGGACGATCAGCTCCTGCTTGATTTTGTTAAGGTAAAATGAATAAAGATCCCTGTATCGCTGCACCTGCATTAGCCGGCTATATAATGCGCGGGTTTCTCCTGAGGGCGACCATTGATAAATGTTTCGCTGAGCCCAGTCAACACCAAACCAGTCAATTCCATAGGTGTTATCAACATCATAAGGGATGTATTCAAACTGGCCAGATTCCGGATTTTTGTACAGGTAGAAGTTGTTCTTATTGAAAATGTAACCATCCCAGTTGGCAGTAAAAATGTCGAAAGCCATCACCTTGAGATAATCCTGAACATTAAATACCTTCTCCAGCTCGCACGGCAGTGCAGATAAGGCGGTGTTGTTAAGGATGTTGATGAATTCAGCCAGGTCACTGTAATCGTCGTAAGCAGTGTTGGTTTTCAGATCGTAGGCTCTTCTCCCGCCACTTTCGTATTTGTAAAGATTGGGATTTGACCCAAGATACTTTAAATCAGCAGGATAAAGGCACTTGTAAAGGTTACCGTATTGGTTTCCAAATCTCGATTGGGCAAATTCCTCGTCAATATGTTCAACGTTAAGGTACAACCCATGATAATTATCATTGATATAGAGTCTTACATGGTTGGATCTGGGCGCCGCGATTTCGAGCGCACGGGCAAGATCCCAGCCTAATTTGGCACGGGTAACCGAAGGATCATTGTGCTCGCCATTCAGGTTCATTTTTTCCAAACCATAATATTTTCGTCCTTTTTGGTAGGTATTGAACGAAACTTTGAAGGATTTTTTGGCTGAATAGCGTGAGGTATTTCCCCTGAGCCTGAAACCGATCTCTTCGATACTGTCGCGGACGGTTCCATTGTCGAACACAAAATTGGCACGCCACTCAATATCGCTGTCCGGGTTGTTATAAATCCATTGGAGAGTATCGGGATGTATGTAGATGTCCACCCTTGGAACAACATCATCCCGGTAAATTTCACCTTTTTCAGGGAATGCGGGCTGAGCTTCAGCAATATAAACCTGGACGAAATTTGTCCACAGCGTCAGCAGCAGAACGAAACGAAGCTGAGTTGCAAAAATAACGAGCGAATGAAGCATTTCTGAGTACCGGAAGTTTTTGATTTTCATTTTTAGAAGTTTTGGGAGCAACTATTTCAGCTCGAGGATGAAGCCTGTCTTGGCAGGCACTTTAAGGTTGTTGAGTTGATAAGTTGTATTGTCGAGTATGTTTACCCCAACTGAATTACCACCGGCAAGTTCTGCAAATTGCCTGATATCAATTTTCTGCTCTTCATCACTGTTGTTCAGGATAACCATCACTTTTTCTGTTTCATTGTACCTGAAATAGATATAGGTATTGTTGTGTGGAATAAAATGCGTCAGCCTGCCATAATGAATCACTGATTTTGATTTTCTCCATTTCAGGAGGGTGTGAATGTGGTCGAAAATCTCATTTTCCTGTTCTGTTCTGCCATCTCTGGTAAATGCATCCCTGTTGTCATCCGGCCAGCCACCCGGGAATGGTTTGCGTACATCGCCGTGTCCAACCTTTTCATCGCCGGCCATCATTATTTCGGTGCCATTATAAATCTGTGGAACTCCTCTGGTAGTCAACAGGAAAGTCATGGCCAGCTTGAGGCTTCTCATATCTTTATTAACTTTGTTAAAAATCCTGTCTCCATCATGGTTATCAGAAAAAATTACGATTTCGCTTGGATTCTGGTATAAATAATCCTGACTGAGAATGTTGTAAAATCTTACCAGACCTGAGTTCCAGCCCTGCTGCTCGTTGAACGCAAAGCGAAATGCCTCGTACATCGGAAAATCGAACACGTGGGTAACATGGGATTCGTATCCCAAACCCAGTTTGTCGCCACGCTGCCAGGTGGCCACCTGACCGGGTTCTGTGAGCCATGATTCGGCCACCACCGTGAAATCTGGATATTCATCCATCAGTCTTTTTGCCCACTGAGCCATGCCCTCTTTAAATGGGTAAGGATAGGTGTCCATCCTGATGCCGTCCAGGTCGGCGTATTCCACCCACCAGATGCTGTTCTGCGTCAGGTAGTTAATCATAAATGGATTATTCTGGTTCAGATCAGGCATATTGGTATCAAACCAACCGCGCTGGAAAAGATTCTGGTCATACTCCGAAACGTACGGATCAAAAACGGTTCCGGCCCTGAAATTTGACCTGGTATAACTTTCGAACTGGTTAATCCAGTCCTGCCACGGAAGGTCGTTCATCCACCAATGTCCTGAGCCACAATGATTAAAAATCATATCTTTAATCACTTTCAGCCCTTTATCATGCGATAACTGGATGAACCGCAGATAATCATCATTGGTGCCAAAGCGGGGATCTATCCGGTAAAAATTGCTGATGGCATAACCATGATAGGAATACTTAGCCTGGTTGTTCTCCAGTAACGGGTTATGCCAGATGGAAGTAAATCCAAGGTCACTGATATAGTCAATTTTATTAATCATTCCCTGAATATCACCACCTTGCCGTCCGTCAGGGTTGGTACGGTCGGCCTTGTCGAGCATTTCGGGATGTGAATCATTGCCGGGATTGCCATTGGCAAAACGATCGGGGAACAGCAGGTAAATTACATCGCTCTGGTCAAAACCTTTACGGTTGACCGATCCTGCTCGCCTTGCTTTCAGCTCATAATCGAAGGTTTGAACTGTTTGGCCATCTTTTTTAAAAAGAAGTGTGTAGATACCAGGCGTGGCTCCGGAGGAAACTACCAGGTCAACAAAAAGATAATTCGGGCTTTCAGCTTTTGTTACTTTAACGATGGAAAGCCCGGGGGTAATGATTTCCGGCTTTGTCAGCGAAATGCTTTTCCCATAAACCAGAAGCTGAAGATTTTCGTTCTTCATCCCCACCCACCAGAAAGGAGGCTCAACCCTGTCGAGAGTGATTTGTTGTGAATAGAGACTGGCGTTGCTCAATAACATTAAAAGCAATAATGCAGTAAAGATTTTGAAATTCATGCTTAATCTATGTTGAAAAATCATTGTACTGTAAATTTTAAAATAATAACCTGATTTTGATCTCTTTAGTCTGTGTGTAAGGCTCCTGGCTGCTGATGCGCATCCATCTCAAATGGCTTTTTCCACCTCCCTTGCAAGTTCGTTTAATGCAATATTCCCCACTGCTGCATTTCTCAGCCTCCCCATGATCCAGTCTTTGGTATCTTCTTTTCGTTCAGAAATTCTGATTTTATTGAATTTCTCGATAAGAAAAGGAATTTTATTGAGTATCTCCTGTTTCGAATTTCTTTTGAATTTCAGGGTGGTCAGCACCGATTCAAACTCCATCATTGGGTGCTCGTAAACCACAGTAATCATGAGATTCATGATTTCGGGACTGAGGTTTTCTTCCCGGATAAACCTGAAAAGAGCGTAAATCACTTCGTAATTGAAGGTTTTGGGAGTGGTAAAATGTCCTTCCACGAATTTGAACCGGTGGGCAAAAAATGTTCCCACAAATCCGGGTTCAAATCCAAGTTCGGTTATAATCCGGCTGATGAGCGGGAACAGATTTTTTTTGAAAATGTAGGTAAATGTATCCTCCGGAATTCCCCATTTCTTCATCTGGTGGTAACGTTCCATTACCTCGCTTGGCAGTTTTTTGCGGATACTTTCGATGTATTCGTCCTCCAGCGGTATTGGCGCAGAATCGGTGTCGGGATACATACGGTCAGCTCCCGGCAAAACGCGCTCAAATATGGTTGTACCATCCTCGAACGATTTTCGGGTTTCGTTAGGAACGCCGGTGAAAGCCATTTTGCAACGCTCTTCGATGGTTTCGAGTGCAGTTTTCATATCATCCTCAGGTCCCCAGATAACGAGCTGTGCATCATCGGGTTGAGCATCCAGCAGGATTCTGATTTTTTCAAAGTCATCCTTTAGCAAAACAGGTTCAAATTCCTCAGAATGAACCATGTTGGGTTTTTCGAGACATGCTATTACTTTCAGCCGGTCGCTGATCTCATCAGCAAACATTTTTCCGGGCTGTGTAAAATGCGATAAAATCCCCTTGAAGCCTGGAAGGTTGATGGCCATGATGCGGTAGTGCATCCTTTTGGAATCAACCAGTGGCGGATAGGTAAAATTAAAGGAATGAAAACGTATTTGTTCAAAACGGATTTTCCAGTTTTCAGGTTCGATGGATCTTTTCTTCAGCTCCTCGCGGATTGCAAGCAGCGCCCACTGCCTGAAACACTCATTGTGAGTTAATTCAGGTATCCATCGTGTATGCGCTACACCTTTGATTTCCACCCGCGAACCACCTCGGCAGCTTACATTAACATCTTCGCGGCCGGCGCCAATGCCGGTTCTTACATGCCCGGTACTGCGGTTCAGGAAACGGATATAATTGCAGGCCTCCTTCACTTCATCAGGGTTTATACAGTCGGGGTAAGTAACTGTTTCGATCAGGGGCATACCCAACCGGTCAGTTTTATAGATTCTTACGTGGCCAATGTCTGAAATCTCACGGCAGGCATCCTCCTCGATGCTCAGTTGTATCAGCCTTATCTTCTTGTGTTTCAGGGGTATTTCTCCTTCCACACCTATGATGGCTGTTCGCTGAAATCCAGTTGGGATGCTGCCATCGAGGTATTGCTTGCGCGTAATGTGCACCTCGCCGACTATATTTAGTTTTGACAGCAGCGAAATTTCGATGGCAATTTCCAGAGCCTGACGGTTGATTGGAAACGGCGGTGTATCGTCCACTTCGTAGGTGCACGTGGTTTCGTTCTTAACGCGGTAAATGATCTCCTTCCTTGTTTTGAACTCCATCAGCGCTGTGCCGTCATACTCGCCAAGTTCGCTGAGCGTAGGGCGCATGTGCCGGATCAGTTCTGCATCGTGATCATCGTTTTCGTGGTAAAGCCCTGCTGGACAGTTGCAAAAAAGCTTCTTGAACGTGTGCAACTGCTGGTGAACCTCAAGCCCCGACATGAAACCAATGCGGTCGTAGTCTTTCTGGGTTGCATCTTTGCGGGGTATGTAGCCAATCTTTTTTCGGGAAGATTCGTAATTTTTAGGTGCGTCAAATCTTTTTGTCATCTTGGAGAATAGCTGAATTTTGGGCTTCAAATGTAGATATTATTCACAAAAGGGCTGCAAATTACGTTTTTTCAGCTGCTTGGTTGGCTTGCTTACCATGGTCATGAAAGGATCAGAATAGCCGGTGCAAATCAGGGATTCCCAAAAATTGCAGCCCCGGGTTTTAAATAGGTTGTGGGTCAAGCTTGCATTAAAGGTGATCTTGACATTGAAATTCAGCAGGTTAACCAACATTCAATATCAAGAAATTTTTCCCCAAATTCTATAGAATACTTTTTTCTGATAAAGTCAAAACTTTAAATGATCAGGTTTTACTATTTTTAGCAAAAATTTTCTCCAATTACGAGAATGTCATGACTTCAAAAACAAGAAAAACAAGGCTTCTTTTACTTCTGGCAGTAGCGCTAATCATCCTTCTTTCAGCGCTTTATTATCTGTTTCTCAGCGATCATGCCCGATACACCAAAAGCTTGAATAAAGCCGACCATCTTTTTCTGAGCGAGCAGTACCAGTCGGCTAAAGCATATTATAAAGATGCACTGGGATACAAGCCGGATGATCCATATTTATTGCTCCGGATTTCGGAAGCCGACAGCCTTCTTGGTATTCAACTGACCGAAAGCCTCTTCAAATCGAAGCTGATGCTGGCCGACAGCCTTTTTCTGGCAAAGGAGTACGAAAGATCAAGACAGGTGTATGTTGATGCGATGCAGATCAAACCCGATGATCCTTTCCTGACCGATCAGCTCATAAATGTGAATACGATTATTGAAGAAATCACTTTGAACCGCCAGATTAGTGGCGCAGACTACCACATTGTGGTTGGTGTTTTCCAGAAACAGGAAAATGTAGATCTGATGGTAGAAAAAATGAAGCAGATGGGTCACGATCCTCAGGTAATTTATCGCAAACTTTTTGATATGCATGCAGTTACGCACAGCTCTTATACCTCCATTCATGATGCTTACAATCAGCTGTGGCGAGTTCAGGAAACCCTATACCCCTCTGCCTGGGTACTACATTACCGAATTGGAAGTTGAAACAGTAAACCAAACGAAAACCCAGAAAAAAATATTAGCAAAAAATGACCGACAACCGGAAATATTGGATCATCATTATGATTTCAGTAATCAACTCTGTAGTTGTAATTTTCCTGGTTATCCAACATTGGTCTGAAAAAGCTGAAACACCCTTCAATTCGACAGTAATCAAACAGCAACAATCCAACACTGAACCGTCAACTTCTGCCAGCAACGACGCATCCGCGAGTTCAACAGAGCGCTATCTCGCCAGGCTGGCCATTGCCGATAGTCTTTACCTGGCAGGTGATTATGCAGAAGCCCGTACTATTTATTTAGAGGCCAATGATATCAGCAATCTCTACAGCTATCCACTGGACAAGGTAAAACTCATCGATACCTTGCTAAGCATTGCGAAAGACACGGATTCGGTATTACTTGCAGTTCAAAATATTGAAAATCAATCTGAATATAACACTATACAGAAGCCGGCAACATCCACCTCACTAAATTACCATATTGTTGTGGGCATTTTTGAAGATCCCGCGCGTGCTGATAATATTATCCGGTTGATCGGGAAACACGGGAAAACAGCTATCCTGAAGCCCTATAAAAAGAGCGGCCTCACCGCTGTTATCTACGACTCCTTCCCTACTCTTGAGGAAGCCAACCAGCAATTGCCAATCGTCAAACAGCAAATTTCTCCGGATGCATGGATTCTCAGGGCTACTTTCGGCGATTAATGCTAAAACCAAACGACATTGCGTTAATGAGCAGTATGAGTAATTTTATATCAGTCGCTTCGCCAAAGCTTATCTCATTTTATTTCAAGATTTTCAGCATCCTAGTATTGACCTGTTTAATTCAAAATGAGATATTTGCCCAAAAGAAAACCACAATTCAGCTCGTCAAAGCTGAAAAAATGATTGGCCGACAGTCTGCAGGTGAGGAGCTCAACATTTTTACCGGCTCGGTGCTGTTTGAGCACGACAGTGTTTTACTCTACTGCGATAGCGCCGTTTTGCGAAGCAAAGCCAACACCCTCGATGCTTTTCGCAACATACGGATAAGGGTGAATGATACGCTGAATCTTTATGGCAATCAGCTGTTCTACGATGGAAATACACGTATTGCCACTGTTACCGGCGATGTGAAACTGGTTGACAACGATGCTACACTCTATACCGATCGTCTGATTTTCGACCGAAATACAGGTATTGGATTTTACAATACAAACGGGCGCATCGTCAGCGACACCAATGAGTTGGTAAGTCGTGAAGGGTATTTTCATACCAGAACTAAAATCCTCTATTTCAAGAAGAATGTAGTTCTTACAAATCCCGACTACCGCCTCGAATCAGACACACTCGTTTATAACACCTCCACCGAAGTTGCATTCATTTCAGGCCCTACCACTATCCGTGGAAAAGACGACTTAATGTATGCCGAAGATGGATGGTATGAAACAAAAACCGGCAAAACCAAACTGATGGTTAACCCCTATATTATTGACAATGAAAGATATATTTCGGGCGACACAATTCATTTCGAAAGGGACAATGATGCCGGAGAGGTTTTCGGAAATGTCTTTTTGAAAGATACCGTCCAAAACCTGATTGTTCAGGGCAACTACTCCGATTATCGCCGAAAAGATGGTTATGCATACGTTACACAAAAACCCTGGGCTACTTTTATTGACAATGCCGATAGTCTCTGGCTCCACGCTGACACGTTGCATCTTTTCTTCGATACTACAGGGCGTGCCAATAGTTTCGCTGCTTACAGCCATTGCAAGTTTTTCAGGAAAGACCTGCAGGGGATGGCTGATTCCCTTACCTATAGTTTTCCCGATTCTACAATTATTATGTACCATCGGCCGGTGGTCTGGACCGACGAAAACCAGATTACCGCTGAGCAGATCAGGCTTTTCATCTCTAAAAACGCTGTGGATTCGATGTGGATGGAAAATGCAGCCTTCATAATTTCGATGGATAAGCACAGCCCGGAAAATTTCAACCAGATAAAAGGCAAGAATATGACCGCCTATTTCGATGAAAATGAGTTAAACAGGATCATCGTCGTTGGGAACAGCGAAACCATCTACTTCGTACGGGAAGAAAATGGCAACCTGATTGGCATCAACCGTGCTTTTTCGTCACACATGGAAATCCTGATTGATGAAAGACAAATTACCGACATTTTTTACTTCGATCGTCCCGAGGCCACACTTTTCCCGGAAAATGAGATCCAACCAAACGAGCTGAAACTGCGGGATTTCAGGTGGTTTGAAAATGACCGGCCACGAACGCGGGATGACATTTTTATCTGGAATTATGAGGCTCCCGCATTGAGGTAATCCCACAATAGAAAATCTGAATTAATCTGTTTAACTTTCAATCCTGTGAAATTCAATCTATGGTACTGATTTCTGAAACCACTCCTGAACACTTGCTAATCAATGTTTTGCGTGAATTCAAAAACTATTCTGACGCCGAAGTCAAAGCTGCATACAGTGAGTTAAGCCGTCGGGGATCGTTGGAGAACGCCCTCGAACTGATAAGAGAGGAGATGAAAAGCGAAAAATCGTTTGCGCAACAGTCAGATGCGGATGATTCGACTCCAGAGTTTTATCTTTCCGTTTATAAATCCTTTCGTGCCGGCTCGCGTGAGCAGGTTCTTTTTGAATCGAAACTAATCGGGATGGGTATTCCTTATTACAGCCGCGAAGGCATGAACATCAACGAACCTATGATTCATTATTACTTTACCAAAGTTGATTTGCCTGTCGCCGGGCGGTTAGAAGAAGAAACCTGGGATGAGATCCACCATCCTGCAAATAATAGCAATGACAATTTGGACAAAGGACCTGCGAGAGCCGCCATTTTCGTGATGGTAATTGCGGCTATAATGGCTGCATTAGCGCTGATTGTCCATTGGTATAAAAAATAAGGGGGAATTAGAGTGTAGTGGTCGCGAGTGTCCTGACTTTATGAATGTAGTCGGTAAACAGTGGTTTAAGAGGGAAAAACTTTTCGACGATCTCCTTACGTTGTTCAAAATTGGTGATGGAGCCAAAAGCAATCTTCAAATCCTCCGAAAGATCTTCGCCGGTAAGAAAGCTAATACCCTGCAGCAAATGGATCAGAACCAGTATCCGATCAGGCGTAATTTCCACTTTGGAGATGATATTCAACGATTTACCGATTAGAGAAGGAACCATGCAATCCAGCTTAAGGTAAGCCGAAATACAGGCCAGCTTTTTTTGGGTCATCGGAAAGTTGTCGTTGTTTAGTGTGATGTAGAGCAGGTTGAAGAAATCAGGTTTGATCGGTAGTTTGATGCTGATTTTGTTGCTTCTGATGGATTTACAGGCAGTTAAAAAGTGAGTTCCGTGTCCTTCAGGAATAATTTTATCGAAAGTAAGAATGTCGTTTGGTTCGGTGCCATTTTTTATCATGTATGAACGCACATACGATTTCAGCGCTTTATCGTGAAGATTATAGTATTTTTCGGTAAGAACGGCCGATTTCAACACCTCCTCGCAAAACGGGAAAGGGTTTTCCTGCATTTTGTCGTAGAAATAGTAACCGAAATTGGTTGACTTGTTCATGTAAGAGATCATGAAGAAAAGCCGTTTGATCTCGTTGTAATGCTGGTTGGTAAGTTGCCACGGAGAATCGAAGAGTGGATCAAGCGCTTGTTGAAGGTCGTTTTCCAGGAATTCATTGTTATAAGTTGACCTGTAAACCAATTCCTCAATGTTTGCTATCGCCATTGTAGTCATTAAGACCTTCTTTAGATGTATAAAAAGTTATCAACAATATTATTGCCACATCGAAAAGCCGGAAGCAGATCAATTGTTAATCTGGAATTGAATTACGATTAATGCTAGATTAAAAATCTGTATATCAGTATCTTCGCAAATTTTGATTTTTCACAGAATTAATTTAAAGCTAAGGCAGCGCAAAGTCTGATCGGTTAGTAAAATTATCAAATTGGGAAAATGTTTTTCCAAAATTGAAAATTAAAGTGGATTTCTTTAGACAGGAAAAAAATCCGGATACCTTTGTTGACTTGAAATTTCAGCTTAATCAGTTCATTCATTTCATCTCACCAATAATCTAAATCCAAAATCATGCAAAACATATTAATTACCGGAAGCAATGGCCAATTAGGAAATGAACTCAGGCTATTATCGTCAGACTATCCTGGTTACAATTTTCATTTCACCGATGTGGCAGAACTTGACATCACCAATCATTCGGCTGTTGAAGCGTTTGTAACCGGAAGCAGGATTTCATGCATCATTAATGCTGCGGGTTATACTGCCGTTGACAAGGCTGAGACTGACTCTGACAAAGCATTTCTGATTAATGGAACTGCGGTGGGTTTCCTGTCAGCTGCCGCCCGAAAAAACGGTGCTCTGTTGGTACAAATTTCGACTGATTATGTTTTCGGTGAAAATCATAGCCGGCCAATAAGCGAAGTCGAAAAGCCTGATCCTCAATCGGTTTATGCCGCTTCAAAACTAAAAGGAGAAGAAGAGGCCATGCACCATAATCCTAAAACGGTGGTAATCCGGACGTCGTGGCTTTATTCCGAGTTTGGCCACAATTTCGTGAAAACCATGATGAAACTCGGGCGTGAACGCGACCGGCTGAACGTTGTTTTCGACCAGGTGGGTACTCCGACTTATGCTGCCGATCTTGCTAAAACCATTTTAGACCTTTTACCAGCCTGGAGCGGACTAAGTCAGCCTGAACTGCTTCATTATTCCAACGAAGGCGTTGCAAGCTGGTATGACTTTGCCACCGCTGTTCACCGTATTGCAAACATCAATTGTGCTGTTTACCCGATCGAAACAAAGGATTATCCGCTGCCGGCCAAACGTCCTTTCTACAGCCTGATGAATAAGGAAAAAATTAAAAAACGCTATGAGATTACTATTCCGCATTGGCAGGATAGTTTAAATGTATGTTTGTCAAAGCTGGATAAGTGAAGATTACATGGCGGTTAATAAAACCATTCATCAGACTCTAACCGGATTGCTGCTAATGATGGTTGCCATTATGCCATTGATTAACAGCAATGCTGCGCTGGATCCGGTGCTGCCTGCCAGGACGATTTTTATTTCGGTTTTTCTCCTGGCAATGTTCAGTCTGATCCTTATCAATTCAAAGGACAAAACATTCATTATCAGTAATGAGGCAAGGGTTTTTATCGCCTTTTATCTTACTTACCTTCTTTTTTCTGCTATTTCAATTATCAATGCGATCAACCTGGGTGAAGCGCTCTGGGATTGGAGCCGGTCGTTATTGTATTTCGGCTTGTTCCTGGTTTCGATGTTTATTTTTCAGCAGAATAAAGGCGTCACCAGGATACTTCTTCCGGCATTCCTGGTCTATTCAGCAGTCATTGCAGGCTCGGGCATTTTTCAATTGTTTAATCTGACTGGCGAAATTCTGTTCGATCATCAAGCCTCTTATCTTGTAAGAAGTGTTCTGGCTCACCGAAATATGTTTTCGGAGATGCTTCTGCTTACCTTACCGCTTTTGATTTCAGGCGCTTATCTTCACAAAGGGTGGCTTCGGTTCATGTTCTATTTGCTTTTTGGCATTTCTGTCTTCCTGATCACAATTTTGCTCGTCAGATCTGTTTGGGTTGCTTTGTTGGTGCAGCTAATAGTATTAATCTCAGCAGGATTGATCTGGTCAAAATCTCTTGAGATAAATGCCGGATTGCGCAAAAAAATATCCTTTCTGATTGCAGGTGGTGTAATCGTGGTAGTATTGGCTGTAGCGGTTTACAGCAGGATGAGTGACCTTATAACCTTGAAAAAGCAGACCGATATAACCGAAAACTACAACTATGGCTCAGCGCTGGAAAGGGTTATCTTGTGGGAAAAATCGTTTGAGATGTTCCTCGACCATCCCCTGACGGGCGTCGGTACCGGCAATTGGAAGATATTATTACCAGCTTATGGCACGGATAGATTGAGGTCGGCGGATGGAGTCGTAATTTTTCAAAGGCCACATAACGACTTCATTTGGGTTTTGGCCGAAAACGGCCTCTTTGGATTCCTTGCTTATCTCTCTTTTTTTGTGTGGGCTGTAATAGCGATCATCAAAACCATCCGCACCTCACCTGATTTAGCCAGTAGACGACTTGCAATGATGCTGCTGGTTTTACTGGCTGGCTATCTCGTGATTGCAACATTTAGTTTCCCAAAGGAACGACCGGACCAGTCGGTTTTTTTAGCAATCGCTTTTGGTTTGATTTTCAGCAGATCAGGTGAAATGGCTGAAAATCCAGTCCACAGACGCAGTGCAGTGAAAGGTCTCCTGCTGCTTTTGCCATTCATCGTTTTGACCGGATATATCGGTACGATCAGGCTCAGAAGCGAGATTCACACCCGTAAAGCATTCATTCATCGTTCTAAAAGCGAATGGAATAAAATGATCAGCGAGGTTCAGGAAGCAGAAGGGTTTTTCTCCAGGCTCGATCCTACTTCTACCCCGCTGCGCTGGTACAGCGGTTTAGGCTGGTACAACATTGGGAATCAGGAAAAAGCGCTGGCTGATTTCAAGGCAGCTTATCGGGCGAATCCCAACCATCTGCACACAATCAACAACCTCGCCACCAGTTACGGCTTTGCTGGCGAATTGCAGTCAGCTATCAACCTTTACAAAAAAGCAGCGAAGATTTCCCCGGATTTCACTGATGCTTCCATGAATCTGGCGGTGATTTACTTTCTAAGCGAAAAACAGGATTCATGTTACCTTGTTCTACGAAAAATTCAAAATGCTCAAAGCCATCCTCACTACCGCAACCTGATTGCGCAATTGACCTATAAACGCGTGGAGACTTTGAGGAGAAAGATTGACGACCACGACCTGAACATCACACTGCAAAGAATAAGAAATTCTGAAGACTGGATGGTAAAGGTTTTTGAACAGGCAATAGCCGACAGCATCGAACTGGAAAGGCGCCTGGTCATCGAATCCATATATATGCTGGAGAAGGTTGACCAATCCATCAGCACCGAAAGAGCTGAGTTGCTGAGAAATAAATATCTCTCCCAGCCAAATTGATTTTTTTTAGCTGTACGGAGAGAGATTTAACTACTTTTGTTTCTGAATTTTGACATATCGCATTTCGATCAATCAATTTGAGTTCAAATGAAAACCTCACCCAGACGTATTTTCAGCCTGATATTTCCAACCCTGGTGATGATTTTTAATACATTGCAGGGACAATCTCTTATCAATCTTCAACCATCGTCTGGTCAAAAGGGGCAGCAGCTCACACTCACTCTTTCGGGACAAAACACAAATTTTCAGCAGGCTACAGGTACTTCTTTCTGGCTGCAACAGGCAACTTCCACAATGATTTATCCTCAGAATATCAACATCAGCAGCAACACCATGATGTCGGGCGATTTCATGCTTTCAAATGATCTGCCAGCCGGGAGTTATGATGTTGCAGCTGTTAATTCCATTGACGGCCAGTTGTTTATGTTTGATGCATTTGAATTAATGCCAAACCCTGACCCACCCTACCTTACCGGGGTAGCGCCAAATCAGGCAACCCAAGGTCAAACACTCAGCTTGCTGATATCCGGGCAAAACACTAATTTTCAGGCAGGTACAGGCACCTTTGTATGGTTCAGTCAGGGTTCCGAAACTATTGGTCCGAATTCTTACAATACATTGAGCAATAATACTTTGGAAGCCAATTTTACCTTCGGATTCTGGCATCAGCCTGGCTACTATGATGTTAACACGGTGAACCAACTCGACGGAACACTTACCTTGCCTTCCGGTTTTCTGCTGCTCGAAGGGCTTGCACCCGCAATTACTTCGGTTGTTCCAGATAATTCAGTTAACGGAACGTGGGCAGATTTGGATGTTTTTTTCGAAAATACGCAACTACTCAATTGTGGGTATATTAATGCTGAAATTGAAAGGTTTGGCATTCTGCACAGTTTCGAAAACAGTGAAGTCATCACCAACACTCAGCTTCACATCAATTCGCTTCTGCCGTACACGTTGCAGATGGGATACTATAATCTCAATATTTACACCGATCTTTATGGCCAGATTACTTTGCCAAACGGCTTCCTGATCCTGAACAACCCTTACCCGCCGCAAATTGTTTCCATCCAGCCTGACTTTGCATACAAAGAAGAATATTTTATTGTCCAGATCGAAACCGTCAATACATGGTTTTTGAACACCAATTTAACCTATGCTTGGCTAACCAATCCAGACAATTCATTTATGACAAGCTACGGAGACGTTGTTCCGGCCAACGACACAAGCCTGACAGTCGGATTCTCAATTCCTGACTGGTTTTGGCCCGGCCTTTACGACCTGCAAATTTACGATGAAATAGACGGAGTAATCATTCTGCCTCAAAGTTTTGAAATTAGGGATACGCTGATAGGGATTCATACGCTTGGAAAAAATTCAGGATTTATGATAAGTCCGAATCCGGTGAATGAAGTTATGAAGCTAACCAGTGAGGAAGACTTACCTGGATGTTCTATCTCAGTTTTCAATGTTATGGGAAAAATGATGTTAAATGAAAGTATTGAAATAAAAGCGGGGGTCAACGTTGAAATTTACTTCAGCGACCTGGCTCCCGGCATGTATTTCATCAAAATCGAAAACAAAAACATAATCTATACTAAGAAAATCATAAAAAACTGATAATCATGGAAAAAAAGAAGATTGATCCGAAAGCACTAGAAGTAGCCAATAGTTGGCTCGAAGGAAATTATGATACTCAGACCAAAGAGTCCATCAGGGATCTGATGGAAAACAATCCCGACGAACTGTCTGATTCATTTTATCGTAACCTCGAATTTGGAACCGGCGGGCTGCGTGGGGTAATTGGTGTTGGAACCAACAGGATGAACAAATATACTGTTGGGATGGCAACCCAGGGATTGGCCAATTACATCAAAAAAGCCTTCCCCGGAGAGAAAGAGTACCGCGCTGCCATTTCCTTTGACAACAGACAAAAAAGCGATTTTTTTGCTCAGGTTACCGCCGATGTCCTTTCAGCCAACGGCTTCAAAGTCTTTCTTTTCGACGAACTCAGGCCAACCCCTGAACTCTCGTTTGCCGTCAGGCATTTGAAATGCCATACCGGCGTGATGATTACCGCTTCGCACAACCCTAAAGAGTACAATGGTTACAAAGCTTATTGGAGCGATGGTGCGCAAATGATCCCGCCGCACGACAAAAATGTAATTGCTGAAGTCGAAAAGATTAAAGTGGAAGAGGTAAAATTCAAAGGGGTAAAGAAAAATATCCAGCTCATCGGAGCTGAAATTGACGACGCATACCTGGCTGAAGTAGAAAAACTGTCACTCTCGCCGGGCTCTAACAAGCGCCAGTCAGAGTTGGGAATTGTTTACACTCCTCTCCATGGCGCTGGCGTAAAGCTTGTGCCAGCCGCTTTAGAGCGCTATGGATTCGAAAATGTGTTCAGAGTATATCAGCAGGACATCAACGATCCTACTTTCCCAACCCTGCATTCGCCAAATCCGGAAGAACCGGCAGCGCTTCAAATGGCCATTGAAAAAGCCCGTAAGGTGGATGCCGACCTCGTGATGGCTACCGACCCTGATGCTGACCGCGTAGGAGTTGCAGTAAAAGATCTGAACGATCACTATGTTCTGCTTAATGGCAATCAAACCGCAGCCATTCTCACCTACTATCTGCTCAATTTGTGGCACAAAAAAGGAAAAATTACAGGATCGGAATATATCGTCAAAACGATTGTTACCTCTGAATTGCTGATGGATATTGCCAACAAATACGGCGTTGAGTGCTACGATGTGCTTACAGGTTTTAAGTGGATTGCCGAAATTATCCGGAATAATGAGGGCAAGAAGACCTTTATCGGAGGTGGCGAAGAGAGTTATGGATTCATGATTGGAGACTTTATCAGGGACAAGGATGCTGTTTCGTCATGTGCGATGCTTGCCGAAATCGCCGCATGGGCTGCCAATCAGCGGAAAACCTTTTTGGAATTGCTAATTGATATCTATCTCGAATTCGGATTCTACAAGGAGAGCCTGATTTCTATTACTAAGAAAGGGAAAACCGGCGCTGAGGAGATTCAGAAGATGATGGAAAATTTCAGAAAAACCCCGCCTAAACAGATTAACAAAAGCGATGTGGTTCTAATCAAGGACTACCTTACCGGCAAGGCTTTTGATCTGCGAACGAAAACAGAATCCAAAATTGATCTGCCGGCATCCAACGTCCTGCAGTTTTTCACTGCCGATGGCACAAAAATCAGCATGAGACCCTCAGGAACCGAACCCAAAATAAAGTTTTATTTCGGAGTAAAAGGCCAATTGAAAGATCGCAGCGACTACGAGGCGATGAACAAACAACTGGACGAGAAGATCGAAAACGTCATCAAAGACCTCAAGCTAAGGGATTAACCTTTACAAAGAAAACCGCAGAGCTGCCGGAAGGTCAGGTTTTACCTGCAATCCCTCAGATCTCAGCGGTTTTCTTTTTCTCCCGGAAAGCCCATTAATTGGGCATTGTGACGTTGTTCACAATCACGGTATCTTTCACCGAATTTGTTCCCGACGAGCCAAAAGCCTTCAGCGTTACGATGTAGGCGCCGTTTTGGTTGTAGGTCTTTGTGGGATTGGCCATTGTACTCGAAGTGCCATCATCGTAATCCCATTCGTACGAAATTGCATTGGTGCTCTGGTTGGTAAACTTTACTTTCCCAGGATCTGTAGTCAGTTCCCAGGCAAAAGCAGCCTTCAGCTCCTTGCTGTCCTCATCTTTATCACAAGCTGACCAAAGGAGGGCAATCATTATCAAACCAGCAAATAGTGTTTTTTTCATGTAAGTTTAAATAAGAGATTCACTGGCAAAAATATTCAAAATTGCCAAGTTGCAGCAATAAAAAGCCATTCCTGACGTAAGTGCATGGTCAAAACTATCGGAGACCAAATTAAATAATCAGGCTCCCGTTTAAATCATAAATCTTAGCATGAAAATTACAAAAGACAAAGTCGTTGGCATTCATTACACACTGACCGGCGACGAAAACAAAGTGCTCGACACTTCGTCGGGTGGCGACCCTCTCTCCTACCTGCATGGCCACGGAAACATCATTCCCGGACTGGAAGCTGAACTAGAAGGAAAATCAGTGAAAGACACTTTTAAAGTTACCGTGCAGCCCGAACTGGCTTATGGTCATCACGATAAAGACCTGGTTTTCAATGTAAGTCGTTCTAACTTTGCCGATCCTGAAAGCATCCAGGTGGGCGTTCAGGTGCGCGGGCAACTGGCTGAAAACGAACCTCCTATGTTATTAAGTGTGGTAGAGGTTACCGAAGATGAGGTAGTTCTGGACGGTAATCATCCTCTTGCCGGTCAAACCCTTCATTTTGATGTTGAGGTTATGGAATTGCGCGATGCTACAGCCGAAGAGATCGCACACGGGCATGCCCATGGCCCGCACGGACATCACCATCATTAAAAAATTCTGAGAATTTTGAGCGGCGGAAAATAATTTCCATTACTTTTGCCGCCTCAAAAATGCCCAGGTGGCGGAACTGGTAGACGCGCTAGTTTCAGGGACTAGTACTCGCAAGGGTGTGCAGGTTCGATTCCTGTTCTGGGCACCAAAAAGCCTTGTAATCAGTAGATTACAGGGCTTTTTCTTTTAAAAGGGTCACAAAATAGTAACAATTGACACCAATACTTTTTTACGAACAACCCCGCCCATTCATGAATTAAGGGATTTGAACCACCGCTTTTTATTTCAGCAAATTGTAATACTCCTGAAAGTGTTTGATACGGTCAGGCAAGCCGATTTCGCCGCCATTTACCAACCGGGTAACCTCTTTCACAATTTGGTCGGTGGCGCCTTTGTCACAGGTAGTCCAGATTTTGCGGGTCTGAAAATAGAAACCTGCCGATGCCATAGGGTATTTGGTGGCCACAAGGTCGGGATTGGCCACCGTGTCTTCGCCGATAAATCTGGTGAATGCACGATAGTTGTCTTTTCCGGTGAGTTGAATATAACCCCGGCCTCTGTAGCGATAGCCTTCGCCGCTGGCTTCGTCGCCATTTCCCATCCTTCCGGCATATACGCGGGCGCCTATTTTTTCGGGTTTGCGGGCGTATTGTTCAGCTTGTTCCCTGGTGAAATACTTACCAAAAATCTTTAGCAGACCCTCCACCGAATAGTTAAGATTCTCATAAACCAATTTGAACCCGCCGCTTTCGTGGCCACATTGAGCAAGAAAATGCGCCAGCCTTAGGGGTGTTATTATCTCGAATTTCGCTGCTGTATCGGGAATCTGACTGATTACTGCATCTGGTATTTTCCCCTTCAATTTGTCGAGTTTGAAAGAAGAGGCTGCCTGGTGCGGTGGCGGCGCTGCCGGTGAAACATTGACAGCCAGGCCAAATATCCTGTTCCAGGTGGCCTGATCTATAATACCCGTAGCTGGCAGTCTGTTGTTCATCTGCCATTGTTTCACCTTGTTTTCGGTGTTGAGATCAAAAATGCCACTGGCTGGAATACCCAGCTTTGCCTGGAGCTTTTTTACATCTTCGCCTGTTGATCCTGATTTTAATTGCATAGTTTGTATGTTTTTAGGTTAAAGTGGGACAAAATTACTGCAATCAGAATAGAATAAGTCAGTAAATCATGATTTTAACCAAACATTAACAAACCAAGAAGCGGGGAGATACTTCAACTACCAGCTTCCTCCGGCTCCTCCGCCACCAAAGCTACCACCGCCGAAGCCGCCAAAACCTCCGCCACCGCCTCCTCCAAATCCACCGAAGGATCCGCTACCTGAAGAAAATGAGCCCCATGAACCCCTTTGTTTGCCCATCTGACTGGCCAGAAATAAGGTGGTCCAAAGAGGGATATCGCTCCGATGGCCTTGGTAATGTTTCATATTTTTACTCCGCGAACCTGCTACGATGATGAAAATCACAATAAAAATCAGAGGCAGGAGGGCGCCGATCAACGCTGCAGGTGGTGGTCCGCTCAAATATTCATCGGCAGTAAACTCTCCTGAAGTTAACTGCATAATGACATCTGTAACCCGGTCAAGGCCTTCGTAGTATCGGTTTTCGCGAAAGCTTGGAATCATTTCATCCTCAACCAGTCGCTTAATCACCGCATCGGGCAGAGGACCTTCCAGCCCGTAACCAGTTGCAATAAAAGCTTCCCCCTTCGAGTTACCGATCTTAGGTTTGACCAGAATCACCAGACCGTTGTTTTTCCCTTTGTGGCCTAATCCCCATTTTTCGCCCAGAAGATCAGCGTATTGAGCCTTGTCGTAACCGGCTAGGTCATTAACCATGACAATGGCAATCTGGGTAGAAGTAGTATCATTGAAAGCCACCAACTTCCGTTCCAGGTTACTTGCTTCAGACTGGCTGAGCACTCCTGTAAAGTCATTGACCAGCCGGGGAGGATTTGGTGGTTCCGGAATGTCGGCATGTTGCGCCACTGCCACGAAGGTCATCAGGATAATTATGGTAACCAAAAGCAGGTTTGTTTTTTTCATTGCGTTTGTTTTTGAGGGTTTAATCAGACTTTGCCGAAAGATAGGTCATCAGAAAGCTCATTTTTATCATCCAACTTGTAAGGAAAGTGCTTCTTCAGATGCTCGCCCGTCTTTTGAATGCCAAAGATCAATCCGTCAGCAATCTGATCCTTGCGAAAAAATCCGATCATTTCACTTTTAAGATCTTCCCAAAACGATGGAGGAATCACTGCATTGATACCAGCATCGCCGATCACGGCAAACTTTTGGTCTTTTGCAGCAAGATAAAACAGCACTCCATTTCGCTGGTTTGTTTTGTGCATACCAAGCTTCTCAAACACATAAGCTGCCCTGTCGAGTACATCGGTTGCACATTTGTCTTCAATATGCACCCTGATTTCGCCGGAGGTGTTCAACTCTGCATTTATAATAGCCTGTTTAACAGAGATTTCGTCAGAGTCAGAAAACAATTTACCTGGTTTAGCAGTAGTTTTCATCAAACAAGATTTTGATTGTGGATGGATTAAAACTGCACCTCGGGAGCCTTTTCGGCACCAGCTGCGGCCTCAAAGTAGGGTTTCTTCTCAAAGCCAAAAATACTTGCGTAGAGGTTTTTAGGAAACATACGAATGAAAGAGTTGTAAGTCTGTGTTGACTCGTTGAACTTTCGGCGTGCGTTGGCAATCCGGTTCTCGGTGCCTTCGAGCTGCGCCTGTAGGTCGCGAAAGTTGGTGTTTGCCTTCAGATCGGGATAACGCTCCACGGTAACCAGAAGGCGGCTCAGTGCGGAGCTCAGGGCCTGCTGCGACTGCTCAATCTGGCGCAATGAGGCCTCATCCAGTTTGTCAACATTCAATTCAACTTTGGTGGCTTTGGAACGTGCTTCGATCACTCCCATCAGGGTCTCCTGCTCAAATTCGGCATAACCCTTTACAGTGTTTACAAGATTAGGAATCAGATCCATACGGCGCTGATAATCGGTTACAACCTGCGACCAGGAAAGATTTACCTGCTCGTCGTACTGGATGATGGTGTTGTAAGTTGATTTGATGCCCGACACAAAAACGATCACTACCAGGGCAATTACGGCTAGGATCACGTACAATTTGATGTTTTTCATAGTGAACTTTTTGTTTTAATATTAGCGGCATTAATTGCAAAAGCAATCAACGCCGCAGGAAGTGAATTTATTTGGGATGTTTATAATATATCAACACTTCGTTTGATGAATCTGGTCAGATCTTCTCCCTTTAGCAGGTTTTGAGACAGAAGGGCAAGATCGGTAAGCTGTTTTGCCAGTTTCTCACGATTTTCGGCATTGTCGTCATTGGCCATCTTGTAAACCAGGTTGTGGTTGCAGTTTACCACCAGGTTGTACATGTCAGGGAATCCTCCAAGACCGCTGTAACCTCCACCAAGCGCTGACATATCCTTCATCCGGCGCAGGAACTCTGGTTGAGTGATCATCACCGGGAGGTCGGTTTCACTCAGACTGTCGAAAACAATGGTGAATTTCGATTTATCCACAACGCTTTCAAAAACAGGCTTTAAGGATTCCTTTTGCTTGTCATCAATTTTCGAAAGGCTGTCGTCGTCCAACTTTTTGATCAGCTTATCAATGGTGTCAGCATCCACACGCACGAATGAGGAGTTTTCCAGCTTATGCTCGATGGTGTTGATGAAGTGATTGTCCAGCACTCCGTCCATCAGTAGTACGTCGTATCCGCGTGCCGTGGCAGCCTCGATGTAGCTGTGCTGCTCCTCTTTATTGGTGGCATAAAGGTAAACCAGTTTCTTGTCCTTGTCGGTTTGCTGCTCCTTGATCTTATCCTTGTAACCATCAAAGGTGAAATATTTACCTTCAATATTTTTAAAAAGACAGAACTTGTGGGCGCGCTCGTAGAATTTCTCTTCCGAAATCATTCCATACTCGATAAAAACCTTGATATCGTCCCACTTCTTCTCGAACTCCTCACGCTGGTTTTTGAAAATATCTTCCAGCTTATCTGCCACCTTTTTCATGATGTGGTTGGAAATCTGCTTCACCCGGCGATCGCTCTGCAGATAGCTTCTCGAAACGTTGAGCGGGATATCCGGTGAGTCGAGGACGCCATGAAGTAAAGTCAGAAAATCCGGCACGATGCCTTCTACTGAATCTGTTACAAACACCTGGTTTACATACAATTGAATTTTATCGCGCTGCACTTCGAAATTGCGCTTCACTTTGGGGAAATATAGGATACCGGTCAGGTTGAAGGGATAATCCACATTGAGGTGAATGTGGAAAAGCGGTTCCTCGAAATTCATCGGATACAGCTCGCGGTAAAAAGCATTGTAATCTTCATCCTTTAGATCAACAGGGGCTTTTTTCCACAGAGGATCAGTGTTGTTGATGATGTTGGGCTTTTCGGCGTCAATATATTTATCATTGCCGTCCTTGTCCTTTTCTCCTTCCACTTTAACACTCTCCTTTTTCGTTCCAAACTGTATGGGAACCGGCAGAAAACTGCAGTATTTCTTCAATAACTCACGGATTTTATGGTCTTCGAGGAACTCTTTTTCCTCCTTTGAAATGTACAAAGTTACCTCGGTGCCGCGATCTGTTTTATCGGCATCTTCGATCGTGTAATCCGGACTTCCGTCGCAACTCCATTTTACAGCTTTTGTGGAACCTCCTTTTTTGTAGGTCTTGGTCACGAGTTCCACTTTATCCGAAACCATGAAAGAGGAATAAAATCCCAGACCAAAGTGGCCAATGATGGCATTCTGTTCGGCTTCGGTTTTGGTTTTGAATTTCTTCACAAACTCTTCGGCGCTCGAGAAAGCAATCTGGTTGATGTATTTATTAACCTCCT
Organism: Bacteroidales bacterium; assembly: GCA_036794825.1. Lineage (GTDB taxonomy): Bacteria > Bacteroidota > Bacteroidia > Bacteroidales > 4484-276 > RZYY01. The sequence goes on along the minus strand of DAIRGA010000029.1, from coordinate 35,703 downwards.
CGGCGGTCATACCAATACCACGGTCTTTGATGGTGATGGTTCCCCGCTTTTTGTCAGCAATTACCTGGATGGTCAGGTCGCCCAGTTCATCCTTGAAATGGCCGGTGCTGGCTAAGGTTTTGAGTTTTTGGGTAGCATCTACTGCGTTGGATATCAATTCCCGAAGAAAAATTTCATGATCCGAATAGAGGAATTTCTTAATAATCGGGAAAATGTTTTCGGTCTGTACGTTGATTTTTCCAGTCTGCATATTGGTTATTTTTAAAGTTTCGCAGGGAAAATCAAAGCATATGCCATGCGGTGGTGTGCTGACATTTTGACAAACAAGGAACCAGAACAAATAACTGGCGGCGGTTAGAAATAGACCTCTGAGTGCAAATGATCCGATTTCACTCCTTTTTCGGCAAGAATGTCAAAAGCCTCGTGAATCATTTTTACATTACCGCAGAGGTAATATTCGGCTTCAGGATCAATGGAGACCAGCCTGAGGTATTCTGTCACTCTTCCGTGGTAATGCCCTGACTTATCACCGGTGGTGCAAAGAATATATCTCGAAGTGTCGTATTCATGGCGGTCGTAAGCTTCATTACCATAACGCACACCATGAAGGATGGTGTAATTGAGCCCTGGGTATGACCTCACAAAACTTCTGAACGGGGCTATTCCGGTGCCGGTGGCAATCAGGATGTATTTCGAAGTTGGGATTTGTAAAGGATTCAGGTTGAAAAAGCCCAACGGACCATCCATCTGCAATTGTGTGCCTTGCGTGAGTTTTTTTAGTTTTTTCGACACATCGCCTTCCAGAACCTCTTTAATCAGCACCTCAAAAAAAGCGTCTTTTTCGCCACTGTAAACAGAGTACTCGCGAGCGTTGCTCTGGTCTTTAATTCCAAGGATTACGTGCTGGCCGGCAGTAAACTCAATACCGTTCCGGTCGAATCTCAATACATAGGTTGAATCGGTTAACTGCCTGGTATGATGTACTTTGATAATTTGTTCTTTTTTATTCACCAATTAAATGTTTGGAAAAATGTTGGCAATATTTTTTTGTTGCCGCTATTAACGTAGCTCTCACCGTGTTGTTCACAAGAATTAAATATTGATGCCATTTGTCCCAATTGAAAATGCCCTCTTGAGGATTGATTTTAAGAAAAAAGTCGGCAGTCCGCAGTCAACATGGATTCGACAAGCGTTCGACTGAGCGCTTACGCCGAAGTCTCAGCCACAGGGTATCTGCATCCCCATCACCCCATTATCCCAATACCCCATTTCATCTCTACCCCACTTCCCCATTCCCCTTAATCTTTCTGAGTTTTTTCATTGTAAACCACACTGCAATCAATGCTGCCGACCAATTGATGATCACCACTCCCCACCAGATGGCTGGCAGACCGAAACCCATCAAATGTACCAGCATCCCAAGCAGCGACAAGGGCATGATAACCTGCCGGTAAATGCCAATCCAGACCGCAAACATTGGTTTTTTAATTCCTTGCATTATGGCAACAGAAACATTCAGGAGCAGATAAGCGTTGAACACAAGCGTTGCGATCCGCAGGTATTCAGCGCCGATGGAAATCACTTCAGGGTCGCTGGTAAAGAGTTTCATAAGGAAATTTGGAAAAAGAAAAATCCATACCATACCGATTGTCATGATAATGAAGCCGTAATGTAGATTTTTCCTGTAGGCTTCGGTTACCCGGTCTATCTTTCCGGCGCCGAAATTATTGCCGGCAATGGTCAGTGCAGCAACATTAAATCCTATGGTAGGCAGCAGGGCGATTTGCTCAATCCGTGTGGCAATACCGTATGCAGCCACTCCATCTTCCCCAAAAATGCTGATAAACCAGGTGATAATAAATATTCCGATTGCAATGGTAAACATATTGAAACTCGCCGGGAAACCCTGACTGGCGATCTCATTCAGGTAACTTTTAATAGGTAGGAAAAGCCTCCATTCGATCATTGCAAAAAGCTCGGTTCGTCTAACCCTGTATCCGAGGTAAAGCGTTCCTCCAAACTGTATAATCACCGTGGATAGGGCAATACCGGCTATTCCCATCTCAGGAAAACCGAACCAGCCATACATCAGCACAGGGTCGAAAAAAACATTGAGAATGGCTCCGGCAATCAGCATATTTCTGAACGAAACAGCATCACCTCGCGAGGAGAGAATACCGTTAAGGATGCCATTCATCAAAAATGCAACCGACGAAAGAAGAATCACATTCATGTAATCGAGTGCCAGGCGAAGGTATTCACCTTCAGCATTCATAAACCGGAAAAGATATGGAACCAACAGGTACCCGGCTAACGACAGAAGAACCGACAGGATAAAACCAAAAGTGAGCGCCTGCCGGGCATAGAGTTTGGCAGACTCTTCATCACGCTTTCCGAGCGCATTGGCAATCAGCGCTGTAGTTCCGGTTCCAATGCCCATACCCATTGCAAGAATTACGAAAAATACCGGAAATGATAATGCCATCCCGGCCTGCGCTGTTGTGGAAATCATTCCGGCAAACCAGGTATCCACAACGTTGAACATGGTATTAAAAAAGAAACCAATGCTGGTGGGAAGCGCCAGTTTTCGGATCAGACGCGGAACCGGCGTAGTTACAAAATCGAGGCGCGTGGACATAAAAGTTGAAAGTTGCTGATTCTTAGTTGAAATCAATGTCGTTATCAAACCTGAAGCATTGGTTTTTGTTTACCGGAAAAGACTAATATTGTCAATTTTTAATCTTACTCAAAATGACGATCACTTCCAGACCACTTTTTTTAATGCTTGCGGCTGTGGGATTTATCATAATTATATCCTGCCAAAATTCCCGCCGGCCGGATAACATCACCATAAAAATCATCGAAACTACTGATATTCATGGAGCTATCTTTCCCCATGATCTAATCAATGATGAGGCGTTGGATTTCTCGCTTGCCCACATTGCGGGTTTTGTGAAAAAGGAAAGAAGTATTCCCGGTCAGGAAGTCATTTTGCTTGACAATGGAGATATACTTCAGGGCGATCCATTAATCTACTTTTACAACTTCATAAAAACCGATGAACCACATATCGTCTCCAGGGTAATGAACGAAATGCAATACGATGCAGCCACAGTGGGAAACCATGATATTGAGCCAGGACCGGATGTTTACCACAGAATCAGGAAAGAGTTTTCGTTCCCCTGGCTGGCAGCAAACGCTGTTGAAAAAAACTCGGGAGAACCTTTCTTTGAGCCTTATAAGATAATTAAACGGCAGGGGGTCAAAATTGCCGTGCTTGGCCTTATTACACCCGCTATTCCAAAGTGGCTGCCTGAAAATACCTGGCAAGGTATTGAGTTTCAGGACATGATCGAAAGCGCCAAAAAATGGGTAGCCATCATCCAAGATAAAGAAAAACCTGATCTGGTAATCGGCTTATTTCATGCTGGTGTTGATTACACCTATTCTGGTCAAGACGCAGATACCCCATTCAACGAAAATGCTTCTCAGCTGATTGCAGAGCAGGTTCCTGGATTTGATGTGGTCTTTGTCGGCCACGACCACAAAAGCAATCACAAGACGGTCACTAATACCAATGGCGACGAGGTACTGATACTCGGATCAAGAAATAATGCCAGGCAGGTCGCAGTGGCCACCATACAAATGAATCTGACTCAGGGTAACATTTACGCGAAGGAAATCTCCGGTGAATTGTTAGAAATAAGTGAACAGAAGGCAGATGGGGAATTCATGGCCAAATTCGATCTTTACCTGCAAAGGGCTAAAGTGTGGGTGGTTGAGCCAGTGGCCGGAGTCACCTCATATTTGTCAACTTATCCGGTTTTATTTGGGGATGCAGCATTTACCGACATTGTTCATCAGGTTCAGCTCGATATCACCGGTGCAGATGTCTCTTTTACCTCATCACAGTCATTCGAGCTTGAAATTGACGAAGGCATACTGATGGTAAGAGACATGTTCAAATTTCAGCGTTACGAAAACAAGCTTTACACCATGACGCTTACAGGTCAGGAGATCAGAGATTTTCTTGAATATTCGGCCGGACTGTGGTTCAATCAAATGAGCAGCGAATCCGATAATATGCTGCTTTTCAGAAAAGATGCTGAAGGAAATATCGCATTGGGTTCCAACAGCAGAGCCTCATTGGCCAACCCTTTCTGGAATCTCGATTCGGCGGAAGGTTTAATTTACACCGTAGATGTATCCCGGCCTGCCGGGCTTAGAATCAATATTTCGCAATTTGTCAATGGAAATCCATTTCTCCTGAATGAGACTTATTCTGTTGCTATCAACTCCTACCGGGGCAATGGCGGAGGCGGGCACCTTACAATCGGTTCAGGAATACCTCAGGCTGAATTGAAAAACCGTATTACGTACGAGTCGGAGAAAGATATCCGCTGGCTGATAATTGACTGGCTGAAGGATAAGAAAACCATGACTCCTTTAGCAAACAATAATTGGAAAGTGATTCCTGAACAATGGACAGCAAAGGCAGCCGTACGGGATAGATTGTTGCTGTTTGGCGTTGAATAACAAACCCCTCATTCCTCAAAAACCCTTGCAGGACAAGCCTAAACATTATCTTACAGTTGGTCGCTGTCGGGTAATGAAGAAGTAATTTTGCCGTTCAAAAAGCAATTAAAATTATTGGACATGGAAATGAAGATTTTTTTTGAAGGGAAAAAGAAAGTCAACGCCGAAATCAATGGACAGATCATCCCCACAGATCAACCTTTGCAGGCAGGCGGCGATGGCAGTGCTCCGGCTCCTTTTACCCTCTTTCTTGCCTCAATCGGCACCTGTGCCGGAATTTACATAAAATCGTTCTGCGACCAGCGTGGCATTCCAACGGATGAAATTTCGATCACACAGAAAATGAACTACAACTATAAAACCCGCCTGATTGACCATATCGAACTACAGGTGCACCTTCCTGCTTCGTTCCCCGAAAAGTATAAATCCGCGTTAATTAATACGGCAAATCTTTGTGCGGTGAAAGAGCACCTGAAGAATCCCCCTGCAATTGAAGTTAATACATACACTGCTGATTGATTTGTAGCCCCCGCCAAAAGCGGGGGTTTTTGTTTTAAACCATTTCTGCTGAAAACAAAAAAGGCGACCACATCGGATCGCCTTCTTGGTGCTTATTCTTTTATTATTTATGAGCCAATTCCGAAACGATAGAAAGCAGTAACGGTCAGGTTTTTATCTGAATCTTTCAGATAATCGCCAACGCTCTTCTTGTTGTCCTTAATAAACTCCTGGTTAAGCAGAGTGCTTTCTTTGAAAAACTTCTGCAATCTTCCCTGAGCAATCTTTTCAAGCATATTTTCCGGTTTCCCCTCTTTACGTGCCAATTCCATTGCAATTTCAATCTCTTTATCAATCATGTGCTGGGTAACGTTTTCCTTATCAATGGCTACCGGGTTCATGGCTGCAATCTGCATTGCCACATCGTGTCCTTTTTCAGCAACATCAGGATGAGTCATGTTGAGGGCAACGAGGGTTCCAATTTTATTTCCCAGGTGATTATAGGATGCCACGAAAGGAGCTTCAACGGCTGCAAAGCTGTCGAATTCCATTTTCTCCCCGGTTTTCCCGATAAGATCGTTGAGCATTTGTTCGATGGTGAGGTCGCCAATCTTCATAGCGCGGGCCTCATCAAGCGTGGTTACCTTGTTTTCTACTGCTTTGGAGGCAATATTTTTTACAAAGGTTACAAACTCTTCGCTCTTGCCCACGAAGTCGGTTTCACAGTTTACCATCACAACCACACCAAAAGTGCTGTTGTTGTTGGTTTGTGCCATTACAAATCCTTCAGTGGCATCTTTATCGGCACGTTTTGCGGCTACTTTTGCCCCCTTTTTACGCAGAAATTCGATTGCTTTTTCAAAATCTCCATTGCTTTCCCCCAGAGCCTGTTTACAATCCATCATTCCGGCTCCGGTTTGCTTACGGAGTTTTGCTACGTCTGCGGCTGATATATTTGACATTTTTATTACGATTTATGGTTTTACATTATTTTTTTCTGATAGCTGCACCTTTACGGGCTCTCTTTTCTTTTTCTGCAGTGTCCTCTTCTTCTCTCTTCAGCCTTCTTATCTCCTCTTTTTTCAGAGCGCGGGCATCTTCATCTTCTTCCTCTTCCAGTTCAGATTCGAGTTCCTGGCGCGAACGTGTCCTGATGTTAGCTGCGTCCTCTTCGTCCTCTTTTGCACGTTTGTCTTTCTCCACTTTTCTTTCCATCAGGCCTTCTTCAATGGCTTTTACCATGATTTCGATGATGAGGGAAATGGATTTGGATGCGTCGTCGTTGGCCGGAATCGGGAAATCTACGAGTTTGGGATCGCTGTTGGTATCTACCATAGCGAAAGTAGGAATATTCAGCTTTTTAGCTTCGGCTACTGCAATGTGTTCTTTCATCACATCAATGATGAAAAGGGCTGAAGGGAGTCGGTTAAGATCGGCGATACTACCGAGTTGCTTTTCCAGTTTGGCTCTTTCACGGGCAATCTGTAAACGCTCTCTTTTCGAAATGTTGGTATAGGAAGGATCCTTCATCATCGAGTCAATCGAGGTCATTTTACGAACTGCTTTGCGAATGGTGGCAAAGTTGGTGAGCATACCTCCAGGCCAGCGCTCAGTAACGTAGGGCATACCCACACGTTTAACCTTATCTGATACGATGTCTTTTGCCTGCTTTTTAGTAGCTACAAATAGCACCTTTTTCCCTGATTTGGCGATCTGTTTGAGCGCCGATGCAGCTTCTTCGATCTTAGCTGCGGTTTTGTAAAGATCAATAATGTGAATTCCATTGCGCTCCATAAAGATATAGGGAGCCATGTTGGGATTCCATTTTCTTTTTAAGTGCCCGAAATGCACACCAGCATCGAGCAGTTCTTCGAAATTTGTTCTTGCCATTAAGTTTTTGATTTTATGTTTACATTCCGATTAAGCAACCTGTGAGTAGTTCAAAGCGTGATGAAGTCTCACAAGTTTGGATACTAAACACTTTAATATCCGGAAATTATCGTTTACTGAACTGGAATCTTTTACGGGCCTTTTTCTGACCGGGCTTTTTCCTTTCCACCATTCTCGGGTCTCTTCTGAGGAAACCATTGGTTTTCAGGACAGGACGGTGCTCGGGGTACATTTCGATGATTGCCCTTGAGATGGCAAGTCGGAGCGCCTCAGCTTGTCCTTTGAAACCACCGCCATCAACATTGACCAGAATATCAAATTTGTCAATATTATTGGTGAGCGTTAGCGGCTGACGTACAATGTTTTGGAGTGATTCTACGGGGAAATAGTTTTCAAACTCGCGTTTGTTAACGGTGATTTTTCCATTGCCTGGTTGAACGAAAACCCTTGCTACAGCGGTCTTTCTTCTGCCTACTGCGTTAATTACTTCCATAATTATTTGATTTCATTTAAGTTGATTTTCCTTGGCTTTTGCGCTTCCTGCTTATGTTCCGGACCAGCGTAAACGTAAAGATTACCGAAAAGCTGGCTGGCTAGTCTGTTTTTTGGAAGCATACCCCTTACGGCATCTTCGATGATCGCTGTTGGTTTGCGCAACCTTACCTGATTGGCGGTCAACACTTTCTGGCCTCCAGGATATCCTGAGTGAGTGATATATTCTTTATCATTCCACTTTGCGCCGGTAAGTCTTACTTTTTCAGCATTGATAATAACCACGTTGTCGCCGCAATCTACGTGCGGGGTGAAGTTTGGCTTGAGTTTGCCCCTAAGAAGCATCGAAACTTTGGAAGCGAGCCTCCCCAGAACTTCGTTTTCAGCGTCAATGAGAACCCACTCTTTTGTAACTGTCTCTTTATTAGCGCTGATAGTTTTAAAACTTAAGGTATCCATTTATTAATCAGTTAAATCTGTTCATAAAAAAAACCGTTTCAAAAACGGGCTGCAAAAGTAGATTTTTTTTGATTATCAACAAACATCGCTACAAAAAAAGTTTCTCTGACCACCATCAGCTTGGTCAATTGTAATTGCACCTACCTTCATGAGATAATGCCTGAAGATAGATTTTCTCCGAAATTTTCGGAATAACCAATATTTGAAGAAGCCCTGCAGTAAAAGTTTGGCTATTTTTGCAAATCTCAGAAAACGAAGATTATAATCAGGAAATTGATGTAGGATAGGTTCAGGTCATTTTTTCAGGTAATCGTTCGTCAACGTGCAGGAAAATGTTATTAAACCATTAACTATGAAAAGACTAATCCTTCTTGTGGTATTTGGATTCAATGGGTATCTGCTATTTTCAAATCCGGTGATTGACAGTCTCAGGGCGGTAATAAACAGCGATACATCTTCATCGGAAACCCGGCTTTGGACCTACAAAGCGCTCACCGATCAACTGATGAAAGAAGACCTCGACAGCTGCCGGGCTGTTTGTCAGGAGGCTATAGAATACGCAGCAAAAGAAAAAAAATTCAAGCATGAGAGCGTTTTCAACATTGTGATGGGTACTACCTATTATTATCAGGGTGATTACAATGTAACAGCAAGATATTGGCTTAACGCTCTGAGCATCAGCGAGACAGCACAGGACACCCCCAGGATTGACCAGCTTTTTAATAATTTGGGGATACTGTACCGTACCACCGGAGAGTACGAAATGAGCCGTGAGTATTTTAAAAAATCCCTCGACCTCAAAATCAAAGCCGGCGATCCAAATAAAATTGCAATAGCCGAAATGAACTATGGTTACCTGCTTCATATGCTAAAAGAACATGACTCAGCTTTCGCTTATCTGTCCAAAGCTTTGCCAGTATTCCAGGCCGGAAATGACAGAAAAGCCCTCTCAATTATTTACAATAACCTTGGCTCTATCCATCTAGCGCAGCAAAAATACAAGGAGGCAATTGAAAATTATTACATCGCTTACGAGCTCATTGATTACCTTCCGACTTACGAAAGAGCTGTTTTACTGCTGAATATGGCAAACTGCCTCATCGTTTACCTGGATAAACCCGAAGAAGGCATGGTTTATATCGAAAAAAGCCTCGAAATGGCAAAAGCCAATGGTAATCTGCGGGTAATCCGGAATGTTTATGAGATTTACTCGAATTATTATTCAAAAATCGGTGAGTATAAAAATGCCTTCAAATACCTCGAGCTCAACTCGTTGTACAAGGACTCGCTTTTTACGGTCGAAAAGGAAAAAGAGATAAAAGAGTTGCAGGCTACCTTTGATTTCGAAAGAAAAGAGGCTGCGTTGAACCAGCAGATGGAAATTGCCGAACTTAAGAACTTCAGGCAACAGAGAGCAAACAGAATTATGATAGCCATACTTGTTGCTGGTTTTTCTGCACTTGGATTCATTTCCTACCTATTCAATAAGGTAAAGCGGGCGAAAAGAAAAGTAGATTTAACCCAAAAAGAACTGGAGAAAACCAACAGCGACCTCACAAAAGCAAAAGCTGAGATAGAGCGCGTACTTGAGTTTAAAAGCCAGTTCCTTGCCAATATGAGCCATGAAGTAAGAACGCCATTGAATGTCATCATTGGGTTTAATAGCAATTTAAAACGTAAAGTTCAGGATACCAAATTGTTGGAATTCGTTGATGCCATTGAAGTCAGCAGTTATAACCTGCTCTCGCTGCTCAACGATATCCTCGATATGTCGAAAATTGAGGCCGGTAGAATGACCCTGAACCCGATAAATACTAACCTCAGGTCGCTGGTGACCGAGATCTGGCATTCTTTCAACCTCAGGGCAAAAGACAAAAATATTGAGGTCACTCTAAACTATGACAAGAATCTGCCCGAAAATTTTTACCTGGATCACACTATGGTCAGGCAGATTCTTGTAAACCTGGTTGGTAACGCTTTGAAGTTTACGCAGGAAGGATTTATCAAAATTACGGTGCATCAGGGCCAACGCGATCCCAGGGTTTACGCAACCAGCATGTATGACATCGAAATCATAGTCGAGGATACTGGCATCGGAATCAGCACCGAAGACCAGCAACATATTTTCGATGCTTTTTATCAGGCCCGGCAAAAAAGCGGGTCAGTTTATGGCGGCACCGGTCTTGGTCTGGCGATTTCACAGGAGCTGGCCAAAATCATGGGTGGAGAAATACAGCTCGAAAGCCAGCCGGGAATAGGCAGCAAATTCACTTTACAGTTACACCGACTGTCGGCAGGTGTTCCTGAAACCACCGAATATAAAAGTCAGAGAATTGCATTACCGGATATGAATTTCAGCTTCACCGGCGGAATTTTACTCGTTGCCGATGATGAAGAGCTGAACCGTAAAATGGTAAGCTCGTTTTTCGAAGAGACTGCTATTGAGTTACACCTTGTGGAAAATGGTGAGGAATTGATTAAAAAAGCCAGGGAAGTAAAACCAACAGTCATTTTATCTGATATGAAAATGCCGGTTATGAATGGGATCGAAGCTGCGAAAGAGCTGAAATCTATTGACGAGCTAAAAGACATACCTATTATTGCTTTTACAGCATCAATTGATTTCCCGAAGCTTGATCCCGAAATTAGAAAAATGTTCTCAGGGTGCATCAACAAACCGGTTGACATATCTGAACTTTTCGAAAGATTGTCTTTCTTTTTGCCCAATACCAAAAACATTGATGAAAAATCAACCTCAGCCTAAAGAATACCTGGACTCCTGCCTTTTCACAGCTTTCCTGACTTTAAATTTAGAATCCTGCATTAAGTGTGTTTCCTTGATTATCGCCTTTTCGAGGCAAGATAAAGTTCGATTTCATGGTTGTAGAGATACATAATCCTGTTAACCAGCGGATTATTAGCAGGATAATAATTGTTGTCAATTCTGCGTACAGGCAAAACCTTCGGAGATGTTCCCGTAATAAAAGCTGCCGAAAATGTCGCAAGTTCATCATGATAGATGATCCTCTCCTGCAAAGGGATATTGTTCATTTCGCAAATCCTAAAAATATAATCCCTTGTAATTCCCTTCAATACAAGGCTTCCTGGTGAAGTCACAATTTTCTCCTGATCGGTGAAAAAGATATTGGAGCGACTGCACTCGGTGATTTTCCCTGTTTCGTCTACCAGCAAAACCTCGAAGACATTTTCGCTGGCAATCCGTTTATCGGCCAGAAGCCTGAGATCCGGGTTACTAATTTTGGCGTTGGGGTTGTTTCTGCTTTTTATCAACGTAACTACCTCAGCCCCATTTTCATACATTGGAGGTTCGGGATATTTATGAGGGATAAAGAATGCTGTAAGTCCACAATTTTGCTGTCCGGGATTAATCGGGTAGAGCAGTTTTATGTTACCAAACTCAGGCGGGTTAGCCTCGATCAGCATTTTTATTGTTGCAGCTATTTCAGTATTTGAAAATGATGATGTTACACCAGCTAATTGCAGCGATTGATGAAATCTTTCAAGATGATTCTCCAGGAACAATGGCACAGACTCCATAATTCTAATTACCTCATACACCGATGGATGCTGATTAAGAAGCTCAAAATCAAATGATTTACACTCAATAACCTTGCCGCCTGTTACCATGTGTTCCCATGCAAACATCTGGTTAATCTTGTTTCCTGGCTTATCCATCTATTATCCTGTTTTGTCTGAATTATTCGCTTCTCTTGATTCGTTGCGGCTGATCTGCTTGCTTGATTATCCTTAATATCGGTTTGAATTCATTCCGGATGATCGGCCACTTGTCGGGATAAAGTCTAAACAGGTGCTGGATGGCTTTCATATTGTGGTTTACCATCCAGGTTATGGCCGAAGGATTAACCGGGTTTTCCATTTCATCCACAACGGTTTGTGATTTAACCTGCAAATTTTTAGCTTTCACTTTTTCAGCAAGTAACTCTAAGCTGGTCAGGTAATTAAATGGCTTTTCATAAACCGTATCTGCAAGATCACTCTTCTCTTCCTCCAGTTTCGCGGCATTGAAATTCAGAAAGTTCTCGGTAATCTCAATCTGCGGGCCTTCGTCGTCCGAATGGAAATTGTTGGCCAGTTGTACGGCCAGTTTGATAGCGTTTTCAATTTTGTAATATTCAACAGATGAAGACTTTATCAACCTGAGTGCTCCTTCGGTAAAAACATATTTTCTGCCTTCGTTTGCCGAAATATTGGACAGGAAATAGTTGCAGGAATCAACGAGCCTTTCCTGATAACGTTGCATCAGATCATCAAGTTTTCGCGTGGTTTGATCCATCTTGAAATGGTTTTCCTTCATAATTTCTTTTATAGGATTCCAGACCGTCCGGTCAAGCCTGGCAATGTTTCGGACGGTGGTAACCATGTTTATCAGCATATGGGCTATAATCTCTTTATGCTCGGCAGTTAGCTCTTTCTGAGCAAGATTCATCCCGAAATTCGACATTTTTTCACGAAAATATATTACCAGTGCATCTCTTGCCGAACCATCGTCATTGCTGAGTCTTATCATCAAAACCACCTTGTTCAGTTCGCTGAAAACATCCGGAATCTTCGGGGAGGAGCCTTTGATATTGTAGGGCAACTCTTCATCAGCATACCAGCTGTAAGAGCTTTTCAGATGGATAAGTTTGAGCAGTGGCTCTGCTTTACCTTCAATCATCAGCTCGTAAGGTTCCGGGGGATCATCCTCCGGATTAATGGTCACTGCGGTAAAAGTCTCAGTGGAGGAATCATGGTAAAATGCATCCATCCGCCGGATTCCGGGCAGTAATTGCCTGGATTGGCTCAGAATGATCTCCAGATCGTGTCCCAGAAATGAAAACTTTCCTCGCATGGGTAACTGAATTTACAGTTTAATCACCAAACCCCTGAATATCATCGAATTAAAAGTCAATTATTTGAAGGATTTGTTACTATTTAAGTGCGGTAAAGGTAATTAATTTAAATTACTTAAGTCAATACTTAAGTTACATATTTAAGTTAATTTAAGTTTTTAAGTTAATGATTTCAGTTACTTAAGTGAGTTGATTAAGGTAAAATTTAAGTTTTAATTATCGTTAAATCATTGATTACTGGATATTTAATAAACTATTTTTGTCGCACAAATTTCATCATTTGAAGTTCAGTAGAAGAAATTAAGCAAACAACAAACTTAATTGATTAAATTGACATCTAATCGAAAAAATCATTACTCATCCCCAAATAATCAATCCAAAATGAAAAAAGCAGTTATAATTCTATTGAAACAAATTGCTGGTTTGACCCTGAAAGGGATGCAGATCAGTGCATTTTACATTACCCGTTACAGTCCTGTAGTTCTAGCCTTTCTGAAAACAACACTGAAGGTTTTATGGCATCTGACACTGCTGGCGCTGAGCACTTTGTACAAATTACTGATAATGCTCATTGAATTCCTGACACCTTACTTAGTTTATGCAATGAATAGGATTGCAGAATTTTTTCGCCCCTACTACATCAGAATCAATAGCAAACTGGGGCAATGGTTCCAGGTTTTCTACAGCGAGATGGACGAAATCGCGTTGGTGGAAGATGATGGAAACGCATTTCAAACCAATTCCTCGATTGCTTCAACAGATGAAAAGCAATCCAATTTCCTGTTTGAGGAGAATCTGCTGAATCTAAACGAAGCAATTGTTGCTCGATCCCAGGCTGCATCCAGATGGTTTTTAAGGACTTGTGAACTTTGTAATGTATTCATTGATAACATATTGCGACTGATTATGGGAAAAAAATTTACGGAAGTTGTATTTGAAGTGGTATTGGTAACACCTGTGAATGTTGTGCAGCCAAAGCCAGCAATAAGAGTTGCATTGGGTACCCTTTATCCGTTTCGTCAGCAGCAAAGTCCCATGTTTTATTTGAATTCAACACCTTTCTCAGAGATGGTCAGTATTAAAATAAACAAATTAAATAATTCTTGTAAAAAGCTAAATATCAATATATTAAAATTCATTGAAAGTAGACTCAATCGAATCTCTTTTCGCTCTTTTCGATCTTACATGAACATGTTTCTTCCTATAATCACCACAGGCCATAAGGCCAATCGCTCAGGCTACCCCTAACCATGCGAACCGCTGATAATAAGCGCAACCCGTTGCTAATGAGTAGATTTCACCATTATCACTTGCCTGATTCTGACGGGTTGCGTTTTTACCAGCGAAACCAAAAGTGTTATCTTTGCAGCTAAGGACAATGTTTTGTCTTGCTTACGGTTGAACCTAATACGATAACATCCTATGCTTCAGTTCTTAACTGCTTTACAACTTTTTGGTGTCGAGTTTTTCAAACAACAGGAGTTCCTTGTAATGGTGTTCAGATTCTCATTGAATCTGGCTTTTACACTGGTTTTGGTTCGATATGTTTACTACGCCAACTCCCGGCGAAAAGACTATCTTTTTACCTATATCCTAATCAGTATTGCCGTTTTCTTTGTATCCTTCCTGCTTCAGAATGTGCAGTTGCAATTGGGTTTTGCCCTGGGATTTTTTGCGCTGTTTGGCATCATTCGCTACCGAACCGATACAATTCCTATTAAAGAGATGACTTATCTCTTTCTGGTGATTGGAATTTCGGTGATGAATGCCCTCTCCGACCGCGCAATCAGTTATTCCGAGCTTTTATTTGCCAACATCTGCATCATTGTAATTACTGCCATTATTGAGTATTTCTGGAGCTACAAACACGAATCGAGCAAAGCGATTTTGTATGATAATATCGAACTCATAAAACCCGCCAACCAGATTAAATTTATTGATGATCTGGAACTACGTACAGGATTAAAAATCAACAGAGTAGAGATTGGGAAAATCAACTTCGACAGGGGAACCGCAGAGATTACCATCTACTATTTCTGGGATAAATTCTCCACTAATTTCTTCGAAAGTATGACTTTCGACCATTTCACGATGAAGGAGAAAAACAAGCCGGAAAGGAAACGAGAAAAACCATGAAGAAAATCTTATTCCTTGCTTCCGCATTATTTCTAAGCTCCATGAGGCTATTCTCCCAGGAAAAGGTCGCTACTGCACCCCTGCCCCTTTTTCAATCAAATGACATTCTTAAACTTACCATAAAGACTGACCTGAAATCGCTGCTAAGGGATGTTGGCGACGAAAGAGAGGAACATCCGGGTACCGTCGAATATGTTCACGAGGGAGACACGGTGCGACTCCTAACGATGCTCAGAACACGAGGAAAATTCAGACGTGATCCGAAGAATTGCTCATTTCCGCCCCTGCGGCTGAATTTCAAAAAGAAACAAACCGTCAATACTATCTTTGAGGGAACTGATAAGATGAAATTGGTAACACACTGCAAATCAAACATCAACAGTTACCAAAAATATATTGTCAGGGAATATCTGGTTTACAGGATATTCAACCTGCTCAGCGATACCAGCTACCGGGCCAGATTAACCGAAATAACCTATATTGACGACAGTGGGAAAATGAAGCCTCAAACCAGCCTGGCTATCCTTGTCGAGCCTGATGAAGCCATTGAAGACAGGCTAAATTGCAAAAAGAGCGACAGAAAATATATGCTGCCCGACAGTACCAACTTCTGGTATATTGGGATGGTTTCCATGTTTCAGTACATGATTGGAAACACCGACTGGGCGGTTACAACTCAGCACAACATACAGCTTTTCGATATTGTTACGGGTGAGCCACCTCATGCAATCCCTTACGATTTCGACTGGTGTGGCGTGGTCAACTCACATTATGCCGTTCCCCTGCCCCGTTTTGGAACAAAAACGGTTCGTGAAAGAGTGTACCGTGGACAATGCCGGCCTTTTGACCAGTTTCAGGAGTATGCTAACTTTTTTGAATCGAAAAAATCAGATATCTATCAGTTAATCAATAACTATCCACTACTGTCGAAAAGCGAAAAGCGGGATATCATCGGGTACCTGGAGGAGTTTTATTATCTGATAAACAACGAGAGGTTGATAAGAAGTAAACTGATGATCGAATGTCTGTAATAAGTTAACAAGCTTCACAAAAAGAATATTCAGCAAACAAGATAATTCGATAATCGGATGAAATTCTGGTATTTAACAACTTTTATACTACTGATTCAAAACCTGCTATCAGGTCAAAATGAAGGCAGGTTGCAGGAAAAAGATGTATTTAAAGCAATATCAAGAGGCAACATTTCAGCCATAGGAGAGTTTATCCGGCACAATCCTGTTAACGGGCATTACGGCCCAAAGGAAATGACCCTGCTGAGCCAGGCAATCGTAGCAAAATCAATCATTTCGATCAACTTTCTTTTGCAAAATGGCGCTGACCCTGATCTTCCGGGAAATGGCACGACGCCTCTTGTTCATGCTATCCGGCGCAATCAGCCAGCTATCGTTCTGCGGCTTCTCCGAAGTGGAGCCAACCCTGATGCAATTATTAATGGAGGACCAACAGCACTTGCTTTTGCTTCCGAGCGGGGAAAACTTGCTTTTGTGAAAATTCTGGTTGAATGGGGAGCAGACGCCAACATCAGGAACAAAGCAGGGTTCACTGCGCTCGATCTGGCCAATGCCTCCAACCACCGCGAAGTGGCTCAATACCTGGTGAAAACGATCGAACAGCGCCATTTTTTCGCTACCATACCCCCCATCACCGACGGACCGCACATTGAATGGTACTCCGATTCAACAGTCAGGATGTTTTATTTAAAAAATGACAGTGTGAAAAACTACCCAATTATGAGGTGTGACTATTTTGTGGTTGGGAAGGAAAAAACCGTGGCCGGTTTTGCCGGAGATACTGCCATTTATCCGCTTTTTCTGCCAAAAAGGAGCGATCCCTGGGAATATCAGGATATTAATAAAGTGATTGCATTAGGGGATATCCACGGAAATTGCGGCGCCTTCAGAAAATTCCTTATCAATACAGGCGTTATTAACGAAAGTCTGGAATGGACTTTTGGTAACGGACATCTGGTTTTTCTGGGAGATCTTTTCGATCGTGGAGACGAAGTTACAGAATCCCTTTGGCTAATTCATCAACTGGATATAAAATCGCGAAAGCATGGTGGTCGCGTGCATATGCTGCTGGGCAATCATGAAGTGATGGCCTTGATCAACGATATCCGATACATCAGCCAGAAGTACAGGCTGTTGACCAACTATTTTTCAAAAGACTATGCATCATTTTTCGATCAGAGAACTGAGCTTGGTCAGTGGCTTCGGACGAGAAATACCATTGTCAGCATAAATGGCTGTGTGTTTGGACATGCCGGACTTTCAGCAGAGATGATGAGAAACAATCTCACCATTGAGCGAATCAACTTCCTGCTTCAAAATTTCCTTGCCAAAGAACCCACCCATCCTAATCGTTTCCCCGAAGAAACCAACCTGATCCTCGGTAAGTTCGGACCATTGTGGTACAGAGGTTATATTTATGACTTTCAGGATATTGGAAAAATTTCTCAGGAGGAAGTAAACCAGATTGCAAGTTTTTATGGAGCGTCTAAGTTCGTCATAGCCCATTCGTTTGTTGACAGACTTTCAGCATTATACGATGAAAAAGTGATTGCCATTGACGTGCCGATTGATCCTCAGGGAGTTGTTGCCGAGGCATTGCTTATAGAAAACGGCAAGTATTTCAGGCTTAAAAACGACGGTACTAAAGAGCTTTTAATTGAGCGCCAACCTGATGATAAATGATTCGCATAATCCGGTTTAGTTTAGATAGAACCGGTATCCCACCTGCTCCAGCTTCACGTTTATCATGTGCAGAAACCTGAGTTTGCTGAGGAGGAATTCCTCACGCTTTGATGTGCAACTGAGTTTCAGGAACGAGTATTTCTCTTCATTTTCCAGGGGCAGTTGCCCGGCAATGTCCAAAATTTTGGGGTGAGCTACCTCAGTCTCCGGTTCGAAATCCATTTTATTTATTCTGGCCAGCTGACTTTGGTAATTTTTAAATTCTGATATCAGTTCATCTGAAGGTTCGGTATTGAACTCGTTTAAAATCTTTATAGTTCCGCCACCGTAAAGTTTTCCGTCCAAAATGTCCTCGGCCGATTCGACACTGATAATGCTCTCCCCTTTGACCAAAATATCCATTTCGCCGGTTGGACTAACAGCCAGTATCTTGTGCAGCGAAACGCATGAGCCAAAATGACAAATTCTTCCGTTGACAATAAAAGGTATTCCAAAACGCCCGTCGCCAGCTTCAATATCTCGGATCAACTGCTTGTAGCGTGGCTCAAAAATGTGAAGCGGCTGAATTTCGCCGGGCATCACTATTAAACCTAAAGGAAATAGAGGGAATTTA
This sequence comes from Bacteroidales bacterium, assembly GCA_036794825.1. Taxonomy (GTDB): domain Bacteria; phylum Bacteroidota; class Bacteroidia; order Bacteroidales; family 4484-276; genus RZYY01. The sequence continues at coordinate 17,491 of DAIRGA010000029.1, read as the reverse complement.
TTTTTGGTTTCTGACATTACTCTTTTTTGATCTTTTCAGACAATAAACACCAGAACGGCGAAAATGTTTGTGCTGCTGCCTTCCGGAGTTGTATCTTTTGATTAATTTTGGCCGGTCAAAACCAATTTATGACTGAACTACTCATTACGGCATTCATCCAGATCAAACTCACCGATCTGATTGACATTTTTTTAGTTGCCGTGCTGATGTACGTCCTTTACAATCTTTTAAAAGGTACTGCAGCCACCAACATATTCCTGGGCATTATTTCCATTTTCATTTTGTGGAGGATTGTTCTGTTGCTCGAAATGGAGATGCTGAGCCAGATCCTTGGCGCATTCATCTCGGTAGGTTTTATTGCGCTGATTATTGTTTTTCAGCCTGAAATCAGGCAGTTTCTACTGTTGATCGGTACGCCGCGCTTTCTGGATAAAATGAGGAAGCGGTTCGGATTTCTGAAGTTTTCGACCGGAATAATCAAAAACCTGGACGTTGACCCAATCGTTTCGGCATGCAGGAAGATGTCGCTCACCAAAACCGGAGCACTTATCGTGATTGCGCGGCTCAACGAGTTAAGGCAATACACCGAATCCGGTCAGGCGGTGGATGCAAGGATTTCTGAGGATCTTATCATGAACCTCTTTTTCAAGAACAGTCCGCTGCACGACGGAGCTGTTATTATTCTGAACAACAGGATCAAGTCTGCAAGGTCTATTTTGCCCGTTTCGGGCAATCAAAACCTGGCCGGTGAACTGGGATTAAGGCACAGGGCAGCACTGGGGATTACCGAAAAAACCGATGCCATCGCCATCATAGTTTCTGAAGAAACCGGACATATCTCCTGCTTTCAGAGCGGTGAAATCAATTTGAATATTACCCCATCACAACTGAAAAAGTTCCTTGATGCGGAATTCAATATCGAAGAAAAGCCGGTCAAGTAGCAACCTGCCCTGAATGATTAAAGGCCACCAAGGTGCTAAGGAACACAGCTTGAAAAAGAGAAATCAATTTTTTCAGTTTTGCCTGCTTTGATATCTTGTATCTTCTTGGGCAACACTATACTTGCAGGCCAGGCTTTCAAACCTGCTGAGCTGCTTATTAATCTTCCTCTTTTACAGCGGCTGATTCTGACTGCTGCTGAAAAATCTCAATCAGCTCTTCGGGGGTTTTACCAAGGTATTGCAACGAAACCTCGGCATCATCGGCAAAATCATTGTCGGGATAGAGTTCGATAAATTTTTTGTAGATCTCCTCAGCTTTGTCAAGCCGGTTCAGGTTATTTTCGTAAACATATCCCTGCAAAAAGAGCGCTTCCGGGGCCTTTGCGTAGCCGCTGTATTGTTCGATGATTCTTTCGTAAAGCTGAATGGCCTGCAAGGAGCGGTTGGTATTCATTGCCATGTCGGCAGCTTTGAAAAGGTAAATCGGCGCAAGGGTATCAGCGCTGAAATTATCAGCAAAACCAATGTAAAGATCTATCAATTCGCCAACTTTGGTTCGGTCAACCATCCCGTTCTGATCGAAGATCGAGGTCTCAAAATTTTCGATGTTTTTCACTGCTTTTGACCGGGGGCTCTGGCAGCCTGTTACTACGATCAATACTGTAATAATCAACACAATGCCTGTTAATCTTCTGGTCATTTCTATTTGAATTATAGTTAATGAATAAGTTCTTTCTTACTTTTTCTTCCTGAGCGGGAAGAGCATTTTGTAATCCACATCCACTTCTCCGGTGGAGATGTTTTTCAGTTTACGGTTAATCATGGTTTTGCGCAGGGTATTGATGCGCTCCACAAACAAAACACCTTCGATATGGTCGTATTCATGCTGGACAACGCGTGCTGCAAACCCTTCAAATTTTTCCTCCTTCAGGTTCCAGTTTTCATCATAATATTCCACCACAATCTCTTTGTGGCGGAGCACATTTTCGCGTATGTTGGGGATGCTCAGGCAACCCTCTTCAGCGGCTTCCATTTCGTCGGAATCTTCAACAATGATGGGGTTGATAAAAACCCGTTTAAAATCTGTCAGTTCGGGATGCTCATCGGCCAGGGGTGTTGCATCCACAATAAAAACCCGGATTGAATGATTTACCTGTGGAGCCGCCAGCCCAATACCGCTGGATGAATACATAGTCTCGAACATATTGACAATCAAATCGTTAATGCCGGGATAATCCTGCGGGATTTCTTCAGCAACTTTTTTCAGCACCGGATGACCATATGCAACAATCGGAAGTATCATTGTAAAATTTTATTTGATGTATTCTGTCGGAAAACGCTCCTGCATAAATGACTGAAGCATGATCGTAGCGCTCACTTTATCAACCAGGTTTTTATCCTGCCTGGCCATTTTTCCGATTCCGGAATTGAGAATCACGTCTTTAGCCATTTTTGAAGTAAATCGTTCATCCACCCTAAAAACAGGGATTTGTGGAAATTGTTTTTTCAGTTTTCGGACAAAAGGCTCGGTAAAAATCTGCGAATCAGAGGCTGAATTGTCAAGATTGCGGGGTTGTCCAACAACGAATTTCTCCACATTCTCATGCAAAACGTACTTCTGCAGGTAATCGAATATGTCTTTGACGTGCACGGTATCCAGCGCAGTGGCAATTATTTGCAGTTCATCGGTTACTGCAAGCCCTACCCTTTTTTGTCCGAAATCTATGGCAACGATCCTTCCCAAAGTATCTTTGTTTTCCAATTTTGTACGTGCAAAATTAGAAATAATAATTTTTCTCTAATTTTGAAGCCACCAAATGCCCGCCAATGGATGAATTAGAACTCCGAATTAACGCAGCCTGGAATGACCGGGAATTATTAAATAAACCAATTACCATTCAGGCTATCGAATCTGTAATTGAGTTGCTCGACAAAGGCGCCCTGCGATGTGCCGAAAAAACGAGCGACGGATGGCAAGTAAATGAATGGGTGAAAAAAGCAGTAATTCTTTATTTTCCGATCCGGAATATGGAAACTACCGAATCGGGTGTTTTGGAATTTCACGACAAAATGGCTTTGAAGCGTAATTATAAAGAGCTTGGCGTAAGGGTTGTACCTCATGCGGTTGCCCGCTACGGCGCATATCTCGGCAGAGGTGTGGTGATGATGCCTTCGTATGTGAATATCGGGGCTTATGTGGATTCGGGAACGATGATAGATACCTGGGCTACAGTCGGTTCGTGCGCGCAGATCGGTAAAAATGTGCACCTAAGCGGTGGTGTGGGGATCGGCGGTGTTTTGGAACCTGTTCAGGCTGCGCCGGTAATCGTTGAGGATGATTGCTTTATCGGATCGAGGTGCATATTGGTTGAAGGCGTGAGGATAGAGAGGGAGGCTGTTCTTGGGGCTAATGTCGTGATTACAAAATCCACCAGGATAATTGATGTAACCAGTTCAAAACCTCTGGAATACAAGGGTTACGTTCCTGCAGGGTCAGTGGTGATTCCTGGAAATTTCACCAAAACCTTTCCTGCAGGCGAATACCAGGTTCCATGTGCGCTGATCATCGGAAAACGCAAACCCTCAACCGGTCTGAAAACCTCACTTAACCAGGCTTTGCGCGATTATGACGTCCCGGTTTAAAATGGACTAGTATTTTGAAAAACCATAAAATCCATAAGATTCTGATTATCCAGACCGCCTCCATCGGCGATGTAGTGCTGGCTACTCCGTTAATTGAAAAGTTGTCAGCGTTTTTCCCGAGAGCAATCATTGATGTTCTGGTTAAAAAGGGAATTGAGCCTTTGCTGAGCGGGCATCCTAAATTGAGTCGCGTGATAATCTGGGATAAAGCAAACAATAAATACACGGAGATGAGGTCGCTGGTCAAACAGATCAGGAAAGAGAAATATGAAGTGGTGATAAATCTTCAAAGGTTTGCTTCCACCGGGCTGATTACCACGCTGTCCGGCTCGCGGATTAAAGTGGGGTTCAGCAAAAATCCCTTTTCCCTCTTTTTCACAAAAGCATTGAAGCACAGGATATCAGCCAACCCCGATAGCAGCGAACACGAAATCCACCGAAACCTGTCGCTTATCGATTCATTCACCGATTGCAGCCGAAACTATCCGGTGCGGCTCTATCCATCGCAGAACGATTTTGCGAAAGTATCTCACCTGAAAACCCATGCCTACATTACCATTTCACCAACATCTCTATGGTTTACGAAGCAATTTCCTGAAGTGAAATGGATAGAATTCCTGAAAGCGTCAGATAATGATTTGTATGTATATTTTCTCGGTGCAAAAAATGACTACACAGCAGCAGACCGGATCATCATAGGTTGCGGACATCCAAATACACTGAATTTGTGTGGGAAACTTACTTTTCTTGAATCTGCAGCATTAATGAGGGATGCGAGGATGAATTTTGTGAACGACAGCGCTCCTCAGCATTTTGCCAGCGCTATGAATGCCCCGGTAACATCAATTTTTTGCTCAACGGTAACAGCTTTTGGATTCGGACCCCTTTCTGAAGACTCCGCTGTAGTTGAAATTGATGAAAAGCTCGACTGCCGGCCATGTGGATTACATGGTTATACTAAATGTCCCGAAGGGCATTTTAAATGCGCATTAGATATCAACACCCAAAAGTTAACAGCACGATTATGAAACTCGCAGGTGGTTGTCGAATTGCTGTAAATATTGAAATAGTATCGTTATGACAAATGAAGTTTTCAAAACCGAAATTGACAAAGCGGTGATGGTGCTTGCAAGCGGCGGTACTATTCTTTACCCTACCGACACCATTTGGGGAATAGGATGCGATGCCACTAACCAGAAAGCGGTGAACAAAGTTTACAAGATCAAGCAACGTATCGAAGGAAAAAGTCTTCTGGTACTGGTGGACACACCGGAAAGAATTTACGAGTATGTTGACAAGGTGAGTCCCCTCTTTTTCGATCTGATCCGCAGCTACGACAAACCTTTAACAGTGATTTACCAGGGAGCCAGGAATGTTGCCAAAGGTGTTGCTGCTGAAGACAAAACAATCGGAATCAGGGTTGCGCAAGATGAATTTTGTCGTGAACTGATCCGGACTTTTGGAAAAGCGATCGTTTCCACTTCGGCCAATCTCTCCGGTGAACCAACAGCATTGAGATTTCAGCAGATTTCGGAAAAAATCAAAAACAGTGTGGATCATATTGTGAATTTATATCAAAATGAAATCAGAACCATGAAACCATCGAGGATTATCCGCATTAATGAAAAGGGTGATTTTGAAATAATAAGAGACTGATTATGATGATTTTAATAAGTAATTGCAACATTTATTCCCCCACTTCTATCGGCAATAAAGATTTGCTCATAGCAGGAAATCAAATTGCAGGCATTGGTGAAAATCTCCAATTACCCAAAGGGATAGAAGGTATTGAGATTGATGGTACCGGGCTGATTTTGATTCCCGGGTTGATTGATGCGCATGTGCACATTGCCGGAGCGGGAGGTGAAGGTGGACCGGCAACACGCACACCTGAAATGCCATTTAGCATGCTGCTCGATGGCGGGATTACCACTGTGGTCGGATGCCTGGGAACAGATGGTTACACCCGTGACCCGGTTTCGGTGCTGATGAAATGCAAAAGCCTCCGCCAGGAGGGAGTTTCAGCGTATATGTACACTGGCGCATACCAGGTTCCTACTCCCACAATTTTAGGCGATCCGGCCAAAGATCTGGCGATGATAGATGAAGTGATTGGAATTGGCGAGGTTGCCCTCTCCGACCACCGAAGCAGTCATCCTACCATTCATGAGTTGATCCAACTTACTGCAAAAGCCCGTGTTGGAGGTATGTTGGGCAACAAAGCCGGAATTGTCAACATTCATATGGGAGATGCCAAAAATCCCTTCCAGCCACTTTATGATGTTGTGAATCAGAGCAAACTGAAACTGACCCAGTTTTTCCCCACACACTGCAACCGCAATCCTTATATTTTTGAAGATGCAAAAACCTATGGCAAAAAGGGTTACGTTGATCTTACGGCAAGTTCCTATCCCTATTATCCTGACATTGAGGTGAAAACGTCCAAAGCAGTGCCCGAACTCATCAGAGCCGGAGTTCCACTGCAAAATATCACTTTGACCTCCGATGCCTGTGGATCGCTCCCCGATTTTGATGAAAAAGGAAACCTCATCCAGCTTGATATGGGGCTGCCAAAGTCAGTGCTCACCGAACTCGCCGACCTGGTTCTCAGAGAGAAATTTCCACTGGAAATGGCGCTACGGATCGCAACCTCCAACGTTGCCGGCATTCTGAAACTACACTCCAAGGGAAATATCCAGCCCGGAAAAGATGCAGATCTGTTGCTGCTCGATAAGGATTTTCAGATTGTTTACATGATTGCGATGGGCAAAATCATGATTGACAATTACCGGATGGTGAAAAAAGGGAATTACGAATGAGAAGTTAAAAGGATAAAGGAAAATGTACAAAGCATTAATCACGATTGGTGCCTGAAGTATTCAGATCTATTTTCTCAGAATGTGTAATTCGACAGAAACTCGTTGATATCCTGCTCCTGATCGAGGTTGAGTTTCTGACGAAGCCTTGATTTCCGCGTGTAAACCGCCTCCGGAGAGGTTTCGAGAAATTCGGCAATTTCCACGTTCAGGAAACGGTGCTTCAAATAAGAACACAGCCTGAGATCGTCGAACGTGAGTTTTGGGAACTCCTTCTTCAGGGCTTTATGGAACTCCTGGTTATTTTTGTCAATAAAAAGATTTGAGATCATCTCTTTGATGTGCCTGATTTCCATGCGGGCAACCGGATTCTTTTCCTGGATCAGTTTATCCATCTGGCTGCGCAGCTCATAAAAGAGGTTAACCTGGTTGAGTTCCTTCTTTTTTTCTTCCAGTTGTGTTTCGAGTTGCTGACGTGTTTGGTCATCCACAGGCTGCACATCACTCAAAAGTTGATTTTCGAGATGCACTTTTTCAAGGTACTTTTTTCGAATATTGATGTGGGTTTTGACCCTTGCCAGCAATTCTTCGGTACTGAATGGTTTGGTAACATAATCCACAGCGCCAAGCTCAAAGCCTTGAACTACATTCTCAGTTTCTGATTTGGCGGTGAGGAAGATAACCGGAATTTCCTTTGTTTCAGGATCACTTTTAAGCCTTTTGCACACTTCAAAACCATCCATACCCGGCATCATCACATCGAGCAGGATGAGATCAAAATTGATTGATTTTACTTTTTCCAGCGCCGTTTCACCGCTGGTGGCAAAGGTGATGTTGTAATTCTTGGCCTGTAAGATATTGGCGGCCAGTTCGATATTTTTTGGAATATCGTCCACGATCAGGATCGTGTTGCGTTTTTCTGATTTTTCGGTAAGCATATTTCAAAGTTTTTTGACTGGTAGCGTAAAATAAAAGGTACTCCCCTCTCCTTCCTTACTTTTTACCCAGATTTTTCCCTGGTGTTTTTCGACAAACTCTTTGGTAATCACCAAGCCCAAACCTACTCCTTTCTCTCCTTTGGTTCCCCATTTGGGTTGATTCTTAAATTTACTGAAGATGTTCGACGCAGTCTGTTCATCCATCCCGATCCCATTGTCGGAAACCGAAATTACCAGGAAGTCATCACCATAGGGTTTCACTCTGGTGATGATTTGCCCGCCGGGATTGGTGAATTTAAGTGCGTTGGATACCAGGTTGCGTAAAATAGTCTTCACGGCATTTCTATCGGCAAAAACCGCAAAATCGCTGATAAGACTGGCTTTCAGGGTGATGTTTTTGCTGTTGGCGATGCCTTCGAGCAGCATTATATTTTCATGGATTAACTGGTTCAGGCTGATGGATTTTGGCATATACACCATTCTGCCCTGCTGATTTCTGGCCCAGTAAAGAAGGTTTTCGAGCAGATCGTAGGCGTTGCTTGTTGTATTCCACACTGCCTTTACAAAATCCACCATTGGTTTGTGTTCAATTTTCACCTGGTCGGTGGCAATTAACTCCAGCGACTCCCTGATATTTCCGAAAGGCCCAAGCAGGTCGTGGCTGATGATTGAGAACATCTTATCTTTGGTATCATTGGCCTCCTGCAATTGACGGTTGAGCAGTTCGAGGGTGTCGTGGTTGTTTTTTATCCTTATTTGGGTTTCAACGCGGGCAAGCAACTCCTTACCATTGAAAGGTTTGGTAACATAATCGGCGCCTCCCAGGTCAAATGCCCTCACCACATTTTCAGTTTCTGTACGACCGGTAAGAAAAATGATTGGGATATTTTTGGTTTTTGGGTTCTCCTTTAATAATGTACACACTTCGAAACCATCAATTCCGGGCATCATGATATCAAGCAGTATCAGGTCGAAATCAATGATCTCCACTTTGCTGAGTGCTTCCTGGCCGGATTGGGCAAAGGATACGTTGTAATGATTATCGCGCAGAATACTTGCAGCCACCCTGATATTCACCGGGTTATCATCCACCAGAAGTATTTTGGGATTGGATTCCATCAGGATCTGCAGGAATTAGTTTCCAAAAATAGTACTTTCATCTTAATCGGTTTCAGTTGGTTTGGTTGTGCAGATGATTTTTTATCTGCTGAACAAGTTTCGGGAAATTCTTCAGGCAATTCTCCATAGTATCCAGCTCAAAATTATCCAATGCCACCAGGAATTCCTCTCCAAAAGTAGTAAGTATCGGGAATTCAAACTGCTTTCCTGCCTGGATTACCGATTCAGCAAAATCCTTCATCTCGTCCGAAAGCTGGAAACTGTAAGCTTTATCCCACTTTTTCATCAATTGTTTGTCAAGAGTCCTGATAAATTCGTCAATCTTTTCTGCTGGGATCGAAATCAAACCGTTCAAAACAAACTGGCAACTCTTATCCTCGCCAGACAATGCAGGGTGGCTGTGCTGTTCGTATGGCAAAAATTTCATCAGTTCGCGGTAAAGTTCAGTGCGGGTAACCGGTTTATGCAGATAGCCGTCAAAAAAGTGCTGGTAAGTGTCCTTCTGATCTTCGTTACGCAGCGATGCAGTGAGAGCGACTACAACGATTTCGCGGGTTTCGGGATTTGACTTGATTATTTTTGTGGCCTCAAATCCATCCATTACCGGCATCCTGATGTCCATAAATATAAGGTCTGGCTTCGAATGTACGGCCATCTGGACGGCCTGTGAGCCATCTTCAGCCTCCAGGACATTAAAATTCAGTGCGGTGAGATTTTCACGGATAAGGTTTCGGTTCGATTCCACATCATCAACTATCAAAATGGCAGCCGGGTGAAACACCAGGCCTATGGTATCGAGCTCGTCGGAGCCATCATCCATTTCGATGGAAGCGCCTACAGCCACGTCTTTCAGTGTAAAAGAGAAATTGGATCCTTTGCCCGGCTCACTGTGCAGGCTTATGTTTCCTCCCATCATTTCAACCAGGCGCTTGCTGATGGAGAGTCCAAGTCCGGTGCCGCCGTATTTGCGTGTGTTGTGACCAGATTGCTGTTGAAACGCATCGAAAATAATCTGGTGCTGGTCTGACGGGATGCCAATGCCTGTGTCTTCTACGGAGACTTTGAGGTCAATTTTGCTGCTATCGCTCTCTGAACCAGTCTTTTTTACCGAAAATTTTACATAACCCTGGTCGGTAAATTTGATGGCATTCCCAATCAGATTAAAAATGACCTGTCGGACCCGAACCTCATCCAGTACAAGGCTTGCAGGAATTCCGGGGTCAACGTCAATAATGAACTCGAGGTTTTTGTCTTCAATTTTCAGCGAAAAGATTTGTTTGATTTCGTTGATAAGGGTATGGGGATTCACCGGTTCGTATTTGAAACTCATTTTACCGGCTTCAATCTTCGAAAGGTCAAGTATGTCGTTGATGAGAAGCAGCAGGTTTTTGCCGCCTGATTTGATGGATTCGAGGTAGCTGATTTGCTTTTTGTCGGTAACCATGGTTTCGAGTAATTCGGTAAATCCGATTACGGCGTTGAGCGGTGTCCGGATCTCGTGGCTCATATTGGCCAGGAACTCCGATTTGGCCATATTTGCCCTGACGGCCTCTTCACGCGAACGTTCGAGCTGCTGCTGAAGCGTTTTCGATTGGGTGATGTCGATGATAGTGCCAATTGCGAAACGCTTCTGGCTGACAATGTCGTGGTAAATCGTAACTGAAATATCCGCCCAGAAGATCGAGCCATCTTTTCGTGTGTATCTCTTTTCGAGGCGATAACTATCATTCTTACCACTAAACAGGTCGTACAGCGAACAGATGCTCGGTTCGGTGTCTTCAGGAAAGGTGATATCGGCAATTTTCAACTGGATCAGCTCTTCCTGCGTGTAGCCAAGCATTTCAGCAAGGGCGCGGTTCACCTGCAAAAATTTACCTTTTTCATCTACCACATCTATACCGATGGCGGCGTTGGTAAAGATGGACCTGAAATTGGTCTCGCTGCGTTGGAGTGCCTGCTCGGCGATTTTCCGATCGGTGATGTTTGTTACACTAAGTGCATAAGAAACAGGCTCTTCCAATTCGTTGCGGATAAGGAAAAAATTTTGTATCGTGTACACTGTGTTTCCATCGCTGCGGATCATGTCAATTTCGCCCGTCCAATGTCCTTTGTGCCTGATGATGGGGATAATTTCGTTGCGCAGCAGCGTTTGATGATCCTTAAGATAGGTCTCACCAACGGATTTACCAATGATTTCCTGCGGACTGCTGAAGCCAGCCAGGCTACAAAGCGTTGAATTGATGTAAGTTATCCTGCCATCGAGGCTCGCCATTCCAAACCCGACGCCGGATTCTTCGGCAAACATCCTGAAAATCCTCAACTGTTCTTCAGTGTAAATCAATTCGGTAATATCCCGTGTACTCACGGTTACCCCCGAGATCATTCCATCAATCTCCCGCACCGGGTTGTACTTTACATCCATGAATCGCCGGCCACCGTCAGGATAAACACTCCAGTACTGGTCTGAAATGGTTTCGCCCAGCAAACACCGGTCAATATTGGGTTTGATGAGTTGTTGAAACACCTCTTCACCAAACATCTCAGCCACGGTGTGCCCTTCGATTTGTGAGATTGGTTTCTGATAAGCATCAATATAAGCCTGGTTTACATTGATATAGCGATAATCCGGTGAAATCAGCGACATCAGCTCGCTGGATGAAGAGACAATGAGCAGATATTCTCTCAGTTTCTCTTCGGTTTCCTTTTGTGCAGTGATGTCCCTCACCGTACCCACAAGGCGTGCGGCATTACTTTCGTGGCCCGGAAGCAGGCAAACCTCCTCAACAATCCAGCGGATAAATCCCGAAGGATGCATAATTTTATAGGTGTACGAATCTGTGGTACCGCGGGTTAAGGCCTTGTGGATTTTTGATTTGATAAAATCAAGATACTCCGGGAGGATGATTTTTTCCAGTTTTGACAAAAGCTCAGCGTAACTGGAAGTTGGTGTAATCCCGAATATCTGGAAAAAGAGCTCCGACCCGATCAGGTTATCTGTCCCGGCCGTCCACACCCAACTTCCGGTTTTGGAAATTTCGTGCGCTTTTTTCAGGACAAATTCATTCTGCCGGAGTGCGTTCTCGGTCTGTTTGAGGTTGGTAATATCGCTTCCCAGCGCTACCAGTCCGGTTGTCGTCCCTGCCACATCAAAAAGAAACTGTATTGTCCAGCTAATCCAGATGATATCCTTTTCTTTGGTAGTAATTTTGGATTCGTGCCGGTAGAAATTTTTATAGCTCTCAACCAACACCCTGATTAGCCCGGCAAAGTCCATGCCGACCGGAATACCGGGTGGAGTGATCGCCTTTAAAATACTATTTAACAGGGACTGCCCATCGCCCGGATCAAAAAGCGTAAAGGCAAACGGGTTAACATATTCAACCTTTCCGCAGGGTAAAAGCTTAATGATGGCCAGATGGACATTGTCGGTAGCCTGCTCAAATTCTGAAATCTGTTTCAATGCAACCTGCAAAGATTCGTCAGCTTCTTTAAGCTGCGCTTTGGCCTGAGTTAGCTGTTGCAAGAGCTCCTGATTATTAAAGATCTCCATCAGAATTTCTCCGGTTCAAAATTTTAAGATTGCGAAATTATAATTTTTGAGTAAAGTGTTTTCAGGAATTTTCAGGATGATAAGAATGCCTAAAAGTGCTGAATAGCCGACTAATTCTTTAATTTTATGTTAATTAGTATTAAACGAAATCTAAACTTAGGCTATAAATGTGTACTTTTGCGGCTCAAAAAAAAATTCATTTTTCGTTTCTAAAGAATTAAATTTCAAGATTTTACACAGCATGAGCTACATAAAGTTTGACAAAACCCAACTAATCAATTTAGAGTACTCACTTAGGCGCGAACTCCTCAGATCTAACCGCTCGGGAGCCTTCTCCTCCACTACCATTATCAATTGTAACACAAGGAAATATCACGGTTTGCTGATTGTTCCCCAGCCGCAGTTCGGTAACGATCCGCATGTGTTGCTTTCCACGCTTGATGAAACCGTTATCCAGCACGACGCCAGTTTTAATCTGGGAATCCACAAGTACCAGAATGGCGTTTACTCACCAAAAGGGCATAAATACGTCAGGAACTTCGAGCTTGACCCCACTCCAAAAATTACTTACCGCGTAGGCGGTGTTGTGTTAGAGAAAGAGATGCTCTTTTCATCACACGAAAACCAGATGATTATTAAGTACACGTTGGTAGAAGCGCACTCCGAAACCAAACTCCGGTTCAAGCCTTTCCTTGCTTTCAGAAACATTCATGAGCTTTCGAAGGCAAATATTGACGCGAATAAGAAGTATGAATCCGTTGAAAACGGGATCAAAGTGGTGATGTATGAAGGATATTCCCCTTTGTACATACAATTCTCCAAAAAACCGGAATACACGCACGTTCCCGACTGGTACTACAATATCGAGTACACCCACGAGAAACTCAGAGGCTACGACAGTCTTGAAGATCTCTATGTTCCTGGGTTTTTCGAAATTCCTATTGCTAAAGGGGAATCCATCATTCTTGCCGCCAGCACTTCGGAGGTGAATCCATCAGGTTTGAAGCAAAGGTTCGCTGCCGAAGCCAAAAAGAGAATGCCCCGAAACACCTTCGAAAACTGTCTTATCAATGCAGCTCAGCAATTTATGGTGAGGAAGGACAAGAAAGTAGAGGTCTTAGCCGGTTATCCCTGGTATGGAAGCATCGGAAGGGATACCTTTATGGCTTTACCCGGGCTGCTTTTGACTCAGGGTGATACCAAAACTTTCATCGAAGTGGTGGATACGATGGTCGGCAATATGCAGGGACCATTTTTCCACAATGCCATCCTCAACAACAAAACCACCTATGATTCAGTAGATACGCAACTCTGGTTTTTCTGGGCGCTGCAGAAGTATGTGGAGAAAACCGGTGAGAAAGCCAGGATCTGGAATGATTATAAGAATGTCATCAAACTGATTCTCAACGCTTATAAAGACGGAACCGAGTATAATATCCGGATGGAAGAAAACGGTTTACTCTATGCCGGCGAGTCAGGATCAGCACTCACCTGGATGAACGCTTATGTGAGCGGCAAACCCGTAACTCCACGCATCGGGATGCCGGTGGAGGTAAATGCCCTCTGGTACAATGCCATCATGTTCAGCCTTGAGCTGGCCAAGGCAGCCAAAGATTCCAACTTTACAGGACAATGGAAAGAGATCGCCGAGAAAATTAAGATGGCCTTTACCAACGAGTTCTGGGACAACGAAAAAGGGTACCTGGCCGATTACACCAACGGAAACTTCAAAGACTGGTCGGTAAGACCTAACCAGTTATTGGCTGTTTCGATGCCTTACTCGCCGCTTACCGATCTGCAGCAAAAAAAGATACTTGACATCATCGAGCGTGAATTGCTGACTCCTAAAGGGTTGCGTTCATTATCACCAAAGAGTCTTAAGTACAAAGGCGTTTATGGCGGCGATGCCAAAGAACGCGATGAAGCTTATCACCAGGGCTCGGTAGTTGCTTGGCTCTCTGGCCATTATGCCGAAGCTTACCTCAGGGTTTACAAGAAAAGCGGTCTGTATGTTCTGCGTAATCTATATAAAGGTATAGAGCCGGAATTGCAGAATTACGGAATCGGTACGATATCGGAAATTTACGACGGCGATCCGCCTCACAATCCATCGGGCGCCATTTCGATGGCTACCTCTGTTGCCGAACTACTCAGAGCAAATGAGATGATCAGCAATTTTGTTTAATCACATTCAACATCAACCAAGAAGAAAGATTCATGAAAGTACTAATGTTTGGATGGGAGTTCCCTCCGCATATCTCAGGAGGTTTAGGCACAGCCTGTTACGGGTTAACCAAAGGCCTTGCCAACCAGAATATCGAAACCATCTTTGTAGTTCCGAAAGCTTACGGCGACGAGGATGAATCGGCAGTAAGACTGGTAAATGCCAGCGACGTGCTCGTTGATTCAACCGACGAAACCTACCAGGAGTTCTGGAAAAAAATAACTTACCTCGAAATTGGCTCCAACCTTATCCCCTATGTTAGTCCGCAGGAGTTTGCCAGGATTGCCCAAGAAAACAGACTCGAAGGCGTTGACCATCAAAAGAAAGTAACATCAACGAAATTTGAATTCAGCGGAAAATACGGAACCGACCTGATGGCCGAGGTTTCCCGTTACGCGCTGGTGGCCGCAGGGATCGCCAAAAAAATGGATTTTGACCTTATCCATGCTCACGACTGGCTGACCTACTCTGCCGGAATCGCAGCCAAAAAGATCACCGGAAAACCACTGGTAGTGCATATGCACGCCACCGAGTTCGACCGTTCGGGGGTAAATGTCAACTCCAACATTTACGATATCGAGCGGCGCGGTATGGAAGAGGCCGACCGGGTGATTACCGTCAGCAACCTCACCAAAGCTACCGTGATTGAAAAATACGGCATCAGCCCTGATAAGATATTCACCGTATACAATGCCGTTGAGCCTACCGACAAAGAGGTGTATGAAGTAAAAAGGCATGTAAAAGAAAAAGTAGTCACATTTCTGGGCAGGCTTACCATGCAGAAAGGGCCGGAATATTTTATCGAGGCTGCCAGCATCATTCTCAAACACGATCCAAATGTCAGGTTTGTAATGGCAGGGTCAGGCGATTTGATGAACAAAATGATCCGGCGCGTTGCCCAGTTGAAGATAGGAACCCGTTTCCATTTCACAGGCTTTCTGAAAGGTGCGGATGTAGATAAAATGTTCCTTCTCAGCGATGTCTTTGTAATGCCTTCGGTTTCAGAGCCTTTTGGAATTGTTCCGCTGGAAGCCATGCGCTCCAATGTTCCCGTTGTAATTTCCAAACAGTCGGGAGTTGCCGAAATCCTCAAACATGCCCTGAAAGTTGATTTCTGGGATGTCCACGGATTGGCCGATTCCATCTATGGATTGCTGAACTACAACTCGCTGAGCGAAACTTTCCGCAAATACGGAAAGGATGAAGTGGACAGTCTCAAATGGGACAATGCGGCATATCACGTGGTTCAGGTGTACGAGTCGCTTTTCAAATAATTAATTATCAACCGAATAAAACTTAATCAAGATATGAAATCAATTTGTTTTTATTTCCAGGTTCATCAGCCATTCAGATTAAAAACCTACCGGTTCTTCAACATGGGTCACGATCATTATTATTACAACGACTTCGAAAACAGTCACATAATGAGCCGGATTACCCAAAAGTCGTACCTCCCGATGAACGACCTGCTCATGAAACTCATCAAAAAGCATGGCAAGGATTTTAAGGTAACCTTCTCCATCACAGGCCATGCCATCGAGCAGTTTGAAGCATATGCACCCGAAGTTATCCAGAGTTTCAGAAAACTTGCCGAAACCGGAAACGTGGAATTCCTTGCCGAAACCTACGCACACTCCCTATCTTCGCTCCGTTCGAAATCTGAATTTTTCAAACAGGTTGAGATGCACAGCAACAAAATCGAGTCGTTGTTTGGAGTAAGACCGGTTACATTCCGTAACACCGAGCTGATTTATTCAGACGAAATCGGTGAAATGGTTCACGAAATGGGTTACAACCTGATGCTCACCGAGGGCGCAAAACATGTACTCGGCTGGAAAAGCCCGAATTTCATGTACTGCAATGCCCGCAACCCAAAACTCAAAGTTCTGCTTAAAAATCACACCCTCAGCGACGACATCGCCTTCCGCTTCTCCAATCACGGCTGGAGTGAATGGCCGCTGACCGCAGAAAAATTCGCCACCTGGCTTGCCGACCTCGACAAAAACGAGGACGTTATCAATCTGTTTATGGATTATGAAACCTTTGGCGAACATCAGTGGAGAGAAACCGGAATTTTCGATTTCATGGCATCACTGCCAGCCAAAGTGCTGAAAACAAAGAAATTCAAATTTGCCACACCCAGCGAACTCGAGAAAGAGCTTCAGCCTATTTCGGCCATCCATGTCCCCTACCCCATCTCATGGGCCGACGAGGAGCGCGACATCACCGCATGGCTCGGCAACGACATGCAGAATGAAGCATTCGATAAATTGTACAGCCTCGAAAACCAGATAAGAAATTGCAATGACCCGGAAATCCTCAGCGACTGGTTTAAACTCCAGAACAGCGACCATTTCTATTATATGTGCACAAAGTGGTTCTCCGACGGCGACGTTCACAAATACTTCAATCCTTACAACTCTCCTTACGAAGCTTTTATCAATTATATGAATGTGCTATCCGATTTCACCATTCGTGTTGACGAAGCCTGTTCAAAAACCAGCGGCGAAAGAATCATGGAAAAAGCTGAGGATCTTGGTAAAGAGATTTCGAAAGTAGCCCGCAAAGCGGTGAAAAGCACAGCCACAAAAGTGAAAGAGACCATCGAAACCACAAAATCGGAAATCCCGAGCATGGAGCACATCAAGGATCTTTCCAACGCCAAAGTTAAATCCCTGCTCAAAGAGATTGATGCACAGAACCTTATGTACGCCATTCAGGACGCATCCGACGAAGTAAGGGATAAAATTCTCCCCAACCTCACCAAATCTGCAAAAGCCGAATATGACAGACTTTCGGCTGAAGTAAAGAAGATCAAAAAGACCGATATCGCAGAGGCCAGAAAGAAGATTTCTGAAAGGATATCAAAACTGCTTTCCTAAGCAATAGCATTCATCAAAAGAAAAGGCTGTCTTCATCGGAGATGGCCTTTTTTGTTAACGGACGCTTGCAAAAAGGACATTTTTATTATCCAGATACTTTGATTTTGCGCAAAGCCAATAATGACGTTGGTTTCAGAATTTCTAAGACTCCTTTTTGTCTGTTGGGCCCGGTGTGTGAAATTAGCGATAGGATCGCTTGGAGCGATACTATCGCTTTTTTACAGTCATAGTATGGCTCCCAGCCATCCTATGACTAAAAAGAGCGTTTGTTATTTTTAGCGATAGGATCGCCGGGAACGGGTAGTGGATGGATTAGCGATAGGATCGCTTGGAGCGATACTATCGCTTTTTTACAGTCATAGTATGGCTCCCAGCCAT
>DAIRGA010000028.1:0-67354 GCA_036794825.1 Bacteroidales bacterium | reverse complement strand
AGGCATAAGATCGGAAGAAGTAAAACGATGGGCAAATTCATATTTGCCAGGCCCTGATGTGCCGATAACAAATAATGGTTCTCCGTTGGTAAATGTAAGTGCATCAGGATTGAATCCTGGAGGAAGCCAGTTAAGGGTGACTTCATTTTCAGTTGTGGTGGCGGTTAGACCGGTTGGTGGCAGAATAATCGCTTCTCCGACCAGGAGAAGCTCGGTGGTGAATGATCCCAGGTAATTGAAATAAGACACAAAGAGCGTACCTGCAAAAGTTCCGGAGGTGGAAGGGAGAAAATATACAGGAATTTCTAAGGAGCTGTTGGCAGGTATAGACCAGTCAGTTACGGAAACAAAAAAGTCCTGAGATGACAATGAAATTCCATTAATGAAAGTAGTTGCATCTGACATATTGACCAGGCTAACAATCTGTATTTTGGTCTCTAAGATTGGTATTGTGCCGAAATCCAAAGGATTTATGCTCCAGCTAAGAAGTCCGTTAGCAGCGGCATTGACGGTAACCGGCAGCAGAACCACCGGATTGACAACATCGCTGGTAAGGAATTGAATAATGAACGTGTTTGTTCCTGATAGTCCCGTTCCGTCTATAATCAAATCTATCACCTGTAATCCTGAAGGATCAATGATTCCATTCATTATCGGGAGATTTAACCATGCTGGTAATGAATCAACCTGCCATGAAATAGGTAATTCATAGGAGTTGGTCATTGTGAGGGGTATGGTATCATTCGGGTTTGCTGTAAGTGTTATGTCAATTAAGTCCGGAAATATATCAAGTTGACCAGAAGCAACCTGCACCGTCTTTTCGACAGGAAGACTTTCACCCTCGATATATACTGCAGTTACACCATAAGTGTAAATGCCGGCAGCCAGATCCGGGTCATTGAAAAACTGTTCAGTGACCACGCTGCTATTCAATTTTATCCCATTCCTGTAAATATTAAAACCAAGAAATGTTTCTTTCCCTGAGTTCGCTGCAGGCTTCAGTTGGGGCGAAAGGAGTGAAAGGGGGCCATTCTTCACTTTATCATCAACAGAGACGGGTAGCATGGTTGACTCGGAACCATTATCAGCCACAAAGACGCTGATTGACCAGTTAACATCTAAGCCAAAGTTGCTCAGCGACTCCCAGCCATTTCCAAGATTTATCATATCACCCAAGCCAGCCACAGCAGGTCCGTTGTCAACAGCAGCAGGATATATATTACTGGTGAGCTGTTGGTATTCAATGCTAAACCAGTAATCCTCATCTTGTTCAAGAGTTACCAATGAATTCAGTTCGATTTCGTTCAATTGTTCAAAAACAAGATTTGTAAGGGCTTGAGTATAGACTAACGTTTGTAAATTTTCTCCTTTCAGGATTTTCAGTGTGTAGATAGTAACATCGCTTGTCGGAAAAAAGGCAAACTTTGTAACTGGTTTTCCGGTGTAATCTGTCAAAGTCTCAGCCGGCCACCTTGACGCCACACTAAAAACGCCAGGGCTATTCAATCCAACAGAAAAAGCGGGACTGCTTTGTTCATAGGTAAGCCAGTTTCCGGCCAGGCTGTCCATTCCCCACGAAAGCTTTACATCATTTTCATCCACCTGGGCATAGAGATAAGCAGGTTTTTGAAAACCTGCAGAGTCAGTCATTCTGGTTTCTGGAATGTCGCTTTTTAGAGACGACTGGATTGGTGTAAGTCTTAGCTGGGATTTTGCAGGCGAAACCACCAGGAAGTTAAGAAAAAGCAAAACTGGAATAAAACGGGCGATAGATAGTGTCATGTCCTATAAGTTTTGGCATATCAATGAATAAGGATGATTTAACAAACTTACAATGAATTTGTTTGCAATGAGGTTACTTCGCGGTGGCAAGCAACTTTGAGAAGACTCAATGCCCATCCATTTTAATCCTGTTTGGATCACGATTGAATTTCCTGGAATTCTGTTTCTCTGGCAGAAAAGCTAGATACCCAATCATACACTATCTAAAAATGATCAATAAAAAATCTCATTTTAAGCACGCTAAAACTAATTCGAAAGAGCAGATAAGCAACCAGCTCACATTGATGAGTGCAAACCCCGGATCATTCCAAGTACTCCATGATTTTTCCTGAGATGAGCTGTAGAGATATCTCCGCCAGTTTGGTCTGGTATTTTACGGAGATCAGGCGTTCTTCGGCGTCGAGGAGGCTTTTTTGAACTTCGCGAAGTTCAAGACCGGCCAGGTTACCCAGTTTGTAGCGCTCGAGTGCAATGTCGAGGTTTTCGCGGGCCACTTCGAGGTTTTGCTCTTCAAGCCGAAGCAGCCCGATGTTGTTTACGTAAACATAATAGATTTTGAGCAGGTCTGCACGGATTTCCTGTTCAATTTCCTGGTACTGAAAACCTTTGTTTTCGATGGCCACCCGGGCATTGCTCTTTTCACGCCGCTGGTTGAATCCGTCAAAAAGCGTCATTCCCAAAGTAAGCCCGTAATTCACTCCCCAGGTCTGGCGATTGCTAATCTCGCCGGTTTCAAAGCCGTAGAAATTGTAGCCATATCCTGCTGACATGGTGAGGTATGGATAGGTGCGCGACTGAATAATTTTATAATCCAGTTCGGTAATTACCTGGTTTTTTGAGGCGATGAGCAGGCTGGTATTGTTTTCGAGTGTGAGCGGCAAAAGTTCATTGTAAATAAGATTTTCGTTTATGGAAATTGCTGAATCCTGCAATCTGAAACTTGCATTCAAATCTTCGGCAACCATAAGCTCGTTGAGCCTTACCTGCGATGTTTTGAGTATTTCTGTTTGCCGCGCATGCCTTGAACTATCAGCATTAAGATAAACCGTTGATTGCAGTAACTCAAGTTTTGAAGCGCCGCCAAGCAGGTATCGCTGTTCATCAATTCTCACGCGTTCGCGTGAAAGCGAAACGGCGTAAGCCAGGTTATCATTCAAAATAAGCTGTTGGATATAATAGCTGTACTCCGCAACGATCCTTGAAACCAGGTTTTCGATCTCCATCCTGGTGTTCAGGCTCCACAGATCGCTTTGCACGCCCAGTTTGTCATACGTATGCTGAACCTGCATACCCCTGAATAAATCCATGCCCAGGTTGATGGCCGCCGATCCGGCAGTGTTGTGAATATTGCGCGAAACAGCATCCTCTGTATCCTGGTAATTATCATCGGTCGTGATAATATTTCCTCCAAAACGGTTATCGGAGGTGATAACGGGCAACATGCCGGCATTGCCGATTGAATAATTGTTGGTGGCAATCTGCTCGTTGTTCCGGCTGACTTTTAGTGCAAAATTGCGTTCCAGACCCAGTTGGATGCAGCGACTGAGGTCGTAGACCTCCTGTCCACTGGCGATCTGCCGGCCAGCGAACAGTAACATAAGGAGGGTTAAACTTAAGAGGCTATTCTTTGGTATTGGTAAAAGAAGTTTCATTATCAGAAGATTTTGCTTCACTTGAAATTATCAGGTAGATGGCAGGTACAACGTACAGCGTGAGGAAGGTTGATAACAAAAGACCACCTACCACGGCCACACCCATTGCCACGCGGCTTTGCGCGCCCTCTCCCAATCCGAGCGCCAGGGGCAAAACGCCAAGAATCGTCGAAAGGCTGGTCATCAGGATGGGACGGAAGCGGGATGCAGAAGCAAAACGGATGGCATCCAGTTTGGTCATGCCGGCGCTTTTGCGCTGGTTGGCAAATTCCACGATCAGAATCCCGTTTTTCGAAACAAGACCGATGAGCATGATGATGCCAATTTCACTGAAGATGTTCATAGTAATATCGAAATACCACATAAACAGCAGTGCACCGGTGAGTGCAAGCGGTACGGTCATCATGATGATGATGGGGTCTTTAAAACTTTCGAATTGCGCCGATAGCACCAGGAAGATCAGTACCAGTGCAAGAATGAAGGAGAACATCAGGCTGGAGGAGCTCTCCCTGAAATCTTTCGAGTCGCCTGAGAGCGCTGTCCGGAATGAATCATCGAGTACTTTTTCGGCAATTCTATCCATTTCTTCGATTCCCTGGCTGATGGTTTTCCCATCGGCCAATCCCGAGGAGATGGTGGCTGCTACAAACCGGTTGTAACGGAAAAGCTGCGGCGGCGCTGTGGATTCCTGCAAAGTTACAAAGTTGTCGAGCTGAACCATCTGTCCTTTGTCGTTTCTCACATAGAGCGATTTCAGATCAAGCGGTTTGTTTCGGTTTTCCCTGGCCATTTCGCCCAAAATCTGGTATTGCTTGCCATTCATGATAAAATAGCCGAACCGTTGCCCGCTGAGTGCCAGTTGAAGGGTTTGTCCGATGTTTTGGGTGGATACCCCCAGCAGGTTGGCTTTGTCGCGGTTGATGACGATCTGGAGTTCGGGTTTGGTAAATTTCAGGTTCACATCGGCCTGAACGAAGGTTGGATTTTCGTTCACTTCAGCCATAAAAGCAGGCAGTACTTCCCTCAGTTTATCTATGTTGGTGGCCTGTAAAACATATTGAATGGGCTGCCCCGATCGCCGCCCACCAAAGGTGGATTGTTGTATTACGCTTGCCCGAGCCTGGGTTTTTTTTCGCAGCTCTGCTGATAACTGTGCGGCGATCTCCTGCTGCGATCGTTCTCGCTGGTCGGGGCTAACAAGTACAATTCTAACAAAACCCCATCCGCTGCGAAGGATTGTGGTGATTTTATCGTATTCCGGTATCAGGTCTTCGGCTGTTTCGGCCACTTCTTCAATATAAGCGAGGTTGAAGTCAAAAGTAGCCCCTTCCTGAGAGGTAATGTTGACGTACAATTGCGACCTGTCTTCCAGCGGCGCCATTTCAGCGGGTATATTTTTCCACAGAACATAGATCAGTAAAAAGGCACCTGTAAGGATAATGATCGAAACGAATCTCCTGCGCATAAATGTGTCGAGCGAATTCTGGTAAGCCATGTTCAGCGACACAAAATATTTTTCAGAAAAATTGTAAACAGTGCTTCTCTTGTGCCTGGTTTTTAATAATTTGGTCGAAATCATTGGCGTGAAAGTCAGCGCCACAAATGAGGAGATGGCCACCGATCCGGCAATCACGATGCTGAACTCACGAAACAACCGGCCGGTCATCCCTTCCAGAAAAACGATGGGAATAAACACAGCTACCAACGTGATGGTCGTGGAAATAATGGCAAAGAAAATCTCATTGGCGCCGCTGATCCCCGCTTGGAGCGGAGTTAGCCCCTGCTCAATTTTTACATAGATATTTTCCATCATAACAATGGCATCGTCAACCACCAGGCCTATTGATAGTACTATGGCGAGTAGCGTGAGCACATTGATGGTGAATCCCGCAAGGTACATGATAAAAAATGAACCGATCAGCGAAATGGGGATGACGATGATGGGAATAATGGTTGTGCGCCAGTCGCGGAGGAAAAGGAAAATGATGAACACCACCAGAACAAATGCAAGGTAAATGGTTGATTGCACCTCTTTGATGGATGATCGGATATAGTCGGTGTTGTCGAAGCCGATTTCGTAGCTGACGTCGTCGGGGAGGTCTTTTTTGATGTACTCGAGGCGGCGGTAAATTTCATCCACAATTTCGATGTGGTTTGCACCGGGTTGGGGGATTACGACAGTAGCTACCATCGGTATTCCATTCATTTTCATTATTCCGCGCAGATCTTCGGGGCCAAGTTCAGCGCGACCAATGTCGCTCACCCTTACAATCTGGTCACCCGTCTGGCGCAGGATCAGGCTGTTAAACTCTGCCGGTGTAGTCATCAGCCCAAGCGCACGGATGGTGAGCTCGGTGCTTGTTCCTTCTATACTGCCTGCCGGTAGCTCAACGTTTTCGCGTAAAATCGCGTTTCTCACATCCAGCGGGGTCATCTGGTAGCCGGCTAGTTTTGCAGGATCAAGCCAGATGCGCATGGCATATCGCTTTTCGCCCCAGATCATCACAGCGCTGACTCCCGAAATGGTTTGAAGCTGTTCTTTGAAGGTGAGATCGGCAATTTCGGAGATTTCAAGCAAAGATCTTTGCGTGCTTTTCACCGCTATCATAATGATGGGGCTGGCGTCAGCGTCGGCTTTGGAAACTGTCGGTGGATCGCAGTCGCGCGGCAGAAAACGCTGTGCCTGCGAAACTTTGTCGCGCACATCGTTGGCAGCGGCTTCCATATCCACGCTTAGCTCAAATTCAACGGTGATGTTGCTTCGTCCCTGGCTACTGCTGCTGGTGAGCGTGCGGATTCCGGGGATTCCATTAATGGATTGCTCGAGAGGTTCGGTAATCTGCGTTTCGATAACATCGGAATTGGCGCCGGGATAGGAGGTGCTCACCGAAATAATTGGCGGGTCAACACTGGGAAACTCCCTCACCCCCAGGTATGTAGCCCCGATGAAGCCAAAAAGTAAGATGACCAGCGAAAAAACTGTGGCTAAGACCGGCCGTTTAATGCTTATTGATGAAAGGCTCATGGTTCTGTAGTTTGTTCGGTCTGGTTGGTAATCAGTGTATCCAGTTGCACGGGAACCTGATGCCGAAGTTGTAAAATTGCTGTGATAAGCAGTGTATCACCAAAATTCAACCCACTCCTCACCTGGATGTGGGATTCGGTGCGAAGTCCAAGGGAGACCTTTACCTCTTCGGCCCGGCCATTACGGTAAACAAAAACTTTTTCTCCGCTCATTTCAGGAATGATGGCCTGGGTGGGAATTGCAACCGTATTTTCGATTTGCGACAGCAGCGCCCTTACACTCACAAAGCGGCCGGGTTTCAATTCTTCATTCAGGTTGGGATACAAGGCGCGGGCTATGATGGTCCTGGTGTTGATGTCCACTTTGGGATCAACGGCATAAATGCTTGCAGTAAAGTTTTTTGGAACTCCATCCAGCAGAAACGAAATCGGAAATCCTGCTACAATCTCACCGGCATAGCGCTCGGGAATGGAGAATTCAACCTTTAACGGACTGATTTTGATCAGCCTGACGATCTTGGTTTGCGTTGTTGCAAACGCTCCCTCGCTGATCATCCTCAATCCAACAATACCGTCGAACGGTGCCCTCAGTTCGGTTTCGGAAATTCTGGCTTCCACCAGCAAAATATCAGCCTCGAGCGATTGAAGTTCGGTGGCAACCTGATCGTAACTTTCGCGGCTGATGGCATCACGCTCGAGCAACTGTCGTTGCCGGAACTCCCTTTCTTTCGTAAGCTTGTGCTGCGCTACAAGTTTCAGCAGCTGAGCCTGTAAAGGCCGGTCGTTGATTTTGGCCAGCAGGTCACCTTTCTTGACCCTCGTACCCTCGGTAAAATATATCCCCACTACTTTCCCGCTGGTTTCAAACGAGAGTTCCACCT
Organism: Bacteroidales bacterium; assembly: GCA_036794825.1. Lineage (GTDB taxonomy): Bacteria > Bacteroidota > Bacteroidia > Bacteroidales > 4484-276 > RZYY01. The sequence goes on along the minus strand of DAIRGA010000028.1, from coordinate 60,015 downwards.
CCTCATCCGGGATAAGCGTTCCCGTGCTGTAGATTCTTTCTTCCATCGCTTGCGGAACGATCACGTAGCCACTTGCAAACAATGGTTGACCGCCTCTCCGTGCTCCCTGTGCGGGGTTTGGTTTTTCTCCGGATTGACCTGATTCCCCTGAGGTAATTAAAGACTCAAGCTTTGGATAAAGGATAATCCCGACAACAAAGATGATGATTACCAATGTGATAGAAGTGCGAAGCAGCCGTTTTTTAGAAAATGTCATCAGATTGAGTTGTGAGAGTGATGAAGGAGTTGGAACTAAATAAAGTCGTTTAAACCAGGCAAAGCAGGTTGTAAAAGTAGATAATTTTGAAATTTTGCAGCGGTTTTACGGTCTACTATCATTGAGGATAAAAAAATTCCTAGTATTTTTTAGTGATTGAATTGGATTTCATTTTCCCTTAAAATCAATTAAATCAATACATTATCCTGTAATGACCAGCTTTTGAGTAATAAGCGTTAAATTCCCGGGAACAGGGGGGTTACATATAATCCGACAACTTCTGGGTATCAAGGTATTCCTTAAAGTCACTGGTCATGGCTGTGATGGTTGTTCCCATAATGCACTTGTTAAACGGGCAGATGGGATTGTCCATCGGGCAATTGTTCACTACGATTTTTCCTTCGATAGCTTCATAAATCTGAAGGAGCGAGATTTGATCCGGCGCTCTTTTAAGCCGGAAGCCGCCATGCGGGCCACGGTTGGAATCGAGAAAGTCGTCCTTTGCAAGCCGCTGAAGTACTTTGGCAACATGGTGTTTGGAGGCTCCGGTACGTTCGGCAATTTTCACCACATTAAGACTGTTGTCTGACTTGGCTATAAGCACCATGCTGTGAATCGCAATGGAGCCGGCTTCGGAAAGAGAGAATATTTTCGACATTTTGTCCAGATTAAGAGTTGAAATTCAGGATAGTGTGCAAAGATAACAGTGATATTGAGAAATTAAGTATTTAATTTCTAATTTATACTTAATCCAAATATCAATGTGTAGGAAAATGCAGCACGAAGTTGTGAATCAGAAGCGATAGGCGGCCTTACGAAGCGACTTTACATTTTTAAACGGATTTGGCGGGTTGAGGTTTTTGGCCAGGAAGTCGTAAATCTTCATCCTTATTTCGCTGGCCGATTTGGTGTCCATTCTGTCGAAGGAGTGGCCGCCGGGTAAATCCTGGAATATTTCATACTCAAATTTTTTCTCTTCAGCTTTCAGCGATTTGATCAGATGTTCCACCTCCAGCACATTTACGTCGGCATCATTGGTATTGGTGTGAATGAGCAGCGGCGTGTTTTTCATTTTGTGCACATTCCAGGCAGGCGAGCGGCGGCGGTACTCGTTCACGTTTTCGTAGGCCGTTTGCCCGATGTGATAATCGGCGGAGAAGAGCTGGCGGTATTCTTCTGTTTTATACCCCATCCTGGCAATCACATCACTCACCGGAACGCCGGCAAAGCAGGCCTGGTAGTCATCAGGATATTCGAAAATGTTCATCAGCGCAATCAAGCCGCCGTGGCTCCAGCCTATTATTCCAATCCTGGTTTTGTCAACAATGTCAAAATTCTCGATCATATAATCCCGGCAGGCCTTCGCATCATTCACTTCCAGCCCGCCATAATCAATACTTTGATGAAAGCTTTTACCGTAGCCGGTGCTGCCCCTGTATTCAGGTGCGGCAACGATATAGCCCTGGGCGACCAGCTCGCGGATAATGTGTGTGTAATAGGTCGAAAAATCGGCATGAACGCCGCCATGTGGCAATACGATCAGCGGGTATTTTGAATTGGGGTCTGCGTTGCGGGGAATGAAGATATACGCCCAGAAGTTGAGAGGGTTACCGGCGCCCTGTGCGGTAGGGTTTGCCTCTTTCCATTTTGGCGGACCATAGATGTACACTTTATCCACAAAAGCTACATCACCCACCTTGTTGTACCACAGCACGTCGTCAATATTTTTGATGACCACATCAAACTGAAATGACAGATCGTTGATTTGCTGCTGAAGGCTTTCGACCTGAGTTTTCAATTCATCGGCAGACTGCGCCGATACGGATTGGTAAAGAAAAATGGCCAGAAAAAGGATGGAAGGCAAACGGTATAAGACTTTCATTGCTGTATTTTTTGGTCAAAAATACACAATCCGATAATAACGGGAGGCAGAGTGAGCTATCCGTTGTGTTGACGGTGATGAAGAAACTCGTTGACCCTGTCGAAAGCAATCCGGAACCAAACGGTGTAATTCTCCGGATTGGCCAGCATATCTGATTCGATGTCGTTCATACTCATCCATTTCCAGGCGGCTACTTCGGCTGGATTTACAGCAGGATCATCATCAAACCTGCCGAAAAAAACGTGGTCAAATTCATGCTCGGTAAGGCCTTTGTCCAATTCGGCCTTGTAAATGAAATCGAAGATCTTTTCCACCTTACAATCAAAACCCATCTCTTCAACCAGCCGCCGGTGACTGGCCTCTTCTACTGTTTCTCCGGGCCTGGGATGGCTGCAGCAGGTGTTGGTCCATAGTCCTGGTGAGTGATATTTAGTCAGGGCTCGCTGCTGCAACATCAGTTCATGATTTTTATTGAAAATGAAAATCGAAAAAGCCCTATGAAGTAATGCCTTTTCGTGTGCCTCCAACTTTTCCATTTCCCCTGTGGGATTGTCGTTTCTGTCAACCAAAATTACCTTTTCAATATTCATTTTCAATACTTTAGATCATCAATTTGTCATCTTAAAAATGTCACTGGCAAGTTCGGATTAACAGCCATTGAATCACTTACCCAATCTCGCCATCTCCTCTTTGGTCAGCTTTTTCGAATTCACCATAAATTTCACGGCTTTGGTCCAGAAATCCCGGTCGGCTTCATTGGCCATCAATGCGGGGAGTTGCCTGATGATAACTTCCACATCTTCGCGAATGTTGTCGTAAAACAAAAACCCCGGAATGTTGGATTGAGTGGCGAACCTCATAAAACGCACTTCAGCATTATCTGGCGCACGTTTCACCGCTTCTTCCAGTTTTTTTTTGCCCCGGTTGAAATATTCGATCTTGTTGTGAGGCATGTTTACGCATTCGGCTGAAGCAGCTTCGGCCGTCCCGGCATAAGCCTGGTGAACCGGCGAGGAGTATTTCTCGCTTTTAATCGTTTCGAAAAATTTCATCTGGCCGCACTTAACATCTTTCATGCTGAAAAATCCCGAACGGAGCTGCCCTGTGGTGGGCTGAGCAGCGAGGGTTGTGGCTGCTATTAAATAAGCAAAAACCGGGATGAAAACAGCTTTCGTCATATCCGATTCATTTTATCTCTGACAAAAGATGTAATCAACATAAGATATTTCTGGCCGTCGGGGATGCGGATGCGCTCTTTCAAAACGACATCAGCAGGCAGCTTCCTGATTTTTTTGAAAAGCTCGTGGAAATAGACATAAGCAACATAAACCCCGAATCTTGCTCCGTCGGGCAGCTTTCTGATCCCTTCAAGCCCTGCCTGAAAATCCGCTTCAATCTCCGCCTCGATGCTCTTTTTAGTTGCTTCATTAAATTCTGTCAAATCTATTCCCGGAAAATAGGATCGTCCCAATCCATGAAAATCGTGGCCGAGGTCACGCAAAAAATTGATTTTCTGAAAAGCGGCGCCAAGCTTCATGGCCGATGGTTTCAGCTCATCGTACTGCGCAACATTTCCTTCGCAGAAAACCCGCAGACACATCAACCCGACCACCTCCGCCGATCCGAGAATGTAATCTTCATAACCCTTGCGGTCGTATTCCTCCTTGTAAAGATCCATCTCCATGCTCCGCAGGAAGGTGTCAATTAGCTCTCTGTCAATGTTATACTTGTTTACCGCCCACTGAAAGTTGTGTAGAATCGGGTTCAGGCTGATTTTATCTTCAATGGCAGCATAGGTGTCGCGCTTGAAATTGGCCAGGAGTTTTTCCTTGTCAAATTCATGGAAAGTGTCCACAATCTCGTCGGCAAAGCGCACAAATCCATAAATGGCGTAGATGGGATCGTGGAAACGCTTGTTGAAAAAGCGGATACCCGTGGAGAAGGATGTGCTGTACATGACAGTGGTCATCCTGCTCGACTTTTTCGATATCATGTCAAATAGTTCTTTCATGGCGCTTATTTTTCCATTTCGGCAATTACTTTTGAGGCAATCTGACCGGAGATGATTGCTGGTGGAACCCCCGGACCAGGAACGGTAAGCTGACCGGCATAAATCAGGTTTTTCAGCTTGTTGTTTTTTATCGAAGGCTTCAGGAATGCGGTCTGCAGCAGGGTATTGGCGAGTCCGTAGGCGTTTCCTTTGTAAGCGTTGTAATCAGCGATGAAGTTGGAATGAGAGTAAGCTCTTTTGTAAACGATATGTTTTTCGAGATTTTCGCCGGTGAGTTTTTTCACTCTCTTGAGGATGATTTCGAAATATTTGTCCATAATCTGAGGTGAATCCTCCAGTCCCGGAGCAACGGGTATCAGGAAAAAGAGATTTTCATGGTCTTTTGGGGCAACAGTTTCATCCGATTTTGAGGTTACGCTGATGTAGATGGAGGGCTTCTCCGGCCAACCCGGTTTTTCATAAATGGAGTCGGCATGAGGAGCAAACTCTTCATCAAAAAGTAAAGTGTGATGAATGAATTTTTCGACCTTTTTGTCCAGTCCCACATACCAGATGAGCGATGCCGGCGACATTACTCTTGAATCCCAGTAGTTTGAGCTGTATTTTCTCATTTCAGCCGGAAGTAGCTGTTGCTCAATGTGATGGTAATCGGCGGTAGCCACCACATAATCCGACTCCAAAGAGCGTTCGCCGGCGATGGTCTCTTTTATCGAATTTCCGCTGAATTTGAATTTTTCAACGGGCGCATCATATACGAATTTAACTCCATGTTCCTCAGCCAGTTTGACCATTGCTTCCACCACTTTGAACATTCCACCCTTCGGATACCATGTTCCGAGTTTAATATCTCCATAATTCATCAGGCTGTAGAGCGCCGGCGTTTTCTTTCCTGTACCGCCAAGGAAGAGAATCGGAAATTCGAGCATCTGTAAAAGACGGGGATTACTAAAGTATTTGCGGGTGTAGTTATGGAACGAAGTGAACATGTGCAGACGCAGGGCAGCCTTCATCAGCCTGAAGTCGGCGTATTCGAGGAAGGAGAGGCTTGGTTTTTGCACAAAGTCCTTCATTGAAATTTCATATTTCCACTCGGCTTCCGCCAGGAATTTTCTCAATTGACCGCCGGCGCCAGCCTCGATGGAATCGAACAACCGGTACATTTCGTTGATGTCGGCAGGAAGATCCACCACTTCATCTTTCCCGAAATAGATCCGGTAAGAGGGATCAAGGCGCAAAAGATCGTAATAGTCCGAAACAGACTTGCCGAACGAATTGAAATAGGATTCGAAAACATCGGGCATCCAGTACCAACTCGGACCCATGTCGAAAGTAAAACCCTGATCTTCGAATTGGCGCGCCCTTCCGCCGGGTGAGGAGTTTTTTTCGAGCACGGTTACATCAAATCCTTTGGCAGCAAGGCTTGCTGCAGCAGAAAGACCGGAAAATCCGGCACCGATGACGGTAACTTTTTTCATTAACTTTGAGATATTTTTTCAGATTCAATTTTTGAAGACGAATGATCATGGTACCTGTAAATACCACGGCGAATAAAATAGTATCCCACCGCCAGCGCTACGATGAGCACTCCAATTCCCATCACTTCCAGGCCGGTGTATTTATCGTAATCCAGAATGATGACCTTGCGGGCAATGGCAATCAGGGCCACAAGCATCACAACCTCAACATGCACCACATTATCCTTTAGAAAAGTTTTGATGGTTTCGAGCAACTCCAAACCGATCAGTACGATCAGAAAGCTGTCGAAAATATCCATCAAACCCCTGGGAGTAATAAGATAGGTTGGAGACTCGAGAAACTTGAGAAAAACCGTGTAACCCAGATTCAGCGTGGCCACCAGAAGCATAAGGGTCATCAGCACTATTAAAATGATGACAATGAAACGCTCGGATTGTTTGATGATGTTCAGCATGGCCTTATTTGTTTAAGGTGTAAGTAGCAAACAGTATCAAATAAACGAAAAGATAGAACCGGTAGAAATTTCTCATCTTAACATACTGAATATCATCAGGATATAAATTTCCAAAAAGCCCTTTCAGCTCACTAGTAAATACCGGTTTGACGTTGATTATCCAGCTATTGGTCTGGTAAACGATTTTGCGGAATTTGCTGCGATAAAAGGTTAGTGGCATTCCCCAGGCAACAAAAAGTAACAGCCACACACTAATGGAAAGATTGAAGATTTCAAATTTCATTTTCTCACTAATTTTCAGACAGTAACAAGCCAAACCGTTGTTTTGTTTAATATTTACTCCGAAAATTAGGACAAAGATTAAACAGACTTTTTTGGAAACCAGGGTAAAAACGAGCTGGTTCTTCGGATGTAATCCTGGTACTGTGGCTTAGTCTCTTTTAGCGATTTTTCGAGCAGCGCTACCCCGGAGACTTTGATAATCAAGGCTGTCATCAGCACCGACCCCAGCGTCGCAAGGTTGCATCCCGCGGCAATGGAGAACAAACCATAGCCCCACCAAACAGCCGAATCACCAAAATAGTTGGGATGGCGCGTGAATTTCCAGAAACCGGTATCGAGCACTTTTCCTTTGTTGGCCGGATTGGATTTGAATTTTGCCAGTTGATAATCGCCCCCGGCTTCAAAGGCAAACCCGATGAACCAAATCAGGATGGCGGTATAATCGAATGCATTTAGCTCATTATCTGAAAAATAGATCGCTCCGAGCAGTGGAGCTGAAATCAACCAGAGTAAAATTCCCTGCAACAGGAATACCTGGAAAAAACTCACCCACCAGTAGCGATGCTCCCCATAGCTTTTACGGAAATTCTGGTAGCGGAAATCCTCGCCTTTTCCGGCATTGCGCAAGAAGAGGTATATTGAAAGTCTTAAACCCCAAATGGTTACTAAAGTCATTACAATCACCGAACGAGTTGTAATTTCATCAATACTGAAGAAATAAAATATCGCGGCCAACACGAAACCCAATCCCCAGAAGGGGTCCACAATACTGGCATTTTTCAGAAATACGCTGGCAATCCACACGGCAGTCATCAGGGTCATGATTACCGGGAGGGCAAGAAGAAAAGTTTGAAGGAAAGTCATTTTTTAAAGCTTTAATTAATGATGTCAGTTCATGGCATGAAGCAAATCCGGTGATTGGGAATGAGCAAAGAACTGACAATAAGTTATTTAAGGCAAAGAAACTTTGATCTCGATATCTTTTTTCCAAAGCAAAAGCTCCTGTTGAATGGCTGCGATGGTGGCCTGGATGGAAATTTCCACCACCTCGCCGCGGCCATCCCAGGCAAGTCCTTCGCGTGCATACTCGCTTTGCAGCATACCCTCGAGGTCGTTTATGGTGAATGTCGGATCGTTTTGACGCATGTTCCGGATGAATTTTACCGTTCCGTCGAATTTGTTGTTATAAGTGACTTCACGCCAGCTTGTAGTGTCCATATCTGTATCTTTTTTAATTATTTACGATTCTGTTTCCAAACCAAAACTTTCTCCAGTCGCCCCCTGAGCGCTCGATCTGAATCCAGATGTAGATGCAGGCAAGGAGGTTTCCGATGACGAAAAATCCAAGAATCCAGACAACTGATCGCCAAAGATTATTTTCCCGGAAAGCCGCCCAGGCGCCCACCATCGAAAAGCCAACATAAACATCTATCAAGCTGACCCGGCCCCAAACCAACGATGTCAGGATGCTTCCTTCGGCCAAAAAATCACCATAAACAAACCCGTAAACGAGGGTGAAAAACATGATAAGTGTGCCCGAAATGGCCAGGATTCTTGCGGTTCTCATTTTTGGTGATAGTAAAGTTTGTATTGTTTTTTTCGGGGATAAAATGCCAGAAACAACACCGGATAAACCAGCCAGTCGAACAATTTGCAGTAGGTCGAAAACTGTATATCATCCACAATCCGTGTGGTTTTGTCGTCAATTTTCATAACCAGATGCTGATGCCGCCATTTTTTCAGTCCGAAAGGAAGTACTTTTCCCACATCCACAAATTCTAACAGCGTGTCATTTTCGTTGCGGCCGGCGATTTCGGAAATCCAATCGGCGCCGTAAGGCAGACCGAACCGGATATGCACAAGATTGCCGGGACGCGAACCATCATAACGCACCAACCTTGCAACCGCTTTTGGCGGGAGCAGATATTCAAAAAGCCTGCGGTCGAAATTTCCGGCAACTTTTGCAAAAGGGATGTTTACTATGGTTTCCAGTCGGATTTTCATTTCATTAAAACCTGGATTTTTTGTTTATGGGCAAAAACTCTGAAGATAAACAAACCGCATCCGGGAAAGTTTGGAAGAATTCGGAGGCAGAGATCAGAAAGGATCAGAATCAATGATTACCTGAAGTTCTTGGGAGTTATTATTTAACTGTCAGGGTGTTTTCAGGCCGGTAACATTATCGCAACTGGTTAAGATAGAGTCTGATGGTATTTTCGAGACCAAGATAGAGGGCGTCGCAGATCAATGCGTGGCCGATGGAAACCTCGAGCAGGTTGGGTATGTTTTGGGCAAAGAATTGGAGATTTTCCAGACTTAGATCATGACCGGCATTCAATCCCAGACCAACCTTTTCGGCCACCTGGGCTGCTTCGGCAAATGGCGCAACCGCCGCCTCCCTGTTCATGGGATAATTTTTAGCATAGCTCTCGGTGTAAAGTTCCACGCGGTCGGTTCCGGTTTTTGCAGCGCGCTCAATCATCTTTGCATTGGTCTCGATGAAAATGGAGGTGCGGATTCCATGGCGGTGAAACTCGCTGATTACCTCCACCAGGAATTTCTCGTGGGTTATCGTGTCCCAGCCTGCATTGGAGGTGAGTACTTCGGGAGGATCAGGAACCAGCGTAATCTGCTCAGGCTTAACGGCAATCACCAGCCTGATGAAATCTTCCGAAGGATAACCCTCGATGTTGAATTCGGTTTTTACCACCGGCCGCAGATCGAAAACATCCTGCCGGCGGATATGTCGTTCGTCGGGTCGGGGATGAACGGTGATGCCCTGCGCCCCGAAACGCTCGCAATCCACCGCTGCTTTAATCACATCCGGCATATTGCCCCCGCGGGCATTGCGCAAAGTGGCTATTTTGTTGATGTTAACGCTTAATCTTGCCATAACTCCTGTTTTTTGCAAATGTAATAATTACTAAGTTTGCCGCCCGAAATCCAGTCAAAATCAGACTATGAGGGCAGTAATTCAGCGAGTTGCACAGGCATCTGTAACCATCGGTGGCCAGACAACCGGCGCCATTAAACAGGGGCTGCTCGTGCTGCTGGGAATCGAAGAGGCCGACGATCAGCAGGACATCGAATGGCTGAGCGGGAAAATTTCGAGACTCAGGGTTTTTGATGATGAAAATGGGGTGATGAACCGGTCGGTGACCGAGGTGGATGGCGAGGTACTGCTCGTAAGTCAGTTTACGCTGCATGCCAGCACAAAAAAGGGAAACCGGCCATCCTACATCCGGGCAGCCCGCCCCGAAACTGCCATTCCGTTGTATGAGAAATTCATTAAACAACTGGAATCGGATATCCAAAAACGCGTTCAAACCGGCCAATTTGGGGCAATGATGCAGATTTCGCTGGTCAACGACGGGCCGGTAACCATTCTGATGGACACCAGGAACAAAGAGTAACGACCCGGTTTTTGGATTTTCCCTAAAAATTAAATTCGAGCCTCTTTGTCAGATCAGGGTGCAAACTCTGGAACACCGGGCAGGTAAGTGCCGATTGCCGGATGATGGTTTTTTGCTTTTCGGTGTAATCGTTTTTCGGAAAATTAAACTCCACCTGTATCTCGCTCACCCTTCGCGGGTTGGAGGCCATAATCTTGGTGATGTTGATCCTGGTACCATCAATACTGAACCCATGCGTGCGGGCTGCAATTCCAATGATGGTTACAGCGCAGGCGCCCAGCGATGTGGCCAGCAGATCGGTGGGCGAAAATGCCTCTCCTTTACCCTGATTGTCGGGTGGGGCATCGGTAATGAACTCCTGACCGGAGCGGGTGTGGGTGAGCCGGGTGCGCAAATCGCCGATATACTCTATGGTAGATGTGGTCATGGTAACAGATTTTGATGTATGATTAAAGATATCTTCTTGTTTTGGATTGATAATCAATGTATTCCTGGCCAAATCTTCCCTTCAGAAAATGCTCTTCCCTCAGGATGATCAGGTGGTGCAGGATAATGCCGGTAATGCCGGAAATAATGCTCAAAATATCGGGAACCATCAGCACGGAAGCGATGGCCAGCAAAATGAGACCGAGGTACATCGGATTACGGCTAAACCGGTAAATTCCAGCCGTTTGCAGCCGTATGGTATCTTTCACGGGAAGACCCATTTTGGTAAAACGACCTAAATGATCCAGTGAAAGAACCAGGAAAATGGTTGCCGCAACCATAACAACGGTACCAAAATGGACTAAAATGCGGGGCAGGTCAGTATTTTGAGGGATATTGCCCACCGTATGGCTCAGCGCGGATACAAAGGGCAGGATAATGGCAAACTTGGCAAATAGCACCCAATAACCCGGGAGAACAGGCCTCCCGTACAACTCGCCGCCTGCCTTTTTCACCATAAAAACCACCTGCAGGAGTTTGAAGGTAAGCCCCACGGCTGCTGCGATCACTACTATTTTTTGAATTGACATCCGATGATTTTCAATGAGCACCGGTTAATTGAACTCAGCCTGCAACTGCTTTACCCAATGGTCGATTCGGGTGGATGTGAGGTCGGGTTGATTAACATTGTCAATGGCCAGCCCGACAAATCTTCCATCTCTGGTGGCCAGCGATATATCGAAATTATACTCTTGTGTGGAGGTGAATCCAACAATTTCGCAACGATCTTTGAAACGATGGTACAAGGCGCCAAGCCCGTTCACAAAGCTGTCGGGCCATTGTTTTTGATCTCCGGTCCCGAAAAGTGCCAGTTTTTTGGATGTCAGGTCAACGCTTTCGAGCATCTGGGCAAATTTCTCCCAATCTTCCTGCATCTCGCCCACACCCCAGGTGGAGGTTCCAAAAATCAGCCTGTCGTAATTGCTCACATCAGAGGTTCTGGCAGTGTCGATATTGAAAATGTCTGCGTTGTCATCACCCAGCGCTCGTTTGATTAGTTCGGCGACCGATTTGGTGTACCCTAAAGTTGAACCGTAAAATATCCCGATTTTTTTCATTTTTAATCTGTTAAGTGCTGATTAAACAACCCTGCATGGCTTTTGTTTTCCGGCCTAAATCCTTTTCTGTATCAGGCCCGAAAAAGAGCCTTACATAAAGCCAGGCGATGGTTTCGGAGATTACTACCCTGAATCCCCGGCTGGTTTTGAACCAGTTGCCGGCGTCGAAATATTTCGGGGGAATTACGATGTTACCAGTTGCGATGTCGGGCTCCATTACCAGATGGAAAAGATAGTGGCTGCGACGGGCATGCACGGCCGTGGAGATCAGGTTCAGGCTGCGTGCCTCCGGATGGTGTTGTTCCAGCCATTTTCTCACCACAATGGCCGAATTGTAGGTGCGGTTGACCAGAACATCGGGTTCAACCGGGACAATGTGAATGAGGGAGGAGTCAACCCCAAGTTTTATCAGAGATCTGGCCGTAAGGTAAGCCGTTGAAGGGATGCCACTGAGATAGAAACCCTGATCAAGCGACGTTCCGGTGGTGATGATGAGATCGGGTTTGATCTGATCAATCCGGCTAATGATTTCCGGATAAGCCCAATCCTCAACATAGCCTTCCAGTACCACGACTTTGGATTTGTTGGGGTTTTCGGCGGAAAGAAAAGGCACAATCCTGAAAGTGAAGAAAGCCATGAAGGCTGCGTGCAGAAACATGAGCAGCAACCAGCCTGTCCAGGTCAATCCCCAGCGCTCGCGCCGGCTGATGAGGAAGTATGATTTTTTAGCCAATTGAAAAAGTTATTTATTAATCATTTGAAACAAAGAAAGCCTTTTCAGCAGAATCCAGAATCATTCAAATACTATCTTAAACGTATGAACATGCTCAGAGGAGGTTATTTTCAGCAGGTAAACACCCTTTTTGATGTAACTGGCCTGGAGGATATTTAATCCGGGAGTGGTTGTTTGACTGAGCACAAGTTTTCCTTCAGTATTGAACAATTCAATCAGACCCTTTTCTGTTAATCCGCTGATCATCAGATTGCTCTTTGTAGGATTTGGGAAAACCATCACCTTTTCATTAAGCTCTGAACCATCAAGTGGATTAATATCTTCGATAACCGAAAGTCCATCGGTTTTCCAAAAACCACTGCCTTTTTCCTTGTTCGAGTATTCTATTCTGCATGGCACTTCATCTTTGGTTGATGTCATAAATAGTTTCATCGTTATTGGTTCATTTTCAGCAAATCCCTCTTTCTGAACGGTGAGTGGGTCGTCCTCAAAGAGGGTAACAGCCATCGCCTTATTATCGAAGATGGATAAGCCGGCGCAGATGCCCTCCAATGTAAAAGCCCCGATGAAGTCGCCGGATGAGAAAGTGGTGGCGATAATTTCAGGAATTGCAATGATGTGGGAGTTTTTTGTTCTGACCGGCAGATTCCAGGGGGGAGTCTCTTGCGGAATGTGTTTCGTTTCGGCCACACTTGTAGTCTTGCTGCATTGAGGATAAACCACAGGAAATGCAAAGTAAGTATCCCAATAAAGCAAGTATGCTTTTCCGGGCAACAGATAACCCAGGTTGTTAATGTTGTATTCAGGCCAGTAAACTCCGGTACCGGCAATGTCTTTCACTATTTTCAGATAGGGCAGGTTCAAAGAGAAAACCTCTTCCACTTCGGCGGAACATTCACTTAGGACGGGCAGGAAATTCCATCCCTGATTAAGCTGGGCAATCCGGTTTGTGAATGTTCCTTCGACCGGTAGCGTGGATGATTGGGTAACTTTGATCTGTGCACCAAAGCTGCTGTGCCAGCCATCAGTAAATGTGTTGATGTTTTCGCCCGGCCAGTAAACATGAGTGTGATCGTTGATAATCACCAACTGATTTTCAATAGGCAGAAACATTGACTGGATATCGTTATTTACCGGTTCGAGGTAGGTCGAAAAACCGTTCCAACCGGTAGGTATTTCAATGGTTTGGGTCAGAATAGGGGCTTCCTGTATTTCAAATGAATAATCTTCGATTTCACCCTGTTCTGACCAAAGCCCACAGTACCAGGAATTCTTGTTTCCGGATTCACCTGTTTTTGGCTGCAAATATTGCCAGGTCAACAACCTCATCCTGGTAGTTCCGGGAAGTGCATCGCCCGGAATGATGATCTGGCCATTAATGAAATCTGTCACAACATAATTATAACTTTCTCCCGGGTCATCAAAATCAATATCCTGGTTCCAGTCAATCAACACGGCCAGCTCAACATCCTGCCACCAGGCATCGGTGGAGTAATAAAAAGTGATTATGCTTCCCGGTGTCGAGATTACTTTATGGTTGGTAAAATCCGAGTAGCTTAATTCATTTCCCGGGCAGCCATTGTTTAGGTTATCGATGTTTTCAATCCCTCCAGCAGTTGAAAAACCCTGACAGCCAATTCCTGCTTCACACCCACCGGGAAAGGAGAAAAGTGGCAGGCAATAGTCAATTTTAATCCTGCCTTCTGGTGAAGTCACCCCGGGTACGACGGTCTCGGTTCCGTTCAGGGTAATGCTTTCACAGCCCGCATCAAGGTAGTTTCCGGGGGTTGCACTGCTGCTGGTTGTATATGTCACCCAGAAATAATTGGGGCCGTAAATCAGCGGCAGATTTCCGGAAACAGGATTGTTCAGGTCGTTTGTTGTCCCGAAAAGATTGTCGGTTGAGAAGGTTTCGTAATTGCCTGTATAGTAAATTCTTACCTGGTCAACATCGTTGTCAAAATCGGTGCAGCCCTCCGGTGACAGGTTGAAGGAAGTAACCACTAATGGATCGAGGCTGCCTGTTACATTCAGCAGTATTTTAATGATTTCACGGTTGGTTTCATCTCTTCCTGCTGGTCGCAGCGTGTCGCATTGAATGGTTGTTCCTGACTGGTAAAACATGGGTGTTGCCGGATTGATGCTCAGCAGATAATCTTCACATTCACCAGTTTGAAAATTTCCACAAGGATAACCACCCGCAACATCATCTTCCCAATGGGCTATGATTCTCAGGCGACTTGCTCCATTCACAGCATCAGCCGGTATATAAATCCTGTCTTCAAAATCTTCCTCATTTATTCTCCCTGAAAAGAAGGCCATATCAGGATCATCATCAAAGTCACCATCACAGTTCCAGTCGGCATAAATTTCAACCTGCGAATGATAAAATGAACCGTCCACCTCAAAATCGAAGAAAGTTCCGGGCTCGACCACTAAGGTATGTTCTTCATATAAAGAATACGGAAAACAGCCTGAATTAAGATTTTCGATGTCAGAAACAGCCCCAAAGGTTTGAAATCCTGTTACATAATGATAAACATTGCAGGGATCATTAAAATTTGGAGTACAATATTCGGCCTCACCTGTGATTGCTTCGATGCAAAGCCTTGCCGAACCTGAGTTTTCGATTGGGTTACCATTCAATCCTCCATGATAAAAGGCTCCCGGCCTGATCGGATCCTCTCGCTGAAAACCAATCGGAAAGTATGTTACAGGGCTTTCGGTTTGAAAAAGCCCGATATAAAAATCGTTGTTCGTTACAACCGGTGGTTCTGCAAACCCAAAATCAACATATTGCCAGGAGCTTTCTTCAGTGAGGTGATAGTTTTCTGATTGTGCAAGCAGTTCGCCATCCGGGGCAAGAACAATCGCATAAACCTGGTGATCGGTACCGTAACCCACACCAATCCTGGCTGCCAGGATACTCTGTGTTCCGGTTACATGATACCTGGCCAGCCACTGGGCATTTGGCGATCCGGGACCTGGAACCCACACCATTCCCAATGCGCTTTGAATTCCGCTTGTGTCGCAATAACTGTAATGGTTGGTGGTAATTTCCTGGATGAAATCTTTGGTATTATCTGGTGTAAAATCATCGGTAAAATCAAGGGTAACATTCACATTGTTAAACCCCAAAACATCCGGATTAAACCCCGGAAAATTTACAACAACCCCTGAATCAGGCTTTAACACGGGTATTTCTGCAAATTCTGAAAACAGGTTATTCCCGGTTACATTCATTTGAACAGGGATGTTGTAAAGGGTATCAT
The DNA here is from genome assembly GCA_036794825.1 of Bacteroidales bacterium. Lineage (GTDB taxonomy): Bacteria > Bacteroidota > Bacteroidia > Bacteroidales > 4484-276 > RZYY01. Next base: position 44,692 of record DAIRGA010000028.1, on the reverse strand, counting down.
ATCCGGTGTTTTTAATGTATGCTCCAATGTTGTGCGGTAAACCAAAAGGAATGGGCAGCTTACCCATCGTATAAATTTCGGCAACCGCTGCATCCTGTTTTTGTTTGGGATAAAACCTGAAAGTGCGCCCCGGTTCAGGCATCAGCAATGGGTCGTGGCTGTAATCAAATGCATTCCAGCCCTCATCCTCATAATAATTCCCATCCCAGAATTCGATCTGGCTCCAGGGATTTTCAAACCATTTCCAGACCGAAAGAACCTGGTTGTTCTGATTTCCCGCTCCTTTCAGCCCAACCATGGCAACCCTGTTTACAATGGGTTCAAAAGCAGGTTGCCATTCACCATACACAAATTCTATGACGTTTGTGGTTTCATGAAGTTTAACCTGGAATTCAAGATTGTCGAACTGGCGGAAAGGGGGCTGGGTTTTTTCCCGCAGGTTTTTAAACTGGATGGTGCAAATCCGTGAACCGGCGTCGCCTTCCGTTGAAACCCTGAATTCAGCCGGATTTGTTCCGCTTTCCAAATCATGGTTGAATGGGCTGATGATGTAAACATCGTTGAAGAGCTGGCTGCTGAAATTTCCACCCACATAATCATCGGGCAGGTTTAAGAATTGCGTTGTGTCCGAGGAGGGAACCGTTCCCAGTTTGATGAATCCATTGGTATTCAGGATGAACCGGTTGAAATCAGCGCCGGCAAAGTTGAAAGTAAAACCAATGTCAACAGGCGATGAAAAAGCATCATCTGAGCTTCCAAACTCAATAAGGTTGCTGCTCCCGGAAATGTCAAGGTATTCAGTGATGATGTTTTCAGTCTTACCTGCCCTGAAAGTGAAGTTTTCATCAGGCCGGGTGAGGGTGGTAAAGATTTTGTTTTTTCCATAAAGAACTTCGTTTCCGTTTTCGGCTTTCACCCTGAAAAAGTAATTTTTGTCAGGTGAAATACCTGAAACGCAAGCTTCAAAACTGACCGGCTCATTTCCGCTTACCTGTGATGGGTTAGCCGGAATGTATATTCCATAAGTGTTGTCAACACCGATTTCAAATCCAACATTGGCTGGTAAACCTTCCGGATTAATCACTCCATGCAGCCTGGCGCTGTAAAATGTAATGTCGGTAACCGTATCTCCGGAAATGATTCCGGGATTCGTGCCGGTTGCAAATGACAGGGTATCTCCAAACACGTACTCATCTTCTTTTGATCCGTCATCAATTTTGGCGAAAGCGCAGTAATGGTAGGTTGTATTGGTGTCCAGCGAAGAAAGCGACAGCGATATGGTATCCAGTGTCGTCCATGGAATGGTCCCGGGCGAAGCCTGAAATGTGCTCCATAAGTTGCTTTTACCTAAAATGAAACCTGTTTCCACCTGCATCTGGGCGGTTTGAATGACCCCCTTCAACCGTGCACTGTTTGCGCCGACATTTTCAGCCGGCAAAGTAGTAACCAGGGGGAGGATTCCTGCACTGAATGTACTTTCCACGGAAAACTCCGAACCTGCAAAGGCGCCGTCAATAGCCTGCACACTCCAGTAATACTGCCCGAAAGGCGGATTGAAGAATTTGAAATATGTATTTTGTCCTGCATTTCCTGTTTCGGGGATTAGCCTAAGGCCATCTGACCTGGCCATAGGCGAGAGCACATCATTGCCTCCTGGATACGTTCCTATCCTCACGTTGTACGAAAGTCCTGATGAGGGTATCTGTGCATCAGTGGCCGGGTCCCAGGAGAGGATAAAGCAGTAACTTTCCAGATCATAGTTAATCTGCAGGTTTTCAGGAGCATCGGGCGGGGTGTTGGCAGCAAAGCCCGAACTTTGATAAATGGCAGGCGGTTCGTAACCGTTGATGGCAAGATCAATTCTGCCGTCGTTATCGTAATCGCCCCATTCCTGATTACCAAAACCATACGCCGTAATTCCGAAATCTTCAAAAGTGAAGGTGTCATTACCGTCATTTCTGTAAAATTCAGTCTTATCATAAGGCTCGCTTGGGTTGCCGAACCACCAGCCTGTGTGGCCTGAAAAGATAAGGTCGGGGTCGCCGTCGTTGTCATAGTCCCCGAAATCAATATCCGAATTGAAAAGATCAAAATCGGCAATGGTAATTTTTGAAAAATTGCCAGTCCCATCATTTTTCAAGACGTTGATGGTGTAAGGAATGTAAGGATCTACCAGCATCCCGATAACGGCTGCATCCAGGTCGCCATCGTTATCATAATCTGCCAGGTCAATATTCCCCTGATAATATTCCAGATCGGCAGGAAGGGGTAATACAGTAAATTCATCGTTCATCTGGTTTAGGAAGACAAAGGCTGTATCAGCGCCGGTTGCGATGATGTCGGCAGTGCCGTCGTTGTTCAGGTCACCTACTTTAATCTGTCCGAAAAGTAAAGGTGGCAGCGCGATGTCTGCCGTTTGAAACGAGCCGTTGCCGGTATTCCGGAAAAATTGCGGTGGAAGTGTAATGGTGGTGAAAAAACTGTAACCCCTTGGAAAATTCACAAAATCAAGGTCACCATCGTTGTCCCAGTCTGTCCATGCGATGTCACCCAACTCATATGCGTTCTCGAAAGAAGCAATGGTTTCAGGTACAAAATTTCCGTTTCCTTCATTCCTGAAGATAACGAGACTACTTGTGTAAACATCGCCGGCTATCACCGCATACAGCAGGTCTGGATCTCCGTCGTTGTCGCAATCGCCCCATTCAAAATCGCCGATGGAATTGATGTTTATTGTACTTTCGACAGAAGTGAACTGGTTATTTCCGTCATTCCGGTACAACCGGGTCAGGTAAGGCGACAGGCTGGTGGTATCGCCACACATCACCACATCGAGGTCGCCGTCGGTGTCGTAATCGCCCCAGGCTAAGTTTCCGCTGAAGTAAAACCTTGGAAACCCGGCGTTAATGTTGGTAAACGTCTGTGCTGAAAGGGTCTGCAAAGCACTAATGAACAAATAAAAAAGGACAGAGAAAACTATGGTTCCCCGTCCTGATTTTGAAGCCAAACTTTTCATAACCAGAGTTTAAAAATAAGTTCAAAATTATGGCAATTCTGAAAGAAACTGGCTAAGAAAAACTCAAATTTTTTGTTAAATTTTATTTGAGCAATTTATTTCCACATTTACCTTATAAATTAATTTACTATTTGTGTTTATTGTTGTAAATGAGCACATTACAACCGATCAAGAAGTATTGATTCCACCTTTTCGGGAGTAACCATTTTTCTCTCTCCCAATGCAGTGAATCCGTTTCTTTTTAGGTTCTCCACCACGTTGTCAATGGTTGATTTATCGAGCTGATAATCAGTCAATCGTGTGGGTACGCCCAGGCTGTTGAAAAATGCCTCCGTTTTGGCAATTGCGATGACAATGCGTTCATTTTCATCACCTTCAGTAATACTCCATACCCTTTCGGAGAATTGCAGCAGTTTTTCCTTTTTTGACTGCGACATTACGCGCATCATCCCCGGCCAAACGATGGCAAGCGTGCGTGCGTGGTCAATGTTGTGAAGAGCAGTAAGCTCGTGTCCGATGCTGTGGGTGGCCCAGTCGGGGATAAGCCCGGTTACGATGAGACCGTTGAGAGCCATAGTGGCACTCCACATCACATTTTTGGCTGCGGTCATATTTTCGGGATCATTTACATATGCCGGACCCTCTTCGATAAGTGTTTTCAGAATAGCTTCGGCGTAACGATCCTGCAGCGGCGCATTCTGAGGATAGGTCATGTACTGCTCGGTTACATGCACAAAGGCATCCACCACGCCATTTCCGCGCTGCCGGCGCGAGAGCGAACGGGTGAAACCCGGGTCAAGCACCGAAAATTTCGGGTTGGTGAGTGGCGGAGCGCCAAATGCCAGCTTCTGCCCGGTCTCTTTGCGTGAGATCACGGCAAAGGCATTCATTTCCGAACCAGTGGCCGGCAAAGTCAGCACAGCGCCAAGAGGAATCACATCGGTAACTTTGGCCTGTTTTTCGGGAATATCCCACGGCTCTCCCCTGAAATGAGCCGCTGCAGCTATAAATTTGGTTCCGTCCAGCACCGAACCGCCGCCCACTGAGAGCAGGAATTCGATATTCTCTTTACGGCAGATTTCGACGGCTTTCATCAGTGTTACGTATTGCGGGTTGGGTTCAATGCCGCCAAATTCGAAAACCGAAAATCCCTTCAGGGCTGTCATCACCTGGTCGTAAACGCCGTTTTCCTTGATGGAACCGCCTCCATAAGTGATTAATATTCTGGCATTTGTCGGGATTTCTTTCGCGATCTGCGGAATTACATTTTCTCCGAAAATGATCTTGGTTGGGTTGTAATACGTGAAGTTGTTCATGGTTTTGTTCATTGTGGTTTGTTAATGGCAATCAGTTCTACGGAGTAGATTACGGTGGATCCGGCTGGGATCAGATCGAGGTAATTGCGGTCGCCGTAAGCGATTCGGGATGGGATGTAAAACTCAAAAATAGCTCCCGGCTGCATGAGTTGAATTCCCTCGGCAAGGCCTTTCACCAGGTGATCGAGACAAATACCCGCAGGGCCATCGTCGTAGGACATATCAAATGTTGTGCGGTCGGTGTACATTGCGCGGTAATGAATGGTAACGCTGTCGGTTGGGGCGGGGTAGGGGCCGTCTCCCAGTTTCAGCACTTTGTATTGTAACCCGCTCGGCAGTTCAAATACGCCTTCTTTGGTTTTATTATCCCTGAGAAATGTTTCTCCATCCTTCAGGTTTTTCTCGAGCATTGCGCTGAATCGCTGTTTTTCGAGAACTTCCAGTTCTGCAGTAAATTCATCAATTAGCCTGTTTTGAAGGGTGTCGTCAAACAGACCGCGATCTTTTTTCAAGGCATCGTATAATCCCTTGTAAACCAGCAGCGGATTGGCATTAATTTCCTGCGAACGGATACCCTGACCATAATCATAACCCATGATGTAACTGATGGAATCCATCCGGTCTTTGGGCATGATCTTGTCGGCCTGTTCCACCGGCTGATTGCACGCATTGATGATGAACAACAGGGCAAATAGCTGGAAAATCAAATTTCTCATTGCAGTTGAAGTTTACTATTCAACGATTTCGGCGGCAATTGGTTTACTGTATTTATTACGGAATAGTAAATAATACATGGCTGGAATCACAACGAGTGTGAGGAATGTGGCAAACGAAAGCCCGAAAATGATCGTCCAGGCCAATGGATTCCAGAATGATGCGCTGTCGCCTCCGAAATAGATGTGTGGATTGAGCTCGGTAAAAAGGGTCACAAAATTGATATTCATCCCTATGGCAAGTGGCAACAAACCAAAAATGGTTGAAGCCGCTGTTAACAAGACCGGCGTTAAACGGGTTGACCCTCCGGTAATTACAGCTTCTTTGAAAGAGTAGCCACGCTGAATGAGTATATCAATGAAATCAATCAGGATAATCCCGTTTTTAACCACCACACCAATCACCGCAATCAGCCCCATGCCTGTCATGATAACCGAAATGCTCATCCCAAAGATGGTAGTCAGCAGGAAAATACCGATCATGCTGAAAAGCACCTGCAGCATAATAATCATGGGTTTTGACAGCGAATTGAACTGCGAAACAAGAATCAGAAAAACCACAGCAATTGCTATTAAAAACGCAGATGAAAGGAACCCTGAAGCCTCTTCCTGGTCTTCCTGTTCGCCGGTAAATACAAATTCGTAACCTTCTGGAAGCTCAAACCGCTGCAATGCACTTTTCAGCTCCTGAACTATTTCGTTAGAATTATAACCGGTGAGTACGTTTGACGATAGCGTAACGGTAGGGCGATATTTCTGGTGGATTACACCGCCGTAAGAGTTCTGGTATTCAATTTCAGCTACGGTTGAGATGGGGATTTCTCTCATTGTGCCATTTTCGCCGCCGGGCAGCATTATTACGATGTTCATCAGGTCATCCAGCCGGTCGCGGTAATTTTTATCCAGCCTTACATTGATGTTGAATTCATCATCGCCCTCCCGATACTTGGAGGCGGTTGTTCCTGCAAGTGCGGTGCGAAGCGCCAAGCCTATGTATGCGGTGCTGATTCCGAGTTGGTTAGCCTTGATCCGGTCAATTTTTACTATAATTTCCGGCTTGTCCATCTCCACATCGCTGCGCAGGTCTTCAATGCCCCTGATGTTGAGAGAATCAATATAAATTTTGGTCTGTTCCGACAATGCGATAAGATCCCGGTATGGCCGGTCGGTTTGCCCTCTTATTTCAAGGTTCACGGCTTTTCCGGTGGGAGGACCTCCTTGTTCTCGGTCAACCACAATCTCGGCGCCCGGAATTCCAATCACCCTTCTGCGCATCTCTTCCAGTATTTCAGAAGTATTGCGCCCGGTGCGGTTTTTGAATTCCTGAAAATTCACCGAAACCTTTGCCAGCCGGGATTGTGTACTTCGTTCGAAAATATTTTGCCCGGCATTGACTGCCACATTGGTAATCACCGATTCAACATCGGGATTATTGTGGCCGAGGATGGCAAAAACCGTATCTTCAACCTGCATAGCCACGCGGTTGGTAACTTCAATATCGGTTCCGGAGGGCATTGAGATATAAATAAATATTTTGTTAGGCTCGCCGGTGGGGAACAGAACCACTTTGGGCGGTTTAATACTCATCAGGAAAAAAGTGAAGAAGAACAAAATCACCGTACTTCCCAGGATAAGATACGGGTTGTATCCTTTAAGAAAGAACGCCAGAGATTTCTCATAGGCCGACATCATTTTCGGAATTACATACTTTTGAAATTTTTCGATGAAGTAAAACAGGACGAATTTCGTGAAAAGCCAAACGATGACAATGAAAGCAAGGAAATTCCCAGCGAAGAAGACGCCAAAAACATACATCAGAACAGCCAGGATTGTCAGCGCCAAAAGAAATATGGACTCTTTCCGGTGAAGTTTCCGCTCATGCGCCTGTTCGCCGCGGTATTTCATAAAACTTACTGCAAAAACCGGGTTCATCACATAAGCAACAAGCAATGAGGCAACCAGAGTGATTATCAGTGTTACCGGAATAAAAAGCATAAACTTTCCGATCACACCCGGCCAGAAAGCAAGCGGCACAAAAGGCATTATGGTGGTGAGGGTTCCGGTGAATACGGGCAGGGCAACTTCACCCACAGCAAGGCGCGTCGAATCCTGGATGTTGAGGTTGGGGGTGGTCATGAAAATACGATAAATGTTCTCCACGATTACGATCGAATTGTCCACCACAATACCCAGAACAAGGATAAATGCCATCAGCACTACCATGTTCATGGTAAATCCAACCATTGGAATGAAAATAAAAGAGATGAGCATAGACAGGGGGATGGCAACAGCTACAAACAGCGCATTATCAATCCCCATAAAAAACATCAGAACAAGCGTAACAATCAAAAATCCCAGCACAATGGTGTTGAAGAGGTCACTGACATTGTTCCGGGTCATAACGCTTTCGTCGCCGGTAGCTTTGATTTCATAGTTGCCCGGCACTTCATTCTCAAATTCGGTGATAATCTCCTTGATCTTGTCAATGGCTTCGATCAGGTTCTCCCCCGATTTTTTGATCACATTCAGTGTGATCATCTCTTTGCCGTCCATGCGCGAATAACTTTCACGCTCGCGGAAATCATCCCGGATATCGGCAATATCGCTCAGGTAAACGCCCTCTTTCAAAAGGATGGATCTGAGTTGTTCCGGGCTGGTAAATTCACCAACTACCCTCATGTTTCGTTCCATCATCCCCATTTTGAACATCCCGGCAGTTATTGTCATGTTTTCCATCCGGATGGCATTCACCACCTGGTCGAAGGTGATGCCTGCCGACTGCATTTTGTAGAGGTCAATATTTACCTGGATTTCGCGGTCCAATGCGCCGACGATATCCACACGGGTTACCTCTTCCAGCCCTTCAATCCTGTCCTGAAGATTTTCGGCATACTCTTTCATCTTAACCAGTCCAAGTGGCCCCGACAGGTTGATGTAGAGCACAGGAATTTCGGATAGATCAATCCGGGTTACCTCCGGCAGGCGGTTGGGCGCCTGAGCAAGCTCAGCCGGCAGGTTGTTTTTGGCTTTATCCACCGCATCTTTCACGTCCTGCATTGCACGGTTCTCGTCCACGTTGGTTTCAAATTCGATGAAAATGAGCGAGAAATCCTGGATGGAGTTGGAGCTGATTTTTTTCACCCCTTTAACGCTTTTCAACTCTTTTTCAAGCTGATAGGTTACAAGGTTTTCCATGTCTTCGGGCGAAGTTCCTACATAAACAGTCGACACAGAGAAATAGGGGAAGGTGATTTCCGGGAATTTTTCTTTCGGCGTAGCCTGGTAAGCAAGCGTCCCTGCAACGATCATAATGACCGTGAAAATATAGACAGTGATCCTGTTTTTCACCGCCATGTTGGTCAGACCAAATTGTTTTTCGGTATTCATTATTAAAGATTAAGCTGGTATGAAAAAACGTTTCCTGTGGATCAGAGTTCCGAAAATTTTGGATTCACAGGCTCTCCGAGCGTTACATTGTTCATCCCGAAGGTGATGACAACATCTCCTTCATTTAGTCCTTCGTTCACTTCAACCCAGTTTTCGTAAGATTGCCCGGTAGTGATTTTGCGGATTTCGGCCAGCCATTGGCCGCTTTTTTGCGAGGCGACCATAACAAATTGTTCCTTCTCATTTTTTTGTACCGCATTCAAAGGAATCGCAATGCCTTGCGGATTTTCGTAAGTTTTAATGGATAAAACCGCCAGCATGTTCGGGTTGATTTTGGCATTATCAGGGATCAGAACCTCCACATCGAAAGTGCGGTTGTTGGGGTCAATCACTTTTGAAATGGAGTTGATCGTTGATTCGAGGGTTACATCGCCTGTCGGGAAGGTGAGGGTTACTTTATCTCCGCGCTTGACCTGTGTAATCATGTTCTCGGAAATTTTGGCCTTAACCTTCAGAGCTGACAAGTTAGCAACCCTGATGGCGCCGGCATTTGGGATTGCTGCTTCTCCTTCTTTTAATGTGATCTGGTCAACCATGCCACTGATCGGTGAGTAGATTCTGGTTTTTTCCAGCTCCGTTTTTACATTCTTCAGTTTGATTTCCAGATCTTCTACCTGGTGTTTGGCCTGAAGGTACTGAACTTCGGTGCCGATTTTTTTATCATAGAGATTTTTCTGCCGCTCATACAAGGTTGTGGCAAGTTCGAGCGCCTTCTCGATTTCGTTGAGCGATTGCAATATGCTGGAATTATCCAGTTCGGCAAGTAGCTGACCCCTCGACACATACTCGCCCACATCCACATGGATTTTTGTGACTATATAAGGACGCTGAGCAGGAACAAAAATGGTATTATCCGACTCTACTTTGCCTCTGACCTGCAAATAAAAAGCAAACGGCTTTTGCTCGAGCCGAATGACATTTACCGAGGGAACATTTTTTTCTGTAGCATCCGGGGCCGCTGCCATACGCTGCTCTATCTCACTGATCTCTTTGTCAATATTCCTGCGCTGGCTAAGCAATTGTTGAAGCCGCGCGTTATCGTCGGTTTTTGATGCGCAACCTGTGAATAATCCTGAGGTTATTAAGATCATTACAATGGCATAAAAGACTGCCGGCAGTTTGTTTATGGGAGTTGATTTCATGGTTTTTAGTTATCTGGTTAGTTTATCGAGTTCAAGTTTAGTAACAAGCAATTCGAGCATGGCCATTATGTATTCCCGCTCCGAATTAAGGTATTGATTATAATTTTGCTGAAGTTCGATGGAAGAGGAAACGCCTTCAATCACTTTGGTCTTTGTACGGTTGTAAATTTTATCCGAAAGTTGCAGTGCCTGTTCCTTGTTTTTATAAACTTTCCACGAATTGATGAAGTTGTTCCTGTAGGTTGCGTATTGAATATCAAGGCCTGATCTGAGTTTGTCGCCCATCACATCCAGTTTTTCCATCTGGATCTTAGCCTGGCTCACCCTTGATGAGCGTGCTCCGCTTTGAAATATAGGGATATCCATCTGCACACCTAAGATGGAAGAATTATACCAGTCTTGGTTGCTCTCGAGGAAGTTCCACTCGTTTCGCTGGGCATTTTCGGAGTAAGTCAAATAGCCATATAACCGTGGAAGGTACTGCGAGTTGAAGCGTTTCATGTTGAGATGCGCCAGCTCCTGTTGATTGAGAAGAATCTGGTAATCAATGTTGTTGTTGTAATTGAATTCGGTTTCCACAAGAACATCCCTTTCAATCTGATCCAGGAAAACATCAAGATTGTCCGTAAGCTCGATTTCGTTCTCGAGCTTCAGTCCCATTTGAAATTTCAAAAGATTTTTGGAAACATCGAGGTTGTTCCTGATGTTGATAAGCGTGGCCTGTAGGTCGGTGAGCAACAAATCCGTCTGATCTACGTCCAAATCCTCAACAAAGCCATTCTCAAACAAAACGGCATTGGCATCCCGGATCTCGGTGAGCGACTGGAGCGTCTCTTCAACGATTTTCAGATTGCGTTCGGCAATCAGCACCAGGTAATAGGATTCGCTGACATTTTTTTCCAGTTCGATCACTTGTTTTTCGTACTGCTTGTTCGACATGTTGATAAATGCCTTTGTAGCCTGCAGTGCAACAATGTATTCCCCGCTGAAAATCAACTGATTGACCGTTCCGGAAAGGGTCATGTTGTGCTGGGTGCCGAATTTCACCGGAATGAAAGTGCCTGGCTCCTCTCCGAAAAACTCACCCGGAATTAACTGCGTTGGGATGCTTAGAAAATTGTTGTAGGCAACCGAAGCGCTAACCTGCGGCAATCCGGTGGCAGTGGCTTCGGTCATTTGCTTTCGCGCTATTTCGATGTCTTTCATGGCATTGATGACATCGTAATTGTTCTTATAAGCATACTCTTTGGCCTGCTCAAGCGAAATTTTCATCACCGCCTTATTCATTGTATCCTGCGAATAGAGAGCGCTTACACCTATTACCAGGCATGTAAAAGCTAACAGCAACTGATGTTTCATAACTAATTATCGAGTTTTAATTGTGATTTACGTTGTTCAAAATATTCCAGCCCGACTGGATTTACAATGCCCCTGATGTGGTTTTCGAACATGGTTTCAAAGATTTTTTCGAAAGTAATTCCTGCGTCGAACCAAAAGTCGTCCGATGTATGCAAAGCAACCATTTTTTGAATGTACAATTCTGCAATCAATTCAATATCAAGATCGTTGCGGTAGATGTTTCCGGCAATTCCTTTTTTCAGGTTTTCTACCAGGATAGTATAAGTGGGTTTTTTTTCGTGGGTGATATGTTCCTTGATCACCTCAGGGTAGTACTTTTTAAGGTCGTAATTGTTGGATGGAGAAAATTTGGCAAACTCATCATTCACCCGCTTGCTAATCTGCAGCAATTCGTCAATAGCGTTCAAATCCTGTAATTTCAGATTTTCGTACCACTCGGAAAAATCATCAACAGTGGTCCTTAAAATAGCAGATAAAAGGCTGGATTTGTTGTCGAAATATTCGTAGAGTGTTTTTTTCGACATACCCAGTTCCCGGGCTATGTCGTCCATCGAGACGCTGCGAATGCCGTATCTGAAAAGCTTTATGCTTTCGCTGATGATCTTTCGGGTTTTTTCTGACTCTGCCAATAGTATATAGTTTTTAATTCCTGATTAATTTTGGAAACGTTTTCAACATAAATCGTTTCCAAAGTTTTGCAAAGGAACAACTATCAACGTGACGAGTTCTTCGAAAGATGAGTTTGTAAGAGAATGTTATGAATTACTGCTGCCAGTCGAGGTTTTTGACCTTTGTTTCGTAATATGTCAGGCCATTAGTGGTGGCAACGCTTCTGACAAAGTTATCGAACATTACCTCAAATAAAGTTTTGAAGCTGAATTGATTGGGGGGGAAAATAGTTTCGTTGTGGATATCAATAAGGCGGCTCAGGTAAAGACGGGCTATCATCTCAATACTCAGGTCAGGGCGGTACATTCCCTGGCTGATGCCTTTCTGCAGGTTGATCTGGATTTTTCCAAAGATAAATTCGAGTCTTTTTTGAAAATGATCCTGGTAAATTTCCGGGAAACGCTGTTTGAGCGACCTCGATACTGCCGGTGTAACATCATAGTAACGGCTTGCTATTTCGCGGCTTACGATCATCAGAATGTCAATGGCATTCATCCCATCGAAATTGTATTCATTAAAGATTGCCTGAAAACTCTCACGCTCAAACTCCAACACTTTGCTGGCCAGGTCGTTTTCATCGCTGATCATTGTAAAAAGCTCGTCGCGACAGATGGAGAGACGGTCGCAGATCGTTTGAACGGATAGATTTTCAATTCCCTCTTCCAGCGCCAGTTTGCGGATATTCGACAGGATAAAACGTAAGCGTTCGTTCATTTGGTTTCCTTGTGTGAAATTTGAATTTTGCAAATGTAAGATCAAAAAACAATCTGCAAAGAAATATGTTTCAGGTGGTCAGCAATTTAGCCGGTTCTCTACCTTTCGATAATCATTTTTCTAACCTGGTTGACATCGTTGCCTGACAGTGAAAAATAATAGACGCCAGGCTGAAGCGAGTGATTGCGTGAATCGAAATGGACCGTATAGTTTCCCGCAGCCCTGAATTCATCGTTGATCAGCATTGCGATTTCAGCGCCAAAAAGATTGTAAATCCTGAGTGTTACTTTCGAAGGGCGCTTCAACCTGAACGAAAAGCTTGTGCTTCCATAAAACGGATTGGGATAATTTTGTTCGAGAGCAAAAGGAATGGAAGGTTCTTCAAAATCCCGGGTACCGAGAAACACTTCGTCAATAATGGCTGTCCAGATACTGCGCTCGTTATTGTGCATTCTGGTCCAGACTGGCCTCACTACATTGTTGTGTGCGGCAACATTGTTATAATCTCCGAAAAATATCCAGGAACTGGGCAGAAAGGGCTCTTCGCTTACTTTGTAGTTGAAAAACGACTCGCCTCCGTCTCTCGAAACCGCCATGTAAACATCCGTGTGATCGTCGTTGTGATTACGGCGGTCATAATAAACAAAATGCAGATTGCCGGTTACCTGATCCACAGCCATCCAGGTAAAAAACTGGTGTTTGCCGGGTGGATCATCGTTTACCCTTTTGCGCTCCGACCAGGTTTGGCCGCCGTCGGTAGATTTGATCAGCCAGACATCGGTATCATCCCCGCCATTGCGCTGGTCAGACCAATTGATGTATATTGTGCCGTGATTTGGCCCGCCACTCAGATCGCACACCGTTACCGGCATTCCGTTGCAGCGGTAAATTCCCGGAATGGTAATGTCCCATCCGCCGGGCATATCCGACACAAAAATGTCGTTTTCCAACCAGGTTTCGCCCTGATCGTAGGATTTATCGAAAACAATCCCGACAGGGCCTGCCCATGCCACGTAAATTTCGCCATCAGGACCCACTGCAGGCACGGCACCCTCGGTGGTGTTGTCGCTGTCAACGCAATCGCCGTCAACTTCATTAATCCTTATGGCCGGCGCCCAACTTTCGCCCTTATCGGTAGATTTCGAAAACATGATGTTGCTGCGATGATCGGGGTTGGAACTTCCGTACTGATCGAACTGCGTCCAGGTTACATAAATACTTCCATTGTTACGGTCAATGATTGCCCACTCTTTATCCTGCGCCTTGGTACCGTTCAATCCCATGTAGGTACCCTCGTTCCAGGTTAGCCCGCCATTGGTGGATTTCTGACAAACAATCCGGTCAATCCAATTTCCGGAGGCTGGATTGGCCAGGTGGAAAAAATAATAACCGCCGTCGTTGTCAATCAGTGTGACAGGATCCCCCCAGACGCCAAGCGTTGCCGATGTGAGTACACCGTATTGCCAGGTGTGCCCTGCATCGTTGGAGTAAAAGTAAAAGTTGAGATTCGACCCGCCAATCATGCGCTGGGTATTATTGGGGTCGATGGCGATAGCAGGCTCATTGGGGCCATTCACATTCACAATCATTATGTTTTGATGTTGAGATAGCCCATTAATGCTAATTAAAATAACATGAATCAGATATAAAATTCGATAATTCATCTCGCTTCATATTTTGATTTAAAACGGTAAAAGTACGATTATTGGTTTGATCCGGAAGTCCGCCGGTTGCACTGAAATAATTTTTGAAATTTATCAGCACAGAAAAAAATTCTACTTTTGCGCCTGATTTAAGCGGGATGTAGCGCAGCCAGGCTAGCGCGCCACGTTCGGGACGTGGAGGCCGCGAGTTCGAATCTCGCCATCCCGACTAAGGCCATCAGTTAAAGATGGTCTTTTTTTATTGCATTTTTTTGCCTGAACTTCGAATACGAATCAGTTCTGAAATACGGTCAAATACCATTGCCCGATCTTTCGGTTTATTCATAAAGTTAAAGGTCTATAAAAGAGGTTAAATTACGTTAATCATTCACTTTGAGCACTTTTCTAAGAACTATTTTTGTTCCCTGACGATGCCGGAAAAAGCATCTTCCTCTTTCAAAACATGAACAAAAAACTGATCAATTTCATCATCCTGGTTACCTCTTTTGTCTTGCTTAGTTTGCTGGCGGTGCAGGTGTATTGGGTAATCAATACGGTTGAGGTCGAAAGGATGGATTTTCAAAATAAGGTTAACGAAGCTGTAAATGAAGTCATTACCAAACTTGAAAAGATTGAAATCTACGACCAGCTTCGGAACACCCAGATTCAGCGGGCCAACGTAAACCGGTTTATCAACTCGATTGATTCGATAAACATGTTTCTTGAAGATACTGTTGCCACCAGGCCAAATGCTGACCAGGTGAGGGAAATCATCCGAAAAACATACATGGCAAGGGATCTTTTAGATGAAATGCTTGCCAACCCGGAGGCTCCGGATGTAGAAGTAGTTCTTACGAAGTCCATCCTTGATTCGTTACTTACGGCCGAATTCAAAAGAAAAAGAATCTCAACCCAGTTCGAATTTGGTGTTTTTAGTACTTCCAAGCAACAGCTCGTTATCGAAAAAACCGGGCAATTCAGCGATGAACTGTTAGACAATGCATTTATTCACATTCTCTATCCCGGCGAACTGGCTGAAAACCCTGATTACCTCATGGTTTATTTTCCTTACAAAACAAGATTTCTACTCAGGCAAACGGCCGGAATGATCCTTATCTCACTGATTCTGATCATCATAATAGTGATGCTGTTTATTTATGTGATCAAAGTAATTGTGTGGCAAAACCGGCTTTCGGAAATGAAGACGGATTTCATAAACAACATGACCCACGAAATCAAAACTCCGATTGCCACGATATCACTGGCTTGTGAGGCTATGAATGATCCGGATGTAAAAAATAACGAAACCCTTGCCGCTAACTACCTTAAAATTATTGGTGATGAAAATCAGCGACTTGGGGGAATTGTTGAGAAAATTCTCCAGAACGCAATCATCGAAAAAGAAGATTTCAGGCTTAAACGCGAAAAGGTGAATGTTAACGAGATCATCAACCATGTGATTCATACCCATGGAATGCATATCGAAGTTAAAGATGGTAAAATAACCACAAGCCTTCATGCAGATCGTCCCTTTATTTTTGCCGACAAATGGCACCTGACCAACGCCATTTCCAACCTGGTGGATAATGCAACCAAATACTCACCCCGTAAACCTCAGATTGAAATTGCCACCGGAAATTATGGCGAGGGAGTTACGATTTCGGTAATTGACAATGGAATTGGCATCAGCAAAGAGGATCAAAAAAAGATCTTCGACAAACTGTACCGGGTGCCCACCGGAAACATACACGATGTTAAAGGTTTCGGCCTGGGACTCAGTTATGTAAAAACGATCGTCGAACGCCATGGCGGGAAAATCCTGGTGGAGAGCGAATTGAAAAAAGGCTCCAGATTCACTTTGTATCTACCTTTTTCAGGAAAGTCAAAAAAAAGCTGAAAATTGAGATTTTTATTTCTTTTTTAAAAAATCTGTTAATTTTACGCTCGAAAAAATTAATCCAAAACAGTGATTTCCATGGAGAAGGTACCACAAAAAGTCAAAGTACTGCTTGCCGAGGATGACAAAAATCTTGGCAGTGTCTTGAAATCATATCTGGATGTAAAAGGTTACGAAACAACACTTTGTGTGAACGGACAGGAAGCAATAGTGGCATTCGAAAAGGGTTATTTCAGTTTTTGCATCGTAGATGTCATGATGCCCATTAAGGACGGATTTACGCTGGTGAAAGAGATCAGAGAAAAAGATAAAACCATTCCCGTGCTTTTCCTTACAGCCAAATCAATGCAGGAAGATAAACTGAAAGGTTTTTCGCTCGGGGCCGACGATTACCTCACCAAACCCTTCAGCATGGAAGAGTTGCTGGTGAGAATGGCGGCAATTCTTCGTCGGGCAAGAGAGCGCAGAGGTGGCGAAATCGGAAACAATATCTTCAAAATCGGGGAGTATATTTTTGATTTCAACCGCCAGATGTTATCTTACAGAGAGAGAGATCAGAAACTTACATCCAAAGAATCGGCATTGCTCAGGCTGCTTTCGCTCAACCTTAACCAGGTTCTCGACCGCAGCTATGCTCTGAAGGAAATATGGAACGACGACAGCTACTTCAATGCCCGCAGTATGGATGTTTATGTTACCAAACTCAGGAAATTCCTGAAGGAGGATAAAAACGTTGAACTGATCAACGTACACGGTATTGGTTTTAAACTGGTCTCAAACCTTTCCTAACTATATTTTTTCCTACCCTGGATTTTCTCTACAGCCTCAGGAAATTTTTTCTGAACAGGCTTAGTATCCTCATCCAACTCGTCAATCACGGTATTTTTATCCTTTTCGACTCCCATCGAGTGGGCAACCCGTGATATCATGTGCGAACCGATGGGGGTGGTCAAAAAAACAAAAAGTATGATTACCAGCCCCTCAAATGTGGAGCGGAAATCGAAAAAGAAAACGATAATCCCGATCACCATCAGAAAAATCCCGAGCGATGGCGCTTTGGTGGATGCGTGCATCCGCATATAAAAATCCTTCAGGCGAACAATGCCCAGCGATGCAATAAACATGAACAATGCACCCAGAACAAGCAATACAGCCACAATCCATTCACTGATCATTGACCCTCCTTTTTAAAAATCTTGCTATAGCCACGTTTCCCAAAAAAACAATCATGGCAATAAACACCGCCACATCGAGATATACAATCTCTCCTGTGAACAGTACGAGCGAGAATATCATTCCGATGGTAAGATTTGCCATCAGGTCGAGCGCTACCACCCTGTCGGGAAGCGATGGACCCCTGACCAGCCGCCAGAATGCAAACATCATCGAAATGGTGAGAATTGCAAAAGCCGCCAATGAGGCCACGCCAATCACTGAATAATTTTGAATCATCATCGGTAAACCTCCAGTACACGTTTTTCAAGCGTTTTTTTAATCTCTTCTTTGGTGGCAGATATGTCGCTAACGTTCCATAAATGGACATACAAATACTTTTTGTCATCTGAAATGTCAATGCTCAGCGAACCAGGAGTCATCGTCAACAGATTAAAGAAAGTGAGTATTTCGTGGTCAGAAACACAATCGAGTTTCAACTTTAAAATACCAGGGGTGAGAACTGGTCGTGGGGTGAGAATATCCCTGGCAATAAGCAGGTTAGCCAGGATCATCTCTTTGATATAATAGACCAGGAAGCCAGTTCCCCGGAAAATTTTCGTCAGTATGCTGGTTACTTTTTTCATAATTACCTCCCTAAAACTGCCTGTATATATTCGTCCGGATTAATCATCTGACTGGCCGCTGCTGTACTTAACCTTATTAACGGTTCTGCAGCAAATCCCATCACAACAGTAAGTAATGCAAGAATAACGACCGGAAGTACCATCGTGAAAGGAACGCTCCTTTTTGCTGCCGGAACGTCTTCGTCAGGAACTTTTTTCCAAAATCCCTCATTCCATATTTTGATCATCGAAAAGAGGGTAAATAAGCTTACAAAAACGGCGACTCCTGTAATCCACCATTGTTTCGACTCAAAACCAGCGATGATCAACAGCAATTTTCCAAAAAAACCCGACAACGGAGGAACCCCTGCAAGGCTCATAATCGGGATGAACATCAGTAAAGAGATGAATGGATAGGTGCGGTAAATTCCCCCGAGGGCTTTAAGATCAAAAGTACCTTTGATACGATTGATTATTCCTGCCATAAGGAAGGTGTTGGTTTTAGCCACAATGTTGTGGGCGAGGAAATAAATGGCGCCGGCCACACCCGAAATGGTGAAAAGCCCTAAACCGAAGACCATGTAACCTATCTGGCTTATGATGTGAAAGGATAATATCCGCCGTAAGTCATACTGTGATGCGGCCGTGAGTACACCCACCACCATGGTGAGGCCGCCAATAGTCAGCAACAAGGGCTGCCAGAATTGCTGATCGTGCACAAAGATCATGGTGAAAAACCGGATCATGGCGTAAATGCCCACTTTGGTCATCAACCCCGAAAACAGCGCTGTGATCGTGACCGGCGGAGTATGGTAAGATGCAGGTAGCCAGAAAAAGAAAGGAAATAGTGCAGCCTTTATGCCAAATGCAATGAAAAAGAGCATGGCGATAGTGGTTATCAGCGGAGAAGACTCCAACGTTCTCATTTTCAGAGCGAGATCGGCGATATTAAGAGTGCCGGTTTGACCATACAGCAGCCCAAGCCCGGTTAGGAAAACCATGGAGGATATCAGGTTCATGGTCATGTATTTCAAGCCACCGTACATCTGGGCTTTTGTTCCGCCAAGTGTTAGCAGAACGAATGAACTGATAATCATAACTTCGAACCAGACATAAAGATTGAAGACATCTCCGGTAACAAAAGCGCCGTTTACACCCATCATCAGAATGGAAATCAACGGGTAATAAATTCCTTTTTGAAAATCCTTTGAAAAACCGGAAATGGAGTAAATACTTATCACCAGGCTAATTAACCCGGCCAAAATCAGCATGATAGCACTGAATAGATCTGCAACAAAAGTAATTCCGAAGGGTGCAGGCCAGTTGCCTGGTTGACTCACCAGGATGCCATCGCCTGCTACATTGATAAGAATCATACAGCCCACCACAAACTGGATAAATGCGCTGAGTATAGTAACAGTCTGATTGATAACCAGCGATCGCCGGAAGAACAGCAACAGAATAAATGTAGCCAAAGGGATAATTACCGGTAATAAAATCAATGGTATCATGGCTTATTATTCGGTTACCTGGTCAATATCATCGGTGCCGCTGATGCGGTAAAACCTGTACATCAGCGCCAAAGCAAAGGCTGTTAAGCCAAAGCCAATTACAATAGCTGTAAGGATCAGCGCTTGGGGTAAGGGATCCGCGCTTCCCTGCGATACCACCCCGGCTCCTTTTTCGACAAATGCAGGCGCTCCCCACGTAAGCCCGCCAGCCAGAAGGATAAGTAGATTGGTAGCATTTCCGAGGAAGATAATTCCAAGGATCAATTTTACTATACTCCGGCGAAGAAGCAAGTAAGCGCCGGCAGCATACATCACTCCGATGACTATTGAGATTATCAGTTCCATGTTTCAAGATTTTCAAAAATTGCAATCATAATGATCAGCATCACTCCGGTGACCGTAAGATAGACCCCCACATCAAAAAGTGTCGGGGTACCAAGTTTTATCTCCATAAAGCTAAACCATTGGCCAGCCATAAATACCTCACCAACCATTGGCCCAAAAAAGCTACTAACCAGGGCAATTAAAAGTCCCAGGGCCGCAAGATTGAATGGTTTCAGCCACATTTTGATCAAAGTTATCTTTGCGCCATAGGCCATCATATATAAGATGTAACCGCTGGCAGCAAGCAAACCCCCGATGAATCCGCCCCCCGGAGTGTTGTGACCCCGGTAAAGGACAAACAGCGACAATGCTAATAGCAACGGCTTGAGGTATTTGGCTGACATCTGGATGATTTGTGAACTCATTTTCCAATTTCTCCTTTCCTCTCTTTAAATTTCATGGTAATCAGCGAATAAACACCAAGCGCGGCGATAATGAGCACGGTAATTTCTCCCAAAGTATCCATCGCACGAAAATCAACCAGAATAACATTAACAACATTACGTCCATAGGCCGAAAGGTAGCTGTGCTCGTTGAAATAGCCGGATATGGCAGGAAACAGGTTGGCTTGATTGGATATCAGTGCCAGACAAGTCATCAGGCCGCCAAAAATGACGGAAACAAACCCATCTCTGATTCGCGCAGACCTGTTACTGAATTTCCTGAATTTTGGGAGATGATAGATTACCATTACGAACAGGATCACAATGAGCGTATCAACAAGAATCTGAGTAATGGCCACATCGGGAGCACTGTAAAAAAGGAAGATAAGCGCCACGCCAAATCCAACAACACCCATCGAAATTATAGCTGTTACCCTCGATCGCGAAAAGACAGAGATAAGGGTAGCCGCAATCATCAGTACTGATATTCCCACACCGTAATAGGAGATCGGGCTGAATTGAAAATCCAGCTTCCAGAATTCCGATTTAAAGATCATAAAACCAATCAAAACCGATGTTGAAGTAAAAATTGCCAGCAGATAGAGCCGTTGTTTTCCGTTTTGAACAATACTCGTTTTCTTTTTGGTGAAGGTAAGAAAATAGGATATCATCTTACCAAAAACCTCTGTAAATCTGAATCTTACAATAACTGAGTTGATTCGGCAAAGCGTCGGGACAATTCTTTGGCGGAAAGCGAAAATCAGCACACCAGCTACAACCGTGATAAGACTGTACAGCAAAATCATATTGAACCCATGCCAGAGTGACAATTTTACTTTGACATCATCGGCAATGATGGCTTTTACTGCCGGGCCAGCCACGTTGCTGGTGAAAAATCCGGGAAAAACTGCAAGGATCAGGCTAAAAAAGGCGAGCACTGCTGGCCCCAGCCACAAATTCACCGGGGTTTCTTTTGGTTCGATGGGAGTATTGCCGGCCGGTCCGAAGAAAACTTTCCATGCAAAAATCCCTGAAACCGACACCAAAAGTGCGTTGGACAGGATACTCATGATCAGCAGGAAATTGGCTGCATCAGGGATGGCATCCTTTGCTTCATAAATCAATTCCTTACCGATAAATCCAATAAATGGCGGAAGGCCGGCCATTGAGAATAGCGCTATCAAAGAGACAGCGGTAGTGAAAGGCATCTTTTTGCTCAAACCACCGAGAAGATTCAGATCGCGGGTTCCGGTTTTTTTATCTATCGAACCGGCAACCATAAATAACGAGCCTTTGTAAAGCGAGTGCACTACGAGAAATACGATTGCAGCCTTAATGGACTCTTCGCTACCGATTCCGGTCAGCAAAATCAACGTTCCCAGGGCGCTCACCGTGGTGTAGGCCAGGATTCTCTTCAAATCGGTTTGGGTGAGGGCAAAGTAGGCTCCAAAAAACATGGTTACAACACCAGCCACCGTCAGAATAAGTTTCCATTCGGGAGTTCCGCCCAGCGCCGGACTTAACCTCATAAGCAGGTAAACACCCGCTTTCACCATCGTAGCAGAGTGGAGGAATGCACTCACCGGCGAAGGGCCCGCCATTGCGCCCGGAAGCCAGAAATGAAAAGGAAACTGTGCCGATTTGGTAAATGCCCCCATCAGAATAAGGACAAGCACCGCAAGATACATCGGGCTGCCGGTAAGTATTTCAGGGTTACTTAAAATGTATGGTATTTCATAGGTTCCGGAAATCTGGTTAATCAGCACAATACCTGAAATCAGCGCCAGACCGCCCATGGTAGTGATTAGCAATGCCTGTTGAGAAGCAAACCGTGAGGAGTCTTTTTCATGAAAAAAACCAATCAGCATGAACGAACTGATGCTTGTCAGCTCCCAAAACAGAAACAGTGTAATCAGGTTTCCGGTCAGCACCAAACCCATCATAGCGGCCATAAAAAACATCAGGTACATGTAGAACCGGTCTTTGAGCTGGTAATTTTTCATATAATACCCCGAGTAGATCAGCACCAGCGTGCCAATACCCGTGATCAGCAAAAGGAAGAGCAGACTCAGGCCGTCGAGGTAGAAGGAGAAATTGATCCCAAGCAATGGAATCCAGGATACCGATCGGTAAAGCGTTTCACCATCACCGATCAGCAGCGAAAGTGTAGTAAAATGCACGAAAGCGCCAAGTGGAAATAATGCCAGTACCCAACCTACAGCGCCCTTGAGCAACTTCTCCAGAAAAGGCGCTGCCAGCGCTGCAACGAAAATGATAAGAATTGGTAAATAGAGTTCCATTTTTTTTGTTCAACTAATCAATAACACCCTTTCTTTTTAAAATGTTCATGAAAATCCAGGATGTAAGCTGGATATAAATCATTAGTAATTCTAGCTTAAACGTTGTAAATGAATAAAACACTAATACCTGTGAAATGTGCCAGGGTTATCCTGATTAATCCAGAACCTTACAGTTTCTCACAATAGATCATCTCCATGCCGCATCTCAAATCCCAAGTTCAATCTGGAACATGACGACAAAAAACTCTTTTTCAGCAGTGAGGTTTTCAATGTCGCCGGTTTTTACAAGGCTGAAATTCCCCTGCGCCTTCACTTTATGGCGGTAAATGTACTTGTTGATGCCAAGCGTGTATTCCTCCTGAGATGCTGCATAGGTCTCTACTTTTTCCGAAGGGGTAACTTTTGCAGCCCTGAAGGCCAGTTCCCAGTAGTTTCGCATGCAATAACTCAGCTGCGCGCTCAATCCCTGGCCATCGTAAACAAAAACCATTTGTTCGCCGGAGTAGGTAAAAGGATCATCCACCCGCCGCTGCATATACTCGGTCTGCCATGCCCAGCCCATATATTTCAGCATAAAATCAGCGTAAAAGTTTTTCAGATCGCGCTGCTCATAAAGTTCGGTACCACGTTGACCCGCACGCTTTTTAGCGTCGTCGTTAAAGCTGTATCCGGCCGACAGCGAGATTTTTGGTTTGGGCTCAAACTCCAGGTCGCCTTCGGAAAAATCGCCGGAATTGGTAAATTTTCCCAAAGGAAGAAGCTCCAGCCTTGCAGTGTAAGCCAGTCCGGCATCGGTGGGGGGTGCGTTTCGACCCTCACCGCTCGAAATCGCTCCTTTTAAATTGTAATCTATCCCGGCCAACTTATCCGAGTAGTAAAGCATAATACCAAAATCCCGGTCAATGTTAAACTCTGCGTTCACATTCGAACGATCAGCAAATTGCAACTGACCCGACGAAATGATGCGCTGCCGGTTGCCCGGAAGTTTACCCTGCCCTAATCCGATATAGAATTTTGGATTAAAGTGATAGTAAATCATCGCATCGCGGATAATGTTGGGAGCGCTTTGTCCATCCCATTCCTGGTCTGATCTCGAAAAGGAGAGCTGGATATAGTAATTCAGGTTGTGATTCAGAATGTAGCCATCGAACCTTAGCCTTAGCCGGCGCACCCTGAAATCAACATTGTCTATCGAAAAATCGTCCGTTGACGCTGTTTGAAAACCAACCCGGTTCTGCATTCTGAAACGGATGGTTATCCCAAACACCGAATCCGGTGCGTTAAATCCTAATCCGTTATCAAAACTCATCGCGCGCTCATCCAGCTCGGTTTGTGTGAAGCCCATCATAGCTATAAGAGACAGAGAGATGAGCAGGATCAAATGAGATAAAGTCTTCATTAAATTTCTATTTTAGTGGCAAAAATGCAGTTTTGGTATTTTCTGGGCAACAATTTTTAAACTGAATGATTTACATGACTAAGAAATTTCCTCTTTTCTGCTGCTACAATTATGTTAATCAGGGACGTCAGAAGTTGTATGGAATCATTTTAAATAAAAAATGTTTTCTTTGCACCCGAAAATTTTAACTGTTTTATTTTAAACCAAATAATCAAAACATGAGTATCAAGAAGCAAGTTTTAAAGTCGAAACCAATTTGCAAAGTATCCTTTAAAGTTGAGAAATCGGACGCACAGGGCGCCGCCAAAATCAGTGTTGTAGGCGACTTCAACAACTGGGATGAGGCAGCCGGTGAAATGAAAGCCCTCAAAGATGGCTCCTTTTCCACTACCCTTGAGATAGAAACCGGCCGCGACTATCGTTTCCGCTATGTAGCCGATGGACAGCGCTGGTTCAACGATCCGGAATCCGATAATTTCGAAGTAACCGAATACGGAGATTCAGAAAACTCAGTGATCAGTCTTTAATTCTGATTTATCCGGCCAAAAAGCGCCTGAGCAACGATTTCCCGATGCTCAGGCGCTTTTATTTTATATCTCTCCACTTTTTACATCCCGTTTGCAATCCGCTCCAGTTCATCCGATTCGGTGATGGAAATCCCCTCTCCTTCACCAACGAGTTTTATCATCGCTTTGGCCACTTTTTCCGCTTCAATCCCACGATATTTGCGAATTTTTCCAACCATCAGAAAACCAAGCAGTTTGTTGATTGTCTTTCCAATATCTTCACCCAGCCTTTTTTCGTTGCGATCGCCCAGCAGCAGCGACGGACGGGCAATTACCAGCCTTTTAAACTCAAGATTTTTCAATTCTTCCTCCATCCGTCCTTTGGTTTGAAGATAGAAGTTGGAGGATTTTGCGTTGGCGCCAATCGAACTAACTACCGCCAGTCTTTCAATCCCGGCAGCTTTGCACTTTCGGGCAAAATCAGCAACCATTTTCAGGTCAACTTTCAGGAATTCTTCTCTGGAACCTGCCTTTTTCATTGTTGTGCCGAGGCAGCAAAAGGCAAAATCAACGCAAGCCGGAATGTTGTAGTTTCCTGAATCAAAGTCAACAAAACTGACCTTTGCCGTTAAATTCTCCGGCGGTTTCCTTGAGACTGCATAGATTTTTTCAAACCGGTTGTCCGCAGCAACCAGGCTGCAGAGTTTGCTCCCAACAAGCCCTGTTGATCCGATGATTTTTGCGGTTTTCATGGTGGTTTTAGTTGTTCATTTTTATTTCGGTCAGTACTTTAATGTCTTGAATATCAGCTTCTTTATTAATGGTAATTCTGATTCCCCGACCCTCAGCGTAAGGCCTGGACTGCCTCAATTGCTCTTTGACTTCGATAGAAACATTGCTTTCAAGGATTTCCCGGGTTGCTTTTTCCCCAAAAACAAAGGCAACTTTGAAAAAACCTTCCCGCGGAAGCAAGTAAATGATTGCCCGTTTTTTATCTTTTATCCTGAAACTCCAGCCAAACTTTTGTCCCGGAAAGTTCCACTCAGGCAGGCTTTGCGGCCATTTATCCAGTACCCAATCCCTGATAGCTTTCCAGAGCGGATAAGTGGGAGCTAATTTTATTGCCAGGACTTTTTCATCCGGCGGCAGGTTTTTATCGGTGAAGATGCTGATGTCTTCGGTTGGATTGTCGCTCATTTTAAATATTGAAAAATTGTTTTGTGTCCAAAGATCAAATCATATCTGCATCATTGTTTTGTGCTGTCCCGATTTCTTTGAAGTATTTCAACAGGAAAATATCAATCACAAAAACCAGCGTGTTCCAAATAATCAGCGATGCCAGGCCAGCATTGGAAAAGAGCCAGGTCATGTCCACCGAGGTCATCAAAGCTGAGGTGCAACTGGCAATCCCGTTGATGAGGAAAAGAAATTTAAGTAATTTCTCCATTCCTTTGTTGCTGAAAATGAATGCCATAAAAATGAACGACAGTCCGATACCACCCCAGCCGTACATTTCGAGCGCCCAGGCAAAGGAGCCGGGATTTGCCATAGTAAAAACGGGTAGTACCATATCGGTTTCGGAAGGAAAATGTGTGGCAAGGTAAGGAATATAGGTGGTTTGAATGATGTAATTCAAAAAGACAACCGCAGTGAAAACCACGTTGATAATCAATCCTGAAAATGCCTGAAATTTTTTAGTTGCCGGAGCTGTAAGATAAAGGACAGCGAAGGTTAGCAGTGAGCCGATTACCAGAAAAAACCCGCAGAAAAAAGTAAGCGTTTGCAGCGGATGATAACTGGAAGCAAACAGCGCTGCATCCTGCCAGGGTGGTTGAGGGGTGAAAATCATTGCCAGCAATGGAAAAACCAGTCCCGAAAAGACGATTCCAAACATGTTGATGATTACAGCATTCCGGCCATAACCTGATAAGTGATTCCTGTCCATATAATGCGTTTTTGTTGAGCAAAAGTAGAAAATCAGCTCAACCGACCATAAACCAGCAATTCCCGGTCTTTTACAAATTCATTAATTTGTTTCTTTAAACCTGCGGAGTTGAACCTGTTTTCCCTGAAATGCCCGGCATTTTGCTGATCTTTAGAGGTTTTGGTTCCAGCTATCCGGTGCAGTTCCTCAATCAGGACATCCACATCGTTGTCGGTGTTCTGAATTCCGAAACTTACTCTTGCCATACCCTGTAATGTTAGGCCGGGAAAAAGCTGCAGCACGAAACGCTGTATTTTTTCCTGAACCGGAGTGAAATTCAGAAGAAACTTTACAAGAAGATGTGCACAATGGCATCCAAACCGGATACCAATACCTGCATTTTGGGCCAGCTTACGGGCAATACCACCGGCCATTTTGTTTTTAATTTCAAAAGGGATAACCCCAATTTTTACTGCCATGCTCTGTGATTGTTCATCCTGAATTCCATAAATTTTCAAATTTTCAATCAGCTTCATTGATTTCAGGGTTTTTGCGGTAAGCTGATATTCTTTACGCTCGATAATTTCGAATCCGATTTTATTTAGCATTAATAATGCTTTTCCCAAAGCTGCGATGCCACCGGCATTTTCTTCTCCCGAAATCCTTATCTCTTCAGCTTTCTCCGGGTTTAGATTAAACAACCCCTTTTTTGCAACAAGAACCCCGCATCCAAAAGGTGAGTAAACCTTGTGACCTGAAAATGCCAGGAAGTCAATTCCGGCAGCCTCCATATTTACTTTGCGGTGCGCAATCAGCTGGGCTGCATCGGCAAAAAACATTGCGCCGTAACGATGAGCAAGTATACCAATCTCAACGAGGTCGTTGCAGGTGCCAAGAACGTTGGATGCTGCGCCTACCGTGACCAGCCGGATGCGTTTTGATCCGTGCAACCAATCCTGGTTGTAGCTTTTCAAAAGGAATTCAAGTTCTGTAAGATCAACAAATCCCTCCTTATCAACCCGCACCCGGATGTTCGAAGCTTGATTTACACTGCGCCAGGGGAGATCATTGGATGAATGCTCCAATGTGGTTCCCAAAACAATATTTTCCATCCCATTCTCAAGCGATTCGAATAGATTTTGTGCCACTATATTAATTGACTCGGTGGTGTTTGCAGTGAATAGTACTTCGTAATCCTTAAGGGGAGCACCCAAAGTTTCCGAAATAATTTGTTTGACTTTGCTAATTATTTCATTTTTGACTTTTTCCGATTGAAAACTGCTTTGTACAAAAGCCCTAAAAACCGGCTCAAAAGTGGGGGTGCTGGCGCTGTTGTCGAGGTTGATGAATGGTTTAATCCCAAGAGATGTTGGAACCTGTACATTGCGCCCAATAAGCGTGTTGCATAACTTATCTTCCAAATCCTTCCCTGAGAAGCTCAACAATTCGTCTTGAAACAGAATTTCATCTGCGGTGAAGACACGGAAATCCTCACTAAAAGATATACCTTCACCATGCTGTTGGATCAATAGCAATGCTTTGGCAAATCCTATGATATTGATGATCGGAGGGGTTCCAGCTTCGTTTTTCTCAGGTGATTTCGCCCAGATTACCCAGTTTGAACCGTACAACCTGGTTGACCCTCCCCCTGGTTCGAAAGGAGCGCCCGGTGGCAATGCTTTTTTTTGCACTGCTAACGCACTCACTCCCAGGAACAAACCAAAATCTTTGTCAGTAAGGATCTTATAGCATCCCGGGGTGAGGCTCCGGGCAAATTGTGAAACCCTGCGTTGAGACAGGAATATAATCTCCCAATCCTTTCTGTCTAACCCAAGAAAATCAAGCACAATAGTTCTTGCCGTTTCGTAAAGGTGGGTGGTTACAATGGAAAAATGACCGCTACCTCTGTGCACGTTTGAGTATGTTTCGAGTGCAGCATGCATGCTTTTAAAAATCTCATCAGCGTATTTATTGCCGTGATGAGATTTTATGGATTTTTTATCTGATTTCATTTACACGATTTTTAGTGTATTCAAATGTTTAATTGGTTACTGCTGAATACCTGTTTTACCAGCCACCTTTGCAAAGGAAGAGAAAACACATATTTATTAAAATGTTGTTTAGTCGGACTTTCAGATCAGTTGCTCCTTCTTCAGGATGTTGTTGAACCGGGTGAAGGAGACGTAGCGATCGGCAAGAAGCCGGCCATCACGGATGAAGTTGAAAACTGCATACACCGAAGGCGCCTGCTGTGCTTCTCCGGCAGTTTGTAGTTCGCTGATTTTTATCCCAAGCTTTTCAGAAATCCCTGAGTTCTTGATTTCGTCAATCAGTCTTGCGACCCACGGGCATTGCCTGGAGTAAAGTATTTGAAGTCCCTCGATTTCTGCGAGTTTCGCTTTCCAGTCGTTAAAAACGGGCATCGGAACATCATCAAATCTTTTTACCATTAGTTCATTTCCCTGAGTGTCAGTATCAACCAGGATAAATCCGTTTTTCAGGAACAACGCACTTCCAGCCATAAATGCTTTACTGCTCGTAACAACAGCCAGCCCATGTTTTCCAATTTTTCGCGCATCCTGCATGCAATCTTCCAGAAGCATGCTGCCCAGCCCTTTTCCCTTAATGTCATTGGGATAGACATATATGCAGTGAATAAACATGTAATCCTTTGCGGAGACGGCACGCCTGGCAAATTCCCCCGGAACATATTCAATAAAACCGACGGCGCGCTTAATTCCTTCCAAATAGATCAGGTTGATCCTTAATCCTTCGGCGAACCTGATTTTCAGCCATTCGATCTTGTGTTGAAAGGCTGGATGCTTCGTGTTAGTGAAACACACTACTTCGGGATACTGAAGATAATTTTCTCCATTAACGCGAACAAAGTTTGTTATTTTGCTCATAATCAATGTTTGACAAGATTTCAGGAAAGGACAAGAACTAAAAGCAGGCAGGTGATAATCAAAGTAACGGGAGTAAAAACCATACGCTCCAAATTATTCGAAGAGAAAATATTTCCGATCGTATTCAGCAAAAAGAGGCATGTCATAATCCAAAGGCTGATTTTGATCACAGTGTTATGAACCGGCAGATTCAGGTTCCCTCCGATAATCAGCATAAAAATCAGGAAGATAATGTTGAGGGATATTGAAACCATTTCAAGACGGTACATTTGTCTGTCAGATTTGATTCGGCCGCCCCAGATGATGCCTGATGGGACAATCTTCATCATAATCAGCAAATGAAAAATAATGGTAGCCGAAAAGATGAAAATCAGTACGTTGATCGCAAAACTTTCCATGATTCCGGTTCTTATTCGGCTATCAGAAATTTATATCCGGCAAATATGACAAAGGCAGCAACGGCGATAATCATGGATATGACAGGGTCGAGTATAGTAGTGAACAATACCAGTATTGCTGCCCCGGAAGAGAAGAAACCTTCTTGCTTAGCGGTGAGTTTTTTCATTTCATAAGGTTTAATGTAAACACCTGAAAATCAAATTTTGAAAGGCAAAATTAGAAAAAGAACCGGACTAATCATTTGCCTGAAAATTAAGAATTTGTTAAATCTGAAACGTCAAAAATCTCCTGCGTTGAGACGTCAATGGCGGAAGATTCGTTTTCTTTACTTTCGCCAAAAATTTCAGATTGAAGAAGATTCTCGTCATACGATTCAGTTCCATCGGCGATATCGTGCTTACTACTCCGGTGGTGCGGCGCCTGAAGAAGCAGCCTCCCGGTTGCGAAATTCATTATCTCACCAAAAAGGCATTTGCGCCGGTGCTGAAATCCAATCCTTATATCACCAAAATCATCACTATTGACAAAAAGATTGGTGAAGTTATCCCTATCCTGAAAGCTGAAAAGTATGATTATGTGGTTGACCTTCACAAGAATTTCCGTTCGCAGGGAGTAAGATGGCGTCTTGGTGTTAAAAGTTCTGCATTTCCAAAGCTTAACTTTAAAAAATGGCTGCTGGTGGCGTTAAAGATCAACCTGATGCCTGATATTCATATTGTTGACCGATATTTCAAAGCGGTAAATCCGTTGGGCGTGCGAAATGATGGCGAAGGGCTTGATTATTTTATTCCTGAAAATGATCGTGTAAGTCTGGGTGAAATTCCTGATGGCCACCGGAGTGGTTATGTGGCCGTGGTTATCGGCGGAAAGCACAAAACCAAACAGTTACCTGTGGACAAGGTAGTTGCGCTGCTGAAAAAGGTTGCTTTTCCTGTTATAATTCTCGGCGGGAGGGAAGATGCCCCGGAAGGCAATTTGATCGAAAGGGAAGCCGGCAGCCACGTGTGGTCGGCGTGTGGCAAGTTCAGCCTGAACCAGTCAGCCTCTTTGGTGGAGCAGGCGCGCGTGATTATTAGCAACGATACCGGATTGATGCACATCGCTGCTGCTTTCAAAAAACCGGTCATTTCCGTCTGGGGAAACACCGTTCCTGAGTTGGGGATGTATCCTTACATGCCCGCAAATCCTGAACGTTACCGGATTTTTGAGGTTAAAGGACTTTCCTGCCGGCCATGTTCAAAAATCGGTTACAAAAGCTGCCCGAAAAAGCATTTCGATTGTATGATGAAACAGGACATTGATGGAATGGTTTCGGCTGTTCATCAGATGTGGGAACTGAATCCCACGGGTTGATTATATTAAAAATCAGTGGAGTATGATTCGATCAGATTATTCATCTTCAACGATCTCGCTCAGTTCGAGCCACCGATCGGTTTTTTCGTCAATCAACCGGATCAGTTCGGCCACCTGGTTCGACCAGATGCGGTAATCGTCGGGAGTGCCTTCACCCAGGTTCATTTTATTAACCAGTTCGGCCTTCTGGGTTTCCATTTGCTGAATCTCTTCGCCAAGCGATTCAAACTCTTTTATCTGCTTGTAGGAGGGTTTGTTAGAGGGCTTTTTCTCCCTTAAAACGGGCTTTTCAGCATTTTTCTCCCTTTCTGATTTGCTTCTTTTTTCTTCGATTTTCAACTGGCGATAGAATTCCGAGTAGTTGCCATAGTAATCTTTTACCTTTCCATCTCCTTGAAAAACAAATACATGGTCAACAATATGATCCATAAAATAGCGGTCGTGAGAAACGATCATCAGGCAGCCTTCGTAGTTGAGTAAAAATTCCTCCAGCTTATTGAGGGTTTCGATGTCGAGGTCATTAGTGGGCTCATCGAGGATGAGGAAGTTGGGATTGCGCAACAGAACGGTGAGCAGGTAGAGTTTGCGTTTTTCGCCTCCGCTGAGCTTGCTGAAATAGTTGTAATGGACGTCAGGATGGAAATTGAAATAGGTGAGAAACTGCACCGGGGTCATGCTGCCTTTTTTGATCTCAAGTTGCTCTCCGATCTCTTTCACAATTTCGATAATGCGTTTATCCTCGCTGATGGGCAGTCCTTCCTGCTGAAAATAGCCAAACTCGACGGTCTGCCCGCGGACGATTTTTCCTTTGTCGGGCTTTAGCTCTCCCATAATGATGCGCATTAGTGTGGACTTACCGCTGCCGTTTTTCCCCACAACACCTATCCGATCGCCACGGTTGAAGGTGTAGGTAAAATCATTCAGGATTTGCTGGTCGCCAAATTTTTTGCTTATGTAATTAAGCTCCAGTATTTTACCGCCAAGTCGCTGCATTTTTACATTGAAATCGCGGGTTTCAGCTTCGCCTTTTTGCTTGGCTTTTTCCTCGATGGCATAAAATGCATCCTCGCGCGCTTTGGCTTTGGTAGCCCTGGCCTGCGGCTGGCGGCGCATCCATTCCAGCTCGACTGAATAAAGCGAACGGGCTTTATCTATTCCGGCCTTTTCTACAGCAAGCCTCTCGGCCTTTTTTTCGAGGTAATAGGCGTAATTTCCTTTGTAACGGTATATATTCCGGCCATCGAGTTCAAGAATTACATTGCAGACCTTATCCAGGAAATAGCGATCGTGGGTAACCACGAAAAGACTGAGATTCTGGCGGTCGAGATAATTTTCAAGCCACTCGATCATCGTCACGTCGAGATGGTTTGTGGGTTCGTCAAGTATGATAAAGTTGGCCTCTTCGATAAGCGCTTTGGAAAGCGCCACTTTTTTGCGCATCCCGCCCGATAGGGTTCCGATTTTCTGGTTCAGGTCGTTGATGTCGAATTTTCCGAGAATTTCCCTGATTTTCGCTTCAAATCCCCAGGCCTGCAACTCGTCCATGCGGCTGACCACTTTATCGAGCAGCTCCGGATTTACGGCGTTGCCGGTAATTATCTCTTCGTATTGCCTGAGAAGCACAACCAGGTCGTTACCGGAGTCGAAAAGATAATCGAGGATGGTCTGTTCGTCGCTCATCAGCGGGTTTTGCGGAAGGTAGGAGAGGGTGACGTCGTTGCCCATTGTCACTTTCCCTGAATCGGGCATCTCTTCGCCGGCCAGAATCCTGATCAGCGTGCTTTTGCCGGCGCCGTTGCGGGCTATCAATGCTACTTTCTGCCCGGCTTCGATGCCGAAAGAGAGGTTTTCGAACAGCAGCTTTTCGCCGAAGGACTTTGTGAGGTTTTCAACCGTAAGTAAATTCATCCGGTAACGGGTTGCATAAATTTCTTTGCAAAATAAGCCAATTAAAACCAATAATCTGCAGGACTGTAATGCGCAATCACATTTTCCAAGACGCAAAAATCCCCGGCGAAGACTCATTGGTAAGCCTGGCCGGGGAGTATTATCAATTGCTAAATTCTAAATTACAAAGGATTAGCCGTCATTTTAATAGTAAAACTAAATTTTACAGTAAAATTCAATGGCGCTTCGTTGGCTTCGTTGTTGAAACTCAACTGGAATTTGTAGGGTGAATTTTGGATCAGGTTGGCCAGTTTATCCACACCGGCTGCGTTAACGGTTAATGGCGTGGGTGTGTTGAGCAGTGGCTGAAGCAATTGATCCTGCACAGTTGCAATGTTAACCGGATCGGCGCCGTTTTCATCAGCAACATTCAGGGTGGATACGACGATTTTCTGGGTCTCGGATCCATTGAAAGCTGTAAGCCAGTACTTTACCTCCTCAATCTGGATGTCCTTGATCTTGTCTCCGTATTCTGCAATCAGATCTACTTCGGAAGCCATATCAATCAGTTGGGTGTTGGAATAGGTGGCATTATCGGAAGAAACCACGAACTCAGTTTCATAAGTGAAGCTTTCGGTAACGTCAAGAGCGTCTTCGCAACGGGTAAACAAAAGAATGCCTGCAAGTAACAGTGTGAACAAAGCAAATTTGGTTTTCATAATCGTAAAAGTTTGATGGTTAATTATTAATTGATGTTGCAAAAGTATTCAAAATCGCTCTCACGGGGATTAACCTGTGTTAATAATTCCAAAATATCACCATTGGGAAAAAACAACTGAACAAGGCCGAAACAGTTATTTTTGCAAAAAATAGCGACATGATCAGTTTTCAGGAGGCTTATGAAATTGTGGTCCAGGTATCCGGGCTCAATGGTACCGAGAGAGTGGAACTGGCTGATGCTGCAGGAAGAATCCTTGCTGAGCCGGTTGTGGCGGACATGGATATGCCTCCTTTTGATAAATCTGCTGTGGATGGTTTTGCCTGCCGGCGCTCAGATATTTCAGAGCCGCTCAAATTGATTGAGGTGGTAGCGGCAGGCAAGAAACCGCTGAAAACTATTGGCAAAGGACAATGTTCACAGATTATGACTGGCGCAATCGTGCCGGAACCTGCCGATACAGTGCTTATGGTTGAGCACACGGAATGGGTTGATAAAGAGCACATTCGCTTCACCGGAGAGAAAACAGCCAACAATATCTGCTACCAGGCCGAAGATGTGGCCAGAAATCAGGTAGTGCTTGAAAAGGGAACTCTTTTACGGCCCCAGGAAATCGCAGTTTTGGCAACTTTTGGATACGTCCGGCCATGGGTTTTCAAAAAGCCGCTCGTTGGTGTCATTTCTACCGGAGATGAGCTTGTGGAACCCGGAATAAAGCCCGATATCTCACAAATCCGCAACAGCAACGGATTACAAACTTTGGCGCAGGTGAGAATGGCCGGAGCCGACGGGAAATATTTTGGTATAGCCAACGACAACGAATTGTCGCTCGCCATGAAAATTGGCGAAGCATTGACTGCTTCGGATATCGTGATTCTTACCGGAGGGGTTTCGATGGGTGAGTTTGATTTTGTTCCTGATGTTTTGAAATCGCTTGGTGTAGAGATAAAGTTTAAAAGCATTGCGGTGCAGCCCGGCCGTCCTACTTTGTTTGGTGTGAAAGGGAAAAAATATCTATTTGGCCTTCCCGGAAACCCGGTATCTTCTTTTATCCAGTTTGAATTGCTTGTCAAACCATTGATCTACAAGATGATGGGATATGATTTTCAACCTGTTTCCATGAGGATTCCTATGGGGGAGACCTATTCAAGAAAAAAAGCCACACGAAGAACAGTTGTGATGGTTGACATCAGAGAGGGAATGATCTATCCCGTTGAATACCACGGCTCTGCGCACATTAACTCCCTGACCCAGGCCAAAGGTTTTATCTGGCTTGAAGTCGGAACAACTTCTTTGTTGAAAGGAGAACTGACAGATGTACGACAATTTTAGCCGCAGAATCAATTATTTACGGATTTCCGTAACCGACCGTTGCAACCTTCGCTGTGTCTATTGCATGCCGCCCGAAGGAATCAAAATGCTGAGCCATAAAGACATACTCAGCTATGATGAGATTTTTGAAGTAACCAAAACAGCCGTCTCTTTAGGTGTGGATAAGGTAAGAATTACCGGCGGAGAACCTCTGGTGCGCAAAGGAATCACCGAACTGGTTAGGATGATCGCCTCCATTAATGGAATAAAGGATTTTGCCATGACCACCAATGGCACGCTGTTGAAGCAATTTGCCGGTGATTTAAAGACAGCTGGACTTCATAGAGTCAACATCAGCCTCGATACCATTGACCCTCATCAATACAGGAAAATTACCCGCGAAGGAAATATCCAAGATGTTCTACATGGGATTGATGCAGCACGAGAGGCAGGATTGGAGCCTATCAAGATAAACTGCGTGGTTAAGAAATCTTCCAAAGAGCCTGATGCACTGAAAGTTGGAGAGTTTTGCCATAAAAACGGGCTGAAAGTCAGATATATCCATGAAATGAAGCTCGAAGCAGGGTTATTCAATGTGGTGGAGGGTGGCGATGGCGGCGACTGCCAGCGTTGCAACCGGCTGCGTCTCACTGCCGACGGGAAGATTTTGCCCTGTTTGTTCAGCGATCTGGGTTACGATGTGAGGGAGCTGGGCGCCGAAAATGCCATAAGGCTGGCGGTTGATGAGAAACCCGAATGCGGAACGGCTAACCACTTCAAGCAGTTCAGCAATATCGGAGGCTGATTGCGTGTTATTCTCCCAGTTGAATTTATAACCAGGATCATCAGAATTTTAATGGAAAATAAACTCACCCACACCGACGAGAGCGGCAAAGCCAACATGGTGGACGTCAGCGGCAAACCCGATCAGTTGCGCACTGCCACTGCCTCAGGGTTTATCCATCTGTCGCAGGAAACCCTTAACCTGATTCGTCAAAACGAAATAAAAAAGGGAGATGTTCTTACAATTGCCGAAATCGCTGGAATCCAGGGGGGAAAAAGAACCAGCGAACTGGTCCCGCTGTGCCACCCATTGGCCATTACTAAAATGGATGTTAAAGCAGTACTGAAAAACGCAGGTGTTGAAGTTACAGCATTTGCAAGGTGCACCGGCAAAACCGGCATTGAAATGGAAGCGCTAACCGCAGTCAGTATTGCGCTACTCACCATTTATGATATGTGCAAGGCTGTGGACAAAGCAATGGTGATTTCGGACATCAGGCTGATCGGGAAAACCAAAATGTAAAGCAATTTTCGATTGAAACTCACCCACCTCCTGATATTCGCCTGCCTGGCTTTTTCCCCCTTATCGGTCGAAGCTCAGCTCAATGCGGAGTTTTTTATGAAAAAGGGGATTAATGAGCTTTCGGCTGAAAAGTACACCGAAGCCATTCAGACTTTCAACACCTTGATCCGCGCCAGACCCGATCTTGCTGAGCCGCATGTGCTCAGAGGCCGCGCTAAACTGGCGCTGGGAGACCTCAAGGGTGCCGAGTTTGATTTCACACGAGCAATCCTGATTGATAATTATAATCCCGAAGCCTACTATTACCGCGGAGTAGTAAAATCTAACTTGTTTGACTATTTCAGCGCGCTGGAGGATTTTCGCAAATCGCTCGAACGAAGGCCGAATAATCCCAATGTGCTTTACAGCCGCGGAATTACAAAAATCAGGATGAAAGACTACGCCGGCGCCATCGGCGATTTCGACACCATTATCCTCTTCCGTCCCGACATTGAGCAGGTGTACCTAAGCCGCGCCATCGCCAAAGCCGAAGCGGGCGACCTGGAAGCGGCCATCCGGGATTGCAACCAGGCCATCAGGATGAATATTTTTTTTGTGGATGCCTTCGTCCGGCGAGGGATTTTTCATAAGCAGGCTGAGCAATACGAAGAAGCCATCCGCGATTTTGACCAGGCCATAAAACTTGAAGAAAAGAACCCTTTATCTTACTTTTACCGCGCTGCGCTTAAGATTAACCAGGGCGATACCGCCGCCGCCCTCAAAGATTTTGACCAGGTGCTGCGCCTCGATCCCTTTAACGACCTGACTTTCTATAACCGCGGGCTTTTGCGGGCAAGCCAAAAGGATTTCCAGGGCGCCCTTTCGGATATGGATAATGTGTTGAAAATCAATCCCAAAAATATCTTTACCTGGTACAATCGGGCAATTATTCAAATCGAACTGAAAAATTGCCAGGCTGCAATACAGGATTTTACTAAAGCAATTGAGCTTTTTCCTGATTTTGCCGCTGCTTACATGGGACGCGCTTCGGCCAGGCAGGAGCTGAAAGATTTTGATGGCGCAGGCGAAGATTATGAACTCTCTGTCGCAATTATCAATGCGGTGAACGATGGCGCTGACTTCGGGTTCATCAATCAGAACTACTCCGCCGATTCCACCTATCTGAAGAAAATCATCGAATTTGAAGCTGATTTCAATGCTTTTAACCCTGACGATGGCAGGATACAGCACCAGCGGGTTTTAATTGAGTTGAAACCCAATATTATGATCAATTACTACGCTTCACCCAAAGTTACAGCGGATCAAAAGCGCACGGGTTACATTTATGAACCGCTCACAAAATTTAAGTACAACTCCGAGAATTTTTCGCTGGGTATCTATGCCGGAAAGGTGGAACTTAATATAGCCGAGGCCAGGAGAATATCCGACAAAGTGGACAGCATCATGTATTTCAATCCTTTTGATGCCGATAACTACTTTTTGAAAGGAACCTTAAACTGGATGCTTATGAACTACAGCGAAGCCCACACAGCCTATAACCGGGTGATCGAACTCGATCCGGATTTTCTTGAAGCTTATTTCAACAGGGCTAACGTAAACTTCGAACTTATTGAGCATCAGTTTACCATAAGCCAGAACGAACAGGGAATTATCCTAAATGCAGATGGTTCGACCGCTCTGCCTGAGGAGAAGGAAGCTGAATTGCCCGATTTTAGCCTGGTAGTGAGTGATTATAATAGGGTGATCGAATTGGATCCTTCCATGAGTTATGCTTACTTTAACCGGGGAAACATTAAAAACCGTATGCGCGACTTTGAGGGCGCATTGAAGGATTATACTATTGCCACTGCCCTAAACCCGCAATTTGCAGAAGCTTTTTACAACCGGGCGCTCACACTGATCTATCTTGGCCGGAATAAAGAGGCTTGTTTTGATCTGAGTAGCGCCGGCGAGTTGGGTGTTACCGAAGCCTATAACGTCATAAAGCGTTATTGCGCCGAATAGAGATACCTATACCTCCGGCATTACTTACATTTTCAAAAAATCTATTTTTGCTGTTTGTAAAACAAACGGTATTAATCAATCATTTTCACCATGAGAACAACTTTACTTACCCTGATCATTGTTATTTTCAGTCTTACATCCGGTTATACCCAGCAAATTGAAAACGGGAGCTTTGAAGAGTGGGAATTGATTCCGGAGATAAACCTTGAGGAGCCGGTGAACTGGAGTTCCATAAAAACTTCTGACGCCGGATCGTTTATCAATAATGCCGCACCAAAAGTCTGGGATAAAAGTACAGATGCCAGAACCGGTATGTATTCGGTACAACTAACCAACAAGGCAGCGCTTGGAATTGTTGCTACCGGCTCAATCACCAACGGGCGCGTTCATGCTGAGCTAAATCCGAGCGCAGGATTTATGTACACCGACACCAACGATACCCGCTGGAACACACCTGTAGTAAACCGCCCCGATAGTCTTGTGGGTTGGTACAAGCAAAGCCCGTCTCCAAATGATTTTTCAACGGTTAAAGTGCTCATCCATAAGGATTACGGAAAAATTCCGGAACCCACTCAGGTAAACTGGATTGGCATTGGTGCAATGGAAATGGCGCCACAGCCAGTTACGGAATGGACACGCTTTTCGGTACCCATCGAATACCTGAACGATGACGTTCCGGAGTATGTGCTGGTGATCCTCACTGCCGGCAACGGGACCAGCGCTATTGCCAACAGTACGGCCTGGTACGATGATATCGAACTGGTTTACAACAACCAGGGATTCTTTGACCCCGCAATCACAAGAAATTACCAATTGTCAATTACCGGAAAAACAATCCACCTCCAGAATATTCCCCAACACATACTTGCTGAATCGGAACTCGAGGTTTGCGACATAACCGGCAGGATTATATGGAGAGGAAAAGCCAGCGGGAATGAGGCTTTTATAAGTACAGCACTCACTCCAGGAATCTATATTATCAGTCTTACCTATAAAGGCGAGAGCTTCAGCAGGAAAATATATTCCCATTAACCCAAATGGTTTAAAATGATAACGGTAAGAACTTCCGATCGTTTGATTTATATAAAATTTCACTGAATTCTGGTAAAATGAACACCCGTTTACTCATCATTGGTTGTTTGATATTGCTTTCTGCTTTTAGCGTGATTGCACAGGAAAAAGCGGTTTTCAAAGGAAAAATTATTGCCGACGACACTAAAGAGACCCTTGTCGGGGCACATATACGACTGAAAAGCGACCGCACCATAGGCGCAACTTCCAATCTATCGGGGGAGTTCAATATTATGGTTAATCCAGGCCAGCAGACCTTTGTCTTTTCATTTACGGGTATGGTAACGGATACCGTCACTATTGTTTTTTTGCCCGGTCAAACGATCGAAAAGACCCTTACTTTGAAACCTTTTATAACGGAGTTCGATGCTGTGGAGATCAAAGTAGGGAAATTTCAGCGTGATCTTGAAGATATAACCGTCTCGATGGAGGTGATTAAGCCAGACCTGATTGAAAGTAAAAACGCTACCAACATCAAGACTATACTCGATTATGTTCCCGGATTGGTGATACTTGACGATGAACCTCAGATCAGGGGAGGGAGCGGGTTTACTTTTGGTGTGGGAAGTAAGGTGGGTGTGATTGTAGACGATATGCCCATGCTTTCGGCTGATGCCGGACGCCCATACTGGGATTTTGTTTCTACCGAAAACATCGAACAGATTGAGGTAATCAAAGGTGCTGCTTCGGTTTTATCCGGCGCCAATGCCCTCAGCGGTGCTATTTACATTCGCACAAAACAACCCCAGCTTAAGCCCGAAACCAACATAAAAGTCTACACCGGGTTGTATTCGGCTCCAAAGGATAAATCCATGAAATGGTGGACCGGCTACCCTTACATTGCGGGCGCTGACTTCCTTCATACACAGACTTTCGGGAGCAGCGACCTGGTAATCGGTGGAAATCTTCACTTTGAACAAGGCTACCTCGGAGCGCCAAAACCCACAGCCTTCATTGTTGATACTCTGACAAACTTTTCCGACAGCGAAATGGCCGAACAAAAAGGCAGGATCAACTTCAATTATCGCAAAAGATCAAAAAAGGTGGACGGGCTCAATTATGGCATCAACGGAAATATGATGCTGTCGCACAACAATCTAACCCTTGCCTGGCTCGACGACAGCTCAGGATTTTACAGAGCTTACCCCGGCGCCGTGGTACTGCAGGATCAGTTCATATTCAACCTCGATCCTTTTGTAAACTTTTATTCCAGTCTCGGTTTCAGGCATAGCTTTAAGGCACGCATACTGCACAACGACATCAATAGCTCTAATAATCAGGACAATAAATCTATCGTTTATTTTGCCGACTACAATTTCAAAAGAGAATATGATTTTTTGAGAGATTTCGCATTCGTAGGCGGAATTTCAACCCAATACAATGACGTTTCATCCCCACTTTACGCTGGTGGCGGAACCACTGAAAGCAGATTATTCAACCTTTCGGGGTATGCTGAAATGGAAAGCAGCATTTCCAAAATCATCAGGTTTTCCTTTGGAGCGAGGATGGAGTATTTTTCGCTAAACGACAGCACTACCGACCTGAAGCCTATTTTCAGGGCGGGTGCCAATATCAAGCTCCATCAGGAAACATTTCTGCGTTTTTCTATTGGCCAGGGATACCGTTACCCCACCATCGCAGAGCGCTACATTATGACCAACATGGGCTCCTTTGCCGTTTTTCCAAATCCTGATCTGAAACCCGAAAGCAGCGTCAATGCCGAAATCGGAATCAAGCAAGCCTTCAAATACAAAAAATTGTACGGCTATTTCGATGTCTCCTTCTTCCAGCAGGAGTATCGAAATACCGTGGAGTACCTTTTTGGTTTCTGGGATTCGACATTTACCTACGCTTTGGCCGGATTCAGATTCCTCAACACAGGAAAATCGAGAATAACCGGGATTGATATTTCATTCAGCGGCACTGGAAAAACTGGAAAGTACAGCGAAATGAAATTCCTGTTTGGATACAATTATATTATGCCAAAAACGCTGGAGCCTGATCTGGTATTTGCCAACGACTACAACCCTGGCGGAAACACATCCTTCAGCTACAATACAACTTCAGTCAATCCTGAAAAACAGATCCTCAAATACCGGTTTCTGCACAATCTGAAAGCCGATGTCGAGGTGAGTTACAAGGACTGGAGTGCCGGAGCAAGTGCAAAATATTTCAGTAAAATCGAAAATCTGGACAAAGCGATCCTTGATTTTGAAGAGGCTACCGTCAACTCTGGCGGTACGCTGCAACCGATTCTGTACAAGGATTATTACAATAATCACAACAACGGGAATATAATCCTTGATCTCCGACTGGCCTACAAATGGGACATTCACAGGATTTCGCTGATTTCCGATAATCTATTAAACCGCTGGTATTCGCTCAGGCCGCTTAAGGCCGAACCCATGCGAACCATTGTAGTGCAGTATTCGGTGAAGTTTTAGACTGCAATCGTCGTTTAATCAGGGATTTGTGCACGCTGGAAATGTTATCGTTGACGGCTCTGTCAATTTGACCATGTAAGCCTTCCCGGGAAGGAAATGAGAAATTGTGTAAATCCCCTGGCCCGGCCAGATCATGCCCGTTCCACCTATTTCTTTGATAATAACCAATTTGCTGCCCAACTGGCCGGTGATTGCAGGGTAAGCAACGTTACAGCCCGAAAGCACCGGCATAATATTCCAGTTGTTATCAAAACCGAGCGTTTTTGGATTTACATCGCTGCCGGTGATGATAAGCGTTGCGGGTGCAGCAAGTTTGACTTGATAACCGTGCTGGTTGGAAAAAATTCCTATAGTATTTATTCCGTATTCAGGCCAGTAGAGTTCGAGGAAATTCTGTGCGATAACCAGTTGTCCCGAAATTTGTGACATCATCTGGTCAAAATTGCCGGATACCGGGGCAACGAACGAGGAAAGTCCCTGCCAGCCGGCAGCAAGATTGATAGTGTGTTTTCGAATGATCGTCAGTGTTAAGTGATCTGTTACCGGGCCGGCACAACTTCCCTGGCCTGTGGCAGAGAGTGTAAGCTGAACGGTGCCATTCTGGAGATCCTGAATGCCGGGAAAATAGTTGGTTATCAACGTGTTGGAATTGCTGAATTGTCCGTCGCCGGAGGTTTGCCAAACCAGCGAAGTATATAAGGAAACCGCCGGATTTGTAGTGAACAATGCCGGTTCGGTGATGGTAGCATCATTTCCGGCATTAACTACAGGAAGATTTAGGTTAAAGGTAACCTGTATGGTTTTCACAGAGTTTGAACCACAATTGGCAGGCGCAAAAGCGGTCAGTTTCAGTTGAACTGCAGCGCCATTGTTGTCATTTGAGCCGGGTGTATAAACGGGATTTAAAATCATTGGATTATCAAAAATCCCGTCCCCGGTTGTAGTCCATTGAAGTGATGTGTAACCTGATGCGGTTGCGCTCAATTGCATCGGCTCGCCAACGCAACGCTGCTGGCCCGTAGGAGTCAGGATCTGCGCGGTTGTCCCTGTTACAAGAGTTACCGGTAAAACTGCTGAAACACTGCCTGTGCATGATGTAAGAGCTGTGGCTGAAAGTGTGAGGTTGAAAGCATTGTTGGCGAGGTCATTGGTACCGGGATAATATATCGGGTTGAGCACGGTAGTGTTGCTAAAATTCCCGTCACCGGAAGTTGACCAGGATAGCGAACCATAATACTGGGCTGTGGCATTCATTTGCAGAGGGTATCCCTTGCAGAAGACACCGGTATTTCCAGGGTTCAAGCGTGGAAGTGGATCAAGAATTATTGTGGTGTTGCTTGTAGCAGGGAATGTCAGACAGGCACTGTTGCCAAAAGCGGTTACAGTAACTATTGTGCCTCCATTTAACTTATCGTTAGGGCCGGCGTTATAACTCGGATTGAGGATGTTTGGGTTGCTGAAGGTTCCATCGCCGGCTGTAGTCCAGAGTACCGAACTGTAATTGGTGGCAACGGCAGTTAGTGGTACGGCAATGTTTTCGCAGCGCTTTCGGCTCGATGGTGATGAAACTGTCGGTGGATTAATCAGGGTTATCGATGTTTGGGCACAACTGCTTGGAGTACATGGAGAAATCGAATTTACACAGCAGGTTAAGGTGAAATAACCCAGCGAGAGATCAAAACTCCCGGGAATGTAGCGTGTGGTTGGTGAATTGGGATTTGTTATTGTACCATCGCCATTGGAGGTCCATTGCAGGCTGGAATAACTAGCAGCGGTAGCAGTAATCCAGATTTCCTGAGAGCGACAGGCTGGCATGCTTGCGGGCAGGCTCACCGATGCGATTGGTGTCAGCGTAATGGTGAGGTTGGCTGATGCCGTTTGCGGGCAGGGCGATTTTGGCAAAGCAGTGGCTGTAAGAACTACGCTGCCATTGGCTTTATCGGCTGATCCGGGTGTGTAAACAGGATTAACCACCGATGAATTATTGAAGGCACCGTCACCGGCAGTTGACCACAAAATTCCGGAGTTGTTTTCGGGAAATGCGATAACCGAGGTGGTCTGGTTAGTGCAGATGGTT
Organism: Bacteroidales bacterium; assembly: GCA_036794825.1. Taxonomy (GTDB): domain Bacteria; phylum Bacteroidota; class Bacteroidia; order Bacteroidales; family 4484-276; genus RZYY01. Next base: position 1,115 of record DAIRGA010000028.1, on the reverse strand, counting down.
TTATCCGGACCGGGACTAATCCATGGCGGGGTGTTAACGTTAACCAGAATGCTGTGCTGCGATGTATTTGAGCCGTCTGAGACTGTCAGAAAATAGGTTGTGTTTACCCCGGGAGTATGTGTAACGGTTTGAAGATTAGAGCTTAGTCCTGGAGGATTGGAAGTCCAGGCATAGGTGTAATTGCCGGTAGTACCAACAAAAATGTTCGCGCTCAAAGTTACAAAATCACCAATGCAGATGGGGTTGGGTGTTGCTGTTGCATAGGCGTCGAAGGTTGTAAAGGCGGCAATGTTTATCACCGAACTCAAGCCCAGCGGATACCATTTATCGGTTGTCGCGAAGCTGGGATCGAAAGCAATCAGGCTTACATTATACTCTTTCTGTGTTGTCCAGGAAAAAAGCCTGAAATAAATGGTTTCTGCGGGCGAAAAACCATCTTTTTGCGGTGTAGCCGGATCGTCCCTGAAACAAGGGAAAATGATATTCTCGTTTCCAAGCCAGAAATCAGCGCCGCCGCACTTTCGCTGGCCCGTGTTATCAGTGTAAAAAGCACCGATAAAATCACCCGGAAGCAGGGGAATATTATTGATCCTTGGATTGGCTCCCAACATCACGATGATAAAATGTGGATTATCTGTTTGGGTTTGATAAGTCCAGGATGGTGGCAGTTCATAAGGCGCCCTGAGATTTTCAGGTGACGAAAATTTTGTTCCGGCTTGCAATTCATCGGTAAATGTTTGGGGAAAAACCGTGTTGACCGTCAAAAAAAACAGGATTGTGAGAAACCTGCGCCCATTGAAAATTAATAAGTTACGTGTTAGATTATTGGTTTTCATATTGCATTGGTTTGGAAGAATGCTTCTTATTAAAAATCTGGTGTAAAAATAGTAAAATTCAAAAAATTTGAGAATCAACCACGGTAGCTTATGAGGAGACTAAGATCTGCTTTTACTGTATTCATCACAAAATCAACAATAAACATTGCAACAACACAAGAAAATCAGGTGGAGCAAAATAAAAAAGCCAACCTTTTTGAATGAGGGTTATCAATATAATGTAACACTACTGTCCGACTAAATTTCAGGAAGGGGCTCAATTCGATCTAACATATTGAT
>DAIRGA010000001.1:309265-333949 GCA_036794825.1 Bacteroidales bacterium | reverse complement strand
GTAATCCACCGGTTAAAGTGTAAGCCGGATCATTGACACATAGTGAAAAGTTCTGCGGACAGGTCACGCTGGGCAAACCATTCACCGTGATCTGGAAAGTGCAGGAATTGGTGCAACCGGTCGTCGGACTGGTGTAAGTGTAGGTTATCACATGGGTTCCGACTCCTGCTGTGGATGGGTAGAATTTTCCAGCTGAAACCCCGGTTCCGCTGTAGGTTCCACCGGCAGGTAATCCACCGGTTAAGGTGTAAGCCGGATCATTGACACATAGTGAAAAGTTCTGAGGACAGGTTACCTGCGGCAAGGGAATCACCGTCACTATAACTGAATCACTTGCTGAAGAATAGCTGTCATTAACCGTGACAAAGTAAGTTGTGGTAACCGTTGGATTGTCGGTTGGATTAGAAATATTGGATGAGAAACCGGTGGGGATAGAAGTCCATGTATAATTGAGCGAACCACAGCCTCCTGAAGCCGCTGCATTCAGCTGAACCGCCAGACCAGCGCAAACAGTCGCAGGATTGGCCGTCACCGTTAAGGATATCTTTTTGGTCATCGAAGTCAACCCGGATAATCCATTCGAATGAAACTTCCCGTCACTATCCGGCAGCACCTGGTTGTAGGTTGTCAGAACCTCTTCCTGGGTTCCGGACTGACTGTAGAAGACTTTCCATAACAAAACATCATTTTCATTAAAACCATCTTTAACTGGCGTGGTCTGGTCGTTACCATAAGCAACAACGGCCTGGTTATTCAAAGCGTCCCACAATGCAACACCACCACAAGCAGGATTCCCCTGGTCGTCGTCATAAAATACACCAACAAAATCACCGGTTGAAAGTGTGATACAATTAAATGCAATATTTGCCGGTACCGCAATCAAGTGAGTTGTGCCGGTGGGTATATAACCCCAACCGGGTGGATTAATAACTACTTTGTAGTCTTCTACTTCACCATCGTCTGCAGGCCCGGTAAAGGTCAAACCACCTGCTGAACTAAATCTGAAGCGGGTATAAGTCTCTCCGGGACTGATTCCGGCCGGGACATTGAAAGTCAGGTTATTCACACCAGCATTCAATAGTTGGTCGGTAAAGATCTGCTCGCCGGCTCCTGCCCAGCTTCCATTTTTGTTGAAATCCATCCAGGCGTTAAGGTACCCGGCAACCGAAGCCTTCACACGAATGCTGGCAACCTGCCCAACCACCAGTGACTTGAAAAACACACCATCTTCATCATCAAGGTTATTTGTATCGTCACCATCGGCTTTCGAATTTGGCTGACCATCCGCCTCGGAATCAATTAAATATCCTAAATAAATATTCTGATTGATTTTATGACGGGCTCCATTGTTGACCAGCAGGGTTGGATAGGGTTGGTCTGGAGCGTCACAAAAATCCAATTCCTCCAGCATTGATCCCCGAACTGCGTCCTGAAATCTTCCATCCTCATAATTAACATGGAATGCAGAAATTTGAGTTTGTGATGGCTGCTCTTTTGAATTTGAGGAGAGTTGTCCGTAAGACCGGTTAACTCTTTGTGGTGCGTTGACGGAGTGATTGCCGGATTTTCCCGCCATACCTATGGTTTTCGTCTGGCAATCTGTTATTACGGGCAGAAACATCAGCACCGCAATGAACATGTTAAGAGATAGTTTTCTTTTCATAACGACATTTTTTTGGGTTAATAGTGATTTTAAACCATAACTAACTGTTTTACAATAAGTAATCCCTGTGCTACATTGCTTTGAAATTACCTCAGATTGTAATTTACAAAATTAAATCAATTAGGGGGGATTGTCAAGAGATCAAGCGATTTAAATACCTGATAATGAGTTTTATCATCAGACCTCCTTTTTTAAAAATGATGGTAATTTTTTCAATAAATGGTATGGCAAGGGATGTGCCGGAAATGATGTTTTTTACCGCAGCTTTTTATCATCCATGCATCACGTTGATTATCTGATGTCTTGCTGAGGAATTTTTTATCGGTATGTTTGGGGAGAGAAAAATAGTGCTGTGTGAAGTTGAAATCATCACATTAAATTCACCCAAAAGGGTCAGATTTCCACCCACAGAAAACAAAAAAGCGCTGATCCTCAACGAACCAGCGCCCCTTTCAATAATACTCAGATTTTGGTTCTAAAAATCAACACTCCCCGCGGCAGTCATTTTTACATAGTAGGCTTTTCCGGGTTTTACAGCACCAATGGTGTTGATGCCATATTCCGGCCAGTAAATGCCTGTACCTGCCACCTCTTTGGCGATCTGGAAGCCGGCAACTCCGGCAAAAAGATCAACAATGGAAATATTTTCCGTGCTCAAAACCGGCATCAGGTTCCATCCCTGGTTCAGGTTAACAGTTTTGTTCTGAACCTCATCGCCACAAACCGGCAATTGCGTATCCCACGATGATTTGATAACATAACCGGAATATGGATCCCAGTTTTCAAGGGTAAATGTATTGCCACCCGGCCAGTAAACGCCGCTGAAGTTGTTGAGAATAATCAGCGGGTAGGTTATCGGATAGAGCAAGTCTGTGAGGTTGGGGTTGGTCGGCGAGATGTAGCTCGAAATTCCGCTCCAGCCTGTGGGTATGTCAATCACCTGGTCAGCAATCACGCTGATGATAAATTCGCAGCAGTCAGAACAACCGGTAGTCGGATCAGTATAGCAATAGGTTATTGTGTAATCTCCTGTTCCAACCCACGGCTCGAAATAATATGATCCATTCGAAAACTGCATACCGGTTCCGGAGTAGATTCCGCCTTGCGGCAATGCCTGGTTGAGCAAAACATCTTCAGAGGCCAGACAAACTTCAAATGAATCGGGGCAGATCATTTGTGGCAATGGATAAACTTCCACTGTAAATTCGCAGGTAGCAAAGCAATTGGTTCCGGGATAAACCCAGGTGTAAGTCAAGACATGTAACCCGGCGCCGGCATCCACCGGATAAAAGACTCCTGCTGTAACTCCGCTTCCGGCATAGGTCCCGCCATCCGGCAAACCACCCGTCAGGATTACAGGTTCAGCATCAACACACAATGCAAAACCGCTCGGGCATTCAACCTCAACCTCAATTACCGTGATGGTAAATTCACAATAACTGCCACATCCGGTCTGTGGATTGTTATAATTATAAGTGATCAGATGGTCTCCCCCACCTGCTGCTAAAGGATCGAAAATTCCACCAATAACACCATTCCCGGAAAAATCTCCGCCCGATGGTGTTGCACCCTCAAGGACAAAGGGTTCGGTATAAATGCAAACCGTGAAATCGTCCGGACAAACTACCTCGGGCAAAGGATTGACAATAAAGGTGAATTCGCAGCAATTTTCGCAATCTGTTGCTGGTTCGGTGTAACAATAGGAAATCTGGTAATTGCCCGGGCCAACAGCAGGATCGAAATAGTAACTTCCTTCGCTGGCAAAAACTCCGGCTCCTGAGTAAACTCCACCCTGTGGGGTAGCTGCATTGAGCAATACTGGAAATTCATCTACGCAAGCCGACATGGATTGGGGACAGGTTACCTGGGGCAATGGATAAACCTCCACTGTAAATTCGCAGGTAGCAAAGCAATTGGTTCCGGGATAAACCCAGGTGTAAGTCAAGACATGTAACCCGGCGCCGGCATCCACCGGATAAAAGACTCCTGCTGTAACTCCGCTTCCGGCATAGGTCCCGCCATCCGGCAAACCACCCGTCAGGATTACAGGTTCAGCATCAACACACAATGCAAAACCGCTCGGGCATTCAACCTCAACCTCAATTACCGTGATGGTAAATTCACAATAACTGCCACATCCGGTCTGTGGATTGTTATAATTATAAGTGATCAGATGGTCTCCCCCACCTGCTGCTAAAGGATCGAAAATTCCACCAATAACACCATTCCCGGAAAAATCTCCGCCCGATGGTGTTGCACCCTCAAGGACAAAGGGTTCGGTATAAATGCAAACCGTGAAATCGTCCGGACAAACTACCTCGGGCAAAGGATTGACAATAAAGGTGAATTCGCAGCAATTTTCGCAATCTGTTGCTGGTTCGGTGTAACAATAGGAAATCTGGTAATTGCCCGGGCCAACAGCAGGATCGAAATAGTAACTTCCTTCGCTGGCAAAAACTCCGGCTCCTGAGTAAACTCCACCCTGTGGAGTAGCTGCATTGAGCAATACCGGCAATTCATCTTCGCATGCCGACATGGATTGGGAACAGGTTACCTGAGGCAAAGGATTCACCGCAACAGAAACAGATTTGGTCTGACTATCTCCGTACTGATTGGTTACTACCACCGTATAGATTGTGCTAACGAGCGGGTAAGCAAAAGGACTGGCTTCATTTGAGGTGAAACCCTCCGGGGTCGAACTCCATGAATAAACTGGTGTTCCGCAGCCTCCGGTAATCACCGCCGACAATTGAACCTGATCACCGGCACAGGTTTGCATTGGTGAAGCGCCTGCAGTTAAACCTATGGGATTCAGCATGCTAACCAGCGCTGAGACTCCATTGGTCTGAAACAGACCGTTGAAGTTGGTCATGTTGGTGTTGTAACTCACCAGGACGAACTGTTCGGTACCGGTTTGATGGTAATAAACTTTCCATGTAAGTGGCTCATTTTCAGCAAAACCATCCTTAACATTCACTGTCGTGAAATCATCCCCGTAAGCAGCAATCACCTGGCTCTGACCTGGAACCCAGGCCAAAGCACCACCACAAGAAAGACTTCCCTGATCGTTGGTGTAAAACAGCCCGATATAATCACCCTGCGTGAGGTTGATGCAATTAAAAACCACATCGGTTGTGATTGCTATCAGATGCGATCCCCCCGTTGGACTGTAACCCCAACCCGATGGCAGATCTTTGGAGTTTTCACCGTTTGAGCCAATGGCAACTTTTGCCATGACCATGAATAAAATTGACAATACATGCAAATAGCGTAGATAATGCTTCATGGCTTAATTATTTGATTGTTAGTTACTACCTTACCAAAATTCCCCCTTCGAATTTTAGGATTGATGAATAATCTCAATTTGTGTGTAAAATTACAAGGAAAATTCTTTTACGGTTTTTTTTTGGGAAAATTAAATCTTTGCCATTCAAAACACGCACAAAAAAAGCCCTCCGCATGAGAGGGCCTGAACAGGGTTAATAAAAGGATCGGGGGATATTTTTTACCTTAATGCTGAATGATCACTTTTTTAGTGATTTGAGTCTGATCATAAACGATTTTCACCAGGTAACAACCACCTGCCAGATGCGCAAGATTGATGCTGATACGGTTGTCAGTAGTATTTACCGGATTGCAGACCAACTCACCCACAAGGTTGAGTACCTCGACGGTGCAATTGCGTAATCTGTCGTTGGTGAAAATGATATTCAGATTGTCACGAACCGGATTCGGATAAATCTCAAAACTAACGGAGGATTCTCTCTCATCAACATCGGTGAGAATTTCAAAGGCTGAAATTCCATCATTTGCAAAACACCCTCCGGTGTTTGGCATTGCTGAGCTGAAAGTTGGATTGATTTCCACAATCTCACCTGATTTCTGACGAAAAACTTTGAAGCGAATTACTTCACCTTCCATCATTCCGTCCAAATCTGCGGTGTAAGGATCATCGCCATAAACTGCCATCGAAGTCGTATTTCTGCTGATAGCAGCAACCCCAACATTCAATCCGGCGGTGTTGAAAGCGCCGATCAGGTCTTCCTCTGCGAAACCGGCGGCCATTGCCTCAGAGATAGCGATCAAATGGGTACTACCGGTCCGGGTTACTTTATTCCATGGTGAGTTGAGTTGTTTTTCCTTTTCAGGTTCCGGTGCATTGCCACCCTTAGCAGGGAAAATAATCGTTGCAGGGGATGAGAGATTAACGAGATATGATTTCCCGGCTTCAAGCACATTCAAAGTGAAAATTGACATGGATGGCCAGTAAACCTTGCTCCCCGAAATCTCTTTGGCAATAACTACTGCTGGTGATCCAAGCACGCTGGCAGTTGTTACATTACTGGAACTCAGCACCGGAATAATATGCCAGCCGGCTGTGAGGTTCAGTGTTCTGTTGGTAAGCGGTGACCCAGTAATGCATAGGGAAACATCAGCAGATACCTTGATTTTATAGCCTTCGTAAGGATTCCAGTTGCCAAGGCTGTTTACATTCATGGCAGGCCAGTAAACACCAAGCATGCTTTGGATGATGGTAAGATTATTCTGGATTCCAGCACAGATGTTGACAATATCAGCGTTGTCGGGCATCAGACAGGATGAAACCCCTCCCCATCCCTGCGGCACAGCAATCACCTGGGTTTGCGATGATACTACATTCAGGCTGGTGAGCGCAGATGATCCATTGTTCATGAACTTACCATCTGAATCTGGGTAACTCATATCATAGGTTGTTGTGGCAGTGTAGGTTGTAAGGTCGCTGCAGGAAAAGATTTTCCAGATGATGTCTTCTCCGTTGTAATAGCCTTCCTTACCGGGTATTTCAGGATCATCGCCACAGATAGCAAAGTTCAGATTGTTTACTCCATCCCAGCGGACATGGCCGGCGCAGCGCTCATTCCCATTTTCATCAAGATAAAATGCTCCGATCAAATCTCCGGTGTTGATTGCGGCTCCGTTGATTATTGGATTGATCGAAACGGGGATGTCAAACATGTGGATTTTTCCGGTTGGCATCCAATACCATGAGTTAGGGTAGATGAACATTTTGTAATCTTCCACTTCGCCTTCGGATGCTGATCCCAAATAGGACAGGCCTGGCGCTGTGCTGAATCTGAACCGGGCATAGGTTGGCCCCACCTGCGCGAAGGGATGCACCATAATGTGTATGTAGTTGATGCCGGCAATCAGTGGGAAATTCATTATCACATGGTCGTGCGGCTCAGCCCATGTGCCATTGGGTTCGTGGTCAATCCAGGCATTGAGAATCCCGGTTGTTGAGGCAGTTACAAAGATAAATCCACCCGGCCCGGCCATTAGTGTATTCTGCACTACCACACCATCTTCATCGTCAGTATTGTTGAGATCATCGGCCATGGCTTGCGGATCGGGCTGCCCGTCGGGATCGATGTCGATACCATTGCCAAGAAACATTCCGGGAGTATAAAAATGTCTGGCTCCGTTGCTGGAAAGAAGCGTTTTGTATGAATCAGGAGCATCTCCAAAATCAAATCCCTGGGGAGTTGCTTCGTTAATTCTGATGAAATAATCTTCTACTTCTCCATTAGGCGCTGAACCGGTATAGGTGAGGTTCTGAACCGTGCTGAACCTGAACCGGGCATAAGTCCATCCAGTATTGGCTGTTGAAGGGATGTTGACCTGCAACACATTAGCACCGGGAAGCAACTGCTTGTTGGTAAAAATCTGCTCTCCCGGATCACCCCAGTTAACGTTTTGATTGTAATCAATCCAACCCTGTAAATAACCATTGGCTGATGCAATTACGGTTATTGAGATGATCGAATTGCGATAAATGACAGATGGAAAGGTTACCCCATCCTCGTCATCATTTGCCGGCGGATAGAGGATATCTGTGTCGTCGCCGGTGCAATTGATATGGGGTTGTCCATCAGGCTCTGTATCAACCGAGTAGCCCAGATAAACGGTCGGTTGGGCAGGTACCACATGGCAGGCGCCGTTGTTTGCTGCAAGTGTCGGATAATTGGTGGGTGCATCACCAAAATCGTAGTATACAGCAGGATTTGTATTTGGAGTAAGATTGAAAACGGCACCCTGGAAATAGGTGAAACTGTATCCTTGTGCCGGTGTCAGGTTGGTAATCGGAAAATACCCATCGTACATCCCACCCCATCCCCAGTTGAAATGGAAGTAATTGTCGGAGCTGCGGTAGCCGTCGCAGTTGAAATTATGAGCCATCGTGCTGCCATCCCATCCGTAATAGATCAAGGGGCGGCCATTGTCCAATTCATTTTTCAGTTTTGAAATCCAGGTAGAATTGGAATAATTATTCTTCCAGTCCCATGCGGCGCCTGATGAATACTTGAAATAATTTTTCAGGGCATTGGTAATGTCCAGATCCCAGTAGGTTCCTCCGGGAACCGACCCATAAGGACCATAATTCATAGAAACCGACACACCGCAATGATAGAGCAGCTGGGCAATTTGGGTGTTTGCTGCATAAATAGCATTGGGCATCAGGCTATAGCTGTAAGTGGTTGCCCCAAAATTGGCTGAAAGCGTGCCATAAACGGGATGTGTGTAGGAGTAGGAACCGCTGCCCTGTGCAGGATGTCCCCAGAATTTCATCACCTGCGCCATCGAAACAGCCACACAGCCGGCATAGACTCGCCCGCCCGGTCCGGCGGCATCCACCGGACATTGTCCGTTGTAATATTGATTTTGATTCCAGGTTGTGGTGAGTAGCGGAGAAACTGATTTCGATTTCTCCGGATTGGGGTTGAAGCTGCTGTATTTTTCCCACATTTCTTCCACCTCCCGGCCTCCTTCTATCTGCTCCTCAATCACTGTCCTGATCTGGTTTTCAAACACCGAAAGCATCTGTTCAAATGCAGGCGCCAACTCCGAACCATCCCAACTTCCATCAAAACTGTAACCCAAAACCGGGATCACATTGTCATCAGCCGAAACGATGATAAATCCATCCTTAGCATTGATATTGAAAATGTAATAAAGCGGCGTTTCATTCACCAATTTTGCGGTAAACAGGTTCAGGGTAATCTCATCATACTTTAGCGTCTTGCTGTCGCGGGAGGCTTCCCAATAGTAGTTTCTGCCGATTTGCTCAGCAACTTCTTTTTCAATGCGTTCTGCAAAAAGATTCATAGCCAATGTAACCAGCAGAACAGTTGCGAGAGTTGAGATTTTTGTTTTCATGACGATTGATTTTTTGTGTGAGCTATCAGTAAATTTCATTTCTGAAATCCTGATGCTTTAAAATCATGCCATGAAAAAACCAGAGGTTATTTTTCTGCGGGAAAAAGTTTTAAAGTATTGATATAGAAAGTTTTAAAGATGAATGAATCTCATCACAAAAAAATTCTAACCCGGAGGCTGGGCGAGGAATTGCTGAGGATTTTTGCCCAGTTGGGTGAATTTTCAGCATTGCTGTAAAATAAAACAACTTACGCTCAGTGCATCGTGCCGTCGTGCTGTTTAGGCGGGGATTCTTCAAAATCTTTCAGGCACTCCGGGCAAAGACAATCGGGGTACTTTTTTTTGAGATACTCCAGGTTTTCGGCCGGAATGGCAAACTTCACACACCAGCAACTGCCACTCGGGTTGCAGATAAACGATTGTCCGCACTTTGGGCAGAGGGTATGCCGGTCGGGTTTTGGGGTAACCATAATTTATGTGGATAGGGTAAGGCTTACGTTGCCAATTTTTCCACCCAGCGGCGGGTTCATCTTCGAAACTTTTATTCTGGCCGAAATAACCTCCGGAAAACGCTCCTTCAATGCCGATAAAATCCTCCTGCCGACATGCTCCAGCAAATTGGATTTTATGGCCATCTGGTCTTTCACCAAAAGGAAAACATCCTGGTAATTAATCGTTTGGGAAAGTTTATCGGTTTGCTCAGCAAGCGTGGTGTCGGTTTCGATGTAAAGGTCAACAATAAAGCGTGTACCGATGATCTGTTCCTCGCTGAAACACCCGTGGTAAGCGAAGAACTCCATGTTTTCGAGTGAAATTAATGCCATAGATTATCCCAGTTTTTCTATACCGGTTTCAATTCTTCGGATGGTTTCTTCCTGCCCGATCATTTCGGCTATCAGGGCCAGGTCGGGGCCAAAACCGCCGCCTACCAGCAGCAACCGGAGAGCATTCATCACCACACCCATTCCGATTGCTTTTTCTTCAACAAAATGATGGATATCTTCTTTGATTTTTTCTGCCCTGAAATCTTCCATCCCGCCAAGACGATTTTTCACTTCATTCATCACCGAAGGTAAATCCGGTTTCCAGCGTTTTTTTACCACCTGTTCATCGTAGGATTGCGGCGCCTGGAAGAAGAATGAAGACTGTTCCCAGAAATCATTTACAAAGCTTGCGCGCTCTTTGATGATTCCAACAACCCTTTCAACAAAATTTGCATTGGCTGAAATCCCTTTTTCAGTTAAAACCGGCATAAACAACTGAGCCAGTTCAGCATCACTTTTTCCGACCAAATACTTATGGTTAAACCATTTGGCTTTTTCCGGGTCGAACTTGGAACCGGATTTCCCAACTCTTTCGAGGGTAAACTCGTTGGCAAGCTCATCCAGCGAAAAGATTTCCTGCTCGGTGCCGGGGTTCCAGCCAAGCAGGGCAAGCATGTTGATAAAGGCATCGGGAAAATATCCCGACTCGCGGTAGCCACTCGAAACTTCGCCGGATGCTGGGTCGGTCCATTGCAGCGGAAAAACGGGAAATCCGAGCCTGTCGCCGTCGCGCTTGCTGAGTTTACCGTTACCGTCGGGTTTGAGCAGCAGCGGCAGGTGGGCAAACTGCGGCGCTTCCCAGCCAAAACAGCGGTAAAGGAAAACGTGGAGCGGCGCCGAAGGCAGCCACTCTTCGCCGCGTATCACATGGCTGATCTCCATCAGGTGGTCGTCAACGATGTTGGCCAGGTGGTAAGTGGGCATGCCGTCGGATTTGAACAGCACTTTGTCGTCGAGCAGTTCCGACTTCACCTCCACCCTTCCCCGTATCAGGTCGTTCACTACGATGGTCTCTCCGGCTGGGATTTTTATCCGTATCACATAGTGTTCTCCTGACTTTAATCTACGTTGGGTCTCTTCCCCGCCCAGCGTGAGCGAATTTTTCATCGAGCCGCGCGTGGTAACATCATATTGCTGGCTGTCCGATTTTTCAGCTTTCAGGCGCTCGCGCATTGCCTCCAGTTCGTCCGGTGTATCAAAAGCATAGTAGGCATTGCCGGATGCAACAAGCTCATCGGCATATTGCGCATACAGCGCCTTGCGTTCCGATTGCCGGTAAGGCGCAAACTTTCCGCCGTTATCAGGCCCTTCGGTGTATTGAATGCCGCACCATTTCAGCGATTCGATGATGTATTCCTCCGCTCCCGGAACATAGCGCAACTGGTCGGTATCCTCGATGCGAAGGAGAAAGGTTCCGTTGTTTCTTTTGGCAAAAAGATAGTTGTACAATGCTGTGCGGACGCCGCCTATATGCAGCGGCCCTGTGGGACTGGGGGCAAAACGTACCCTCACCGGTTTCTGATCGGTCATAAATAAAAATTTTGGGCAAAGATAGTGGTTGGGGTGGGATTGAAACACCAAATAAAGGATTAATGGGAGAACAAAATTTAACAGGTACTTTGAGTGTTTTCTGACCATTGGAAAATCCCATTTTTAACTTATCAATTGGTATGATACCACTCGGTATGTTACCAAATGGTATCATTGAAAAACAAAAACAACTTTTTGGTTTTGTCGAAATTGCTTTACTTTGTACATAGATTAAAATTACCTCATTATGAAAAAGATAGCTGTTGCATTGTTACTGTTCTGCTTTTCGACAGGAGCTTTTACAAATCCGTTGGTTGAAGCCGATACCCTCAGGATCAACGGGCATCTTGCGCTTTGGTTGAATACCGGGAATGATTGGGATCAGGGATTCTATTATGGTTTTTTTGTGGGCGACCGAGTGAAATCAATATTTGATAACTATGTGATTCCTAACGCTTTTGGCGGCGCAGTGGGTTACAGTACAGCGCGACAGAAGTTTGAACAGCATTTTCTGGTGGATGAAAAATATAATCAAATCGCTTCTGGTATGATAGAAGGAATGAAATATGCGGGAGTTGATCTCTTTTCAGCCGCTTTAAACGACACTCTTACCTATAAAGATGTACTTATCGCCAATTCGATCCCAGATTTCACTGGATTTTCCGAAAATTGGCATTACAACGGGCCGGGTTGTTCCAACCTGACAAGCTGGGGGCAGGCGACTGCCAATGCGCCTGACCTGCTTGGCCAAACCGTTATCAACCGTAACCTCGACTGGGTGAACAATCCCTACCTGATCAACAATGCGCTGATTGTGATCTGGGTTACCGGCAACCCAGCTAAACAATCGCTGGTTACTTTTGGGTTTGCCGGGATGATCGGAGCGCTCTCCGGGATCAATGCAAGTGGAGTGGCCACTTTCCAGAATATGGGAAATTACACCTCCTATCCCACAGGCACCGGTTTTTATCCGGTGAACCTTGCCCAGCGAAACGGACTTGAGTCTGCTGATTACAATGCCGACGGTATTTGTTCGCCCCGGGATGTCACCGATGCTGTGCGTGCTCACAACGTAGCAGGCACCTTCATTATCCATTCTGCCGGGCCTTCCGGCCTTGAAATACCTGCTGAAATTCTGGAAATCCATAATGCTTTTGGTTATGAGATTCGCACAAGAGAGGATAACCCGGAATTTTTCGGTGATAACCTGGTGGCTACTAACCATTTCCGTAAACTTAAACCACCAGCTTATTGTTATCGCTACAGCCGCATATCGGACTCACTCCAAACCTCAAACGAGCTTGACATAAACCGCAACTGGAACGTACTCAAAGCAGCCGGCGTATATACCAACCTGCAAACAATCCAGTTTGTCCCAAACCAGAATATGATCAGGTTTTCTTTTGCAGCAATCGGAACTCCGGCATATCTTATCCAGCCGGGCGAAGTGTGGATGGATACGCTGTTCACAATGTTCAATGTGGGGATTCATGACAAGGTAAATGACGGAAAATCAAGTTTGAAAGTTTATCCAAATCCAGGTAAGGATTTGATCAACATCGAAATAGCTACTGGGAAAAATATGATTATCACCCTAACAATCAGGGATTTGAAAGGAAATGAGGTTTACAGTCAGATAAAAACTGAATCTGATGAAGAAATCAATCATTTTGAGTGGAATACATCCGGAATTTCAAATGGTGTTTATTTCGCGGCTTTTGAAACCAGAGGCAAAAAGGGAAAGACAAGTTACAGGGAAATCCAAAAAATTGTGGTAGCCAGGTAGGCAGCCTAATTCAGTTACTCCTTCATATTGTGAAAGACGTTGCTCACGTCCTCATCCTCTTCAAATTTACCGAGCATTTTTTCAATTTCGGCCATCTGATCGGGTGTAAGTGTTTTGGTTTGGGTGGGAATACGCTCAAATTCAGCACTGATAATTTCGAAGCCATTTTCTTCAAAATAGGTTTGCAGCACCCCGAATGATTCGAATTCGGCGTAAACGAAAATGGTTTCTTCTTCAGCAAAAATTTCAGTTACCCCCAGGTCAATCAATTCCAGCTCAAGTTCTTCGAAGTCAATGCCCTCTTTGGCTTTGAGCTTGAAAACACATTTGTGCTCAAACAGAAAACTGAGGCTGCCTGTTGTTCCCAAAGATCCGCCATTACGGGTGAAATAGCTGCGTACATTGGCAACAGTGCGGGTCGGATTATCGGTGAATGTTTCTACCACCACAGCAATTCCATGCGGGCCGTAACCTTCGTAAACTACTTCGCGGTAATCTTCGGTGTCTTTTGCCGAGGCTTTTTTGATGGCGCGTTCAACGTTTTCCTTAGGCATATTAGCTGCTTTCGCATTCTGGATAAGCAGACGCAGGCGTGGATTTCCCGTCGGATCGGCGCCACCTGATTTTACTGCAATAGAGATTTCTTTACCCAGTTTGGTAAAAGTCTTGGCCATACTGCCCCAGCGTTTCATCTTGCGGGCTTTTCGGAATTCAAATGCACGTCCCATAGTTCAAAAATTTAAGGCGCAAAAGTAGATGGATTATCTGTTTTGGTGAATAAGAACGGGTGAATATTTTGAAACTCTCTGCATCTCATTTGTAAATGCATTTTCAAAAAAGCATTTCTACCGAAAGCTGAAAGTGGCATCTAAAGGGAAAATATTAAGCGAGATAACAAAGTGGCTGCAAAAGGAAGGATGTACGATCAAAATCACATCTTGAGGTCGTCGTTGTTCTTGTTCAGGAAATGATATTCGAGGAAATGGTGTGACGGGTTCGGGCTGACCTTTATCCATGTGCGGAACTGGAAGCGCCATTTCATCAGTAATGAATAGAAACCTTTGGTGAGGTGGGCATACACAAATGGATGCACCGTGATGGTTAGCTGTTTTTCATTCTGATCTTCAATCAGATAGCGTAGGTTATTTTCAATCTCATCAATAACAAGTACTGTTGGCTTAATTTCGCCGGTTCCATTACAAACCGGGCATTTCTCCTGAATCTGCACATCCATAGCCGGCCTGACGCGTTGCCGTGTAATTTGCACCAATCCAAACTTACTGGGGGGTAGGATCACGTGCCGGGCGCGGTCTTTGGCCATTTCTTCCCGAAGTTTCTGGTAAAGTTCACGGCGATGCTTGGCTTCGGTCATGTCAATGAAATCCACCACGATAATTCCGCCCATATCTCTGAGGCGAAGCTGTCGGGCTAGTTCTGTTGCTGCTTCCAGATTGACTTCCAGGGAGTTATTCTCCTGGTTCTTTTCGCGATTCACACGGTTTCCTGAATTTACGTCAATGGTGTACATCGCTTCGGTGCGCTCGATAACCAGGTAAACGCCACTCTTTATCGTAACAATCTTCCCAAAAGAGCTTTTTATCTGTTTATCAACACCAAAGAACTCGAAAATCGGTCTTGATCCGGTATATTGCTTAACAATCTTGGCTTTTTCCGGTGCAATGGTTTTGACGTAATTTTTGATCTCTTCGGCAAGTGTGGTATCGTTTACATGGACATTATTGAACGATTCGTTTAGAAGATCGCGCAGCAGGGCTGAAGTGCGATCCAACTCGCTGACAATTTTCTGTGGGGCTTCGGCTTTATTAAGCTTTTGCGTGAGCGAATCCCATTTGCTTACAAGATCTCTGAGGTCAGCATCGAGCTCGGCGACAAGTTTGTTTTCGGCAACTGTACGCACTATTACCCCGAAATTGTTCGGCTTGATGCTCTTAATCAGCCTCTTGAGTCTTTTTCTCTCTTCGACACTACGTATTTTAGAAGAGATAGAAATTTTGTCGGAAAAGGGCACAAGTACCAGGAATCGTCCGGCAAATGAAATTTCTGAGGCAATCCTTGGTCCTTTGGTGGCAATGGGTTCCTTGGCTATTTGCACAAGAATCTGCTGATTTACAGTCAGAACATCTGAGATTTTCCCGGTCTTTTCAATTTCGGGCTCAAGCCTGAAGTCGCCCAGTGTGAGTGTGTTGATTTTGTTGCCGATGGCCAGTTTGGCATACTTGTTCAGCGAACGGACATTTGGTCCAAGATCGAGGTAATGTAAAAAAGCGTCTTTTTCGTAGCCAACATTTACAAAGGCAGCATTCAGCCCGGGCATGATCTTTCTGACCTTGCCCAGGTAAACGTCGCCAACTGAGTATTTTTTATTGGATTTTTCTTTCTGAAGTTCAACAAGAGCTTTATCCTCCAGCAGGGCTATTTCCACACCCGAAGAGTTCACATCTATTATTAATTCCCTGTCCACATCACAAAAATTTGTTCGATAAAGCTTTTTGGGGGATAATTCGATAATCAGAAGTTCCTCAAAATGAAAAAATTACTACACAATGCGCTTAATAAAGCATTATGTAATAATTCCTTCATTGAGCCGGATCTACTTCTTCTTATGCCTGTTTTTCCGCAAACGTTTCTTGCGTTTGTGGGTTGACATTTTATGTCTTTTTCTCTTTTTACCGCTTGGCATAATGGATTCCTTTCTTGATTATTTTACGTTGGTGTTGCTTTTTACTTCTGTGATGAAGGTTTTGGCTGGTTTGAAAGACGGAATGTTGTGTGCGGGAATAATAATGGTAGTATTCTTCGAAATGTTTCTTCCTGTCTTTTCAGCTCTTTTCTTAATCGTAAAACTTCCAAATCCACGTAGATAAACGTTCTCACCATTTACCATCGAATTCTTAATGGCTTCCATGAAAGCCTCAACCGTTGCCTGAACAGCTACTTTTTCAATTCCGGTTTTGTTGGAAATTTCATTTACAATGTCTGCCTTTGTCATAATTTTAAATTTAAAGATTTGATTATTAGTTATGTAAATAGGGGTGCAAATATAGATTTTTTTTAAAACACGGATAAAACCAATTAAAAATTAGGATTTTTTATCAAGTCCGGTTTTTGTGTTTTTGTTTGATTTTAAACCCATTGGGCTGAAGAAACAATTGATCTCCGGTTTTGTTAATTGGTGTAACTTCCAAAAACAACGATTGTTCAAAGTTTTGATTCAATGGATTTTGCAAAGGAACTCACCCGATGGTATGAATCTAACGGTCGCGATCTGCCCTGGAGAAACACCAGGGAACCTTACAAAATCTGGATTTCGGAGGTAATCCTGCAGCAAACCCGTGTAATGCAGGGAATGAGTTACTACCTCAAATTCATCGAAACCTTCCCGGATTTGTCCAGCCTTGCCAGTGCGCCCGAAGATACTGTGCTCAAAGTGTGGCAGGGCCTTGGCTATTACTCGCGTGCCCGCAACCTTCACCATGCAGCCAAAACCATCGTGGAGCAATACAACGGCAAGTTTCCTCACACCTATAAGGAGATAATGCAACTGAAGGGAATTGGAACTTACACTGCTGGTGCCATTGCATCCATTGCTTTCGGTGAGCCAGTGACCACCGTTGACGGGAATGTCAAGCGTGTAATCAGCCGGATTTTCGCCATTGAGGAACCAGTGGATTCATCAACCGGGGATAGAATGATAAATTCAGCCCTGGAGGAAATCTTTGACCATAAGAATCCTGGAACTTTTAACCAGGCCATCATGGATTTTGGGGCAGTAATTTGTAAACCAAAGAACCCGAATTGTGAATTCTGTCCTTTAGCCTCAAACTGCCTTGCCTTAAGGAAAAATCTCACCAATCGTTTACCCTTAAAAAGTAAAGAGATAATCCGGCGAAAGAGATACCTTAATTATCTGTTTATCATTTTCGAAGAAAACCAGGAAGCTTTTACCTGGATTCACAAAAGAAACGGAAAGGATATCTGGCATGGATTGTATCAGTTTCCGCTGATCGAAACAGAACTTCCGGTTTCGCCGAACGAATTGCCAACTATGCAACAATGGATCAGCATTGTTAAGAATTCAGACCATGTTATCTCTTCCATTTCTCCCGTTTTTATGCATCAACTTACTCACCAGCAGATTTTTGCCAGATTTTATCAGCTCAAAACCAGCAATAAATTTAAAGTTGTGGGTTCTGATTTCAAAATGATAAAGATGAATGATCTAACGAAATTTGCCATGCCACGACTTCTGGTAAAATATCTCGCCGCAGCAACGTATTTTCAATCTGTTACCGGAAATAATTCCGATGAGTTGAACACAAATCCTAATTTTGCGAAATGATATTGGTTACCGGAGGAACAGGCTTGTTGGGATCACACCTCATTTATGCCCTGGCCAAACTGCAATTAAGTGTGCGTGTACTGAAACGCCCTTCCAGTGATATTGGGAGGGTCAAAAGAGTGTTTTCCATTTATGAAGGCGAGCCAGAGCAATATCTCAACAATGTGGAATATGTAGATGGCGATCTACTTGACATTCAATCTATTGACAATGCATTAAACGGGGTAACTCAGGTATATCATTGCGCTGCACTGGTTTCTTTTCATCCAGGCGATCAAAGAAAACTGGTTCACGTCAATGAAAGGGGGACGGCCAATCTTGTGAATGCCTGCCTAGCCCGTCAAGGAATCAGATTCTGTCATGTCAGCTCAATTGCAACACTGGTGAGCACCAGACAGGGCGAAATCCTGTCAGAAAGTAGTTTTTGGAAGACATCAAAGCGACATTCTGTTTATGCCATCAGCAAATTTGCCGCTGAACGTGAGGTGTGGCGTGCTGCGGAAGAAGGGCTGGATATGTTTGTGGTTAATCCTTCGGTGATTATAGGCCCGGGGAACTGGAAAACCGATAGTTCAAGGCTTTTCGGAATGATTAACAAAGGAATGTACTTCCACGCCATCGGAACCACAGGATATTCCGATGTTAGAGATGTGGCTGAAATCATGATACGATTGATGAATCTTGGCATTAAAAGTGAACGTTTCATTGTTTCTGCAGAAAATCTCAGCTATCAACAGGTATTTTCGATGATGGCCGTAGCTTTGAATAAAAAGAAGCCCTTTTTAAAACTATCACCATTCGCTATGCAAATGGCCTGGCGGATTTTGTATCCATTGCAGTGGTGTGGCATCCAGCCTGCAGCAACCAGGGAAATTGCCCGAACTGCATTTAACCGCTCAACCTATGATAATTCAAAAATAAAAAACCTACTTAATTATCAGTTTATTCCGATCAATCAATCAATAATTGACACCGCAAACGTTTTTCTAAGGGAATATCAATAGGGAAAGAACTCATGCCATCCTGCTTTCTGATTACCCCTAAAATCGCAATTAAAGCATGCTTTCAATAAATTTCTAGCTGACACTGATACAGGATAGCGAAACAACTCACATCGCTTTCTATCCGAAATTCAATAATTGGTGTACTTTAGCCAGACCAATCATTTTACTATGAAAAAGATCGAACTGCACTGGCAAATTCTCATTGCACTGATTTTATCTGTGTTATTTGGCGTCTACTTCAAAGATTACATTGGTTATGTCGGGTGGATGGGTGAGATTTTTCTTCGGGCATTAAAAATGATAATTATCCCATTGATATTCAGCTCGATAGTTTCAGGAATTGCAAACATTGGAAATGCAGAAAACCTTGGACGTCTAGGTTTCAAAACCATAACCTATTATATGTCAACCAGTTTAATGGCCATACTTACCGGCCTGGTGCTGGTGAATATTTTCAAGCCCGGGGTTGGCGCTGATTTGAATCTTAATCAGCCGCATGATATGGGTCTTAAGGGGGATACACTTGGACAAACATTAATTAATATCATCCCCGATAACATTTTTTCGGCTATGTCATCCAATGGACAGATGCTTTCGGTAATCTTTTTTTCGATGCTGTTCGGGTTCTTCATTACAAGAGTAAAAGCTGAACATCAGCAGTTAATGACCGGTTTGTTCAATGCCGTCTTTGAGGTGATGATGAAACTCACGTTGTTTATTATCAGATTTACTCCATTGGGAATTTTTGGTTTAGTAGCCGAGAAAGTCGCACAGCAAACAGATTTACCCGGGCTTTTGCAGAGCATGGGACTATACATGGGAGTAGTAATTGCCGGTTTGATAATCCATTCGGCTTTGACCTTGCCCTTGCTGGTGAAATTGGTTGGAAGAACTAACCCCAAAAAGCATTTCAGAGCTATGCAAACCCCATTGATTACGGCATTCTCAACCTCATCTTCAAGTGCAACCCTGCCACTTACCATGCAATCCGTTGAAAACAATTCAGGAGTTTCGAATAAGATCAGCAGTTTTACACTGCCACTTGGCGCTACCATAAATATGGATGGAACTGCACTTTATGAATGCGTGGCAGTAATCTTTATTGCCCAAGCATATGGCGTTGAACTTACAATCGGGAATCAGATCGTTGTAGTAATTACTGCTTTGCTCGCATCAATCGGTGCTGCCGGAATACCAATGGCAGGTTTAGTAATGATATCGATTGTGCTTACCGCAGTAGGTCTTCCGCTGGAAGGCGTTGGTTTAATCCTGGCCGTTGACAGGATTCTTGATATGTTCCGAACAACCGTTAATGTTTGGAGTGATACATGTGGCGCCGTGATTATCGCCAAAATGGAAGGAGAGCAATTAAAAACAGACTATTGAAAAAGTTATCAACAAATGCAATATTGTTTTTAACTTTAAAGTAAAACAATCACTTGTTGTTTGCCTATCAAGATTGTGTAAAAATATCTTACACGATAGTGTTGATAATCAAGATTTTAAAGAATTTCTGTGAAATTTTTTAGTTCAAAAAGATTGGCACTTTACTTATTGTCATATCTTAGCCTCCGGAAATTATTAACAGAAGAATAGTTTCCAGAATAACCAAACCCTGTACATTTTCCGGAACCTTTTACTTGAAACACCTGAAATTTCGGGCATGGAAGTAATTTTTTCAAAACATATATGCAGGGGGAATTATGTACAAATTTTACTATCTCTTGATTAAAGTGTCGCTATTTGCACTGCTCTTATCCAGTATTGCATTACCGGTCACAGCAAATGGTTTTAGATTGGTTGAAGGAAATTCTCTTTCTCTCAATGAATCAAATTGCGGATCTTTCATATCTCCGGAAGATTCGATAACAGTAAATGATCCGTCTGGGATATTGGATTCACTGCTAATGGCAGGATTGGATTTGGCCGGGGATTTTCCGCCAATCTGGGATGTTCCGGTGAATACAGGTACTATTCATGGGTATATTTTACAACTCTCAGCCAATCCCCGCATCAATGAAATTCCCCTGAAATATGGCGATTATGTCGGTGGATTTTATCTCTTGAATGGGGTACGCAAGTGTGGAGGCGCAAGGATGTGGACCGGGCAGGAAAATGTGATTTTAACTTTATTCGGAGATGATAACACCACTCCTGTAAAAGACGGATTTTCAGGAGGTGAGTTAATTGAATTTCGGTTCTTCCTTTGGGAAACGCAAAAAGAATATGTTGTTACAATAACTTCTTATTATGTTGCAACTGGTTATGTTACAAACGGCCGGTGGTATCCGACTTCATTATCAATGTTTACAAACATCAAAGCCGTCAAAACCCTCGATTTTTATATCAGTTTTTCAGAGAATCCTACTTGCGTAAATAACCAGGTATCACTTGAAGCAATTGAATTTATTGGTAATGGATCAAATTACACCTATCAATGGAGTTCAAATCCTCCAGGATTTAGCTCTACAAGTCAAACACCACCGCCGGTAATTCTGGATGTTCCAACAGAGTTTTTTCTAAATGTTACCGGCGGAAGTACAACATCTTCGGATAAAAAGACCGGTAAAGTAAATTTTCATCCAACTGTAAATGCTGGCCCTGACGGTCAAACCTGCTCCAATCAGACATATCTGTTGTCAGGAATATCTCAGAATAGCAGTAGCATTGAATGGACTACCAATGGTGATGGTGTTTTCGATAATTCATTCCTACCTGGGGCAACATACACACCCGGATTGCAAGACAAATTAAACGGCTTAACAATATTAACCATGACTGCCCTGCCTCTCAACCCCTGCACAGTGGTAGCCTCTGATGATATGGCTTTGACGGTCATCCCGCTTCCTGAAGTAAATGCGGGCCAGGATATGAGTACCTGCGGAAGTCAGCCGGTTTCATTAGCGGCACAGGTTGTCAATGGTGGCTCAATGCAATGGACTACATCTGGTACAGGCACTTTTGCCAATCCAAATTCTCCTGTAACCCAGTATAATCCTTCAGTCTCCGATATGAACACTGGATTGACAGGAATTACACTAAAACTATGTGTTCAGTCTATTGCTCCCTGTGCTTCTACCATTTGTGATGAGGTAAAATTAGCATTCAATACCTCACCCACTGCCTCAGCGCCGACTATTATCCGCAGATGCGAGGGCATTAATTTCACCCTGAACGGAAGCGCGACCAACTATTCAGCGATTTTATGGACTACGCAGGGTGATGGCAGTTTCTCCAACCCCAATTTACTTCAAACCATATACACGCCGGGTCCTCAGGACATTGCCAATTCCGGAACCATAGTAACCCTGAATTCCATACCATTTCCTCCATGTGATGTGCCTGCCACTAAAAGTGTTACTCTTTTTATTCAACAACTGCCCAAAATTCTCTCTTTCGGACCGGGAACTGATGCAATGTGTTCGACAAGCAGTTTTATTCAATTCGATGCAGAGGTAATACAATACAACAGCGTTTCCTGGTCATTTGCGGGTGATGGGGCACTTAATTCCTCTAACATATGCAATCCTAAATACACTCCTGGCACTTTGGACAGGCAAAAAGGATACTTTACAGTGACACTTTACGCCTCCCCCAAAACCTATTGTCAAACCGGAACAACATCAAGTAAAACAGTTCTTATCAATAAATTACCATTTGCCTTTGCCGGTGATGATGCCACTATTCCTGCCGGGGAAGTATTTGAAACTATAGGTGCGGGCGCAAACGATTTTTCATCACTTCATTGGACAACCAGCGGTGATGGTGTTTTCAGCAATCCTAATGATTCGATTACAGTTTATTCACCCAGCGATTGGGATATTAACAACCAAGAGGTCACACTAACCCTCACAGCACAACCACTTGATCCTTGCGCTGTTGTCGCCACAGATGTGCTTCAACTTACCATCGAAGACAATTCCTGCCGCGATGCCCATGCCTTTGCCGGAGAAGATATTTTTATATGCAACGATGAGCAGGTTATTCTGGAAAACGCTACCGCCATTCATTTTGAGTCGCTGCTTTGGATGACCTCTGGCGACGGGTGGTTTGATAATCCTGAGCAACTCAGGCCAACCTACAATCCGGGAATGAATGATATTTCGGGCGGTTCTGTCATACTAACTATGAAAGCATTTGCCAGAGATGATTGCAATGATGACACCGATAGTGTCACCATATTCATCAACATCCCGCCCACAGCGCAAATTGGCGCTGATGCAACGATTTGCCAGGGAGAGAATTTCTTGTTGTCTGGCACTATTGACCAAAGTAACGGATTTCAGTGGATAACATTTGGTGACGGTTATTTCACAGAGCAACAGACACTTACACCCACTTACTTTCATGGGCCGGCAGACCTTCAAAACGGCCATGTTCAAATTTGCCTGAAAGCAATAGCAAATCCCGGGTGTGACGATGCGTTAAGCTGCATCACATTGACAATTCAACATTTACCACTTGCCAATGCAGGGAACGACCAGACTATCTGCAATACAGGTTCAGCCCAACTGGCGGCGAGTGTCCTATTTGCCGAAACCATCCAATGGCAAACCGAAGGAGATGGCACATTTAACAATGCTGGTTTATTGCAACCCATCTACACACCCGGTTCAAATGATCTGATCGCAGGGTTTGTAAACCTTTGCCTTACAGCAAATGGGTTCGAAGGATGTATTTCAGCCGAAGATTGTGTTACTGTGTTCCTTCAGCAGCCACCTTCAGCATATGCCGGTGAAGATCTTACAATTTGTCAGGACGAACTGGTAGCGCTTACCGGATCGGCAGAGAGATATTCGTCGGTATTCTGGAGCACCAGTGGTGATGGAGTAATCAGCAATACCGGATTGCTAAACGCCAGCTATACCCCCGGTGAAAATGACATCCAGACAGGATTTGTACAAATTTGCCTCAGCGCTGTCGGAATTGCCGGTTGCGCCACAGCTCAGGATTGTTTTACCTTAACTATTAAAAAATCACCCATTGCATTTGCTGGCGACGAAATGTCGCTCTGTGGAGACAACGCGGTAGAAATTTTGAATAGCTACGCTTTGAATTTCGAAACCCTGCTCTGGCAAACATCAGGTGATGGTTCTTTTGACAATAACAGCCACATAAATCCAATTTATTCACCCGGAGCAACTGATTTACTTAATGGTTCGGCTGAATTAACCTTGACCGCAACAGGTGATCAGGTATGTAACAATGCGGTTGATAACCTTTTCCTCTACTTCAACAGCCCACCTACACTTGAAGCAGGTGAAGATCTTTCCATCTGCTCCACCGACCCAATAATGCTTAATGCTTTCGCAACCAATCATGATGGGGTGCACTGGGAAACAGGTGGTGACGGGACATTCAGCCAGCAAGGATCTTTGACAACCATCTACTTGCCCGGACCGTTTGATTTGCAAAACTCTTTTGTTGAACTGTGTGTCACCGCCTTTGGCCAGGGGGTTTGCAGTGAAGTAACCGATTGCCTGATAGTGAATTTCCAAAATTCTGTGGCTGCTTATGGAGGAAATGACGCCCTGGTTATCATTGGTGAAAATTACCAAGTCCCAAATGCATCAGTAAATCATGCCAATGGATTAATTTGGACAACCAGCGGAGAAGGCTCCTTCAGCACTAATTCAATTATAAACCCGGTATATTATCCTGAACAGGAAGATTATGATTCAGGCAGTGTGGTGTTGACCCTCACCGCTTTTCCCATTGAGCCATGTATTATCAACGCCGAAGATCAGCTTGTGCTGACTTTTATTTATGACTGCGAAGATGCTACAGCTCATGCTGGTGCAGATGTCACCATCTGCGCAAACGAGGATGCAGTCTCTCTGTTGGGAGCAGCTTCCAATCAGGCTTCCGTTCTTTGGCAAACTACCGGCGATGGTCATTTTGATGATGCAACAAGCCCCGAAACTACTTACCACCCGGGTTCGAATGACCAGATGCAGGAATCGCTGGTTTTCACTCTTACTGCTTTAGGCCTTCCGGGATGTAATGGAAATACCGATGAGGTGGTTGTCTGGATTCAACAGATGCCAGAATTTTCGATTGGCGATGATATTACTATTTGTGAAACAGACAATTCTGTACCTGTTTCAATTATTGAACCTGTGAATTATCCGGTGATGTGGTCAACTTCAGGCGATGGAACCTTCGATGACCCTACAGCTCAGACCACCGGATACGTTCCCGGAATCCTTGACAAATCAAATGGAAGTGTAATCCTGACGCTAACCGTTTACAGTGATATTTGCCCGGCGGTTAGCGATCATTTAACCCTAACCATAAATCCGGCACCCATTGTTTTTGCAGGA
>DAIRGA010000001.1:187962-309165 GCA_036794825.1 Bacteroidales bacterium | reverse complement strand
GGAACGGTAATATTGACCATCACTGCAAATCCGGTCAATCTTTGCGCAAACGTTGCAGATCAAATCACGCTAACAATTCAGCCCGAGCCAATTGCATGGGCTGGCGAAGATGCTACTATTTTTATAGGTGAATCTTTCCACCTCAATGATGCTTCGGCAAATAATTTTTCAACCATCGAATGGACCACCTCAGGAAACGGAGCTTTTTCAAATGCTGCAATCCTTAATCCAGTGTATCTCCCAAACAGCAATAATAATACAGCAGGCACCGTGATTCTTACCATCAGTGCATCTCCGTTTGATCCTTGCACCCTAACAGCCACTGATGAACTGGCACTTACTTTTGTTGCCGGATGTGAGGATGCCATTGCCAATGCCGGATGGGATATGACCCTTTGCGCAGGCAACGAGGTCGGTCTGCTGGGCTCCGCACAAAATGCCGCCGGTGTATTATGGCAAACTTCAGGAGACGGCTATTTTGAAAATGCCTACGAGCCTGAAACGATTTATTTCCCGGGTGAAGAAGACTTTACCAACGAAGGCGTTACTCTCAGCCTTACCGCCTTTGCCATGCTGAATTGCCAGAACGATACTAATTCCATAGAAATCACCCTGGTTCAACCTCCCCTGGTGAATCCCGGAGATGACATCGTTATCTGCGAAGGCACCGATAGTGTGGAGGTTTGCGCAGAAGTATCAAATTATCTTTCAATTGAATGGACGACTTCGGGAGACGGGCTGTTTTCGCAGCCTGAAATGCCCTGCACATCCTATCAACCCGGAATACAAGATATAATGAATGCTAATGTTACCCTTACCATTACTGTCTGCGGTGGGGTTTGCCAGCAGGTTAGCGATCATTTAACCCTAACCATAAATCCGGCACCCATTGTTTTTGCAGGAGCTGACGCCTCCATCTGCACCGGTGAATACTTCCTTACTGATAATGCTTTCGCTGATAATTATGAGAATTTACTCTGGACAACTTCGGGTGATGGCTATTTCGAAAATCCGGATCAACTGGAAACGACTTATCATCCCGGACAATCGGATTATCAAAATGGATCTGTGCAAATCTGTCTTACAGCTGAGCCCCTGAAATCATGCGAAGCGCTGGAAAATTGCTTTACGCTGACTTTACTGCCCAATGCCACAGCATTTGCCGGAGATGATATCAGCATCTGCCAAAGCGAAATCGCAATATTATCGGCAACTGCAACCAATCATTCCAGCATTCATTGGACAACCGGTGGTGATGGATATTTTGAAAATCCATCCAGTCTTTCAACAACTTATCATCCCGGAATTCAGGATATTGCGTCAGGAAGCGTGCAACTTTCGCTATCAGCAATTGCCGCTAACGGTTGCAGCGATGCAGTTTCATCATTGATGGTCAGCATTGAAAAGTCTCCTGCCGTTAATGCCGGTGAAAATCAAACTATTTGTGAAACAGCAACTGCAAACCTTGTTGCAACCGCCTCAAATTTCTCCTCCATCAAATGGGAAACCAATGGTGACGGAACCTTTGGAAATTCCACTCAGTTAATAACAAGCTACACTCCCGGACCTGCTGACAAACTTAGCGGAACGGTAATATTGACCATCACTGCAAATCCGGTCAATCTTTGCGCAAACGTTGTGGATCAAATCACCCTTGCATTCCAGCCTGTACCAGCCGCATTTGCCGGTGATGATCTGGTGGCCTGCAAAACCACTGAAGCCATTTCCCTGCAAGGATCAGCACAAAATTATTCCTCCATTTTATGGACAACCCTTGGTGATGGATGGTTTGAAAATCCTTCGTCACTGGTTGCAATGTATCACCCCGGAAGCAATGACAAAAATGCTGGCCTGATCAATGTCTGTCTGAATGCTGTCGGGCTTTCCGGGTGTGAGACCGCTCAGGATTTTCTGACAATTACCCTTCAGAATGCAGTGGCAGTGAGTGCCGGAAATGATGCCACGATCTGTGAAGGCGCGGATTTTCAACTTTACGGATGGGCCGAAAATTATAGCTCGATCCAATGGACAACCTCAGGCGACGGAACTTTCGACAACGAAAATATGCTCAACCCTATCTATTCTCCGGGGATAAATGATCTGGCAAGTGGTTCTGTTTACCTCTGTCTTTCAGCCCAAGGACTCAACGGATGTGATGCCGCCGATCATTGTATGCAACTGATAATCCAACCTTTACCCGTAGCAATTGCCGGCGATAATCAGCCAGTTTGCATCGGCGGTCCGGTGAACCTCAGCGGAGTGATCTTCAACAGCAACCTTGCAACATGGAGTTCGTCCGGCGACGGAAATTTTGTAAACACAAATGATCCTACAACACAGTATATTCCTGGCATTGAAGACCTTGCTTCAGGATCAGTGGTGTTGTGTCTTACTGCCAGCGGATTATTTGGGTGTGATGAAAACACCGGATGCCTTACCATCACTTTTGTTGCTACCCCTGAAGTTTTTGCAGGAACAGACGCTACCATATCCAAAAATGAAAATTATCAGCTATCTGATGCCACAAAGGAACATTGCGAGGCTATACTCTGGAGCACGTCAGGCTTAGGCTATTTTAATGATTCAACTCTGCTGCACCCAACTTATACACCTCATTTAGAAGATATTAGCTATCAATCGGTAATCCTTACAATAACCGGATTCCCTTTAAATCCCTGCCAGGTTACCGCTTCGGATAACATGACCCTGACCATCACCTACGAATGCCTTGATGCAATTGCTGATGCTGGTAGTGACGGATCGGTGTGCGATGGAAATGCTTTTCAGGTCAGTTCGGCCTCAGCGCGGTTTACCAATAATGTTTTATGGAGTACCGATGGAGATGGTACTTTTGACAACCCGGAATCCATTGATCCTGTGTACGCTCCAGGTTCAAACGATCGCGCCAACGGATACGTAACACTTTGCCTCAAAGCCATTGCCAACGCTGATTGCAATGATGACGAAGATTGCATGACACTCACCATACAAAAATTGCCTGAAGTGTATGCTGGCGCTGACAGGGTTGTTAATATAGACCCCGTCTGCTTTACTGATGCATGGGCTGAAAACTACAGCATAGTGCAATGGTTTACAACCAATGGAATGGGATACTTCGAGGTTGACACGGTAGTAAAGGCCTGTTATGTACCAAGTTACAATGATATTTTACAGGATCAAATACTTTTAAAACTGGTAGGATATTCAAAAAACCCATGTTTTGTTTCCGTTGAAGATGAGGTTGGTGTGAAATTTTATGACGGATGCCTTGATGCCGTTGCACATGCAGGTGAGGATATAACTGCCTGCGCTGCCGGAGGAATACCTGTTGCGGGCAACGCCGAAAACTACGTATCCACTTTTTGGATGAGCAGTGGCGATGGCGAGTTCGGGGACTTTTCAGCTCTTGAAACCGTTTATTATCCCGGTTCATCTGATATTGCTGCCGGATTTGTGAATGTTAGTTTCACCGCCGTAGCAGCTCCGCCATGCATCAGCTCAACGGACAATCTTACCATCCACATATTACCCTCTTCAACTGCAAATGCCGGCCCGGATCAGACTATTTGCGAAACATCTGCTTACATTATCTTATCTGCTTCCGCCTTAGGGCACACGTCTTTGCTATGGACAACGTCAGGGGACGGGTTTTTTATTTTCAATAATTATGTTTCGCCCTTTTATTATCCTGGCGATGGTGATCGTGAAACGGGCGGAGCCACACTCTCGCTTACCACCTACAGCGCTCTTTGTCCGCCGGTTACCGACCAGATGGAATTAACCATAGTTCCCAAACCAGAGCTTACAATGAACGATTATTCTATTTGCCGGGGAGAAGTTTATTACACTAACGACGTCGTGGCTGAAAATTATGAGCAACTATTTTGGACGACGGATGGAGATGGATACTTTGATGCTCCGGACGAATTAATCACCGGCTATCATCCCGGAACATCCGATATTCAAAATGGCTTTGCTGTTCTGAAACTGAATTTAACCGGCCAAATACCCTGCGCCAATTCGGGTAAATCAATGACTTTGACTATATTTCCTGATGCTCTTGCCAATGCGGGTGAGGATGTAACCATCTGCGAATCAGGCAATGTATCGCTTTCAGGATTTGCGGAATATCATAACGGGATTGTTTGGGAAACATCCGGTGACGGAACTTTTGAGAATGCAAACGAACCCGCAACAACTTATTTCCCGGGCGGATCCGATGTCAATGCTGGGTTTGTAAACCTAACCCTGACAGCATTTTCTGCTCATGGATGTATGAATGCCAGTTCGACAATAGCTGTCACTTTTGAAAAATCGCCAGTAGTATCAGCGGGATCTGATCAGTTGATTTGTGAGGGCAACCAGGTATTTCTTTCAGGATCAGCACAATATCACTCTTCAGTGTTGTGGTCAACAGAGGGTGACGGAACTTTTACGGTGAACGATCAGCTCGAAACTATTTATCAGCCGGGAGAGGATGATATCCTTAACGGTGAAGTATCAATTTGCTTTGAAGCTTTCGCTGCTGAATACTGTCAGTCAGTAACATCCTGTCTCGAAATACATATTCAACCACAGACAGTCGTTTCAGCAGGAAACGACGCAACAATCTGTGAAAATGGAAATTACCAACTCAATGCTTTGGCGGCAAATTACAGTGCTATATCCTGGATTTCAAGTGGAGACGGTGCTTTTAATAACTTCCTTGAGCTAAATCCGGTTTATACTCCTGGTGAAGCCGACCTGACCAAAGGCTATTCCGAATTGTGTCTGACCATAGCGCCTGTCAACCCTTGCACAGTAAGTGCAACAGATTGCATGGTGCTGAATTTTGATCCTATCCCGCAGGTCAATGCTGGTGATGACATTACTATTTGTGAGAATTCTACGGCGCTTTTTGCCGGACAGATCCTCGATGGTTGTGATTTTTACTGGCAAACCGATGGCGACGGGATTTTTGAAAATGAGAGTACATTAACTCCTTCTTACACCCCAGGCACTGCAGATCTTGAAAATGAAGCCGTTACCATTTGTCTTATCGTTCATGGATGTGGATCCTGTGATCAAACCGTAATGGATTGCCTCGAAATAACTTTCGGAAAGTTACCCATGGTTTCTGCAGGAAACGATGGCACCGTGTGCTCCAATGGGGTTTTCTCTCTCAATCAGTCCATTGTAACCGATTATAGTTCAGTACTTTGGTCATCTGATGGAGACGGTATTTTTGAAAACAACACTCAGGTGAATACTACCTATACACCAGGTGCAAACGACATTTCAACCGGACAGGCCGATTTATGTCTGATAGCCGAGCCACTATCTCCCTGTGTGGTTGCTTCAACCGACTGCCTGATGCTCCAGGTGATCCATGCACCGGTTGCAGATGCCGGTGATGATATGACAGTTTGCGCTTCCAGCGCTTTTGCGGATCTCTATGGGTATTGTGCTCATCATACGGATTTCGTCTGGTCGAGAATTGGAACTGGATCCTTCAGTAATCCTGAAATTATCAACCCGAAATATTTTTTTAGTACTACCGATAAAACCTTAGGGTCTGTAAAAATCATCTTAAAAGCTTACAATCCTTATTGTGGTTGGGTTTCCGACACTTTGCTAATCACCATAACACCCGTAACAACTGTTAACGCAGGAGCTGATGCCTCCATTTGCAATGACGAAGCCTTCCTGACCAGCGCAGCTACGGTATCCCACTCTTCATCAGTTTATTGGACGACAAGCGGGGATGGATATTTCGATTCGCCGGAATCACTCGTAACTATTTACCACCCGGGAACTGAAGATATCGAAAACGGCACAGCAGAGCTATGTTTGCATAGTGTGGCCATTTCTCCCTGTGCCAATAAAAATGATTGTATGATCCTTACAGTTATGCCGCCTGCAACCGTCTATGCCGGTGAAGATCAGGTAATTTGCGAAATTAACAGCGCATCTCTTATTGCTACTGCCAATCATTTTTCCACCGTTCAATGGCAAAGCTCCGGCGATGGCTCCTTTGATGATGACAATGCAATCTCTGCAATCTATAATCCAGGAGTCCAGGACATTGCAAGCGGAAGTGTTGTTTTAACAATCGTTGCATTTTCTGATACAGGTTGTGGCGATGCCGGGGACGAACTCGTGCTTCAATTCGTTCCTTCCACTACAGTTTATGCCGGTGCTGATGTCGTAATCTGTGAAAATGGTGCGGCTGACCTGAATGCAGAAGCTGAAAATCATACCTCGGTTTTGTGGACAACCCAGGGTGATGGCACTTTTGAAGATGCCACCGCCCTTTCGACTCAATATATCCCTGGCGGTGAGGATATCGAAAGCGGTGAGGTAAAATTGTGGTTAACTGCTTACTCATCAGGCATTTGTCAATCGGCAAGCGATTGTCTCGAAGTAACAATCATCCTACTCCCCAATGCCATTGCTGGTGACGATGCAACCATTTGCCAGTCTGATAGTTATATGCTTCAGGGATTGACTGGGTATTCCACAGGTGCAGAATGGAGTTCAGCCGGTGATGGAACTTTTGATAATCCGGCATTGCTTCATGCGACTTATTCGCCGGGGCCCGCTGATATTTCTGTTGGATTTGCAACACTTACCCTTACTGCATTTGGACTGGAAGGTTGCTCAAATGACTCCGATGAAACCGTCATTTACCTCAATCCACCGGCTCAGGTGTTTGCCGGAATTAACCAATTGATTTGCGCAGATGAAATTGTTGAGCTAAATGCCTCAGCTTCAAATTACTCAGGATTGAAATGGCAAACCAGTGGTGATGGCAGTTTCGGTGACGATCACAGCCTTCAAACAACCTACACACCGGGTTTTGGGGATATCAGCCAGGGGTTTGTCACACTATGTGTTGCAGCAGATGGTTTTACTGGCTGCCCTACGGTTAGCAGTTGTGTTGATATCAGTATCAGCAGACTACCTGTAGTTATTGCCGGTGAAAATGACTCGATTTGCGAAAATGGCGCCGTTGTTCTTTATGGTGTTGCAGATAACTGTATGTCAGTACTTTGGACAACCGAAGGAGATGGTTATTTTACGACACCTGAAAGCGTTTACAGCCATTACATACCCGGCCAGTTGGATTTAGCCAACGGATATGTCGAGTTGTGCCTCGAAGGAAACGGGTTTACACCTTGCGGATCAGAAAGTGATTGTCTGGTTATCAGCTTTGTAAAACTCCCGGCAGTATTTGCCGGCGAGGATGCTACGATTGGTAAATATGACTCCTTCACTCCACAGAATTCTTTAGCAGAAAACTATTCATCCGTACTTTGGATGACTTCCGGGTCAGGAACTTTTGATAATCCAAACACACTGGCTACAGTTTACACGCCAAGTTTTGCTGATGTGGAATCAGTAGAAGTAATCATCACTCTAACTGCGCAGCCATTAAATCCCTGCCAGATTGATGCATCTGATGATCTGATTTTAACGATCTACTACTCATGCCTTGATGCCATTGTCAACAGCGGCGATGATGCAGCAATTTGCCTTGGTGATGAATTTTCAATTGCCGGAACAAACGGTAAATATTACTCAGGATTACTGTGGGAAACTAGCGGAGATGGATTTTATGATGATAATACAGCGCTCAACCCTGTTTATACACCTGGGCCGTGGGACGAATTCAATGGTAATGTAACTTTGTGTGTTACAGCTTTTGGTTTTGAGGATTGTGCCGATGACTCCGATTGTCTTTCACTTACCATCCAGAAACCACCGAAAGCATTTGCCGGGCACAACAATACGGTACTTTTCCCTGAAGAAGGAGGGTATCAATTTAGCAGCGCCTGGGCAGAAAACTACAATGATATACAATGGTTTACTACTGATGGAATGGGAAGCTTTGATGACGAAACCGTTGTAAATCCTCAATATTTCCCGAGTTTCCTTGAGCTATCTTACGAGTTTGTCACATTTAGTATGGCGTGCAGTCCGGTTAATCCATGTTCGGTAAGCGATGAGTCCTTTGTTGGTATTAAGTTTTTACTGGAAGGAAACAATGCCAGTGTAGAGATTCCTGAAACAGAAATTTATTTCTGCGAAAGCGATACTGCAATTCAACTGAATGCAACCGGTACTTTGTATTCCGCAATTGAATGGTCTACAACCGGCGACGGATATTTCCGCTATTGCAATACTCTCTCTCCCAAATATATACCCGGAGCTAATGACAAATCGGGTAATGTGTTTACTTTGAGTGTGATTGCCTATGGATTCGCGGATTATGAGTCAGCTACGGATCAGGTGCAGGTGAGTTTACAGCTTTCACCCGAAGTAATGGCTGGTGAAGACCAAACAGTATGCCCGGATGGATACATTCTCATCAATGACGCTTTGGCCGAAAATGTTGAATCTGTAGTTTGGAGTTCAGCAGGGGATGGCTACTTCACTAACGATGAGCAACTTATTACTGAATACAATCCCGGTCCCGTTGACCTTTCGACCGGATGGGTAACACTTTCAGTTACAGGTATCCCATCCGCAGAATGCTACGAACCAGTATCTTCTTCCAGATTGATAACCTTTGATCTACCAGTGATTGTCAGCGATATTTCTGACAGCTACGTTTTGTATGGCAGTTCTTTTGAATTAACTATTTTAGCCAATAATGCTACTGGATATCAATGGTTTGGGCCACAGGGAATCATCGAAGGCGCCACTCAATACAGTCTGATTGTTACCAATGCATCTGATTCAAATTCCGGTGGCTATTATTGTAGAATATCAAACGATTGTTCTGCAATTATAAGTAATACAGCTCAAATTACTGTATGCGAACAACACCAGTTACAGATCCCGGCTGGTTGGAGCGGCATCTCCTCCTGGATAGATCCTTTTGAACCAGAAATAGAAACCATTTTTGCCAACGTCATGGACGATCTTATTTTGATAAAGAGCATGACCGGTGTATATTCTCCATTATTGAATATCAGCATCCTGCACACCTGGAACCCACAGGAGGGCTATGAGACTAAATTCAATAATTCTGCAATAGTAACTTTTATTGGAAGTGAGAATCTCAATAATTCTTTAGTGATCAGTTCCGGATGGTCTTATCTACCGGTAATCAGCCGCTGTCCGGTTTCGGTTACCTCGTTGTTTGCCGGCAAGCCCGTTGACATTATCAAAGAGATTGGCGGCACCGGTGTTTACTGGCCTCTGATGGGAATCAATACGATAGTCAATCTTCAGCCTGGCCGCTCCTACCTGATACGTGCTACCAGCTCATTTAGTTTAACCTTCCCTCTCTGCCAATCCCTCAAGGGGGGCACTTCCAGTGTTTACCGGCCACAATACTCAGCGCCGTGGAATGATCTTAGCTATACTTCATCAACACACATCATTGCAATAGATAAACATGCAGTGAAAGATATGAGCCACGATGCTATCATCGGTGCGTTTACAACCAATGGATTATGTGCGGGAATGATTCAAATCAGCAGCAACCTGAGTGCATTGGTAGTCTTTGGCGATGATCATTTTACGGTGGAGATGGATGGATTTGCTGAGGATGAGCAACTTAGTTTCAGGCTTTACGATCCTTTTAGCGGGCTAATCAGCGATCTTGAAGTTGAATTTGACGGGCAGTATGCCGACAACTCCGGAAAGTTCAGGACTAATGGCATTTCGAGAATAACGGGCATTAAAAACGGATCCATCGGAGTTGATGAAAACGCATCGGCAGCCGTT
Organism: Bacteroidales bacterium; assembly: GCA_036794825.1. Lineage (GTDB taxonomy): Bacteria > Bacteroidota > Bacteroidia > Bacteroidales > 4484-276 > RZYY01. The sequence goes on along the minus strand of DAIRGA010000001.1, from coordinate 299,448 downwards.
CATGTTTACCCAAATCCAACCTCCGGTGAAGTAACGATTTCAGGAATTATTGGACTGGCAACGATTGAGGTTTATCAGACAGGTGGATTATTACTGCTTTCAAAGAGCGCCAAATACTTTGATAACAATGATTTGCCTTGTATCTCACTGGAAAACTATCCAGCCGGGATTTACTACCTCAAAATAATTACCAGTAAACAAACCGAAATCCGGAAGATCATCCGGAGATAATGGATACAAAAAAGGCCGCCCTAATGAAGAAGCGGCCTTTTTTTTATCGTTATTTTACTGAATCACCACTTTGTGGGTTTCGGTAAAATCATCTCCTTCGAAACGGAAAGTGTAGATTCCTTTGGCCAGTCCAGAAGTTATCACCGTAGCTTCCTTTTCAATGTTTTGAACAAGAACAAGCTGGCCGGAAAGATTCAGGACTCTAAGCTCAGCACTTGATCCATTTTTTAATCTAACAACTACCTGATCTTTAGCTGGATTAGGATAAATACCGGCAAAATCATTGTTTGAAGCAATACCGGTGTTGTCAATTACCAGGCCGGTTAAAAGCGATATTCCTTCGTTGCCAAAAGTGTTTGTGAATGGCTGGGAATTATCATAACTCGCAATCAGATTGTACTCAATGGCTGATGAAGCTTCAAAAAGTTTAAACAAGAAAGTCTCACTTGTCATAAAGCCATCAACTCCAGTGGTGATGGAGTCGTTGGCATAAACAGTGATGGCTTTGTTTGTTGTTAAATCCTCGATTTCGAGACTCCCTGCACACAAGCCGCCTGGGGTGAATACACCAATCTGATCGCCAATTGCAAAGCTTTGTAACAAAGCTGCCGGTATGCCTATGATGTGGGAGTTTCCTGTAGGAGCAATCATTTCCCAACGACTTCCGGATTTTGCCGTAGGATAGGTTACAGCGGGTTGAACTCCATAGGTGCAAGGCGGAAAAGTAATCGTAACGGGGGCAGAGGTAAAAATATAGTATGCTTTGCCTGGAGTAAGCTGCTGCAAACTCTGAATGTTTTGTGAGGGCCAGTAAACACCCGTAGCTGCAACATCTTTAACCAAAACCACCTGGCCGAAGCTACCAAACAATTGGTCACAATCTACCGGGCAATCGGCCAGAACCGGGATAATGCTCCAGCCCTGGGGAAGTGCAAGGGTTTTATTTTGCTCGAAAGAACCTGAAAACTGAAGATTAGCATTGTTGTTCAGCTTGATTTTATAACCGGTATGAGCATCCCAGTTACCGATAGTATTTATGTTTTGAGCAGGCCAGTAGACCTCGGTCATGTTTTGCAGGATCACCAGATTGTTGTCAAGCGGCTGCATGATGCCCGCTACCTGGGTCTGGGCTGGCAGAATATAGCTCGAAATGCCGCTCCATCCTTGTGGAATCTGCACCAGTTGTGTATTGTAGCCACCCGTCACATTAATCGAGAAATCATCAATATACATCCCGTCTTTCACAATATAGCTATCGCTGTAAAACCGGAAGCGAATCAGGACGTATGGATTGCTGAGGTAAGAATTCAAAGAGTAGGTTTTTTGTACCCAGTTGCTTTGGACTCCGTTGAAAGTGGCCAGGATAGTCCAGTTATTACCATTGGTCGAGACTTCCAGATACATGTAATCATAGTTGGTTTCGAGATCGTATTTTGTCCAGAAAGTTATGGAAGCCGATGTGTAACCAAGATTCAGGTTAATTGGGCTGAGTTCAGCATTGATCTCGATGCTGTTGGCGTAATTACCTGTAGGGCTTTCGGTTATCGAGTGTGTCGGAGAATAAGAAGCCGTTGTGGATACACCCCAGCTTCCCTGAAACTCCCAGTAAGGTGCGCCATTTTCAAAATTGATCATCAGCGGAAGTCCGATCGGTGGCATTGGTGTAGCATAAACAATATTGGACGGGGAGGATTCTTCACCGGAATCAGAGTAAACAGCAGTTACGTAATACTGGTACTGTGTTCCGTTTTCCACGTCAAAATCCGCAAAATAGTTGGTTGTGGCAGCCGACAAGAAACTTCCGTTCCGGTAAACCCTATACTCATCAATGTCGAACATTTCATCCCACATCAATTCCACTTTTTGATCGCCCGGGATAGCAATCAGGTTTCTTGGCGGGAATTTCCAATTGGCCATTGTGACCACCGATGCGAGGATAGCTTTGGTGAAAATAACAGCCTGGGATTCATTGTTATAGCTCGGCCCAACAAGGTCGTTTGATGTGTGAATGTAAGGGCTGTAGTTGTTGACATCTTCAAATGGGAAAATCCCCATGTAACCGTTTTGGTTGAATGATGTATGATCGCTGTCGCCACCGGAGAAACTTGCCGGAGTTACTACAAAATTGGGGAGATAAGTACTGGTAACACTCGTGTAAAAAGATGCCAGTTCCTGAGCCGATTGTGGGTAGATCAATGATGTCATCGGGGTGTTGCCGGGCTTCAGGTAGCCAATCATGTCCATATTAAAGTAACCGAGGATATCCATACCCTGCTGCGCACAACGTGCTGCATAAGCAGCGCTTCCATAAAGTCCGTACTCCTCACCCGAAAATGCACAGAAAATAATTGACCGGTCAAATTCATATTGACTTAGAATACGGGCAATCTCCAAAACCCCCGCTGAACCGGAAGCATTGTCATCAGCGCCAGGCTCAGCTCCTGACCAGGTAAGGGAATCGTAATGACCTCCCAGTACGACAAACTCATCGGGATATTTCGTGCCTAATTTGGTGGCAATTACATTGTCACTTGCCGGCCCGTTTGGCATCGAAAAATCCATAAGCTCAACCGAAAATCCCATACTTTCATACTGGGATTTGAGCCAGTTCTGGGCAAGAATTGATTGGGGTTTGTAGCAGTTACGGGTCGTATAGTCTTGAAGATGCTGAACGGTAGCAGTAATGTTGGTTCCGGTTACCATACTAAGCAAGCTCACAATAAATGGATCAGGATCAAATCGCCCGGCATCACCGTAAAGCACTTCCTTCGGGAGAACTACCCTATTGCTAAACAATCTGACCAGTCCATCATTTTTGGCTGGCGGAAGCTGCCCATAAATAGTTTCGTCAATCCTCACAACAAGCATGGAGCCTCCATCCCAAAGGACATCGGCCACCGAATTAATCGAAATGTAATAGTTGGATTTATCAACGTTGTGGTCAAGGTAAACCACATAATAACTCATTCCGGTTTCCCATGGGTTATGATCCAGAATGACAAAATTTGGCCTTGGATCGCCGGTTAAGGTGCCAATTACAAATTCGTCGCGGTAAAAATTGACGGTCAGCGCCGAACTTTTAAAAAGACTTTTGGTCTCATCAAAGTTTTTGGTTGGAATGAGCACAAGATCAGATGCGAACATCTGAGCAGTAAACAAGCTAACAAAAAGCAATAGCAGTAAACGTTTCATGATAAAGTGATTTGTTGGTACTAAAATATTTCCAATGATTTGCAAATTTACACTTATTAACAGAATGACTCCAGGTTGTCGTTCAGTGGTTATTCCTGGCTGGTGATAAATGCCTGGAAATGAATAATGTCAGATTATGTAAAACCCTCTCTATCTGTTTATTGTAACGAAATCCAGAGCAATTCGTCAAATTAGCATTATTTTCTCTTCAAAGCAACCATTCATCAAACACCGTCAACAATGAAAATCAGTCTGAAAGCCAACGAACTGGTGATGAAAGCCACCGATTCCGATTTATGCATCAACGGGAACGGGAAGGTCCGGGGCAAACTCATCCTCACCAACCAGCGCATCTATTTCAAAAGCATTAACGGGCACACAGGTGAGTACGACCTGGAAATTGACCCAAAAACAATCAGCAATGTTATCTTTTTCAATACCTGGATTGTACTGAGTAACGGTTTAAATCTCATCCTGGATCAGGGTAATGAGCTTCGATTCCTAATAAAGAACCGGAACCTAATAGGTTCGATGATCGCACGGATGTGCTGAGTGTTGGCCAAAGTGGCTCTGCTGTGGACAATTAATCGTTTAAAACAGAAAAATTCTTTTTCAGCAATGAAAAAGTATTATTTTTGCGGCCTCAAAAAATCGGATGCCCGATGGTGTAATGGCAGCACAAGAGATTTTGGTTCTCTTGGTCTAGGTTCGAGTCCTGGTCGGGCAACAACAAAATGATTAACCGGCTTATTAACAAGTAGTTATAGGCCGGTTTTTTTGTATGGGGACGCCATCGGGGACGCAATCAGCCGGGAATTGAATTTTTAAGCCTTTATCTTTGCCCCGATAATTTAAACACTAACCAAAAAAGTTAAAGCAATGGCAGCAACAATTAAACGGTTCACGGACGGCCAAATGTTAAGGCTCAAAAAAGAAATCAGTTCTCCACTTGTAAGCATTCCGGCAGGCACAACCAAAGAAGCTGGTTGGTTTAGTCACATGATTGGTGCGGACGTTTCGCAGTGGATTGCACCAGTTCGGCGCAAATGGTTTGACCTGGTCAACTAAGCAGGGATTTACGAAAATGTGTACCGCCTGACAGCAAACAGGTTAAACGGTAACAAGGCAGCCCATCAGGATAAACTTGGTGGGCTGCATTGCTAATACCCTACATGTTATTATTTCGGTACAGGATTACCGATATAATTTAGTTACCCCGCACCATCACACACAAAAAAATAATACGCAGACCGCGCCCACCGTCCGCAAAAAATGGTTTCCGCAATCGTAGGCGTTGGGGGTCGTTTATTAATTAAGTTGCTCTAAATCCATGTTTTCCGTATGAACGGAATTCATCACTTAGTTAATCCCAGATTTGGGAAAAACTACCAGGAGTTTGCGCTAATTTTGACGTTTACCCCCAAAAGGGTGTAAAGTAATCACACTTCAACTAATACTTAACATTAGCCAAAGTAATACACTGTAAATCAATTACAGGCCGTTAATTTGTGTTAATGGATTGGCAGCCATACACGGGCTACATTTCTGGTGGATACTAATAAGACAAACTTTAAGGGGAAAACAATACCTAAAGGCAGGGAATTTAATTTAAGGCCATTTTTAAGCCCATAGGCAAACGTTCATACTTTTATAGTATCTAAGTGCGGAAAAGGGTAAAAGTCCGTTAGAGGGGCTTTAAATCGTTTTTAGGCTTTCGGGTAGGTGGTTAATGCAATGTATTGTGTTTGGTGCTGGCTCCGCTTGCTGATATTGGCAAGTCGGTTAACCAGATCGTTGCGTGACAGGTACGCACGGTAGTTCAATTTTTAGATGGTTAGGATTGGTTAGGCACATTGTCGGGGGTGAGTTGTTCTATTGGCTTAAAAGTGATTCGTATTTACGATAATACTCATCAGGCCGGATACTTACATTCTGGTTGAAGTACAGATCATCGCAAAGCATTTCAAGATTGTATTTAGTCATCATTGGAAACTTCTTAGGATTGATGAACATGTTTTTAGGATTAAACTTTTGCCATTGCTGATAAATCATCATTCCGGCATTGTCTGCCTGATCAGGCTGTCTTAGGTGGTTGTTTCTGGTGGTTGTTTCTGTGGTACTTTGTCCATGATTTAAAGTACTATCTGTTTCAGTTTGTCCATGATTTAAAGTACTTTCTATTTCACTTTGTCCATGATTTAAAGTACTTTCGGAGTTTGGTAGCATTGTTTCACTTTGTCCATGATTTAAAGTACTTTCGGGATCGGTTATTAGGGGGGTACTTTGTCCATGATTTAAACACAAGTCTAAAGGTTTAAATCGTGGACAATCTACATTCTCCTCAATCAGTAATTTATTGCAGTGGTTTTCTATTTCGGTTTTCAGGATTTCCGCAATGTTTCTTCCTGCCAATTCACAAACCAACTCTTTGTATCGCTTTCTGATTGTAGTGATATTTTTTTTTCCATTCCTAACAAGTCCTTCCCAATATTCAGGCCTACTTCCGTCCAATAGCTTTTCCCGTTGCTGTTTGGTCGTTTTTGGATTAAGCAATGCAAGAGGGTCTAAAAAAATCAATCCATCAGTTTTTTGCATTAGAATATTCTGCAATCCTTTCAGCTTGTCTTTATTTCCGAAGTCAGCAAGTGATTTAATACCGATCTCTTTAACCGGTTGCATGGCTTTAAGATGAACTTCAAATCTAAGCGTTGGGTCTGTGGTGTATTGCAAGGCTTTGTCGTAGGCTTTCAGATCATAGTGTGCATGCTCGGCTGTGGTTTCGTATCTGGATTTATTTTTAACCTTGTTAAACCTAACGCCTTCGTGCATTACAAAGCTATCCAGAACGGTTTCGGTGGTCAGGTCGTACTTATCAAGTCCGGTAATATTAACAGCAAACTCGAAACTTCGGAGCATGATAGAAGAAGCGTTCATATGGTAGTCTTGTTCTATCTGGTCAATTGCTGATTGTATCTGGCTAATACTAAACTGGCTGCTGTTACCAATTAGCGGATCATTGGTGAAGTACTTATGCAGGTTTCCTTTAAGGAATGGCTTGTTATCTTTTATTGCCCACGTCAGGTGTTGTTTTTCGCAATAGATTTTATTTGTTGATGTGTCGCCGGTGCTTGCAGAATACTTACCGGAAAAGTCAAGTATTGGGTTATCAATCAAGCGTTGAGGCTCAATAGGTAGTTGATGGGTGGAAAAGTTACAAATCATAGTGCAGCATAAAGTTTAATCAGTTCTGTTAACTCCTTCGTATCAATAGCAAATCTTTCGGCTAATACGGAAATGGCTTGGGGGTGGATTTCCTGAATGTGAGGCACAGCGCACAGGAACGAAAACAGTTTGTTGTTCCGTTCCTCTGCATCTGTGGGTGTCCTTTTTTGTCCTCTGTGGTTGAGGTTGTTACTTGGTTTCATGGCTTACTTTCTTTGTGTTTCTTTCATGAAGGTAAGCAGGTCGCTCCAAAGTATTCGCACCTTTCCACCAACGTAAGAGCTTTTCAGGTGAATTTTACCGGGTTCTGGTGTTAACAGTTTATCCAATGACGGCAACCCGTAATCCAGGATTTCAGAAACTTCTTCTCTTGAAAGAAACTGATCCTTTAGGAATTCTTTTTGATACCTCTGCAAGGTTGATTCAAAAACGTTCGTAATTTTTGCAATCATTTCATCTACGTCAGCAACATTAAAAACTAATTTTTCCATGATTTTGCTTTTTTAATAATTAATTTAGCAAAATTAGTATCACAAATGCCGGATTGGTTTTTTGGTTTACTCATTTTGATACCTGAAAAACAACAAATTACAAGGGTTAACAATTTCTTAACATTGGAAAGTGTCAAAAAGTAGTCATAAAAAAAGCCCTGCGGGTTAAACAGGGCTTTTAAGCGGCAACCACAAGACAAGTTTTAAACAACTTTTAGGGCTATTTGCGGACGTTTGAAGTAGTCATAATTCATCAGGTCTTTTGCGTTCTCCTGTCCATCAAGTCCAATGTAATGATTAAAGGCAGATTCGGTGGCGTGTCCGGTAAGTAGCATTATTTTTGACCTCGGGATTCCCCAAATTACTGCGTTGGTTGCAAATGTTTTTCGTGCGACTTTGGACGATATTAGTTGATATTTTGGGACATAGGTAGAAACTTTCATTCCTTCTGCGGTGGATTCGTATAGAGTCGGCGTATCAATTCCAGCCAGTTCGCAAACGTCCTTAATGTAATCGTTTAGCTTTTGGTTGGTGATTACTTTTGGAAGTGCGCCATTGTATTTTTCAAGTATTTCAAGGATGCGCCAGTGTAATGGGACGTGAATGAATTTACTTGTTCGCTTTCTGGTCTTGAATCGTTTGTAAACCATTTGCTTTCCGTCTTCGGTTTCTAATATGTTGTTTTCATAAGTGATGGTTGCGCTGTCGGCATAGGATAAGCCAGTGTAGCAGGCCATTAAGAAAACATCCTTCACCCGATCAAGGCTTTTCTTTTCTGATAAATCCAAGCTCCAAATCTTTTCAAGTTCCTGGCTCGTCAGGTAAATAACAGTGGTTTCTTCAGATGGTGCGATAAATTTGCTACTCTCGTGCATTTGGGTTTTAATAACACCAGCTTCATAAGCGACACGCATTAACACCTTCAATGCTTTGACATTTTTACCAATAGTGTTAACCTTCTGGTTCTTGTCATTTTGAAGGTAACTTACAAAATCCTCATAAAAGGAAATTACCTCGCTTTCTGCATCAATATTGAAGCTGCCGGAACGCTCCTTTTCAATGAAACTTTTTAGGTGTGTCAATAATACCCTGTATTTGGTTCTCGTGGTTTCCTCAATCGGTTTGGGGTTGCGTTCCCTCGTGAATTTAACGGTTTCAATCCAATCTTCGCAAAACTTAATAAAATCATTCCGTTTGTTCTTTTTGCCAACGCCAAAAACTTTATCGAGTTCCTGCCGCAATCGTTCGGGTGTAATCTGAATACTACCGATCTCTAAATTAGCGATTATCCCTTGTAGCGTGTTTTCGTATTTATCAATGACAATGTTTAGTGTTTTCAGTTGGCTTTTTAGCAATCGTCCGCCCTCAATATCGGTATTTGCCCGGTAGGTTTTGCTGTTCCAGTGGTCAGGGTGTACGCTTTTTTTAGTTGAATACTTTAGCCTTTGCCGGTCTGGTAACCTGTAAATCATAAAAACAAGCGTGTTGCTCGTTGATTTGGGGTTTCTAAGCACAAATGTAATGTTTGCCATAGTTTTGAAGTTTAGGCAAAGATATAGAAGGGGACGCAATCGGGGACGTTAACCGGTATTTATTTTATGCTTTTTTATGCTTTTTTAACGTTTGGCAATATGTATCTACTTGATTTAAAGTACTGATTATCAATTTAAACATCAATTTATCTAATTCGCTGATTATCATAATTTAACCAAGATAAACATTATAGGTTCTTGCCCTGGTCGGGCAACTAAATGATAATGAATGGCTTATGGATTTATAATCTCTAAGCCATTTTTGTTTTCGGCAATACAGTTGGCAAAGTTTATAGCTCCGCTGCAACAGGTTAATTGCTGATTTTTTCGATCAGTGCCACAGCATAAGCTGATATACCCTCTTCACGACCTTCAAATCCAAGCTTTTCGGTGGTGGTTGCTTTGATGGAGATCAAATCTTCCGGGATCATTAAAGTTTGAGCCAGTTTGGTTTTCATTTGCGGAATAAAACCAGCAATCTTAGGTTTCTGCAATGCGATAGTAGAATCAATATTTCCAACAGAATAACCTTTTTGCCTGATAAGTTCCAAAACCTTCCTGAGCAGGATTGTACTTTCGATGCCTTTGTAACTGGAGTCGCTGTCGGGAAAGTGAAATCCGATGTCATTCAGGTTGGCTGCACCAAGCAGGGCATCGCAAATGGCATGGATCAGCACGTCGGCATCGGAGTGACCGTCTGCTCCTTTATAATGTGGTATCTCTGTTCCACCCAAAACCAGACGTCTGCCGGGTTCCAGCCGGTGAACGTCATATCCGAATCCTATGCGGAAATTCATATCCTTTTTTGCCATCAAAACTAACAAAAAAAGCCGGAAGGGAATCCCTTCCGGCTTTTGCGTTTTGTTGGCACTCTGTTAATTATAGAAATCGTTGAAGTCGAAGGAAAGCGTGAACCTGAGTGTATTCTCGAGTGGGTTTCGTTGTTCGAGCGGAATAAGATAAGAGAAATCAAGCCCGAAAACGTTGTATTTCAACCCGGCGCCGAGGGTAAAATACTGGCGGTTTCCTTTATATTTATTCTCGTAGAAAAATCCGCCTCTTACCGCAAAAGCTTTATTGTACCAGTATTCGGTGCCGATGCTGTAATAAAACTCCCGCAACTCCTCTTCAAAACCGCCCGGAGCATCGTACCACGACTGAATCATACCTTGGATAACGTTTACGTTGGGATCCTTACCAGCTTCGATGACTTTGTTTCCGTTTTCATCAACAATGGTTTGACCGTTTTCATCGGTGGCGTAGATTGGTGGGGTGGGTACCTGTAATTTGTTGATATCGAAAAAGAAAGACAATCGGTTGAATTCATCCAAATCCATGGTGAGGCGGGGGCCAAATCGCAGATTGGTTGGTATAAAGTCGGTCTCGGTAGTAGCATCAGAGTAGGAAATTTTCGAACCAATGTTGGATAAATTGAGACCAAATGAAAATTCAGCATACTCCATGCTGCGCCAGTTAAGCTCACGCTGATGATAAACTGAAATGTCGGCAGCGATTGATTGACCGGGTTTAGTAGCTACACCGCTAACGGTGATTCCCTGGGTAAGATTGGAATGAATATACCTCGCTGCTACTGCTCCTGACCAGTTTTCAGAAAATTTACGTGAATAAGTTCCATCAATTGAAAATTCGTTAGGACGGTAATTTCCAATGGTTTGTCCCTGAATATCTGTAAAAGTAATATCGCCCAACGAAAAATAGAGTAAAGATCCGGCAATGGCCTGACGATCATCAATTTTGTAGTAACCGGCAACATATGCCAGGTTAATATCGCTCACAATGGCTCTGAGCCAGGGGCTGTAGGTGGCGGCAAAACCGGCTTTGGATTCAATAAAGGCGTATTTGGCAGGATTCCAGTGCATTGAGTTAGCATCCGGGGTGGAGGTTACACCACCATCACCCATAGCTCCTGAACGGGAATCAGGTGCAATTAACAGAAATGGAACTGCTGTGGTTATGGTATTGGTTTGACCAAGGTAATTGGGTTTATCCTGCCCGTGTGTAAAATTTATTGCTAAAAAACTAATGAGGATGATAGCAAAAGTTCTGTTAATCATAAAGTTTATGTTTTCCTTGATAAAATTAGACATGTTTAACGGCCATTCGTTTTTTATATTGTTTTGCCTTCGACAGGCAATCAGTCGGCGATCATGAGTTTTTGGGTCATGTAGGTAATATCGCCCGAAGGGTTGATAACTTCCACCCTGTAAACGTATAAACCGGATTTTAGTTTATTGCCGCCATCATTTGTTCCGTCCCAGTAAACAGGCTCGATGTAATATCCATTGCTGATTATTTCGAGTGGGCCGATAGTCTGCACCAACCTTCCGTTGAAATCGTAAATGCTGAATTTTACCGTCAACGGGCTGTCGAACTGATTGTGCTGAAAAGTGAACGAGGTATAATCCCTGAAAGGATTGGGATAATTGAAAACCTGGGTAAGGTCAGTGGTGATATTGTCGGATACTGTAAATTGAATAGCCGCTGTGGAGGAGTTGTTCACCATATCCCAGGCTTTGAGCTGAAGGGAATATTGTCCGTTTGGAAGTTTGCTGAATGGAAACTGAATGGAGCCCTGCCGAAAATCATTCATCTCCTGAACATAATGGCTGTTGAGAATCAGGCTCTCTTTTAATGGTCCGTCAAGCTGCGCAACTATATCATGGCCGATACCAACACCAAATGAGTTGATGCCTGATTCGTCGAAAAGATCAGCATAAAAGGTTGGACTATTATGGGTAACGCTTCCGTTTGTGAATGGTTTGGCGTTTAGATAAATATCTACAACCGGCCCGGTCTGGTCAGGATTTTCGTCATCAAAACCACCTAAAACGAACCCACTGAAAGCACCTGCTGCATCCGTTTGGCCATCGGTAGCGTACAACGAAAGTTTTCCGGTTCCATAGCTGTAAATGATATCTTTGGGAACAACAAAAGAGAACGAAAATCTACCCTTTTTGATTTCGGCTGTACCCTGATATAGAATCTCCTGTTGCAAATCGAATTGAAAAACCGCACTTCGGGGGTCATTGGCAAGGGTGGAAATCTTTTTTGCTTTGTCATAAAAAACCGGATAAAGAACGCCTTCAAATTCATCCAAAATCTGATTATCAGTATGTGTAGCTACATAACCACTGAAACTCACATAACTTCCCGCTCTGAGAGTATCTCGCTGAGCAGCAGCCGGTTTTCCGTTTATCGAATCAACAATAATCTGATTTTCAGGGAAAGCGAGCTTAAGGGCGGGATTGCCCAGGAGAGTAAAGTTTCGGAAGTTAACGTTGTTGGGAATTTTAGAATACATGATCAGATCTCCAAGCCGCGGGTAATTGCCTGGCTGCGAGCGAAACAGGGTATCGTAAATTCGTTTGTTCATCACCAGGTTGCTCGAAGCAAAAGCTACTCTTGTGGTTGACATCAAGGCAATTCCACCTCCATTTGGATTGAGTAAAACATTTTCGCCGGCTGACACAAGACTCGGGTTGTCATAGGGCGCAAACTCACAGGTTGCCGTTATCATTACCGGCAATTTACTCTCGTTGTTCCACGAAAGGATGTCCTGAATCTGAACCACCCGCTCGTGGGCAAGGGCAATTTCGCCGCCATGCCCGGTGTAGTTAACAAACAAGGCTCCGTTGTTCAACTGCTCATTAACAGCGTTTGTGGCGTCAGGATATCTTTCTCCCACCGATGTTTTTTCCTGACGGTATGCATCAAGATATATCTTGTTGATGTTCAGCGAATTATTGTTATCGGCAACAGTTTTTACCAAAACGGTATCAGCCTGGAAAATATGCAGATTATCGTCCTCATCATCTGCAATAAAACAGAATTGATTTCGCCAATGACCTTGATTTTCTGGTGATAGAGTCATGTAGCTTTCGTATTTATCCACTATTTGTTTGGCTTCGGTCAGGGTATTCACCGGAAATCTTCCAATGCCGATGTCGAGGTTGCCCACTGCATCAGCGCCCTCATTGGAATCCATTAAACCAAAGAAATCATCCGTAACATAAGAGGTGGTATAAATCAACGATTGTTTCGACTGGTAAGTTAAGATGAAATTTTTGTTGTTCTCGATTCTGTTTTTCGGATCGTAGGACCCATCTCCAAACAGGAGCAGGTATTTCAGGCGAGGCGGATCCTGGGATTTGCCATAAATCATCCTGACAAAATCACGGATAGCTCCCGGATCAGGTTTCCCGGAAGAAAACTCATTGTAGATTTGTTGTGGAGTTACCAGGTGGATGGCCATCTGATCAATTTGCTGATGGAGCATTTTTAACCGTTCTGCCTGCTCCATAAAATCGGGATGGCTTACAATGATGAAATCTGCTTCTTGAAGTGCGTGTAGGTTTTGATTTTCAACTTTTCCGAGCATTTCAGCATTAAAGTAAAACAGGTGATTGAAAGCGATGAACTCACGCAGCCGGTCGGTTCTGGAGACAAACGAGCATGTATCACCATTTAATTGGTAATCAATTGATTTCACGTTCTGATGATCGGTCACATCCCAGATGGTTACCTGGTTGGTTACATTGGTCAGTTTGAACCGTGTGATGGTATCGGAATACATAGCAAAAATGTTCCGGAATGGCATCTGACTTCCATGAAACTCGAGCCGGTTGATTACATTCACATCAATATAATTGAGCCAACCCCTGCTATCTGCCGCTGGTTTGTTGTAGGTCACCCCGAACGAAATATCCTGGCTTCCGGAAATCGCCAGTCTTCGGGTTTTCATCATTTCGTTTGCGTATTTAATGCTTCCCGGCGGCACTGCCGTGATTGGGAAATTCCACAGCAATTCTCCATTGGCATAGATATCGAAGCTTGAATTGACAAACGACCTGGCAGCCACATCGGCTGAAATGAAAACACTCTCTGCAACGTCGCGGTAGGGGAAAGAAAAATTGTAAGTGCGCTGTGTTACATCCGAGAATTCATGGCTGTACCACTCGGAACCGCTGCGGATGAGATTGATGCTGTCGAGGCTGAAAGATTCGAAATAATTGTATTTTGTTATTTCCTGAACCGGTACTGCGGTTATAACTTCCTGACTAACAACACGCTTACCTAAGCCCTCCTTCACCGTAATAAAATAATAATTGTGGTCAGAATACCTATGCCTGACATGCTCAAAAGCGAGATTAATCGGCACATATTTCCAAGAAACCGGTCCCTGGGCATAAAATAATATGTAATCGCCGGTATCAAAACTTCCATCTCCCCCATCTTGCATTAGGATTGAAAGCTCCTGCAAATCGTCAAGCCTGGGGTCGCCGTTGCGTTCGGGGAGCATAGTGCCACCATTTCCAAAAAAGCGGATATGATCAGCATTTACACCTGAAAAATTCATTCCCATCCCGGTGAGATCTTCGTAGGAGACTTTATGGATACCGGTTTTAACTACCGCAACCTTGTACCAATCACCTTCCTTTAGGACTGAGTTTTCTGCAAAAAGAACGGGCTCTTCTTTAAATACGGGATCTAATGTGCTTTCGCTGAAAATCTCGATTCTGAAAGAAATCAGTTTTTCAACCAAACCTGTTTCAGGGTTGATCCGAAGAGGTAACAGAGTCAGTTCGCTGTAGTTCCGCTTGCGTACCGTGGCTATTCCTGAGGAGTAAGAAAGATTTCGGGGTACAAGGTCAATATCTGTAACATCTTCCAGAAGCGCTTGGTCGGTAAAGGGAAGAAATTCCGGGTCGGCAATGTTGAAGGTAAAAGTTTCGTTGAGTTTTTCATTCGGGAAAAGGCGTGTGTAAACCGGTAGCATCCCGAAATTTTCACAATTGGAAGCTCCACTGAAATGCAGCACTTTCAAATTATTGCCATCGAAAGAAAAGGGCTGAATATCGCTCCATTGAATAGTTTCGCTGATTGTTGACTGTTGAGCCGGCGCAGGAGCAATAATCAACAGAAAAAAGGCAAATATTAAAATGATCTTTGGTTGCATTTTGGAGATTGACCGTTAGATTTTGATATATTTATCTGATAATGACCAACTTGTTAGTGCCGGATGAAATCTTACCGTCCTTATTATTGGCCTGTACACGGTAAATATAAATTCCCGCCCTTAGCAATTGCCCGTTTTCGTTGGTTCCATCCCAGTAAACAGGATTTGTTGCAAAGGAAGAGCTGGTGTTGAACTGCTCGAGGGTAGTGACTTTTTTGCCGGAAAGGTCAAAAATTTCGATGGTAACCTTCAACTCACTATCGGCCTGGTTGTGATTAAACGTAAAATAAGTGTAATCGGTAACCGGGTTAGGATAATTTTTCAGCCCGTTCATCACCATTTCATTTTTACCGATCACCTGGAAGGAAATGGTGGCTTCGGACGAGTTGTTGAATACATCCCAGATTTTGAATCGTATTTCGTGCATGCCCGGAGTGAGGTTACTCATTGGGAACCGGACGCTTCCGTGCTGGAATCCACCGAAGTCGGCCTGGTAAAAGTCATTCAGGATGAATGGTTTATCGTTGTTATTATCTAAAACTGCAGCAATATCATGCCCGATGCTGTTTCCAACGGCATTAATCCCACTTTCGTCAAAAACGCGTGCATACAAAACCGGATTTTCATTGGTAATTCCGCCGTTTACAAAAGTGGTATCGTTCATGAAAAGCTGAATTACCGGCCCAGATCGGTCTATCATGGAGGTGTTGTCGTATCCGCCGATGACAATATTTTCGTAGTAACCGGCTGCATCAATGTTGTCGCTGTTGGCAAAATAGCTGATCTTACCAAATCCATACTGGTAGGCTATGTCCTTTGGAACGATGAATGAAAAGGTGAAGTTGCCATCCTTCACATCAGTTCTCCCATTGAAAAGGGTGTTTTTGCGAAGCATAAATACTCGCTGAAAGCTACCAGGATCCTGGCCAAGTGTCAGCACTTCATTTTCTTTGTCAAAAACAGTGGCATAAAGCACCCCGTTGAAATTGGTAACCACATTTTTAAATTCATCGGTAATTCTTCCCGTAACGGTCACCATCGAAAGCGCTTTGAGTGTGTCGGGGGCATTCGATTCGAAAGTTTCTCGCTGATTGATCGAGGTTGTTTCGATGTTGTAGTAGGGATAGGCCATTTTGAGCGCCGGATCGCCTACAAGGATGAATTTCTTATCGTTGGGGCCGCCGGAACTTTCCAGTTTGGCCAGGCGGATCAGGTCGCCGAGCGAGTAAGGTTCCTTATCATTGCGTTCAAAAGCATATTTGTAAATTCCCCTGTTGAGGCTGAGGTTGGATGAGCCAAATGTTAACCTCGAGGTGGTGAAAAGCGCAATCCCGCCACCGTTCGGATTGAGGAAAACATGCTCGCCGGCAGAAATTCTTCCCGGGTCATCGTATCTTGTAAATTCACAGGTAGCGGTGATGAAAACAGCGAGTTTGTCATAGTTTTTCCAACTGTTGATGTCGGCAATTTCGAGAATGCGCTCGTGCGCCCAGCCCAATTCGCCGCCGTGGCCGGTATAATTCATGATTAAAGTTCCTTTGTCCATCCTTGTATTGATGGCTTTGTTAACGGATGGAAAGCGCTGACCGCCGGTGGTAGATTCCTGGAGGTAGGCATCAATGTAGATTTTGTCAATATTGTAATTTTTGTACGTAGTATCCACAAAAACAGCAAGTTGCTCTGCCTGTGACAGATGAGCATTCTGATTTTCATCATCGGCTACAAAAGTTACCACATTACGCCAGGGACCGAACCTCGAAGGAGAGG
This sequence comes from Bacteroidales bacterium, assembly GCA_036794825.1. GTDB lineage: Bacteria > Bacteroidota > Bacteroidia > Bacteroidales > 4484-276 > RZYY01. The sequence continues at coordinate 283,036 of DAIRGA010000001.1, read as the reverse complement.
TGGCATAGTGTATCACCTTATCCACAACCATTTTGGCTTCTGCAAGTGTTCGCACCACAAATCTTCCGACACCGATATCGAGCACCTCGTTAACCCCGGTTCCTTCGCCCGGATCAAGGTATCCGAAGTAATCGTCGGTGGCGTAAGAGTTGACAAAATGAAGCGAATTCACCGATTGATACGTGAGGATAAAGTTGGTGTTGTTGCTCACCCTGTCTTTGGGATCATAGGACGCATCGCCGAAAAGAAGCAGATAACGCGGCTTATTACCGGTTGAACCTCTTTCGTACATCATCCTCATCATATCCCTGATGGCGGTCATATCGGGTGATCCGGAGGAGAATTCGTTGTAAATCAGTTCCGGAATAACAACCAGCGTGTTCAGGTTTGAGAATGAATTATGAAATTCGGCAAGGCGGTTGGCTTCGGCGAGAAAATCCGGGTGCGAAACAATCACATAATCAACATCAGCAATAGCATGAAGATTTTGATTGGGCACATATCCCACCGTTTGAACATCGTGGAACTGGGTGCCGTCGAAAGCGATAAATTCTCTCACTGCTTCATCTGTGGGGAGCGTGAAACTCATGGTATTCCCGGCCAGGGCAGCCTGAACGTGCCTGATATTGTGACGATCCGTAACCTCCCATATTGTAACCCCTGCATTAACATTACTCAGCCGGAACTCAGTTACCTTATTGTAATCCTTCGACCAAACATCTCTGAAAGCCATCTGGCCGCCAGTGAAAATAGAGTTGCGTGTCACATTGAGTTCGATGTAATCCAGCCAGCCGATGGCACTCGTGGAAGGCTTATTGTATTTAAGTCCGAGATTGATATCATCGCTGCTGGTGTAAAATTTCAACTCACCGATTGCGTCGCGGGCATATTGCCCTTCAGGATTGTCGGGTGTACCGTTGATAGTAATTATCAGGGGTTCGAGATTATTAATATTGGCTACAAATGTGCTTGTAAGAACAGATTTTGCGATGGTCCTGATTTTGATGTGTTGCTGAACATCGGATTTTAGATTGGGAAAAGAAAAACTGTAATTATATAGGGTGATGAGGTCGAAAATTTCACCATACCACTCCCTGCCCGATTTGATGAGGTTAACCTGGTCGAGTTCGTGAAAAACGTAATCGTTGAAAGTTGTTGAGATGTAATTGGCAGGCTGAGAGGATGATGGCAACTGGGTGATGCGTTTGCCCGGGCCAAGATCAGCAGTAATATAATAAAAGGCGTAGTCGGAGAAGAGGTTTTTCTCGTGCGAAAACCGGAAAAGTATGGGTTCAAACTTCCACACATCCGGGCCAATACCGTAGAAAACCAAAAAATCGCCCGATCCAAATATTCCGTCACCACCATCGAACACAGCTATGGAGGTTTCCTGAAGATCATCAAATCGGGGGGTTGAGTTATTTTCGGGCAGCATTCCTCCGCCATTGCCATAAACTCTGATGTTAGCCGAACTGAGCGACGAAACATTCATCCCCATTTCGGCCAGTTGAGCATGGGTAACCTTGAAAAGACCGGTTTTATTGATCCTGATTTTATACCAATTACCTGATGCCAGCAACGAATTGGGAGCAAAATTTTCAGTAACAGTCTCTGACTTTACCTCAGCAGCCTGTTCAAGTAAAATTTCACCGGACAATAATTTTTCCACCCTGCCTGTTTCAGGGTTGATGCGAAAGGGAGTAAAACTAACGGCAGCAAAAGCCTCATTCCCCGATTTGACTATTTCAGCGCTTACATCAATATCGCTGGATAAAGTATGAATGGCATGGAGCCAAAGCATTTCGTCGTGTTGCAGTGGGGTATAAACCGGATTTATTATGCTAACATTTAAAACCGAAGGTTGACCATCCAGCCTGAGGGTTTTGTGGAATTTCGGAGTCATGGCATCAGCGTCATCATAGCGGGCATCGAAAAAATTGAGGTACCTGTAGGATTCTGTTTCCGAAATCTTCACTTCAACCGGCGGATTCCATTGCAAAGCGAATGGAACTTTAACCTCCTGTCCATAGATAAACAGCGGTGAAACAAAGGAAATGAGGTATAGAGAAAAGATGATCAGTTGGTTCATTCTTATTAATTTCATTTGATAACAATTAAATCAACACCTTCCAAACACATTTGTTCAGGTTGAAATTCAGGCAATTACCTTATTGATTTCCCCTTTGATTGATCCACAGGGCAATATAGAACCCGGAGGCATGAAAACGAACCTGATCGGTTTTATATTGCTGTTAACTATCAGCGGGAAAATCGTTTTGATCATGAATCAATCCGTCAAAGACTCTGCATTGGGGTTATGCCTGAACCCGGAAATAAAATAACCTACCTGTAAATGAGTTTATAGAGAGATTAAAGGTTGCGTAAATGGTTGCTTTTGTATGATAAAATTAAGAAACCCATCACTTGTTTTTGCGCTTCTGTTCATTTTATCTTTTAAGGTGCAGTCGCAGGATTTCCCTTTTTCGCAGTTTTATGCTAACCCTTTGTATCTCAATCCTGCGCTGGCAGGATCAGAATATTGCTCGCGTTTTAACCTCAATTATCGCAATCAATGGCCATCTCTTCCAGGGGCATTCACAGCCTACGGACTCTCCTGGGACAGGTATTCAGAATTTCTGAATGGCGGGGTTGGCTTGCAGTTACATTACGACAAGCAGGGCGAAGCTGCCATCAGCCAGTTGATGATTTCAGGAATGTATGCTTATAAGCTCACCATCAGCCGGGATGTAGAGGCTAACCTTGCGCTTCAGGCCACTTATGGGCAGCGGGGTCTTAGCCTGGCCGATCTTGTTTTGCCTTCCAATTTGCAGAACAACACCGCCACTCCACCCACCGGAGTTGCTGAAAGCGTCAATTATGTGGATTTCGCCGGGGGTTTTCTGGTTGGGTTCAGCGAAAAATATTTCGTTGGCGGAGCGGTTCATCACCCAACCCAGCCTGAAATAGGATTTTTATTGGAGAATCAAGAGACGAAAATGGGAATGAAAATTACCCTGCACGCCGGGGCAAATTTTGGCAACGACAGGCGTTACCGCAGCTCTTATGGTTCGGAATTAGTGGTTTCACCCAATATTTTATACCAGCAACAGGGTGACTTTAAACAACTTAATCTGGGAAGTTACTTTGCCTATGAACCTTTCGTTTTTGGGTTATGGTTCAGGCATGCGTTCGAAAATCCGGATGCTGTGATATTATTAGTAGGTTTGCAGCACGAACAGTATCGTTTTGGTTACAGTTACGATTACACCGTTTCGCCATTCGGAAATGCCGCGGGTGGCGCACATGAGCTGTCATTTGCCCTGTTGATTCCCTGCGACAAAAAAAGTGCAAGGCGAGGGGCAATAAAATGTCCAAGTTTTTAGTTAGTTACCGTGTTTTTCAAAAAACTATCAAGCATGTTCAAAAATCAGCAGTTGTTCTTTCTTTTAGTAGTTATTTCCTTAGGCTTTTTAATGCCTTCCTGTAAAGGGATTTTCGGGACAAAAAATAACGTCTCTCCCACTACAGGATGGGAATACAATAACCCGCAGAACGGCGGTTTTGAGGTTTCACGTTACCGCGACCAGGAAACCGGTCCGGGTCTTGTTTTCATCGAAGGGGGAACTTTTGTGATGGGACAAACCGACGAGGACATCATGTTCGAATACAACAATCCTCCCCGAAAAATTACGGTTCGCTCCTTTTACATGGACGAAACCGAGGTAACCAACCTCGACTATCTTGAATATCTCTACTGGCTGCAAAGGGTATTTGTCAGCTATCCCGAAGTTTACCGGCAAGCCCTGCCCGACACACTGGTATGGCGTGAGCGTCTGGCCTACAATGAACCACTCGCAAGTTTATACCTGCGCCACCCGGCATATCACAATTACCCGGTTGTTGGTGTAACATGGATTCAGGCTACAGACTACTGTTCATGGCGTTCAGATCGTGTGAACGAAATGTTGCTTATCCGTCAGGGAATCTTATCCCCGAACCCCGATCAGCAGGATCAGGATAATTTCAATACCGATGCTTACCTCAAAGGGCAGTATGACGGGTTGGTTAACCGTCCACTGCAAGACCTGAGCCCAACAGGAACCGGAGAACGCCGAGTCAGGCTCGAAGATGGGATCATGCTTCCAAAATACCGACTTCCCACCGAAGCAGAATGGGAATTTGCTGCATTGGGAATCGTAGCAAGTTACGAAAATGTGGCCGAACGAAGAATTTATCCGTGGGATGGCAGGATGGTTAGGAATACTGCCGACAAACGCGCCTACGGTCAGTACCTCGACAATTTCAAAAGAGGGCGTGGCGATTATATGGGAGTTGCCGGAGCGCTGAACGACGGCGCCGATATCACCGCTCCCGTTGGCACTTATCCACCAAATGATTACGGCCTTTACAATATGGCAGGAAACGTAGCAGAATGGGTTTCAGATGTTTACCGCCCGCTAAGTCATAAAGACGTTTCAGACTTCAGTCCGTACCGCGGAAACGTATTTAACAAACTACGCATGCAGGACGGAGTACCTGCCGAAAAAGACAGTCTGGGCAGAATGCGCTTCGATACAATTTCGGTTAACGACGCTGCCAACCGCATCAACTACCGCCAGGCCGACAACAGGGATTACCTTGATGGCGACCACATGTCGGTGATTGACCGTTCAAAATGGCAAATGAGCGAAGCTGCAGCCATGAGAGATACCACCCTTAAAATGTACGATTTCGGAAGATCTTCACTCATCAGCAACCAGGCCAGGGTAGTAAAAGGCGGCTCATGGAGAGACGGCGCTTATTTCCTCAGCCCCGGCGTTAGAAGATTTATGGACGAAAGAACCGCTACCAACTATATTGGTTTCAGATGTGCCATGGATCGCGTGGGCGGCCCAATCAGCTCCAAATAAAATTCTTTAGAAAATATGTAAACCCGTTGCACCGCCGTGCAGCGGGTTTTTTATTTCCTAACTTTGCAGCCTTAAGATTCGATTGCCATGAATGAAATCACTATCGAAAAGTTGTACGAAATCTATCTTCGCTATCCGGTTATCACTACCGATTCGAGGAAAATAGAGCCGGGATGCATGTTCTTTGCCTTAAAAGGCGACAATTTTGATGGAAATCAATTCGCATCGCAGGCCATCTCCGACGGCGCCTCCTACGCTGTGATTGACGACCGTAAATTTTCAAGCGGTGAGCGGTTTCTACTGGTGGACAATGTGCTGTCAGCACTTCAGATGCTTGCCCGAAATCACCGCAACCATTTGACCATTCCTGTAATTGGCATCACCGGCTCCAATGGAAAAACCACCACCAAAGAACTGACCGGCGCCGTTCTATCCCAAAAATTCAACACCCTCTCCACGCAGGGAAATTTGAATAATCACATCGGAGTGCCTTTGTCCCTGTTAAGTATTAAACCTGAAACCGAAATCGGCATCATCGAAATGGGCGCCAACCATCAGGGCGAAATCGCCCAACTTTGCAAGATCTCTCAACCAACATACGGCATCATTACCAATATCGGGAAGGCTCATCTTGAGGGTTTTGGCGGATTTGAGGGGGTTATCAAAGCAAAATCAGAGCTTTACGGCTACATAAAGGAAAATGGCGGAACCATCTTTATCAATGGTTCAGATCGTTTATTGAATGACCTCGCCTCAGATATCAGGAAGATCAAATATGGCGATGGTGCGGATAGCATCGTGAGAGGCAAGATTACCGGTGAATCTCCTTTTCTTAGCCTCGAAATTCAATTTGATAACACACTCATTCAGGTAGATAGCCAATTGGTTGGCGCTTACAATTTCGCTAATATGCTTGCTGCTGTCTGCATTGGCCATTATTTTGGCGTTGAGCCGGCAGATATCAAGGCTGCACTTGAGGCTTACAAGCCCGAAAATAACCGTTCACAATTTATCCGGACTTCTTCAAACCACGTGGTGATGGATGCTTACAACGCTAACCCCTCGAGCATGGAAGCAGCCATTTCCAACTTTTCAAAACTTCCCGATACCAATAAAATGCTGATTCTTGGAGATATGCTCGAACTGGGTGATGAATCCATCCTCGAACACAGAAAAATCCTCGAACTAGCCCAAAGCTCCGGCCCAAAAGAAATCTTTCTTGTGGGAAAGAATTTCAGCGAAATCAGCAGAAATTCTTCCTCTCTGAACTTTTTGTCGGTGGATGATCTCATCGGATTTATCCAAAAAAACCCACTCCGCGGCAAAACCATACTGATCAAGGGTTCGCGTGGCATCAAGCTCGAAAAGTTGCTGACGGAATTGTAAGGATGTAATAGCATGAAGAATTCTGAAACTAAAGAATTCAAAGTAATCGGGCTGATGTCCGGAACCTCGCTCGACGGGCTGGATGTGGCTTATTGCTCCTTTCAGGAAATTGATGGCCGTTGGCATTTCGAAATTCCGGCAGCAAAAACCTTTGGATACTCTTCCGGATGGAAACACAGACTGCAGGCGGCTTTCACTGCAGATGGACTTACTTTGGCGGAACTGCACACTGAATTTGGCAAACTCATTGGACAACTGATTTTGGACTTCATCCGTGAATACAAAATACAACCCGACCTTATTGCATCGCATGGCCACACAGTTTTTCACCGTCCTAAAAAAGGATTGACCCTTCAGATTGGCAGTGGAGCAATAATTGCCGCTCAAACAGGTTTCACCACAGTTTGCGATTTCCGTTCACAGGATGTGGCATTGGGGGGTCAGGGAGCGCCTTTGGTTCCTATCGGCGATAAACTGCTTTTTGATGACTATGATTTTTGCCTCAACCTGGGAGGATTTTCCAATATTTCCTATGATGATAAATATGGTTTGAGAAAAGCTTATGACATCTGCCCTGTGAATATTGCGCTGAATCATCTGGCACAAACCATTGGATTTGAATATGATAAAGACGGGAATTTGGCTGCGGGCGGCACATTCCGGCAAGAGCTTTTTTCGGCATTGAACAGTTTACCTTTTTATTCTTTAAATGGGCCAAAATCGCTTGGCAGAGAGTGGTTTGAAAGCGAGTTCCTGCCGGTTATTTCGGGTTCAGGTTTTCCAGTCGAAGACCAGTTGCGGACGATCGTTGAGCATATAGCTTACCAGATTTCGATTAAAACAAAAACAAAACCAGGTGGCAGGATGCTCGTTACTGGCGGAGGTGCAAAAAACAAGTTCCTGTTGTCAAGAATGCGTGAGCTGGTTTCTCAATCGCTGATTATTCCTGACCAAAACATTGTGGACTTCAAAGAAGCATTGATATTCGCATTCCTCGGTTTACTCAGGTTTCTTGGCCGAAACAATTGCCTGGCTTCGGTTACCGGCGCCTCCCGCGACCATTCATCCGGCGCAATCTATACAGACTAGGCGAAATATTATCCGAATCAAAATATGCAATGAAAAGGATGATACGGTCAGGATTGGAGAGGGCTGAAATGCTCCACCAGGAGAGTGAGCAAGGTGGAATAATCATTGCGTATTAAGCGTCTGCAGTTTTAAACAATTCAGCCTGATCTGTGTTAATCTTCCTAAAAATCAAACCGTTTAATCAACTTTTAATTCTAAAAATATGGCGTGGTATTTTGCAACTCTGATCGTGATTGCCGCTTTTCTGGCAATGGAATTTATGGCATGGTTTACCCATAAATACGTGATGCATGGCTTCCTGTGGGTGCTTCACCGCGACCACCACGAGCGCGACGGACGCAAGTGGGAGTGGAACGATCTCTTCGCCCTGATGTTTGCTATTCCCAGCGTACTATTGATTTACTTCGGGTATGCTCAGTTCGACTACCGTTTTTGGATTGGCGTCGGAATTTTCCTCTATGGCGTGGCTTATTTCATGTTTCACGATGTGTATGTACATCGTAGGGTGAATTTACTTGGTGGACTGAAAAACCGCTACCTCGACGCCACCATCAAAGCACACCTCGACCATCACGGGCCGAAATTTTATGGCAATTACGGCTTTTTGGTTGCCCCTTTTAAATATTATGCTGAGGTGTTCAAAGAGTCGCGCAACAAAAATAACGGATAATCCCTATGAACCCGGTAACAATTTTCTGGTTCCGGCGCGACCTGCGTACGGAAGATAATGCCGGTCTGTTCAGGGCTTTAAAAGAGAGGGGAAATGTAGTTCCCCTTTTTATTTTCGATTCGGATATCCTGGGTAAACTTGCAGATAGGTCCGACCGGCGAATCTCATTTATTTACGAGCAACTGAAAAAGCTGAAATCCGAATTTGAAAAACACGGATCAACCTTGCTGGTCAGGTACGGCCGCCCTGTAGAGGTCTTCGAAAAGTTACTGACAGAGTTCACTATTTCGGCGGTTTACACCAACCACGATTACGAGCCTTATGCCACCGCCCGCGACAAATCGGTTGAGGAAATGCTAAATCGGAAGGGAGTCGAATTCAGGACTTTCAAAGATCAGGTAATTTTTGAAAAGGATGAAGTGATAAAGGATGAAGGCAGCCCCTATACGATTTACACGCCTTACATGAAGCGCTGGCGTTCGCTTTTCACTGCAGAAAAGATTGCCCAGCAGCCCTCCGAAAATCATCTCGGCCGTTGCTTCAAAATGATCCCCGAATCGTTTGATCTTGCGGTGACAGGGTTTATTTTTTCGAAGTTCGATTATCCTTCGCCGGAGCCTGATATCGAAATCATTCAAAAGTATAACCAAACCAGGGATATTCCTTCAATCAAGGGTACATCCCTAGTGAGTGTGCATCTTCGCTTTGGAACCATCAGCATCAGAAAACTAGTAAAAATTGCCCTGGAAAACAACGAAATTTTTCTTAATGAACTTATCTGGAGAGAATTTTACATGATGATCCTGTGGCATTTTCCGCAGGTTGTTCATCAGGCTTTCAAACCGCAGTACGATAATATAAGATGGATCAATGATGAAAAGCATTTCCTGGCCTGGTGCGAAGGCCGGACAGGCTACCCGATCGTTGACGCCGGAATGCGGCAACTCAACGAAACCGGGTACATGCACAACCGCGTGAGGATGATCACAGCGAGTTTTCTCACCAAGCATCTGCTGATTGACTGGCGGTGGGGCGAAGCCTATTTTGCAGAAAAGCTGCTTGACTTTGAATTGTCGTCGAACAATGGCGGGTGGCAATGGGCGGCCGGAAGCGGTTGCGATGCAGCACCCTACTTCAGGGTGTTCAATCCCGAACTGCAAACCCAGAAATTCGATCCTGAAATGAAATACATCAAAAAATGGATTCCTGAGTTTGGAAAGTCAACCTACCCCAAACCCATCGTTGACCACAAATTTGCCCGCGACCGGGTGCTGGCCGAATACAAGAGAGCGTTGGCGGAATGATTTTCAATCGTTAACCAAAACATTTCCCCTTAAAATCGTTATGGCAAGCAAATTCTTTTCGAACCATAATTTTTCAAAAAGGAAAAACATCAGTGGCTTTTTTATCTGGAGTTTGCTGCTAATTTTCTTTTTAGTAATAACTATCTGGTTTTTAAATCAACACAATATTTCAAATAACATGAGCATTAAAGTCGGTTCAAAAGTTCCGGAATTTTCCCTTCCCGACCAGGATGAGAAAATGGTGAATATCATGGATTTTGTCGGTAAAAATAACCTGGTCATTTACTTTTACCCCAAAGACGACACCCCGGGATGCACTGCTGAGGCTTGCAGCTTCAGGGATCAGTTTGTAGTTTTTCAGGAATATGGGGCTGAAGTTTTTGGAATCAGCGCCGACAGTGTGGAGAAGCATAAGAATTTCGCTGAAAAACATCGTTTACCCTTCAGGCTGTTAAGCGATGTCAATAAGCGGGTAAGAAAATTGTTCGGCGTCCCTTCCGATTTGCTGGGCCTTTTGCCCGGCCGGGTTACCTATATCGTTGACAAGACGGGAACGGTGCGGCATATTTTCAACTCGCAGCTCAATGCCGAAAAACACGTTACCGAAGCGCTTCAAATTCTGGAAAAACTAAAATAGCCAATAACATGAAAATCATCATCATCGGCGCTACCGGACTGATTGGACGAAAGCTGGCTGAGCATCTTACGGCCAAAAACCACCAGGTAGTAATTGTTTCGCGAAGCACCGGCAGGGCAAAGGAACTTTTTCCCGGGCATAAGGATTTTGCGGGTTGGGATGGCAGGAGCGTGGATATTTTAACCGGAATAGTAAACGGTTCGGACGCTGTTGTTAACCTGGCAGGCGAAAACATTGCCGGAGGGCGCTGGACTGAGAAAAGGAGACAACAAATCATCGAAAGCCGTGTCAACTCCACAAATGCTGTGGTGAAGGCCATCAATAATAGTACGAAAAAACCGGGAGCTCTGCTACAGGCAAGCGCCATTGGTTTTTATGGCGCTCACCTGATGAAGGTCTTTACTGAGAAAGATGTAACAGGAAGTGGATTTCTGGCCGAAGTCAGTCAAAAATGGGAGTCGGCAGCTGCGGAACTTGACCCTTCTGTGCGGCTTGTATTTTTAAGAACCGGTGTAGTACTCGATCCGGGCGGCGGTGCGCTGAAACAGATGCAAACCCCCTTCAAGTTTTGGATTGGCGGGCATATCGGAACGGGTAAACAATGGTTTTCGTGGATTCATTTAGAGGATGAAATCCGGGCCATTACCTATTTACTCGAAAATCCTCAATCCAAAGGCGCCTTCAATCTTACTGCGCCACAGCCGGTTACGATGAAGGAATTCGCCCGGTCATTGGGTTATGCCATGAAGCGTCCGTCGTGGCTGCAGGTTCCATCAATTGCCATCAAGCTGCTGATGGGACAGATGGGAGAAGAGATGGTGCTGAATGGCCAGAAAGTAATACCTGAAAAACTGATGAATCAGGGATTTGAGTTCCGGTACGAAAAGGCAAAGGATGCTTTGCTGGAAATTTATCAAAAGCAATAGTGAGTCCAGTTCAAAAAGCTTATTTAGGGCTAGCTGATAAACTCAGAAGGTAAATATTGCGGTGCGCTGCACCTCTCGTTTCAATTCATTTTATTTCTCCCACAAAGATTATCGCCACTCTGTGGCTCATTTTGCAGGTGCAGAGCACCGATAATCTTTGTAGTATTTTGTAAGGTGATGGGGTTAAAGGTGCAGCGCACCGAAATATCTGGTGAAAGGTTTTTCAGGCAATATTTACCAAACCCTTGCAGAAGGAATAAGAAATTATTGATTTAACTTATTATATTCCAATGGATTAGGCCTTTTTCAGCAGACCCTATTTACCCCTAAATCCACAAAAAGGGACTTTTCCAAACTGCTGATTTTTAGTGTTCTCCCATTTGGGTAAGGGGTAACATCTTTGAAAATCATTGCTCCCATTTGGGTTGGGGTCAACAATGATTTATAACAATAGTAGTTTTCTGGCAATGCCTACATAAATTTATCCAGCATCAGATTCATCGAACTTTCAATCTTTTTGGCCTGATCTTCCTGTTCAAAGCGGCGCGAAATGGAGGCAAGATGCTGCAAAATGCTGAAAGCCCGCTCGGTCTCTTTCTGATAATAATCCTGGAAATAACTTTCGAGCGTTGAGTAGTACTGAAGATCGGCCTCGTAATTTTTTAGCAGGATATCCGATACCTGATTCCCCTTCTCCATTGCACCGGCCTCGTAGTAGTATTCCACCATCGGCAGGGTGTACATGTCGTAATAAATCTTGGTGTCGGGGAAATATTTCTGGCAGGTATCAAGCACTTTCACCGCCGAATCCATTTTGTTGAGATCAATCAGTGCGGAAGCCAGCCTGAAGTAGTTTTGCCGCGGCATTACAGCATTGCGGCGGCTTTCCGGGTCAATGTACACTTCGGGTTCGTTCAGTCTGCCCCAGCGTGCTTTGTTGACCAACAAATCATAAGCCCTGTCAACATTGATTCCGCCAAGTCCTTCCATCAAATGATCGGCATACACCGGCATAAAACGATAGGCTATACCTTCGAGATGGCAGAATTGTGTCAGGTCAATCACCCCTTCGACTGCCGACGGGCTGGTGAAATAGATGGGTCGTTCCCAGTTGTTTGAAGCAATGAAATCGAGCAGCATGAGGTCGTTTTTGTAAAGAAAATTCTGCTGCACTTTCCATGAAATTTCCTTTGGAATTCGCTCTCTGAGTTCCTCTTTCACAATCCCGCGTGCAATCAGATCATTAGCATCAATAGTGATTTTGAGGTCTTTGGTGGGGATGAAATTGATGTAACTTCCGTCCTGCAACTGCACCTTAGTACGGTTGTCGTCTTTGGCGATAAAGTCTATGATCTCCTTCAATTCCCAGGTTCCTTTAACCCGCTCAAAGAAGGGCACATAGTTGTTCACTCCTTTATCGTAATTCTTTTTGGAGATGGTAAACGGCAGAGGTGGCGAGTCGTAAACCTTTCGCATTTTCTGATGGATATACCACTCCCCGGAGGCGAGCATGTAATTTACCACGCGTATGTCGGTGCGGATTCCTTCCACTTCCTGGGCGTACCAGAGGGGAAATGTATCGTTATCGCCATTGGTAAAAATGATGGCATTGGGTTCGCAGGATTCGAGGTAATTGATGGCAAAATCGAGAGCAGCGTATTTACCCGAGCGGTTGTGATCGTCCCAACCCTCACTGGCCATGATTCCCGGTACCAGCGCCAGTGCAACTCCGGTAGAAACCACTGCCGACATGTTATGATTCAAAAACCTGGAGAGGAAATTATAGATGCCGTACACCCCAAACCCAATCCAGATAGCGAATGCGTAGAACGAACCAGCATAAGCATAGTCCCGCTCACGTGGCTGGTAGGGGTATTGATTCAGGTAAACGATGATGGCCAGGCCTGTCATCAGGAATAGCAGCGTAACTACAATTCCGTTTTTATAATCGCGGTTGAACTGGAAGAAAAGCCCGATCAGGCCGAGTATCAGCGGGAGAAGGTAGAATTTGTTGTTTCCCCAGTTCTGCATGCTTGGCGGGAGGTTTTTCTGATTGCCAAGCCGTTTTGCATCCAGCCCGTCAATTCCGGTAATCCAGTTGCCGTTTTCCACCTCGCCATGACCCTGGATGTCGTTTTGTCGTCCGGAGAAATTCCACATAAAATAGCGCAGGTACATGAATCCAACCTGGTAACGGAAAAAATAGGTCAGATTTTCGCCGAATGTAGGCTTCTGAATCACTTCCGTTTCGCCGCGCTCATTGACATGCCGCATTGGTACACCTTTAACATTTCCCCACCGTTTGTATTCATTCACATGCAGGCTTTTCTGATTGCTCCACATTCGCGGGAAAACAGTAGTAAAATCAGGATGATAGATTGGCTCCACACCTTTGCGGGAATCGGCAATCACATATTTTCCCTTTTCAACATTGCGCACATAGACCGGATTTCCATCTTTGTAATCAATTGTGGGCGAGTTATAATATGGACCATGTAAAAGCGGCCAGTTGCCATACTGCTCACGGTTAAGGTACGAAAGCAGCCCGATGGCGTCGTCCGGATTGTTCTCGTTTACCGGCGTATTGGCATTTGCACGGATAATAATCAGGATAAAGCTTGAATAACCAATCAACAGGAAAGCGAGGCTTAGTGCGACGGTATTGAGATGTGCCCGCTGATGCCTGAAATAATAGATTCCGCCGGCCATCAGCCCGCCAAGAAGCAACCTGAAGATGAAATTGCCTGCGGATTTGCTTTCGGCAAGTATCAGAACGAAAAGTATGGTGGCAAGTATTATGGCCGTTTTAACAACTTTTCCCTCGGTGGTTGTAGTTGCTTTAATAAAAAATACGATCATTGCAACCATCAGCAGGGCAAGGAAAACAGTACCTGCATTGAACGGCATTCCCAACGTATTCACGAATAGAATCTCCGTATGGGCAAACAGGTTAACGATTTCAGGGATTACCGCATACATAATGAAAGCGAGTATGAAAAGGGAGATGGCGCCGGCGGTCAGCATGCCTTTCAATGTAGGCTGGTACTTTTTGAAGTAATAAACAAAAACGATAGCAGGTATAGCAAGCAGGTTAAGCATGTGCACTCCGATGGAAAGACCTACCAGGTAAGCAATGAGCAAAATCCACCTTGCCGAATGAGGTTGTCCCTCCTCTCCTTCCCAGCGAAGTATAGCCCAGAATACTATGGCAGTGAATAATGACGACATGGCGTAAACCTCGCCTTCGATTGCTGAAAACCAGAATGAATCGCTGAAAGTGTAAGCCAGGGCGCCAACAACGCCGCTGCCGAAAATGGCTATCATTTTGCCGGTTGTCATTTCACCACTTAACAAAGCAGCCTTGCGGGCCAGAATGGTGATACTCCAGAAGAGAAAAAGAATAGTAAAACTGCTTGACAAGGCCGACATTCCATTCATCATCAAAGCAACTTTGGAAACATCGCCAAAAGCAAAAAGGGAGAAAAACCTTCCCACCAACTGGAAAAAAGGTGCTCCCGGGGGGTGTCCAACCTGCAGCTTGTACGAGGTGGCTATGTATTCGCCACAGTCCCACCAACTGGCGGTAGGCTCGATAGTCAGAAAGTAAACGATGGTGGCGATTAAAAATACGCCCCACCCGATCAGGTTGTTGAGCTTTTTGTAATTTTCCATTGATTCGTTGTTGAAGTAACTGAAATTGCGGTGCGAAGATAGCAATTTACGAAAATAAGGGGTTGAAACGCTCTTTCCGGGCTTGTCCGTATTCACCCTGAAAATAAAAACCGCCCTTCATCCATCAGACGCAGGGCGGAAATTTTTTATCAGATTAAAATGATTACAGCAGATGGTAGGACACGGCCACGCCCACGGTTACTACCGAAGCCATTGCCATCAGCTTAATGAGGATATTAAGGCTAGGTCCAGATGTGTCTTTGAACGGGTCACCCACAGTGTCGCCAATTACGGCAGCTTTGTGGTTATCCGATCCTTTTCCGCCATGATTACCCTCTTCGATGTATTTCTTGGCATTGTCCCATGCGCCTCCTGCATTTGCCATAAAAATTGCAAGAGCAAATCCGGTGCTTGTGGTTCCGATTAGCAGGCCGGTTACGCCAGCCACGCCAAATACCAGACCAACAAGGATTGGAATAATCAGCGCCATCAGGGAGGGAAGTAGCATTTCCTGCTGTGCGCCTTTGGTCGAAATTGCCACACAACGGGCATAGTCTGGCTCAGCCTCGCCTTGCATAATACCTTTAATTTCGCGGAACTGGCGACGAACTTCATCCACCATTTTCTGCGCAGCGCGGCCAACAGCGTTCATGGTCATTCCGCTGAAAAGAAATACAGCCATCACGCCAATCAGGATACCAACAAGCACCCTGGCATTCATCAGGTGAATCTCGTAATGATAAACAAAATCAATGAAATTTGCATCCTTTGCAGCTATTCCGTTGA
The DNA here is from genome assembly GCA_036794825.1 of Bacteroidales bacterium. Lineage (GTDB taxonomy): Bacteria > Bacteroidota > Bacteroidia > Bacteroidales > 4484-276 > RZYY01. The sequence goes on along the minus strand of DAIRGA010000001.1, from coordinate 267,656 downwards.
TTAATTCGTTCGGGCGATCAAGGAAATGGACGAACATGATCTTCACCTCTTCAAAGTAAGCTGCCAAAAGAGCGAGAGCTGTAAGAGCAGCGCTACCGATGGCAAAACCTTTACCTGTAGCAGCGGTGGTATTTCCCAGGGAGTCAAGAGCGTCGGTACGTTTGCGGACTTCTTTGCCAAGGTGTGCCATCTCAGCATTTCCGCCGGCATTGTCGGCAATGGGGCCGTAAGCGTCAGTGGCAAGCGTAATGCCAAGTGTCGAAAGCATACCCACTGAGGCAATTCCGATTCCATATAATCCAAAGTTGATATCAGCGGCAGCGAATGAGAAGAGCGTAGGTGTGGCAAAACCGTAAGCCAGGGTGATGGCAACGGAAATGATGAGCAAAGGAATCGCAGTAGAAACAAGACCTACTCCAATTCCTGAAATAATAATCGTAGCCGGACCGGTTTGGCTGCTTTCGGCAATCTTTTGGGTTGGCTTGTAGGCTGAAGCTGTGTAATATTCGGTGGATTGTCCGATTCCTATACCAGCCAGAAGCCCCACAACAATTGACCCCCAAAGCCCGATGTAATTTTCGAATTTGAGGAAATAAAGAATAATGAATGAAAAAATCACAATCAAAAATGCTGAGAAATTGACTCCAAAACCCAACGATTTGAGCAATTGCTTCTGGGTAGCCCCTTCTTTGGTTTTTACCATATAAACACCGGCGATGGAAAGTAAAGTTCCCACTGCGGCAAGGAGCAGCGGAGCAAGAACAGCATTGATCTGCATGCTTTCGCCAAAACTAAGGTAAGCGGCAGCGCCAAGCAGTGCAGTGGCAAGCACAGAACCTGCAAAAGATTCAAAAAGGTCGGCGCCCATACCGGCAACGTCGCCTACGTTATCGCCCACATTATCAGCAATGGTAGCGGGGTTACGCGGATCATCCTCAGGGATTCCGGCTTCTACTTTTCCCACCAGGTCAGCGCCAACGTCGGCTGCTTTGGTGTAGATCCCGCCGCCGACACGGGCAAACAACGCCTGAGTGGAAGCACCCATCCCGAAGGTAAGCATTGTAGCGGTGATGGTCAGCATTTTCATTCCGGCTGTAGTTTCCGGAATTGCAAGATTGAGAACAATGAACCAAAGCGAAATATCAAGCAGAACCAGTCCGACAACGGTAAGGCCCATCACTGCTCCACTGCGGAATGCAAGACGAAGGCCGCCGTCGAGAGAATCGCGGCAGGCATTGGCCACGCGGGCTGATGCATAGGTTGCAGCTTTCATCCCAAAGAAACCAGCAAGACCGGAAAAGGTACCACCCGTTAAGAAGGCAAATGGTACCCACGGATTCTGGATTCCTAATCCGTAAGCCATTACACTGAAAATGGCGGTAATGATAATGAACACTATTCCAACAACTTTGTACTGTTGCCGCAAATAAGCTCCTGCGCCTTTACGCACATGCATCGCGATCTTTTTCATCACGTCGGTGCCCTCGGATGCCTTCATCATATTTTTAAAAAAGATGTAAGCAAAAGTCAGAGCAAGAACCGAACTAATTGGTGCTAACCAAAAAATACCCGGGATATTCTCCATAATTCAATTGTAATTAGTTAATACATTAATAATTAATTGATTGATAATGGCCGCAAAAGTAAAATTAATCGGCTAATGATGAAGCTATTTAATAAGTTTTTAGAAATTGGCACTATCGCTTGCGGTACAACTCAAACTTTTTCAGGCTGATGTCAACCGGCTCATACCCGTCCGGAACAATTGCTGAAGAGGATTTCTGCTTCAGGTAGAAGTCGTTGTGCTCGTTTGGATCAAGCGAAATGTTGAAATACCTGACCAGAAAACCTTCGAGGATGAAATTATACTCGTCGTACAAATCCGGCTCACAGGTAAGGGCAGATTGTCGCGGAACGACCTTCCCGATTTCGTAAACATCAGCCACGGTATCCCTTTCGCGCGACACATTACCATATTGTGAAGCCGTAATAATGATCACACCAAGAACCAGCAGCAACGTTATAAGTCTGAAAATGGCAAAACCTCTTTTATTTGGGTTGATCCTCTCCACCCACCCAGAAATTATTGGCGAAATAATCATTGCAAAACCAATGGCAAAATAGGGAAAAGCCGGTGTTAAATACCACCCTTTTTGCACCATTGTAAGGGTCATCGGCGCTGAACCCGACAACCCGATGAGCATGAAGAAGATGATTTTCCTGAGGTTATCAGATATTCCTGAGGCCGCCTTTCTGTATCCCGTAATAATCAAAACAATGGCTACCATTATTATCAACGGAATCATTTCTTTTACCAGCCGCCACAAAATTTCGAGCCGGTAATCAGCTGTCGGCATTACATCCACCCGCATCAATAACCTTTTAAACACATAGTTGTAAAGACTTTCCCGGCTTTCAGGAAACAGGGTCAGGATAATATAGATCAATATCGGTACTGCTGTCAGGATCAGAGTTTGCCGGACACATCCTGAAAATGAGTTTTCTTTCCAGACAATCCAATAGATGAAAGGTGCAGCCAGGGGGAATAGCCCGGGAACACCTTTGCTGAAGGAGGCCAGAAAAATCATCAATCCGGAAGCTGCCAGCCAGAGCCACTTATTTTTACCCGACCTGACTGTATGAAGAAAGAAAATCACAGCCAGCAGGTCGAAGATGGCCATAGTATTTTCCATCATGTTGCTTCGGTAAGACCAAAAACAGACGGGTATCGAAATCCAGAACAAAACCGCCAGCCAGCCCAATTGGCGTTGACCGTCCGAGGGCAGGAAGAGCATTTTCCACAAATGATTTATCAAAATCACCGTCAGGACAATCATCAGTAAAGTGTAAAACCTTTCCACGTAAATTGAGCTGCCAAGAACTTTAAAAAAGAGCGATTGTACCCCAAAAACCAGCGGCGGATGCTCGTGAAACGACGACAACCCAGCAATGTTCAGCTTGCTGTATTGCGGAAACCAGAAAGTGCCAATGCCCTGGCTGAGATTGTGCGACACGCTGCTGTAGAGCATGGCATCCTGGAACATGGCATCCTGAATCAACACCGGAAGCGTCAGCCCAAAAACCACACTCAGGCTGAAAATCCAGAAAAGGAGTTGTTTTGCATTTTTCATAGATAAGTGGAAAACAATTAGGTTGGCAAAAATATCCTAAATGCAAATCAGCCATTCCTGAAATTCTGAAGTAATCATTAGAAAATAATCCAGATTTTGCGTATCGAATCGCAATTTTAAGAATTTATGATTACAAGAATTGTATAAGAGACATCGAAAGGGATCTTTTTAATGGCAAGGCAATAATCATAATGGGAGCCCTGCAAACCGGCAAAACCAATCATCTGAAGGAAATTTTTTCTGAAAGATAAAAAATTGCATAGTACAATGCCAATCAGCAGGGGATTGATTACCTGGAAGAGAGCGACGGACATCTTCGGGCAGTCGAAATAAAATGGAATCCACAGAAAAAAGCCCGGCTACCGAAATCTTTTGCCAATGCCTATCCCGAACACAATTTCATGGTTGTGACACCGGAAAATTATGAGAGTTTTATTTGCAATCTGGTTGAGTAGCCGTTGTTGAAGATTGATTGACAAGTAGTTTGAAAACTGCTGAAATCAAAACAGCCTGCCTTGCTCAGGGTTTTTTATCTTTCCGAGATGACGGTAGGCAATTTCGGTGGCTTCCCGGCCCCGGGGTGTGCGCATCAGGTAGCCTTCCATGATGAGGAAAGGCTCGTAAACCTCCTCAATCGTTCCCGGATCTTCGCCCACAGCAGTTGCAATTGTGGTCAGTCCGACGGGACCTCCGCCAAACTTGTCAATGATTACCGAAAGGATTTTGTTGTCCATCTCATCAAGGCCATGCTTGTCAACATTGAGGGCAGCAAGGGCAACCTGAGCAATCGGAACCTTTATGGTACCGTCGCTTTTGATCTGGGCAAAGTCGCGAACCCTGCGAAGGAGAAGGTTGGCAATACGTGGCGTTCCACGGCTACGGCGGGCAATTTCTGCGGCAGCTTCATCCGAAATCTCAACCCGGAGTATGCCAGCAGAGCGTTTCACAATGCCGGTGAGGGTTTCAGCATCGTAATAGGCCAGCCTCAGGTTAATACCGAAGCGAGAACGCAATGGCGCCGTGAGCAATCCGGAGCGTGTAGTTGCGCCGATCAGTGTGAAAGGATTGAGCGTAATCTGCACGCTGCGGGCGTTGGGGCCCGTTTCGATCATGATGTCAATTTTATAATCCTCCATGGCAGAGTATAAATATTCCTCTACCAAAGGGCTTAGCCGGTGGATTTCATCAATGAAGAGCACGTCGTCTTTTTCAAGATTGGTGAGCAGTCCGGCAAGGTCGCCGGGCTTGTCGAGTACCGGGCCTGACGACATTTTAATCCCGACGCCAAGTTCGTTGGCGATGATGTAGGAAAGCGTGGTTTTGCCAAGCCCGGGAGGACCATGCAGCAATACATGATCTAATGCCTCGTCGCGTCTGCGGGCTGCTTCCACAAAAACTTTCAGGTTCTCAACCACCTGTAACTGGCCGGCAAACCCGTCGAAATGGGTTGGACGAAGTACTTTTTCGATCTCTTTTTCACCGGCCGAAAGGCTTGCGCCGCTGGCGTCGAGGTTCATATTCTTCATTGAGTGATAAATTTTCACAAAATTAGAAAAATCCCCTGACCCTCCTGGCTGCCGATAGTTTTGACATTAGCCACAAAAAACCACAGTCTCAAAGGTCTTTCATTTGGATTTTCAACGCTTTTTGACCCTTGATCCCTAAAGGGAAAGCGTTGAAAATCAGGCTCCCGGAATTTATCCCGACAAAGTCGGGAGGGATGGGGCACTCCTGATTTTCAACGCTTCGGGTTAAATCCAGACTTTTGAGACAGCTTCTTGCATTAATCGGCAGACAATTATTAATCCTCGTCGGCCAGGAAGCGCTCGGCTTCAAGGGCAGCCATGCATCCAGTGCCGGCGGCAGTAACGGCCTGGCGATAAACTTTATCCTGAATATCACCAGCTGCAAATACTCCGGGAATTTTGGTGGCAGTGGAATCGGGAGATGTAATCAGGTAGCCGGCTTCGTCCATATCCAACTGGCCTTTGAAGAGTTCCGAGTTGGGTTTATGACCAATGGCAACAAAAAATCCGTCAATTTCGATGGTTTTGTGTTCACCTGTTTTAATATTCTCCACAACTACACCTGTCACGGCCTTGGCAAATCCCTCCTGCTTTCCGACAATCTCTCTTGGTACGCTGTTCCAGACCAACTCCACATTGGGAAGCTTAAAAAGTCGTTTTTGCATTGCCTTCGATGCCCTAAGTTCTTCACGACGATGGATCAGGTAAACCTTTTTGCACAACTTGGCAAGATAGGAGGCCTCTTCAGCGGCAGTATCCCCTCCGCCAACCACTGCGACAACTTTATCCTTATAAAAATAGCCATCGCAGGTGGCGCATGCCGAAACTCCGTAGCCGTTGTATTCCTGCTCTGACGGCAGTCCCAGCCATTTCGCAGATGCACCGGTAGAGATTATCACAGTTTCTGCCAGAATTTCTTTTCCATCATCAGCTTTGGCTTTGAACGGCCTTTTTGACAAATCCACCTCCACAATCTCACCCCAGCGGATATCTGTGTGAAAACGCTCGGCCTGCTGCTTAAGGTCTTCCATCATTGCAGGACCTTGAACTCCATGCGGATAGCCCGGAAAATTTTCCACTTCAGTAGTGATGGTTAATTGGCCGCCAGGCTGCATTCCCTGGTACATCACGGGGTGCAGATCAGCGCGTGCCGCATAAATGGCTGCTGTGTATCCTGCTGGTCCTGATCCGATAATCAGGCATTTTACTTTTTCGATAGAGTCGCTCATTGAATAGTATTTGATTGGTTATTGAAAATTCTTGTCGTTCTGCTAAAAATCATGCCAAAACAAATCGCTTCAGTATCACTTAACCAAAATATCTCTTCATCAGAGTTTGATGATGGTTAATAACCGGCCAATTCTATTGATGAATATAATGTCTGAAACTCTTCATGAACTGTACGCGCTCGTATGCGGCCGGATTGGAGCTTCTTGCCTGGCTTAACTTTCCCCTGAATTCGGTGAGGTTTGTATAACCTTCATGGTCCATCCACCGCTTCAAGTCCTCGAGCATCTGCCCGACAAAACCAATTCCATGGCGATAAAGTGTAGAAACAACCTGCACAGCATCAGCTCCTGCCAATATCTGTTTTATCAGTGCTTCGCCATCATGAACTCCCGTTGAAGCGGCAAGGCTGCATTGAACCCGTTCTGCCATTACGGCAATCCACCTGAGCGAAATCGCCAGATCGCCAGGATTGCTCAGCACATTGGTGGAAACCACCTGGTAAGTCTCCAGGTTGAAATCAGGACTATAGAAACGGTTGAAGAGTGTCAGTCCTTTTATCCCCGTTCCAGAAAGTTTCTGAATCATTTGCCCCAGACTGGAGGAATAGTAGCTTATTTTAAGGCACACCGGGATAGTGATTTCCTTGAGTACTTCAGCAACAATTTCAAAATAAAGCTTTTCATTATCGCTTGTAGTGCGCTCGAAATCAGTAGGCAAAATGAACAGGTTCAGTTCAAGCGCATCTGCACCGGCCTGTTGAATCTCCCTGGCAAAATAGGTCCATTTTTGAGATGTAACGCAGTTAATACTGGCAATGACCGGAATATGAACGGCATCTTTTGCTTCCCGGATTAATCTCAGGTATTTACGAACGGTGTCTTCTTCCGGTTCCTCGTCCATGTAATCGAATGTTTCGGGATAGATAAACTGACGGGATGTCATCCGGTGCAGTGACTCCTCCATTTCGGCAATGATTTCTTCCTCAAAGAGCGACTTCAGCACTACGGCGCCGGCGCCGGCCTGCTCGGCAGCTTTTACTTTTTCTACGCTGTCGGTCAATCCTGAACTTCCCACTATCAAAGGGTTCCGGAGAGTCAGGCCTAAAAATTTTGTTGTCAAGTCAACCATAATTTTGTATTTTGTCTGGTTAATATTTCAGATGAATTTCTCCACTTTTTGGTAATAATCACACTTTTAATCCAAGTTTCAAAAGTAAAATTTTTATCCTAAACCGGCCATTCGATCTGAAAATGTGAATCAAACACAAAACAGACAAACAGGCTAAAGAAGTCAAAGGGCATCAGAATACAAGCTTGTTTATCTTACGAACTGAGAAGATCCCTCAGAAACCTGGTATATCCGCCACATCATTGCAGAGCCACCTTTTCTCGTTAAATATTGCTTCGCACTTAAAAATTTGTAACCCAACAACAGGTTACTGGTTTTTCACTAAAGAATTGCCTTAAGCCTGACGCTTTTAATCAGGATTTTCTAAAATTACACATCGCAAATTGATGTTTTCGTACACGTGGTCGGGTTAGTTTTGTAGTTTTGCGGTTCGACTTACAGATTATCCTTTTAAAATGTGTGGATTTAATTATTGACACAGGAGATACAACCGAACTAAAATGATGGATATCAGAAAGTTTTTACTTCGTTACTCCAACCGTTTCATTTCAGGCTATGTAGTTCTGGCGTCTGATCTTTTGATCGTGGCTGTGTCATTTGTAGCTGCCTACCTCATTCGTTTCAACTTTGTTGTCACCGAAATCAACCTGTGGAGATTGCCAACTTTTCTTCCGATAGTTCTGGTGGTCTCTGCAATAGCTTTTTTCATTTCCCGGTCGTATGTCGGCATTATCAGGCATACGAGCACCGACGATGTGGTCAGAATATTTAAGGCTGTGGGGATAGTTTTTGCGGTGCTGATTCTGTTCAACTTTCTAATATTGCTTTACCGTTGGCCTATCAATAAGGTTATTCCGCTGAGTATCATCATTATTCACACGCTGGCTTCGCTGTTCCTGATGATATTTACCAGGCTGGTGGCCAAAATCGTTTGGATAAACCTGGTGAAAGGACGAACTGAAGCTGTGAATGTGATAATTTACGGCGCCGGAAAAGCAGGTATTCTGACCAAAAACACCCTGAACGGTGACCTGGAAACCATTTACAATGTAGTTTGCTTTATTGACGAAAACCCCGGGAAAGTAGGTAAAAGCATCGAAGGTGTCCCGGTTTACAAACCTTCCATCATCACGCCTCAGTTCATGAAAAAGAGGAAAATCAGGGAGGTGATTATCGCAGTGCAAAATATAGATCCTGCCAAAAAGCGTGAATTCGCAGATGCTTTTCTTCAGTACAACGTAACAATAAAGAATGTTCCACCGGTTGAAAGGTGGATTAACGGCGAACTTCAGGCCAGACAAATTCAAAAAATCAGGATTGATGACCTGCTGATGCGTGAGCCTATCATACTGGAAAAAAACACAGTACTGGAACAAAACAGAGATAAGGTAATTCTGGTAACCGGCGCAGCAGGAAGCATCGGAAGCGAGATTTCGAGACAGTTGATGCATTGCCATGCCAGGAGACTGATACTTCTCGACCAGGCCGAAACACCCCTTCACGATCTGCAACTTAAACTCAGAAACACCTTCACCGACTTTGACGGCCGCGCTGATGTTTTCCTTGCCGATGTAAGCAATGCAGCAAGAATGGAATGGGTTTTCAGCAATTTTAAACCCGATATTGTGTATCATGCCGCAGCCTACAAGCATGTGCCGATGATGGAGGAAAGCCCGGTGGAGGCGGTGCGTGTGAATGTTTTAGGAACCCGCATACTGGCAGATACGGCTTTAAGGTACGGTGTAGGGAGATTTGTGATGATTTCGACTGATAAAGCAGTAAAAGCCACCAATGTGATGGGTGCAACCAAAAGGGTGGCGGAGATGTACATACAGAGCCTGAATAAGAAAGCAGCCAGTCCGGTAAAATTCATCACCACCCGTTTCGGAAATGTACTGGGTTCCAGCGGATCTGTGATTCCTCTGTTTCAAAAACAAATCGAAGATGGCGGCCCTGTAACCATTACTCACCCCGAAATAACCCGCTATTTCATGACCATCCCTGAGGCCTGCGAATTGGTGCTGGAGGCGGGTTCAATGGGAAATGGCGGCGAAATATTTATGTTCGACATGGGTAACCCGGTGAGAATTGTTGACCTGGCGAAAAATATGATAAGGCTTTCAGGGCTTCAGCCTGAAACAGATATCAAAATCGTTTTTACCGGTTTAAGACCTGGCGAAAAACTGTTCGAAGAACTCCTGCTCACCTCAGAGAATACGCTTCCCACATATCACCCAAGAATTACCATTGCAAGGGTAAGCCCGACAGATCACGATATTGTGGAAAAGAAGCTGATCAATCTGGAGAAAGCCTGGCAATCGTATGACAATTTTAAAATAGTTGCTGTATTGAAAGACATTGTACCCGATTTTATCAGCAATAATTCGATTTATGAAAAACTGGATGCAGAGCGGGTTGCTGCATCAATGAGTAAAACCAAAGTATAAAATCAATATCAGGCATGAAAACGATACCGAAAAAGCAAGTCAAACAGGGCAAAAAAACAGAAAAATCACCACTAATTCAACCGGTTGAATTTATTTATGGGCTTATCATTCTGGCCTACATTTTCATCCCTACATTTACTCCCAATTGGATGTCACTCGACACCAATACCCCAAAATTTTTCATGACGGCCTCGCTCAACCTTGTCGTTTTTATGTATTTCCTCGGAAGTGGATATTTCAGAAAGAATCCGTCATTTTACACATGGTTCTTCACCAATCCGGTCGGAATTGCCTATACAGCGCTGCTTGCCGTGACGCTGCTGTCATTTACACAGGCCGTCAACCACCTCGAATCAGTGTTGCAGTTTACCAAAGTTTTTACAGTGTTTGCATCAGCTTTCAATATCGCCATGATATTGATACATGATTTGCGCTACATGCGTCTGATTATCATAGTTATGGCCGGATTGCTTGCATTCGATTCCATCTCGGTTTTTGTGGATATCAATAAATTTATTGAAGGCGAAATCAAAGCCATTACGGACATTAAAACGGTGTATTCCAATAAAAACATCCTGGCATCTGCCATTTTTGTAAAACTGCCTTTTGCTCTATTTTTGCTTGTATTCGAAAAAAAATGGCTGAAATCATTAGGTTGGCTGACGTTTACCATGGGTGTTGCAGCAACATTCTTTATGGCCACCCGTGCATTTTACTTAGGATTAAGTGTTCTATCGGTCGCTTTCATTGGTTACCACCTGGCTGTTTATCTGCGTAAAAAGGATAAAAGTACGGCAGTTTTGGCTGGCGCATACTTAGCCTCATTGGTGTTGGCCTATGGATTATTTACCTACACGCAAACCAACCTCTACCCCCAGACCAAGAAAAACAGGCATACTGAGGGGGTAATCCAGCAAATGGCCACACTGAAAGATCCCGAAAGTGCCAGCAGCCTCAGGCTTGATGCATGGCGCTGGTCGCTGCAGCTTATCAAGGAAAAACCAATGCTTGGTGTGGGTACAGGTAACTGGAAGGTCGAAATCCTGAAGCTTGAAAATCAGAAAAATCCGGGATTTATTTACCTCTACAAAACACACAACGACTTCATTGAAATTACCACAGAAACAGGCATTTTTGGCGGCTTGCTGTTTCTCAGCATATTTTTTCTCGTGGTTTGGCACTTTCTTAAACGATTTATCCGGAAAAAAGATGAGGCGGATGCAATTGGAAAATACATGTTTATCGCCGCAGGTGGTTTGGCATTTTACAGCGTTGATGCCATGTTCAATTTTCCGGCTGACCGGCCTGAAATCACCGCACTCTTTTCTTTTTTTGTCGCCACTGCAATTGCTGCGGGTTTGCATGATAAGAATATTGAAAATTCAGAGCAGGGAACAGTGGTAAGCGTTAAACCTACAAGTGCTGTATGGATCCCACTATCCGCTGCAGGGATAATAATCCTGGCCATTTCAACATGGATTCTATACCTCAACTTTCAATCATCCAAAACCCAAAGAATTGTTTATCAGGAGATTATGGGAGGTAAATTAAAGGAACCCTCAGAAAAAATTCTGGCCGGATTTCCTTTTATTCCGGATGTTAGCGTGTGGGGCGAATCCATTGCCACGCTCAAAGCCCGCTACCTTATCAACGAAGAGAAACACCAGGAAGCTATTGATATGCTTCGCTACGATTTCTCATCTCCATGGGATGCAAGGAGAGAGTTCTTTACGGCGATGGCCTACAACAATATGAAGGAATACGACAGCGCTTTGCATTATTCTGAATTGGCTTACCAGCTCAAGCCCAATTACTTCCGCAATGTGCAGCTCCTCGCATCGCTTTATGAAAAGAAAAAGGAAGATGATAAAGCCATTCAACTGTATGATAAGTTTTTGGATAAAAACAAAAAAGAATCTCAGGCATGGCTTTTTGCCAGCAACGTTTACATAAAAAATGAAGACTACAAAAAAGCCGGTGAATTGATAGAGGAAGCGCTTCAGTATAACAAACACGATACGCTGATACAGAAACAGCATCGGTTTTTGAAGCACAAACTCAGCGTTGAACCCTATTTACCAAAATTTAACCAGGCTGCAGAACTTTACCAAAACAAGAAATACTCTCAGGCTCTGACATTGTTGAATGATTTCCTTGAAAAAGTACCCGACCATTCGGGAGCTTACCAAATCAGATCCTATTGCCATTATTACCTGAAAGATTATCCAAAAAGTATTGCCGATGCTGACCGGGCAATTGAAATCGGGCCTCCGAATGCCTCACTGATTAACCTGCGCGGGGTTTGCAAACTTGACATGAAAGATAAAGAAGGTGCCTGCCAGGATTTTCTGAAGGCGATGAACATGGGCGATAAGAGTGCGAAAACCAACCACGAAAGATTTTGCGTGGAAAAGCAATAAGTTGATGGGATGAATTTCCTGGCTGCTTCATGTTGGGTTAAACTCAAAAACCAATTGTCGAAGCCTGATAAATAATTCTATGGCTAAACGTTTTCTTTGAGCTTTTTTACTGCTTCCTGAAAAATTTCATCACGCTTATGATATGTGGGATAAAAACCCTTGTTATCCAGGATATTTCGACCAATAAGAGCCTTTAGCAGGATTTTTATGTCCTCGCTCATGGCCTCAAGACCGGCGGCATCCTTCGCGAGACCTTCTTTTTCGGCAAAAGCTATCAGGTCGTTGAACATATTGGCAGTGACCCTGAAATCACTCGTAAACTTTTTGTAATCAGTATATTTGCTCAGGGCAGCACGATTGGCATCGGTATATTCAAATGCAAAATCGTAGATTAATCCACTACCTACCAGGCGACTGTAGTAAGCAAGCTGCTGGCCGGTCCGTATCGGGATGTAAATATCGGGCATAATGCCACCACCGCCATAAACCACTTTGCCTCCGGGAGTTACGAACTTGAGTGAGTCGTCAAAATGAATACTGTCGGCATGGAAAACTTCGCCATTTACAAATCGCTCGTGAAACTCTTTATAGTAATCTTCACGTCCGTTAGTGTAAGGTTTTTGAATTGAACGGCCGGTTGGCGTGTAGTACCTTGCAGTAGTAAGCCTGATCGCCGACCCGTCGAGTAGATTGATCTGTTCCTGCACAAGTCCTTTTCCAAATGAGCGCCTTCCCATGATAGTTCCGCGGTCGTTGTCCTGAATAGCTCCTGCAACAATTTCACTGGCCGAGGCAGATCCTTCATCAATCAAAACGATCACCGGTTCCTTTTCCAAATTCCCGCGTTTGGTAGAATAGGCATAATTTCTCGGTCTGTTTTTCCCTTCGGTATAAACAATAAGTTGCTGGTCGGGCAAAAACTCATCAGATATACCTATGGCAGCCTGCAGGTAGCCTCCGGAGTTATTACGCAGGTCGAGAATAAGACTTGTCATCCCCTGACTCTTGAGGTCATCAATAGCAGCATTAAATTCGTCAAAAGTTGTAGCTGAAAATTTATTGAGTTTGATGTAACCGACAGACTCATCCACCATATAGGCGATGTCGAGACTGTAAGTTGGAATAACACCGCGTGTGATGGTAAAGTCGAGCAACTGGGCCTCACCACGGCGGAAAATACCAACATTCACCTTAGTGTTTTTGGGACCTTTCAGCCGTTTCATGATGTCGTCGTTAGAAATATCCTTGCCAACAATTGTATCGCCATCAACGAGCACAATGCGATCGCCGGCTTTGATGCCAACTTTCTCCGATGGCCCCCCGGCAATGGGAGTAATCACCATGGCAGTATCTTTCTCGATGCGAAATTGCACACCAATACCCTCAAAGTTACCTTCGAGATACTCATTCACCTGCTCAAACTCTTTGGCCGGAATATACTGAGAATGGGGATCAAGTTTTTCGAGAACCTGGACAATTGCATCCTCCTCGAGTGTTTCAACGTTGACTGTATCCACCCAATCCCGAGTGATATAGCCTAATACATCTCCAATTTTGCTGTACTTGGAAAAATCCACCGAAAAGATATTTCCCCGGTTAACCTCCTGTGGCGCCAGCCTGATCCCAATTACGATTCCAAGTATCAAAACCAGGGCAAAAACGATGGGTAAATAAATTGTAATTTTGTGTTTGAATTGGCTCATCATTGATTTACTTTGCGGTGATATTCAGTCATATTTTAAATTATCCTTGCAAACGTTGTTTCAGTAGTAATCTTATCCAAACAAACAAACCTAATGTCGAAGCTGTTCATTGTTCCCACGCCCATCGGAAATCTCGAAGATATCACCTTCAGAGCGCTCAGAGTGCTCGAAGAAGTGGATTTTATTCTCGCCGAAGATACCCGTACAACATCTGTCCTAATGAAACATTACAACCTCTCGAAGCCAGTAATGGCTTATCATCAAAACAATGAGCATCAGGTAATTGAGAAATTCTGCCAAAGGATTGCTGCCGGAGAAAAGGCCGCTTTGGTGAGCGATGCCGGAACGCCGGCTATTTCCGATCCCGGATTCCTTATTGTTAGAGAATGTTTGAGGAACGATATCCCCGTTGAAACGTTACCCGGAGCGACAGCATTTGTGCCTGCTCTTGTTAATTCTGGTTTACCTGCCGACCGCTTCTTTTTCGAAGGCTTTCTTCCGCACAAAAAAGGCAGGGCCACGCGACTGAAATTCCTGAGCGAATTGCCCTGCACAGTAATTCTTTACGAATCTCCTCACCGTCTGATCAAAACCCTCGAACAACTAGCTGACATTTTTGGCCAGGAGCGGCAGGCATCTGTATCTCGCGAACTTACCAAGGTTTTCGAAGAGAACATCAGAGGAACATTTTCTGAGCTCCTATTGCATTTTGGTCAGAAGAACATTAAAGGTGAATTTGTGATTATCGTTGATGGGAAGAGGTAATTCTGATCAAGCCTGAACTATCAATCTAAAAACCAGAATTTATGCCTTACACCTACGAGTATCCAAAAGCATCTGTAACCGTTGACATAGCTGTTTTCTGCCGCTTCGATGGTATATTAAAAGTATTGGTGATTCAGCGCGGCAGGCCTCCGTTTGAAGGCAAGTGGGCTTTTCCGGGTGGATTCATCGAAATGAACGAGACCTTGTTATCATCGGCCCAACGCGAACTGAAAGAAGAAACCGGTATGCAAAATGTTGAATTGAGACAGTTCAAGACCTATGGCGATCCCGGTCGCGATCCACGCGGAAGAACGGTTTCCGTAGTTTTTTATGGGTTTACTTATCCTGAAAACTCAGCTGTTACTGGCGGAGACGATGCCAGTATGGCTGCCTGGGTTCCTGTCCATCAAATCCCTGAACTTGCATTCGATCACGAAACGATTTTGAAGGATCTGCTTTCCGCTCTGGAGGTATTCTGAGCAAACCGGGTAAATACACTATCCAAAAAAAATCCCGGACATTTGTGATATCCGGGATATTTTTTAATTCGTTGGATTGTGTTGCTATCCTTGCAAAGTAAACCTGATGGGCATGTTGAACTGAACGCGCACGGGCTTGCCTCTTTGCTTGCCGGGGTTCCATCTTGGCATGGCCTGAATAACCCTGACTGCCTCTTCATCGCAACCGCCACCAATTCCGCGAAGAACCCTGACATCGGTAACGCGGCCATCGGTTTCAACAACGAAGGTAACATAAACGGTTCCCTGGATTCCGCTCTCACGTGCCAACTGGGGATACTTGATATTTTCCTGAAGGAATTTCATCCTCGCAGCATCTCCGCCCGGAAACTCCGGCATTGATTCAACCACGGTGAAAATTTCCAGTTCTTCTACTTCTTCTTCCACCTTAACAACAGGAACAAAATCCGCAATTTCGGTTTTCTGGTCGGCTTCCACGTCAATCTCGATATCATCTTCAACTTCCACATCGTCCTCAACGATGTTGATGATGGTGATTTGCCTTGGAGGTGGTGGTGGCGGTGGTTTTACTTCCTGCTTGGTGATCGGGATGATCTCTTCAGGTGTATTGTCAACCTGCACCTGAATATCAAGCCCGCTTCCTCTTTCATAACTTTTGTAATTGAAAGCGACAAGCACAAAAGCCAGAGCAATTACAAAACCTATTTGCATGAAAATGGCTTTTTTGTTTTCGAGGTCTGCTTTTTCAGTTTTTTTTGTGTCCATAATTATGATTTATTTTTTGTTACCCCCCATTTATCTCAAACGTAATGCCGAACTGGGATATTGCCTGAGAAAGAAGGTGGTAAAGTTTCAAAATCTCATTAAATCAACTCCTTGTAACCATCAGCATCCAGCAGTCCATTAACATCTGCGGGATTGCTGGGTTTTACTTTCACTATCCATCCTTTATCATAAGGATCGCTGTTAATTGTTTCCGGGTGGTCGTTAAGTTCTTCATTAAACACGAGAACTTCGCCGGCAACCGGCATAAACAGGTCAGATACGGTTTTTACGGCTTCAATGGTTCCGAAGGTCTCTTCCTTTTCCAATACCTCCCCGACGGTCTCCACTTCTACAAAAACAATGTCGCCCAATTCATTTTGAGCATAATCTGTAATTCCAATCACTGCAACGTCTCCTTCCATGCGAAGCCATTCATGATCTTTGGTGTACCTTAAATTACTTGGAATATTCATGATTTCGAAAAATTTAATTTGTGCAAATGTAAAAACTTTTGAAAAAATGAACCGCCACGCAAAAATTTAATTTGAAGGAGTGACCTTTATTGAAGGTTAAAATGCTGAAATATTGACAGTTGACTGAATTATGGCATCAATAGGCAAAAGTCGTCAGGTGGGTGGCCGAGAAGGTTTTAAAGAGTGTGTTGAAATAGGAACACTCATCACTTCCGGCAAATTGGTTCACACAGTCCAGGCCGTTCATCGAACTGGCTACAACCAATTCGGCAGGCACTGCAAATGTTCCGATCGCCATAAAAGTCTTTTCGTTCGACATCAGGATGGTCTGATAAACCAGAATGACATAGGTGATGCCATCATCACCGTAAAAGGGTTCGTTGCCAGCCGATGAAACCCATGCAATCTTTTGCTGGTCGCCATAATCCAGCCAGTAAGAATACTCTTCATCTATTGTCAATCCCGACAATCCATAACCGGATGCAATTGTTGAGTTGACGGACTCGCTTACATAATCGAGCAACTCCGTAAATTCTGTGGTTGAAAAATCATCTTTTATCCCTGTGAAAGTTAGGCTGGAGAGGCTGTTTTCAGGATATTTAACGTAGAAATAGTCATCTGCTTTGTCATAAACCAGCTTCAAATCCTCAGGAATGGTGAGAACAACCCCGTTAACAATATCTTCGTAAACATCAAACCTCATCTGGTCATAATCGAGATCAATCCTCAGATCGTTGCTCATCTCATTGGAGAATTTCAGCAGGTTTTCCGGATCGTCTGAAGTTTCCACCATCTCGGTCAATGACCTGTTTTTGGTCATGAAAAATTCGAAATCACTTGATTTTACTGATTTATGAGCAGTTGATGCTGGCTGGAAAAGTTTGTTCTCAACCTCTTCAGGATTATCTGCCAATGCATCAATAGTAACTTTGGCGGAGAAGAGTTGCGAAAGCAGTTCGAATGTTGGCGGAAGGCTCGTCACTGTTGAAGCCTCCAGATCAGCAAGGTATTTGGAAGGAATAATCCAGCTCACATTGCTGGCTCCTTTTTCAAGGCCGCCATCCCCAATTCCGATTAGTTTTCCGTCAGCATCAAAGACCGGGGAACCGGAATAACCGGGTAACAGGCTGCCTTCGAGGTACAAAATATGAAGATCAAGCGCCGGAAAGCCGATCTTTGCCAGGGCATCTTTATCTTTTTTTGGAATAAGACTAGCAAGCACTTCAGGGTTGACATGGCCTTTTTTCAACATTCGCGATGAGCTGGCAGAAGCTCCGCTGTTGAATCCGAAAGCATATACATCGGATCCAAATCTGATTGGCGCTGTATTAATATTTGTGATCGGGACTACGCCTGAGGGTACAGCAGGTTCGCCGGGTAAAATTTCGAGCAGCACCAGGTCGGCATTTTGAAGCACTTTTTTGATTTTTGCTTTCCGCCATGCATCTTTCAGGTAGAGTACCTTGATGGTTCCGTTTTTGCTCATTCCATGCAGCGAAGTAACTATCTGATTGGGTGTTTTCCATGCAAAGCCGGTCATTACGGTGGATTCTCTTTCGTTGATAGAAACCACAACACGCACCAGTGATCTATCAACAGTAGCTGGGTCGAATCTGGGTTGCGCTATTAAAACCCCAGCGAAAATCATTAATAAAATGCTTAATGTCAATGTCTTATTCATAAGATAAAATTTTGATGGTGGTTAAATAAACTGGTTTTCTTTCGTCAGATGAAAAACTCTCCGAAATTCTGGAAACGATCACAGCCCAAATACCACCGGCATCAGTCAACTGTTTTTCAATGCTTTCGGTGGAATCGCCGCTTTTGATCATTTTGATCAGTTCAAGGTTGGTTACGGTAATTTTCCCGCCGGACTGCATGTTGCAAAAGCTATCCCTGATAGCAAGCAGCGCCTTTGAAACCTGTTCTGCCGGAAGATCAGCCGAAAACGACTCAGCAAATTTCTTCCATGCACCACCAGCAGTTTTAAAAGTGTTCATCAACTCTTCTGCAGGGGTTTCGGTGCTTGCATACTGCAACACGTCGCAGGCGCCGGCATCTACGGTTGACGAGTAAAGAACATTGGCCTGACGGCGTGCTTGTCCCGTGTCAGAAAGAATAAACCCTGTGATAAATGATTTTGCTTCCTCCTCCTTAAACCCGGCATCAAGATATTGTTGTTTTTTATCAGAAAGCGACGGGGCAAAAGGGTCATTTGCCCTCATGTAAATTCCGGCCAAAATACCGACAACCGCAAAAAGTCCGAATGCGCCTATCCGTATGCTTTTTAGCGGGTCAAGAAATTTTTCGTTCAACCCGATAAGCACGGCAAGCATCGAAGAGATGGTGGCAATAACGCCACTCACCACCGGAGAAATGGATAAACCAAGCAAAAGCCCAAGAAGTAGCCCGATACCTATGCCATTGAAAATGGCCGGGAAAACATCCATCGGAGTTTTTCGTAACCCAGGAGCTGTGCTGTTGTTGGCCATATCATGTGAGTTTAAATTATGTTCTTCATTTATCTGATTTTCAGAAACATTATCATTTTGAACAGTATTTTCCATAAGTTGGGATGTGATTTTTTTGATTAACGAAGAAAGAAAATCTAATGGTTTCATTTTCATATTCTTAATATCAACGACCTGAAAAAAGGTGCAAACTTCGATTAATATGAAAGCCGAAATGTTAACAAGGTGTTAAATGATGCTAATGAAATGTTAAATCAACTGATTCTGTCGGTTAAATGAAAGAAATGGGGGATCAAAATCGGGTTTGAACTTCGTGGGTTTAATTAAAAAGGCTTGTAAACTTTTCGCTTACAAGCCTTTAGATAAAGTGAGTGGAGCGTATGGGAATCGAACCCATGACCTTTAGACTGCCAGTCTAACGCTCTAGCCAACTGAGCTAACGCCCCATCAAGTCAAACAAAACGGCTGCAAAAATAAAACTTTTCCCGGCTGGCAATGAATTTTTTTATCATTTCGCATTCTTCCTGAAAACGATAACCAGTCCTGCAATTATAAAAGGTAAGCTGAGTATTTGCCCCATATTCAGCGCCATGTTGGTTTCGAAAGTCACCTGCGGCTCTTTCACAAACTCAATTAAAAACCGCACCGCGAAAAGAAGAATAAGAAACATCCCGAAAATAAATCCCGGCTTGGGTTTGCCCTCCTTATGCCAGTAGTACCACAGCAGGTAACCAAAAATTGCGAGGTAGCTCAGTCCTTCGTAAATCTGGGTAGGGTGGCGGGGCATTTCATCTTCTGAAGTAAAAATAAAACCCCATGGCAGCGTGGTAACATGACCATAAATTTCGGAGTTCATCAGGTTGCCCATTCGGATAAAAAACCCGCCAAGAGCTACCACGATCACCAATCGGTCGAGAACCCAGAAATAAGACTTTTTGTTTTTTCGAGAAAACAGCCAGATGGCAATCAGAATCCCGATAGCAGCACCATGCGAAGCCAGGCCTCCCTGCCAGATTTTGAAAACCGACAGCGGATCGGCAAGAAAATAGGCTGGTTCGTAGAACATCACATGTCCCAGCCTGGCTCCTATGATCGTGGCAATGAAGACATACAAGGCCAGTTGATCGAGAAGACTTACCGGTAATTTTTCGTTCCTGAAAATTCGGATGAGTACCAGGTAGCCAAAGAAAAAGGCAGCCGCAAACAACAATCCGTACCACCTGACCGGTAAAAAGCCGGGAAATATTTCAGGATTAACGCTCCAATGGATGTAGCTGAGCATGAGAATTTTTTTGGCAAAGATATACTTTACGTCAGATTTGAACTTTTCGGAAATCGTCCTCACCATTGAATAATTTACCTACTTTTAACCCCTCATTTTTTTGAACCCCATGTTACTATATCAGATTGCATTGACTTTACTTCCTGGTGTGGGCGATGTGCTCGGGAAAAAACTCGTGGCCTATTGCGGGGGTGTCGAAGCGATTTTTAAACAAAAAAGGGAAGCTCTGGAAAAGATTCCCGGTATTGGCGAAAAACTGGTAAGCAGTATCCTGAATCACAACGTTTTGCACCGCGCTGAGGAGGAGCTGAGGTTTGTTGAAAAACACAACATCACCCCATTGTTTTACCTGGATAAAAACTACCCGGAACTTCTTAAAAATTGCGAAGACAGCCCGCTGCTTCTCTATTACAAAGGATCAGCCCCCTTGAATGTACCCAGGATTGTTAGCATCGTTGGAACCCGAAAAGCAACGGACTACGGAAAATCGGTGTGCGAAAAATTAATCAGGGGGCTGGCCGGGTACAATGTTTTGATTCTGAGTGGACTGGCCTACGGAATTGACACCTGTGCACACCGGGCTGCGCTCGATAATCATCTGAATACAGTGGCGGTGCTGGGGCATGGTCTTGACCGGATCTACCCTTACCTGAACAGAAGCCTTGCCGCAAAAATGGTTGAACATGGAGGCCTGATTACTGAATTTATGAGCGGCACAACTCCTGATCGTGAAAATTTTCCACAACGAAACAGGATTATCGCAGGTATGGCTGATGCCACCGTGGTGATTGAGGCAGCAAAATCAGGCGGCGCTTTAATTACAGCCGATATTGCAAACTCTTATAGCCGCGATGTATTTGCCATTCCCGGCCGAATTGATGACACATGGTCAGAAGGCTGCAACCTGCTTATCCGCGACAACAAGGCTGCCCTGATACAAGATGCTTCAGACCTGGCCAATTTGATGGGATGGGAAAATAAAACTGAAAAATCCAAAGCGATTCAGCCTGAATTGTTCGATGAATTATCGCCTAACGAGGAAAAAATTGCCGGAATTATGAGGGTCAACGGTGAAATGGGAATTGATGAAATTGCAATCAGAAGCGATCTGAATATGACCATGGTAGCTGCGGCATTGCTCAACCTTGAGTTTAAGGGGATGGTTAGGGTTTTGCCGGGAAAGGTATATAAATACAACGGGTAAACGGATCATTTACTTGTTCAATCGCTATCTTCCACCACCAGAGGGTCAATTTTGATGCCGTCGTAAGAAATTTCAGCGCCGCTCCTGTAGGTGATGGTAATAATGAGCGCGCCATTGTAATCATAGCTGAAGGCATTTCCCTCCCTGATGCCCATGTTGAAAGTAACTTCGTCTTTAATTTTTCCATTGTCCCAGTAGGTAATATGTTTACCGTTCGGTTTTCCGTCAACAAATTCGCCCACAAACCTCAAGGTTCCATCGCTGTAAAAATGTTCCCATATGCCATGCCGCAAACCATAGGAATAGCCGCCTTTTTCTTTAAAATTGCCCAGGTCATAGCTCCATTGACCTTCCTCTTCACCATCAATATAATCCCCTTCGGCTATTATATCGCCCTCTTCCGAAAACTCTGTCATCATGCCGTCGGGTTTGCCGGCAATGTAGTTCTCTTCGCGAAGCAGATTTCCTGAAGGATAATACCACAGCCACTTTCCGACTGGCCTGCCCTGTTTATCGTATTCTCCGGTCTGCTCTACCCTGCCGTTCAACTGATAGAATTTCCATTTTCCAACCATTTTACCATCCTGGTAATTTCCTTCCGCTCTAAGTTCTCCGCCGGGATAATAATCTTTCCAGGGGCCGTTTCTGACGCCGTCTTCACGGGTAATTCCATCAGCAATTCGTTTTCCGTCCTGATAAACATATCCGGCTGTTATTTCTCCGGCAGTTGAATACTCCCGCCTGACCCCATGAGGCACGCCATTTTTGAAAGTCTGAAAAATAGCCACTTTTCCGTCGGGATAATAATCCCTCACGACTTCAAGTTTGGCAAGTTCTTCAGCATCCTTCTGCTGCTGACCTTCAATCCATTTTGTTGCTGTAATCAGTTTCCCTGCCTGGTCATACTCTTTGAAATATCCGTTTCGCTGATCGTTCAGAAAAAATCCTTCAAGTTTCACCAGCCCGTTTTCGTGAAAAAACTTCCAGTGTCCCTGTTTTCTGGTTTCGGAATCGAGCCGGTTGATTCGTTCGCGGCTGACCATGAAACCTTTGCGGTAAGTAGTAAGGAGAACCACGCGGCCATCGTCGGCAAACTCCTTGGCAAGCCCGTCTTCGAGGCCGTTATCATAATTGATGGTCCTGAAAACGGTGTTGTTGGGGTAATAGTAGGTTGTGAGTCCCTGCTTGATATCATCCACAAAATTTTCTTCAATGGTTTCTCCTTCACGATAGGTTATTCTCTTTCCTTCCTTCAGGCCTGCTTTGTAATTGATAAGCAACACTTTAATACCTTTTTCATCGTAAAATACCCAGGTGCTGTCGAGTAAAAAGTCCTTACGGTTGCCTTCTGATTTCAACTGGCCGTTTTCGTAATAGGTTTTCCAGAATCCATCAGGTTGGCCATCGCGCATGTATCCTTCGCTTGATTTCACGCCGTTGGGGTAATAAAAAATGTTGAACCCGTTGGGATCAAAATGGCTTTGGGCTAGAGCCGGCAAAATCCATATACTTGAAATTAGCAATAAAACTGTTGTGGCGTAACGGGCTGACATAGATTGGATGTATGGGCTAAACAACGGCATGAGGGATTTTATATTTTGATCAGGTTAAGCGTTCAGTTTTTCTTTTCCACTGCCGAGATGCAAATTGTCCGCTCTTTACCTCTGAATTTCATTTCTCCGAGAGGTGTTATTTCGTGGTCATCCGTAAGATTCATCTTTTGCAACAATTCATCAGAAATAATCAGATTCTTATCGAATTCGTTGCAGACCGCCTCGATGCGGGCTGTGGTATTCAACACATCTCCCAGGAAGGTTATCTCTTTTTTTGTGTAACCCAGCTCACCGGTTACTACTATTCCCCCATGTACACCGGCTTTAAATTGCGGGACTAGTCCGTATTTTGTGAGG
Organism: Bacteroidales bacterium; assembly: GCA_036794825.1. GTDB lineage: Bacteria > Bacteroidota > Bacteroidia > Bacteroidales > 4484-276 > RZYY01. The sequence goes on along the minus strand of DAIRGA010000001.1, from coordinate 244,722 downwards.
TAATGACTTGTTCTGTGGCTGATTTTATCTTCAAAAAGATAAAAACTTCTCACAGGGCTTTGCATCTTCAACCCCGGCTTCATCTTCCAGGTGATAATGGCTTCGTCCCCTACATATTTGTAAATCTCTCCTTTTGTGGCAATTACTGGCTCCGAAAGATCAAGAAAAAAATCGTTGAGCAGGTTGAGAAATGCCTTGTGGCCAATCTTTTCGGCAATCATAGTGGACGATTTCATGTCGAGAAACATAAAAATACGCTCCTCTTCAAAAGGGTTATGATAACGTCCGGTGAAAATCCTGAACAGAAAATTCTTTCCCAGGAGAGTATTAAACATGGAATATGTATTGAACAGGAAACTCATTATCAGACCGAAAATCAACCCATACATCATCGTGCTGCTGAGGATAAATTCTCTGAAATCGAATGACCAAAGGAATTCCAGGTCAAATTTATTGAGAATGATGAAAGAAATAAAAACCGAAAAGATAATAATCAACACATACATCAATGTGCTGAAGATGAGCATTGGTAGAAAATAGCTGTTTTGAAGCCTTTTTTTAAAGAAATGTTCAAACAGAAAAATGTAGGTAAATACTTGAGCGCCAATCAGTAATCCCAAAAGAAAAATCAGTGGGTGCTTTTGAAAAAACAGGTAGGTAAATATTCCTGTGACAAAGGCCGAAATGAAGGCCTGCAGCAGGAAGGACTTTATTTTTTCGGAGACGATTGTTGGCATCAGGGCTTAGTATTTGTCTTTGATGGTTGCCACACCGTCCCAATCCTCGGGCAGGCCAAACTCGATTATGTTTCTGCACCGGGCTATGTAAAGTTGAGCTGCCTTGTCGAGAGGGTTTTCGTCAACGATATTTCTGAAAATCGCCAAGGCTTCATCAAAATCTTTGCTTTTGTAAAGTTGCAGACCTTTTCCAAACTGGTACTTGCTTTTTATCTTCAGGTTTTTGCTGTCGGCCGGCTCGCCATCAAGGACTTCAAAAATGTAGGCAGCTTCCTTTTTACCTTTTACCTTCACCACATCCAAAAAGCGGTAATTGTAGCGCGTTGGATCTTCAATCCTGATAAGCGTATCCTGGCTTATGATGATGGAGGTTCCGTACATTTTGGTAAGCCCTTCGATCCTGGAGGCAAGATTTACTGCATCGGAAACAACAGTTCCGTCCATTCGGCCGTGCCCGCCGACAATGCCGAGCATAAGCTTTCCGGTGTGGATGCCGATACCACTCTGGATGGTCAGTTTGTTTTCGAGCTTACGTCGGAGATTGAAATCAGCCAGTGCTGCACGCATTTCAATGGCGGCGTCAATGGCGTTTTCAACATTTCCCATGAAAAGCGCCATGATGGAATCGCCGATGTATTTGTCAATAAAACCGTGGTTGCGCGAAATCACAGGCTCCATCTGGCTTAGATAGTCGTTGAGGAAGTCGAAAGTTTCTTTTGGGGTCATCTCCTCCGAAAGGGCAGTAAAATCGCGAATGTCGGTAAAAAGCACAGACATCTCTTTTTGAACCTGGTCGCCAAGTTGGATGTCGGTAATGCTCTCTTTTCCAAGAATATCAAGAAACTGGCGGGGCACAAACCGAAAATAGGCTTCATTCATTCTCGAAATATTGGAGATATAGCTTTCGATCCGCCCTGCCATATCGTTGTACCCCTCAGCAAGCTCTCCAATTTCGTCATTGCTTCTGACGACGGTGTAGTTGACACTTTTGCGTTCCCCGGTACGCTGCATGTTGTAAATCAACTCTTTAACAGGATAAACAATGTCGAGTGTAGTCCATTTTACAAAAAGGATAAGATAAATAAAAGAAACCAAAATGCCCAGACCGATTCCGAAAAACATAATTAATCCGTCGAGAACATTTACAAATACAAGGCCTCCCAGGTTTCCGGCCGGATCGGGGTCTTCTATAATCATTTTCATCATTCCGCTGTAGCGGCCGAACAGAATTGAAATCTGCTCTTCGGAAAGGGAGGTGAGTTGAAGTTCGCTGATCTTTGTGAGGCTCATTATCAGGTAAACAATCACTATCGAAAGTGGCAGCAGGGTGGTCATAGCGCTCGAAATCCAGAAACGGTTTTTAATTCTCCCTTTGGCTGCTTTGAAAACTCTGCGCCTCAGCTCATCTTTTGAATAAAGATGATCTATATATTTAAGGTGCACCCTGTGCTTCTCCCAGAAATAAACAAACAGCACGGTGAGCAGTGCCGAAAACAGTGAGATGAGCAGAAACCGGTTGAAAAGCGGAAAGTCGTCGTCGAACCTGTGCTGCAGAGAGATGGTAAGAAAAATCATGTAGATGATTGTCGCCAGCAATGCTCCACCAACTATGCCGGCATTGATCCAGGGAGACAACAGAATATACTTCTTGCAAAAAGCAAAAAGGCGGTCGGAAATCTTCCTGTTCCTTCGCTTTCGGCGGAAATATCTTTTAAACGGGTAATTGAAAACAAAGCCAGCAAGCAAACTAACCAGCAGCGCGTTGAACAGGAAATTGAACGAGTTGTTAAGAAGTTGATTTTGCGAGTCTGTTATCGTTTGCCCTTCATGTTTTACCTTAAAAAGCCCCTCATCTTCCGAAATATTTTCCCTTACGATCGTATCATTGATTACCGGCGCAGAGGTGGTTTCTTGTTTGTCCTGGTTGAGAAGTGCACCGCTTTTTTCGATTAGCGCTGGTAAGCCCTGTAAAAGCAAAAAACCTGCAAAGGGCAATACTAATAAAAGGTATAGTAATGCAGAGGTAAAGTAGATGCGAAGCCCGAAAAAGCTGGGTATTTTATTCCGGTGATCCATCACATCAGGTGGATTGGTTTATCAGATTCTTTTGTTTCGTTTAATAAGCGACAATCTAATCATTGCAATCAATTCGGCGGAGCTGATTGGTTTGATAAAAAAATCATCCATACCAGCCTCAAAACATTCTTGTCGGGTGGCAGAGACTATGAAAGCCGACTGCCCGATTATTACAACGTCCGGTTTAAGAAGCCTGAGTTCGCGTGCAGCTTCAACTCCGCTGATGCCTGGAAGGTTAATATCCATAAGCACAACATCTATCTTCTTGTTTTCCAGAGCTTTTCGGATACCTTCAAGTCCCGTTTTGGCGTGTTCAATCTTTGCGGACGTGGGCTCAAGTGCAACTTTGATGATTTCGTAGTTTGGTACAACATCATCAACAATCAGAATCGTCCTGTATTTCCAATTGACCCGCAAGCTCAACGGATCTCTGTATTTTTTTCCCATTTTTTTTGCAGTCGTTAGCAGTAATAAAAAAACAAGTTGACAAAAATATAAAAAGAAAGATCAATAAAAAAATAACAGGCTCTTGATAACGAAACCTAAAGTTAAATATTGACTTTTCATTAAACTATCTCTTAAACAATTATTTACAATTCAGATCTAACAGCCATTTCCTTCAGAATACTACCGATCACCGAAGGGAAATATTGATGCTCCAACCGTTGAATTTTATGGGCAAGCATTTCGGGAGTATCCTCTTTATCCACATCGCATGTGGCCTGAAAAACGATAAGACCGTTGTCATATCTCTCGTCCACAAAATGAATAGTAATTCCGCTCATCTTCTCTCCGGCATTGATTACAGCGCTGTGAACCCTGTCGCCGTACATCCCCTTCCCACCGTATTTGGGAAGCAAGGCCGGATGAATGTTCAGGATACGCATTGGATATGCCTTTACAAAGTATTCAGGCATCAACCAAAGAAAACCAGCCAGGACAACAAGGTCAATACTGGCATCCCGGCACCAGCGCAGAACTTCATCCGATTGGTAAAACAATTTCCTGTCGAAAGTTTTGAATGGAATTCCAAGATTTGCAGCGCGTTTCAAAACATAGGCATTCTCATTGTTTGACAAAATCAATGCAACCATGGCAAAGCCACTACCCTCAAAATACTCAGCAATTCTTTGGGCATTTGATCCATGACCTGATGCAAATATTGCGATTCGGTACATTATATACTGTCACTCTTTCAGGTTTCAAAGAAAAGCATCTTTAGCCGAATAATTGCAAATTTTGACAAATTTTCTGGTTCTAGCGATAAAATAGTGCCCCGAAGCCCCTTTCAAAAACAACTCAAAACTTTGTTTACCATCAATTTACAGTCACTTTTTATAATTTGTTATCAAAATATTTTTGGCCATCAGCGGTAAAAGTATTTCCTTTGCCGCCAGTTTAACTAAAAAATATAAAAGTATGTCTGACATTGCAACAAGAGTTAAATCTATTATCGTTGACAAACTTGGTGTTGACGAAAACGAAGTAACACCACAAGCCAGTTTCACAAACGATCTTGGCGCTGATTCGCTTGATACCGTTGAGCTCATCATGGAATTCGAAAAGGAATTCAACATTGCAATTCCTGATGATCAGGCCGAAAAGATTGGCACTGTAGGAGATGCAATAGCCTACATCGAGGCAAATGCAAAATAAAACAATCCTGCCGCAATGAATCTAAAACGAGTTGTCGTTACAGGATTAGGCGCCATTACCCCATTAGGAAACACTGTCGAAGAATTCTGGAACAGTATCATTAATGGGGTAAGCGGCGCTGCTGCTATTACACGCTTCGACGCTTCCAAGTTTAAAACACAGTTTGCGTGTGAAGTAAAAAATTATGACCCTGTTAACTATTTCGACCGCAAAGAGGTACGAAAAATTGATCCGTATGTTCAATATGCCATGATTGCAGCCGATCAGGCTATTACGGATGCCAATCTCAACACAGATGCTATTGACAAAGACAGGGTCGGTGTGATCATAGCATCAGGAATCGGAGGGTTTACCTCATTTTTGCAGGAGGTAATTGAATATGCAAAAGGTGACGGAACCCCAAGATTCAACCCGTTTTTCATCCCGAAGATCATCGGAGATATTGCTTCCGGGCATATTTCGATAAAATATGGTTTCCGCGGCCCCAACTACGCTACCACATCAGCCTGTGCATCAGCAGGTCATGCCATCATTGATGCATTCAATCACATCAGGCTCGGCAAAGCAGATGCATTTGTTGCCGGAGGAGCAGAAGCCGGCGTTAATCCTGCCGGTATCGGCGGTTTTAATGCCATGCACGCCATTTCAACCCGCAACGATGATCCGAAAACAGCCTCTCGTCCCTTTGATAAAGACAGAGATGGATTTGTACTTGGCGAAGGTGGCGGCGTAATCATCCTCGAAGAATACGAGCATGCCATCAGGCGTGGAGCAAAAATTTATGCTGAAATAGCAGGCGAAGGCAGCACAGCCGATGCGCATCATATCACATCACCCCATCCTGAAGGACTTGGAGCCCGCATGGCCATGAAACTTGCCATCGAAGATGCCGGTATGAAACCCGAAGACGTTGACCATATCAACACTCACGGAACATCAACACCCGTTGGCGACATTGCCGAACCAAAAGCTGTGGCCAGCCTATTTGGCGATCATGCCTATAAAATCAATCTGAATGCCACCAAATCCATGCACGGTCATCTTCTGGGCGCTGCTGCGGTGGTAGAAGTTATTGCCACTATTCTTACGGTTAAAAATGGTATCATTCCCCCGACCATCAACCACTTTACTGACGATCCGGAGATTGACAACAACCTTAACTTTACCTTTAATAAGGCCGTTAAGAGGGAGGTAAATTTTGCCCTGTCCAATGCTTTTGGATTTGGCGGGCACAACACCTGTATTGCCATCAGAAAGTTGAAGGATTAATCGGATTAACTTTGATTTTATTCAGTAGAGTAAAGGCCTGTTTTTCTTCCGATAAAAATCTGATCATTTCGCTGAAGAACATTTTCGGATTTTATCCGGGTAATGTTACTTTGTACAAACTGGCGCTGCTTCACCGCTCAGCAGCCACCGAGCAAAACGGCCATAAAATTTCCAACGAACGCCTGGAGTACCTCGGAGATGCCGTACTCAGTTCGATCGTTGCGGATTATCTCTTCAAAAGATTCCCTTACCGCGAAGAGGGCTTCCTTACCGAAATGCGCTCCAAACTGGTCAGCCGCGAGCAGCTAAACAAACTTGCGGCAAAAATGGGTATTGACCAGTTCATTCAATCCAACCAGGATTCGAAGTCCTATTTCCGTTCAATGATGGGCGATGCTTTTGAAGCACTCATCGGAGCCATTTACCTCGATAAAGGCTACACTTTCACCAAGCGAATTGTCATCAACCGGATAATCAATGTTCATTTCGACATTGAAGGGCTGGAAAAGCTGGAGAATAATTTCAAGAGTAAGCTGATCGAGTGGTCCCAAAAAGAGCGTAAAGAGGTAAAGTTCAACGTGGTAAATGAAATCGGAACGGGCAGCAAAAAACAGTACCTTGTCGAAATTTCGATAGATGAGAAAGTTTATGCCAATGGTTGCGATTTTTCGATAAAAGGCGCCGAGAAAATTGCTGCCGAGAAGGCTTTTACCCAACTTCAGATCGAAGAGTTCCCGGCTTAGCTCCACCCCGAAGGGTAGGGTTACCGAGTTTGTTTATTTAACATTAGGTTCTAATTCCATTTGAACCTTGATTTTTTGTCTTTTGCAACCAATCCCCATGAAAAACCGTTTTGGTTTGATCGTTCAATTGGGAAATCTTCAAATCAAACCTGGTCTTGCTCAACATCATCTAAAAAGTCGAACAAAAACCGCTCATCATATTCTATTTCGAATTTTTTCAGGAATTGAATGTATTCATCGCGAAACGTAACTTTTTTATGATGTTGCTCCTGATTAAGAATGTACTGGTAAAGTTCATCAATTTGCGACCTTCCATAACTAAATCCACCATATCCTTCCTGCCAGGCGAACCTTCCCGGGCAGAGTTTTTCATTATTGATAAACAGTGATGAACTTCTTTTTATGTCGTGAACAGTATCTGAAATGGATTTCGATGGGTTTAATCCAAGGAAAATGTGAACATGGTTTGATACGCCGTTGACGATAATTGATTTGTGTTTCATTTCGGTGATGATGCCACTAATGTATTCGAAAACTCTTTTACGGATGTTTTTGTGGAGGACGGCATCGTGGAATTTTGGCGCAAATACAAGTTGCACGTACAATTGAGTAAAGGTTCCGGGTTTCATAATTTTGTTATTGTTAATCCCCTACGGGGAAAATGTGATTATCATTGAATCTATTTTTCTACAATACTTTAACCGCTACGCGGTAAAGAATTATGTTCTATAGCAAAGTTTTCTTTTTAAAATTCTATTGTTTTGTTTTAGTAATTTGCCCGTAGGGCATAAAGTATTGTAGCAAAAATGCGATTCGAGAGTGTTGAATACCCCGTAGGGGTTTAACATTTCCTTAGGTTTATCCCCTACGGGGAATTTGTGAAAATCCATGGTTTTGATTTTCTACAATACTTTAACCCTGCCTCGCCGGCAGGCAGGCGCTACGCGGTAAAAAGCATTTTTCAAAAATACGATTTTTACGCCAAATATTTTTCCCGAAATTGCCCGTAGGGCATAAAGTATTGTAGCAAAAATGGGATGAGAGGGTTTTGAATACCCCGTAGGGGTTTAACATTTCCACCGGTTTATCCCCTACGGGGAATTTGTGATTATCACGGGTTCTGTTTTGCTACAATACTGAAACCGCTACGCGGTATAGAATCATTTTAAACCGATTAAAACACTCGAAAAAAACCCGTGACTCTCCATTGTTGAGGAAAATCACGGGTATTGAGGTTTGGCGCTTGGGCCGTCTAGTTCTGTCATGTTTTTTAAATTTAAAATTTTGAAATTACTTACTCGGGAGCACAAACGCACTCCGGATGGTTTGCCATTTACGGCTACTAATTAGGGAGGACAAAAACCCATTCTACATTATTTACTGGCTCAACAGTAACAAAGGCATAACCATATTGATGATTTTGACAATAGGGAAAACAATTTGTGTTACCGTTTATATTTGCTCCCAAAATTTTTCCCCCAATTTGGATCGTATTGTTAAGCAAATCAAAAGCAACCTGGCCACTGACGCTAATCGTGTCCACACCTTCCCTGACATAATATGGCAGTTCTTCGTTTTCCGGTGTTAATATAATAACCCGAAGTTGATCGTAGCTCAAAACTTCAGGAAGGATAAAATTAGTAATAAAGATTACTTTGGTCGTATCCACTTCAAAGTCCCAGGATACATTGTTTGCTTCCTTTACCAGGAAATTTACAGGTTCAGCGCCACGCAACGTACATTCTTCACCATTTAGTTTTGGCTCGTCAATGGTCAAAGTGGCAGTGGCTTCAATACCCAGAATTTCCAATGATTCCGGTTCAGAAATTTTTATGGTGTTCTGGCCATCCACTATTAAATAAGTTTGACTAAACGTTCCTGCAACCAACGAAAGTTCCATACCTGAAACTGTCACTCCAACGGGAAGAACTGTATTTGCAACAATGGAAACCTCTGTTGCTTTTTCTTCATCCTTGCTACAGCCTACCGCTACTATCATAGCTGCAATGACTAAAAAAAACCAGTGCTTTTTCATGTCAGAATTTGATTTATTTATTACTCATGGGTTAATTATAATTGGGTGCAAGATAATAAAAATCCGATAATCCGTAAAATGGCGGACTACCGGATAAAAAAAAATCAATTAATTCTTCCTGTAAACAATCGCCACCACGCTCACGTCGTCGCCACCCATGTTGATGGTCATTCCGTAAGGTTTGTTGGCTGGGATTTCGATTTGGGCGGCGCCGGTTTTGCCGGTAAGTTGTTCCCAGATTGTAACTGCCTGGTGAATGCCGGTTCCTCCGGTTGGGTGCCCCCAGCCTACCAATCCGCCGGTTGTATTGATCGGGATTTTGCCGTTACGGGCGGTGTGGCCTTCGTAAACGAAACCGGCGCCTTCGCCGGGTTTGGCAAATCCGAGAGCTTCCACTGCAAGGATTCCGGCGATGGTAAAACAGTCGTGGGTTTCGATGGTGGCCAGGTCGTGGATGGTGATGCCGGCATGAGCCAGTGCTTTGTGAGCAGCGTCTGTGATGGTTTCCATCACAGTGCGATCGGTTGGATCCTTGGTGATGTCGCGCTCTGATGTTGCAAATCCAACTACTTCAACGGCGTCTTTCTTTTCGATGCCGCATTTTGCCAGTCCTTCTTCCGAGAGAATCGCAATGGCGCATGCTGCATCGGAAACCTTGGAGCAGTCGAGCACATTCAGATGATCCACAAAGGTTTTTCCGTTGGGTTCCATTTTGAAACATGCGCTCTCGGGATCAGGGGTTGTGTTATGAAATTCCTGTGCTGTGGGGCAGAGTCTTGCATTTTCGATTGCGTTGCGGTACCAGCGTGAAAGTCCTTTGCGGGTGTACTCTTTTCCATACTTTTCGTAGTAAGCTCCTGCACGGTCGCTGAACTGGCCGGGAAAGAAGTAAGCGTGCCCTTTTTTGCGTTTCTGGTACCAGCCTGCACCGGCCAGAACATCGGCGCCGTAAATGGCTTTCATGGTGTTCTGCACTTCCACGCCAAGCGAAAGGACGGTGTCGGCGCCAGCCAAAACACTCTTAATCCCGGTGATTAAAGCCATTCCTCCCGAAGCGCAGGCGGCCTCAACCCGGATGCTGGGTTTGAATGCCAATCCTTCGTCAATCATGGGGATAAAGCCGGCCAGGTGTCCCTGGTTGTTGAATCGCGAGGCCATGAAGTTTCCTATCACGCTTTCGTCCACATTTTTCGCGCCGCCAATCTGGGCCAGCGTCCCTTTGCCAGCCTCTGAGATGTAATATTCCAGCCCCGGCCTCTCCTTTTTCGGATTAAACTCTTTTCGTCCGGTTCCCATCGAAATAGTGTTGTAACCGGCTGCCATGTAAACTTTTCGCTGCATCTTTTTCATCGTTTTGTCCTCCTTAATTTAAATAATTATTGATAGGGCCGTACGCGTGGAAAAATCCGGTGAGCATCACCGTGTTAACATCCTCGTCGTTATTGGCAACTCCCGTGTTTACGAGCTGTTTGCCGATTTCCACAGAGCGGCGGTGATAGGTTTTGGTCAGCTGTGCGCCAATGGATCGCATGTTTTTGATGCCGTCAAAATGCTTTTTGAGGAGCTCCTCTTTGTTTTTACAGAAGTTCAGCACTTTCCATGGCTGAGCGCCTTCGGGTAGTGGTCCGAGATACTCATCGCATTTGGCCGAAAATTCTTGTATGGTAACATAACTTCCTGAGTTGAGATCATAAATGGCAACCGGTTTTCCTTTTTCGTATTTTAGGAAACCATCTTTTTGTGAGCCGTCAGAATTTTGACCACCTTTTACCCCCAGATCGAAAAGCTGGTCGAGCATCGGGCTGTGAAGGTTTTCGTCCGGATTATGGGGATTCATCACACCCATGATAAAGCGAACCACGTCAATTCCCACATAATCAATCAGCTGGAAGATTCCCATCGGCCGGATCAGGAAATCCTGCGAAATCCTGTTAATGATGTAAACCGATTCAGCGAAAGAGAATTCCTTCATCAGTTTTTCGGCTTCGCTGATTCCATGCAGCGCGTCGCGCATAAAGTGACCGTTGCCGATAAATCCGGCGAAATCGTTGGAAGGAACAACTACCTTTTTCAGGTTTTTGGCGTAAAGTTTTGCAAAATCCACCATATCAGCCTGGTTATCCCTGGTTGTGATCAGCTCCACAAGACGCTGAACGGCAGGCGGGTTGTAGAAATGGAAGCCGAGAATACGGCCATCCAGCCCGGCTTCGGTATTCAGCAGATTGATAGGGATGGAGGAGGTGTTGGTGAAAAACCAGGGTTTGTTGGGATTGTTCTGGTCAATCTGTTTGAAGATCTTTACTTTAAGAGCCTGGTTTTCGGCGATGGCTTCAAAGATAAGATTGGAACCGTAAGCCGATTCGATAGTGGTAACAGGCCTGACGAGGTTCATCACATCAAAGATGTATTCGTCAATTATCTGGCCATTCTCGATCAGGTCGGCACGATCGGCATAGGCTTCGCGAAGCCAGACCATTTTCTTTTCGGCGAGTTTTCTCACCTGTACTTTCAGGTACTTCATCAACCCTGCAAGACCATCTTCTGAAAGATCTATAGCGTTGATTACAAATGTTTTGCCTCTATTTTCAGGCTTTAATCTAAGATTGGCCATTTCGATGGCAGTGAGCAGCAGAATACCGCTGCCCATCTTCCCGGCAGCCCCTAACACGCTCACTTTTTGAAGTCTTTCGTCGTAGTTCATGTTTTTATTTTTTTGATAAAATCAATATTTAGTAATCAAATTTATTGAAGCTCAGGGCTACAATCCCCTCCTTCGTCAGGGCTTGCATCCCTTACTGACAGCCCGTTGCGGACAGCTGATTCCCTACTCCCACTTCGGTTGTTCTTTGTTCAAAAAGGCTTTCATCCCAATTTCACCTTCATTGCCAGTGCCAAAGAGTGATCCGAAATTGATGGCTTCCACTTCGCATCCATCTTCAAATTTTCCTTCCAATCCTTTTCTCACCAAGCTTTTGATGAGTCTGACAGCTTTTGGGCCTTTAGAAGCAATGTTGCGGGCAATTTTCATGGTCTCTTCGATCAGCATTTCCGGTTCAACCACTTTCTGCACAAGGCCGATTCTCAAGGCGTCATCGGCGCCGATCATTTCGGCAGACATCAGCAGATAAAGTGCATCGGCAATACCCACCAGCCGCGGAAGCCGCTGTGTGGCTGCATAGCCGGGAATTAAACCGAGGTTGACTTCCGGCTGACCGAATTTTGCTTTTGAACTGGCAATCCTGAAATCGCAGCCCATGGCAAGTTCCAGCCCACCGCCCAAAGCAAATCCGTTGATGGCGGCTATCACAGGGATTTCCATCTTTTCCAGGCTTCTGAAGGTGTTTTGGCCAAGCCGCGAGAATTCGCTGCCTTCTTCCCGGGTTTTGCTCACCATTTCGGCAATGTCGGCGCCGGCCACAAATGCTTTACCTTCGCCTGTAATGACCATCACTTTTACTTCGGGCAGGTTGCTGATCTTTTCGATCATTGCATCCATCTCATTGAAAAACCTGGTGTTCAATGCATTTAAGGCTTTTGGCCGGCTGATGGTTACCAGCGCAATCCCCTCTTCGACAGAAAGGTTTAAAATTTCAAATTCCATATCCGATAGTTTTTTCGAAAAATTTTGTCAAACTTAGTAAAATTCGTTTAAACCAAACCAGTTATCTTTGCGTTTAATTAAAAATGAGACCGTTGGACAAATTTTATCATAAACTCCTGTCCGTTGTTTTAGCCCTGACGTTGTTTGTAACAACCGCAGGCTTAAACATTTACACCCATTCCTGCGGGTGCTGCAAGAGTTTTGATGTGTCGCTGACCGCATTTGACGAGTGTTGCCCGCATGAGGCTGAAATGGTTTGCAGCCAGCCATCCGACGATCATGAAGAATGCTGTTCGGAAGGCGGCAAGCAAGTGCCCACCCCTGACCACCAGTGCAAATCATCGGGTTGCTGCGATTATCAGCATCATTTTTTAAAGATGACCGAGGATTTTCAGTTCACCTTGAAGATCAGCATTCCCCGTATTTCCGAGTTTCCCGTTCCTGAAATGATGATCGTCAATGAATCAGATAGTTTCACTTTGCACGAAAGTTTTGTCATTGACGGCTATTCCTTACCACCCCCATTGCCTGCAGGCCGGGTTTTTCATGTAATGACGCAATCTCTCAAAATCGCTCCCCCTTCATTAATTCCTGTCCGGAAAATTTGTCTGGGATAATTCATCCTATTTACTGCTTTTTTCCGGTACGCTACCCTGTCAGCTATTGTTTTATGCTGATCTTCAGAAATTAACATTTTCTATTTTCACAGGAATTAATCATGAAAAAAATTCAAATTATCATCCTTGTTTTAATCTTTGCGCACTTTGGCGCCGTTGCGCAAAAAGTATCAGGAAAAGTTTACGGCATGGATGAGAGGGATAAAAAGGTTCCCCTCACCGGCGTAAATGTTTACTGGTCGCACAGCCTTCAGGGTACCACTACCGACCAGAGAGGTTTTTTCAGTATTACCAGAGAGGGTCACGACCATCACGATGAAAACCACGGCGATCATTCAGAAAGCCACAATGACCATCTGCTCGTTTTCAGCTTTGTTGGCTACCTCAACGATACCATTCATGTTCATCACGATATGAGGGACTTCGAAATGGTCTTGTCTTCAATAAGCGAGCTGGAAGGCATTGAGGTAAATGCCAGACAGACGGGGGCATTCATTTCGAGAATTGAACCAATTGTAACCCAGCAGATTAATCGTGCCGAGTTGCAGAAGGCTGCCTGCTGCAATCTCTCCGAGAGTTTTGAAACCAATGCTTCGGTGGATGTGAATTACAGCGATGCAGTTACGGGGGCAAAGCAGATTCAGCTGCTGGGGCTCAGCGGCATTTACAGTCAGTTGATGACCGAGAATATTCCCAACTTCAACGGCCTTTCGAACAGCTATGGGCTGATGTGGGTTCCGGGTACATGGATGGAAAGCATCCAGGTTTCCAAAGGAACATCAGCTGTGGTTAATGGTTATGAGTCAATCACCGGCCAGATCAACATCGAATACAAAAAGCCTGACGACAGCGAAAAACTCTTCCTGAATGTTTTCGTTGACAACGAAGGCCGAATAGAAAACAACATCAACGCCGCCACTGATCTTAACCCAAACTGGAGCACGATGGTTTACGGGCATGTGAGCCACAACAATTCGAGAAATGACCACAACCAGGATGGATTCATGGATCATCCGATCTACACGCAGTACAACTTTTTCAATCGCTGGAAGTATGTCGGAAAACACCATGAGGCTCAGTTTGGCTTGCAATACATTGACGAAGACAGGGTAGGTGGCCAGATGGACTTTGACATAGATGAGGTGCTCTCGCCCGAAAAACCTTACGGAATCAACGTCCAGAATCAACGTTGGATGGCTTTCGCCAAGAATGGTTTTCTACTCAACAGACCTTCTACCAGTATCGCTATGATCAACTCCTACACCTGGCAGGATCAGAATTCGTTTTTTGGTTTGAGAAATTATGATGCACGTCAAAACAGCTCTTACAACAACCTGATCTTCCAGTCTTACATCGTTAACACCAGCCACAGCTACACCACCGGGATCAGTTATATCTACAACGATTACCATGAAATGCTAAGCGACAGCGCTTTTGCCATGCACGAAAGCGTTCCGGGGGTTTATTTCCAGTACACTTACAATCAGCATGAGAAGATCACATTAATTGCAGGTTTAAGAGCCGATTTCCACAATCGCTTCGGCACCTTTTTCACTCCGCGGGTGCATGCACGGTATGCTTTAACCCAGAACACGGTGATCAGAGCATCGGCAGGGAAAGGCTACCGCACGCCCAACGTGATTGCCGAAAATATCTCATTCCTGGCCAGCTCAAGGGATCTGAATACGCTGGAAGACCTCAGACAGGAGGAGGCCTGGAATTTTGGAATGCATCTCACGCAGTATGTTGATTTAATGGGAAAACCGTTGACCATCAGCGCCGACTATTATCGCACCGAATTTGTAAACCAGGTGATTTTTGATATTGATACCGACGTAAGACAGATTCAGATTTACAACCTCGACGGAAAATCCTATTCGAACAGCGCCCAGGTGGAATTGAGTTACGAACTGATTAAAAGACTGGATCTTGTAGCCGCTTTCCGCCTCACCGATGTGAAATCAACCTACAACAACGAACTGAAGAGTAAGCCATTGGTTAACAAATACAAAGGCCTGGTAACGTTATCATACGCTACCAACATGAACCGCTGGCAATTCGATTTTACAAGCCAATTCAATGGAGGCGGCAGACTACCCAATACGGCCGGAAATCCTCCGGAATACCGTCTTGAGGAGAGTTTCCCCGCCTATACCATTCTCAACGCCCAGATAACACGCTATTTTAAGAAGTGGAGCGTTTATGCCGGAGGCGAAAATCTGCTAGGCTACACACAGCATCACCCAATAGTAGCCGCCAACGAACCATTCGGCGATTATTTCGATGCTTCAATGGTTTGGGGGCCGATCATGGGTGCGAAATTCTATGCCGGATTGCGTTTTGCAATCGAATGATGTAAACCTATTTACCTACTAAAAATTAAAATCATGACAACAGAAAAAATCATTATCGAAAACCTTAAATGCCATGGATGCGCCAATACCATAACCAAAGGCGTTTCTAGTATGGAAGGAGTTAATCAGGTAATTGTCAGTCACGAGGATTCATCGGTAACGGTGGATTTTGACGAGGCCGGACTGACCAGGGAAGAAATAGTTAAAAAGCTGGCCAGAATGGGCTATCCCGAGCAAGGCAATAACAGCCTGAAAGCGGAAATGATGTCGTACGTAAGTTGCGCCATCGGAAGAGTAACCAAAGAAACAAATTAATCAACAAACCATTAAAAATCATGAAAACAATACCATTGACTTCATTTTTGCTTGCGTTGACAATATTCGCGCTGGCATTTGCAAATCCTTTGAGGGCACAGGATAAAAAGAAAACCGAAACCGTTGTGATCAAATCATCGGTGGTGTGCGGCATGTGCGAGGCCAAAGTAAAAAAGGATCTTTCCTTCGAAAAGGGAGTTACTGATGTTCAGGTAAATCTTAAAGAAAAACTGATCACCGTGCAATTCCGCGCTGACAAAACCAATGTAGACAAAATCAAAACCGCCATTACCAAAATCGGTTACGATGCCGACGATCTTGTTGCCGACGAAAAAGCTTATTCCAAATTGCCGGCATGCTGCAAGCGGGATGTGGCGCCCCACTAAAAATCATTTTAGTTCAAAAAAAACAGGCTGTCCGATTGCGCGACAGCCTGTTTTGTTTAAATTTTTCTGTTCTATTTTGCCACCCGTTCGAGCCATTTAAGCATAAAAAGCATGGTGGCCATCGAGATAAGGCATACAACAACGAACACCGACCAGGTAATCCACAAAGGTACTGAATCGTAGAAGATTGCACCAATGAACAACAACTGGTTTCCGATGGCAGTAGCGCCCAGCCAGCCTCCCTGCATAATACCCTGCATGTGCGGTGGTGCCACTTTTGACACGAATGAAATTCCAAGCGGGCTGATAAATAATTCAGCAATCGTAAGTATCAGATAGGTACCAATGAGAAGGAATGGGGTTACGCGGTCAGCTTGTGCAAGACCACCCATTACCGTTACTTCAGATTTCAGCGGCAAACCAACTGATCCCCATGCCATTACAAAATATGCAGACGCCGCAATCAACATACCAATAGCAATTTTCTTGGGTGTTGAAGGCTCGATGCCTTTGGATCTGAGGAACCCAAAGAGACCAAGAAAAACTGGGGTCAGTAACACGATAAACAAAGGGTTGAATGACTGGAAAATTTCTGCACCCTCAATAGTCATAAATCCGAGGTTAATTTTAATCATGCTAAGGTCAGTATAATCTTTTGCGAAATAGGTGAGCGTGAGGCCATTCTGATGGAATGAGAACCAGAAGAAAATCACAATGCCAAATACGGCAAACAGTGCATAGAGGCGCTGTTTGATCTCTTTTGCATCCATTTGAATCTGATTCGGATCGAGACCGGCTTTTTTAGATTTCAGGGCAGGTACTGGAAATTTTTGTTTATTGACCAAATATATAACCAGAGAGATCAGCATAGCGCCAACAGCAATGGCAAAAGCATAGTGGAAACCTTTGACAAACACATTGAGATAATCGTTAACAAACAAATTAATGTCGGTAACAGGATTTGAGCTAACCTGAGTGGCCAGTGCATAGAGCCTTTCAGAAGCTTCAGGTGTAATGGTTCCTTCAAGGTGAGCATGGCAAAGCTCAGGAAGGTTGGAATTGTATTGGTATCCATTTCTGAGCAGGAAACCATTCCTCATCCCAACGGCTGCAAGTGGTGAAAAGAGAGCTCCTACGTTGATGAACATGTAGAAGAGTGAAAATCCTGCGTCTCTCTTATGCGAAAATTCGTTGTTGTCGTACATTTGGCCAACAAGCGCCTGGAGATTACCTTTAAAAAGCCCGTTACCAAAAGCAATGGTGAAAAGGCCAATGCAGGAAATGATCAGGAATAACATTTTGTTAGGTACTGGTGTCGGAGTTGGGAAACCAAGCATAACATATCCTATAGCCATGATAATCAAACCAATAAGAATGGTTGATTTGTACTTTCTGGTTCTGTCAGCAATCAATCCACCCGCAAAAGCGAGGATATAGATTGAGAAATAGAAGACAGAATAGATAATTCCGGCATTCGTCCCGCTTAAACCGAATTTGGCCTGAAGAAACAACACCAGAATCGCCATCATGGTGTAAAACCCGAAGCGCTCGCCCATGTTCGACAAGGCAGCGCCCAAAAGTCCTTTTGGATGTCCTTTTAGCATAGATGTAAATTTTTAGATATTAATAGATTTAATTAAACAATCCGGATAAAAAGTTCGCAAAAATATTCAAATTCCCGTCAAAAGCAACAGAAGTTTTAGTAATTCAATTCGTTAACGGATTTTGAAGAAAAGAATCAATGGAAAAAAGAATCAAATTACCTACCTGATTAATCCTGAAATTGTGATTTTTTGGCATCAACCGGAAAGCGGATCATTTCATTTTGAATCCATATTTTTCTGAAAATGATCGAACACCTGTTTTCCTTTCACCATTCCCAGGGTTTCCTGCAACTCTTCCAGCGTTGCCAGCCGGATGCGTTTTACCGACTTAAATTTTTGCAGAAGTTTACGGGCGTAGGTTTCGCCGATACCTTCTATTTCGGTAAGCGTGCTTTTGATGGTTCCTTTTTCGTGCTTTTTGCGGTAGTAGCTGATGCCAAACCGGTGCGCCTCGTCGCGCATGTGCTGGATCAGACGCAGGGTTTCCGACTTTTTATCAATATGCAGCGGAACGGGATCGTTGGGGAAGTACAACTCTTCCAGTCGTTTTGCAATTCCGATGATGCTTATCCTGCCGCGTAATCCCAATTTTTCGAGGCTGCTTACCGCCGAGGACAACTGCCCTTTACCACCATCAACAATGATGAGTTGCGGCAGGTTTTGGTTCTCATCGAGCAATCGCCTGTAGCGCCGGAAGATTATCTCCTCCATCGAGGCAAAATCGTTGGGGCCTTCCACTGTTTTGATGTTGAAATGGCGGTAATCGCTTTTGCTGGGCCTGGCATCCCTGAAGCAAACCATTGCTGCCACCGGGTAATCGCCCTGCATATTCGAGTTGTCAAAACACTCGATGTGGACGGGCAGTTCGGGCAGACGAAGGTCTTTCATCATCGTGTTCAGGATACGCCTGGAATGTCGCTCAGGATCAACCAATTCCTGCTGTTTTCTTTTTTCGAGCAGATAATATTTTGCGTTGCGCTCCGAAAGTTCGAGCAGCTGTTTTTTATCACCGATTTTGGGCACTGTGATGATGGTTCCGGGAATTTCAAACTCGATGTCGATTGGCAGGATCAGCTCTTTTGAATCACTTTCGAACCGCTGACGAAAGTCGGTAATGGCCAGCACGAGCAACTCTTCATCCGGTTCATCCAGCTTCTTTTTCATCTCCACGGTATGTGCCTGCACAATGGCGCCGCTGATGATCCGGAGGTAATTCACGCAGGCAACCTCTTCGTCGGAAATGATCGAAAAAACATCCACATTGTGAATTTTCGGGTTGACCACCATTGACTTGCTCTGGTATTTTTCGAGCATCTCAATTTTCTCCTTGACGGTTTGTGCCTTTTCGAATGCCAGCTCAGCGGCATACTGCTTCATCAGCTCGCGCAGGTGCGCCAGCACATTGCTTATATTTCCCCTTATGATTTCCCTTATTTCGTCAGTAGACTGGCGGTATTCCTGCTCTGTCTGCAGCCCTTCGCAGGGGCCTCTGCAGTTGCCAAGATGGTATTCAAGACAAACCTTAAACTTACCTGCCGCGATGTTTTTTTCCGACAGATTCAACAGGCAGTTGCGCAGCGGGTGCAGTTGTCGGATGAGGTCGAGGAGAGCATGCATCAGCTTTACGGAGGCATAGGGACCGAAATATTCTGATCCGTCGCGGATTACATGGCGTGTCGGGAAAATGCGGGGGAACCGCTCATTCTTTATGCAAATCCACGGGAAAGTCTTGTCATCCTTGAGGTTGATGTTGTAGCGGGGCTGATATTTTTTGATGAGGTTGTTTTCGAGCAGCAGCGCATCCAACTCCGTATTTACCACAACATGCTGTATATCAGCAATTTTTTTCACCATCATCGCTGTCTTCCCCGAAAGACCGGCATCTTTGTTGAAGTAGGAAGCCACCCTTTTTTTGAGCGACTTTGCTTTACCCACGTAGATGATTTTTCCTTTGTCATCAAAATACTGATAAATCCCGGGCTTGTCGGGAAGTGTCCTGATGATGTTTTTTAAATGCCGCGTATGTTGAAGTTCTTCGCTCACTTTTTCAGATGATCCCAGCCTTGTGCTTTGATTTCGACTACTGTGCCCGATTTGGTAACCAGGTTGATGCCGGAGTTTTTGTCGGTCATGTGGCCAATAATGGTGATTTCGGGGATATTTTTGATTTTCTCGTAATCGTCCTGCCTGATGGTGAAAAGCAACTCGTAATCCTCGCCGCCGTTGAGCGCGTAAAGGGTCGGGTCCATTCTGAATGAGCGTGCGGTGTCGTAGGTTTGCTGGTCGATGGGGATTTTCTCCTCATAAACCGTGCAACCCAGATCGGAATGCTTGCAGATGTGTTTGATTTCGGAAGCGAGCCCGTCGGAAATGTCAATCATAGCGGTTGGCTTGATCTTCAGTTCTTTAAGGATTTGAATGATGTCCTCGCGCGGTTCGGGTTTGAGGAATCTTTCGAGCACGTATTCGTTGCCCTGCAAATCGGGTTGCATGTTGGGGTTGGCTTTAAACTCCGCCTTTTCGCGTTCGAGGATGAGCAGTCCGGCGTAAGCGCCGCCAAGGTCGCCCGAAACACACAACAACTCGTTGATAAGGGCAGGCCCGCGGTAAACCAGGTTCTCCTTCTCCACCGTTCCCAAAACCGTGACCGAAATCACCAAACCCTGCGCGCTGCTGGTGGTGTCGCCGCCCACAAAATCCACTTTAAATTTTTCGCATGCCATGCGCATTCCGGTATAAACCTCCTCGATGGCCTCCAATGTGTAACGGCTTGAAATGCCTATACCTACAAGGATATGAGTGGGAGTTCCGTTCATGGCGTAAATGTCCGAGAGGTTCACGGCGATGGCTTTGTATCCAAGGTGGCGCAGCGGCTGGTACATCATATCGAAATGAATGCCTTCGAGCAGCAGGTCTTTGCTCACGAGGAGATATTTATCCCCAACGTCAATAACAGCGGCATCATCGCCCACACCATGAACTGTAGAGGGCTGCGTGAGTACAATATTTTTGGTCAGCACATCAATCAATCCAAACTCTCCAAGTTCGGCGATACTTTTGGGAGTTACAGGCTTTTCTCCATCCATCATCAAAACGGTTTTAAATTAAGGATGGTAAAAGTAAAACTTTAGGATTTATTGCACGGTTTATTTTACCATTAAGAAATTGAGTAGCGCTGCCAACGGCCAGGGCTGCTGAACCAATTGCACGGCATTATGTTTAGTGATTAAGTACCGAAGCACTGAAATGTGCTACTTTTGCAACCTCAACCAATGTTGACATGGATAACAATCAAATCATCGAACAGGTTACTTCGGGTGACTACAAATACGGCTTTTATACTGATATCGAGATGGATATGGCCCCAAAAGGGCTGAATGAGGATATCATCAGGTTTATTTCAGCAAAAAAAAATGAGCCCGAATGGATGCTCGAATGGCGACTAAAAGCCTACCGCTACTGGCTTACCATGAAGAATCCCGATTGGGCGCACCTCAACATACCACCGATCAACTACAACGACATCATCTATTTTGCCGCACCCAAAAAGAAAAAGGAGCTGCAAAGTCTTGACGAGGTTGACCCTGAGCTGCTCGATACTTTTAACCGGCTTGGTATCTCGCTCGACGAGCAGAAGCGATTGAGCGGTGTGGCTGTGGATGCAGTGATGGACAGCGTTTCGGTAAAGACTACTTTTACCAAAACCCTCGAAAAGCACGGTATCATCTTCTGTTCCTTCAGCGAAGCGGTTCAAAACCATCCCGACCTGGTCAAAAAGTACATGGGTTCGGTGGTTCCTTACACCGATAACTATTTCGCAGCACTCAATTCCGCCGTTTTCACCGACGGGTCGTTTTGCTACATTCCAAAAGGCGTGCGCTGTCCGGTGGAACTTTCGACATATTTCCGGATCAATGCCGCCAACACCGGCCAGTTTGAACGCACCCTGATAGTGGGCGACGAGGAGAGCTATGTGAGCTACATGGAAGGTTGCACGGCGCCGCAGCGTGATGAGAATCAACTTCATGCTGCAGTGGTGGAAATTGTGGCCATGAAAGATGCCCAGGTGAAATACTCCACCGTGCAAAACTGGTATCCCGGCAACAAAAAGGGCGAGGGCGGAATTTATAACTTCGTAACCAAAAGAGGAATGTGCCGCGGCGCCAACTCCAAAATATCGTGGACACAGGTGGAAACCGGATCTGCCATCACCTGGAAATATCCAAGTTGTATTCTGATGGGCGACTATTCCGTGGGCGAATTTTATTCCGTCGCCGTTACCAACAACTATCAGCAGGCCGACACCGGATCGAAAATGATACACCTCGGGAAAAACACCAAAAGCACCATCATCTCAAAGGGAATTTCAGCCGGACACAGCAACAACAGCTATCGCGGGCTGGTGAAGATCGTCCGGAAAGCCGAAAATTCGAGAAACTTCACCCAGTGCGACTCCCTGTTGCTCGGCGACAAATGCGGTGCTCACACCTTCCCTTACATTCACAACGAAAACAAATCCTCCATTGTGGAACACGAAGCCACCACCTCCAAAATATCTGAAGATCAATTGTTTTACTGCCAGCAGCGCGGCATTGGCGAAGAGAGCGCCATTGGTCTGATTGTGAATGGCTACGCAAGGGAGGTTCTCAAACAATTGCCGATGGAATTTGCCGTGGAAGCCCAAAAACTGCTGTCTATCAGCCTGGAAGGAAGCGTGGGATAAGCCAGTCATCAACAACTGAAAATATAAATTAATCATACAGCCCATCAGGGTAAAAAACTCATCAACATGCTGTCAATTAAGAATTTGCACGTTTCGATAAATGGAAAAGAGATCATCAGAGGATTGAATCTGGAAGTAAAAGCCGGCGAAGTGCACGCCATTATGGGACCCAACGGAACCGGAAAATCTACCCTGGCCTCGGTAATCGCCGGGCGGGAGGATGTTTACGAAGTAACCGAAGGCGAGATACTCTTCAAAGGAAAAGACTTACAGGAGATGCCCATTGAAGACCGTGCCCGCGAAGGTATTTTTCTTGGATTTCAATATCCGGTGGAAATCCCGGGTGTGAGCATCGTCAACTTCATGCGCACGGCCATTAACGAAATCCGCAGCTACAAAGGGCTGGAACCCATAGGCGCAGCCGAATTTCTGAAAGCCATGGAAGATGCCAAAAATCTGGTCGGAATCCATTCAAAGCTCACCAACCGTTCGGTAAACGAAGGTTTTTCGGGTGGCGAGAAAAAGAAGAACGAAATTTTTCAGATGGCAATGCTAAAACCGGAATTGGCTATCCTCGACGAAACCGATTCAGGCCTCGACATTGATGCACTGAAAGTGGTTGCCAACGGCGTTAACTCGCTAAAACGACCTGAAAACGCAACCATAGTCATTACCCATTATCAGCGCCTGCTCGATTTCATTGTCCCCGACTTCGTTCACGTACTTTACGACGGACGCATTGTGAAATCCGGCGGCAAAGAGCTGGCCTTCGAGCTGGAAGCCAAAGGATACGACTGGATCAAAACCGAAAGCCTGTAGCCATGGAAACCAACGTTAATCAATTGTCCCTAAAGGATCAGCTCCTCCGCATTTTTGAGAACAGACAGGAAGAGATCACTGCCGGCGATACCCCCGAAATGATTCGGTCCCGACATGAGGCTTTCGGGCTTTTCCGCAGGCAGGGATTTCCTTCATCAAAACTGGAAAAATGGCGGAATACCGATATATCAGCAGCCCTCGATGAAGATTACAGCCTCTACCTCGAGCCCACATTTCGCCCTGGCATTGACCTGAAAAGGATTTTTCAGTGTCATATTCCCCACCTGGCCACCGACATGATCTCTCAGCTCAACGGGTGGTTTGTTTCGGAAAATGGCGCAGTAAAAAGCACACCGGAAGGAGTAATTGTCGGAAGCCTGAAAGCGGCCAAAAAGCAGCACACCGACATCATCAGCCGGTACCTCGGCACCGTTGCCGACATCAGTAAAAGCAGCCTTGTGGCTCTGAATGCAGCCCTGGCCACCGATGGAACGTTTATCTATGTGCCAGATAATGTGCAGGTTAATATTCCACTTCAGATGGTCAACATCATCCAGCATGAGAAAAGCATAATGATTCAGAACCGCAACCTGATTATCCTTGGCCGCAATGCCCGGCTCCAGCTGGTGCAATGCGACGACTCGGTGGATCAGCAAAAGAGCTTTACCAACACCGTAACAGAGGTTTTTCTGGGTGAAAATTCTTCGCTTGACCACTACAAACTTCAAAACAAAAACAACAACTCCACTTTCGTCAACGCTGCATTTTTCAACCTGGAAAAGGGCGCCACACTATCCACCATAGGCATCACCTTCAACGGAGGCCTGATCCGCAACGAAAGCTACATTGCCCTCAGCGGCGAACACGCCAAAGCCAGCATCATGGGGGTTTATCTGATGGATCGTACGCAACATGTGGATAATCAGGTGTTTGTTGATCATGCCGTGCCAAACTGCTTTAGCAATGAGTTGTTCAAAGGAATCCTCGACGACAATGCCAGCGCCGTTTTCAATGGCCACATCCTGGTAAGACGCGATGCACAGAAAACCAACGCTTACCAAAACAACAAAAACATCCTTCTTACCGACAAGGCCACGGTCAACACCAAGCCATTTCTCGAAATTTATGCCGACGACGTGAAATGCAGTCACGGCGCCACCATCGGGCAGCTGGATCAAAATGCCATGTTCTACCTCAAATCAAGAGGAATTGGTGAAAGCAACGCCCGTCTCCTGCTGATGTATGCCTTTGCCGCTGAGGTGATCAATCATATCACCATCGAGCCGCTAAAGATCAGAATTGACGATATGGTGAAAAAACGCCTTCGCGGCGAGCTCTCTATTTGCGAGCAATGCGTGCTACACTGCAGCACAATGGAAAAACCGGTTCACTTTGAAATTGACCTAACCAAAATCTGATCCCCGATTCTGCGGGAAATTTGACCGGAAGCCGCCATTCCAATGCGATTATTCTTTTACTTTGCAAACAATTATCTATTTGTCAATCTATTAATAACTTAAAAATGAGAAAGTTACTATTGACCTTGGGATTGAGTATCATGACATTTGTGGTTTTTTCGCAGGCACCCCTTTCAAAAGGTGAAAAACAACTGAATTTCGGATTGGGAGCAAGTGACAAAGGGCTACCTGTTTATGTCGGTATGGACTTTTCGATTCACAACGACGTTACTGTTGGCCCGGTCGTCAAATTTCTTTTTGATGATGAAGTGAGATTTGGCGCTCTCGCCAGGGTTGACTACCATTGGAACAGGTTGTTGGAAATACCTTCCAACTGGGACTTCTACCTTGGTGCAAACGTCAGTTTTTTAAACGGCGATGAACTGGAAACAGACTTTGGTCTTCAGATTGGCGGCCGATGGTATTGGAGCGACAAATGGGGGCTGAACCTTGAATTTGGCGGCGGGAATGGTTATAGCAGTTCCATTGGGGTAAGTATGAAATTGTAACAAGTGAAAAGCCAGCTTAGCAAAGGCTACATAAATTAAAAAGAGTGGAAATCGCAAATTCCCACTCTTTTTATTTTACAGTTTAGTTCTGAAATTTTTGAACGCCAACCGGCTATTCAAAATCAGTTTTGTTTTAAATGGATAAACTGAGCCGGGGTCGGGAAACTGATATTGTTTTTCTCAAACTCCCGCTTAACCATTTCATTCATAAAGAAAAAGACCGGCCAGTAGTTCTCCGGGGTGCACCAGGCTGTTATCAGCAATTTTACGGTACCTATCCCATATTCAACAATCACAATGAAAGGTTCTGGCGTATGGAGGATTTTGTTTTCCTTTTTCATTTCATTGTAAAAAATCGCTTTAATCTTTTCGATATCGGCGCCATTTCCAACCGGAACAGCAACATCAACGCGGCGATGAGGCTCGGTGGAGTAGTTAATCATCGAGCCTGAGACTAACGGAGAATTGGGTACGATCACAGTGTTGTTTTCGATGGTTTTAAGAATGGTTTGGAAAATCTGTATCTCGGAAACCACGCCGGTATATCCCTGAGTGCTGATCAAATCGCCAACTTTGAAAGGTTTGAATAGCAGAATCATTACACCGCCGGCAAAATTCTGTAACCCACCCTGTAGTGCCAGACCAATGGCAAGTCCGGCGGCGCCCAGAAATGCAATAAATGAAGTGACTTCAATCCCCACCATTCCAAGCACACTTAATATCAGCATCACTTTAAGAAGCGCCGATACTACGCTGTGTAAAAAACCAACAAGCGCCTTGTCCACTTTACGCGTGGACATTGCCTTTTTTAGGTATTTTGTTATAAGGTTGATTATAAACCAACCAACTATAAGTGTAACAATGGTTAATACTAATTTCGGCAAATAGGTAACCGCCATTGTCATGAGCTGACTTAATGCATTGCTTAGATCCATTTTGATAAAGATTTATGGTTTGAAAATTTTATTTGACAAAATTAATTTTTTGTCTGAATTGGTAGCAATCATGAAGATACAATCTTAACTCGATGAAAAGTTACAGGCAAAAAAATTTCAGGCGACTGACGCCGCAAAAATTATCAACGGAAAATTAACTACCTATTTCTTCAGCTTTGCCTCGATTTCGTCAAGACGGTCGTTGGCGGTGTGGACCATCATCGTAACCCTGATAAAGGGCAGGGCTATCAGCAGCAGCGCCACTGAAGTGGCCATTCCGATCCAGCAGAAATCAATGATGTAATAAACAATTCCTGCCAGAGCAATCAAGGTGGCAATAATTCCCCCGGGAACTCCCAGCGGGCATCTGAGTTTTTTCTTTTCTTCCATAATTTTACTTGTTGATGTAATGGTTAAGTTTTTCGATCAATTCGTTGCGTGAAGGAACATTTCTGAAGGCAATCTGACTATCCACAAGCACGGTGGGCACCGAATGAATACCCAGCTTCAGCGATTTTATATACCCCACCGGGCCGCTGGCCAGTGTTTTTTTGAATATGAACCTGTCGCCAAACCCCGGTAATACCTCATCAAGCATACGTTGAAAGGTGCGGCAGTTGGGGCAGGTGAGGGTGTAGTACATCTCGATCACAGTTGGTTTGCTTTCGCTCATTCGTTCTAAGTTTCTATTATTCAGACTTTTTCAGTTAACGATGTTTGTTGGTTTGTTAAACAACTAAACAGTGCTTTTGTTGGAAAATCAGCCTTGAAATTGGATGTAATCACCCTGAGAGGGTAAATTTCAACTATAAATAAAAGTCAGTAATTTCTTAGACAAGGCTATCAGAGATGCGAAACTCTATTTAACCACAATTTCACTCACAAACAGCCACGCGGGTTTCCCTTCGCCGGCATGCCCTTGCGGACACACCCCGAAGTTTCTGGCGGTAATGCGAAGGTAGCGGGCATCTGTGATTGATTTTTCAGTGGCAAAAACCTGCAGGCTTCTTCCGCTTTCCTTTGTATCGGTGTTGTTGGAAACCGTTTCGAGGTGATGGAAATTTTCGCCGTCGGATGAAAACTCAAAACGGACCCATTGTGGCAGGAAAATCCACGAACTCTCGGCCCGCATTGCGTAAAGCTCAATGGAACTGATGCTGGTCATTTCTCCCAAATCCAAAACCGCAATCAGATCATCGCCAGAAAAACCTTTCCATCGGCCATCTGAGAAGTTGGTGGTTCCCAAAACTCCGTCAACAAGACCATAATCTCCGCTGCCTTTGTAGCGCTCACTCGCGGGATTAATAAGTTGAATTTCATCTGCAAAAGCTTTATGGAGATCGTAATTTGCCGACAGAACCTGCTGCATCGAATGGCCATTTTTGAAAACAGCAGATTTCAATGTAGTCGTTGTGGAAATGGGTATGGGTTCGAGATAAAGTGTTGATTCTGAATTTGGTTCGCTGCCATCTGTGGTAAACCGGATTTCAGGCTCATACACTTCAGAGCTCAGCTCTACCAGCAATCGCTTGTTCGCGCCATCAACCGTATGGCTTGCATTAACCTGGAAAGCGCTCAGCGCATAGTTCAATCCGCGGTTTTGGTAACGCAGGTATTGTTGTTCCATTCTTCCCGAAAAATTGCCCCAGTCTCTTGTTTGAATTGGCGACCAGAGCACTTCGGACAAGGCTGAGAGCCGCGGAAAAATCATGTACTCAAGATGCCTGGAATCAGTTATGTGTTCTGTCCACAAGTTGGCCTGTGCACCCAGCACCAGCTTTCCCTCTTCTGCAGTAAGCTCAGCAGGTACAGGCTCATAACCATATACTTTTTTCAAAGTTGTGCGTCCTCCGAAGGCTTTTGGCTCCAAAGCCGGATCACCCTGGTAATGATCGAAGTAGCAGTGGCTTCCGGGAGTCATAACTACCTGGTGACCCATCCGGGCCGCTTCAATTCCACCTTGCTCTCCCCGCCACGACATAACGGTAGCATTTGGCGCCAGTCCCCCTTCGAGGATCTCGTCCCAACCGATAATCCGGCGGCCGCGGGAATTCAGAAAACGCTCTACCCTCTGGATAAAATAGCTCTGCAATTCTTCTTCGTTTTTCAACCCCTCGTTTTTGATCCGCGCCTGGCACATCGGGCACTTTTTCCACTTGGACTTATCGGCCTCATCGCCACCAATGTGGATGTAGGTTGATGGGAAAATTTCCATCACCTCCGTCAAAACATTCTCCAGGAATTGAAATGTCTCCTCTTTGCCGGCACAGTAAATATGGGTGATTGGCCACACACCGCCCGAAGGGATTCCCAGATTTTCGCCTGTACAGGAAAGTTCGGGGTAAGCCGCCAGCGCCGACATCACGTGAGCTGGCATTTCGATTTCGGGAATTACCGTAACATTGCGCTCTGCCGCGTAGGCCACCAGCTTTTTTACTTCATCCTGTGTGTAAAAACCCCCATACGTAGCCTTTGAAAAATCGGTAGTAAACGGCCTGTCGTCCCATGCAATTTCAGCCATCGGTTCTCGCCAGGCGCCGATTTCGGTAAGCTTTGGGTATTTCCTGATTTCGAGCCGCCAACCCTGGTCGTCCACAAGGTGCCAATGGAAAGTATTCATCTTGTGCATTACCAAAAAATCAATCACCTTATACATGAACTCAATAGGCTGGAAATGCCGCGACACATCGAGGTGCATTCCACGGTAAGAAAAACGGGGATAATCCTCAATTTCAACGCAGGGCAATTTTCTCTCTGCGTCTGCCTCCATCAGTTGCCGGAGGGTTTCCAATCCATAGCGCAGACCAGCACTGGTATTGGCTGTCAACCCAATGGCGTCTGAGTTGATATTCAGCCTGTAACCCTCATTATCAAGAATCGGATCGTAATCTTTGTTGAGGGAAATGAAAATTCCGGAGTCCGTTTGACCGGTTTTGTCCGATTCGATTTTCATCGGGTAGCCGAGGATTTTTTCCCAGGTGGCCACAGTCTCTTCCAGCAGAGGAAGTATCTCAGCCTGACCGGCTACAAAACTGGTTTTTTCGTTAATGATGAAGTGTCCATCCTTCACTTCCGCTGATGCCGGAAAAGGAATCACTGAAAGCTGGCCAAATGCACATCTGAGTGAGATAATCAGAAGTAAAGAGGTCAGCCGGGCGGGTTTTGACAAGATGTTCATGATGCAGGTTTTGGTTTCGCAAAATGTTATTGCCGAAAAATTCGGGACATTTTGTTGTGTTGATCAGCAAAAGTAAAATTTTGCCACCGGATCTGAGATCAATCCGGTTAAATCAGCATCCGACAAAGAAAATTCCGACCCAGATCGTCTGTGCTGGCAAAGAATATACATTTGCAGCCACTAATCCAAATTCCATTGCGACCAACCCTGAAGGGATATACTTACGCTTTACTGGCCACCGTGGCGGTGTCAACGGTGTATATCTTCAGCAAGGCAGCGCTAAACGAGGTGAGCCTGGCGCAGTTTGGGGTGTATTGGTTTGCCATGGCATTGTTGTGGCACGGGCTTTTTGCCTTGCGCTCGGAAGAAAACCGGCGGTTTCGGGTGGCATCACGGAAGTCGTTTAAAATTCTACTGCTTCTTGGTCTTATCGAAATCATCGCCACCGGTGCATTTTATGGTGCCATTGCCATCACACCAAACCCTGCCATTCCATCATTTTTACGAAATCTGGAGTACATTTTTATCACCCTTTTCGGAATTTTTCTGCTGAAAGAGAATTTCACCAAAACCGAAATCCTGGGCATTGTGCTCACCTTTGCCGGTGCTTTTGTGATCAGCTACCAGAAGGATGCCCCGCTGATGGCTTACATTTCGGGAACTTCAGGACTGATGCTGATTTCCACATTGTTTTACGGTGTGCGCACCCTTGTGGCCAAAAAAAACATCCTTACCATAACCCCCACCATGCTGGCCGTTAACCGAGCAATTTTCCTGCTGGCAGCCTCATTTCTCTTTCTTAAAGTGCTGGATCAAAGCCTGTTCATCCCTACTTCAGCGCTGCTCAATATTGCTTTAGGTTCATTCCTGGGTCCTTTTCTGACCTCCTACAGCCAATACAGCGCGCTTAAATACATCGAAGCTTCCAGAGCATCCATTGTGCAGAGTACCACGGCCTTTTTTGTTCTGGTAGGGGCCTATCTCTTTTTCGGGAAATTTCCGGCCGGTTTCGAATTGGCCGGCGGTTTGATGACGATCATCGGGGTATTGATTTTGCTGGTAAACAAAAAGCTCGCTAAAGCCTGGTTTTAAGGGGGAAAACGAACATCAAAATTAAATTCCCAGCTTCTCCTTCAATTTCTTAAGACCGGTTTTGCTTACGCTGATCTCCTTTCGGTTTTTCAACATAAGCACATAGCTCTCTTTGGAATAGGGTTCCAGGGCAGCGATCTGATCCACAGCCACAACGTAGGAGCGGTGAACGCGAATGAAACGATCGGCGGGCAGATGGTTTTCGAACCACGAGAGCGGTTTTTGTTTGAGAAACTTTGACTTTGCAGTGTGAATTTCCACATAATCGTCAGCAGCCTCAATCAGGTGGATTTCCTCCACAGGAATCACATCCAGCCGGCTGCCCGACTTCACCACCACGCGGTTGAGAACATCAGCTCCCTCATCAACCTCGCTCTTTAACTGGCTGATGGATTGACTGTTGTGGCTTCCTGCTGCCAGGCGTTGTTTTGCCCTGTTGATCGCCTCATCAAAACGCTTCTGGCTGTAAGGTTTCAGCAAATAATCCACAGCGCTGTGCTCGAATGCTTTCAAAGCAAACTCATCATGCGCAGTGGAAAAGATAATTACCGGCGGGTCGTCGAGTACTTCAAGCAGTTCGAATCCGGTGATTTTTGGCATCTGGATATCAAGGAAAATCAGATCGGGCTTGTGTTCGTTGATGGCCTTCAAACCCGCAAATCCATCCTCACACTCCTCCACCAGCCGGATTTCGGGGTGCGCCTCAAGATACCTGCGAATGACCATCCGCGCCAGTTCCTCATCGTCAATAATAATAGAGGTTAGCTGTTTATTTTCCATGTTAGGTTGGATTGTTTGTTTTAAAAAAGCCACTACCAAAAGTAGTACTTTTTGTCAACCATAATCATGATAGGTCAATCCAAAAAACAGGACTGTAAACTGAATCCATAAACCATCTCTTCAGATTTTTGGGGTAGTTTGTAATCATTCACGGGACGAATTACCTGAATAAAATATTAAATCCTTGACATCCTATACCTTTATAGCTGCAATTGCAATGTATGGAAAATTCACGCAGGATCTTTTACAAAAATCTTAATCATCAAAAAAAATATCGAATTTTCTGCCTCCGGCAATCAGGCCTGATCCACCATTGGAATGGTCAAATGAATGGTGAACAGATTTCCGGTTTTTTCGATGTTGACCAGATCAGTACGCTTAAAGTGCAGCATCAGTCTTTTCTGTACGTTTGAAATCCCTATCCCTTTTCCTTTTTTCGAGATGCTCCCCGGCGTGAAATTGTTGCTGATGCTGATCAACATGTGATCCGCCTCCAGCCTGCACAAGGTTGTAACAACCACCTGGTCGGTGCTGTCGTTCACGCCGTGCTTTATGGCATTTTCGTAAAGCGGCTGCAGGATCATGTTGGGAATCAGTTGATTGAGGCACGCTTCATCAATTTCCTTTTCCACCGCCAGTCGGTCGCCAAAACGGATTTTTTCGATGTCGAGGTAACGGTCAATATTTTCCAGCTCTTCACGCAGGCTGATCTGCTCGTTTTCGTTGGTTCTAACGGTGTAACGCAAAAATTCCGACAACTCCACAATCATCTCCCTCGCTTTATCTACATCGCTGATCATCAGCGCATTGATCGAATTAAGACTATTAAAAAGAAAGTGAGGGTTGATCTGCGACTTCAACAGATTGAGTTCCGATTCCTGGATTACCTGCTTCAACCTTGCCTCCTGCATCAGTTTGTCGTGGTAGTCGCGGTAATAACTGATCAGGTAATACACCATCACGATTACGGCGTACATCATTATTCCGTAGATGAACCTCCAGGGCAGGGTGGCATTCAGAAAGCTGATGTATGCACTGTCGTTTTGAAAGATTTGAGAGAGTGCGAAGAAACCCCCGAAAAGCCACAGCATCACGATGACTCCTCCTGCCACCAGGTGATCTGCGATGACCAGGTGGTACTTTTGTTCGCTCAGGGTGAGGTGCTGCACAATGTACCACGAGCCTATGCCCAACAGAAACATCAGGAAAGAATAAAATGCAGCATCTGTCAGAGCGACCTCAAACGAAAATCCGAAGAAAAATCCCAGGATTATGAAATGTAAAGCGAAAATGATCAGAAAGGAAAGAAGATAGATTACAAAATGTCTGCCCTGGGTAATGATTGGATTAAGCATTGGTTTTCAATTAATTTGAAAAATGTCCGGAAGTTTAGGTTTATGGTTTTATTCAGGAAGATTGGCAGATCCAAAAGTCAACCCTGCTGTATAGAAGCATCAATTGACAATTTTGGATCTGCATTGGTCTGATTCATTGATTTTTACTTTAGTAACTTTTCAATTCACCACCGCCAAATACCACCAATCCTTTGATTACCAGTCTTTTGTTAGGCATTATCGAGCTATCCTGCCTTTTGAAACGTTTATCCGAAAATCCTCCAAAAATACTCACCACATCCATGCGGATATCCCAGTCGGGAGGAACTATCAGGGTAGAACCCCCGAAAATACAGAGCATTTCAAGAAAATTCTCACCCTCGGCCAATTCAGTTTTGGAGAAATTAAGCTCCGATCCGCCGAAGATGTTGGTGATTTTCCCTCCGCGGAATTGCTTCATAATCATATTCTTTTCGTTGCCTCCAAAAATGGCTACTTCGTTTATATACTCAGGATTTCCAGGCTCATAGGGAGTATCTTCTTTAGCTGCCGGCCTGGCTTCAAATTCAGTCACAAGCCTGGCTTTGCACGAATTGCCGTACAGAAGGGAGACCCCAACGATGATGAGCACGGTTGGCCAAAGGATGTTCCAGGCAGAAACAGGCAGGTCGTACATTTTCCCAACAAGAAAAATTCCACCAATCGAAATCAGGATTAAGCCGGTAACTTTTTCTTTCGATGTGAGCAAACTCACTGTCCCGATGGCGATGAGCAGCATTTGCCAGGTGATAAGAACGCGCCCCAGATCATGAGGAATTACGCGGAGTGAGTTTAAAAGGAGTAAAACGCCGGCTGCAATTATCACAATGGCCAGCACTACGGTTCTTGATTGATTTTGAGTTGACATGATGTTTTTGTTTTGAAGTTTGACAAATAAAAATTATGTGGCAAAAATAACCCTTGCGGTGAGGGCATTTCAAGAGAAAATCGGCGAGTGGGGGGTTATTACCGGTGAAAGGCAGGTTTGGGCATAGAATTGCTGACTTTTTCCCACCAAATCCAATTTTGTAGAATTTAGTGTGCTGAAATTACCCGATAACTCCGTTGATAATTTTCCTGCTTGAAGTAATAATTTTACAATCTTAAAATGTTGATTATCTATTATTTAAAAATGGTTCGTATTTTTTTCTTGCAAATGTTACAGCAATCATACTTTGGGGTAATATTGCACGTTTTTTTGGAAAACTTAATTTTTGATTTAAATTACTAATAATCAATATTTTAAACCCATCATGAATCAAATTCAGGAAATTAATCCACTTGAAACATTATCCATTGATCTTCAAACCGAAGATGAACCTCCGAGTCTGACCGGCAAGGACGACAATTCCTCCGACGAAACAGAGAAAGCCGAACCCCTTTCTACGCAAATACCCGACGAAATCCCACCCTCTTCATTGCGATTCCTGAAAACCTGGTTCCCAGGCGCCACCACAAGTAACTGGAATGACTGGCGATGGCAAATCAAGAACAGCATTACCCGGCCGGAGCAACTTTCGCTGCTGTTGAAGGATTTCGATATGCCTGGAGCAGATCCTCTACAGAAAAGAATGCTGCCATTAAGAATAACACCTTATTATGCCAGCCTGATTCAAGGTGCAGGGCCGGATGATCCTCTGAGGAAATCAATAGTCCCATCGGCTTTTGAATTGCTTTCAACCGAAGGTGAATCGGCTGATCCGTTACACGAAGAGAACGACAGCCCAATCTCCAACATGGTTCACCGTTATCCCGACCGTGTGTTGCTGCTTTCGACAGGATTTTGTTCGGCCTACTGCCGCTACTGTACCCGTACTCACATGGTGTCGAAAAAGGACAAATGCCACACAGGTGTAAAAGCGTGGGAACCAGCACTTACCTATATCGCAGAGCATAAACAGATCAGGGATGTGCTGATTTCGGGCGGCGATCCGCTCACCATGCCCGATTCGCACATTAAATACCTGCTGATGCGCCTCAGGGCAATCCCGCATATCGAGATCATCCGTATCGGAACAAAAGTGCCGGTTGTGCTCCCAATGAGGATTAATAAAGCTTTTGTTTCGATGCTGCGCAAATTTCACCCTTTATACATCAGCATTCATTTCACTCATCCGGCCGAGCTAACCAGGGAAACTGCGCAGGCTTGTGAAAGGCTTGCCGATGCAGGAATCCCATTAGGCAGCCAAACCGTGTTACTGAAAGGTATCAATGACAATGTGGAAACGATGAAGGCGCTGATGCAGGGGCTGCTGAAAATCAGGGTCAGGCCCTATTACCTTTATCAATGCGACCCAATCCCTGGCTCATCGCATTTCAGAACACCAATAGAAAAGGGATTGGAGATTATCAGGGGTTTGCGCGGCCATACTTCAGGTTATGCCGTTCCTCACTATGTAATTGATGCACCTGGCGGCGGTGGCAAAATCCCGCTGCTGCCCGAGTATTTTAAAGGCCATAACCAAAACGGGGAGGCCGTGCTGGAAAACTATCTCGGAAAGACGTACTATTACCCTGATATTCTTTGATTTACGATGAGAATAGGATTGACTTATGATCTGAAAAGCGCCTACCTGCAAAAGGGCTTTACCCCCGATGAAGTGGCAGAATTTGACTCGGAAGAGACCATCGAAGGGATTGAATCAGCGCTTCGGGAGTTGGGGCATGAAACAGAAAGGATTGGAAACGTAACCGAGCTTGCAGTTGCGCTTGTAAAAGGGCTGAAAGTGGATCTTGTTTTCAACATCTGCGAAGGTTTGTATGGAATCGGTAGGGAAGCGCAGGTTCCGGCTTTGCTTGATGCTTACCAGATTCCTTATACATTTTCAGATCCTTTGGTTTTGTCGCTTACATTACATAAAGGACTGACTAAGAGGGTAATCAGGGATGCGGGGATTCCCACAGCGCCTTTCTTTTTGGTTGAAACCGCCGATGAATCTTTGGAATGTGAAATGCCTTTTCCGGTATTCATCAAGCCGGTGGCAGAAGGTTCGGGAAAAGGAATCAGCAACAAATCGGTAGTGAATGATCTTCGATCGTTCCAGTCAGAGTGCAGGTATTTACTGGAGACTTATCACCAGCCCGTTTTAGTGGAGAAACTTCTCACAGGGCGGGAGTTCACGGTCGGAATTCTGGGAACAGGAGCGAGTGCAAAAGTTGTCGGTGTGATGGAGGTTAACATCCTTAGTAATGCTGAAGAGCAGACCTACTCACGGTTTATTAAAGAAAACTACGACCAGCGCGTAGAGTACAATTTGGTGGAAGGCGAGGTAAAAGAACTTTGCTCACAAATCAGCCTTAAAGCATGGCAAACGCTGGGATGCCGCGATGCCGGCCGGATTGATTTGAAAATGGATGAAAACGGTATTCCAAACTTCATCGAAGTAAATCCGCTGGCAGGAATCAATCATCTTCATTCCGATTTACCCATCATGCTTTACAAACAAGGCTGGCGCTATGCGGATCTGATCGAAGAAATCATCCGGTCGGCAAGCCAGAGAATCCCAAAACAAAACTTTTCATGAAAATTGTCATCGCCTACAACCAACCCGGCAAAAACGCGCTTGAGGACGAGCTGGATATACTCCACGAAGTTGCGCTCGTTTCCGGTTGCCTGAAGGAGTTGGGGCATCACCCCATTGAACTTCTTATGACACTCAACCTGGCTGAGGCCTTCGCTTCCTTCAGAACGAGAAACCCGACCTTGTTTTCAACCTGGCTGAATCATTGGAAAATTACGGTGCTATTGTCTATTTTGTACCGGCATTGCTCGAAGTTCTGCAGATCCCCTACACGGGTAATCCCACTGTCCCAATGTTCATCACCGCAGGCAAAACCCTCACCAAACAAGCTCTTTTAAGTGCGCAGTTGCCCGTGCCAGCCACTTACAAACCATCGGAAGCAAAGCAGTTACCGGCAGGGAAATTCATTCTTAAACCTTTGTGGGAAGAAGGCTCGCTGGGACTTGACGAAGATTCGGTTTTCGAATTGCCCGGATTCGACATTGAAAAGATCTCAAAGTTGAAAGATAATCTCTATTTCATTGAGCCTTACATAGATGGAAGAGAGTTCAATGTTTCTCTGCTCGCCGACGAAAATGACCCACAAGTGCTGGCTGTGGCCGAAATCCGTTTTGTTGATTATCCCGAAAATAAACCTAAAGTGTTGGGATACAAGTCGAAATGGAATGAAGATAGCTTTGAGTACCAAAACACTGTTCGGACTTATGGTTTGGGTGAAAATGGCGATGCAATTCATAAAAATCTTGCCGATTTATCCGTGAAATGTTGGAAAATACTGGGATTGAGAGGCTATGCAAGGGTAGATTTCCGGATGGACAACGGCGGCAACCCTATCATCCTCGAAGTAAATGCCAACCCCTGCATCACCCCGGGAAGCGGATTTTACGCCGCCTGCGAGCACGCCGGGATTACATTCACCCAAGCTGTCGAACGAATTATTAATGATGCAATTAAAAAATGAACAACCTGACCGACATCCGTTTCCGTTACGAAGTTAAGCCCCAGGACGTATCAACCATTGAAGAGATCGTCCGGTCAACCGGTTTTTTTTACGAACACGAAATACCCGTAGCCTGCGAATTGGCCGATGAACGTCTGAAAAATGGGATCGAAAGTGGCTACTTCTTTATTTTCGCCGAATATGAGGGAAAAGTCGTTTCCTATTCCTGCTATGGGCCAACCCCCTGCACCACTGGTACCTACGATTTGTACTGGATTGTTACCCATGACGATTTCCGCGGCAAAGGCGCCGGCATCAGCGTTTTACATGAAACCATCAGGCAGGTTAAATTGCAAAGCGGACGGTTACTTGTGGCCGAAACCTCAACCAAAGAGCAGTACAAGCCCACAAGGCTTTTTTATGAAAAAATTGGCTTCACCTGCGAGGCCACGGTAGCTGACTTCTATGCACCGGGCGATGGCAAAGCGATTTTTGTTATCAGGCTTTAGAATTGAATTTCAGGTATCTTTGTTGCGCTTATGGAAGATCTAAAACAAAGTGTTCTTGAATCGCTCGATGGCACGGCCAATCCGCAGATTTATCCTTATTTGCCTTATATTTTGCAGGACTTATGGGAGTTGGGCACCGACCCCCAGTTGGTGCTTGCTTTGGTAAGTCGCCATGTAAAAAGATCGCCGTTGAAAATCCTCGATGTAGGATGCGGCAAAGGCGCCGTTTCTATTAACCTGGCTAAAAACTTGAATTGTAGCGTTTTAGGAATTGATGGATTATCGGAATTTATCCTGGAGGCGCAAATGTTTGCTGAAAAACATAAAGTAGCCGACCACTGTGTTTTTGAAGTAGCTGATGCCAGGGAAAAGATCAGCGAAATAAAAGGATTTGACCTTGTGATCCTTGGCGCTGTTGGTCAGATTCTGGGAACCTTAAATCAGACCCTCAGTAAAATAGCTACCGCTCTTAATCCCGAAGGATTTGTGGTTATGGATGATGGTTGGGTCGAAGATGATTATTCAGGCGTATACCAGCGTTGCCATAAAAAATCCGACTTTTACAAAATGATTGAAGATGCTGGCTTTGAACTTGTTGATGAGTTTCGCTTCGATTCTGATTCGATAAATGAGGCCAATAGACGCATCCACGAACCGCTTACAAAACGGGTGATTGAGCTGATACAGCGTGAACCTGAGAAAAGGACAGTTTTTGAAGAATATCTGAAATCACAGGAGTATGAGATCAGTATGATGTCCGGCGATGTGAAATGTACTTTATGTTTGTTAAAAATGAAATAAACCCACCGAAAATGAAGCAATGGTACGAGTTGTTATTCGAAAATTACGGTTTGAAATACGACCAGGAGTGTTTTGTACACGGAACCACCGGAGAGTGTGATTTTTTCGAAAAAGAGCTTGATTTTGACAAAAGCCGCCGTATTATTGACATTGCCTGCGGAACCGGGCGGCACAGCATCGAAATGGCCAAAAGAGGCTACAACATAACCGGAATTGACCTGTCCGATTCCCTTCTTCAAAGAGCCAGGGAAAAGGCTGCACATCAAAATCTCGAAGTAACATTTCTAAAGCGTGATGCCCGGAATCTGCCTTTTAAGGATGAATTTGACCTTGCCCTGATGATCTGCGAGGGCGCATTTCCGCTTATGGAAACCGATGAAATGAATTATGAGATTCTTTTAAGTGCTTCAAAAGCGCTGAAAACTCCTGGAAAACTGATATTTACCACCCTGAACGGGCTTTTTCCGCTTTTCCATTCTCTTAAAGAATTTCATGAATCCACTACAGAAGAGGGCAACGCAACCTACGCCAATCACAGTTTTGATCTGATGACCTTTCGCGACCATAACATCACCTATGCTGAAGATGACAGCGGAAAAAAGATCGAATTACACTGTAACGAAAGGTACTACGTTCCGCCGGAAATTACTTGGCTGCTTAAATCCGCCGGATTCAGAAAAGTTGACATTTACGGTGCTAAACTGGGAGCCTTCAGCCGCAACGACCAACTGACCACATCCGACTTCGAAATGCTTGTGGTAGCAGAGAAATAGCCGGCTCTATACTGTGGGAGTTATCCGTTTAATCGTATTATTGCAAACCAATACCCTCGGCAATGACGTTCCTCAAAAATATCTTTTCAACCTCCAGGCAGCTTAAACCCGTTGATTTATCGGTGCTTAAAACGGATATGCACTCGCACCTGATCCCGAAGATTGATGATGGCGCCGATTCGTTGGATACATCGGTTGAACTTATAAAAGGTATGATGTCGCTGGGATACTCCAAACTGATTACTACGCCGCATATCCAGGGCGAGTTTTACCAGAATTCGGCGGAAACAATTTTCCCGGGGTTGGAACAATTGAAACGAGAGCTCAAAAAACAAAACATCACCATAGAAATAGAGGCTGCTGCTGAGTACCTGATTGATGAAAAATTCGGTGAAAAGCTTGCAGCCCGCAATCTGCTCACATTTGGTAAAAATTACCTGCTGGTCGAGATGTCCTATTTCAACGAATACCCCCATTGGAAGGATTACTTTTTCGATTTGCAAATAGCAGGTTACAAAATCATCCTGGCTCACCCTGAACGCTATTCCTATTTCTTCAAAAATTTCGGTAAATATGAAGAGCTGAAAGATCGGGGGGTTATTTTTCAGATCAATATCAGTTCTCTGGCCGGTTATTACTCAGGAGAGGTAAAAAAGATAGCCGAGAGGCTCATCGAAAATAACATGGTTGAACTTGCCGGCAGCGACATGCACAACCTCAATTACCTAGAAGCCCTGAAGAACGCAAGGTTTGAAAGAAGCTTAAAAGAACTGATTGACTCCGGAAGGTTAATCAATCACCTTTTATAATATATAGAGCTGTTATTCAAACAATTACATTATAATCTGAATTTTTTGAAGTTTGGTCGAATTTTCACTAAAAATCTGTCAAAAGAGACCTGGTTCATGGGGAAAAATCGGCTTTATTGGCACTCACATTATTTAGAAAGAAAATAAATTAAGGGTTTTTCAAAAAAGTTTTCAACAACGCTCATTTTTAAATCTCCATCATTCATTTTCAAATCCCTTACACTCATTCTCAAAATAGATACAGTGCATTATTTTGACTGAAAAAACTGTGAGTAAAAAATTTGGAATCCGGATATTTCTTGCATTATCTTAGCCGCAGTTTTTATGGTACAATCACTCTTTTAATTTTTTTCGTTCTTTGATAACTAAGTCTGAATGTAATCGAATGACCCTCAAAACAGAATTCCCCCTCTCCTTTTGAAAAGTGCTATCTCCTGCACTATTTTAGTGGTCAAAACTTCATTTCATCATTGGTTTGGTAATATTCAAACATTCGACTTAGAATCAAGAAAGGCCCTTTACCGAAAAGTTAAGGGCTTTTTCTTTTCAAGCCAGTGCTATTTAACTATAAATCC
This sequence comes from Bacteroidales bacterium, assembly GCA_036794825.1. Classification (GTDB taxonomy): domain Bacteria; phylum Bacteroidota; class Bacteroidia; order Bacteroidales; family 4484-276; genus RZYY01. The sequence continues at coordinate 204,535 of DAIRGA010000001.1, read as the reverse complement.
CTTAAAGTTCTGAACTGGGGAGGGTTGCTGTTCAATCCGTTCGACCCTGGCCCACAAAGGACCGTTCTGACACCATAGAACAAAATGATCAATGCTTACCTCGTCACCTTCAGCTTCGATATAGACAGAGCCATCGGGCTGATTTTTGACAAACCCAGTGATATGAAGAGAGTCGGCAGTTTTTTTTGTGTGATAGCGAAATCCCACGTTCTGCACCCTGCCATAGATTTTAAGGATAAACGATTTCTTCATGGTCAGGCTGTTAATCGTTTTATTATCAATTGACTCACCCGTTCGAAAAGCTGATTGGGGCCTATGGTTCGCCAGTCCACATGGTCAAACGGACCGCCAAAAGCAATATAGTAATCAATGTTGGCACGGGCAAATTCGTCGGGCACATGCTGCCGGAAGTTGATGGCCGAAATCCAACCATCACCAATTTCATCAAACCATTCCTGATAATAGTCATCTTCGGAGGCGTGGAAATTGAGCACGTTTTCGCCAATCAGTATGAATTTGTCAATTCCCTCTTCTATCATGGGTTCAATGATGTTTCGTTTAAAATACATGATGTCGTTGTACAAGCAGTCGTTCCACTCGCCGAGCAGTTCGATAACGGCGAAATTTTTTGCGTAATCGGCATAGAGGACCTTAAGGTAAAGTGTTGCAGATCCCATATCGTCCCACTGCGGATGGATGTAATGATCGTAAACCGAATGTGTGAACTCAAATTCACTGTAATGTCGCTCATAGAATGGCGAGCGTTCATCCTCCGAGGCAATGTAAAGATGCCTCCAGGAATAATAGGGTTCGATGTCGTGCATATAAATTTTTGAACAATTGGAAAATCCATCTGATTAACGGAAGGGTCACCGTGATATTTTTATCATCCATCCATATCCACTATCCGCCGGGCAAACAACCTGAATTCACAAGACTTAACAAATAGCTTTGCCTGATTCCTCATCACCGCTGGTTTCAGAATAACCTCAATATACCTATTTTTGTCAAAATTTTTGAATAAGAAATCAAATTTCATGGAGCAACTTGCTGGCATAATCATACGATTCAGATGGTTAATTATACTTTCAACGCTATTGATTACCATTGTCTTAGGGTATCAAATTACAAAAATCAGGATTAATTCCGATGTTATCAATTCATTACCCGACGACGACCCGCACGCTACTTTATTCAAAGAAGTGGGAGAACGTTTTGGGGGTAATAAAATCGGAATGATAATCCTTCAAAGCGATAACATTTTTCAACCTGAGGTGATAGGTCATATCGGGCAAATTACCGATTCGCTTCAATTGATGGAGGGCATTTCGTCGGTTACCAGCATAACTAATATTGTCAGCATTTCCGCTGGTGATGAGGGTTTGGAGGTGGGAAAACTGATAGATGAAGACAATCTTCCCCAGACCGGAGAAGAGATGGCGGCACTCAGGGAAAAGGCTCTCTCGGAGGAGATGTACAGAGGCTTTATCATTTCGGCAGACGGAAAATCCAGCATCATCATGTTCACAATGATGGAGAGCGCTGACGCCGGAAGCCTGGCCAAAAGGATCAAGGAGATGATAGCGGAGATGCAACTCCCGGAAAAGATATATTACGCCGGATCTCCGATGCTGGTTTCAGCCATTTCCAGGATGATTTCTGCAGATTTGTACAAATTGATCCCCATCTCTTTTCTGGTCATAGCCTTAGTGCTGTTCCTTGGATTCCGCACCAAAAGGGGAGTAATTCTTCCCTTGCTGACATCGGCCATAGCGATTGTGTGGACTATTGGGGTTATGGCTTTGGGCGGATTCGAATTGACCATGATATCCAACAACATCCCCATTCTGCTATTGGCCATCGGCAGCGCTTATGTTATCCATGTACTCAACAGAATTTCGCTTTACAAAGAAATGGAGAGCCACAAAGCTGTAATTCTTGCATTAACCTATATTTTTATTCCGGTATTGCTAGCAGCACTTACTACTATGGTAGGTTTTATATCTTTCATCTTTGGGTCTTACCTGACAATGATACGTGATTTTGGCCTTTTCACTGCCCTGGGTACGATGTTTTCGGTTGTTTTATCCCTGTTTTTTATGCCTGCCCTGGTCTCATTTTTCAAGCACCAAAACCCTGAATCCGATAAAAACCCGGCTAATCTTAAGCCTGCACTGGCTTCGATGCTTCTCGAACCACTGGCATATCTTCTCTTCAAACATCCTAAATACACGCTTATTGCCTGGGCCGTAATGATTGTCATTAGTTTCAGCGGGATTTTTTTTATTGAGCGTAACGTCAACATTCAGGATTATTTCAAACCCGGTAATCCTGCAAGAACTGCTGAAGAAATCATGGTACGCGACTTTGGTGGCACGAAACCGGTATTTGTTCTTTTCACCGGCGATATACAAAATCCTGAGTTATTAAAGACCATGCTCGAATGTGAGGCCTATATGAAAAAAAGTCCGGATATCCAGACCACGCAATCGGTTGCAAGCCTCATAGCACGGCTATACGAAGGTTTTGGAGAAGGGCAGGGCATTCCTGATGATCAGGGAACGATCGAGCAATTGTGGTTTCTGATTGACGGGAACGAAATGCTCGGGAGAATGGTTACGGAAGACCTCGATCAGGGCATCATTATCTCAAAGTTTATCTCGTCGGATGACGAATCCAAAAGAGCTTTTGAGGAGTATATGGAGCGATTTGTCCAGGAAAATAAGAGCGAAGACTTCACGATTCAATTTACCGGGATGCCCTTCATTGATGTAACCATGAACAGCAGCCTGCTAAGAAGCCAGATCGGAAGCCTGACCATTGCTGTTGTTTTTGTTGTGATTGTAGTCGGGCTGATTTTCCGGTCGCTGGTAAAGGGACTACTGGCCACCATCCCGATGATAGCAGCCATTATAATTCTTTTCGGAGTGATGGGTTTATCCGGCATTCCGCTAAATATCGCCACCGTTCTGGTAGCAAGCATCGCTATCGGGATTGGTATTGATTATTCGATTCATGTAATCTCCAATGTAAACTACTGGCTGAGCCGGGGCGAGGACATCAACAAAGCCATCCAGGACACTATTCTGGTCAGCGGCAAAGCCATCATAATCAATATGTTTTCGGTAACTGCAGGATTCCTGGTGCTGATATTTTCGGAAATGCTGCCATTACAATATTTCGGGTTGCTGATCGGTTTAAGTATGATCGGATCAAGCCTGGGTGCGTTAACCCTTTTGCCGGTGATCCTGATTTTGATCAACAGAAAGAAAATTAATCATAAAGCATTATAAACCAATCAATTATTCCTGCTATGCTAATTTTGAAAAGATCCTTGGTTTTTTTTGTAATATTCTTCAACATAAACTTTTTGCAAGCGCAGGACGGACAGGAGATCCTGAAAAAAATGGACCAGGTGATCTTTGCTCCAAAAGACAAGCAAGGCAATATCAAAATCGAAGTAATCAACGACAGCAAAGATGATAAATTAAGAGAGGCAGTGTTGCTGCAAAAGGGCGCCGACAAAAAGATTTATCGCTACACCAAGCCTGAGAAGCAAAAAGGGATTGCTACACTCTCGCTCCCCGGTGATGTGATGTGGATGTATATGCCCGCTTTTGACAAACCAAAAAAAATCTCACTTCTGGCCAAAAGCCAGGCCTTTACCGGAACCGATTTTTCGATCGAAGATATTCCCACAAGTCCCTATGCTGAAAGATATAATGCTAAATTGACATCAACTGAATCCGACAGGTTTATTCTTGAACTGACACCAAAATCCGATAAATCGAATTACTCGAAATTGGTCATTTCTATTGATAAATCAGACTTCTTCCCCATAGTCATTGATTATTACGATAAATCGGGCAGCAAGGCAAAAGAGGCAAGATACAGGTACTCGAAGATCGGTAAATACTGGAATGCTGACGAAGTGACTATGACCACGCTGAAGAAAAAATCCTCGACCCGAATTACCACCAGCGATGTGAAATTTGATGTTGGACTGGCCGATGACTTGTTTACAGTGGAAAAGTTTTTCAAGTAACCGTCATCCGGCAGCGATTGCTTCCCCGATTCCGTCGAAAAAAATGATTTGGTAATCAAGTCGGATCAACCATTTTTCCGATAAATTTGTAACATCATTAACGGCAACATCTAACCGATTGTAATTGCCGCCTTTTGAAAAAATTACAAATCATTGACGATCTGACAAATGAACAAAAAACTTATGCTGATTGGGCTGATGTTGCTCTTCACATCACTTGCCTTTGCTCAAAAAACCGACAAAAAGGAATGGGATTTCGAGGCCATTGGGATGTTTTACATCTACCCCGATGATTTTTACCTGCTTCCGGTTTTTAAGGCCGACAAAGAAAAACTTCACCTGGAGGCCCACTATAATTATGAAGACCGCGAAACCTTTTCGCTTTTTGGGGGATATAATTTTAAAGGTGGCAACGCTCTGGAATACGCCATTACCCCAATGGTCGGGTTTGCCGTTGGCCTCACCGATGGAATAGTTCCGGGATTGGAGGTTGACCTGTGCTGGAAGAGATTTGAATTTTACAATGAGATGGAATACGTTTTTGAGTTAAACGATGGCGATAATTCCTTCTATTACAGTTGGTCGGAATTGACTTTTACACCCGACAAAAATGAAAATACTTTCGTTGGCCTGACCAGTCAGGCAACAGCCATCCGAAATGAACAGCCGGGATGGGATACCGGTTTAACTGCCGGATTTACCATTAAAGAAATGATTACCTTTCAGGGGCACTATTTTAATCCTTTCAGCGACAAGCACTTTGGGATATTCAGTATTATTTATGAGTTTTAAATCACGATCATATTTCCGTTAAGCAGCATAAAAACTCATGTCCGTTGTCCATGTCTGGTTATGGAATTCTGGTAATTTTGCAAAAAAATCTCTGAATTTATCTTCATGATTACTGCTACCAAACACTCAATACCACAATTCCAGGAATTTCACATCGAAGGCGTACAGCACATTGCTCCAGAGGATGCCTTCGCTCTGCTGTTAACAGATGCCGCTGTAATGCTTGATGTTCGTGAGCCTGAGGAATGGAACGCTGAAAAGTTTATTGTTCCTGAGGTCATCTATATGCCCCTTGGCAAGGTAATCTACAGCCTTGATAAAATTCCAAAGGATAAAACGGTGATAGTAGCCTGCCGCGCCGGAATCAGAAGCTCAAAAATCGTGAATCTTCTTTATTATCAAGGTTTTCATGATGCAACAAATCTCGACGGCGGGATTTTGAAATGGGTAGAAGTGGGATTACCAGTTGCCTGCAAACCACGAAGAGGCTGTTCATGTGGCTGCAATTGCGGTGATTGAAATGGCTGAAACCCGGAATTAGAATGAAAAGGTAGCCCCAAGACTGGGCATAATTGGCAACTGACGGACCACTTCGCCAGATGTCCGGTTTACATAGAACACATTTGGACGATCGTAAACATTGGTCACGCTAAAATCAACCATCAGGTTTGTCCTTTCAGAGAAGAAAAATGTCCGCTTCAGGCTCACATCAAAACGGTGATATGTGGGTAATCTCCCCTGGTTCAGCCCTGCATAATCAATGCCGAGTATTCCGTTTTCGGTCATATAGTCAGAATTTATACCGTCTGAAAACAATATTTTCTCATAATAACCCTGAGATTGTGTAAATGGAAAACCGGTTCCAAAGTTCCATCGCGCACTGAACTCCCATTGCCTCAGGTCGCCAATAGAGTAGGCGGCAAGCATATTGAGGTTGTGCCGGCGGTCGAAATGGGGATTGTACCATTGTACACCGTCGTAACGATTTACGAAAGCATATGAGTAGGCTGTCCACAGATAAAGCCTGTTTTTGCTGTATTTTAACGAGAGGTCAACACCCATTGCCTCTCCTTTTTCTACAATAAAATCGGAATACAGAAGCTGTGACGTGCCTGGAGGTGCAGTGTTGGCATCGTAAATCTTGTAGCGGTTCAGATTGGTCAATTGGGGGAATGCTTTGAAATAGCCCTCGAGATTTACCGTAAAATTGCGCGACAAATCCTGCTCAACACCGAGGATAAGGTGTGCCGATTTTTGCAGCTTGTCTTTGGTTTCGTTTCCGTCGAAATCAATCAAGGTCTGGTCGGGTCCTGACAGAAATCCGTAGAAAAGATCCACCACATCTCTGTCGGAGCGGGCGCTGATGAGGTTTTGAGAATATAACCCTGCGGCAAGTTTAAACCGTGTGTTGTCGGAGTAGTTATATTTCATGGCAAGCCTCGGTTCAAAAGAAAAATCGGAAAGCGAGGCGTACCATTGCAGACGGATGCCCGGTTCGATCAGGAATTTCCCCGTCGAAATTTTGTATTTGAAAAAGCCGGCGAGCTCGGTAGTGTTTTGTTCCTGAGATACACTCTGGCCAAGGTCGTTGAAGAAGGCAAAATTGGTAGTAAAGCCGTTCATTTCGATGCCATACTTGATTTCATTTTTGCCCTGGAAATAGGTAAAATCAAACCCGGCATTGAAACCGTTTATTGAGCTGGTTCGCGGATCTTTACCTTCTTCATCCAGTCGCATATCGTAAGAAGAATAGGCAAAAATACCCTCCATCAACACGGGTGTACGTCCGGGAATTACCACGAAATTGACACCTCCCCCGGCAGCGTCCCACGAATATTCCGAAATGGCCTGGTAATTCACTTTGTCGGCGAAATTGAAACCAAAGAAATTCACCTTACTACCGTTGGCTGAGTTGAGAGATACTTTTCCGTAAATATCGAGGAAGTTAAATGGAAGCCCATCCTCATTGATGTAATCATAAAACAGTTTTGAACTCTGCTCGAGATACGAATTTTTTGCCGAGATGAGGAATGAGGAGCTACCGCCGCCATCTTCCGATTGCTTTTTTATGGGACCTTCGAGCAGTGCATTGGCGCCAAAGGTGGAGAATCCAACCTTACCAGCATAATGCTTTTTGTTTCCATCTCGTGTAGTAATATCCATCACCGACGAAATTCTACCGCCATGTTCAGCATTGAAACCGCCGGTATAGATGTCGGCAATTCTGATGATTTCGGTATCGAAAACCGAGAAGAGGCCAATGGAGTGGAATGGGTTGTAGATGACCATACCATCGAGAAGTACTTTATTTTGGATTGGAGACCCACCACGGATATACAATTGCCCTCCCTGGTCGCCGGTGAAAACCACGCCCGGAAGCACCTGAAGGTACTGCGCAAGGTCAGCTTTTCCACCAACGCTGGGTATTTGCTTGATGTCGATCGGTGTAACTTTTACCACCGATGTACGCGTTTCGGTGCGCACAGCCTGGCGCTCGGCTGATACATTCACAGCGTCGAGCAATACCGACGATTTGGTGAGATAAAGGTTCTTCTGCAGCAGGTCGTTGGGTTTCAAGGCTACCTCCACTTTAAGAGTATCATAGCCTAAATAGGTGACAATGAGCGTGTAGCTGCCTGCGGGAATTTGCGTGATGGCAAAGTACCCGTTGATGTCGGTGGTAGAGCCATAAGTAGTTCCAAGCAGATACGCATTGGTAAAAATCACCGGCTCTCCGGTCTCCTTTTCGTAGATAAAACCTCTGATGGTAGCTGTTTGAGCAAGAAGCAGGTTGCCGGCTAATAGCAATCCCAGGAGTAGAGCGTTAGCCGGTTTCAGCAGTTGGTGTAACATGTGCGGGAGTATAATTTTTCGATAGTTAGGCAAGTTAAAGCTAACAAACGGCCTCGGTTTTCAATTATTATCAAAATCAGAATTAATAAGGTTTCCGGGATGAATAGAGCCGAAATTTCTCCCAGCGAGAGTTAAGCGCTTTGGGATGAGATGGATGTAAAAAGCCGATAGTCAGCAGAAGCCAACCGGCAGCGCCATTCATTACCCCGCTACCCTATTACCCCAAACCTCAATGTTTCAAGAAATACACACAAACAACTTATTGGAAGGTTTTGCTACTTAAGCGCCTAATTCCTGATCTCTTTCAACTGCCTGATTAGTGCTTTTTCCTCGCTGCTCAGGTTTTCCGGTAAAGCTACAGCGATTTTCAAATATAGATCTCCAAACTCATCCTTTTTGCCATAAACCGGCATTCCCAGTCCTTTCAGTCTCAGTATTTTTCCATTCTGCGTCTCCGGGGCAATGTTGATACTGATGGACTTTCCGATGCTCTGAATGGTGATTTTTCCACCAAGAAGTGCCGTGTAGAGGTCGGTTTTGATTTCGAGATGCAGGTCGTTTTCTTTCAACTCGAAAGCGGTGTTGTTGGTCACATTGATTTTGATGAGTAAATCACCGGATTCGCCGCCGCTGCCTGACAAAGCGCCTTTTCCACGTACGCGCAGCACCTGTCCGTTGCGTACCCCCGGCTTAACCGGTACTTTAATTTTTTGGCCATCAATAGTCAACAAAGCGGAAGTGCCGTGGTAGGCTTCGAAGAGCGTGATGTTAAGAGTGGTTTGGTAGTCCTGTCCTTTCATCCTTACTGAATGCCTGCGCTGCCCCTGGTGACCGCTATATCCGCTTTGACGGAAACCACTGCCACCGCCAAAGAAGCTGTTGAAAAAGTCGCTGAAACCTCCGCCACCTTCAAACATATCATCAAAAGAGACTCTGTAGTTGCGACCACCGCCCTGCTGCGCCCATTGCGAAAAGTCAAAACCAGCGCCACCTTCGCGGAACTGGTTCCAGTTTGCCCCCAGTTGGTCATATTTAGCCCGCTTTGACTCATCACCCAATACCTCGTAAGCCTCCTGAATATCTTTAAATTTCTCCTCAGCGGTTTTGTTGTCGGGATTGCGGTCGGGATGATACATCTGCGCCATCTTCCGGTATTGCTTTTTGATCTCTTGTTTCGAAGCGGTCTTTTCAACTCCTAAAATCTGGTAATAATCCTTGTAATCCATTTCTGATTTTTTTTCTGCTCCATGAACAAAATTAATGCAAACAGTGACTTTTTGCCAAAATGAAATGGTTTTGAGCATTTTACAGCAGTAAAACTGCCAGGATTTCAGGAGTAATGGCTGATGACTCGATGAGCGCGATGGAAGGGACATAGATGGCGGGAATGAAATTACTTCGTTTCTGTCAAAAAAGAGAATTATTGGGTTTTGTAAGAGGATATCGGCCTTTGGCTCTGGAATTTTCGTTTAACACATTCGGCGAGTTTGATTACCTTCGCCTGAAATTCAAACCTCAACGTCATGTCAAAAAAACGCAGACCACCGAAAAAAGAGAAAACCGAAAAGATCCGTCTGGGCAGGAAAGCAATCATTGCCGGAGTAAGAAGTCATTTTGCCGAAAACCCTTTTGGCAGCTTCAATTACAAGCAGGTTGCCCATCTTCTTGGGGCGAATGATAAATCGGCCAAAAACCTGGTAGTGGAAGCCATGGAAGAGATGGCGGCCAAAGGCGAACTCGAGCAGCTGCGGCGCGGAAAATTCAGGGCTAATCCCGAAAAACTTACTTCGGAACAGGGATTCAAGGCGTCGGTTACCGGGAAAGTGGATATGAAGCAAACCGGCAAAGCTTATGTTACTTCACCGGATTTGGGCGAGGATGTGTTTATCGGCGCCAACAACACCGGTCATGCCCTTCACGGGGATATGGTGAAAGTTCGGCTTTTCCCGCGAAGGAAGGGGCATAAGCCTGAGGGTGAGATCATCGAAATTATCAAACGAGCCAAAACCCATTTTGTGGGAACCATTGAGAAGTCGCTCAAGTTTGCTTTTATGATTTCGGAAAGCCCCAACATGCCGGTGGATATTTTTATCCCGCTGGCCAACCTCAATGGCGCTAAACACGGTGAAAAAGTGGTGGTAAAAATGACCGAATGGCCCGAACATGCCAACAACCCTTTCGGCGAGGTGACGCAGGTGCTGGGCAGGCCGGGCGACAACGAGGTGGAGATGCAGGCTATCCTGGTCGAAAATGATTTCCCGCTCTCTTTCTCAAAAGAGGTTGAAGCAGAAGCAGCCCGAATCCCCATCGAAATTCCAGAGGACGAGATCAAAAAACGGAGAGATTTCCGCCAGATCACCACCTTCACCATTGATCCCTTCGATGCAAAGGATTTCGACGACGCCATCAGTTATCGCAGGCTCGACAATGGCAACCACGAGGTGGGTGTACACATTGCCGATGTGTCGTATTATGTAAAGCCGGAAGGCAAAATTGACAAAGAGGCTTTCCAGCGCGGCACATCCATCTATCTGGTTGACAGGGTGATCCCGATGTTGCCGGAAAAACTCTCCAACAACGTTTGCTCGCTTCGTCCAAGGGAAGACAAACTCTGCTTTTCGGCAGTTTTTGAACTGGACGAAAACGCAAAGATCATCAGCGAGTGGTTTGGAAAAACGATCATCAACAGCGACCGGCGATTCGATTATGAAGAAGCGCAGAAAGTAATAGAAACCGGCGAGGGCGAGCTTTCGGAGGTAATCGGAATAGTGTGGGGACTGGCATCGAAACTTAAAGAAGAGCGCTTCAGAAAAGGCGCTATCAGCTTTCATACCCAGGAAGTAAAATTCAGGCTGGATGAGAAGGGCAAACCGATTGATGTTTTTGTAAAAGAGCAAAAGGAGTCCAACTACCTGATCGAGGATTTCATGCTGCTGGCCAACCGGCGTGTTGCCGAGCGCATCGGGCGCAAAAGAGGAGCCATCGAGCCAAAAACTTTTGTTTACCGGATTCACGATCAGCCATCCCCGGAGAAGCTGAACCAGTTTATCCAGTTTGTCGGGAAATTAGGTTACAAAATGCGCATCGGTTCCGAGCTCAGTCTGGCAAAATCCTTCAACGAACTGTTTGATAAAGTGCATGGAAAAGGTGAGGAAAACCTTGTGGAAACGCTCGCCGTTCGCACGATGGCGAAAGCTGAATATTCAACTAAAAACATAGGTCATTACGGGCTTGCATTTCCCTATTATACCCATTTTACCTCCCCTATCCGCCGCTATCCCGACCTGATGGTGCACAGGCTGTTGCAGCACTATCTCGACAAAAAACCATCGGTAAGCGCCGACGAATATGAAGGTTACTGCAACCACTCCTCCGAAATGGAACGCAAAGCACAGGAAGCCGAACGCGCTTCCATCAAATACAAGCAGGCCGAATACATGTCGGACAAGATCGGACAGGAGTTTGACGGTTTGATTTCAGGAGTTTCAAAATACGGCATCTTTGTCGAAATCAAGGAGAACAAATGCGAAGGGATGGTCAGACTGCAAGACCTTGATGATGACTTTTATTACCTCGACGAAGACAATTACAAAGTGATCGGGCACCGCTACCAGCGTGAGTATAAACTCGGCGACCCAATCCGTATCCGGGTGAAAAACATTGATATCCGCAAGAAACAACTCGACTACGAATTGGTATCCTATCGTGATGAATCATACAGGCCGAAGAAGACTTTTGCTCCAAAGTTCAGAAAGTCCTGACCTGAATGTTCCTGATTGACAGCAAGATAAATCTATCTTACTCTTCCGGCAGCGGTTGCCCTTCAAACCAGGGAGCACCGGCGGCGGCGAGATCTCTTTCTAAACCAGGAATTGTTGTTAATCGCAGCACTTCCAGTTTCTCTTTAATTCCGCCAAGCTGACGTTTGGCAATTTCAAGGCTTTTCTGGTGAGTGGCGGTCGGACCATAAGTTGAGCCAAAGGTGCCCAGCATTGCAGCCGAAAGCCTGTCGTTAACGGTGTGCTTCTGATTTTCGCCTACTTCCTGTTTCGATCTGTTGCCGTTTAGCTCATTATCCAGCGATATAAGCTGCGAGCGTACTTCCGAGATTCTTCTTTCCAGCTCCTGTGGTTCAACCTGCGTGCGGGCCAGCGCTTTGCGCATCAGTTCAACCCTTTTCAGGCTGTTGCGCAGCGCTGCGGATGTGGCGGTCACCGATCCACGAACACCTTCAACCTCTTTCCAGAATCCGGCAGTAACTTCCGGGGCAGCGCCTTTTAAAGTACCTTCGCGCATCTGAACCACCTCAAAGCTTATCGGGTCGGCGAGTTGGGTAAATTCGCCATTAATCAGTTTAAACAACGTAGCTGTGTAGGTTCCGGGGGCTGCCATCGGGCTGGAGGGTTCCCATTCCGAAACTACCGATTGAATGGCTATAGCAGATGGGATTTGCAGATTCCAGGCAACGCGGTTAAATCCTTTCGTGTTGGTTCCTTCAATCCGCCGGACGAGGTTCCCATCCTGGTCGTTGATGAAAATCCAGACTTTTGGGGCATCTTCAGTCCTCTCAGCATCCACTGCTTCCCAGCCCGGGAAGGGTATATCCTTGTTTTGTGCAGTTAAATCCTTTTCATTTTTCTGCCTCAGCGCTTTTGAAGATTCATACGAATCACGCAGGTAATAGGTGAAAACAGCGCCAAAAGGCGGATTTTCTGCTGTAAAATAGGCATCTCCCTGAGAGGCCTTCTGCTCCGAGCCTAAAGTTTTTCTTTCGATGTACCACCATGCCTTGCGTGCCGGATAGATCACAGCCTCATCCTTTAGTTGCGTTTCGGTGACCTCTCTTAGAAAACTGTAATCATCGAGTATATAAAATCCCCTTCCAAATGAAGCGGCCACAAGGTCGTTTTCGCGCTGCTGGATGGCCAGGTCGCGGAAGGAAATCACCGGAAGGCCGCCTTTGAACTGAATCCATTGATTTCCACCGTCGGGCGTAAACCATATTCCAAATTCGGTGGCTAAAAACATCAGCTCCCGCTTTACGTGATCCTGAACTATACGCCACATCAGCGTGCGGTCGGGCAGGTTACTGCGGATGGAGCTCCAGGTGCGGCCTTTGTTGGTGCTTTTCAGCAGATAGGGAGCGAAGTCGCCGTATTTGTGATTATCGAGTGCGATATAGACGGTGTTTTCATCAAAAAGGTCGGCTTTGATGTCGTTGACAAATGCCGTTGCAGGCACTCCGGGAAGCGATCCCACCTCAACCTTTGTCCAGGATTGGCCTCCGTTTTCGGTGATTTGGATCAAACCATCATCAGTGCCGGCAAAGATAAGCCCCTCTTTCAGCGGTGATTCCGACAGTGAAGTGATGCTGTTGTAATCCGACATGGCAAGGAAATCCCAGGGTGAATCCCAGCTCCAGGTTTTGTCCATGATTGGCAGGGTAATGCGCTCCTGGTTACGGGTCAGATCAGCGGAAATGGCTGTCCAGCTGTCGCCGCGGTCTTCCGATCGCCACACGCGCTGCGAGGCAAAGTAGAGCCTGGTTGACTTGTGCGGACTTACTAATATTGGCGAATCCCAGTTGAAGCGTTCCAGACTGTCGTCCTCTTCAGGTTGTGGTTTGATGAAGATGTATTCGCCGGTTGTCCGGTCGTAGCGGACGAGATTTCCCTGCTGCCACTGCGAATAGACGATATCCGGATTTCCAGGCTCCGTGGCCGGCTGGTGTCCGTCGCCAAAAAGGGTAACAAACCAGTCGGCATTGCGGATTCCATGCACGTTGTCTGTCCTCGATGGCCCGCCCTGGGTGTTGTTGTCCTGTGTGCCGCCATATACGTTGTAAAAAGGAAAATCATCATCCACAGCCACTTTGTAAAACTGTGTTACCGGAAGGTTGGCCACAAATTTCCAGTTTTGTGTAAGGTCGAAAGTCTCGTAAAGCCCTCCATCATTTCCCACCAGCAGGTAGTTGGGGTCATTTTTCCGAAAGGCGATGGCATGATTGTCCACGTGCATAAAGCGGTGGTTCATCCGTTTGAAATTTTTCCCGCCATCCTCCGAAATCAGCATGTACACGCTTACCAGGTAGATTTTATCGAATTGATGCGGGCAGGCATAAAGTTCCTGGTAATAGTGAGGCCCGGTTCCGCTGGCCACGGCGTCAGATTGTTTTGTCCAGCTTGCACCCCGGTTTTCGCTGCGATAGACACCACCTTTACGGCGGTCAAGCTCGATGGCAGCATAAATCACGTCTGGTTGCTGGGGAGAAATGGCCAGGCCAATTTTTCCCATATTCGATGTGGGCAGCCCGTTGGTAAGTTTTTCCCACGTTTCGCCGCTGTCGGTGGAGCGGTAAATGCCGGTTCCCGGCCCGCCACCCATGTAAGCGGCCACATTGCGATGGCGCTGCCAGGTGGCTGCATAGAGCAGCTTCGGCTCGCGCGGGTCTATCATGATGTCGGTTGCACCAACCCACTGGTCATCGCCCAGGGTCTTTTTCCATGTCTTTCCGCCATCCACCGTTTTGTAAACACCACGCTCCCCTCCTTTCGACCAAAGTGGCCCCTGTGCCGCAACCCACACCGTCAGGGGATCGGTCGGATGAACGATGATCTTCGAAATATGCTCTGATGTTTTTAACCCCATATTTTGCCATGTCGCCCCACCATCGGCGCTGCGATAAATTCCATCACCATAACCCACATGGCGACCTCCGACATTTTCGCCGGTTCCTGCCCAGATCACATTGGGATTGGTCGGATCAATGGTGATGCAACCAATTGAATATGAACCCTGATTATCAAAAATGGGTGTCCAGGTAGTGCCGGAGTTGGTGGTTTTCCAAATACCACCTGACCCGACAGCCACATACCAGATATTGTTGTTTTCGGGGTGAATGGCAATATCAGCCACCCTGCCAGCCATCAGCGCCGGCCCTATACTGCGGAATTTGATACCGGAAAAGGTTTCGGCGGTCATCACCGTTCCTTCCGGAGCATTCTGGGTAAATCCATTAAAAACTGATAAAAAGTTCATTATCAGCAAACAAAGTACAAGAAGTCGTTTCATGTCAGAAGAAATTGAGTGAATAGAAGTTTTATCAACGGACAAAAGTAGAAAAGATATTCTCTTATCCGAACAACCCGCCCCTCATCTGGTCATAATCAGCGGAAGTTAACCCGTCATTGGCATCAGGAAGGCAGATGAAATTGAAAAACGGCTTATTGTCGGTTAAACCTCATGGGATAATTGTTTAAAAACAAAAGCCCTGTAAAGGCTCAATCCATTGATAACAAGGTTTGATGCCTTGTAAGACCGGTCAGTATCAGCCCTGACAGGGTCTGAAACCCTGTCAGGGCTCAACTTATTCGAAAACCGGAATTTCATCATTAGATTTATGAAAGGCCCTCCATTAGAAGGAAGTCAGCAATATGAAGCACCTTTATTCCTTCCACGTTATCGTGCCAGGATTCGTCCATTGTGACTAAATATTTGGGGTGGTTGTCTCGAATGCTGAGAAGTGGCTGGAATTCCCTGTCAATTGTACTTTGCTCCGCCATGAGGTAACATACCTGCACATAAACTTTTTCATCTTTCTTTTCAGCCATAAAATCAATCTCTTTGTCATCAATTTTTCCGACATAAACATTATAACCCCTTCGCCGCAACTCAAGCGAAACGATGTTTTCGAGCAATCCCCCGATCATTCTGCCTCGATAGCCCATCAAAGCATATATAAGTGCATGATCGCCAACAAAATACTTCTCGAATGTTTTCAGAATTTCCCTGCCTTTGATGTCGTAACGGGGAGTGCGGTAAATGATGAAAGCGCTTTCGAGAGCATAAAGGTAGTTGTACACCGTATTCAAATCAATCCTGCGTTGTTGACTTTTAAAAAAGTCGGCTACGTTTTTTGCTGAAAAGCTGTTGCCAATGTTGTCGAATACGAACCTGACCACCCTTTCGAGCAATTCAACATCGCGGATATTGTGGCGCTGCACCGTATCGCGCAGGATAGCTGATGAATAAATATCGAATACGATTTTCCAGGCCGTTTCCACTGGATAGTCGAGCGTGTGCAAAACCGGGAAGCCACCCATTTGCAAAAACGCGGCAAAAGCCCCATGTGTATTTATGCTCAATTCAGGGTCGCGCTGCTGTTTGAAATGGAGATATTCGGCAAAAGAGAGTGTGTAAACAGGTATTTGAACGTACCTCCCGGCAAGGTAGGTTGCCAGTTCCGATGAAAGTAACCGGGAATTTGAACCGGTAATATAAACATCAGTATCGAAATCAACGGTGAGTGCATTGACGGTTTTTTCCCATTCCTTCACCTCTTGTATCTCATCGAGCAAAATATAAAAACGTTGATTGTCAATGATTTTACTGCGAAGATATTCATAGAGTTTTTCCGAAGTATCCAATCCCGAAAACTCAAAACTCTCAAAGTTGATCAGTAGGATGTGACTTTCTGCAATACCACGGCCAAGTAGCTGCTCTCTCAAAAGTTGAAGCATGGCCGATTTGCCACAACGTCTGATGCCTGTCAGCACTTTGATAAAAGGTTTGTCAATAAACTCCCCGAATTGATCCAAATACTGCTTTCTCGCTATCATAATTCATGATTTTGGGTTATGACCGCAAAAATAATTAAAATCCATGAGTTTTTATGGTTGTAACCCTAAAAAAGTATTTACGAACAGCCCTGACAGGGTTTTCCAGCGGATGCCTTTGGTACAAACCCTGTCAGGGCTCAATCCATTGAAAATAAGGTAATAAGGTTTTATGACTTTTGGGGGCGGCCAGTTCTACTAAGGTTGGTTTTGGGGAATAAGGTTTTCTGATCCTATGCAGCCATTTTTGGAAACCGGAAATTGCAGG